>CAVQER010000001.1:0-737255 GCA_963711595.1 uncultured Alphaproteobacteria bacterium
CCGCCACCGCGACATTTCTCCGGACGGACTCAGCAACGCAGGGCAGCTGGAAGACGGTGTATGGAGCCGATGGCTTCAACGTGATCGGGGACGCGGTCCGCTATCCGGCCTATGCCATCGTAACGAAGACGGCGTTGCAAGCGGTGTGGCGGAACCCAACGACCGAGATCCGCGCACTGCAAAAGGCCGATAGCGATCAGCGCATCGCAGGCCTCTGGCACAGGGCGCCCTTCACAGTCGACATCGGCCTCCAGGATGACGATGCGCACGATGTGGCGGTGTACGTCCTCGATTGGGATCGGCGCAACCGCGTCCAGACGATAGAGGTTCTCGACGCGATAACGCGCGAGGTACTCGACAGCCAGACAGTGTCCGAATTCGGGGACGGCAAATACCTCGTGTGGCGGGTGAAGGGCCACGTGATCCTCAGGGTCTCGGGCGCCAGTGTGATGAGCGGGCTTTTCTTCGACACGCCCTAGGGGGATCACGACGGGGTCGGCCCGTGGTATCGGCTGACCCCGTCGTGCCCTCTTAGTTTTCCGTTATTTTCTTCACCCTCAGCACAGCGTCCGGACTCCGCCCCTTACTGACGACTTGGTCGATCGGGGAGAGGTCCGGGGGAGCCTGTTCAGGCGCCCACCGAGGGCTGAGTCGGTACGTCGGTCGGGGACCCCAGCCGCGCCAGCCGCAGGCGTGACAGCGATGGGGCCGGTGGTAGGTCACGACTTTCCGGATCCGCTCGATGATCGAGCTCGACTTGGATCGGTGGATCTCAGAGGATCCGCAGGTCGGGCAATATCGCATGCGAACGCTCTAGCGATGCAACACCGACACCGACATCGGCGCTGGCAGATCTGAAGATGATGAGTCTTGCCGCTGTCCCCTGGAACCGGACGTCCCGACCCAAGGGTTGGGAAACCCACACAGCGACACCCCAGGCACAGTGGCGCCCCATGCTCGCATCTCGTTGCCAGACCGCTGAACCAACAGCTTGCCTGCCTGTTCAGGGCTGGTTCTCAGTGTCGTCGTGGGGCGATGCGCAGGGCGGAGGACTAGTGGACGCCGACGCGCAGATCCTCTTCTCTGCCCGCCGGTGTCATCCGCGCTTGACGCTCGAATCTGAGCGCATCGACGGTTCGAATCCGGCAGAGGCGGGGACCCAGTCGGATGGCCGGCAGCGTCCCCGCATCGATCTGTTTGTAGATCTGCTTGCGGCTCACGGACCAGTAATCGGCGAGCTCTTGAGCGGTGACGTACTGCTCTGGATGAGACTGAAGGTCCGCAATACCCGACCGAATGGATTTCATACTCATCCGCGGTTTCCTCCCTTTTGTTTCCTTACCGGTTTGATTGGGTTTTATGAGGCCCGAGCCGTCCTTTGCGCCCGTTTTGAGCACGAACGTGCCCAGAGATTTATTGATACCTCAACTCACCCGTGTAGATCGATAGCACTTAGGTGCTAGGTGGTAGCACAAAGGTGCTACGACCAAAGTCCAATCGGCCGGGCCGATTGGCGGCTTTGCGCCCAAACGATGGCGTTGTATCCTCGATCCTGTGTTAAAGGTTTTGGGAATTGTGCCCGCCCGAGGGGGTTCCAAGGGAATTCCACGGAAGAACATCGGTACTGCTGAGGGGAGAGCCCCTGTTGGCGTTCACCGCCCGCGCGGCGCTTGGCGCACGCCAGCTGAAACGGGTGGTGCTGTCGACAGACGACGACGAGATTGCCCGGATAGGCCGGGCGTATGGGCTTGAGGTGCCCTTTTTACGACCACCGGACCTCTCGCGGGACAACACCCCGATGATTGCCGTCCTGCAGGATGTCGTCAGGCGGCTCGAGGCACAGGGCGAGGTCTTCGACGCCATCCTCGTCCTGCAACCAACGACCCCGCTTCGTCGGCCGAGCGACATTGACGGAGCCGTGCAGTTGCTCGAGCAGACGGGTGCAGACTCCGTGATCTCGTTTGTCGACGTGGGCGAGAAGCACCCGGCGAGAATGAAGTACATTGACCAGAACGGCCGGGTCACTGATCCGCCGTTCGCCGAACAGTTCGAAGGACAGCGCCGGCAGGATCTGCCGAAGCTGTACCTGCGGGAGGGCTCGAATCTGATCCGACCCGACGCGACACCCTCATGGTTGATCACTCCATCAAGGGGCGAGACTGCCGCGCCTGGATAGTGCCTTCGGACCGCGCCTGTAACATCGACGAATGGTTCGACCTGTTCCTCGCCGAACAGCTGTTGAAGTACCACGCAAGAGGGGAGCCTTCGGCGGTGTGACTGAACGGGCGGGTTTCAACGACCGGCCGGCCCCGATGAAAGTGCTGATCGCGGAGTCCAGGGAATTCGCTCCGGAGGGCTTGGCTCGCCTCCGCCGTCATGCGGAGGTCATCACAGCCGATCTGGACCGGGAGGGAATCCTGGCCGCTGTCCGAGATGCCGACGTGCTCTGGGTTCGGCTGCGGAACCGGATTGACTCGGAAGTCATGGAGGCCGCTCCGCGGCTTCGAGTAATCGTGACCAATACGACCGGCCTTGGCCACATCGATTTCGATGAGGCCGACCGCCGGCGCATTCGTGTGCTCTCCCTTCGGGGGGACGCCGAGTTTCTGAAGCAGGTGCGCGCCACCGCGGAGCTGACTATCGGATTGCTGCTCGCGCTAACGCGGCATGTGCCAGCAGCCGCCGCACACGTCCAGAGCGGTGGATGGAACAGGGAAGCTCTTCAAGGGCCATGATGTATTTGAAAAAACGGCCGGGGTCGTCGGATACGGCCGGCTCGGGCGAATTGTCAGCCAGTATCTTCAGGGGTTTGGGATGCGCGTCCTCACCTCAACGGCGGAGCCTGACGACTGCCGACCAGAGAGCGGCGTGACGATCGTTCCCTTGGACAAGCTCCTTGAAGAATCCGATGTGGTAACGCTACATGTTGACCTCAACCCCAAAACTCGAGGGATGTTCGGTCGGGCGCAGTTCGATCAAATGAAGGCAGCCGCGTGGTTCATCAATACCGCGCGGGGCGAGCTCGTCGACGAGTCCGCGCTTCTCAGTGCGCTCGAGAGCGGCAAGTTGGCGGGGGCTGCCTTGGACGTTCTCGCCGATGAGCATCGACTTGCCCAGGGTATGCAGAGTCACCCCCTCCGCAACTACGCCGCGACGCACGACAATCTGATCATCACGCCGCATATCGGCGGCTGCACTGTCGAGTCGCTGGCGAAGACGGAGTTGCGTCTCGTCGACAAGCTGCTCGAGATGGCAGGCCGGGACGGCGAGGTGGACGTTCGATGAACAGATCGGTCGAGAGCCCGGCGGGCGATTGGGAGCGCTGGAACGGGGCATGGAAGGCGTTAGAGCAGCACGATGCGGTTCTTTACACGCCAGGCGCACCCCGAACGCTGATGGAGGCTCTGGCAGCGCGGCTATTTCGAGGACCTGTGGCATCTAACCAAAGACCGCGGCATGAGCGCGCAGTGCCTCGAGCTCGGGTCCGGTCGCGGCACCACGTCGATGTATCTGGCGAGCAAGGGCTGCAAAATCACCTTGGTCGATCTGGCGTCGGCTGGCCTGGAGCTTGCGGTCAAGAATTTTGCTGCCTGTGGTCTTCCGGCGCCGCGTACCGAACTGAGGGACGCCCAAGACACCGGGTTGCCCTCGGGCACGTACAACTGCGTCTACAACATCGGCCTTCTCGAGCACTTCGAAGATCCTCTGCCTGTATTGAGCGAAGCGATTCGGTTGCTGCGACCAGGCGGGATGCTTTTCATGGTGATCATCCCAGATCGGTCGCCGTGGCATGCCCTGCCGTTAAAACTCGCTTGTAACCCCCTCGGAACAGCGGTTCGCTTCGTGAGGGCCGTAGCTCGGCGAACTCGCAGACTCATCGCCTTCCCTCCAGGCCCGCAAAGCGCGGCAGGCGCATCAGGCGATGAAAACCGGCTCGGTATGGTTCGCACCAACCATAGCCGAGAGCAGTACATCGCCTGGATGCATCGGTTGGGTGAGTCGAACGTGCAGTGCCTCTCATACAACCCTTACTGTCGGCTTTACCGGTCGAATGTGCTCGAACGATACGTGACGGTACCCCTTTACCGCCTACATCTGGCATCGCGGCGCTGGCGCGGAAAATATCCGCTGATGGCCGCGAGCCCCGGTACCGCGTCCTGCTACCTGCTTCTCGCAAGAAAAAGTTGACGGTAAATTGCTTGCTCCGAAATGCTCGCCGGGTACGCGGGCTCGCGCCAGCCCTTTAGTCATCCGGACGTGCTGGCCACCCACTCCGTCCGACCGCCAGTTTGCCAGACGTAGTCTCGGGATCACGGACCGGCGTCTGGTTTCTCTCCCGACACTAGCTGTGCCGCTTCATGAATTACTCATAGGTCGGAAGCGACGCGACCTTTTTCAGGAACGCTCTGCGCTCGAGGGCAACCTTCCGCTTTTGCTCCAGTAATCCGGCTGCGTGTCCCTATCCCCTGCGGGAACGTGTAGGGCCCTCACGTAGTCGCCGCAGGCCGCGGCGAACTGTTCCGGGTTCACGTCGTTGACGTCGGGGGGAGGATAACCGAGGGCCTTCAGCAGCCGGATGATCGTCCGTCGTCAGCCGGCACCAGAGGTCCATATCGCCCGTGCGAGTCATACGCTGGGGCTGTCTGCCTGAGACAGTTGGTCTTCTTTGAGTCATAAGGGTCTCTCTGGTATTCGGGGCGATTCGGAATGGCGTCGCAATATTCCCGTCGTCGCGTGTTGTGGGCGAGCTGAAAGACACACTGGTCACGAAAAATCTCGCCGGAGCCTTCCCGTGACGGGAGTCCGGCTTCTTCACTCCATCACGAATCCGCCGGCACCACGCGATGTCAGTGGTGACATGTGCGGCCAGCTCGAACAAGAGCTCTGAGTCATCAACAGAAAGATCAGACCGCCCGGTCGCCTTGCTGATTCTGTCGACGATGTGTTCCTGGTCGGCCAATCGGAAATAAATACTCTCGTAGCTTATCAACTGCGGGATAATCCCCGCCTCCTGAAACATCGTCGCCGTGTACCCCATCGCCTCAAACAACGGCGCTAAACGATCGTCGTTGAGGAAGTAAGTGCTGACCGATTCGTCAGGGCCTTTGCTGGCGATTTCCTTCTCGCAGTGTCTGCGGAATAAAGCTGCCATCCAGGAAGATGGTGTTGATAGGCACGACATGCTGACACAGCTCACTGCGCCCATACTTGGTGGCCACATCGTAGTAACACCCGGATCGCACGAGGTGCACCTGATATCCCGACCGCGTCAAGCCGGCGCTCAAGAACGGCGTCTTGAGAGATCTTGCCGCACAGCTCCGGAGCGTTCATCTCGATCGCTACATGCTGATAGAACACCTCGTGGTTGTTCGGAGGGCGGCCGCCTGGTGCCAGCCGGCACGCGGCCGTCAGGAGGACGAGGAACAGCCAGAGGATTTTCGCCATTGGCAGGTTGGTCGAGGGACGATATGACGCCCAGGCCACTACGAGATCTCTCGGCGTCTCGAGCCCTGACCTGTTGGTAACGTACCTCATCAGCGCGCGCGAAGTCGTGAAGGAAGCGTGAAAATGCGCTGAAAAAGCGTGAGGCCACTGGTGGCAATGGCACAATAGTGCCGCTACCGATCTCAGCGGGCACCCTATGAAACACGACCACGAGAACTTCCTGACGGGCCTCACGTTCAGGAATCTCGACCGCGACATCGACATGTTCGTCGAGAAGCACGGCACGCGCGAGTCGCTTGTGATCGAAGGCATTGAGACGCCTGTCATCAAGGGACTCGAGCAGGCTCGCGCCACCGTGTTCGGGGCGTACCTCGCAAAGAAGGCGTACGACGCGATCGTGCACTATCTCCTGACCTGCTGGAACTGGGACTGGCGCGCCGAGAACAAGTTCCTCGAGCAGGCGATCGACGCCTTGCGGCGCGACGCCGAGCTCATCAAGCTGAAGCGCCTCTGGCGTGGAATCATCGCCGTCCAACGCGGACACTTCTGGGAGATGCACGCGCTGAGGCACAAGCTTCCCGAGCCGAAGACATCGATGGCCACCGTGAAGGGCGCTGCGTTGAGCAGCATGCAGCGTCTCCGGACGATCCTCGTCGAGTTCGACGATAGAACTGAGATGGAGACTCCTCGATGCGGAGATTGCGCTCTTCGAGCGTGAAGAGCGGCGGAAGATCACGACGAAGCCCGACCCGCGCAAGATCAACGAGTCGATATTCTGGGAGGTCATCGAGGGTGGCGGGAGCGGCGCCGAAACGGTGGCCGAGCGGATCGAAGGAGTGTCGGGGCGGCTCGAGGCTTTTTCAGCCGTCCAATCAAACGCTTCCAGGCGTTGCTCGATGAGAAGCTGGCGCTCGCGTACCACTGGGACCTCTGGGCACTCGCCTACATGGCCCAGGGCGGCTGCTCCGACGATGGGTTCCGTGATTTCCGGGCGTGGTTGATTCTGCAAGGGAAGGAGTTGTTCGAGGCTGCGCTGCAGGACATTCATCAGGTGTACAGGAGAATTCCTGCCGGCCTCGAAACATCGGCCGAGGGGCTTCGGAGCGCGGCTGCCGTCCCGTACCAGGCGCGGACGAGCCAAGCGATGCCGCTGGCGAAGGGCGGGGTCGAGAAGCTGCGGGGCACGAAATGGGAGGAGGAGGATCTTCCGGGTCGTTATCCGGAGATCTTCAGGTAGCGACAAGAGCCAGGGTGTGCTGTAAAAACCGAGGGTCGGCGGTCAGGCCGATCCTCCATGACAATGACATCCGACGCGGGTGGCTGGATACAAAGACTACGGGGTACTGGTCAAGGTTGTGCCGATTACCGTGTCGGCCTGGATATCGACTTCAGTCCCCCTGGCGAGTCGAATACGAGTTCCCGTCACGTCGAGGATGCTTGGGACCTCATACGTGTCGGGGTAAGAATAAACCTCCATCAAAAGGTATGGGGAATTCTGATGCTGGACGATCAACCTCGAATCGAGCACTTCAATGATCCCGGAGCCCACCAACTCGATTGATTCGCCAGTCAGCTCCGATTTCGCTGCCACGCGAACCGCCGCGCGATCGTTGTACAGGTCGATATGGGCCGCCTGAATGACGTTCTTCCCTTTCAGAACAAGCTCACCGTAGAAGTCACCTGCCTTCAGGTATACCGACCCGTCGCGGTGGCGGGCGCGCACCTTTGCACCTGTCCCAATTCGAGCCCGCCGTCAGCGGCGATCCACACGACCTCACCGGCAGTGATCGAGACGCCTGGCGCTACGCGGATATTCTCCCAGGAATAGATGGAGATGTTGCCCGTCTTTCCTCGCTGTGTGATGTTGGCGTTGATCACGACGTCATTCTCGTGATCCAGAACGAAGTCCTGTCCAGGCGCCAGCGTGATTGGCTGGTCGATGACGTACGGCGTTGCGTATGCGGCCGTGCTGAGCATAGGCGCCAAGACGACGACTGCGGCAATCACCCTCCTGAGCATCCGGCGAGTGTACTTGTTCGTGTCCAAATTCTTCATTGCCGATTCCTTCTCTCTCATCTGGTCGTGTTGAAGACGAGGCGCACTGGCGCATACCAGCCAAGGACCAAACCGACATCTATCCCGCGGGATTCGGCGGATCGCCATTGCGACGCCGCAGTCTTTTCACGAGTGACGCAAGAATGCCCCGCCGCCGCCGGCCGGACAATGGCTCGATCGTGGAGGACGACTGGCACAAAGGGGCCAGTTGTTCGGGCGATGGCACATGGGTAGCAGGCACAACAGGGACAAAACACGAGAGGGCCGGCCTGACGGCCGACCCTCCATGACAATCACGTCCGACGCGGGTTACTGAATGCGACTACGGGGTGCTGGTCAAGGTCGTCCCGATGAGAATGTCTGCTTCGATATCGAGCTCGGTCCCTTTGGAGAGTCGAACTTTCGTTCCCGTCAGGTCGAGAGTAGACGGGGCATAATTCGTCTCGGGGTCAGAATAGACCAGAAGCAAGAGCCATGGACCATTCTGATGGTGTACGGTCAGCTTCGAATCGAGCACTTCAACGATCCCAGAACCGACCAACTCGATTGATTCGCCAGTCAGCTCCGATTTCGCTCCCACTCGAATCGCCGTGCTGTCTGTGTACAGGTCGAGGTGGGCCGCACGAAGGACATTCTTCCCTTGCAGAATAAGCTCACCGGAGAGGTCACCTGCCTTCAGGTATATCGCCCCGTCGCGATTGCGGGCGGTCAGTCGTGCACCTACTCCCAGATCGAGCTCTTCCCCAGCGCTGATGTACACGGTCTCGCCGGCAGTGATGGTGACGCCTGCCGCAATGCGAATATTCGTCCAGATTGGATGGAGACTTCGCCCGTGTTCCCTCGCTGTGTGATGTTGGCGTTGATCTCGATGTCTTCTTCGCGGTACAGATCGAGGGTTTCTCCAGCCTTCAGCGTGATGGGCTTGTCGATGACGAGCGGCGCTGCGTATGCGGCCGTGCTGAGCATCGGCGCCAGGACGACAATTGCGGCAATCACGCTCCTGAGCATCAGGCGTATGTACTTGCTCGAGACCACGAAATTCTTCATGCTGACTCCTTCTACCATCTGAACGTGTTGAGACGGGGCGCACTGGTGCATACCAGGCGAGGGCCAAACCGACGTCTCTCCCGCGGATTCGGCGGATCGCCTTGGCGACGCCGCAAAGTTGTCGCGAAGTAGCGCGTCCCAAGAATGACCTGCCACCGCAAGCGGGACAATGGCCTGATGGTGGAGCACGACTGGCACAAAAGTGCCACTTGTCGGGATTCGGGCGCTGGACGACCAGTCGGCTAGCCCGATTAATCCCCCTGGCTTCTACACTGGTGCTCGAGCCCCTAGCCTGGCCTCACGTCGCACAGGTCGTCTTCGTTTGTCCCCCCCGATCGTGTCGGTTCGCCTTTCAGAGGGTGATCTATGCGGAATGCCGTTTTGATATCTGTGATGCTTCTATCGGCATCATCAAGCTGCCGCCACGGCGCCATGTCCGGCCGGGCCTCAAGAAACTCTCGCTTCGGGGACGCTCGAGCACCTGCAGAACAGGAAGGTTCGCGTCAAGCTGTATCCATGCGAAGTGGTGACATATACGGTCTCTGCCACGACCACCGAGAGCATCCGCGCCATCGGCGAGATCTTCCGTATTCAACAGCAAGGGCCAGTTGCTCTATTGGCTGGATTGGCTGGTCTATCCGGCGAGACCCGCTACCATGAACGTCGTCATTCGAGGTGCAGAGGAGTCGAAGGTCCGCCGGCGTCCGTTCGGATTGCGGCCTGGGGCCGATCATCGTTCAGGAGGCAACCGTCAGAGGGACGCCAAGCCTATGACCAGGTCTGCAGCTTTGGGTCACCGCGCCCTGCGCACTTGGATGATCATGCGGGTCGGCCTTGCCAACCACTACGTCCTCCGGTACCGCACGCGTCCGAAATGCTGGCCATGGCGTTGGGGGTCGCTGAAATCCAGCGCGCGAACGGGGTAGCCATTTTGGGACTGCATTCCCTCAATCTTCAATAAATTCGCCACTCACCAAATCCAACCACGCTCAATCAATTACCAGAGTGACAATCACCAGATTTTCAAATGCACTAAGGCCTTGGGGGAAAAAAAGGACCTCGACTTCGGTCCAGACCCGGGGGATGGACGGAATGGTCGCGCACGACGCGCGGGCTGGACCCACCCCCGACAGCATGCGGATACAGTCCGCGCGGTCGAACAGACCTTCGACGTGCCGGTCGAGCGTCGAGCTGAGAACGGCAACCAGCACGGCGGGGCTTCCCACCTGGTAGGCACCGCTGGCGAAATCGATTTGCGCGAAGCCGCTATCGGACCCCGTGCTCAACGAGACAGCCGCCGTCACCGTGAAGACGAGGGTGCCAAAGGGCGGGACCAGAAAGAGAGTGTGGCGCAGGTCATAGCCGCGATAGATTTCGCGGGCGTCGATCGCGCCGACCTCGCTCCAGCCGTACGCCGTCACTCTGAGGCTCGCGACATTCACCAGTTGGTCGGGTTGCGTGGGAGGCTGGGTCGGCGGCTGGTTCCACCATTCGAGGATGTCCAGTCGCCCGTCAACGGACACACTGGCCATCCGGTCACCAGGGAAGATACCGCCGCCGACGCCGACATAAGCGTATCCATGAAAGATGGCGTACCCGTCGACATTGATCACCGCGACTTTGTCCTTGGGGTTGCTCCACAGGAAATAGAACTTCACGTCGCCGTAAAAGCGTTTCCCTTCTCCGATTTCAAGCACGGAATTTCGCCCAGCTGTTGGACGGGACGATCTCGGAAGCCTCCAGATCGATGCTGTTCGTCGGCCAGATCAGGAACGGCTGGTTCAGCAGATGATATTCCGCCGATCCGGCGGCCGCAGGGGCCGCCACGACGGCCTTGAGCCCTTTGAGCCGCGCCGCAGCCTGGGCCTTCAGCACCTTGTGCATCGCGCCGGAGTTCTTCACCGAATCCGCCTTGGCTTTCTTCAACGTGGCAGCGAGCTTCGCGTCGTCTTTCGCCACCAGAGCGGCGAACTCCCTCACTGTCGCGCGATTTTTCAGCGACGGCAACAACAGCGTCGCGGCCGCGCGGCGGCTGTCGGCGTTCCGGAAACGGTCGGGTCCGCTTGCTTCAGCGACGCGCACGCTGTCGAGCCGTTTTCCTGCGGCTCCCTTCAGCATCTTCTTGATCTTCCGGATTTTCTGGGCATCGCTCTTACTCATAGGACTTCGCCCTCCGACGCGCAGCGTCTCTCTGAATTTGACCAACTCGCTCGCGATCTGTCGACGTGGTTCAGCTTGGGCTGAGCGGCACACGCTGATGGCGGGTCAACGTACCCAGTCTCTGGGGAAGGTGTCAATGCCACCGACGCGGCGGTTCTGCCGCCCGCCAGCTACATCGGCAGCGGGGTTTCGTCGTCAGCTGGTCGGCTTTTTCGCCACGAAGACTTCGTAGGAGCCAGGTTCGAGCTCGGAATGCTCGAAGGGCACGACACGCGCCTGGAACCCCGCCTCCGACAGCAGGCGGAGCCAGTCCGCGCGGCTGAACAGACCTTCGACGTGCCGATCGTGCTCGACGCGCACCGCTCCGTCAGGCGTGCGCAGCAGGTACGCATAGTCGACGAAGTAGGTGGTGTCGGCCGGGTCGGGATCCCACGTCCATTCCAGGTATCGCAGGCCGTGGGTCTGGCCGTCGTGGCCGCCGTGGTCGGTGGAAGGCCGGAAGTTCTCGCGGACGTGGTCGGGGGCGAAGAGCGCCGCGCCTCCGGGCCTGCAGTGCACGAACGCGGTCTCGATCGCCATGCGCAGATCGGCTTCGGTGGTCATGTAGCACACGGCATCGTGGACGAAGACCCCGTCGAACTGGCGGCCGAGTCTCACCGTGCGCATGTCGCCCTCGACATGCTCGCATTCGGGATTCAGCGCGCGGCTGACCGCCAGCATCCCGGCCGATGGGTCGACGAGGACCATCTCGAAATGCGCCTTCAGATGCGACGCGTTGTTACCGCCGCCGCTGCCCAGCTCCAGAACGTGCGCGGCGGACGTTCGCACGCGGCGGCCAGCGTGCTGCCGTAAAACGCCGCCTCTTCCTCGTAATCGGCCGGCGACGACAGAAGCGGCCACCATGACGCGAGCTCTTCGTAGAGCTTTGGCAAAATTCACCGAATCCTACTCAGTGCGAAGAACCTCTACAGGATCCAGCCGCGCCGCGGCTCGCGCAGGCAGCAAACACGCGAGGACCGCCACCGAGAGGAGGAACGAGGGCACGGCGACGAACGTCATCGGATCGATTGGATCCACACCGTAGAGCAGGCTGGCGGCGAAACGCGTGACGGCCAGGCCCGCGAGAAAGCCGACGACGGTACCGATGAAGGCCAGCGCGACGCCCTGTTTCAAGATCATCACCAGGATCTCGCGCGGCCTTGCCCCGATGGCCAGCCGGATGCCGATTTCTCTACGGCGCCGTGCGACGGCGAAGCTGATGACACCGTAGACGCCGATAGTCGCGATGACGAGCCCGATGCACCCAGCAACGCCGAGAGCGTCCCGGCCAGACGCGGCATGATCAAGGCATCAGCGAGGTGGCTCTCCATCGTGCGGACGTCGAAGACCGCGAGCGATGGATCAGCGCGCCGGATTGCTTCCCGCAGTGGCCCGGCATAGCAGATGGCCGCGTCCCTGGTCTTCACGACGAGCGTGACGCCGACTGCGGCTCTGCGCGGCGGAGTACTCGTTCAGAATCGGCAGATAGATGCATGGATGCGGCTCTTCGCCGATCGTGCGAGACTCGCCGTTGCGACGAGCTCCGACGATCTCGCAGCTGTCTTGCCATCTCCAAGGACCCGCCGGCCAATCGGCGACTGCTCCGGAAACGCGGCCCGGGCGAAGGCTTCGTTGACGATCGCGACGTTGTCCGGGCCTGCCCATCGAAACCGAAATCGCGCGCCCGCCAGGAACGAGATCCCCATCGTCGCGAAGAAGTGCGGTCCGATGCTGTAAATGTCGGTACCGACGCGTGGGCTCTCCGGATCCGCGCTCTTTTCCTCGGACACGAATCTCGAATTATTCATGATGAGAGTCAGCGGGACGCTGGTCGTCAGGGTGGCGGAGTCCACACCTGGAACGGCGTGTGCTCTGCTCGAGGATGTCGCGCAGGAGCAGCCGGGATTCCGGATCAGAACGGCGGTCCAGGCCGGGATCGAATGCGAGCAGCAACAAATTGCGGTTCGTCAACCCGAGGTCCATCCCTCGCGCCACCTGCAGGCTGCGCAGAAACAGTCCCGTGCAGAGCAGCAGCAAGGTGCAAATGGCCACCTGCGCCACCACAAGGCCGTTGCGGAGGCCGAACCGATCGACTGCGGCGCGGCCGCGCTCGTCAGCCTTCAAGTCGGTCACCAGATCCGATCTCGTAGCCCGCAGGGCAGGCACCAGACCGAAGACGACGCCCGTCACGGTTGACAGTGCCATGCAGAAGAGCAGGACCCGGTAGTCGAGCGAAATCGAGAGATCCAAGGGCCACCCGAGCGGAACCCGGAGGAGACCCGATCATCGACGATCCATAGGCCGCGATGAGCCAGCCTCCAACACCACCGAGCAGCGCCAGCAGCAGGCTCTCGGTCATGAGTTGGCGCAGCAGACGGCCGCGGCTGGCTCCCAGAGCCATCCTCGCCGCGATTTCCCGCTTCCTCGCCGACGCCCGTCCGAGAGGAGATTGGCCACGTTCGCGCACGCCGTCAGCAGGACGAGCACGGTGGCGCCCAGCAAGAGCGAAAACAACGTCAGCGCCATCTGGCGCATTTCAGCATCGATCTGCCCGGCTTGTTCGACGTGGAAGCCGCGGGATGCCGGAGCGGCGCCAAAGGTCGAGTTCAGCCTGTCCGCGATCGAGATTCACTTCGACGAGCGCCTCTTGCGCGTCGACGCCAGGGCGTAGTCTGGCGACAGCCGCCCACGAATGACGCTGCCGGTTCTCCGTCATCGGCCCCTGGCGAGCCTCCAGCTCATCGATCATCGAGAACGGTATCCAGAACTCCGAAAAGAAACCCTTTTCCGTGCCGCGGAAGCCGGCCGCCGGTGACGCCAATCACCGTCGCCGGGCGCCCGTTTATCGTCACGGTTCGGCCGGCGATGCCCGGATCGCCTTGGAACCGTGCTTGCCACAGATGATGGCTCAGCACGACCACGCGGGTTTCTCCGCGTCTGTCGTCGGAGCTCGCATCGAAACCACGGCCGACAGCGAACCTGGGTCTCACTACGGCGAAGTAGTTCGCAGTGACGAGCGCTCCCCACTGGCGGTGAGGATCACCCTGCGACCCGATGGACGCCGGCAGCAGGTCGATGGACCCTGCGATGCCCTCGAAGGCACGGGCCTCGCGCAGGTCTCGAAAGTCGGGATACGACAGCTGGTTCCACTGACCCGTACGCCGATCGTGCTCGGAGAGCGTCATCAGGCGGTCGGGCGCATCGACGGGCAGCGGCTGAAACAGCGCGAAGTTGAGGATGGCGAAGATCACCGAGCACGCGCCGACCCCGACCGCCGAGGATCCCACCACGATCGCCGCAAAACCCGGAGCACGGCGGATCGTGCGCAGCGCATAGCGGACATCCTGAAGAAATGCATCGAGCGACGGTGTTCCCCACATCGCGCGGACCTCCTCGGTAATCAGCGTCCTGTTCCCAAAAGCCCGGGCGGCAGCGTAGCGCGCCTCGTCCGCCGCCATCCCGGCGTCCTGCTGCTCCTCCGTCTCGAGCTCCAGATGTGCGCGGATCTCGCGGTCGATGTCTCGATCGCGCTCGTCCCGCGTCAACCGCCGCACCCCGAACCAGTGCCGCGAACGCATGTCATGTCTCCTCAGCCGGCGACATGATCCGGGCGATCGCGTCGGCCAGCTGCTTCCACTTGGACGCTTCTCGCGCGAGCTGTTTTCGACCGGCTGGCGTCAGCCGGTAGTACTTGAACTCGCGATTACCGCCCTTCGCGGTTTCCCAATCAGCTCACCCAGCCTTTCCGTTCCAGCCGGTGAAGCGCGGGGTACAGAGAACCGTGCTCGACCTGCAGCACCTCGTCGGTCGTCCGTTGGATGTGCTTCGCGATCTCGTGGCCATGGGCCGGTCCCGGGCGCAGTGTTCTGAGCACCAGCATGTCGAGCGTGCCCTGGAGAAGACCGACTCGGGCGGATGCGTTCTTCGGCATTGACGGTAGGCATTCTACCATCGCTGAGCCGTGAGGGTAGACATTCGACTATCGACTGTGAAAAGACCTTGGAAATGCGGGAGATTTGGAAATTTACAAATTTCCAAGTCTCTGTAACCGCTCACTCGTCCGGTAAATGCTCTTTCAGCGCGGACGCCAGCTTGTGTATGTCAGTTTCCTTGAGCAACTGCCGTATCCGCTCGTTGGGGATCTCGACGTCGACCTCATGCTTGGCGCAGAGCGCCTGAAGCATATGGAGCATCGCGGTGAGCTCCTGTTCGGCGAGCAGGTTGACTTGCAGGTCGAGATGGGCGCGCTTGTCGGCTTGACGGTTCATCCGATTCTGCGACATGAGGAGGAAGACGGAGAGAAATATCGCCTCGAGAGAGACCACGAGTGTCAAGAAACTGAACGGAAACGGGTCGAACGGCCGGACAGCTGACACGTGCCCTGTATTCACGAGAATCCAGCCGACGAACCAGGCCAGGTGAACAGCGGCAAACGGCGCGCTCCCGGTCAGGCGGCTGATCGTGTCACTCAGGCGGTCCGCCGCCGTTCGCTCGTGAAGCGCGGCGCGTTCCAACTCGGCGATCGCGCTGATGTTTCGTTCTGCGGGGTTCGCTCGGGCTGGCGCCGGCTCCTGTCCAGGGGCGGGAGAAGCGGTCGGCATTACGATGCTACGCCTCGTGCAGCTCCCCTGTTTCGTTCACCGGGACGTCGCCCACAGGGATCGTTCAGGGGCGGGCCGTTCTGCTTCTGGGTCCAAAGCGCGCGCGGCATGTTCGGACCTCCCGAATCCGGGGCAGGCGTTGCTGTGAGCCGCGACGATAGCTGCCGGCTCGAGGGGTGATGATACACGCCAACAATCACCAGCGCGAAGCGCTCACGATGTCGGGCCATATCTGACGCGGAGGGAAGAACCGACGTTTACACCGGCTGGTGGGTCAGAATCGAACGCGCAGGCCGCCGTTGATGTTGCGGCCTTCGAGCGGTGCCCACGCATCGACGGTCCATCGACCGTCCGCCGCTCGGGTGGGGCGAAGCAGCGGATCCCAGCGCGTCTGCCGCACACCGGTCAGGTTCTCTCCGTTGACAAACAGCCGGACGCGCCCGAACTGCTTCTCCGCCAGGAGCCCGAGAATCATGTAGGGCTCGCTGACAGCTCGATACGGGTTCTCTTCCAGGCTCTGCCGCCCGGTGTAGTACCACTCGATCCCGACGCGCCCGACGTCCTCCTTCTCCCACATCCCGACGATTCCGGCGCTGTGGCGCGGCGTCAGCGGAACGTCCTCCTCAATCGCATCGACGGTCTCGCGCGCTCGCACGTAGGTGTACGTCGCGGTCACGGAGAATGGCTCCCGGCGCAGCGTTCCCAGGAGTTCAAGCCCGACGTTCGTCGTCGGGTCCGGCAAGGTGCTGAGGACGTACGACGGCGATCGCTCCACGTGCATCGGGTCGTTGATGCGGGATGCGAACAGCGTCGCCGTGTACGACAGCGGGCCGTCGGTACGAGACAGGTCGAACGATGCGCTCAAGCCCGCGCTCGGCCTCGAGCGGCTGCTGGATCGTCAACCGCGTCAGGCCGGCGGCTTCCGTTTCTTCGGTGATGGGCGTGGGCCCGAAGAAGCCGGTTCCAACCGACAGTCTGCTGGTCCAGCGTCCGGCGCGCGCCAGCGCCGACACGCGAGGACTGAAGAAGGTGCCGTACTCGCTGTGGACGTCCACGCCGGCCACTCGACGACAGCGACAACGCCGGCGTGACGTTGACGTCGTACTGGACGAATGCGCCTGGCACGGTGAAGGTGTAGTCGAACTGCGGCACATCGCGCGGCGTGTAGGCGTCGCGTTCGATCGCGAGCCCGGCAACCCACGTCTGGCGGCCCGCGGTTCCACGAACGGCCACTTCCCCGAAGGCGGTATCGTGCCGATCGCGCTCCAGGACTTCGCCAAACTGATGATCGTGGCTCTGGCGCGCGACCGCCGCGCGAGCGGTCACCACGTATCGCCCCTTGACGAGGAACTGGCCGACCGCGCCGGCGTCGTACCGTCGCGTCTCGAGCGCTTCGACGTACGGCTGGCCCGTGGCCGCGAGCACCTGGCCGTCCGGCGTGCCGCCGTTGCGGTCCTCGTAGGTGAAGCCCGTCGTCGCGAAGAACGTCCGGCCGTTTCCCCCGTCCCAGAACAGCCGCGGACGCACGACCGCTCGCTTGTAGCCCGGCAGATCCGCCCACGCATCGTCGTTCACGTCGGTCGTCTCCTGCCAGTGGCCGCCACCCAGCAACGAGGCACTCCAGCCGCGCGAGAGAGGCGCGGACAGAAAGGTGACCGCGTCCGTCGCCCCGCGCGTCGAGCGATTCAGCAGGAACTCCTGTGCTGGCTCACCAGCGGGACGTCGCGAGAGCAGATTGATGACGCCGCCCATCGCGCCGGCTCCGTACAGCGCCGACGCCACGCCCTTGATGACTTCGACCTGCCCGAGATCCATCGGCGGGATCTGCAGCAGCCCGAGCCCGCCGACGTCACCGAAGAGCGGCAGTCCGTCCGACAGGACCCGCGTGTACCGGCCGCGCATGCCTTGAATCCGCACGCTGGCCGCGCCGAGCGACGGCGACGTCGCCTGCACGCGCATGCCGCCCATTTCGTTCAGCATCATGACGATGTCGCCGGGCGTCATGAGCATCTTCTCTTCGATCTCTTCGCGCGCCAGCACTTCGACGCGCATCGGCTGATCTTCGAGGCGCTTGTCGGTCCGCGTCGACGCCACGACCGTCACCGTCTCCTCGACGGTCGGCTGTGGCTGCAACTCCACCACAACCTCTTGCACGGCACCGGCCGCAACCTGCACGGATGCGGTCGCGGGAGCGAAGCCCGTCTTCACGACGGTGACTTCGACCGTGCCCGGGAGCTGCGGTGACGGTCGTCGTTCCGGACGCGTCGGTGCGATGGGTCGTACCGGCGACGACCACTTCCGCATCCTCGACCGGCTTCTCCGCGGCGCGGACCTGGACGCGAATCGTCGCCGTTTGATTCTGGGCTGCGAGCGTTGACGCCTGAAAGCACAGAAACACACTGATCGCGAGTAGCAGCGAGCGCATAGATCTCTCCGCGGGGCGCCTGAACGCGCCCGTCCTTCGGTTCCGTGAGCCGGTTGAAGTCTCGGAAATGTTAGGAGCGCGGAGGGTGTTCCAGCGGGTCTGGCGGCGCGTCGAGGTGATTGGGCACGGGAAATACCTGGCGGACGGTGGTCGCTTCCTGGCGCACGCCGGTTTCTGTATCGAGCCGCAATATTTTCCCGACGCGCCGAACCAGTCGGGCTTTGCCGTACCGCGGATCGATGAGCGCGGCGAGTATCGCGAGGTGGTCGAGTACACGTTGGGCTGAAATCTTGTCATGGCCGGGCTTGTCCCGGCCATCCACGTCTTAAAGCTTCTCCGCGCCGCAAGGCGTGGATGCCCGCGACAAGCGCGGGCATGACGTGATTGCTCTTCGAACTCGCACTAGCCCCCAAACGCGTGAACCGGGTGCCCCACGAAGTCGGTTTGGACGGCGAGCAACCCGCCGGAAAACGGCTGAGCGCGCAAGTCTGCGTCGCTCAACTTCTGAGCGGCCGAGGTAACGAACAACGTCTTCATATCGGCACCGCCGAACGTCGGCATGGTCGGCTGCAACACGGGCAACGCGATCTCGCGATCGACAGTACCGTCGGAGAGAAGGCGCAGCAGTTTCGATCCCCCATACATCGCGGGCCAGTAGCCGCCCTTGTTATCCATGGCGGCGCCATCCACGCCGCCGGTCGCAGGGCGATCGAAACGGAAAAACGCTTGCTCGGCGCCGCGCTTGCCCGTCGCCGGATCGAACGCATAGCGCCACACGACGTTCGCACGTGTGTCGGTATGAAGCATTGCCTTGTCGTCCGGACTCCACGCGAGGCCGTTCGGAATTCTGAAGCCGCTGCTGATCTTTGTCACCGTCAGGTCGGGATCGATCCGGTAGAAATTTCCGGTCGGCTCACCCGCCTGGCTCACGTTCATCGTGCCGACCCAGAGTCGACCCGCCGCGTCGCACTTACCGTCATTGGCCCGGTTTTCCGGATGGTCGGCTTCGAGCGAGACGAGGAGATCAAGCGCCCCGGATTTCAGGTCGCAACCGTAGAGGCCGTCCTCCAGGGCGACGACCAACCCACCTTTCTTCCGCAATGCAATCATTCCCGGGCGGCTGGGCAAATCGATCGACGCGGTCGTGCGCGTGTCGGGTGCCGTACGATGCAGCTTCCTGCCCTGGATATCGATCCAGTAGACGACGTTCTCCGCCGGCGACCAGATAGGACATTCGCCAAGCTCGGCCCGTATGTCAGTCACGCACGTAATCATCGTCGATGACCTGCACAAACGACTCTGGAAAGCATCAGGCCAACGACCTCACTTCAAAAACTCATCCGTATAGAGTCCATCGTAGCTTTTCAGCTCGTCCTTCGGCTCGAGCAGCTTCGCGACGAGGCTGACCTTCTGTGAATTGTCGAGCATCGCCTTGGTCACGCGAAAATCGGTCGCGTGCGCGCGGTGGGTCCGAATCCAGGCGGCCTTGAGCAGCTCCGGCTCGATCTTCGGGAAGCGCTTCTTCAGCACCTCCTCGAAAACCTTTTCCGGTTGCTCCCGCGTCACCTTGCCGGCGGCCGCGAACGCGCGCGCCATCTTCGCGCACATGTCCCTGTTCTTCTGGCAAATGTCGGGAGTCGTGTAGACGAGTCCGTAGGCGAACGGGACCAGCTCCGGCGCGTCCGTGACCGAGCTCGCCAGCATGACCGCAAGGCCCTTATGCACGGCCTGCGTCGTGAACGGCATCGAAGTCGTGTAGCCGTCGATCTGCTTGTTCTCGAGGGCGGGAAGCATGGCCGGCGGATCCATGTTGGCGACGCGCACATCGTTCTCGATGTCGAGTCCCCCTTTCGCGGCCACGTAGCGCTGCCATGCGTGGACGATGCTGCCGATTCCCTGGACCGCGATCGTGAGGCCCTTCATGCGCTTCGCGCGCTCCTCGAACGGCATCTTCTCCGTGATGCCGGTCTTCTCCGCTACATCCTTGCGCAATACGATCTCGACCATCGGCCGTTCGATCATGTTGGCGATGGCGTAAAAGCGCTGGCCCTGCGCAGCCGCGCGCAGGAAAATGGGGCCGGTGGTAAACGTGAAGTGCGCGCTGCCCGCAAGCACGGCGTTCGGCGACGCAACGCCAACGAGGTTGCGGAAGCTGACGTTGAGGCCCTCCTTCTTGAAGAACCCCATGTCCTCCGCGACGAACACGGTGGTGAAGGTCAGCGTCTGCGCCGGCAGCGCCATGATCACGTCGATGTCCTGGCTCTTCGCCGTATTGGGCGCGAGCGCCAACATCAGCAGGGAAGATATGATCGCGAACGGGCGCCTGGCCATTTGGACCCTCACCGGATACTCGTTGCGGAAATGCTAGCAGGAGCGACGGGCCCTCAACAAGAAATCGCGGACGGCACGTCCCATTGGACACCTCGCAGACTGATCGATAACGGACCCGTCAGCGGGTGAGAGATGGCAGACCAACCGAGTGAGCTGGCTCTACATTTGAAGCGCGTCCTACCCGCGACTCCCTCTGTGATATTCAAGGCCTGCACCGAGCCGATGGGGCTCGCGAAGTGGTGGGGGCCTCGGGGCTTCACCACGCCGCGTATTGAGATCGACCTTCGCGTCGGCGGTCGCTATCGCTTCGCAATGCAGCCCCCGGACGGGGCGCTCTTCCACCTCACGGGAGAATTTCGCGAGATCGATCCTCCTTCGCGCCTCGCCTACACGTTCTTGTGGGAGCCTCCGGACCCGGATGATCTGGAGACATTAGTCGTGCTGTCATTTCGGGACGCCGATGGATCGACAGAGGTGGGCCTCACACAAGGTGTGTTTGCCACCGAGGCGCGGCGGGCGCTCCACGAGCAAGGCTGGTCAGAAAGCTTTGAGCGGCTGCGTGAAGTGGTGTCGGCGCTTTGATGGCGACGAGTTCAGTGCGCTCTAACCATGAAGTGGCGAAGCCGAAAATCAGTCAAACGGCCACTGAAGTGCCATTTCGCATGCCCTTGCGCGGCAAAGCCCGCCGAGATTCGCAAGGTTATTTGGCCGGCACCATGGCTTTCCCATTGCGCGGTCACTACATAGAGCGCTCACACCCTCATCAGGAGAATCGAATGGCACCGCGAGTAAGAGAGCGGATCGAAATGGCAGACCCTGCGCCGGAAAGCGACAACGAAGTCGTCAGCCAACGAAAGCGGCCAGAGGTCGGCAGGTTCTGGCTTCAAGTGGATAGGCAAACGAAGCGCTCGTTTGCGACCGCTGGAGCCGCTGAAACCGCCGGGATGATCATCAAGAAGGGTCACCCAGTGGTGCAAGTATCCGTGTACGACAGCGTTGAGAGCGTGAATACACCGGTCGATCTTCCCGTCGATGCGGCGACAGCAGCGACTTGAAGGCTCCCTCCGAGCTGATGCTCACCTGAGCGGCGACTACTTAACGAAATCGTTGGATCGCAACACCAGTGGCCGGCCGGCTTGGGGCTGCGCTTCGATGAACTTACGCGACGCGCGCTCTTCAATGGCTTCTCGCAGTCGCATGAACTGATCTATGCGCTGATCTGCGCTCACGTCACGCCTTCCCTCAAGGTCGTCCATCGCCGCGGTGCTGATCGCGCACGCAACCGCGTTTGCATCATTCAGCATCGTGAACTCAACGACCATACGGTCGAAGTCGTAGCCTTGGACGACGCCTCGCTGCAGCGGCATTGCAAATTCTTCCTAGCAGAGGACGTCATTGTCCCACGTTCACGGGTGGATTTCATTTTTATCTTTAAATGAGCGGAAATCAGTGGCGACGACTGTCAAGGTTCGGTCACACGCTGCTGCCTAACCTCATGAATCAATGCAGGTTAAGCGCGACTGATGAAAACCGAGAGAATTGACCTGAGAAAAGTGCCACTCGATCAGAATGAACTTGTAATCGCCGTCATTCACCCCCACATGTAGTAATACGCGCCGTGGTCGGTGTCTTCGCCGACCTCAGGTGATTGCTTCGAATATTTCATCACCGCTCATAGTCGCCTCTCGCGACTGCTGCGCTAGCGCTATTCACGTCCGGCCAGATCGGCCGGAGCTGAACGTGTGACGTAGCGACTGCGTTACGTCCAAGAACGTTGGTTCGCTCGAATATTAGGAAAGGGTCATGGCGGTCGAACTCGCGCGCGCCCATGCTTTGGCGAAGCTTTGGGGCGTTACCGATCTGCGCCCCTGGTGCAACACACGTCACGTTGGCAATGCGATCGGCGAAATCTGGTACGAGCGGACCGCCGGAGCGCCGGCAGATTCTTCCCTCCTGCTCAAGTTGCTGTTTACGAGCGAGCCACTGTCCATCCAAGTCCATCCGGACGATGCGCTTGCGCTTTCGATGGGCCTGGCGAGAGGAAAATCCGAGGCCTGGTACGTCTTGAGCGCTGCTCCGGAAGCCCGGATTGCCCTCGGCCTGAAACAACGCATCACTCCACGACAATTGCGCGATGCAGCCAAGGACGGCTCGATCGCAGATCTCGTCGCGTGGCGCACCGTGTCGCCGGGCGACGTGATCGCCGTGCCAGCGGGAACGATACACGCGATCGGCGCGGGGCTCGTCATTGCGGAAATCCAGCAGCGAAGCGACGCGACGTTCCGCTTGTTCGACCACGGCCGGCAGCGTGACCTTCATATCGAAAGCGCGGTAGCGGTTGCGAACGCCGGACCCGCCAATCTTCAGGCGCAGCCGAGCCGGCTCACCGGAGAACGCACGCTTCTCATCGCCACCCCGCATTTCGTCTTCGAAAAGGTGGAGCTGCCGCCAGCCTCCGCATGGTGCCTGGAAGCAGAACAGGAGACGTGGCTACTCGTCGTCGACGGGAGTGTCCACGCAGGCTCGTTCAATGTTGCCGTAGGTGACGCCGTGTTTGTGCAGTCGGACCGGGTCGACATGCACACGGGCGCTCTCGGCATGGTGGGGCTCGTCGCCTACCCGGGCGGCCGCGAGGCTCCAAATCTGCTGCGGCACCGCTATCAGACGGGCGCGACCAACACGGCAGGGCCGCGAAAGATTCGCGCAGCGACGGCCCCAACAAACGGACGTCTGGAACCAACGAAATGAGAGCACTTCAGCGTGTGGCGTTCATCGGCAATCATCTTCCACGCCGGTGTGGAATTGCCACCTTTACCCATGATCTGCATCGCGCGGTCGCAGCATCTCGCCAGGATCTCGAGACATGCGTAATCGCCATGACGGACGCCGGTTGCACCTACGACTATCCGCCAGCCGTGCGCTTTCAAGTTCGCGAAGAGATGATCGACGACTATGGTCTTGCTGCAGAGCTTTTGAACGATGCAGATTTCGACGTCGTCTCTCTGCAACACGAATACGGAATTTTCGGCGGCAAGGCGGGCAACGATATCGTCGATCTCCTGAAGCGCCTCGATATGCCGGTCGTCACCACGCTTCACACGGTCCTGGCCGAACCAACGCCGGCTCAGCGTGACACGCTTGATCGGATCATCGATGCTTCGGCGAAAGTCGTCGTCATGGCGGAAAAGGGCAGAGAGCTGCTGCAATCCGTTCACGGCGTGCCGGGTCGCAAGATCGAAGTCATTCCGCACGGAATCGCCGATTTTCCGTTTCTCGAGACGCATCAGGCAAAAGCCAAGCTCGGCTTCGACGGAAAAACCGTCATCCTGACGTTTGGTCTGCTTTCGCCGAGCAAGGGCATCGAAAACGTGATCAACGCCATGCCGGCGATCATCAGGTCGTGCCCCACGGCGGTGTATGTGGTTTTGGGCGCGACGCACCCGAACCTCCTTCGACGTCAGGGTGAAGCGTATCGCGACAGCTTGACATCGCGCGTACGCGAGCTGGGGATCGAGAACCACGTTGTGTTCTTCGACCAGTTCGTCGATCAGGCGATGCTGCTCGACTTTATTTCAATGTGCGACGTCTACGTGACGCCCTACCTCAACGAAGCGCAAATGACATCGGGCACGCTCGCCGGCAGTTTCGGGTTAGGAAGGGCGGTCGTTTCGACACCCTATTGGCACGCGAGGGAATTGCTGGCCGACGGACGCGGCATTCTCGTTCCTTTCAGCGATGTCAAAGCCTTGAGCACCGAGATCGCCGGTCTGCTGACAAACGACGTCCGCCGACACGCGATGCGCAAGCGCGCGTATGCGGCGAGCCGCTCGATGACTTGGGCGCAAACAGCCAAACGCTATCTTTCGGTCTTCGAGGCTGCACGCGAAAGTACCGAACCTGGAATTGCGATCGACGCGATCGTTTACGGAAGCAAGGGATTCATCACTCCGGAGATTCGGATTGGGCATTTCCTCTCGCTCTGCGACAGCACGGGCATGCTTCAGCACGCGGTGCATTCAATACCCGATCGCTCGCATGGCTATTGTGTCGACGACAACGCGCGCGCGCTCCTGTTTTCCTGCGCGCTTGCAAGCTCAGGCGAAGCGCGATTGCCGGAGACACTGACGACGCGCTTTGCAGCGTTCATCCAGCACGCATGGAATCCGGACACCCGCCGATTTCGAAACTTTATGAGCTACGACCGGCGATGGTCGGAAGATCAGGGTTCGGAAGACAGCCATGGGAGAACGCTATGGGCGTTGGCCGAATGCGCCCGAGAGGACACTGATCCGTCTCGCCGCAGATGGGCGGCGGCGCTCTTCAAGACCGCGCTTCCCGCCGTCGAGGAATTCTCGTCTCCACGTGCCTGGGCGTTCTCGCTGCTCGGGCTGGACGCCTATTGCACAGTGGTCGGGGCAGATCTCTTGGCCAACCGCCTGCGCAGACTGTTGGCCGACAGGTTGATGGCTCTATTTGCGGCCACGGAAACCGAGGATTGGATCTGGTTCGAAGATCTGCTCGCCTACGATAATGCGCGCCTTCCCCAGGCCCTGATCCAGACGGGCGTGACGACCCAGACGCGGCCTTACGTCGAGGTCGGCCTTCGGTCTCTCCGTTGGCTCATGGCGCAGCAGACCGCGTCCTCGGGATGTTTCCGACCGGTCGGGACCAAGAGCTTCGGCAACCTCCGTCAGAAACCCGAAGCGTTCGACCAGCAGCCGGTCGAGGCGGCAGCAACGATTGCTGCCTGCCTTGCTGCGTGGCGCGCGGAGGACGGTGCGGAATGGCCGGCAGGAGCGATGCGCGCATTTGACTGGTTCCTAGGCGAAAACGATCTGCATACAACCCTGATCGATCTCGATACCGGTCGCTGTTCGGACGGACTCCATCCGGACCGGGCCAATGAGAACAAGGGTGCGGAATCAGTGCTTTCTTACCTCCTTGGCCTTACGGAAATACGGCAGTTCAAGCGTATTGCTGCGGCTGGCCGAATCGCGCCCCCTGTTAAGTCAGCGGCCGGCGCCGTTCGCACGCTCGCATCTTGAACAAGCCCTGGGGACCCTCTTTGTCACAATCCCGATTCGTGAACCGCCAAACACTATACCTGCGCCCGGACCCGGCCAGAGTCGTCGTCAGACCCTTCAAGCCGGCGACCGAACCCCGAGACCTCAATCCAACCGACAAGATTCGCGCAAACCATATTGTCGGTCGGGTACTTCGACTTGAAGCCGAAGCTGCAGAACAGCAGCTGAGCGAAGTCTTGGAGAATTTCAACGGCCGTCACAGGAATCTGCTCGATATCTTCGAGGCGCGTGCTGAGGAAATGGAAGACGCCCTCGAGCCGCATGCCGGATTGAACAAAACGCAACGCAGGCTGATCGGCGCGTATTTTCTCAACGAGTACTCGTTCGAGGCCTCGGCCCTGTTCAATCCGAGCATCGTCCGGCACCCCGATCAGTCCGGTGTGCCGGAGCATAGTTGCCGATTCATCTTGAGCCTTCGCGCGGTTGGCGAGGGTCACATCTCGTCGCTGACGTTCCGCTCCGGCACCATCGACGCGCACGGAAACGTCGCCATCGATCCGACCGCGCGCCTCGCATCGGTGCCAAAAGTCCGCAGCCGGACGTCGCGACCCAACGGCGAAGATGTCGAAGTGATCTTTCGGCCAGACGAGGAATTGAGCGAACGAGTCATTTTTCCGCTTACGCTCGCCCAATCGAACGGCATCGAAGACGCTCGCTTCGTCGAATTCAGCGACGGCGGGCAAAAAAAGTACTACGCCACCTACACCGCCTATAACGGCCGAGCGATCCGTTCCGAGTTGCTCGAGACCTATTGATTTTCAATCGTTCCGCCTGACTCCCATGGCTGGAGCGGCCGCGCGTAACAAAGGCATGGCCCTTTTCCCGCGGAAGATCGACGGCCGCTACGCGATGATCGGCCGGCAGGACAACGAGAATCTCTATTTGATTTATTCCGACGACCTCTACACCTGGGAGGGCGGACACGCCTTCCTGCAGCCCGAGTATCCGTGGGAATTCGTGCAGATCGGCAATTGCGGCTCGCCTATCGAGCTCGACGACTGCTGGCTGTTACTGACGCACGGCGTCGGCCCGGTCAGGAAATATGCGATCGGCGCGGTGCTCCTGGACAAGAAGGATCCATCAAAGGTTCTTGCACGCTCGCGCGAACCGTTAGTTCGTCCCGAGACCACCGAGCGCGAAGGTTACGTGCCGAACGTCGTCTATACCTGCGGCGCGATGCGCCATGGCGACCAGATCATCATGCCTTATGCGGTATCCGACACCTTCTCCAATTTCGCCACGATAAAGATTGCGGCGTTGAGAGAGGCCGTTGCGAGCTGATCGCTGACCGATGCCACGGACCGCACCGATGCAGGCGCTTTTCATTGGACAAACTTATATCGACGTCACCTTTCTGACCGACCGGATGCCGACGGGCGACGAAAAGCACGTGGCCTCGGCCTACGCGATCTCGTTCGGCGGCAACGCGGTCACGGCCGCCTTTTGCTGTGCGAAGCTCGGAATTCACCCGGACCTGCTCGCAACCGTCGCCGACGACTGGCTCGGCCGCATGTTCCTGGACATGGCTGCCAAGTACGGAATCTCGATCCATGCGCGGAAGGTCGACACGTCGTCCCTGTCGTTCATCATGCCGAAGGATGGAAAACGCGCGATCGTTCGTTGCCGAGACGATGACTATCTTCAACCCTTCCCTCTCCTTCAGCTCCAGGGTTGCCGCGCGCTGCACGTCGACGGGCACCAGCCGGACGCAGCAATTCATTACGCCAAGCTTTGCCGTGAGGCAGGGATCCTCACTTCCCTCGACGGCGGCGGACTGCGGTCGAATACCCACGAACTCCTCGGCTTTGTCGACGTGGCGATCGTGGCCGAGCGCCTGTGCCAGCAGATGGGCCATGAACCGGAAGCGATGCTCGACTATCTCAAGAGCCGGGGCTGCCGGATTGGTGGCGTAACACTCGGCGAACGCGGATTGGTCTGGTACGACGAGACAGGCGCTGCTCGGACACTTCCGGCTCTCGCCTTGCCCCAGGATCGAGTCCTCGACAGCAGTGGAGCGGGAGACGTCTTCCACGGCGCCTATATTTATTCCTATCTCGCCGATCCGAAGAAGAGCTGGGAGGAGCATTTCCGCTTCGCGCGGGCGGCGTCCGCCCACAAGATCCAGCATCTCGGCAATGAGGCAGGCCTGCCGACGCTTGTCGAAATCGCGGCGGTCAAGCGCGAGTTCGAGGCGCGATCCTGAGAAAAGCAACTGCTGAAACGAGTGGCTGTTCGGTAAGAGGAAGCAAGACAGAATTTTCGGATTGGCATGAGCGAGGCGCGACAATGCCAGCGGACGCGATCAATACTATGACTGCTACCACCGCGTGGGCGGAGGCGAGACTTTGCTCCGATTGCGCTGAACGAGCGTTGAATGACCTCGACCGTCGCCAATTCCTCGACATGCGCGATTCATGGATCAGGCCGCAAACGAAATGCAATTGAGAGATGGTGTGAAGCGTTCCCGGCGGTCGCACGCGCGTAAAGCTGCGGCGCGGGATCGTCTACGAAGATTTAAGGGCGGCGCGGAAGTGAGCCGGTGGCGAAGCGGTAGTTGATGCCAAGCTTTACGGTCTGTGCCTTCACCTCAACCTTCTGAGGCACCGAGGGGAGGCCGCCTCCCAAAAGTCCTCGAACCGTCATGTCACCGAAATCGAAGTAAAGATACTCGACCTTGAGGCTCCATTGATCATTGGGCGCCCATTCGGCACCGCCGCCAACAGTCCAGCCGGACAGTATCTTGCTGGCGGAGGTGTTAGCGGTATTGCCACCGCAAGCACCACCCGAACAGGTATCGATCGTCTGGGCCGAGGCGTCGAGGAAGGCTGCCCCACCCTTCGCGTAGAAGAGCCAGCGATTGGTTGCGATTCCGCCGCGTCCGGCAATCGCAGCGTAGAAGTCGCTCTTAAAAGAAGAGGAAGTATCTGACCCAAATGGAATCGAAGCTGGGTGGATGGCGTTGCCCTTGAGCCCGAGATAGCCGATCTCGCCCTCGACGCCGAGAACATACAGCCCCGACTGCCAGTTATAGCCGGCGTGGCCGCCACCGAAAAAACCGTCGGAATCAACGTCGTACGTAATGAAATTGAATCCGGCGCCGGTGAAAGGCCCGAGACCGAAATGCGGCTTACCCCAACCGTAGCCAGCGAAGAGGCCTGTATAGAATCCCGTCCAGTTGAACTGCGGTGCGGCGACCATGGCTGGCGCCTTGGCGACCGGTCGCGGCATGTCCGCGGCAGGGGCCGGCTGAATCATCGTTGCCAGCGCCAAAAAGCCGCCGCCGGCCAATAGAGCGCGTTTCATTTTGAACCCTTAATCGGCGGTGGCCGGAATCTTGCTAAGAAAATACGTGGAATGGCGGTCCCCCACTAGTGCAAGAAAGCCACACAATGTCGGTTGCCCTCGGTAATGGACCACGTGTTGGCTTACTAGAGGCGCGATGATGCCTGTGAAGCAAGTCGGGCCCAAGCCCGACGCGCCGTATGTTGAAACGGGTCGCCTCGGACCAGGC
The DNA here is from genome assembly GCA_963711595.1 of uncultured Alphaproteobacteria bacterium. GTDB lineage: Bacteria > Pseudomonadota > Alphaproteobacteria > Rhizobiales > Xanthobacteraceae > JAUSIF01. The sequence continues at coordinate 28,699 of CAVQER010000001.1, forward strand.
GACCTGATCCGCTGGCGCAAGCCCGAGCCGCCGACCGAGATTATCGACTGACAGGATCACTACGCGCGCAACCGCGATCCATCACGTTTATCCGCCCGTTACTTTAGGGCGCGAGCCATTTTTAAATGCTCCTGTAAGTGCGGCGGCGTCTTCACTGCGAACTGTTTGAGGTCGGGGTTGTCGCCTTCCTTTGCATACTCTTCGAACAATGAAACAGCGTTCTGATAAGTCTCCACCTGCATCGCGTCGTGCGCCTTGTCGAGGTTGTCGGCGGCGAGGCTTTTCAACTTTTCTATCTTTTCCTGATGTTCGCTGTCCATTGTGGTTGGCAGATTGATCTTTGCTTTCGCTGCGATCGGTTTGAGCTCTTCAGTCGTTTTGGAATGTTCGGCAACCATCTTAGCCGCGAATGTCTTGCGGCTGACGCGGCTCCCGACTCAGTATTGACTGGCATGGCCATCCAGTCGGTCTACTTTGGATAGGCCGGACCGATACAGTGGGCGTGGCGTTCGAGTACCGGCGCAGCTGAACCTACAATTGCACCGGCCGGCGCGCGAAAGACCCGCCCGCTCATGGCCCGCAGCTAAAAATTGAGCCGCCGAGGTGCCGAGTGTGCATCGGGCAAACGCGTCTCATTGATCTAGAGCCCTATCCCGACAGGCCCAAGTCCGAAGCGCTTACGTTCGAATGCCGAAGCTGCGGAAGCCGGAAGCTTTTGGAAGTGCCCGTTGGTAACTATGCGGGCCCCGAGGAGTACGGCGCCAAAAAGTAGTCGCAGCAAACCCTTTGATGCTGCAGTGCGATGAGCGATCGAGAGCGCCGAGCACAATCCACGGAACTCTTGTTATTGGCCGTCGTTACAGACGGCCGCTGTCAGCGTGGTTGAGGCACCACCCGCGATGTCGGCTCAAAGGAGGAATATATGGCCACTGCTGAAACAATCGATGCAAACCGATCTGCGGTTTCCTGGGCGGCGATATTCGCAGGAGGCGTCGCAGCTGCCGCGTTAACAGTAGTATTCATTGCAGTGGGCGCTGCCGTTGGGTTGGCTTCGATCTCGCCTTGGTCCAACTCCGGTGCGTCAGCTACGACAATGAAGTGGACGTCCGGCGCTTTCCTTGTCCTGACCGCGCTCGTTTCATCCGCCGTTGGCGGGTATATCGCGGGCCGCCTGCGCACCAAATGGGCCCGAACGGCTAGCGATGAAGTGCTATTTCGCGACACGGCGCACGGGTTTCTCGCGTGGGCGCTCGCAACGTTTCTCGGTGTCCTGATACTTGGCACTGCGACTACTTCTCTACTTGGTAGTGCCACATCGGGGTTTACAGCTGGCGCCGCAGCCGGCGGGTCACAAGCCGCCGCGCAGACTAGTCCCAACGACTACTTCGTGGACTCACTGCTCCGTAGAGAAGGAACGGCGGCGACAACGCCGGCCACGGACAACGCTGCTGAAACGCGGCGCGAGGTGGGCCTTATCATGTCGCGTGGCCTCAGCCGACCGGATGGTGTCTCAGCTGCCGACCGCACCTATCTCGCTCAAGTAGTCGCTCGTCGTACCGGGCGCAGCCAAGCAGAAGCTGATGCTCGCGTGACGGAAGTCGTAAATGCAGCCAAAGCGTCCTTGGACGAAGCCAGAAAGTTTTCGGCAGGCCTTGCCACCTGGGTTGCGCTTGCGATGTTCGTCGGCGCCTTCGCCGCGGCGTTAGCTGCGATCGAAGGCGGACAACTCCGCGACGGCCGTTGGCGTGGCGTAATGTTCGCGAACTATCGTTCTGACTTGATCAACTGACGGAGACTCAAATGGGCATCATCCTGCTTTGGCTGTTGGGAATTCCTATTCCCCTACTGCTTCTCTTAATCCTTCTCGCGCGCTAAAGAAGCGAACGCCCGCCACGGAATCCCGGCGGGCGTTTGTAGGCGCGTTTGAAACCGCCCTTAATGCACCGGGTGGCAGCGCATCGACAGCTGCCGCGCGCCGCCACAGACAAGAAAGGGCCGGGCAATCCGCCCGGCCATTGAACCTACCTTTCTTCTAAGCTTGTTGATCGAGCCGTTCTTCGTTTTGCTCTTCCTCTTGCTGGTCGCCTCCCGCTTCGTCTTCGAGCTCGCCTTCCTCCTCTTCTGGCTCAGGCTCCTGCTGCAATTCGGGTTGCAGGCTGGACTGCTCCTGATCCTTGCGACCCGGTTGCTCGATGTGTTTCTTGTGCTCGGTGTCTAGCTCGCCTTCGCCCCGACGTTCTTTTCGCTGATCTGACATTAGCTCCATTGGAAGTCGCCCCAATTTGCCTAACCGGGCGAGCCAATGTCCGTTCCCCTTGGCAGCGCCTTAAGTGAGACGAGGGTTCGGTCGCTGTGACGGCAGGAACAGCCGGCATAATTCAGCGTTGAGTGGCAAGTCGGATAATGGAGGATCACATGCGAAAAATGGCTCTATTGGCAGCGGCACTCCTAGCTGGAATGGCCGGCTCGGCAACTGCACAATCTATCGGCGAAAAGAGTGGCGCCAATGCGCTGGTCGGCCGGGCGCCATCCACCGCGGACTTCGTTACGATCGCCGCAGTCAGCGACATGTTTGAAATCGAGTTCGAGCAAGCTCGCGCAGCAGAAGGGCGACGCCAACAGCAAGGCCTTTGCCGCGAAAATGGTGGCCGACCATTCAAAAACCTCGGCGCAACTCAAATCGCTCGCCGCTAACGCGAAAGTCGAACTCCCGAAGGGCTTAGACAGCTCTCATCAAGGCAAGATCGACAAGCTGAATTCGCTTAACGGCGCTGAATTCGACGATGAATATGATTCGATGCAGGTCGCTGCGCACAAGGATGCGGTTTCATTGTTCGAGCGGTATGCGAAGAATGGCGATCATGCCGGGCTGAAGGCGTTCGCGGCAAAGACCCTGCCGCATCTGCAACAACACCTGAAGATGGCCCAAGAACTCAAATAAGGAAGATCCTCATGCCGAACGTTCCACGTCGCACGCCCGCCCAGCAGGGTGACCAGCCTCCATCAGAACGTGACCGGCAACGTCAGCAAAAACAGCAAACCGAAGAGCAGCGTCACCGCCGGAAAGAACTGCCGGAGGGGCACGAACAGGAACGTCAGAAGGAAAAACCGGAGAAGACGCCCGGTCAGCAGGAAGGCGGCGCTCATTAAAAATTGTTATCGTTTGGGCCGTCTACCCGCGCCAGAAGCGCGTCGGACTGAGTTCGGTGTAGCGCACTGTGTGCTGGATACTTCTGTGTCCTAGGTACGCCTGCAAGGCTCGCGTGTCGTGGCCACAGCAAAATAGAGAATGGCGAGTTGGATACCGACCCAACTGTCGGGCCCGATCTATTAGTCGCGACCGCGAATTGCCCGCGACATCGGGCACTCGATGGGCGATACGGATCCTAACGACTAACAAGGTGGTCCATCAGCCCGGAGTGAGCGCGACATCAGTGTAACGAGCCAATCATGCTTGCGCTTCCGCTCGGCGGGATATTCAAAGGTCACTAGATGTGCCACGCGGCCTCCGCAAGAAAGCAATGCCTTGCGGTAGAAGATTCGGTCCCCTTTTAGACCTGATCGGACGGACCATCGTGCACCATCAGCGCGATATGTGACACGTTCTTCCGGAGCGGCCACGTGCACGGTGACGCCGGGTGGAACGGATAGGCCGAAGACGCTGACCCAAGTCAAATCATCAGGTGAAAAGAAATGGTGGCCGCTCGCTCCGGATTGGTCGCGGATAGGCTCGGAACGCCAGCTGGCTGGGACCCGCGCAGTGGTACCGAAACGAGGCTCATTGTAGGCATGGAGTTCCTGTGCTTGGGCGCATCGGAACGCGATGAGAGCAAAGACAAGTGCGATTGCTAAGCGCATACGAGGCAACGCGGGTACGGACCCTAAAGTTCAGCCCAAAGTTTCGGGACTCCTGACCCTCGTGGGATCCGGTTCAAGGGTCTCACCCTCCCTTGAACGTGCGCTAGTTCGTTCGGAAGGTTCCACCCCTCCTTGCAACTTCGGGTCACCGATCAGCGCCGCGATTAAGATTTCAGTGAGACTCGCTGTTCGATACTCGCCTGGGGCCAATCGTGGTTTGTTGATATGTCGGTGGGACGAGCGTTCGAAGATACGTTGGGTGCCAGTCAGGACTATTCCGAACTGAGAGAACACGTCGAGACCAGCCCCATTGTTCCGGGGATGACACCGGCCCGGGAAAACAGAGCCGGAACGCTGTGGATCGATCAGTTCGAGTTGACGCCTCCGGCAAGGGAATCCGCGCGTCCGCGGACCCAAGGAATCAAAGTAGACAGACGCGACCGGCTCTTGCTGGCGCCGGCCTCTGCCGCCGAACGGACAATCCGGGTAGGCACCGTCATCGCTCTCCTCATCGCGACGGTACTGGGGCTGTGGTGGATCGGCGGATCGAGCTGGCTTCGCTCTCCCAGTCCCTCATCGTCGAGCTTGCCCGCTCCGACGACCGCTGTTTCCGATGACCTTTCCCCTTCCGGGAAGGGAGATCGACTTCCGATCCGCGGCATTGCCGACCTCGCTGCACCTGAACCAAGCCCGAAGATTTTCTCGCCAACTTCCAGCGTCAACAAGGCTAGCGCTCCCGCAGCAAGTAAGGAGCCTCCGACCGCCCGGCGTCCCGAAGAGAATTCACCGGCGCGGAAGACACTGACCCCGGTGCCGGAGACGAGGCCGGCCACGATTCCGGGCTGGACCGTCCGCGAAGTGGCAGGCGGCTCCGCCGTGTTGGAGGGGCCTCACGGCGCGCGGAGAGTTGCTCGCGGGGAGTTGATCCCGGGACTGGGAAAAGTCGAAGCCATCGTGCGCTGGGGTGATCGTTGGATCGTGACTACCGAACGCGGCCTGATCTCGAACAACTAAACTGCCCGCGACCAACGCTTACTCGATCAACAATAGTCCGCGCTTCTTGCTGCCGTCGAAAGTATTGAGGGCCGAGAAAAGCCGCGCGCGTTCCACGAGCCATGGCTGAAAATCACGATTGACGTCCAAAACAAACACCAGGTCTTCCTCTTCGAGGTAACCGCCGATGGGTGAGTGGTGGCCGACTCCAGCGCCAAAGATGGGCTCGCGGCTAAAGTTGGCGATGTAGCGCAGCTTTGGATCATTGCTGCGGCGCAAGTGCTCTTGAAAAGCTTGCGGCGTTAGATCACGCAATACCGTGACCTTCCGATTGCTGCGTGCCTGAGCAACTTCCGCCAACTCGTCGAGCGTAAGACCCATTACACAAAACCCCAGCAAGCAGCGGCCGGTACCCCGCAATACTTCAGCTTCAGTGCGCTTCATGTCGCCCATTGAGCGGAAGGCGTTAGCCAGACTTGCCGGACCGCACAGGGACGCGTTTGCTTGCCACGTGATATCTCGACCGAATGTGGCAGCTACTGGAAGACGCCATGCCCGATCAATTAACTCGTCGGTGCGGATAACGGACGAACTTATCGCTCGTGCCGGTACCTTACCGGCGCCCGCGACGAATGCCCCGGCTGCAAATAGAACGAGCAGGACCGCGACGAGCGAACCGATCACGTACGGGCGTCGCATGGTCAGCTCTCTATGGTGTCGCCGGCTCTAATTCCACGTTTCCCTAGCTTCAATTATCTAACTACCGGACCAGTCCTGCGCCAGACGCAGCCGGAGCCTCGGCATGACCGAGGCTCCGACAAACGATTTCGCTTTGTTATTGCTGGCAAACCGTGATCGTTTTCACAGCGGCTTCGGCTTCCGTGCGCGTCTTGAAAACCTTGCCCTCTCCGACGATGACCGTGGTGGTGGTCGCCGGCTTCTGCGCGACAACCGTGCATCTCTTCGTCGAAGTGTCCTGGACGACGTAGAACTCCTGAGTTTGGGCCAGCGCCGGCGTTGCGACGATCACTGCAAATGCAGCAAGAATTATGCGGGCTTTCATTGGGGTATCCTCCATGGCCCCCGCTTCACAGAAACAGCGTTCAAAGGGACCGGTTCCCGATGAACTTGGCTCAAGTCGGCTGGGCTGACTTCCGCACCGCCATGAACCGAACCTGGATTTCGGGCATCGGGGCGGTCAGGAAGAATTGCGTCGTCACCTGCTGTTCCACCCGAGCAAGCACCAGTATCCGCGTAATCGACCACAGCCCTTCCTTATTCTGCACGCTGCCGACGATCGTGGATGGCGCCAGATGAAACATCCCACGCGTGCAAGAACCGTCGCCCTGTTTCACATTCACGGTCGCATCCAGATCGGCAGCGTCATCATCGAGCGCAAGAAACGCCTCGACCGCCTTCTGCGTCTCGCAGATTACGGCCTGAGCGATGATGAGTTGTTGCGCAGAGACTGAACTGCCGCTGAGCCACAGCGCGCAAAGCGCAGCGGCCCCTGATCCCAGCCAGGTGTGCATGTGCTTTCCCCCTCTTCCCCGCGCCGATAGTATCGAGAGTCGAGCACCCGACCAAAGCCCATGCGAACGTCAACGGCGTAATTCCCTACAGTGTTGCGCTAGGGCTTGTCGGCAACTTCCGCGATCAAGCCACGATCAACGCGGACTTTTCCACCATCCAGCCCGCAGCCGTATTGTGGAACCGTGATAGTCGTCGCAATGTTGGCCCGGATGGGCGAGCGATCGATGGCGCGGATTCGGTCTTCCCTTCGTGAACTCTCGGGGCCCGTCCTCGTCGGCGTCGCCTACTATTTGGGAGCCGAGGCAGCCTTTCTGGTCGGCACGTTGTCCGATCGAATTTTCGCTCCGTTCTGGCCGCCGAACATCATTCTGTTTTGCGCACTGCTGCTTGCGCCGCGGTCACATTGGTGGCTCTACATCGCTTTCGCCGTTCCTGCCCACGTCGTGGCGGAATCCCAGGTCGGAATGCCGCCGCCGCAGTTGGTGGTCGCATTCGTCACGAACTGCCTGGTTGCGGTGCTCAACGCCCTCCTCGTGCAACGGGCTCTGAAAAATCCGCCCTGGTTGAACGATTTTCGAAAAACGCTTCTCTACATTTTGATCACCGCCGTCGGCGTACCTGCAGTCGTGGCACTCGCCGGAGCCTACGTAAGAATTCTCGACGATCAATCGAGTGAATACTGGCTGTATGTTGCGCAGTGGTACGTGTCCAATGCGCTCGGCGCACTGACCTTCGGGCCAGTGCTGCTGGCCTGGTTGACCGACAAGCCAAGACTGCTGCCGGCGATTTCAGCACGTCGATTGGAAGCGTTTGCGGTCGGCGTCCTGTTGCTCGCTTCCTGCGCGATCGGCTTGAATCTGAGCTCTTCGGCCGCCGGCTACGGACTCCTGCCCGCGTTCCTGTACCTTCCGCTCCCGTTCATCCTGTGGTCGGCAATCCGTTTCGGCGCGCGAGGCGCCAGTGCCGCGATCCTGATCATCACCGTCGTCGCGATCTGGCACGCGTCTCGAGGCGCCAGCCTGTTTGGGGCCAACGATCCCGAAAGCAGCGTGCTGTCGTTGCAGCTCTTTCTGATCGGCATCTCGATTCCGATACTCCTGCTCGGATCGGCAATCGAGCAACTCCGAAATGCCGAGCGCGGCGCGCGCGAACTGATCGGCGTCTTCCTGCACGAGCACGATCAGGAGCGCCGGGAGATCGCCTACAATCTGCACGAAAGCGCCGCCCAGAATTTGACGGCTGCCATGCTCACAACCCAGACCCTCCGGTCGCAACTGCCACAAGCGCGGCAGCCGGATGTGGACGAACTTCAGACGCTGATAAGAAGGACAATCGACGATCTCCGCCGCATGTCCTATCTGCTCTATCCGCCCATGCTCGATGAGGCTGGGCTCTCGCTCGCGCTTCGTTCCTACGCGGACAGCTACGAACGGCAGAACGGCGTAAAGGTGGACCTGCTATTGCCGCCCGAATCCGAACGCTTTACAGCCGAGTCAGAACTCGTGCTCTTCCGGTTCGCGCAAGAGGCCCTCGGTTCGCTGATCGCTTCTCCGTCCTTGCGCCCCCTCATAAGCATGCGCCGAAAGCATACGGATCTCGGCGACAGCGTCGTGCTCGTTGTGGCGGGCGACAGTCCGACTCCGAAAATCATCAAGGACAATCTTCTGGGAATACAAGAACGTCTCCGCAAAATCGGGGGACGAATGGAATACGATGTTACGGATGGCAAAGTCGCTCTGCGCGCGATCATGCCGGTACAACTCAGCGCCCTGCTTTCCAAGCGCGGCGTCTAGTTGATGCCCATCGACAACTGAAATTCGAGGACATAGAACCGGGAATCACGGAAGAGAGGGGATCAAAGATCCCCTCCCCTGAACATACTCTCTGCTCGACCCGGTTCGTTCTATCGAATGGCAACGGGATTGATGATCGCCTGGACCGCGCCGGTAATGCGCGCGTGCCCGAGCACAAATAGGAACTCCCACGCCTTGTCCGCCACAAGCGGAGCGGTGTTCATGTTCTCCAGGATGAAGATCCCGTTCCTCGGCAGCAGGATCTGGTGGATCTCGAAGATGCCGACGCCTTTCTCGAACGGCAGCACCTCGAGCGCCCATTGGTCGGCGCCAACGGCCAGCACTTCCTTGGACACGAGATATTCCGCGCCTTCCTTGCCCAGCCCCGGCTCACCCGCCATGAATGCCTTGGGGTCGCTCGCGGCCATCTCCTGCCAGCCTGTGTGAAGGAGCACGACGTCTCCCTTCCCGATCTGGATGCCTTGCTTGGCCAGCGGCGTCATCGATCTCCTTCCTGTTGATCGGCGTCCCGGCGGGAACGGGGCTCTTGCCGAACACTGCGGTCATGTCGAGAACGATGCCGCGGGTGACGAACGGCGGCAGTTTTTCAATACCGAGCTTCTTAAGGCCGTCCGCCTGCGCAAACTCACCGGCCTTGTTGCAGTTGAAATACACGCCGTCGATCCCGATGTGGCCAAGGCCGTCGAGTTGCGAGCCGGTGCCGACCCAGCCCGTGATGATGTCGTCGTTGTAGGTCGTCTTGGTGGGTCCAAGGCTGCCGCCGGCCGTCTGACCCGGTTGCAGGACGGTGATGTTGAATGTCCGGGGCGGGAAAGCGGGCGTCTTGGAGCTGGTCTCCAAGCCGAGCGGGTAAACTTTCCCCGTCTTCACCAGCTTGGCTGCTTCCAGCACGAGCTGCGGACTGAGGAGATTGGTTGCACCCTTCTCGTCGTCGGATCCCCATTTCGACTTGCACCAGCTTTGTGCGTCCTGCGCTTGCGCAACCTGTGCGCCCAGGATCGACAAGCTCAAGCTGAGACCTAGTACTACGAAGCGCATTGGTTTCCTCCTCATTAGAGCCAAGCCCGGCGGCATAGGATGAGGATTATTTTTCACAGCTGGCGCGATTCTCTTCCTCACCTCTCCAACTTCCCCTTACCTTGCCCCCGCAATCCCGCACGCTTTTGTGGGCCAAAGTCGGGCAAGTCCGAGTTTGATGCGGGCGTCGCACAAGAAAAGTGCCGCTCGGCGCTCCGCGGTCAGCGGGCTCGTTCGACGCTCGCGATGGAGTCCCTACCCGTCTTCACACCGGCGCGTAACGAGTTCGAAACGCCGGCGTGCGGCATCGATGCGCTGGTGGTTGTCGAGCACCCATTTCCCCAGTGCCTTCACCGGCATGAGCAGGTCGCGGCCGAGCGGTGTGAGCGTGTACTCGACGCGCGGCGGCACAGTCGGGAAAACCTTGCGCGTGCAGAACCCGTCGCGCTCGAGGCTGCGCAGCGTGGTCGTCAGCATCTTCTGGGAAATGCCATGGATGGCCCGCTGCAATTCGCTGAAGCGCTTGGGCCGCTCGCCGAGCTCATTGACGACGAGAACGGTCCACTTGTCGCCTACGCGGCCGAGGATCTCGCTCACAGAGCGGCATTCCTCACTGAGATTCAGGTGCCTTGGTTTCAAAAAAGTGCCTCCTTGGCAGTGCCCTGCAGTCACTTATGTAGTGCAGCGAACCAATAGTTACCAGCAAGGAGCGCTCTCATGGCCAAGCCCAAGCTCGCAATCATTGTCGGAAGCGTGCGGCAGAACCGGTTCGCGGTCCACCCGGCGCAATGGATCGCCGAGATCGCCCGCGAACGCGGCGACTTCGACGTGGAAGTCGTCGACCTGAAGGACCATCCGCTTCCGTTTTTCGCGGAGCCCGTCTCGCCCGCCTACGGCGCGGCCAAGGATGAAAACGCGCAGCGCTGGCAGAGGAAGGTTGCGCAGTTCGACGCGTATATCTTCACGGTCGCGGAATACAACCGCGGGCCCACCGCGGTGCTCAAGAACGCGCTCGATTACGCGTTCACGGAGTGGAACAACAAACCGGTGTCGTTCGTCGGATACGGCGGCGTCGGCGGCGCGCGTGCGGTGGAGCAGCTGCGGCTGAATGCGGTCGAGCTGGAAATGGCGCCCATTCGCCATGCCGTGCACATCCAGCTCCCGGTCTATCTCTCCGTACTCAAGGAAGGTAAGAAACTACGCGATTTCGATTTCCTCAATCAAAGCGCCAAGCATGTATTGGATCAGCTAGCCTGGTGGACGAAGGCCCTGAAAGCGGCGCGCGAGAAGACCGAGGATCGGGCAGCCGCCTAAGCGCATTCAGGCGCGCCGCGACGCTCACTTCGTGAGCGGCGCGGCAATGAAATTCCGCTAGGGCTCCGCGGACCCGCGATCGTCGCCGATATCGGGCAGCCGCCCGTGCGCGATTGCGAGACCGTACAGGTCCGCGGCAATACCGAGTGCCGCGCGCGGATCGGCGAGCGGGCCTCGACCTCCTGCCGAGCCGCAGCGGAGCGCGCAGCGACAGCCGAAGACCCCGAGTAGGGTATTTTGCTGCAATACCAGTAAAATTCCCACGGAACGTATCCGCCCGCTCCCGGTTCTCCTCAATCAGCACAAGGAGAAAGCCAATGGCGTCGCGGGGATTTCCTTCGATGACGGCCCTCCTGGCACTGCTCGCGATCGCGGGCTACCAGAACAGGGACAAGATTGCGGACATGCTCGGCAAAGCCCGGCAGGGCCAGCCCGGAGCTCCCGGGCAGAATGGCCTCGGCGGCCTGCTCGGGCAGCTCGGCGGGGCAAGCGCCGGCGGGGTCCTCAGCGGCGGGCTCGGCGAACTCCTGGACCGCTTCAAGCAGAACGGCCAGGGCGAAACGGCAGAGTCATGGGTCGGAACCGGCCCGAACAAGCAGATCGCCCCTTCACAGCTCGAGCAGGCGATCGGCCCCGACGTTCTGGATACGTTGTCGCAGCAAACTGGTTTGTCGCGGCAAGAGCTGCTCGCGCGGCTCACGCGCGAATTACCAGACGCGGTCGACAAGTATACGCCGCAAGGCCGCCTGCCGACGGAAGCAGAAATTTCGCGTTCCTGACTGCGTAGGATTTCAACTGGGAGACGACCATGGGAATCATCTGGACGATCATTATCGGGTTCGTCGCGGGCGTAATCGCGAAGTTCATCATGCCGGGCGACAACGAACCTTCCGGCTTCATTTTGACGACCATTCTCGGCATCGCCGGTGCGTTCGTGGCCACGTGGCTCGGTCAGGCGCTCGGGTGGTACGGGCCGAACGAAGGCGCAGGCTTCATCGGCGCAATCGTCGGGGCGATCATCGTGCTCGCGGGCTGGGCGATAATCACGCGGCAGCGGACCACGACGGTTTGACGGCCGGACCGTGTCATGGCCGGGCTTGTCAGCAAGCCGGTTGGACCCGGCTTGCAAACCTATTAGTGCCCGCAACAGGTGCGGGCATGACGACCCCGAGGGTCGTCACTTCCGATACACGAAACTCAGATACGGACTCGCGCCGTTGGCGAAGCTTTCGTAGAGCGCGGTGCCGCGGACGCCGGCGAATTCGCCGGCGAGCCCGCGCAACAACGGCGGCACGAGTTTCTGCGCAAGCCCTTCGCGCCGCGCGCTGTCAAGATCCATGGCGCGCACGACGGCGGGCGTGATGTCCTCCTCGCGCACGCAACGCAACTTCGAGCGGGCTAGCGCCTGGCGCGGAAACACGTCTTTGCTCGCGTCTTCGAAGCAGGCGATCAGAAGATGTCCGCCCGGCCTCAGCACGCGGTGCACTTCTGCGAGGAAGCGCCCGATATCCTTGTAATGCTGCGCGGACTCGATATTCACCACGGCGTCGAAGCTAGCTTCCTCGAACGGAAGGTCGTGCGCGTCCGCCTCCTTGAAGCGCAGGTTCTTCTGCGCGGCGAAGTGGCGCCGGGCGAACCCGACGGATGATGCCGTGCGATCGACGCCGACCATCTGCCGGGGCTTGAGGTAGCGGCTGATGTAGGCCGCACCCCCGCCCCTGCCACTGCCCACTTCGAGCACGTCCTTCCCCTCGAGCGACACGCCGGTCGCGACGTGGTGATAGAGCTGCAGCGCGTAGCGCTCGGTCTCGTGCTCAGGCTCGAGCCAGATCCGCGTGCCGTCGGCATGCGCGTAGCCGTAGTTCATCAACGTCACTTCGGCGTTGCGATCGAGCTTCGAGACGAGTGCGTACCAGCTGTTCGTGAACACCGCGCGGGCGCCCGACGAATAGAAGAAACGGTTCGCGAGCGATCGGGTCCAGCCCATGGCGGACGAGGCGGGCGTCAACGCGGCTTCTTCGCGATGCGGCGCAGGTCGAGCGCCGTGCCGAAGATGCGGTCCCAGAAATCGGTGGTCACGCCGAAATTGCCGTTGTCGGAAAGATGATGGTGACGCGCGTGGCGGAGCCGCACCCGGTGGAAATAAGAGCCTGGCTCGGGCCGGCCGTAGTGCGCCGCATAGTGGCCGTAGACGTACCAAAGATAGCCGGTCGCGATGCCCGCGGTTGCCGCGGTGGCGAGCTCGAAACCGAGCAAGAGCCACGAGGGTCCGGCGACGACGACGAGGCCGGAGAGCACGCTGGCCCACACGGGCGTGCCGATCAGCTCGTGCGGATTGCTGTGATGGCGATCGTGCAGCTCGGAGAGGAACGGCGCGTGGTGCAGGAAAATCCGGTGCAGGAAGTATTCGATCACTGTCCACACCACGAGCCCGGCCACGAAGACGGCAGCCCAGGCGAGCACATGCGGCGGGTTCGGCCCGAGGAAAGCGATCGCCGTGGAGATGATTGCGAGCGGCGGAAAGATCACGAACTCGGTGAAATAGCCGAGGCCGACCGTCTTATCGATCGCCCCGACGGACTCGCCCCCCGCCATCGCCTTTGCCCGTCCTACGGTTCCGCTCGAAGCGCAAGTATCGACTGCCCGGGCTGTGTTGAAAAGCCTTTAGCGCGGTTATTCGGGCATGCCGGCCGACCGCAGATCGTTCGCGAGAGGGGCCCAGATCTCCTCTTTCGTGAACATCGTGCGCGCCCGAAGGCCGGAAATCGTCAGCGACGGCTCGACCTTGAGCACCGCGGAGATGATCCCGGTGGCCTTGTCCTTCTGGCCGAGACGCCCGAAGGCCGCTGCGAGAAACCAGAGAGCCGCGCCGAAGCGCGGGTTGTCCCGAAGCGCCTTCTGCGCCCATAGAATCGTCTCCTGGAAATTACCGCGCTGATACTCCGCGTAGGCCGTGCCGCCGGCGATCGTCCAGCCGCGCGGATCGCGCGGGCTGAGGCGCTGGGCCCGATGCAGAAGCTCGAGCGCCTTCTCCGGCTCGCCGAACGCGAGCTCCATCCAGCCGGCGATCGTGAGCGCGATCGAGGAGTTCGGATTGATCTGCAAGGCGCGGTAGATGAGATCGAGCGGACGCTCCCCGTTCATCGAAAGATGCCAGATTGCGTTCGCCGCGCGCCACAGGACCTCGCCGTCGTCGCGGCCGAGGTCGATCGAGCGCTCGGCAAGGCGCAAGCCCTCCACTGCCTCCGCGTTGTAGTCCTTGAACCAGCCCTGAAAGCGCCGCGTGGCGTAACAGTTGGCGAGCATCGCGGTCGCGAGCCCGTAGCTGGGGTCGATCTTGAGCGCCTGCTCGAGCTGGCGCATCGCCATCTCGACGCTCTCTGCGGTCCATTCGTAGATCGACTTCTGGGCGCGCAGCACGCAGTCATAGGCGTTGAGGTCGCCCGCGGGCTTGTGCTTGAGACGCTCGATCTCGGCGAGTTGCAGGCGCGGTTCGATGCAGGCGACGACGCTCTCGGAAAACTGGTCCTGAAGCGCGAATACGTCGCTCATGTCGCCTTCGAAGCGGTCGGCCCAGATGTGGTTTCCGTTCGAGGCGTCGATCAGCTGGCCGGTGAAACGTACGCGCTCGCCGCCGCGACGCACGCTGCCTTCGAGCACGTAGCGCACGCCGAGCTCACGGCCGACCTGGCGGATGTCGACGGTCTTGCCCTTGTAGACGAAGCTCGAGTTGCGCGCGATCACCATGAACGAATGACAGTGCGAGAGTGCGGTGATGACCTCCTCGGCCATCCCGTCGGCGAAGTATTCCTGCTCCGGGTCGCCACTCATGTTCGTGAACGGCAGTACCGCGATGGAAACGCGGTCTGTCGGCAACGGCGGGTCCACTGGCGCGGCGGTGGGGCCTGGCACCGGCCCCTTCCCATCCGCCATGCGCAGCTCGTTCGCGATCGCCTTCGTGCTCGCGTCCGGCTCCACGTTCAGCTCGCGCTTGAACAGCGCGGCGGCGTGCTCGTAGTGCCTTAGCGCGTCGGACTTGCGACCCGCGCCGGCGAGCGCGCGCAGGGCGAGCCGGTGCGCGTCTTCGCGCAGATTGTTGATCGCGATCGCACGCTCCGCGGCTTCCAGCGCCGAATCGAGATTGCCAGCCTGCAGCTCCTGGTCGCCGAGGCGCACCATCGCGTCGAGCGCGAGATTCTCGAGCCGCTGCCGCTGGGCTTGCACCCACTCGACCCACGACTCGTCGGCGATGATCAGGTCGGCGAGGAGTGGCCCCTTGTAGATCCGCATCGCCTCGGCGAGCGCCTTCTTGCCGCCGTCGCGCGCGAGCGCCTCGAACTGGCCGACGTCGCAGGCAACCGCGTTTGGCGCGAGGGAAACTCTCTCTCCTTCGGTGACCAGAACCTCGTCGCCCAGCTCCCCGCGCAGGCGCGACAGCGCCTTGCGCAGATTCTGCCGGGCCTGTTCATCGAAATGGGAGCCCCAGAGCAGCGTCTTCAGCCGCTCACGCGCCTGCGGCTCGGGCGCGGTGCACGCAAGAAAAGCCAGCAGGCCGGCGAGTTTCTTGCTCCCCAGGTCGACGGCACCGTCGGGCCCGGTCAACTCGAAACGTCCCAGCAGCGAAAGCCGGAAGTTGGATCGCGCAACGCTGTCCATTTTCAGCAAGTATTGCGCTGTTTCATAGCAAACAGGCAACAGCGGACTTCACCCAGTAGTCCGGGCGCCTATTCCTCAGGCTCGGTCGTAAAAAATAAAGGATATCCTTTGTGCTTCCCGAGCTCGGTGGCTTCCTTGGCCTTGGTTTCGGCGACATCGCGGGCGTAGACCGCGATCACGCAGGCGCCACGCCGGTGCGCGGTCAGCATGACACTGTGGGCATGCTCCGCGTTCATGCGGAAAACCGCCTTCAGGACCTGCACAACGAACTCCCGCGGCGTGAAGTCGTCGTTCAGCAGGATCACCTTGTAGAGCGGCGGCCGCTCTGTCTTCGTCCTGGTTTTCGTGCGCGGCTTTACGACGGTCGGGGGCATGGGCGGAAGTTTACGTCATTTCGGGCCGCATGCCGAGCATTGCCAGGCATTCGGCCCGGAATGGCCTTGAGTCACCGCGGCCGCCGAAGCATTGGCGTCAGCGTCGGCGAAGCGCCGGCCTGTATCCGGCCGATGATCTCGAAACCGTGACGCTCGTACAGGCTGATGTTCCGCGGATTGGACGACTCCAGATAGGCGGGCAAGCGGTCGTTGTCGCACCGTTCGAGACCGCGCCGCAGGAGGACCGACCCGAGCCCGCGCCCGTGCATTACAGGATCGACTCCAATCATGGGCAGATACCAGTGCGGCTCCTTGGGATGGACTTCCTCCATCTTCGTCATGATCGCTTCCATGTCGGGCACCATGCTTTCGGACGCACCCTCCATGAGGAGCGATCCCAGCGTCTCGGAATCGGTGCCGACGCCCGGCGGCAGCCACATGGCTGCGCCCGTCCCGTCCTCTGTGATGAAGACGCTGCCGTGCGCGAAACCATTGCCGCCGAACGCGCGCGCGATTTTGGGCATGACGGAGAGATAGCGCGCGGGGTTCGGGACCGCCCAGCGCGTCATCGGGTCGGCGGCAAAAGCAAGCGTGATGACATCGAAGACCGCAGATTCATCTTCGGTGCGGGCGGCGCGAACGGCTATGTCCATGGGCTTTTGCTCTCGGATCTGGATTGGCGAGGATAATTGTCTTAGCGGGGTTTGTCGCAAGCATGACGACCGCCTCTCGTCATTCCGGGGCGGTCGCCAAAGCGAAGCGACGGCGGCCGAGCCCGGAATCCAATGGGACGTCCGTCTGGATTCCGGGCCCACGCCTTCGGCGCGTCCCGGCATGACTGCAACACTGGCGTCCAGCTTCGCCCAGAGCCAACGGACGTAGAAATCGCGTCCCTTGCGGGCGGCCATAACCCTATGCTCTGGTTGCGTTTACGCGCATCCGGCCACTCAACCGGGCCGAGCAAAATACCAGCGCATGGGGAGGAAGACGTGTTCAAGCAAGTATCGATAGTGACGGCACTGATCCTCGCGGGGTCGCTCAATGCAGCGCACGCGCAAGAGGTGACGCTGAAGGGCATTTCATCGTTCGCGGAGAAGACCTTTTACTCGCGCGGCTTCGAGCGGTTCATCGAGAAGGTCAACGCAGACGGAAAAGGCGTGATCCAGATCAACTACATCGGCGGCCCGAAAGCGATGCCGCCGTTTGAGGTCGGCAACGCGCTGAAGGGCGGCGTCGTCGACATCGCCAACGCGACCGGCGCGTTCTACACGAACCTGATGCCCGAGGCGGACGCCTGGAAATTGACCGAGAAGCCGATGTCGGAGATCCGCAAGAATGGCGGCTTCGACTACATGGCGCGCCTGTATGACCAGAAACTCAACGCGATCTTCCTCGCGCGGCACATCGACAACAATCCGTTCCACCTCTACCTGAACAAGCCGATCAGCAAGATCGACCTCACCGACCTCAAGATCCGTATCACGCCCGTATACCGCGACTTCTTCCAGTCGATCGGAGCGACGGTGGTGCAGACCGCACCGGGCGAAGTCTACACGGCGCTCGAGCGCGGCGTGGTCGACGGCTACGGCTGGCCGATCACCGGCATCTTCGACCTAGGCTGGCACGAAAAGACGAAGTTTCGCGTCGACCCAGGCTTCTACAGCGCCGAGGTCAGCATCCTGATCAACAAGGATGCCTGGAACAAACTGAACCCCGCACAGAAGAAGGTGATCACCGATACGGCAGCCTGGCTCGAGGCGCAGGCCGCGGAGACGGAAAAAGAAAACACGGCCGATATCGCCAAGCAGAAGACGGCTGGCATCCAGGTGATCGAGTTCAAGGATGCCGATCGGACGGCGTTTCTGACCAAGGCCTATGACACGGGCTGGGCCGGCGTGATCAAGCAGAGTCCCGAGCACGGCGCGAAGCTCAGGGAGTTCTTCGCCAAGACCAAGTAAGCAGTCCACCCGCGAGGGCTGTCCATGGACAGGCTGTCCAGGGCGTTCGGAGTTTTGCTCGATCGCCTGATGGTGGTTGCGTGTCTCCTGCTGCTCGCCATGACGCTGCTGATCGGCGGCGACGTGCTGACGCGCAATATCCGCATGGGCGGGATCGCGTGGAGCAACGAGGTCTCCGAGAGCATCCTGTATCTCCTCACATTGCTTTCGGCGCCGTGGCTGCTTCGCAAGGGCCAGCACATCCGCGTGGACATTCTTCTTCGCGCCGTGCCGGCCCGCCTCGGCTGGTACCTGGAATGGGCAGGCGATCTGATCGGGCTCGCCTGCTCGCTCTATTTCGTCTGGTACGGGCTGCGAGTGCTGAACGCGAGCTATTCCGCGGGCGCGATCACGATCAAGACGCTCGTGACGCCCGAATGGTGGCTGCTCGTGCCGCTCCCGGTCGCGTTTCTGCTCGTCGCGATCGAATTCCTTTTCCGCATGCACCGGCTGAGCAAATCCGCGCGCGAGCCACGCACGGACGCGGTATCGGTCGCGTGACCTGGCAGGCCGCAGCGCTGCTCTTGCTCGGCGGCTCGACCGTGTTGCTGTTTATCGGCCTGCCGGTCGCGCTCTCCTTCATCGCGATCAACATCGTCGGTGCGTGGCTGTTCCTGAACGGCGAGGCAGGCCTCATCCAGATCGTCCGGAACAGCGTCGTCTCGGTGACGAGCTTCTCGCTCACGCCGATCCCTCTGTTCATCCTGATGGGCGAGGTGCTGTTCCACACCGGGCTCGGGCTCAAGGTCATCGACGGCATCGAGCGCTTCATCCGGCAGGTGCCGGGCCGGCTCGCCGTGGTCGCCGTGGTCGCAGGCACGATCTTCTCGGCAATCTCGGGTTCGACCATCGCGACGACGGCGATGCTCGGCTCGCTCATGCTGCCGATCATGCTCGCGCGCGGCTATCACCCGACGATCGCCGCCGGGCCGATCATGGCAATCGGCGCGGTGGATATGCTTATTCCACCGTCGGCGCTGACGGTGCTGCTCGGCAGCCTCTCGGGGATCTCCATTTCCAAGTTGCTCATCGGCGGCGTCGTGCCGGGCTTGATCCTGTCCGTGGCGTTCGTCACCTACATCGTCGCGCGCGTGAAGATCACACCGAAGCTCGCGCCGCCGACGCCGATCGAGGCAAAGGTGGGCTGGGAGCACTGGCGCCTGCTCGTGCTCTACGTCGTTCCGTTGGTTTTCATTTTCGGGGTGGTTATCGGCGCGATGTCGGGAGGGTTCGCGACGCCGACCGAAGCAGCCGCGCTCGGCGCAATTGCCACCATGCTGCTCGCCGGGCTCTACGGCGCGCTCACGCTCGAAGCATTGATGAAGTCGCTCAAGGGCACGGTCGCGATCTCCGGGATGATCCTGTTCATCATCCTCGGCGCCACCACGTTCTCCCAGATCCTCAGTTTCTCGGGCGCGACCGAGGGGCTCGTCTCGACGATCCTAGGGCAGGGACTGTCGCTCCTCGCCGTCGTCGCGCTGATGATGCTGATCCTCGTGTTCCTCGGCATCTTCGTCGATCAGGTGAGCATGATGCTCATCACGCTCCCGGTCTTCATGCCGATCGTTCAGCGGCTCGGCATCGACCCGATCTGGTTCGGCGTCCTGTTCCTGATCTGCATGCAGCTCGGCCTGCTGCTCCCGCCGCACGGGCTGCTGCTCATGACCATGCGCGGCGTCGCGCCCCCGCAGGTGACCTTTGCGCATATTTTCCAAGCCGTCGTACCCTACGTCTGCATGAGCCTCCTGCTGCTCGTGCTGATCATCTTTGTGCCGGCGATCGCGACCTGGCTGCCGGGCCTGCTCATCAAGTAATGGCGTAAGGTCATCCGATGAAAGTCGAGCCGACAGTCGCCGCCGTCATCGCGAAGGATCTCGCGGGTTACGGGGCGCGCCGCTGCTTCGGCCTGCTCGGCACCGCGAATTTCAGGGTTTCCCACGCGCTCGTCGAAGCCGGCGTCGAGCTGATCTCCGCCCGCCATGAAGGCAGCGCTGCGACCATGGCTGATGCTTACGCGAAGGCCTCGGGCGAGCTCACGCTCGTGAGCGTGCATTCCGGCCCCGGGCTCACGAATGCAATCACCGGCATCGCGGAGGCCGCGAAGAGCCGGACACCGCTCGTCGTGCTCGCTGGCGACGTGCCGACAGGCGCCGTGAAGTCGAACTTCTACTTCGAGCAGGCGGAGTTCGCCCGTTCTGTCGGCGCCGTAGCCGAGCGCATCCACACCCCGGCGAGCGCCCGCGCCGACACCTTGCGCGCGGTGACCCGTGCGTTACGCGACCGCCGGACGGTCGTGCTCAGTCTCCCCGGCGACGTGCAGGACGCGCCGCTCGCGTCGAACCTCGCACCGCTCGCATTGCCGCCCGACCCCGGTCGCATGCAGCCCGATCCCGCAGCCGTGCGGGCGCTCGCCGAGGAAATCCAGCGCGCGAAGCGGCCGCTCGTTCTTGCCGGGCGCGGAGCGGTCATATCCGATGCAGAAGCAGTGTTGACCGCCCTCACCGATCGCATCGGTGCGCTGCTCGCGACGACCGTTTGCGGCCACGGTCTCTTTGCCGGCAATCCCTGGTCGCTTGGGATCAGCGGCGGTTTCTCCTCACCAATCGCAGACAAGCTGATCAAGGAGGCCGATCTCGTGCTCGCGTTCGGCGCGAGTCTCACGCAATGGACCACGAAACACGGCAAGCTGATCGCGCCGGGAGCCCAGGTCGCGCAGGTGGACGTCGAGTCCGGCAAGCTCGGCTATCAGACGCCGGTGAAGCTCGGCGTACTTGGCGACGCCCGCGCGACCGCGGAAGCGCTGCTCGCGGAGCTCGACCGGCGCAAGGTTTCAGGCGGGGCGGGTTGGCGCACCGATTCCATCCGCAAGCAGATCGTCGCCGGCGACAACCACCATAGCCCTTACGCAGATACGTCGAGCGCGCAATTCATCGATCCGCGAACACTCAGCAAGGCGGTCGATGAAATTCTCCCGCTCGATCGCGTGGTGGCTTCCGACTCGGGACACTTCTGCGGTTGGGTGCCCCAATATCTTCGCGTGCCGAATGCGCGCGCCTCCTGTCTCAGTCATTCGTTCCAATCCATCGGACTTGGCCTGGGATCGACGATCGGTCTCGCCGTCGCCAATCCAGGGAAGCTTGCGGTGCTTGGCACCGGCGACGGCGGCTTCCTGATGTCGATTTCCGATCTCGAAACCGCGATCCGCATGAAGCTGCGGATGTGCATTCTCGTTTACAACGACAGTTCCTACGCGGCGGAAGTGCACCTGTTCCGGCGCCGCGGTTACTCGATCGACATAGTGCAGTTCCCGGAAACGGATTTCGCGGCGATCGCCCGCGGTTACGGCGCGAGAGGGGTAACCATCCGGACCCTTGTCGACCTGCAGCCGTTGCGGGATTGGGTCGCAGAAGGTGCGCCGGGCGTCATGGTTGTGGACGGCAAGATCGATCCGAATCTAGAAGCGGACTGGCACGCGGAGCACTTTCCGTAAATCATAACCCATCGTCATGCCCGCGCCTGTCGCGGGCATCCACGCCTTGCGGCCGTTCGACGACTGAAGGCGTGGATGCATCCGAAGTCGGCTGTTGCCGACTTCGGTCATGCTTGGTTTTGCAAGCTGGGGGCAACCGGCTTGCTGACAAGCCCGGCCGACTTCGGTCATGCTTGTTTTTGCAAGCCGGGTCCAACCGGCTTGCTGACAAGCCCGGCCATGACGGAAGAGGACAACGTGGCAACAACTTCAGCTCTCGAAGACCTCTGCTTTACGCCGGCAACCGATCTCGCTGCACGCATCCGGCGCAAGCAGCTGTCACCGGTCGAGCTCGTTCAGGCTCTCCTCGCCCGCATCGAACGGCTGCAGCCCGCACTCAACGCCTACACCGTCGTCTATCCGGAACCCGCGCTCGCGGCGGCAAAACGCGCCGAGAGCGAGGTCGCGGCGGGCGGCGAGCTCGGTCCACTCCACGGCGTGCCGTTCTCGGTCAAGGACATGATCGCGTCCGAAGGCATGCGCCTCTCATACGGCTCCTACATGTTCGAGAAGTACGTCGCGGACCGCGACGCAGTCGCGGTGCAGCGCCTGAAGGCCGCGGGCGCGATCGCAATCGGCATGACCGCGATGGGCGAGTTCGGTCACAAGGGATTCAACGACAGCCCGCTCTGGGGTGTCACACGCAACCCGTGGAAGCTCGACCGCACGACGGGCGGATCGAGCGGGGGTGCCGCGGCCACCATCGCCGCCGGCATGGGCCCGCTCGCGGTCGGCACCGATTACGCAGGCTCGGTGCGCATCCCGGCTGCCTGCTGCGGGATCGTCGGCCTCAAGGGAACGCTTGGCGCGGTGCCGTACGACGCCGCACTCGAAGTCTTCGGCGGCATGCTTCACGTCGGGCCGATGGCGCGAACGGTCGGCGATGCGGCGCTTATGATGTCCGTAATGATGGGGCCGCATCCGAGCGATCCATATTCCTACGGGGCGACGGGCAGCGGGCGCGTTGCTGGCGCGGCGGCGCAGCCGGGCGTGCGCGGCAAACGCATCGCGTGGATGCCGAAGGTCGGGAATCTCAGTCTCGATCCGGACGTCGCGACCGCGACGCGCGAGACTGTCAACCTGTTGCAGCAGAACGGCGCGGCGATCGAAGAGATCGAAGTGGATCTGCGCGTCTCCGCCGACATCATCTTCGCGGTGACACCGGCGGCCTTCTACGCGCAGTACGGCGCACGCCTTCCGGAATTTGCCGAGAAGCTCGACCCTACGTTCCGCACGGTGATCGAGGCGGGCGCACGCGGTCTCGCCCACGAGCATCAAACAGCGCTCATTTTGCGCACGGCACTGTTCCGGCAGGTACAGAAGCTGTTCGAACGCTTCGACCTACTGGTGATGCCGACCCTCGCGGCACCCGCCCTTCCAGCCACGCACAAGGCATTCGACGAGCTCACGATCGGCAACATCGCGGCCGGCACCCCGCGCTACGCGTGGTACCCGTACACGCATCCGTTCAACATCACGGGGCATCCGGCGATGTCAGTGCCTGTCGGTTTCAACCGCGAGGATCTGCCGATAGGGCTGCAGCTCGTCGGCCCGTGGCACGCGGAAGATGAGCTGATCCGCGCTGCGGCGTTGATCGAGAAACTGCGGCCGTGGGCGGAGCGAAGGCCGAAGGTGGCCGACGTCTAATCCTTCTTGGCTTCGTAACCGGATGCTTCGATCGATCCGGCACCCATCCATCCCCAGACGAGCACCACGACCTCGTTCGAGGTGTTGTTGAACCCGTGCCAGCAATCCCTCGGTGAATAAATGACGTCGCCCTCGCCAGAAGGCACCTCACCGTCCTCGGTGTAGATCATGCCGTGGCCCTTGAGGACGATGAAGAACTCGTCGCAGTGATGATGGCGATGATTTTCGTGCCGCGCTCCCGGCTTAAGCAGGGTCCAGCCGACGACGTGGTCGGCGCCGGCGGTTTTCTTGTCGATTAGGAATTGCACCTGCATGTCGACCCAGCCGTCGTCGCGCTTGAGGCCCTCGACCATCGGAACGTCGCGAAGATTCGTACGGTACATCTTGGTGCCGGGCTTCATTTCATCAGTCCTCCAAACCGTTCCTGGTTTCAAACGGGATCACGGCGCGCAGCTAATCCTTCGAGCATTTCACGTAGTCCGGCGCGTCCAAGTCGTCTTCCGGAATGATGTAGCCGGCCTGCTCGAGACTTGGCGCTCCGCAATAACCCCAGACCGTCACGAGCGTCTCGGTTGCCGATCCATTTTCCAGGCCGTGATAAACGTTGCGCGGCACGAACGCCACGTCGCCTGGCCGCATGAAGAACGACTCCTCGCCCACGTGCTTGATGCCCACACCCTGGATGACCAGCTCCCACTCTTCCGCGTTGGGATGCCGGTGCCAGGCGTGCCGCGCCTTGACGCCCGGTGGCATCGTCGTGCGACCGACGACGGTCATCGTCGATCCCACGCTTTCGCCGGTGATGAGCCAGCGAACATCCATCCGGTGCCAGCCCTCCTCTTCCTTAAGCGTGGTGTCCGCACTTCGATCGTCCGGCTTGATCTTGAACCGGCTGACTTCACTGACGGCCATCGGTCACCTCGTTCATTGCATCGTTCGGGACGCATTCGCGCGGATCAGCTAACGTGTCGCGAGCGCTAGACCAAAACCAATCGGAGCGAATGGAATGGACGTGGGATTCATTGGAGTCGGCCGGATGGGCCATGTCATGGTCCGAAATCTGCTTCAGGCCGGCCATCGGGTGCGCGTGTGGGACGTTTCCACCGCCGCGATGGAAAGTATTGTCAAGCACGGCGCAGCCATGGCCCAGAGTGTGACGGAAGCCGTTCGCGGCGACGCGGTCGTTTCCATGCTGCCAACCGACGAAGTGATGCGCGGAGTGTTTCTCGAAACCAGCTTCCTGCAATCGATCGGATCCTCGTCGGTTCACGTGAACATGGCGACTGCATCGGTGCAGTGCGCGAACGATCTGGCGGCTGCGCACGCCAAGCACGGCGTGGCTTACGTCTCGGCACCGGTGTTCGGACGCCCGGAAATGGCTGCGGAACGCGACCTCAACATCATGGCGGCGGGAGACCCCGCCGCGATCGATCGGGTGCAGCCGCTTTTTGACGCGATGGGCAAGAAGACGTGGCGCTTGGGCACGGTGCCAAGTCAGTCTAACGTTGCCAAGATCGCGGGCAATCTGATGGTCGCCTGCGTTCTTGAGTTGATGGGCGAAGCCGCGGCGCTCGCGCGCGCCTACAAGATGCAGCCAGCCGACCTGCTCAACGTTGTCGTGAGCTCGATCTTCGACGTTCCGGTCTATCGCATCTACGCGCAGTTGATCGGCAGCGGCCAATTCGAGCCTCCCGGATTCGATCTTCGTCTTGGTCTCAAGGACGCCAAGCTCGCGCTCGCGGCAGGTGAAGAGGCAAATGTGCCGCTGCCGTTCGCGAGCGTGCTGCGAGACAATTACATCGATGCGCTAGCGCACGGTGACGGCGCGAAGGATTGGTCGGTGATCGCACAGGTCTCCTCGCGTCGCGCTGGGCTCAGTTAACTGGAGCCCGCCACCTTTTCCTTCACATAATCCCAGTCGCGGTTAAACCGATAGGAATGGCGTGACGGCGGCTGCGGGGCCTGCGTCTCGAGCCAGCGTACGGTTGTGTTCGATCGATTGTAAAAGGCGTGAATACAGCCGACGCCGGTCCAGAACACGTCACCCGGCCTGAGCAGATAGGTCTTGTCGTCGGCAACAGCTTCGACCTCGCCGTCGAGCACGTAGTACGCCTCCTCGAGCGGATGATCGTGCAGATGCGCGACGCCACCTGGCTGGTACTCGACCATGAACATGGTGTGCAGTTGCGCGTCCAAGCGTTGGTCCACGAGCATCTTCACCGCGATACCGCTATAGGCGAGCAGCGCCGTCGCCATGCTCGCCGAGACCGTCGGCGCGTCGACGCGCGAGCCGAGCTTGAGATTGTCGACGACGATGTCGCGATCGTTCATGTGGAAGAAATTGCGCGACCGAGGGTCGCGAATGTCCAGCTTCGCCTGCTGGAATCCGGAGGGCGGCCCAAGGAAGAAAGTGTCGTCCGGCCGACCGGCCGCACGCGGCTGCGGCGCAAGCATGTCGAGCCAGCGTGTCTCACCCTTCTCCGGTCCGAACCAGGCGTGATGGATGCCTACCGGAACGATGCCGCAGTCGCCCGGCGAAAGCCGATAGGCGCGACCGTCGAGCACGAGAGTCGGCTCGCCGGACACGACGTAGTAGCTCTCCTCGAAGGAGTGAACGTGCGTGTCGAGCCGGCCACCTGCCCCGAGCGCGCATAAACCGAAACCCATGTGGACCGAACCGACCAAATGGTCGACTAGCGAACACCGCGAGAAATTGGCGCTGTTTTGGCGGTACTCGGGCTCGAGCCGGATGTCGGCAGCGGCGCGCACGTGATGCATAGCGGAAGCTCCTTGAGGAACGCTCAATCCTGCGTCCCATAACGCCATAACCGATCGCCAACAAGCTTCGCGGAGTGGGACGCGGACAGTGGGACGTAACTGCGTACTTGATCAGCAGACAACTCGGAGTGAGGATTGGTTTCGAGGTGCGCTTCAGCAACAACTACAAGATTTAAAAAGGGAAACGGGAGGTAAGTCATGATCAAGTTGAGACCCGCGGTCCGTGGCTTGGCGATCGGCGTGGCATCGCTCCTTTCAGCAGCGGCGTATCTGTCGGTGCCGGCGGCCGCACAACAAAATAAAGATCCCATCGTGATCGGCGGAACGCTCGGACTTACTGGCGCCTATGCCGAGCCGTCGACCGACTACAAGGCGGTGTACGATCTGTGGCTTGAACGCATCAACAAGAAGGGCGGTCTATTGGGCCGTCCTGTGAAGATGATCATCTACAACGATGAGAGTACGCCGACCGTTGCGCAGGCGCTGTACAACCGGCTGCTCGATCAAGACAAGGTCGATCTCGTACTCGCGCCCTATACGACCTTCGTGGGCGGTTCGGTCGTCCCGATCGTGATGTCGCACAAGAAGGTGCTGTTCAACGGCGGCTTCGTCGGCATCAACATATTCAACAACGCAAAGGGCTGGATCGTCGGCAGCTACACTTACCAGGAGCCGGATTACACACGCGGCGTGTTCGAGCTGATCAAGAGCCTGCCGGCAGATAAGCGACCGAAGAACGCGGCGATCTTCACGGCGCAGAATCCGTTCACCGTTGTGGTCCGCGCCGGCGTCAACGGTGTCGGCGGCGCGCTCAACTACGCCAAGGAAGCCGGCGTGAACGTCGTTGTCGACGAGCAGTATCCGCCGAACACCACCGACTTTACTGGCCTCGTGCAGAAGGCCAAGGGCGCGAACGCCGATCTTGTGCTGACACTCGGCTTGCCGAACGACACGCTGCAGGTGGCGAGGACGGTGCAGCAGCAAGGTTACAAGCCCACGATGTTCTGCACCTGCGGCTCGCAGGTCACCACGCTGAAAGGCTGGGCTGCGCTGGGCGAGGCGAATGACGGAGGGTTCGGAACGACCATTGCGTGGCCGACGCAACCCTACGAAGGCATCGCCGAGCTCGGCGAGATCTTCAAAAAGCGCGGCTACGCAACTCTGCCGACGTACGCCGTCGGCGGTCTCGCCATTCTCCAGGTGCTGGAACAGGCAGTCGAGGGCACGAAGTCCGTGGACCAGGAAAAGATCCAGGCCTTCATCCAGAAAAACGAGTTCAAGACGGTGGCCGGAAATTTCAAGTACCAGGAGAACGGAACGCCGGTCTACAGCCAGATCCTGCTCCAGTATCAGAATGGCGCAAATCAGGTCGTGTGGCCCAAGCAATTCCAGACAGCCGAGCCGATCATCCGGATGCCATGAGCGGCTCTACGCCGCTTCTTTCGATCGACGCCATCACAAAGAAGTTCGGCGGCGTCACCGCCTTGCACGACGTGTCGTTTGATGTGCAAACCGACACCGTCGTCGGGCTGATCGGGCCGAACGGATCGGGGAAGACGACGCTGTTGAACGTCATCAACAGCGTCGTCCCCGCCGACTCCGGAGATATTCGCTTTCGCAGCACGGGTATCGGCGGCAAGCGCGCATGTGATCTTGCCGCGAGCGGATTGAGCCGCACCTTCCAGACGACGCGTGTGTTCAGCACGCTCTCCGTGATGCAGAATTTATTCGTTCCGTTGCTGCACGGGAGCGAGTTGCAGCGCGCGGAATCGACGGGCCGGGCGCACGAGCTGCTGGCTTTTGTCGGCCTCGAACGTTACGGCGAGCACACCGCGAGCGAACTCTCGGGAGGACAGCAGCGGCTGCTCGAGTTCGCCCGCGCCCTCGTCACGCGGCCGCGCCTCGTGCTGATGGATGAGCCGTTCGCCGGCGTGCACCCGGAAATCAAGAAAACGCTCGTTCGCTGCATCCGCGACACGGTCAAGAAGGAAGGCGCTTCGTTTGTTGTTGTCAGCCATGAAGTGCCCGATCTCCTGCGAATGTCGGATTTCATGGTTTGCCTGGTCGAAGGACGCGTGGCGGCTGCCGGACTGCCAACCGACGTCGTCCACAACGAGCAGGTGATCGAAGGTTATCTCGGTCGCGGGTAGGCAGATGTCGATGGATGCGCCGAGGTTGCGTGTTGCCAACGTCGTAGCCGGCTATATCCCGGGCCATCCCATTCTGCGGCAGGTAAGTGTGACGGCAGAACCGGGCCGCATCACCGTGATCCTAGGTCCAAACGGCGCCGGAAAGTCGACGCTGCTGCGGGTGATCTTTGGCTTTCTCTCTGCGGAAACCGGAACAGTGCAGCTGAACGACACCGACATCGCGTCGCTGCCGCCGCACTTCCGGATTGCGCAAGGCATCGCGCTCTTGCCGCAAGGACGATCCGTCTTCCCCGATCTCTCGGTCGTGGAGAATATCGAACTTGGCGGCTGGGCCATCCGCTCGGACCGCAAACGGCTGCGCGAACAGGTCGAGGCAATGCTGAAGCGGTATCCCCACCTGCGGCCCCTCGCCGATCGCGCCGCCGGCAGCTTGAGCGGCGGGCAGCAGCGCACTGTTGAGATCGCGCGCCTCCTCGTCTCGAACCCAAGCGTGCTGCTGATCGACGAGCCATCGGTGGGCCTCGCTCCGATAGTCGCCGCGCAAGTCTACAAGGAACTGCTCGCGCTCAAGGCGGAGGGACGCACGATCCTTCTCGTCGACCAGGACGTTCGCGCCGCAATCCGCATCGCGGACTACATCTACGTACTCAACTCCGGCAAGAACGATATCGAGGGAGATCGCGCGAGGTTCGAAGGCGACCTCGGCGCGATGGTACGCGGATGGCTCGGCGTCTGAAGAGAATACCGGGGGCGCAATGCTCAACCAGCTAGCAGCAATCGTGGCCGACGGCGTCCTGATCGGCCTGATCTACGCGATCGCCGGCGTCGGTCTCAGTCTCGTGCTCGGGTTCATGGGCATCGTGAACGTGGCGCACAGCGCCTTCATCATGCTCGGCTCGTTCTTCGCGTTCGAGCTCTTCCGGCGCCTCGGGGTCGATCCGGTCTTTTCTTTCTTCCTCGCATTTCCCGTGTTCTTCGTCCTTGGTGCGATCGTGTATCAGCTTGTGATCACCCGCGTGGAGACGGCAGGGCTCACCCAAGGCCTCGTCGCGATGTTCGGGATGATGGTACTGCTCGAAAACCTCGGCACGATCGCCTGGACCACGGACACGCGCGTCATCACTGTTGGCTACACCAACACCTTCGTCCGGATCGGACCTGTCATCCTTGCCCATGCCAAGCTGATCGCCGGCGCGCTGGCGCTTCTATTGATTGGTGCGTTCTGGGCTTTCCTGCGCTTCACGCTGACCGGCCGCGCCATTCGCGCGATGGGCCAGAACCGCGAAGCGGCAGTGGCAAACGGGATCAACGTGCACCGTCTCTCCGCAATCATGTTCGGGCTCGGCATCGCCTGCGCGGGGTCTGCCGGCGTCGCTCTCGCGATGATCTTCCCGTTCTCTCCGAACACGCAGATCCTGTGGCTCGCCTGGGCGTTTCTCGTCGTCATTCTCGGCGGGCTCGGCAGCGTCGCGAACACGCTCGCCGCGGGCCTCGTGGTCGGATTGATCCAGACGTTCTGCACGGCCTTCTTCCGGTTCGACTACGTCTATCTGGTTCTCTACCTCCTGCTTGCGGTCATCCTCATCCTGCGCCGCGAAGGATTGAGCGCGGCGGTACGACGCACGGTGTAGGGGGAACCATTGCTCTCCGTCTTCTTCCTCCCTTCAGCCGCGCGCGGCACTCGCTACACCTGGCTGCGCTGGCTCGCTTGGTTCGCGATCTTGGCCGCGCTCGTTCTCTACGGGCTTTTCGGCACGCAACTCTTCTGGTTCAGCACGCTCGGCACCGTCTTCCTGTACGTCGTGCTCACGCAGGCCTGGAATATTCTTGGCGGCTACGGCGGTTACCTCAACTTCGGAATGGTCATGTTCTTCGGCGTGGGAGCCTACGCCACCGGCATTCTCTTCCACTACTTCGGCCTCTCCCCGTTTCTCACGGCCCCGCTCGGCGGGCTCGCCGCAGCGGCCGCCGGCTTCGTGATCGGCATTCCGACGTTGCGCATCCGCGGAGCCTACTTCGCGCTCGTCACCATGATCATCACCTTCGCGGTGCAGATCCTCGTGCTCAACTTGACGGTCACGCAGGGCGCACTTGGCATCTACATGCAGCCGCTTCCGCTGAAGCCAATCGCGGTCGAGCGGCTGTTCTATTTCCTGTTTCTCGGGATTGCCGTCCTCGTGACAACCCTCGTTTACCTGATCGAGCACTCGAACCTCGGCTGGGCGCTGATCGCCATTCGCGAGGACGAGGACGCTGCGGAAATCATCGGTGTGCGTACGACGGAGGTGAAGTGGCTCGCGAATGCCTTGGCGGCGTTTATCGCGGGCCTCGTCGGCGGCCTCTACGCCCAGCGCATCCTGTACATCGAGCCGTCCGGCACCTTTGCCTTCGATATATCGCTGAACGTGGTTCTGATGGCCATCATCGGCGGTGCCGGCACCTGGCAGGGCCCGCTCATCGGCGCGCCGCTCGTGCTGCTCGTTGCGGACGCGTTGCGCGTCACCTTCACCTCGGAAGTAAACCGCGTCATCTTCAGCGTGATCGTGATCCTGATTGCGCTGTTCCTGCCAGGCGGGGTTATGGGCGCGCTGGCGCGCTGGCGCCGGTGGCGGCACGGGGACACGGCCAGCCCGCCCCCGGAAGCCAAGACCTAGGCGGCATCCTTCGAGCGGATCAGATCGGCCGCGCGTTCGGCGACCATCATCGTCGGCAGGTTCGTGTTGGCGCGGGGAATGCGCGGCATGACCGAGGCGTCCACCACGCGCAGATTTTCCACGCCGTGGACGCGACAGGCGCTGTCGACGACCGCGGCGGGATCATTCGCGCGGCCGATCGCGCAGGTGCCGGCCGGATGGGCCATCGGCACGGCCGCATCCAGCAACTCCTGATCGCCGAGGCTAGCGCGTTGATCGCGGTTGGCGAACCAGCGGCCGGGATGAATGACTGGCCCGATGATCGCCCGGCGCAGGAAACTCGGTGCGTTGACGACGATCTTTGCGGCGGTCGCGAGCAAGGAGCCGGCAACGCCGGGCCGATTGAACTGATTCAATGCCATCGTCGGCGGCAGTAGGAACGCATCGCCGTAGCTCTCGGCCACCCCTGGATCGAGCAACAAGTTCTCCACGAGCCGCGCCGCCTTGATCAGGCGCGGGGGATCGCGAGGATCCTCCAGCATGCGGAAGTCGATTTGTGGAGGCGCATCGGCGTGCGGGCTCATGAGGGTGACCGCGCCGCGCGAGAAAGGCGAATAAAGCGCAGCTCCCAGCATCGCCAGGTCAGGTCCGAACGCGTACGGACTAACCCGCCCGAAGATAAAGATCAGGAGGTCAGAGTCGCGCCCCCCTTCCACCCCTGACGATTGACGTATCCCTGCAAGCGCAAAACGGCGCAGGCCGGCGCTTAGGCGCGAACGCGGCGGCAACGTCACCGCGAAATGGAGATAAGGATGATTTTGAAGGTTGCGCCCAACTCCGGGACGATCCAGGAGCGGCTTGATGCCGAGACGGTTCAATTCCGCCGCCGGGCCGATGCCCGCGCGCAACAACATCGCTGGCGAATGAATTGCGCCGGCGCACAGGATAATTTCCCCGGCGTCGATGGAACTCGGCTCCCCGCCCCGCTCGACGACAACACCACACGCACGTAGTCCATCGAAGCGTAATGCCGTGACGTGTGTGCCGGTCATGATGGCAAGGTTGCCACGCCGGCGAACCGCGGGCGTCAGATACTGTCTTGCGCTTGTGCAACGTCCTCCTTCGTCTTGACCCACGGGCATGGGAAAGAAGCCGTCGCCGGCGCTTGCATTGATATCCGTCAAGTTCGGCAGCCCCTGCACATTGGCTGCGCGTTCGAGCGAGGTAACGAATCCCGGCCACTGGTCCGGTGGCAGGCGCTGGATCGTGTACGGACCGCGTTCGCTCTGGCTTTGGTCACGGTCCAGGTCGTTCTCGACCCTGCGAAAGTATCTGACGACGTCGTTCCAACCCCAGCCTTCGGCGCCATTGGTGGCCCATGCGTCGTAATCCGAGGGTATGCCTCGCAACGCGACAAGGCCCATAACACTCGATCCGCCGCCCATGACTCTGGCTTGCGGAAACGGACGGGGCGGAAGACTGGACGTGCGGACGGCCTCCACTTTCGGCCAGAAGTAACCCGAATTCAGCGCCGAGCTCGGGAAGGTGTCGGCGATATCAGGAGGCATGGCATCGGCGGGCGTATCGGGGCCAGCCTCGATCAGGAGAACGCGAGTTGCAGGGTCCTCGGACAGACGCGCGGCCAGCACACAGCCGGCGCTACCTCCGCCGACAATCAGAAAGTCAGGACGATTTATTTTTCGGGGAGCTCTCGGTGGGCTTTCAAGTTAGCCCCTGCGAACTACCCAAACAATGCGACACCCGCCCGCGAAGCGCGTAACGCCAAAAACGGGGCATCTGGCGCGGTGAATTCGAACGGCCGGCGACTTACCGCGAGCGCGCCCGGGAAACGGCGCGGCACTGATATTGTGATTCCGGAGCGCAGCTAGCGCTCCGGAATGACGAGGAATGGCTCACTCCGCCGGATGTGGATAGCGCTCGTCGCGGGCGGCGGGCGCAATGTACTCGACCCGTGTGACCGAATAGGGCCGCCACGATCCGAGGGCAAAGAGCATCAACAATCCGCCGATAAGCGAGAGATTTTTCTGGGCCTGGATCAGGTTTTGCATCCGCTCGGCGCCCTGCATGGTCCAGAAGTCGTGGAAGTAGATAGTTGCGGCGGCGGTAAACAGGATCAGAAGTGCCGCGGCAAAGCGGGTGCCGAAGTTGAAAGCAATCATGAGCGCGGCGCCGAGCTCGATCACCGCGCCCGCAATCGCAAGCAACTTCGGTGTCGCCATTCCGGCCGCTGCCTCGAGCTGCGCCGCCCATCCTGCGAACATTTCGGGAATGGGCACCTGGGTTGAGATCGCTTGCGCCGTCCCATTGATGTCCATCAGCTTGTTGAAGCCGGAAACCGCAAAGATCACGACGAGCAGGATGCGCCCGATTACGAACAGTGTCGGCATGGCGAACTCCCAAACTATTGGCGTGCAGGATCGCCCCGGCACCGGCCTGGGCGCGGTGCCATAACTCATTGCCGCCCTTCCCAGTTCCTCGATGCCGGGGGCCCTTGCGCCATAAGGCGGCCACGACGGCGCCCCCGCCCGCGTGCTAGCGTTTCAGAATCAAGATCGGGGAGGAGTTAAGCCCATGCAATTCCGCGTACCCGCGGCCGGCTTGGCCATTGCCTTCGGTTGCGCCGCACTCGCCGCCGCAGCGTTTGCCCAACCCACGTCGGCGGTCAGCGCCAAAGACAAGATGGAGACCTGCAAGTTCGGCGCTAAGGATCAAAATCTGTCCGGCAAGGCGGAGCAGGATTTCATCAAGAAATGCATGGCGAACGAGCCGGCCGCCAAGAAGACAACTGAGAAGAAGAAATAGCGTCGGCTTGCCCACGCCTGCCGGTACATTACTGTAGGTGCGCGGCGAATGGCGCCGTAACGGGGATGACCATGGCAAGGAAAGCGAAGCGCAAGAAGGCCAGACGCACCGTGCTCCGCAGCTCGAGGGGCAAGAAGCTCTACGCCAAGCGCGACCGGAAGGGGCGGTTCAAAGACATTCAGTCCTACAAGCGCGCACACGGCTCCGACATGCGGCGCAAGGCCAAGAAAGAGCGCTAGTAGAGCCGTTGAACCTTTCGCGCTCTCGCGCGTTCCATCGCGGACAACATTGGAGGTTGCGATGGGACGCGGCTTGTTGCTCTGGATCATCGGGATTCCGCTTCCGATCATCTTGTTGATCTGGCTGTTTGGCGGATTGAGCTAGCAGTTAGTAAATTGACGCGAATGCGCCCGCGGTATGCCGCGGGCGTTTTCGTTTTTCCGCATGCACTCTGTTCATAGACGCGTGAAAAAAACGAGGCGGCCGAAGCCGCCTCGTCCGTTCCGTCTCGTGCGTCAGCGAAAGCCGCCGTTAGCGATATTCGCAGAACGTACGGTTGGTCCAGTTATCGCGCCAGCAAACACGCTGCGGCTGGCGGACTACGACACGATCCTCGACGTACACGCGAGGCTCAGCCGCGGCTCCAACGCCGCCGCCGATGATGCCGCCGACCACGGCCCCTGGAGGACCACCGATCAGGAAGCCCGTACCGGCGCCGACCGCGACGCCGCCCGCAGTCGAAGCCTGCGCGCTCGCTACGCTTGGCGCCGCCGCCATCGCGGCAAGCGCCACAGCACCGATGAGAAACTTACGCATGGTTCCATCCTCCTTTTTTGATGGAGCCTGCAATAACGATTTTACGCGCGTAACGTTCCGCGCGGTTCCAGTTCCATCAAGCGCGCTTGATCCGTGCTGCGTCACATTAGAGCGCAGCGAATGCGAACCATCGCGCGCGTGGTGCATTGAACTCACGTCCGCGTCTGGTCGCGATGCGTCGCGATGAGCGCGGACAAAAATAAGAGGAGACCCACATGAAGAAGCTTGCAATCGCGACCGCTGCGGTCGCCATGCTCGCGACCCCGGCGATGGCGCAGTTCGTGGGCGGCTACGTTCAGACGACGTCCCCCGCGTATTCGTATGGTCCCACGTATGGCTATGCGGTGCCGCAGGCGTACACTTATCCGGCGCCGTTCGGTATGTTCTATTCGGGCTCGACGTACAATCGCGATCTCGATATCGCGACCGAGCCGGATCCCCGCATTCGCGCCGAGTTGCGTCGAGAACAGACGTTGAATTTGGATATACGTCCGTAATCGGCCCGTATGGACGAATCAGGGGCGGCCGCGCGCCGCCCCTTTTTCGTGCCCGCGTGCGATCAGACTGCATGCGATCAGTCCATCGGATACGGGCGGAATTCCCGGGCGGCGAATCCCTAGAACTACAATCGCAACCGACCGCCAATGACGGCGATGCGGGTTCGGTTGTATAGTCGATCCCTCCGCCGCGCTCTGGCCCGGTGCGACGGGTTTATGCGGGGGCCACGGAGGGGTTCGAATGTCTCAACTCCTGATCAACCTCATCATCCAGGCTATCGGCGGCGCAATCGGAGGCAACGCCGCGGGCGCCGCGATGAAGAATCTCAGTCTCGGGACCACCGGAAATACGATCGCAGGCGCAATCGGCGGCGGCGTCGGCGGTCAAATCTTGCAGCTGCTGATCCCCATGCTTGCGACCGCCGGCACAACCATGGACATCGGCGCGATCGCCGGTCAGCTCGTGGGCGGCGGCGTCGCCGGCGCGATCGTTACCGCGATCGTCGGGGCATTGACGAAAAATCGATGAGGACGCAAGCGCGACCTCGGCGACACGCGCCGGGGCCGCGCAGTTCAGATGAGAGAACAGGATGTGCCACTTCAACCGTCGTGACTTCTTCGCATTGGCCGTCGCCCTCGCTTTCCCAAGCAGCGCGTCGGCGCAGACGTCCGGCATCAGCCGCCCGACGGCTTATGCATTCAGCTTCAAGGGGCTCGACGGCGGCACCATCCGGCTCGCGGACTACACCGGAAAGCCGATCCTCGTCGTCAACGTCGCCTCGCAGTGCGGCTATACTCCACAGTACGCCGGCCTGAAGTCCCTGCAGGACAGGTTCGGCGACAAACTGGCGATCATCGGTGTGCCGTCGAACGATTTCAACCAGGAGCCCGGAGGCGTCGACGAGATTCACGCAACCGCACACGGCAAGTACGGCGTCGATTTTCCGATCGCAGAGAAGGCAACGCTCGGCGGCGCAGATGCGCATCCCTTTTATCGTTGGGCAGCGCTCGAGCGTCCGCTCAATTCACCGCGCTGGAATTTTCACAAATATCTCGTTGGGCGCGACGGCCGCATCGCCGCCGCGTTTCCCACGCGCGTCGAGCCGATGGATGCACGCGTGATCGAGGCTATCGTCAAGGAGCTGCGTCCGGATTAAGCCGGATCGCGAAGGCACGTCATGCCCGGGCTTGACTGCCATTGCGAGAGTGCTGGCAGTCAAGCCGGGCGATGACGCCTTGCCCCATGCCCAGTACGCGCACTCAGACCTCGATTTCGTCCGGTGTGCGCTCTTCGATCTGCTCGTGCGCCGGCTTCGGCGAGGCAGGCAGCTGCAGCACCGTCGCGGTCTGGCCTTCGGCCAGGCGCGTGATCAGTACTATCTGCCCGTTCGGGAATTCAAGCGCATCGTGATGCAGATTAATGCGCTCGGTATTCACCTGCCGGAAGCGAGCGACGCGCTGCCCGGTGCGCTTGTTCGGCAGGAAGCCGAACCCCGCGTCTACCTCGACGTCGTGGTCAAACGCGACCTCGGTGCCGGGCGCGAGACACACCGCCACATCGCGCGCTTCTGCTGCCGCGAAGCCGCGTGTGAACGATGTCGGAAACCGCGTCGAGATGAGGCGGTCGCCGACCTGTGCCGGGCGCGAGGCGACGCCGTGAAGGCTATAGTCACACATGGAAGGACCTCCTTTGCTACGAGAGCCGGAACGGTTGCCCCCATTTGGAAAGCGCAACAAAGTTCAGTGGCGATCCTAGGTCGGAATTGCGGAAGTGATGCCACAGTCGCGTGCCGTTGCGCCACGCAAGAAAATTTCGACAAATGCGATGAAATCTTTTTTCATGTCGGGTGTCTCCCATGACAGATCGTGACGCGGCTCTGCGTGAACTGGCGCCGAGCGGGACCTTGCGCGTTGCCATCGCGCTTTCGCCCGCGGCATCGCCGTTCTTCGCCGTCCGGGATGTGGAAACGGGCAAGCCGCGTGGGGTCACGATCACGCTCGCCGAATGGGCTCGCAGGCGAGACGGGCCTGCCCTTGCGCCTCGTCGAGTACCGCAACTCGGGCGAAATCACCGATCGGGCCGATAGCGACGAATGGGACGCGACCTTCATGCCGGCCGACGCGGAGCGAGCGAAGCGGGTCGCTTTTACGTCGCCGTACGCATTGGTCGAAAGTACATATCTCATCGGACCGACGTGCTCGGCTGGCAGCATCGAGGACGTCGATCGCCCCGACCTGCGCGTGATCGCTATCTCGGATACCGCGACGGGGCGCAGCGCGGCGCGAACGCTGAAGAACGCGACGCTCGTCTACGCCGCGACCGTGAACGAGGCCGCGGAATCCCTCGGCGCGGGAAAGGTCGACGCACTCGCGCTGTCGCGTGACGCGCTCGCGACGCTCGCGCCGCGCTTTCCCGGAGCCCGGATCCTCGACGGCCGCTTTCATGCCGCCGGCGTGGCCGGTGCTGTTCCTAGAAAGCGGCCGGCCGCCCTAGGGTTCCTCAGTGCCTTCATCGAGCGTGCCAAGGCTTCGGGCAACGTGAAGCGCGCGCTGGACTTGGCCGGCCTGAAACACGCGACGGTCGCACCGCCGGCCGCGGGTTCGTGATCGACGGAGAGAATCGGAAAGGGGAATTGACGAGATCAGCGGGGGAAAGTGCGCCTAGGGATTCGGCGAGCTGTCACGGAAGTGTTATATTTGTTGCGAAAACGAATCGATTCGCGCGCTAGTCGAATCGGCGGCTCCCAGGGGGCGATGCCTGAGGAGCGGCCCAGTCCCTCCTCCCGGCGTAGAGTACGAACTTGGGGCGGCCGAAAGGCCGCCTCCTTCATTTCGGTTGCCGACCTCCCGGTATTTATGCCGCACTCGCGGCGATCGCCGGCTCGGCGATGGCCGCAGAATTCGGACGATCCATCGCATCGACGAGCGCGAGATAGGAGTTCACCGGCAGCGGCGGCGCGAACACGTAGCCCTGGGCCTCGCATACGCCCTTCCGGCGCAGGTATTCGACCTGTTCGATCCGCTCCACGCCCTCGGCGATCACTTCCATGTTCATGGTGCGCGCGAGTTCGACCAGGGTCTCGATGATGGTCTGCGAGTAGCGCTCGGTCCCGATCGCATCCACGAACATCTTGTCGATCTTGATGATGTCGACGCCGAGTTTGAGCAGGTACGACAGGCCGCCGTGGCCCGTGCCCACGTCATCGATCGCGACCTTCGCGCCAAGTTCCTGAAGACTTGCAATCACCCGACGTGCTTCGTCGAGATCGGGCAGCGGCGCGCGCTCGGTCACCTCGAGCACCAACTGGTGCAATGCGACCGGCGATCCGGAGAAAATCCTCTTCACCTCGTCGACGATCTTGTTGTCGGCGAGGTGGCCGGCAAAGAGGTTGAACCCGAGCCGCAAATGCGCGCGCGTCGCGTACGCGCGGCCGACGTCGTCGCGGGCGCGGCGCATGATGGCGCTCGTCAACTCGAAGATCAGGCCCGACTGTTCGGCCAGCGGAATGAACTGGACAGGGGGAATCAGCGTTCCGTCCGGCTTGCGCCAGCGCGCGAGCACCTCGGCGCCCCGAATTCGGCCGTTCCTGGTATCTACCGTCGGTTGATAATAAGGAATGATCTCGCCGTCGCGCAGTGCGCGCCTCAAGTCGTCGACCGGGTCGTCGCGCCGGCGACTCAGAGAGAACGCGACCGGCCCGAGGCAAAGCCCCAGCAGCATCAGCATCGCGGCGCGCACGATGAACTGGAGGTCTCGATATTCGCTGGCCAGAGCGCCGCGGCTGTGCTCGGCGACAAGCACGATGGGAAAGCGCGTCGAATGCTGTCGAACCGTGAGCGACTGTCCGTCGTCAAGGCCGAGCCCTTCGTCACCTGAGGGACGTGCGGCGATCATCTCGCCGCTTTCGAACATGAGGCGCAGGCGCTTGCCCCCGGTGCCCTCTCCCAGGTCTATTTCCGGCAGCAGGACATCGACGGAAACCACTGCGGCCATCGCTCGGCCGCCGGGTCGGTCGAGCCGGATCCTCACGGCGCGATCGGCAACCTCGCGGAAGCGAGCGACCGCAAGCGTGAGCCGCTTGCTCGGGAGCGGATATTCGCGCGAGAGCGCATAGGAGCCGCCCATTGCACCAACATGCGTGCAGATCGCGCGGCCGTCATCTTCGAGAACCGCAAGACCCTTCAGAAGGGAATTCGTGAAGACAGCGCGACGCATCGCGTCGATCGCACGCGCCTCGCAGTCAATCATGCCCGCCGCGGCAAGATCGACAAGAACCGTGGTTGCTTGCTCGAGCCTCGTCTCGGCGAGGCCAAGGGCGCCACCGGCGAGCGCGGTCAGGCGGTCGCGCGCCTGGCTTTCCATGTAGGAGACGAGTGCCCGGTCGACCGCAAAGATCGACACGCAGGCGAGCAAGGCTCCGCCCACGACTGCCGCGGTCCACCAGCGTCCGGAGATATGCACGTGCCCTGCCCCGCCTCGGGTGCCGCGCACACTCTGATGCAACCTGGATTAAGGCGGCGTTAAGTGTACGCGATCGCCGAGTGACTCCGGAAAATCAGCGCAGGGCGGAGCTATTTTTCCGGTTGCACAATTCTGATGTGCAACTCGCGCAGCTGTTTCTGCGTAACTTCCGAGGGGGCGCCCATCAGGAGATCTTCAGCGCGCTGGTTCATGGGGAAGAGCACGACCTCGCGCAGATTCTCCTCTCCGCACAACAGCATCACGATGCGATCGATGCCGGGCGCGATGCCGCCGTGCGGCGGCGCGCCGTAGGTGAGCGCGCGCAGCATGCCGCCGAACTTCTGCTCGAGCGTTTCCTCTGGATATCCGGCGATCGCGAACGCCTTCTTCATCACGTCGGGCCGGTGATTGCGGATCGCACCCGACGACAACTCGATCCCGTTGCAGACGATGTCGTATTGAATTGCCTTGATCGAGAGGATCTTGTCGCCATCTTTGGCATCGAGCGCGAGGAACTCGTCCGCCGCCATGCCGGGCATCGAAAACGGATTGTGCGAGAAGTCGATCCGCTTCTCGTCCTCATTCCATTCGTACATCGGGAAGTCGACGATCCAGCAGAATTCATACCTGTTCTTGTCGCCAAGGCCGAGCTCCTCGCCGATCTTCACGCGCGCCGCGCCGGCCAGGCGGTTCGCATCGGCTTCCTTCCCGGCCGCAAAGAACACTGCGTCACCCGCCTTCACGCCAGCCTTGGCGGCGATTTCCTTCTGCACCGCTTCAGGAATGAACTTGGCGATCGGACCCTTCCCGCCGTCGGCCTCGAACACGATGTAGCCGAGGCCCGGTGCGCCCATATCCGAGCGCGCCCATTCGTTCAGCTTGTCGAAGAACGAGCGCGGCTGCGAGGCTGCGCCCGGCGCCGGAATGGCGCGTGCCACCCCGCCCGCCTTGATCACGTTCTTGAACGCCTTGAATTCGACCTCGTCGCGCGCGAACTCGGCGCTGACGTCGGCG
The DNA here is from genome assembly GCA_963711595.1 of uncultured Alphaproteobacteria bacterium. Lineage (GTDB taxonomy): Bacteria > Pseudomonadota > Alphaproteobacteria > Rhizobiales > Xanthobacteraceae > JAUSIF01. Next base: position 68,604 of record CAVQER010000001.1, read on the forward strand.
ATCGTGATCGGATTGCGCAGGTCCGGCTTGTCGCTGCCGTACTTTAGCATCGCTTCCGAATAGGGAATGCGTGGGAATTTCTTCGTCACCGGCTTGCCGTCGGCGAATTCCTCGAACAACCCTCGCAAAACAGGCTCGACGGCGGCGAACACGTCGTCTTGCGTAACGAAACTCATCTCGATATCGAGCTGGTAGAACTCACCGGGCGAGCGGTCGGCGCGCGCATCCTCGTCGCGGAAGCAGGGTGCGATCTGGAAATAGCGATCGAAACCCGCGATCATGATCAGCTGCTTGAACTGCTGCGGGGCCTGCGGCAGCGCGTAGAACTTTCCCGGATGGATGCGCGAAGGCACGAGATAGTCGCGCGCGCCTTCGGGCGAGCTCGCCGTCAGGATCGGCGTCTGGAATTCGAAGAACCCCTGCTCCTTCATCCGGCGGCGAATGCTGTCGACGATCTGACCGCGCTTCATGATGTTCGCGTGCGGCCCCTCGCGGCGAAGATCGAGGAAACGGTAGCGAAGCCTGATGTCCTCCGGATACTCCTGGTCGCCGAACACCGGCATCGGCAATTCGGCTGCGGCGCCGAGCACTTCGATTTCGGTCGCGTAGATTTCGATCAGACCGGTGGGCAGCTCCGTGTTTTCCGTTCCGGACGGGCGCTTCCGCACCTTGCCGTCCACGCGCACGACCCACTCGCTGCGCAACGTCTCGGCTGTCTTGAAAGCCGGGCTATCGGGATCGGCCACGACCTGGGTGAGGCCGTAGTGGTCGCGCAAATCGATGAACAGCACGCCGCCGTGATCGCGGATGCGGTGACACCAGCCGGAGAGCCGCACCGTCTCGCCGATCTGCTGCTCGCGCAGCACGCCGCAGGTGTGGGAACGATAGCGGTGCATAGACTGTCCTGGTGGAGCGGAATCGAGGCGGCGCGCGCCGGCGCTTCAATAACGCAATCGGCGAGCGCCGCAAAGCGTACGGGCGTCGCGGCTGTATCTCGACAGACGCTTCCTCTGCTGTAATGAAGGCGGCCCCGGAGCAAGCGCATGCCGAAAATGACGACTGCCGAAGCAACGGTCGCCGCGCTGATCGCCCATGGTGTGAAGACGATCTACGCGCTCCCAGGCGTGCACAACGACCCGCTGTTCGACGCGTTTTTCAAGTTGGGTGACAAGCTGCGCATCCTGCATACTCGCCACGAACAGGGCGCCGCCTACATGGCCCTCGGGGCGGCGCTCGCGACCGATCAGCCGCAAGCCTACGCCGTGGTGCCGGGACCCGGCCTGCTCAACACGGGTGCTGCGCTCCTCACAGCGTACGGAATGAATGCGCCGGTGCTCGCGATCATCGGACAAATTCCCGATGCGGATATTGGGCGCGGCTTGGGCCATCTGCATGAGATCAAGGACCAGAGCGGCATCATCTCGCGTCTCGTGGATTTTACAGCGCTGATCCGCAGGCCCGAGGAGGCACCCCGGCTCGTCGCTGAGGCGATGAAATCGATGCGGACGGGCCGGCCCGGCCCCGCCGCGCTTGAATGCGCGATGGATGTGTGGGGACGCGAGGGGGAGATCGCAAAGATCGAACCGCCCTCTCCTGACGCGACTCCGAAGATCGACGAAGACGCGGTCCTCGCCGCTGCGAAGATCCTCGGGGCGGCAGAGCGCCCCTTCATCATCTGCGGTGGCGGCGCGCAGGGCGCGAGCGAAGAGGTCGCAGAACTCTCGGCAATGCTGCAGGCGCCGGTCATGGGGTATCGCCGCGGACGCGGTGTGCTTTCCAGCCGCGATCCATTCAGCGTGACGCTGCCGCTCGGCCGCGACCTCTGGGGCGAGGCCGACGCCGCGCTCGGTGTCGGCACCCACATGCTCTATCCGCTGCAGCAATGGGGCGTGGACGACGGCATCAAAATCGTCCGCGTCGATGCAGACCCCGAGGAGCCCGCGCGAGTCCGCCGGCCGGACACGGCTCTCATCGGCGACGCGAAGCCCCTGTTGCGGCGACTGCTCGACGTGTTGCCGAAGCAAAATCGCAAACGCGCGTCGCGCAAGGCCGAAATGGAAGAGCGCCAACAGAAATTGCGGATTCAATTTGAAAAGATCGCGCCGCAGCTCGCATTCCTGCAAGTCATGCGCGAGGAGCTGCCCGAAGACGGAATCTTCGTCGACGAGGTGACGCAACTGGGCTTCGCCGCGCGCATCGCGTTTCCTGTCTACAAGCCGCGCACATTCCTTTCGCCGGGCTACCAGGACAATCTGGGATGGGGATTTGCTACAGCCCTCGGCGCGCAGGACGCGCGGCGCGACGTGCCCGTGCTTTCGATCAACGGTGACGGCGGCTTCATGTACACGGCGAACGAGATGGCAACCGCCATCCGCCACAAGATTCCCCTGGTCGCGATCGTGTTCGCCGATGGCGCATTCGGAAACGTGCGCCGCATCCAGGAAGAGAAGTTCGGGAACCGGCTGATCGCGAACGATCTGGCCAATCCCGATTTCGTGACGTTCGGGGAGAGCTTCGGTGCGTCTGCCGAGCGCGCGCGGACACCCGAGGATCTACGCGCCGCGATCAGACGCGGCTTCAAGCATCGCGACGGGCCGACCTTGATCGAAGTGCCGGTCGGCCCGCTGCCTTCCCCTTGGGAGTTTATCCTGATGCCGAAGGTGCGGGGGGTCTAAGGCGAGCCGATCGCATCCCTCTCCGCTCATTCCCGCGCAAGCGGGAATCCAGAAAACTGGGTCCCCGCGTTCGCGGGGACGAACGGAATGAGAGGCGACTATCGCCGCCGCTGGAAATTCGGGCGGCGCTGCGACGGCATCGCCGGTCCTTCGGACTTGTGGCGGAAGCTGATGCGTCCGCGGTCCAGGTCGTAGGGAGACATCTCGACGATCACGCGGTCGCCTTCCAGCGTGCGGATGCGGTGTTTGCGCATCTTGCCTGCCGCATAGGCGAGGATCATGTGATCATTATCGAGTTTCACGCGGAAATTTCCGTCCGGCAGGACTTCCGTCACGGTGCCGTCGAACTCGAGCATTTGCTCCTTCGCCATTCCGGTCTCCTCGATCTCAGTAGGTCGGGCGGCGCGCGCCGTTGCCATTATGCCGGCGCTGGTTGCGCCCGCGTTCCTGCATAAACGCGACGGATTCAATGCCTGCGCCCTGCCCGTTATGGGGCCGCGGTTCCGTCGCTTGATTGCGCGGCTGTCGCTGCTCGTTCCGCCCGCGCTGCTGATGGGGCTGGCGGCCATTCGGCTGCCGATGGCGCTGTTGCTGCGGCTGAGCGGGACGCGGCCCGGCTTGCCGCTGGCGGCGCTGATCGGTCGACGGAATGGTAATGCGGATCAGTTTCTCGATGTCGCGCAGGAACGGCATCTCGTCGTGCGAGCAAAATGAGATGGCGATGCCATCCGCGCCAGCGCGCGCGGTGCGGCCGATGCGGTGAACGTAGCTCTCCGGGATGTTCGGCAGGTCGTAGTTGAACACGTGGCTAATGCCTTCGACGTCGATGCCGCGGGCAGCGATATCGGTCGCGACCAAGGTACGGACGCGGCCGGCGCGGAAGCCCGCAAGCGCACGCTCGCGGTTGCTCTGCGATTTGTTGCCGTGGATCGCCTCGGCCGAAATGCCGGCCTTGATCAACCCGCGTACGACGCGATCGGCACCGTGCTTAGTGCGGGTGAAGATGAGCGCACGATCTACCGGCTCGCTCTTCAGGAGCGACGCCAGAAGGTCCGGCTTGTCGCTACGATCGACGTGAACCACGCGCTGGTCGACGCGATCGGCGGTCTTGGTCGCCGGCGACACCGCAATCCGCACGGGATCGCGCAGCAGTTCGCCAGCGAGCTTCTCGATCTCCTGCGGCATGGTCGCCGAGAAGAACAACGTTTGGCGCTGAGCCGGAATCTTTGCGACGATCTTTCGGATGTCGCGGATGAAGCCCATATCGAGCATCCGGTCAGCCTCGTCCAGCACGAATACTTCGATGCGGTCGAGCCGCACGGCGTTGTTCTGCATCAGGTCGAGAAGCCGGCCCGGGGTCGCGACCAGCACGTCGACGCCGTTGATGAGCGTCCGTACCTGGCGGCCCATCGGCACGCCGCCGATCGCGAGAGCCGTTGTCGGCCGTACGTGACGGCCATAGGTGCGGAAGCTCTCCAGGATCTGTCCGGAAAGCTCGCGCGTCGGGCTCAGCACGAGCACGCGGCAGGTACGTTGCTCGGCGCGGCGCCGTTGCGTCAGCAGGTGGTTCAGGATCGGTAGCGCGAACGCGGCCGTCTTGCCGGTTCCGGTCTGCGCGATGCCGACGAGGTCTCGGCCGGCGAGCACGGGCGGAATTGCGCCCGCCTGAATCGGCGTCGGCGTCTCGTATTTTTCTTCGGCGAGAGCGCGCGCAATCGGCGCGGCTAGCCCGAGTTCGTTAAAAGATTTCAAGTTCGTTCTTTCTTTGTGGTTCAGGCGAATCGCGCCGGTCCGGCCCAATGCCGGACGGCCGCGAATCGCGGGGTGGTTCGGAGACACCCCGCGTGAGCTAGGTTGTCGATGTATGGGGTTGCAAAACGGGCGGAAAAGGACGAATCGATTTCAGTCACGCGGCCCGCGAGCGCAGCATGCGCTCTATGCCCGCCCTTAGACCACGTCGTTGTGGCCAATTCAAGGTGCTACGGTGCGGCAATTGCAACTCTTCATATGGACTCGGATCGTGCTTAATCAAGGATGATTGAGGCCCGCCGCTCATAATTTCGCGACGCCGGTTGCCCGATGGTCGGGTCCGGCTAAGGTGCCAGCCAGGCGGCGCCGAGAACTCCGGTCAAGACAACACGAAGCAACGATGGACCTCGTAACCAATACCGTTCACCTGGCGGCCACCTGCGAACGCCTCGCCCGACATCCCTTCGTCACCGTCGATACCGAATTCCTGCGCGAGACGACATTCTGGCCAAGACTTTGCGTCATGCAGATGGCGGGGCCGGACGAAGCGATCGTCGTCGACGCGCTCGCGGACGGGATCGACCTCGGGCCGTTCTTCAAGCTCATGGCCGACGAGAGTGTGGTGAAGGTGTTCCACGCCGCCCGGCAGGATCTGGAGATCTGCTGGCATCGGGCAAAGCTGATCCCAAAGCCGATCTTCGACACGCAAGTCGCCGCCATGGTGCTCGGCCACGGCGATTCGGTGTCTTACGACCAGCTCGTGCAGCGGTTGACTGGCGATACGATCGACAAGAGCTTGCGGTTCACCGACTGGTCCCGTCGACCGTTGTCGAAGGCACACATCGACTACGCCTATTCGGACGTGACGCATCTGCGCGAGGTTTATCTGAAGCTCAAGGCGGATCTCGAGCGCGGCGGCCGCACGGAATGGGTACAGGAAGAAATGGCCGTCCTCACCTCTCCCGACACCTATTCGCAGGAGCCCGAGCGCGCGTGGCAGCGGCTGCGAACCCGCGTGCGCCGGCCGCGCGAATTGGCCGTGCTCATGGATGTCGCGGCTTGGCGCGAACGCGAAGCCCAGGCGCGCGATCTCCCGCGTCAACGCGTGCTCAAGGACGACGCACTCATCGAGATTGCCCAGCAGCAGCCGAAGGATGCCGACGAGCTCGGCCGCCTGCGCGCGCTGCCCAAGGGGTATGAGCGATCAAGGGCCGGCGAAGCGATCATTGCGGCCGTCAATGCCGGCCTCACGCGCGACACGAAAGCATTGCCGCGCGTGGCGCGTGAGAAACCGCTTTCGAACGGCGCATCCGCGACCGTCGAACTCCTGAAAGTGTTGCTGCGCATGACTTCGGAGCGGCACGGCGTCGCCGCCAAGGTGATCGCAACCGTGGACGACCTCGAGCGGATCGCTTCGGACGATAATCCCGACGTTCCCGCGATGAAGGGCTGGCGGCGGGAAATGTTCGGAAACGAGGCGCTGAAGTTGAAACGCGGCGGCGTTGCGCTTGCGGTCGAGGCCGGCCGAGTGGTGGCGATCGAGCGCGACCGATTGCACTGACCGATCACTCTGACTTCACTCCGCTCATTCCCGCGCCGCGCTGGCGAGCGAAGCGAGCGACCAGCGCGGCCCGCTCAATAGATGCCGCGCCGGACACTCGCCCTGAACCGGGCTCGTCGGCGCGGCGGAGCGGGAATCCAGCTGATTTGTCTGGGTCCCCGCTTTCGCGGGGACGAACGGAGAGGACGCGGTAGCGTATCCTTAGGTCCGGATCACCGGATCGCGACCGATCAGCTTGCCGAGAGACCGTAGCCGGTTGAACAGGCGCTCCCCATCGAGCGTCTTCAGGTCGCCCTCGAGGCGCAGCACGAGCTTTCCTTTCTCGACTTTGAGCGGCGCGCGCTCGAGCACGCCCGGCATCGACGCGGAAACGAGGTACGCGACGCGCATGGTCGCTCCGAGAATTCGCGCGCGGTCGAGAATGCGCGTGGATGCCAGCTCGCGCAGGTGCGGTGAGGGTTCGTCCTCGCCAAGGCCCGCATGGCGATAGAAGACCGCGAGCGCGAGGAATGCCCGGCCGGGGTGGTCGAGCCCCACGAAGGCGGCGTGGGCAATAATGTTGAGCGACTGCTCGCCGCGATACTCGGGATGCGCGCGCCAGCCGATATCCGCGAGGAGACATGCGGCATGTCGGAGCCGCTGCTCCTCGGGCCCTTCCTCGATACCGGTCGAAGTCATGAACCGGTCGGTCCAGTCGATTAGTTCCTGGCCGTGCCGTGGCGAGCGCGAGCGAAGGACATTGAGATCGTTCGCGGCAACGATCAGCGGATCCTCGCTCCGCGCCTCCTCGTCGAGCAACTCGTAGAGCAACCCTTCCCGCACACCGAGCGCGGAGACGACGACCCGTTTCGGCCGGCCGATGCGCAGAATCTCGGCGAGCACAAGCGCGCCGTATGGCAATAGCTCGCGGCGCGGTTTCGCGACCACCTCGACGTGGTCCAACGTCTCGGGATCGACGCGCTCGACGAGCTCGGCGAACTCCAGCGCCTCCTTCGCCGACATCGTGTACCCGTGCATCACGTGCAGCGGATATCCGGTCTGCCGCATGTGCAGGCGGGCAAACGCGCGCCACGTTCCGCCAATCGCATAAAAATTGCGGCCGGCGAGGCCCTTCAAGATCGGCTCTTCCTCGAGCGCGGCCACAACCATCTTGCGGGCCTTCTTCAAGGAGTGCGACGCCGTATCGGCGAGCGCGAGACCGCCGAAGGGAAGCGTCACGCCGATCCCAATCTCGTCGCCGCGCACCTCGACCAATTCGAGCGAGCCGCCGCCGAGGTCGCCCACGACCCCGTCGGGCCGGTACACGCTCGCGATCACCCCGAGCGCGGCGAGTTGCGCCTCGCGCTTGCCGGAAAGGACTTCGATGGAGGTGCGGCAGACCTTCTCCGCCTCACGGATGAAGGCGGCACCGTCCTTTGCCTCACGCACGGCTGCGGTCGCGACAACGCGCACGTCGCCGACCTCCAGCACGTCGCATAGCGCACGGAACCGCTTCAGCGCGGCGATTGCGCTTTCCACCGCGTCCGAGTTCAGCTTCCCCTTGGTCGAAACTTCGCGGCCAAGGCCACAAAGGACCTTCTCGTTGAAGATCGGCGTCGGACTGCGGGAAACGCCCTCATAGACGACGAGCCGGACCGAGTTGGATCCGATGTCGACTACAGCGACCGGTGCCCCGAGCGGCAGGCGGCCGGGCGCCGCGAGCGAAGTCCGCTCGTTAGGCCCGATCGGCTCGGCGGGTGAGACTGCGCGGAGAAGAATCTTTGAGAGATTTGCCACGACCTGAGAGACTAGGATTTGTCATGAAGTAGCGATGGGCGTTGAATGATTCTTCGCCCTCTCCGGGCACTATGCGCGTGCTGCTACCATCGGGCAAGACCTGCCAACTCTGCTCATTATCCTTCAAATTCGCGACCATAATTTGGTCGAGCAACTGTTGATGCACGGTGGCGTTGAGAATCGGGCAAAGGACCTCGACGCGGCGATCGAGATTGCGCGGCATCATGTCGGCGGAAGAAATGTAAACGGCCGATTTGGGATGCGGGAGGCCGTGGCCGGCGCCGAAGCAATAGATTTGCCCGTGTTCCAGGAACCGTCCGATGATCGATTTTACTCGAATTCGCTCGGACAGTCCCGGCATGCCGGGCCGCAGGCAGCAGATGCCGCGCACAACGAGATCGATCTCAACACCGGCGCGGCTCGCTTCGTACAGCGCGTCGATAATCTGCGGATCGACGAGCGAGTTCATCTTCGCCCAGATTGCAGCCGGCCGACCCGCGCGCGCATGGGCGGCCTCCTGCTCGATGTGATCGAGGATGCGCTGGCGCAGGTTGACGGGTGATGCGGCCATGAGCTCGAGCTCGGCCGGCTCCGCGTAACCGGTAATGAAGTTGAAGATCCGAGCCACGTCCTGCGCGATTACCGGGTCGGAGGTGAAAAAGGAAATGTCACTGTAGATGCGTGCGGTGACCGGATGATAGTTGCCCGTCCCGACGTGGACGTAGTTGGTGAGTGCCCTGCCCTCGCGTCGCACGACCTGCGAGAGCTTCGAGTGCGTCTTCAATTCGATGAAGCCATATACGACCTGCACACCGGCGCGCTCGAGTTCGCGCGCCCAGCGGATGTTTGCTTCCTCATCGAAGCGGGCCTTCAGTTCGACAAGTGCTGTGACGGATTTTCCGGCTTCCGCTGCTTCGGCGAGCGCGCGCACGATCGGGCTGTCCGACGAGGTACGATAGAGTGTCTGCTTGATCGCGACGACGTCGGGGTCTCGCGCGGCCTGCATGAGAAACTGCACCACCACGTCGAATGATTTGTATGGGTGGTGGACTACGAGATCCTTTTGCCGGATCGCGGCGAAGCAATCACCGCCCTGCTCGCGGATTCGCTCGGGGAAGCGCGGATTGTAGGTCTTGAATTTGAGATCCCGCCGATCGATCGCGACGAGTTGGGAAAGTTCGCTCAGCGCCAGCTCGCCGTGGACGAGGAAGACTTCCTCTTCAGCGACGCCGAGCGCTCGTTCGACGAACTCGCGCAGTTCCTCGGGCGTCTCGGCTCCGATTTCAAGGCGGATTGTCGAACCGCGCCGGCGGCGCTTCAGTGCGCTCTCGAATTGGCGGACGAGGTCTTCGGCCTCTTCTTCAACTTCCACGTCGCTATCTCGGATGATGCGGAAAGCGCCCTGCCCGCGCACCGAATAGCCCGGGAACAGGCGACCAATGAACAGTCCAATCGCCGTTTCGAGCGTAACGAAGCGTGCCTCGCCCTCCTTCCGCTCCGGAAGACGAAGGAACCGCTCGATCTTCGCCGGCACGCGAATGAGGGCGTTCATTCCGCGGCCGTCGCTCTTGCGGACCAACTGCAGTGCAAGCGAGAAGCCGAGGTTCGGGATGAAGGGGAATGGATGCGCCGGGTCGATGGCGAGCGGCGTCAGAACCGGAAACACATGGTGCAGAAAGTGATCCTCGAGCCAACCACGCTCGCCCTTTAGCAGGTCTGCGCCATCGACGAGGACAATGCCGGCAGCTTTGAGTTCTACGCGCAGTTCGCGCCAGCGGGCCTGTTGGTCGGATGCGAGCCGCGCCACCTCCGCGCTGATCCGCGACAGCTGCTCCGCAGGCGTGAGACCATCGGGACTCGGCACGGTTACGCCTGCACGCAGCTGCGCGCGCAGGCCAGCCACGCGCACCATGAAGAATTCATCGAGGTTAGCGGCGGAGATCGAGAGAAAACGAAGCTGCTCGAGCAGCGGGTGGTTCGGGTTGGCTGCTTCCTCGAGCACCCGGCGATTGAAATGCAGCCAGGACAGCTCGCGATTTATGAAGCGTGAAGGGCTCGATCCGATCCCGGCTTCCGCTTCCTTGGCCGGGTCAAACAAGCTCGCGTCTTCAGCCCGCAGGCTGCGGATCGCGGTGACCTCGGCCGACATTTTCTTGCTCCCTGTTCTTTGGGCAAGAATATCACCTACACAGTTGAAGATTCGATGACAGTCTCGGGAGCGCCGGAACTCATTGCGGGAGTTACGATTCCTGTTCCCGAACAACTTCCGCTGCAAGCGCGCGGGTAATCCGGCGGCCCCGCGAGAGGGCGGCACGGTCGAGTTCCGCGACCACCGTGCGAGCGGCGGCCAACGACCGTTCCATGCGCGGGAGCAGATAACTCACAGTGTCCCCGTCCAGCACGAGCTGTCGATCGGCGAATTGCTTCACCAACACCGCCGCCAGAAGGGCGTCACTCGGCGCATCGAGAGTCACCACGGGAACGGCCCGAAGCCGCGAGCCAACGTCGGGGATCGTGTAGCCGTCAAGATCAAGGCGCCGCTTTGCTGTTATCAAGACGTGCGCCTCTTCTTCACGTGACAGGTTGAGAAGGTGAAACAGCGCCGGCTGGTCGACGAGAGACGGCGCAAGATCTTCCAGAACCACTGCACCCGTTACGAGCGCGCGCGGAACTTCGGCGGCATCGAGCGAGGCGGCATCGAGAATGCGGGCGCCCGATCGCTCCGCCCAGATTGCAGCGAGGTGACTCTTTCCCGACCCAGACGGCCCCACAATCGCTGCGATCCGACCCGGCCAGGTCGGCCACGCATCGACGAGGGCAAGCGCTGCTTCGTTCGAGGCGTCGGGCAGGAAGTCGTCGCGGCGAAAGCTCTCCGCATGGGGAAGGTCGAGTGCGAGCTGCCGGGCCCCGAGCTCGCGCATGGATCAGCTTCGCCCCGCTCTGCCAGTGTAGATCGGACTCTTGAGGTATTGCCGCAACGCAAAGCGGACCAGGACGCCGGCGGCGGCCGCGAGCGGTACGGCGAGTAGTAGTCCGACAAATCCGAACAGGTAACCGAAGGCAAAGAGCGCGAACATCAGCCAGACCGGATGCAGGTGAACGCGGTCGCCGACGAGCTTCGGCTGCAAGATGTAGCCTTCAATGAATTGGCCGACGAGGAAGATGCCGAGGACGACCGCGATCCACACCCAGTCCGGCCAGAACTGAGCGAACGCGACGCCGCCCGAGATCAAGAGACCCGTCATCGAGCCGACGTAGGGGATGAAACTGAGCAACCCGGCGCCCAGGCCGATGAGGAAGGCGAAGTTCAGGCCAACGAGCGACAACGCCACCGCGTAGAAGCAGCCGAGGAAAATGATGACGAAAGCTTGGCCACGAATGAAACCGGCAAGAGCATCGTCGATCTCGCGCGCGAGCCCGCGAATGGTTTCGCGGTGACGTATGGGAAGCCAAGAGTCCACCTTATTGACCATGCGGTGCCAGTCGACCAGCACATAGAAGGCCACGATCGGCATCACGATCACGACGGCGAAAAGCGAAATCAGCGCACGGCCGCCGGACCAGAGGCCCTGGATGAATGTCCCGAGCCACGCCGCACCCTGTGCCACGAGCTCGCCCACCGGCTTGCGGAAATCCACCGTGTCGCTGCCGACGAGCTTTCGCATCCATTCCTGATTTTCTTCCGTGAGAACCACGTCCTGCAGGCGCGTGATGTATTGCGGAAAACGCTGGATGAGCGCGAACAGCTGACTGCCGAGGAGCGGCACGACCAGCATGATGACAAGCAGAAAGATCATGGCAAACACGCCGATCACGAGCAGCGCGGCGAGCAGCCGGTTCAGACCGTGCCGTTCGAGCCGATCGGCAAGCGGGTTGAGAAAATAGGCGAGCGCCATGCCGGCGACGAATGGCAGCAATACGTCGCGGAGGATCCACAGGCCGACGATCAGGGCGACTAGCGCCCCGATCCAGAACAGCACTTGCCGCTGCAGGGTCATTGGTCCCGCCGGCTCAAGATGCCATATGCCGCATCCAGCCCGCGAGATACGCAGCGGCTGACAAACCCGTCAAGACGCCCACCGCGATCAGGGCTCCCTCAAAAGCGTAACCCGGGTTGAGCTGGAAGGCGTTGCTGGCAAGAACCAACGTCGCGAGCAGGATCTGTGCAAGCGTGTTGAGCTTGGAAACGATCAGCGGATGGATGATGAGCGGCTTGCCGACGATCCACGATACGACGACGGCGCCCAGGATCATGATGTCCCGAGAGACCACCGCGATCACGACCCACAGTGGCAACAGTCCCGCGATGCCGAGCGTCACGTAAATCGACATGAGCAGCGCCTTGTCCGCGAGCGGATCGAGGTAGGCGCCGAACTCACTGGTGGCACCCAGACGTTTGGCAAGAAACCCATCCACCGCGTCGGAGATCGCGGCGACGACGAACAGCCAGAACGCGGTCTGATATCTGCCCGCGGTGATCGCCCAGACCACGATGGGCACGAGAAGAATGCGGCCGGTGGTAATTAAATTGGGAAGATTCACCTGAATGCTGACCCCGCGAAACGACCGGACATAGACCCCCGTCCCGTTCCTGCCAAGCGGCGCGCTGTCGCCTTGCGTGCATGCGGTGTTCGGGCTACCCCCGCGCCCGGGCGAGGCCGTATGAATGAATAAAGGCAGGGAGCTCAGGTACCGAGACGCCGGAGTCGACATCGACGCTGGCAATCGGCTGATCGAACTGATCAAGCCCCTAGCTCGCGCCACCGCGCGGCCCGGAGCGGATGGGACGATCGGCGGCTTTGGCGGCGTATTTGATCTCAAGAAAGCCGGCTATCGAGATCCGCTGCTTGTCGCCGCAACGGACGGAGTCGGGACCAAGCTCAAGCTCGCGATCGATACCGGCAAGCACGACACGATCGGCGTCGATCTCGTCGCGATGAGCGTGAACGATCTCATCGTGCAGGGCGCGGAGCCGCTTCTCTTCCTCGACTATTTCGCTTGCGGCAAACTCGATCCCAGACAAGCACGCGACGTCGTCGCGGGAATTGCAGCGGGCTGCCGTGAAGCCGGTTGCGCGCTGGTAGGCGGCGAGACCGCCGAGATGCCGGGACTATACGCATCGGAAGATTACGACCTTGCGGGCTTCGCGCTCGGCGCCGTGGAGCGGGACCGATTGTTGCCGCGCAGCGATGTCGTCGCGGGCGACGTCGTCCTCGGCATTCCCTCGTCGGGCGTGCACTCGAACGGGTTTTCGCTCGTGCGCCGCATTATCGTCGAGGCCGGCCTCGAGCTCGACTCCCCCGCACCTTTCGACAAGGGCAAGTCGCTTGGCGACGCTCTGCTGACGCCCACACGAATTTACGTGAAGGCGACGTTGGGGGCGCTCAGGTCCACGCCAGGGATCAAGGCGCTCGCCCATATCACCGGCGGCGGGTTGACCGAGAACATTCCGCGCGTGCTGCCCAACGGTGCGCGCGCCAAAATTGAGCTGAATTCGATTTCTGTGCTGCCCGTCTTCCGGTGGCTCGCTCGCACGGGGAAAGTCGCCGAACAGGAAATGCTGCGCACGTTCAACTGTGGAATCGGTTTCGTGGTGATCGCCGCGGCGAACCACGCGAAAGCTATCACCGCAGCGTTTGCCGACGCGGGTGAAACAGTGCTCCGGCTGGGAGAAATTATTCCGTGCGCCGGCGCTGCGGAAGTCACCTACACCGGCAAACTCGATATCGGCGCATGAGCATGGCGCGCAGGCGCGTTGCGATCCTGATCTCGGGACGCGGGTCAAACATGGCGGCGCTGATCGACGCCGCGCGCAAGCCGGACTATCCCGCGGAAATCGTCTTGGTCATTTCGAGTCGCTCCGATGCGGCTGGCCTCGTTCTTGCGCGACAGAAGGGTATCCAAACCGCAACGATCGACCACAAAGCGTTCGCAACGCGCGAGGCATTCGACGCGGCTCTCGAAACGCGACTTGCAAAGGCTCGCGTGGACATCATTTGCCTCGCCGGTTTCATGCGCATGCTTACAACGCCGTTCGTCGAAAGCTGGCGTGGCCGGATGTTGAACGTACATCCGTCGCTCCTTCCTGATCTAAAAGGGCTGGACACGCACACGCGCGCACTTGCGGCGGGGGCGAAGCTTCACGGCTGCACGGTGCATTTCGTCGAGCCCGAGCTCGATTCAGGACCGATCATCCTGCAGGCAGAGGTTCCGGTACTGGACGGTGACGACGAGAAGACTTTGGCCGCGCGGGTGCTCGCGGAAGAGCACCGGATTTATCCCGAAGCGCTGAAGCTTCTCGCGGAAGGAAAACTAAAGGTCGAAGGCGAGCGGGTGATTTTTGCCGGCGCTCGTCACTAGGCGGTCGCGCGGGCGACCACGGAGTTAGTGCGACTTCGTTTTTTCCTTGTGACCATGCCCGTGGCCGTGACCGTGCCCATGGCCATGGCCGTGACCGTGCCCATGGCCGTGAGCCGCAGCGGCCTCCAGTGCATGCTTCTCACGGCGGTGGGCGCGTGCGCGCCTCTTCTTCAACCAGGCTCCGATCGCGAGCACGAGCACTGCACCGCCCGCTGCCAACACGTACTCAAGTTGATGCGTAATCATCTCGCCGAGTAGCGAAACGAGGAACGGATCGCTCGCGAACATTTCGCCCGCCACCCAGCCGAGCAACGCGGCGCCTGCCTGAATGAGGACCGGGAAGCGATCGAACAGCGCGGTAATCATCGCGGCGCCGGCAATGATGAGCGGAATCGAGGTGGCGAGGCCGATACCGATCAGCAACCAGTTGCCTTTGGCAGCCCCGGCGATCGCGATGACGTTGTCGAGGCTCATCACCAGGTCTGCAATCGCGACGACGCGGACAGCGCGCCAGAGATTATCGGCGGCCTCTACCTCGGATTCCTTGTCGTGACCGGCCGGTGCGACGAGATCGATCGCGATCCAAAGCAGCGCGAGCGAGCCCGCGATCTTGAGCCCCTGCAGGTCGAGCAGCGTTGTGACGATGCCGGTGAAAATAACGCGCAAAAGCACAGCGACGCCGGCGCCGAGCGCGATGCCCCACCAGCGCGTGCGCGGCGGAAGCGAACGACAGGCGAGCGCGATGACCACCGCGTTGTCGCCGGAGAGCAGGATGTTGATCCAAATGATCTTGCCGAGCGCCAGCCAAAAATCCGGTTGGTCGTAGCTCATTCGGTACTCCTGCCCCCAGTTATCACTCCGTCATTTGGCATGGCCGCCGGTGGCTGCCAAGGAAAACCGGACAAGCTAGCCGACGATTTCCTCGGGTTTGAAGAAGAAGGCGATCTCGGTGCGCGCGTTTTCCGCGCTATCGGAGCCGTGCACCGAATTGGCCTCGATCGACTCTGCGAAGTCCTTGCGGATCGTGCCCGGGGCGGCCTTGGCCGGATCGGTCGCACCCATGACCTCGCGATATTTTGACACAGCACTCTCGCCTTCGAGCACCTGCACGACGACTGGACCCGAAGTCATGAACTCGACGAGGGAGCGGAAAAACGGCCGCTCGCGGTGAACACCGTAAAAGCCCTCAGCCTGCTCACGGTTTATGCGGAGGCGGCGTTGGCCGATGATGCGGAGCCCCGCCTTCTCGATGCGCTCATTGATGGCGCCGGTCAGATTCCGGCGGGTCGCGTCGGGTTTGATGATCGAAAACGTGCGCTCCAACGCCATGAACAAGGTCCTTGTGCGGGAAGATCCGGCCGGGAACCGGACGGAACATGCCGCGTTCTATATCGGCGCACGTCCGGCGCAGCAAGCCAAACAGCCCAGCCGGGGGCCATGAACCGCCCATGAACGGGCGGCTCACAACCGGTTCAGCGTGACGGGGGCACGGTTGACGAAGGGACAAAGGTGGAAGCCATGCCGATCGAAATGTTCTCCTTCTTCCTCATCGCCGCGTCACTCGTGTTGGTAGGATTTGCGTCCGGGCCCATGGTGGCCCGAAAGGTGAACGTCATCGAGCGCCGCCGCATACGTTAAGGCGCGCATATCAAATTGAATTTTCGGTACGTTGTTACGCCGCCCGGCTCGATTGAGCCGGGCGTTTCGTTTTTCGGGATTGGGCGGGCTCACGGCAAAATCTCGTCGCGAAACTGAACGCAGGACAACGGCGCACTCAGACAGAGTTCACCCGGAGAACATCATGGTCGCGCGGTCATCCGGCGCGGTTCCTGCGTCTTTATTAGCCGCCGCCGGTTACCGGGTCCCGAAGGACCTCTCCCGGGCCCTGGGCCCCGGCCAGCTCACCCTCTGGCCGGGGCTTCTTCTTTTCCCCGCGCGCGCTCCACTCAAACTTGCCGCAGCCTGGTTCTTCCCGCATACATCCGCGCCGTCCCGAACAATCGAATGGCTCCGATCGAAACCGCCGCTGAACGATTGAAGTTTCGCCGCGCGCTTCTGCTCGCCGCGGCCGTCGCGGCTACCGTGAACTTCATTGCGTTCTATCCGGGCCTCTTGCACCACGACGCTTGGGCCTATTTCGACGCGGCGCGCAAGAACAACTGGACCAACTGGCAGCCGCCGCTGCTCGGCTTCTTCTGGTACCCGCTGCAAAAAATCTACGACGGGCCGCAGCCGATGTTCGTGCTGTTCGTGGCCGCGTACTGGAGCGGCTTCGTGTTGATCGCCGATGCGATGCGACACGAGGGCCGCGCGATTGCGTGGCTCACGTTCGCCACCGCCTTCTATCCGATGGCGCTCAACTACAACGGCCAGCTCGTCAAGGACGTGAGCATGGCTACGTGCTTCCTGATCGGGGGCGGCATTGCGGCCGGCCTGCTCAGCGGCGCGATCACGAGGCGCACAATTGCGCTGCCCCTCATGTGGCTGTTCATCGGGATGGGCGCGTTCATGCGCGCGAACAGCCTGTTTGGTCTTCCGCCGCTTCTCGACGTTGCGGCAAGGGCCGCGAGCAAGCGATGGGCGGGGATGTCCATCGTCAAACGTGCCGCGATCGTTTGCCTGATTTCGCTCGCAGTCGCGCCGGCGCATCTGCTCGCCGATCGCAACCTCTTCCGAGTTCGAAGACATCAAGCCGATGTCGCAGTTGCAGGTATTCGATCTCGGCGGCGTCACCTATTACTCGGGCGTCGACGCCTATAAGGGCTTCTTCGGCCCAGGCTTCGTTGCCCGAAACGCCACCTGCTACACGCCGCGCCACTGGGACGTGTACGGCTGGATGGTCGGAGAGCGCGGCTGCCCGGAAGTATACGAGAGGATGAAGCCGGAGTTCGGTTGGCCGCTCATGCAGCGGTGGCTCGAGGCGATCGTCGCTCACCCTGTAGCCTACGCAACCCACCGTCTCGCGCATGCAAACCGCTTCTTCCAGTTCCTGTGCAGCGACTGCAAAGAACCGGTGTTCACCGGCTGGCAATCGACGAACCAAAAAGAATTTACGTTCGAGCCAACGCGGCTCTTTCACCTGATCGACGCAGGTGCGCAGGCGCTCAATAATTCTCCACTGGGCCCGCCATACGTTTGGCTCTTGATCTGCCTCGCCTGGGCGTGGGCGGCGCTTGGGATTCCGGACCGAAGCTCCCGCGCCGTCGCCGTCTCGCTTGCGCTCTCCGGGGCGATGTACGGGCTTGGTTTCGTCGTCATCGGCATCGCGCACGAGTATCGCTACATTTATTGGACACTGCTTTGCGCTTTGGTCACGACGCCCGCGATTGTGTTGCGCGTGTTCTTCCGCAGTGATGCCCCGGCTGCATACCGGATCTACCCGCTCGTCGCGGTCGCAGCCGTCATCCTGTTCCGCGAGGTCGTGGTACGTTTCGCACTCTAAGGAGTGCGACGATGAACGGACTCGAACGCTACCGCATGTTCGCGAAATACAACGCGTGGGCCAACGAGCGCATTTACGAGGCGGCCGCGAAAATTTCCGATGCCGACTATCGCGCCGACCGCGGCGCGTTCTTCAAGTCGGTGCACGGCACGCTCAACCACATGCTCGTCGCCGACCGCATCTGGATGCGCCGCTTCACCGGCGCAGGCGATGCGCCGCGACAGCTCGACGCGATCTTGTTCGACGGCCTGCCCGCCCTGTTGGACGCACGCGTCGCCGAGGACAAACGTATCTCCGCCTTTGTCGACGCGCTCGATGCGGCGAGGCTTGCCCGCGACTTCACGTACCGAACAATCACCAATCCGGCGACGGTGATTCAACCGCTCGCGCCAGCGCTCGATCATTTCTTCAATCACCACGCGCACCACCGGGGCCAGCTGCATTGCCTGCTGACCGCGATCGGGGGACGAGACTTTGCCCCGTCGCTCGATCTAATTTTGTTTCAGCGAACGAGCGGCATTGGCCTCACAAACACAGTGCCTTAGCTATATCACATCTAAATCACGCTATTTATATCACATACACATCATCAGATGTGAATTGACTTTCGGATTACTCATGTGAAAGCTCCGCACCATGACGCGGCGGGTTGGCTGCCGCGCCTTTCCTCTACGGGAGGCTCAATCCATGTTTTTCAGAAAATGGCTGGCCGGTATCGGCCTTGCCGCGGCGATCGCGCTGCCCGCCGCGGCCCAGCAGGGTCCGCTGGTCGAGGCCGAGTGGCTCGCCAAGAATCTCGAGAACCCGAAAGTTAGGGTGTTCGAGGTGAGTGTGAATCCGGGCATCTACGAGCGCGGCCATATTCCGGGCGCGGTCAATCTCAGCTGGCACACCGACCTCGTCGATCCTGTACGGCGCGATATCGTCAGTGCGGACAACTTCAAGAAGCTCGTCGAGAAAGCGGGCGTCACCAAGGACACCACCGTCGTTCTATACGGCGACACCAACAACTGGTTCGCCGCATGGGGCGTGTGGGTGTTCAATATCTACGGTATCGACGCCAAGCTCGTCGACGGCGGCCGCAAGTATTGGGAAGACAAGGGTCTGCCGCTCGACAGCAAGACGCCGACCCCTCAGGCGAGCAAGATCGACCTTCCTGCTCCCAAGCTCGCACTGCGCGCGCGGCTCACCGACGTAAACACTGCCGTGCAGAACAAGAACGTCACGCTCGTCGACATCCGCTCGGCCGACGAATACTCCGGCAAGATCATCGCGCCGGAAGGCATCAAGGAACTCTCGGTACGCGCGGGCCACATCCCGGGCGCCAAGAACGTGCCTTGGGGCCGCGCGGTCGACCCGCAGACCGGCAAGTTCCTGCCGAAGGAACAGCTCGCGAAGATCTATGCGGACGCCGGCATCGACGGCAAGCAGCCGATCATCACTTACTGCCGGATAGGCGAGCGCTCCAGCCATACCTGGTTCGCGTTGGCCAAGATCCTCGGCTACAGCAACGTCCGCAACTACGACGGCTCCTGGACGGAGTACGGCAACACCGTCGGCCTGCCGATAGTCAACGTCGCCGGCACTGTCTGGCAGGGCAAATAGTCCACATCCAGCGGTGCGCTCCTTTCGGGAGCAGTGCGAATAGGTTAAACGCGGGCGCCGAAAGCGCCCGCGTTTTGCATGAGACCACATGAAGCGCCCTGCTCTGCCCATCATCATCGCGCTCGCGATCGCCGCGGCTCTCGCTTACGCGGTCTGGTCGATTGCCGCGCCGGACGCTAATTCGCGCGCCCTCGCCTTTTCGCTCGCGCTCGGCGCCGCGTTCGGCGCGGTGCTGCAACGCTCGCGCTTCTGCTTCTTCTGCCACTCACGCGATTTGCTCGAGAACGGGGACCCACGCGGGGCGCTCGCGATCCTGCTCGCGCTTGCCGTGGGCGCGGTCGGTTATGTGGTGATTTTCGGCGCGTGGCTTCCCGTGCCAATGCCGGAACGGCTACCGCCCACCGCGCACGTCGGGCCCGTCGGACCCGTGCTCGCGCTCGGAGCGTTCGCTTTCGGGATCGGAATGGCGGTGTCGGGCTCGTGCATCTCCGCGCATTTCTATCGGCTGGGCGAAGGATCGCCGACTGCGCCGTTCGCATTAATCGGTACCGCAGCGGGATTTGTCCTCGGCTTCGCCACGTGGAATCCGCTCTACCTCGCGGTCATCGCAGGATCGCCCGTGATCTGGTTGCCGCATCAGCTCGGCTACGCGGGCACGATCGCGGCCACCTCCATCGCATTGGCGCTTCTCGCCCTGCTCACGATGCGTGCGAGCCGGCTCAAGCTGAAGCCGCGCGACGGCGGCAAGCTCGATCTCGAGCGCGTGCTGTGCTCCGTATTCGTCAACCGCTGGCCTGCGTATGTCGGCGGCCTCGCCGTCGGGGTTCTCTCGGCGGCCGCATATTTGCGCGTGGCGCCGCTCGGTGTCACGGCGGAGCTCGGCAGTCTTGCGCGAACGGCCGCGGCCGACGCCGGCCTTCTGCCCTCGACGTTGCATGGCCTCGACAGTTTTCGCGGCTGCGTGACCGTGGTGAAGCAGGCGCTGCTTTCGAACAACGGCCTCTTCATCGCCGGCCTCGTTCTCGCGAGCTTCGCAACTGCGATCGTCGCCGGCGACTTCAAACCGCGCATGCCGAGGATCGATGAGATCTGGCGCGGGATACTGGGCGGCGTGCTGATGGGCTGGGGCGCGATGGTCGCCCTGGGCTGTACCGTGGGCGTACTGCTGTCCGGCATACACGCGGGCGCGCTCTCCGGCTGGATCTTTCTCGTCTTCTGCTTTGCCGGCGTCGCCGGCGGTTTGTGGGCACGACGCCGCTTGGCATTTTGAACGGAATAACCGCGCAGATGGGGCGTTCTTGTTCGGCGTGCACCGGACTGGGAGCCTTCCTTGTATAGCATTTCACTCGATGCGCCCAATTGCCCGATCGCGATTGCGCGCGCGGCGCAGCTGCGGAAGGTTGCCAGCTATTACAGATGGCTGGATCGCTGGGTCCGCTGGAGCCGCACGGTCCGGCCGTATTCGGGTTTCGACAGCCTCACGGTACACCGGCTGCTTGACGATCCGGAGACGGGGTCCAATGGACCGTTCGTTCTTCATCGCCTGATGCTCGAAGGGATCAAGCTGCCGCATGATCCACACGTGCTCGATGCCGGCAGCGGATACGGCGGCACCGCGTTCGATCTTCAGCCGAAGATCGGCGGGCATTGGCTCGGACTGACAATTTCGCAAACCCAGATCGAACGCGCACGCGGCGAGGCGAAACGGCGTGGGTTGAGTGACCGCATTCAATTTGCCCTGCAATCCTACAACTCGCCGCTCGCCGCCTCGTTCGACCTCATCATCGGCATCGAGAGCCTCGTGCATTCAAGCCACCCGCCTTCCACGATCGACAATCTTGCGCACCATCTCAGGAAGGGCGGCCACTTCGTTCTCGTTGATGACATGCCCGTTAAATCACTACCGGAGAAGCTCGTTAGCGACGTCGCGGAGGCGAAACGCATGTGGCGTTGTCCAGTCATGCCGACCGAACAAGGCTGGCGCGCCGTGTTTGAAGCCGCCGGACTGGAAATCGTTCGCTCCCTGGACCTTTCGAAACTCGTTTATCATCGACCGGTTGAGGAGATGACGCGCCAGATCGAGCGCGACCGCCGACGCGCAAAATTGCTCGGGTGGAGCGGGCTGCGGATGATTCCGGAAGCAAACGTCGGCGGGTTGTTGTTGGAGCGGCTGGCGACGCAGGGCGTCATGCAATACCGCGTGCTGGTGGGACGGAAGTCTTAGCCTGCCTTCTTCTGCCAGCGACCGTCCTTGTCCTGCTGCCAGTAGGTGACCTCGAAGCCGGCGCCCTGTGCTTCCTTCCAGTTGTCGCGTGCGGCCTCGACCGCGTCCGGATCGTTACCGTCGAAGAGATAAATCGCCCGCTTATAGGACCCAATATCGTCCGCGTTCGCGCCGTCGATGAAGAAGCGCACCTCGGCTTTGTTCGGATTGTCCGCCCGGGTCGTCAGCACGACGGGTGTCGCAGCGGCCTCCGCCTCGCGGTCCCTGCCGTGCGGCAGGAAACTGTCCTCGCGATAGGTCCAGAGCAGCGCGTCGAGTGCGTCCACGCGCTCGTCCGTGCCCGCTTGCACGACGCAACGCCACCCGCGTTCGAGACATTTCTCGATCAGTTGCGGCAGCGCCTTTTCCAGCGGCTGCCGTTGCAGGTGATAGAAATGAACCTCCGTCATCGGTTTTGTCCGTCATCCCGGCCGAAGCCGCCAAGGCGGCGGAGAGCCGGGATCGCGATCCCGGGTCTCGGCCTTTGGCCTCGCCCGGGATGACAAGCGTCACTTCTCGTAGTGCTCTGCGATCAGCCGATCGAGAAGCCGCACGCCCCAACCCGGTCCCCAGCTCTGGTTGATGTCGGACGGCTGCACGCCCATTGCCGTTCCGGCGATGTCGAGATGCGCCCATGGCGTCTTGTCGACGAAGCGCTGGAGGAACTGCGCGGCGGTGATCGAGCCCCCGTAGCGGCTGCCGGTATTCTTCATGTCGGCGAACTTCGAATCGATCATCTTGTCGAACTCGGGTCCGAGCGGCATGCGCCACACACGCTCTCCGGTTTCCTCGCCAGTCTGCACGAGGCGCTTCGAAAGCTTGTCGTCGTTGGAAAAGAGCCCGGCATATTCCTGCCCCAGCGAGACCATGATCGCGCCCGTGAGCGTCGCGAGATCGATCATGAATTTCGGCTTGAAGCGATCTTTCACGTACCAAAGCACGTCCGCGAGCACGAGGCGGCCCTCGGCATCCGTGTTGATGATCTCGATCGTCTGACCGGACATCGATTTCACGATGTCACCCGGCCGCTGCGCAGTGCCGCTCGGCATGTTCTCAACGACGCCAATTGCGCCGACGACGTTCACTTTCGCCTTGCGCGCGGCAAGCGCGTGCATGAGGCCGACGACGCAGGCCGCTCCGGCCATATCGCCCTTCATGTCTTCCATGCTGGCGGCCGGCTTGATCGAGACACCTCCAGAGTCGAAGCAGAACTCCCTTGCCGATGATCGCGACGGGCTCCTCGCTTTTCTTGCCGCCGTTCCAGCGCATGATCACCGTGCGGCTCTCATGCGCGGAGCCCTGGCCCACTCCCAGCAGCGCGCCCATGCCGAGCTTCGTCATCGCCTTCACGTCGAGCACTTCGACCGAGACGCCGAGTTTTTTCAGCTGCGACGCCCGGCGCGCGAACTCGACGGGGAACAGCACGTTCGGCGGTTCGTTCACCAGATCGCGCGCGTTGATCACGCCGCCAGCGATCGCGTCGCGTTCCACCCAGGACTTGCGCACGGCAGCGGCGCCGCTCACGACAAGAGAAATCGCGGCCTGTGGCGCTTTCTCCTTTTCGTCGTCGTCCTTCTTCTTCGTCTTGTAACGGTCGAAGCGGTACGCGCGGAGCTTCATGCCGAGCGTAAAGTCAGCGGCGTTGTCCGGTCCAACTTTGCCATCGGCGAGATCCAAAATCACGGCCACGGATTTCGCGGCGGGCGGAATTTTCGCCATTACCGCGCCCCCGAGCTTGGGCCAATCCGCGGCTTTCAGTTCCTTCGGCTTGCCGGTCCCCATGACGATGAGCCGATCGGCCTTGAGACCGGCCGGACCGATCAGCTCCAGCGCCTTGCTCTTTTTGCCCTTGAAGCGGTCGACCTTGCTTGCCCGGTCTACGAGGTCGCGAACCGGCGCAATCGCCCGGGTCGCGGTGCGGCCGAATCGGAGGCCGTCATCGGTTAGGACCACCAAGACCCCGGTATCCGCGGGGGGCTGATCCACAAAGGAGATTTCGGGCATTTCGGCCATGATTTGGGGGCTCCGCGCGCCTGTGAAGCCACCCTCTTAGCCGATCCCCAGTGGGGCTGTAAGACGCCGTGAGGCAGCCGTATTTAGGCCCCAGCTTGAGTCTTCAAGGGACGGGCCGCGGTGGGGGGAAAGCCGCGCGACGGGGACGTATGGGTCGGCTCGATCGTTACATTCTATTGACCGCGGGGGGCGCCTTCACGGCGGTCCTGGTCGTCCTCACCGGCATGGTGTGGGTGACGACCGCATTGCGCCGGTTCGATCTGCTCACCAGCCAAGGGCAGACCGTCAAAGTCTTCCTCACCGTTACTGCCCTTTCGCTGCCGACGCTCATGGTCGTGGTGGCACCGATCGCCCTGTTCCTCGCAATCGTCTACACGCTGCACAAGCTCAACTCAAACTCCGAACTCGTCGCCATGAGTGCAGCGGGCGTCAGTCCTTGGCACCTGCTGCGCGCACCGCTCGCGTTTTCCGTCGCCGTCGCAATCGTCTCAACACTCGTGAGCGCAGACTACGGGCCGCGCAGTCTGCGCTCCCTGCGCGACCAGATCTCGATGGTGAACGCGGACATCGTGACCAACGTTGCGGTGCCCGGTCGCTTCACGGCGATCGAACGGGGGCTCACCTTCCATGTGCGCGAGCGTGCGCCGGGCGGCGTTCTGCTGGGTATTTTCATCAACGACGAACGTGACCGTACGCAGGCGACCACTTACATCGCTGAGCGTGGCCGGATGATCCCTTCGGGGTCGGTTCTCATCCTTGTGCTCGAGCAAGGTTCGATCCAGCGAAGTGGCGGGCGCAATTCCTCGATCGTCGAATTCGACAAATACGGTTTCGATCTTTCGCAATTCGACGCAGCGGCCTCGGCGAGCCTCGAGAAGGCGAGTTTCCGCGGCTTGGCGGAGCTGCTTTGGCCGGCGCCCGACGACAAGGCGTATATCGCCGACGCGCCGCGATATCGCGTCGAGCTGCACAAGCGGCTCTCGACGCCGCTCTACCCGATTGCGGCCTTCGTGATCGCGTTCGCATTCCTCGGTAGTCCGCGCACCACGCGGCAGAGCCGCGGGCTCTCCATCGTCGGCGCGGCGACTGCGTTCATGGCGGTGGAGATCGTGGGCCTTGGATCGGGGGGCCTCGTAGAGCGCACACCGCTTGCCGCTCCGTTGCCTTACATCTTCCCGATCGTTGCAATTGCGGCCGGGTTGTTTGTGATCCTGAACAACATCGAGACACGCGTGCCTTTGCCTTTGCAACGCCTCGCCGACGCAATCTCCGCGCGCGTCGAGCGGATGAGCAACGCCTGAGGCCCGCGCATGCTCGCATTCGGGACCATGGGTCGCTACTTCGGTCGCCGCTTCTTCGGCGCGGTGATCGTCGTGTTCTTTTCTTGCGTTGGCCTCATCGCACTCGTCGACTTTCTCGAGCTGACGCGGCGTTTCGGCGATCGTCCCAATGCGTCGCTGTTCAACCTCGGCTACCTGGTGCTTCTGCGCCTGCCGGCCTTCACCGAACAATTGCTGCCGTTCGCCGTGCTGCTCGGTGCGATGGCGACGTTCCTCACCTTCTCGCGTCGGCTGGAATTTGTGATCGCGCGTTCCGCCGGTCTCTCGGTCTGGCAGTTCACCGGTTCGGCTGCCGCGGTCGCGCTCGCCGTCGGCATATTCGCCGTCACGGTCTACAACCCGATGTCGGCGGCCATGAAGGAAGAAGCGAACCAGTTCGAGGCGACGCTCGCCAACGACCGCAAAACGCTATTTCAGGGCGGACGGGACGGAATTTGGGTTCGCCAGCAGAGCGTCGACGGTCAGTCGATCCTCAACGCCCGGGCAGGTACCGAGGGAGGACGCCGGCTTACCGGGGTCAAGATCTATTCGTTCGATCGCACTGGCAGGTTCGTCGAGCGCGTCGAGGCGCGTGGCGCATTGCTCGAGCCCGGCAACTGGGTTCTGGAAGATGCACAAGTGCACGGGGTCGGGACCGAATCGCAGCACTATGATACCTATCTCGTCAGCACCAATCTCACGCTCGAGCAGGTGCGCGGCCGCCTCGCCAGCCCGGACTCCCTTTCGTTCTGGAATTTGCCCGAAGTCATCGAGGCCACAGAGCGGGCCGGGCTGCGGACCGAACGCTATCGTCTGCAGTACCAAGCATTGCTGGCCCGCCCGCTCCTCCTGATCGCCATGGTGGTCATCGCCGCAGTCGTCAGCCTGCGCGTGTTTCGCTTCGGCGGTATCGGAAAGATGATCGTTGGTGGCGTGGTCGCCGGTTTTTTGCTCTATGTGGTGTCGAGACTGGCTGAGGAACTCGGCGAAGGCGGGATTATCCACCCCGTCGCCGCCGCGTGGTTCCCGGCTGTTTTCGGCTCGTTAATGGGTTGCTTGGTCTTACTGTACCAAGAGGACGGGTGATGTGGCTGCGTAGAGCCGTCCAGCGCCCTTATGGGCCCAGACGAGCGCCCCGGCTTGGCGGGCGCGCGCTGGGCTTTGCGCTGGCGACTTTTCTGCTGAGTGTTGCTTCGTCGCAACTGCTTGCTCAGGGCCAGTCCGCGGGAACCACGCGGTCGGCAAAGAGTGTCCTCGACACGAGGGTAAAGGCCAACCCGGACTCGAAGATGCTCGTTCGCGCGAACGAGCTTCGCTACGACTACCAGCGCGAGCAGATCTCCGCCGTCGGAAACGTCCAGATCTATTACGACGGCGCCGTTCTCGAAGCGGATCGCGTCACGCACGATCGCAAGGCCAATCGCCTCAGCGCGCAGGGCAACGTCCGCTATCAAACCAAGGACGGTAATGTCATTCGAACGGACGAGATCGATCTCGACGCGGATTTTCGCGACGGCTTTATCAGTTCGCTGCAGGTGGAGACGGCCGATCGCACGCGTTTCGCGGCGGCACGCGCCGAGCGCAGCGGCGGAAACCTCACGGTGCTCGAGAGCGGTGTCTACACGGCATGCGAGCCGTGCAAGAAAGACCCGACGCGACCGCCGCTGTGGCAGGTGAAGGCCGCGCGCATCATCCACAACGAGAGCGAGCGGGTCGTCCAGTACGAACACGCGTCACTCGAGTTCTTCGGTGTGCCGATCGCTTACGTGCCCTACTTCTGGCATCCGGATCCGACCGTGAAGCGTGCAACAGGATTTCTGCGGCCGGAATTTTTCTCCAACAGCCGCATCGGCACCGGCGTAAACATTCCCTACTACTGGGCACTGGCCCCGAACTACGACCTCACCGTCGGCGTGGCGCCGATGACGCGGCAGATCGGTCCGCTCGTGACCGGTGAATTTCGCCACCGCACCGTCAATGGCGCTTACCACATCCGCGTCGCGGGGATCTTCCAGCAGGACAAGGAGGCGTTCATCGACCAAGGCCAGAAGACGCCCGGTGTTCGCGATTTCCGCGGGTCGATTGAAACGCAGGGCGAGTTTCGGATCAACAGTCGCTGGAAGTGGGGCTGGGATGGGACGCTGCTGACCGACCGCTTTTTCCCGTCCGACTACTCCATCGCCGGCGACGGTCTTAGCGCCGAGCGGATCTCACAGTTGTACCTGACAGGCCAGGGCGATCGCAGCCATTTCGATGTGCGCGGGATGGCTTTCACCGGACTGTCGCGGCTCGATAACGCCGACCAACTTCCGTACATCCATCCGGTCGTCGATTACTCCTATGTCCTCGGCCGGCCGGTCTTTGGCGGCGAAGTCGGCTTCCGCATGAATTTCATCAGTCTGACACGACAACAGGCGGATTTTGCACCTACGACGCAAGCTGCGGCCAACAATGCCAATCCCCTCGGCCCCGTGGCCCCGAATTGCGACATCACCAAATTCGGCTTCAATCCGGGCGCTACCAACTGCTTCTTGCGCGGATTCTCCGGCGACTACACGCGCTTCAGCGCGGAGTTGAGTTGGCGGCGCACGATGATCAACAGCTACGGGATGGTGTTCAAGCCCTTCATGCTGGCGCGCGCGGATTTCGCGACCCGCGACGTCGACAACACGTTCGGCATCGTCAGTCCGACAGCGAGCTACGCCGACCCGGGCCGCGAGAATCTCGCACGTGCGATGCCGACTGCCGGCATGGAAGTCCGCTGGCCGTTCATATCGGTACATTCATGGGGCACGCAGGTGTTCGAGCCGATCGGGCAGATCGTCGTGCGACCAAATGAGGCCCAGATCGGGAAATTCCCGAACGAGGACGCACAGAGCCTGGTGTTCGACGACACGAACCTGTTCGCGATCGACAAGTATTCCGGTTACGACCGCGTAGAGGGGGGCACCCGCGCGAACGTCGGCGTTCAGTACACGGCGAACATCCACCGCTACGGCACGGTCAACGCGCTGTTCGGCCAGTCCTACCATCTCGCCGGCAAGAATTCGTTTGCCCATTCCGGACAGTTCGACGGGACCGGCCAGGAGACCGGGTACGGTCTGCAATCGGGCCTCGAGAACGACGTCTCGGACTATGTTGCGCGCATCTACTACCAGCCGAACCGCACCTTGTCGTACGCGGCCCGCTTCCGCTTCGACGAGAACAATTTCGACGTGCACCGCTTGGAACTCGAATCGCGCATGTCGTTCGAGAAGCTCCAACTCGCAACGATCTACGCCCGCTACGACGAACAGCCGTTGATCGGCTACATCGACAAGCGTCAGGGCATTTATCAAACCGCCGCGTTCAAACTGCACGAAAACTGGAGCGTTTTCGGCGGGGTCCGCTACGATCTCGACCGCGACAAGTTCGACCTCGGCATGGTCGGGTTGAGCTACGTAGACGAGTGTTTCGCGGCTACGTTGAGTTATGTTGCAGATCAGACCAGTCTCACCTATACGCGCCCAGTGCACCGGATCATGATGCGCATGAACCTGCGCACGCTCGGGGGTGCAGGCTTCTCGACGCAGGTCGGCAGCGACCGGACGTCCGGATTGTGAAGCCGCGTCGGGCCGCCCTAAGGCGGCCAAATCGCCCCGGCAAATGAGGCGAGTATGCGCGGGAATGGAACCAGGCTCCAAAATCGATGCCGCCCGATGACCGCACGGTTTCTCGTGCTGACCGTCGCGGTGTGCCTCGCGGCAACAGCATTCGATAGTAATCCTGCGCACGCGCAAAGCATCATCGCATTCGTCAATGGCGAGCCGATTACCGCGCTCGACGTCGAGCAGCGGACGCGCATTCTTGAGGCGACGACGCGAAAGCGGCCGACGCGGCAGGAAGCGATCGAGGAGCTGGTCAACGACAAGGTCAAGCTGCGCCAAGCGACGCGCCTCGACGTCGATATTTCCGACTCCGCGGTGGACCGCGCGTTCGGGGGGATGGCGCGTCAGGGCGGACGCGGCGTAGCGGACCTGAGCGCGGCGCTCAAGCAGGCGGGCATTGACCTGCGCGCCTTCAAGGCGAAGCTACGCGCCGACCTCGCCTGGCGCGAAGTCCTGCAGAAAATGTCCCCGGGCTCGTTCCAGGTACGGGACGCGGACGTCGTAGCGGTTCTGCGCGAGAAGGGGCAAAAGCCCACGGCAAAAGCGTTGCAGTACACGATGCGCCAGTTCGTCTTCGTCGTTCCGCGTGGCTCGCCGCAGGCCGTGAGCGAGAGGCGGCTCAAGGAAGCAGAATCGCTGCGCGCGAAATTTTCTGACTGCGATCGTGACGTGCAGCTCGCCCGCGAGTATCCGGAAGTTGTTGTGAGGGATCCGGTGATCCGCATCTCCACCGATTTGCCGCCCCGCCTCCAAGAGCTGATCGAAAAGATACCAGATGGAAAAATGACGCCACCCGAGCCTGTCGCCGCCGGGGTTGAAGTGGTTGCGATTTGTGGCCGAAAGGAAACCGTGGCCGACGTGGGTGCACGGCGCGAGATCCGCGACCAGCTGCTCACCAATCGCATCGAAACACAGGAAAAACAGGTGCTCGATCAGCTGCGGCGGCAGTCGATCATCGAGTACAAATGAACGCTCCGTCATGCGTCCGCTCGCACTGACGCTCGGCGAGCCGGCGGGGATCGGCCCCGACCTTGCTCTCGCCCTTTGGACGCGACGCGAAGCGCTGAAGGTGCCGCCGTTCTTGTTGCTCGGCGACCCGGCGTTTCTTGCGGCGCGGGCGAAATTGCTCCGGCTCGAGGTAAGGTTTACAGAAGCGAATCCCGAGGAAGCCGTCTCGCGCTTCGCAAGCGCTCTTCCGGTTCGTCCGCTCGGCGTCAAGGTCGGCGCCGCCCCGGGCAACCCGGACGATACCAGCGGGACTTCCGCTCGGGCTGCGATCGAACAGGGCGTTGCGCTGGTAGAAAAGGGATCGGCATCGGCGCTCGTCACGAACCCGATCGCAAAATCGGTGATGCAGCGTGCCGGTTTTCCGTTTCCCGGACATACGGAATTCCTCGCCGAACTGGCGGCACCGCGCGGCGGAAAGGCGCCACGGCCGGTGATGCTCATTTGGAGCGAGGAGCTCGCGGTCGTCCCTGTGACGATCCACGTACCGCTGCGCGACGTACCTCGGCTGCTGTCGGCCGACTTGATCGTGGAAACCGCCCGAATTGTCGCGCGCGATTTTGCCTGGCGTTTTGGAATCGCACATCCGCGTCTCGCGGTTTGCGGGTTGAACCCACATGCAGGCGAGCACGGACTGATCGGACGCGAAGACGAAGACATCGTCCAGCCGGCAGTCGCGCGACTGAAGGCGGAAGGCATCAATGCCACCGGCCCGCATCCTGCCGATGCGCTTTTCCATGCGGCCGCGCGCGAGGGCTACGACGTGGCGCTCGGTATGTATCACGACCAGGTGCTCGCGCCGGTGAAGGCGCTCGCTTTCGATCGTGCGGTAAATGTAACACTCGGCCTCCCCTTCATCCGCACTTCCCCGGATCATGGGACCGCGTTCGATCTAGCCGGAACCGGCAAGGCGAATCCGTCGAGCCTGCTCGCCGCACTCAACCTCGCGCAACGGCTTGCGCGGGCGAATGTGCCTGCAACGGCAAAATGAGCCAGATCGACGAACTCCCGCCCCTGCGCGAAGTGATCCGCCGGCACGGCCTGTCGGCGCGCAAGTCGCTCGGCCAGAACTTCCTGCTCGACCTCAACCTCACCGGCCGCATCGCGCGCGCGGCGGGACCGCTCGAGGGGATTGCCGTCGTCGAAGTGGGACCGGGTCCGGGCGGTCTTACGCGGGCTCTACTTGCGAACGGAGCAGAGCGCGTGATCGCGATCGAGCGCGATGAACGCTGCATCGAGGCGCTTGGCGAAATCGCAGTTGCCTATCCGGGGCGCCTGGAGATCGTCGCCGGCGACGCACTCACGCTCGCGTCGCCCGCTTCGATCGCTGGAAAGCCTACCCGCATCGTTGCGAACCTTCCCTACAACATTGCTACCGCGCTCCTCGTGAAATGGCTCAGCGAAGAGCCGTGGCCGCCCCGGTTCGACCGGCTTGTCTTGATGTTTCAGCGCGAAGTCGCCGATCGGCTGGTCGCGCCCCCGGGATCCAAGACCTACGGCCGACTGTCGATACTCACGCAATGGCGCACCGAGCCGAAGATCCTGTTCGATGTGAACGCGAGTGCGTTCGTGCCGCCGCCGAAAGTGAAATCGTCAGTGGTGCAGTTGGTCCCGCGCGCCGCTCCGCTCGCCTGCGATCGGCGCATGCTCGAGCGCGTTACCGAAGCCGCATTCGGCCAGCGGCGCAAGATGCTGCGGCAAAGCCTGCGCTCCCTCGGCGTTGATGCGCAGGAACTGCTTGGCACGGCGGGCATCGAGCCGACCTTGCGCGCCGAGGACATTCCGGTCGCTGGTTTCGTTGCCCTCGCCAACGTGCTCTCCGCGCGGAACTAATCGCGCAGGCGCCGGTTTTGTTCAGGTCCAGAGATGTTCGTCGCTTTGCAAGTTCTTGCGACCATGCTCGTTGCGCTCGCCGCGGCGCTATCCGTCGCGCATGCGTTGGAGTTTCCCGGCAAGTTACGGCTCGACAAGGACACCTACCTCGCCGTCCAGCGCATCTACTATCCGGGCTTCACAGTCGGGGGCGTCGGCGAGGTTCTCGGCACGCTCCTGACGCTTTTGCTCGTCCTCTTCACGCCGTTCGGGTCGGTCTCGTTCTGGCTCACGCTCGCGGCGCTCGTCGCCATGATTGGCGTCATCGCCATTTACTGGCTGGTCACACATCCGGTGAACCAGCACTGGGTCAAGGGCGAAACGATGAACGCGTTCGCTTCCGGATTTTTTCGCACCGGCGCAAGACGTCAGGGCCGCGCGCCCAACTGGCGGCAGCTGCGCGACGTTTGGGAGTACTCGCATGTCGCGCGCGCCGTGCTCGCAAGCGCAAGTTTGTTAGCCCTCGTTCTTTCGCTCGCTCTGCGAAACTGAGCTGCCGCGCTGGCCGCTCGCTTCGCTCGCCAGCGCGACGCACTTCGCTGGACTCTCGAATGCATTCACGGCTATCGCTGGCGCCGGGCAGCGGAGAATTCCAGTGGCCAAGCTCGTAAAGCAGGCGTTTGCGGACTACTGCGTTCCACTCAGCGAAACCATGACCGAGCTGCCGGTACCCAAGGGCACGGAAGTGCTCGTCCGCGTCGGCCACTGCGGCGTATGCCATTCGGATCTGCATCTGCACGACGGCTATTTCGATCTTGGGGCGGGGAAGAAGCTCAATCTTGCGGGCGGGCAACCACTGCCCTTCACGCTAGGTCATGAGATCGAAGGTGCGATCGAATCCGCGGGACCGGACGCAAGCGACGTGCGGATCGACCGACGCGTCGTCGTCTATCCGTGGATCGGTTGCGGCCAATGCGTGCTCTGCCAGCGGGGCGACGAGCATTTGTGCGCGAAGCCGCGCCAGATCGGCATTCAGGTGGACGGCGGTTACGCCAGCCACGTGCTCGTCCCGCACCCGCGGTACCTGCTCGACTATGGCCCGATCCCGCCCGCAATCGCCGGCACATACATGTGCTCGGGCGTCACCGCCTACTCCTCGATTGCAAAACTCGGACGCGTACCGGAGCAGGCACCCGTCCTTCTCGTCGGGCTCGGCGGCGTCGGGTTGATGGCGCTCGCCTTTCTGCTTGCGCACACGAAGCATCCACCGATCGTCGCCGACATCGACGAGAAGAAGCGGGCACTCGCAGTCCAGCGCGGTGCCGCCGTGGCAATCGATCCAAGCGATCCAAATGCCCGTAAGGCCGTATTCGCGGCCGCAGGCGGCGGAGTTGCGGGTGCCGTGGATTTCGCCGGCACTGAAGCGTCCGTCGGCTTCGCACTCGGCACGCTCGGCAAGGGCGGCCGCCTTGTGATCGCGGGCCTGATCGGCGGCCAGCTCAATTTCCCTATCCCGTCGCTGCCGCTGCGCGGCATCTCGATCGAAGGCAACTACGTGGGTTCGCTCGCCGAGGCGAAGGAGATGCTCGCGATCGTGCGTGAGGGCCGCGTCGCACCTATCCCTATCTCCATTCGCCGGCTCGGTGACGCGCAGTCGGCGCTCGACGATCTGCGCTCGGGGCATGTGGTGGGGCGGCAGGTGCTGGTGCCATGAAGAATCCGTTCATTCCCGCGAAAGCGGGAATCCAGTTCTGGGTCCCCGCTTTCGCGGGGACGAACGGAAGAAACTAGTTCTGCGAGACCAAGTCAGACTTCAGGTTTCTCACGAGTTTGCCGAGGTTGGGCTGGTTTTCGCGGCGCGCCTTTTCGGAAAGCACCGCAATTTCACCGCTGGGCGCGCGCTTCGAGGTGCGGCGCATCCGCTCGGCCGCGAGGATCGCCTTCAGCGCACGGAATGAACGATCTAGATCCTCGTTTACGATGACGTAGTCGTACTCGCCCCAATGGTCGAGCTCCTCGATGGCATTGCGTAGACGCTGTTGGATGATTTCCTGATTGTCTTCAGCGCGCCGAGCCAGTCGTGAACGCAGTTCGTCAGCCGTCGGCGGCAACACGAATACCCGAACGACATCTTTCGGAGCGGCGTCGTAAAGCTGACGAGTTCCCTGCCAGTCGATATCGAACAGAACGTCCTTGCCGCCACGCAGGAATTTCTCCACGGGCGCGCGGGGCGTCCCGTAGCCGTTGCCGTGCACCTCGGCCCATTCCAACAGCTCACCACGGCTGGCCATGTCGTCGAACTTCTTGCGGTCGATGAAGTGGTAGTGGCGGCCTTCAATCTCGCTCGCCCGCTTGGGCCGCGTCGTGACCGAGACCGACAACTCGACGTTGTCCTTCTCATCCTCGAGCAGCATTCGCGTGAGCGTGGTCTTGCCCGCACCCGAAGGCGATGACAGCACCAACATGAGGCCGCGACGGCGCGAGGGCGAGCGCCGTTTCGCGACTTTGCGCTTCTTGGGAGCGGCTCTTTTCCGCGCCGGCTTTTTCTTCGCCCGCTTCATTCGAGGTTCTGCACCTGCTCGCGGAACTGGTCGACGATCGCCTTGAGCTCGAGCCCGATCGCGCTGAGCGAGGCGTCGTTCGCCTTGGAGCAAAGCGTGTTGGCCTCGCGGTTGAACTCCTGCGCCAGGAAATCGAGGCGTCGTCCTACGGCGCCGCCGTTCCTCAGCAGTTCTCTTGCGGCCACAACATGGGCACCGAGACGATCGATCTCTTCGCGCACGTCGAGCCTGGTGGCGAGCAGGATCGCCTCCTGGTGCAGCCGGTCGCGATCGAATTTCTCACTGGTATCGAGGAGCAGCTTCACCTGTTCGGCGAGGCGCGTACGGATCGCTTCCTGCGTTCGCGCGGGCGAACGCTCGGCTGCGTGCGTGAGTTTCTCAATCTCGCTGATGCGATCGGATAGGATACGGACGAGGGTTTCCCCTTCGCGGCGCCGCGCGGCGACCAGGTCGGCCAGCGCCGCATCAAAGCCCGAAACCACCGCCGCCTCAACGGCGCTGCGCTCCTCCCCGCTCTCCTCCGCTTCCACAACCTCGATTACGCCTTTCAAGCCAAGGATGCCGTCGACCGTCGGCGGCTGCGCGTCGGCGCGTTTTGCGATCGCGCGCATGGCATCGAGCACGGCGTTGAGTACGTCCTCGTTCACGCGCACAACAGCCGCCGCGCCTTCGCGTTTCACCTCGAGCGTTGCGGAGACCGCACCGCGGGCGAGCGAGCGCGCAGCGCTCGCACGGATCGCGGCCTCGATCGCATCCCAGCCGGGCGGCAGACGCAGGCGCAGGTCGAGTCCCTTGGAATTGACCGACTTGAGCTCCCACGCCCACGCGTGGTTGCCAACGGCGCCATGGGCGCGGGCAAAACCGGTCATGCTCGCGAGCGACATCGGATGATTCCGGAGTGAGCGCGCGACCTTAGTCGCGCAGGCGCGCCGTCTCAAGGCTACTGGGTACGGCTGCCCTTCTCGGTCTGGCCCGTGCGCTTGACGCCCTTTTCCTGCGGCGGCGCGGACTTCTGCGAGGCCGCGGGCGGAGCGGGCGTAGGCTCGGGTGGCGGTGGTTGCTGCGCTCCGGCCGTCGCCTGCTCTTTCATGTAGTCCTTCCAGCGCGCGACGTTCTTCAAGTGCTGGTCGTAGGTCGAGGCGAACACATGCCCGCCGGAACCGTCGGCCACGAAATACAGCTCGCGCGTGCGCGAGGGATTGGCGACCGCTTCAAGCGAGGCACGGCCCGGATTGGCGATTGGGCCGGGAGGCAGGCCCTCGATCACGTAGGTGTTGTACGGCGTCGCCCGGTCGACGTCTTCGCGCGTGAGCGGACGGCCGATCGCACCCTTGCCGCCGACCATGCCGTAGATGATCGTCGGATCGGACTGAAGCCGCATCTTGCGGTTCAGGCGATTGATGAAGACCGCGGCGACGCGCGAGCGCTCGTCGGCCTTTCCGGTCTCCTTCTCGACGATCGAGGCAAGCGTGATCAAGTCCTCGGGCGTCTTGACCGGAACATCCGGAGCGCGGCGCTCCCACACCTCCTGCAGAACGCGCGTGTGCGCGGCACTCATGCGGCTGATCAGTTGCTGGCGCGGCGTTCCGCGCATCACCTTATAGCTTTCGGGCAGCAGCGAGCCCTCGCGTGGAATCCCGCGCAGTTCGCCGGTCAGCACGTCGCTCTCGCGGAGCCGCTGCACGATCTGTTCACTCGTGAGTCCTTCGGCGATCGTGACCAGGTGCAGAATGGATTTGCCTTCGACCAGCGCCTCCAGCACGCCGCGCATGCTGACGCGCGCGTCGAACAGGTATTCGCCCGCCTTCAACTCGCTCGTGGCGCGGGTAAGCAGCGCCGCCACGACGAAGACGAAAGGAGTCTCGATGATACGCTCGCGCCGCAGGATTTCGGCGATCGCGCGGACGCCGGTGTCGCGCGGGATGACGACGGAACGCTCACGATCGAGCGGCCCCGGGGCATCGAACATGCCCTTGCCGGCATAGACGAGTGCGCCGAGCGCGATGATCAGGAGGACGATGATCGTCAGAACGGCGTTGCCGATCACCACAAGCGGGTGGCGCGCTCGACGCGAAGGCGGCGGCGGCATGCGCTCGGGTGCGATCGCCTGGCGCGGGCTGCGCGGATGCAAAGGACGACGCGAGTCATCGCCCGGCCCCGACGCGGGACGCCGCGAATCCCCTCTTCTTTGCCCCTCGTCGGCCATCGTTTCTATTGTTGCCCAGGGAGAGCGCCCCGGCAAGTCGGCGACTCGCCGCAGGACTCAATCGATCCTATTGGAAAAGATGGCGAAAACCGAGCGCTGTACTTCACGATGCCAGGCGCCGGAACACGAGCGAGGCGTTGGTGCCGCCAAAACCGAACGAGTTTGAAAGGGCGACCTCGATCGGCCGCTTTTGCGCCTTGTGGGGAACCAGATCGATCGGCGTCTCGACGGACGGATTGTCGAGATTGATCGTCGGCGGCGCGACCTGATCCCGAATCGCAAGCAGCGAGAAGATCGCTTCCACCGCGCCCGCTGCGCCGAGCAGGTGACCGGTCATCGATTTCGTCGAGGACATCGCGAGCTTGCCCGCCGCATTGCCGGCGAGCCGGTGCACGGCGTTCAGCTCGATCTCATCGCCAAGCGGCGTCGAGGTTCCATGGGCGTTGATGTAATCGACCTCGGCGGGCGTGACGCCTGCGCGCTTCAGCGCCATCTGCATGCAGCGATAAGCACCGTCGCCGTCCGGTGCCGGCGCGGTGATGTGGTGCGCGTCGCCGGAAAGGCCGTAGCCCACGAGCTCGCCATAGATGTTCGCACCGCGTGCTTTGGCATGATCGTATTCCTCGAGCACGACGACGCCTGCGCCCTCGCCCATGACGAAACCGTCGCGGTCGCGATCGTAGGGGCGCGAAGCCTTCTCCGGAGTGTCATTGAAAGAGGTGGAAAGCGCGCGTGCCGCGGCGAAGCCCGAAAGCGAGAGCCGGTCGACAGGCGACTCGGTGCCGCCCGCGACCATCACATCGGCATCACCGAGCGCAATCAGCCGTCCCGCGTCGCCGATCGCGTGCGCACCGGTCGAACACGCGGTCACGACCGCGTGGTTCGGGCCCCTGAGACCGTGCGCGATGGAGACATAACCGCCGGCGAGGTTGATCAGGCGGCCGGGAATAAAGAACGGCGACACGCGGCGCGGGCCCCGCTCCTTGAGCGTGATCGCGGTCTCGGCGATGCCGCCGATGCCGCCAATGCCCGAGCCGATCAGGACCCCGGTCGAGTTCTGGTCATCCCGGCTTTCCGGATGCCAGCCCGCGTCGTTGAGCGCCTGCGTCGCCGCAGACATCGAGAAAATGATGAAGTCGTCGACCTTGCGTTGCTCTTTTGGCTCCATCCACTGATCGGCGTTGAAGCTGCCGTTGGAGCCGTCGCCGCGCGGGACAACGCCCGCGATCTTGCAAGGAATGTCGGAGACGTCGAATTTTTCGATTTTGCGGACGCCGCTTTTGCCCGCGAGGATGCCGGACCAGGCGGTGTCCACGCCGCAGCCGAGCGGGCTAACGATGCCTAACCCTGTGACGACGACGCGCCGCATCCGTGCCTCCACGTGCCCGGTGGCCCGCCGCCGCCGGCCTGGATCTCCGCCCCTGGCCTCTGGGTTAGTTCAGGCCGCGTTTTTCTCGAGGAACTTCACGGCGTCCCCGACCGTCAGAATCGTTTCCGCGGCATCGTCGGGGATCTCGCAGCCGAATTCTTCCTCGAAGGCCATGACCAGCTCGACGGTGTCCAAGCTGTCGGCGCCCAGATCGTCAATGAAGCTCGCCTTGTCGTTCACTTTTTCCGGGTCGACGCCCAGGTGCTCGACGACGATTTTCTTGACGCGCTCGGCAATGTCACTCATCAATTCACCCTGATCGGTCCGTCGTTGCTATCACGCCCGCTCGTGAACGGCGCGCAAATTTCGATTCCGTTGTTCGATTGCGGCCCCGCGAAGCATTTCGTCGTTACCATACTGGATTAGCCTTGGCTAGCGCACGCGCGGTAAGCAAGTCGTTGAAAAGCTTCATATCATTGCCATCCCGCCATTGACGTGCAGTGTCTGGCCAGTGACCCACGCCGCCTCGTCCGACACGAGATAAGTCACGGCGGCGGCGACGTCGTCCGGCGTCCCAAGACGGCCCATCGGCACCCGCTCCAGGAGTGCGGTGCGCAGTTTTTCGTTGAGCGCGTCCGTCATCGCACTCTTTACGAAGCCCGGGGCGACGCAATTCACCGTGATGCCGCGGCTCGCGACCTCATGGGCAAGCGATTTCGTCATGCCAATCAGTCCGGCCTTCGCGGCCGTGTAGTTGCCCTGTCCCGGATTGCCAGTAAATCCGACGATCGAGGTGATGTTGACGATCCGGCCGCCGCGACGGCGCATCATCGGAAAGACCGCGGCGCGCGAAAGCCGAAAAGCCGCGGTAAGGTTCACGGCGATCACCTTCTCCCAGTCCTCGTCCTTGATGCGGACGAACAACGCGTCGCGGTTGAGCCCGGCGTTGTTCACGAGGATATCCACGCGCTCCATCGCCTTCTCGGCGGCAGGGACGAGCGCCTCCACATCCTCGGGCTTCGACAGGTCGCAGGGCAGCACGTGGACGCGCGCGCCAAGTTCGCCCGCCAGCGTCTCGAGCGCCTCCCGGCGGGTCCCCGAGAGGCCGACGGTCGCTCCCTGCTTGTGCAGCGCACGGGCAATGCCCCCGCCGATGGAACCGCTCGCGCCCGTGACGAGCACCGTCTTGCCGGAAAGATCAAACATCGCAGAATCCTATTCCCTGTTCCTCCAGCCCTGCCCAAGGCTGTTCGCATTCCAATTCATTTCTTGCCGGTTTCTTACACCTTGAACGCGGCGACGTCCTCGGGTGTCGCGATCGAAATCGCCGTCGCGTCCTTGGCGATGCGCTTGGCGAGCCCGGTGAGGACCTTTCCGGAGCCGACCTCCACGAGCCGGTCCACGCCGTGCGTGACGAGATAGTGCACGCACTCGCGCCAGCGCACGGTTCCAGTCACCTGCTCGATCAGCCCGCGCACGATCTCGGCCGGGTCGTTCACCGGATTGGCGCTCACGTTCGGCACGAGCGGCGTCTTCGGCGCGATTACCTTTACCTTGGAGAGCGCATCGCGCATCGCGTCGGCCGCCGGCTGCATCAACGTGCAATGGAAGGGAGCGGAGACGGGCAGCATCAGTGCCCGCGCCCCGCGCGCCTTCGCGATCTCGACCGCACGCTCGACCGCTGCCTTGGCTCCGGAGACTACGATCTGCCCCGGCGCGTTGTCGTTCGCGGCCGCGCACACCTCGCCCTGCGCGGCCTCAGCAGCAATTTCCCTGACCGCCTTCGGCTCGAGACCGAGGAGTGCTGCCATCGCGCCCTTCCCGACTGGCACCGCCTGCTGCATGGCGCGGCCGCGGACACGCACGAGCCTGACCGCGTCCGCGAGCGAGAAGGAACCGGCAGCCGCGAGCGCGGAATATTCGCCGAGCGAGTGCCCGGCGACGAAACGGGAATCGCGGCCGATGTCGAGCCCGGCCTCAGCCTCGAGCACGCGAACCGCCGCAATCGAAACTGCGAGAAGCGCGGGCTGCGTGTTCTCGGTGAGGGTGAGCTTGTCGGCGGGCCCTTCCCACATGATGACGCTGAGCTTGTCACCGAGCGCCGCGTCGACTTCCTCGAACACCGCGCGCGCGGGCGCAAAGGCGTCGGCGAGCGCCTTGCCCATGCCGACGGCCTGGCTGCCCTGTCCCGGAAATGTGAGTGCGATCGCCAATTCGGAACCCCGATGCAGGCGGGGAGACAGACCCCGCCATCCGATACCGTGTCAAGCGCGTCAAGGGAGCGCGATGCCGCAAGAGTCTCCACTGGGATCGCGGCGCAATGCAGCTACAATCGCGCCGACCCCCCAACACCGCAACCACCATTTCCTCAGCACGAGGCCAAGAGCCGATGCCGAAAGCAGAAGAGCGCCGGCTTGTCGACCTCATGAAGCCCGGTCTGCGATTGCTCGAGGACGAGGCGCTGAACGCCGAGGCCCACGCGCATCTTCTCGACGAGCCGATCACGCCGTTCGGCTCCTTCTTCATCCGCAACAATGGCTCGCTGCCCGAGATCGAGCCGAATGGCTGGACGCTCGCCGTCGACGGCGAGGTCGAACGTGAGCTTATCTTCACCGTCGCGGAGCTTTCGGAGAAATTCGAACGGGTCACGATCACCGCGGTGCTCGAATGCGCCGGGAACGGCCGCGCTGGTTTTGCCGAGCGCACGTACGGCGTGAAATGGCGTTTCGGCGCGGTCGGCTGCGCGCGGTGGACCGGTGTCAGGCTCGCCGACGTGTTGCGTGCAGCGGGTGTGAAACGATCCGCTGTCTATACCGGTCACTTCAGTCCGGACGTGCAAGCGGATGGCTCAGGGCGCGCCGCGCTCTCGCGCGGGCTGCCGATCGAGAAAGCGCTCGCGCAAGAGACGTTGATCGCCTTCGAGATGAATGACCAGCCATTGCCGTACCTGCACGGGGGGCCGCTCCGAATCGTAGCCCCGGGATTCCCCGGCTCTGCATGGCAGAAGTGGCTCACGCGCGTCTGGGTGCGCGATCGCGAACACGATGGCGAAAAGATGCGCGGCACCGAGTATCGCATGCCAGTGACCCCGGTCGGGCCGGGCGAGCCGATCGACGAGAGCAAGTTCGCGGTCATCACCGACATGCCCGTGAAATCGCTGATCACCGCACCCGCGGAGAATTTCGTCGCCTGTGCCGGCGGAATCGAAGTGCGCGGTTTCGCCTGGAGCGGTCACGTGCCGGTCGCATCGGTCGCTGTTTCTGCGGACGGTGGAACCTCATGGCACGCGGCGGAACTCGAGCCGGCCGCGCATCACTTCGCGTGGCGGCGATTCAGGGCCCGTATTTCGGTGCCGCCCGGACCGCATCTCGTGATGAGCCGCGCCACCGATGCGGAAGGCCGCAGCCAACCGCTCGACGGCCCGGCCTGGAACCCGCGCGGCTATTGCAACAACGCAATGCATCGCGTGCAGGGGCGGGTCGCGTAAATCCCTCTCCCCGTCCTTCCGGGGAGAGCGAGAAAGCGCGTCTCCCATTACCGCCTTGCACCGGCTGCCAAAAACCGTATAAAGCCCGCGTCTTCGTCGCCCCGGCCGGGGGCTGAACGGACGGCCATCGCAAGATGGCAGGGCAATCGCCCGGCGTCCCGTGTCCCCGCCTTCGAGATTCGAGCCTTTCCGAGGCTCGCAGGGCTCGGCGCCGGGAAGACGAACAGAAACAGGAAAGGCACTCCATGCCGTTTTACGAGCATGTATTTCTCGCGCGCCAGGATCTTTCGGCGCAGGCCGCCGAGGAGCTGGCCGCCCAGTACAAGGGTGTGATCGAGCAGAACGGCGGCGAACTCGTCGGCGCTCCGGAATATTGGGGCATCAAGACGCTCAACTACCGCATCCGCAAGAACCGCAAGGCGCACTTCTCCATGCTGCGCCTGAGCGCGCCGCCTGCCGCCGTCGAGGAGATGGAGCGGCAGCAACGCATCAACGAAGACATCATTCGTTTCATCACCGTGCGCGTCGATGCGCACGAGGAAGGCCCATCGATCATGCTGCAGAAGCGCGACCGTGAGGAACGGCGCGAGGAGCGCCGCGGCGAGCGCCGCCGCGACCGCGATGGCGGCGATGAGGTCGAAGGCTTCGTCGCGGAAATCGAAGAGGTGCGCGAATGAGCTTCGGTGGTGGAGGCGGTGGTGGCGGTGGTGGCGGCGGACGCCGCCCGTTCATGCGCCGGCGCAAGACTTGTCCGTTTTCGGGCGCGAACGCGCCGAAGATCGACTACAAGGACGTGAAGCTCCTGCAACGCTACGTGTCCGAGCGCGGCAAGATCGTGCCGTCGCGCATCACGGCAGTGTCGTCGAGCAAGCAGCGCGAGCTCGCCAGCGCGATCAAGCGCGCGCGGTTCCTCGGGTTGCTGCCGTACGTGATTAGGTGATCTTAATCCCTCTCCCCGTCCTTACGGGGAGAGGGTGGCGAGCACCGAGCGGAGCCGTGCGACGCGAGGTGCGAGCCGGGTGAGGGGCTGAGACCCTTTCATTCAGTGCGGCACGCGAAGGCCCCTCACCCGCCTCGCTCGCGCTTCGCGCTCACTCGGCACCCTCTCCCCGCACGCGGGGAGAGGGAAAAGACGTAAGTCCCCGGCGAAAATCCGGGGACGATGGTTGGGGCGGATTCCCGCCTCTAACCGCTGCGAACAGCGGGACAGCTGACGATGCTGTGGATTGTTCTGATCGGCCTCGGCGCGGGCGTTACGTCCGCCCTTCTGTTCGCGGCGGTGGCGACAGGCCAGACCTTCGCGGTCGCTCTCTTCTATCTTACCCCGCTCCCGATCGTGATTGCCGGCATCGGCTGGAGTCATCTCGCCGGCGCTATCGCGGCGCTCGTCTCGGCGATCGTCGTCGGCGTCTTCTTCGGCTTCTGGTTCGTGTTCGCGTTCCTCGCCGCGATCGGCATTCCGGCCTACCTGCTCTCTTATCTCGCGATGCTCGCGCGGCCCGTCGGCAATGGTAGCGGGACGCTCGAATGGTATCCGGTCGGGCGGCTCGTGCTCGCGGCTGCGCTGATCGCGGGCGGTGCGACCGCGGTCTCGATCGCCGCATTCGGTTTCGACGTTGAGAGCTACCGCAACGGCTTGAAAGCCGCGTTCGAGCGCGTGCTGCGCGCGCAGCTCGGCACGCCTGCCGGGCAGCCGCTCGAGCTTCCCGGCACGAAGGACACGCAGGCCGCGATCACGGTTCTTTCGATTCTGATGCCGCCCGCGGCCGCCTGCTTCAGCATGGTCACGCTGCTCGCGAACCTGTGGCTCGGCGGCCGCATCGCGCGCGTCTCGGGGCGGCTCTCGCGGCCGTGGCCGGACATCAGCGCGATGAAGTTTCCCGCCGCTGCGCCGCTCCTGCTCGCAGGTTTGATCGCCGCGACTTTCGCGCCCGGCCTCGTCGGGCT
The DNA here is from genome assembly GCA_963711595.1 of uncultured Alphaproteobacteria bacterium. GTDB lineage: Bacteria > Pseudomonadota > Alphaproteobacteria > Rhizobiales > Xanthobacteraceae > JAUSIF01. The sequence goes on from CAVQER010000001.1 coordinate 111,401, forward strand.
CGTCGCCGTATTCTTCGCCGCGACGCTGCTCCTCGCCTACGCCCTGCTCGGCTTCGCGGTGATCCATGGCGCCACCCGCGGGATCTCAGCGCGCGTCATTATTCTCGTCGCCGCGTGGCTTTCCGTTTTCGTCCTCGGCTGGCCGATCCTCCTCATCGCCCTGCTTGGCCTCGCCGACACCTTCATCGACCTGCGCGGCCGCAGGAGCCGCGGCGGGCCGCCCGACCTTTCACCCCATCAACCCAAAGAATGAACGAACGATAGGAGTCTCCCATGGAAGTGATCCTGCTCGAACGCGTGGCAAAGCTCGGCCAGATCGGCGACGTCGTGCGCGTGCGCGACGGCTTCGCGCGCAATTTTCTGCTGCCGCAAGGCAAGGCGCTGCGTGCCACCGATGCGAACCGGGCGAAGTTCGAAACGATGAAGGGGCAACTGGAAGCGACGAACCTCGAGAAGAAGGGCGACGCGGAGTCCGTCGCGAAGCGTCTCAACGGCAAGAGCTTTATCCTGCTGCGGCAGGCGGGCGAAGGCGGCCAGCTTTATGGCTCGGTTTCGGCGCGCGACATCGCGGGTGCGCTGACGGCCGGCGGGTTCACCGTCGAGCGCAGCCAGATCGTGCTGAACGTCCCGATCAAGTCGATCGGTCTGCACAAGCTGGAAGTCGCGTTGCACGCCGAGGTCGAGGTCGAGATCACCGTGAACGTCGCCCGCAACGAGGACGAGGCCGGACGTCAGGCGCGCGGCGAGGATCTCACGATCTCGCGCACGGACGAGGAAGAGGAAACTGCGCGGGCGAAGGTCGCGGCCGAGAAATTCTTCGAGGCGCCGCCGCCGGGTGAAGGCGAGGACGCCGCGGCGCCGGCCGCGGGAGCGGCCGAAGGCGAAGGCGCGAAGAAGGCGAAGCCGAAGCGCGCCAGAGAGAAGAAGGCCGACGCCGCGCCGGACGGAGAAAAGCCGGCCAAGGCCGACAAGCCCGCGCGCGAGAAGAAGCCGAAGAGGGAAAGGCCGAAGGAGTGAAATCCTCCCGCGTTTGCGGCGATAGGATATCCACACGTCTCAAATAGGTAGAGAAAGCGGGGTCGACTGGCGAGGCCGAAACATCCCTCTCCCCGCATGCGGGGAGAGGGTGGCGAGCCCGCAAAGCGGGCGAGCCGGGTGAGGGGCAGTGCGTGGAGCCAACCGAAGAAAGGTTCGGTTCGAACGCCGACTGCGTCGTCACGCGACCGACGCGGAAAATGAAATTGTGGTTCGCGCTCCGCGATCGCAGGTTGAACGGCATCAAATTCGTTAGGCAACAAGCCATCGGTCCGTACGTCGTCGATTTCGTCTGCCGCGCCGAATGGCTCGTGATCGAGGTTGATGGTGGGCAGCACTCCGAGAGTGCGCACGATCGCGGGCGCGATGCCACGCTCGCTTCGGAAGGCTATCGAGTGATGCGGTTCTGGAACACAGACGTACTGAAAAACATTGACGGTGTACTGCAGGCAATTCTTTTCCGAGTCACTTGACCGCGACTGACCGTCCGAGCGGTTTGCCCCTCACCCGCCTCGCTCGCGCTCTGCGCTCGCTCGGCACCCTCTCCCCGCAAGCGGGGAGAGGGAAAAATGTCTCGCGGCCACCCTCCCCTGAAGGGGAGGGATTGAAAACTGCCGCTACCTTTTCCGCCGCGATGGCGGCGCGGTGAGAAGTGCCGCGGGTGTCGTCCGCAGCGCGTGGGCGAGTCGCGCGAGGACCACGATGGTGATGTTCCGCTTCCCCCGCTCGACCTGCGAGACATAGGTGCGGTCGACCTCGGCCTTGAGAGCAAGTTCTTCCTGTGAAAGCCGGATCGCGGTGCGCGCCTGCCGTACATTGGCGGCAAGCGTCCGGATGATGCCGGCTTGGTCCATTTTCCGCCCCGATCGGCTGCGCGATGCCCCCTCGCCCACACACCGCGTGACCGCGCATCCGTGTGGACGAGAGATCCACGGACTATGTATCCCATCCGAATGTCGCAAGATCCGCGCGCGCGCGCCAGCGCTCTCGTGCGAGCGGATGATATGCCGCTTGCCTGTTGCCCTCCCGCCACAGCCTCCCGCTTTGTGGACGATCGTCTACATTGGCTATTGAAGACGATCGTCCGCAGCGGATAGCGTAACTCATAGTCCACAAGGGCAAGGGAGAGACTATGATGAAACACGGAATTCTTGGGGGCCTGCTCGGGACGGCGGCAGGGCTGGCGCTGGCCGGCGGCGCGCAAGCCGCCGACCTTCCCGTAAAGGCCAAGCCGGTCGAATACGTGAAGATCTGTTCAGCTTATGGGGCGGGTTTCTATTACATCCCCGGCACCGACATCTGCCTGCGCGTCGGCGGTTATGTGTTCGTGGAAACGGGCGTCAAGGGCCGCAACGCGGCGGTCGACGTCATTTACTCGGGCGACAATTTCAACCGAGACGACAACTACAGCCAGTGGCGCGCTCGCGGTCACGTCATCCTCGATGCACGCAACAACACGGCCTACGGCACGCTGCGCGCCTACTTCGTGGGCGGCGTGAGCTACGCAACGACGGCTCCGGCGGGTCAGGTACCGTCCGGTGCCAACACCGGCGCCAGCATGGACCGCGCGTTCATCCAGTTCGCAGGCTTCACGGCGGGCTTCACCGAATCGTTCTTCAGCTTCGGCGGTGCCTACTCGATCGTGGCCGGCGGCGCGCTGCCGTGGGACTGGTTGCCGCTCATCGCCTATACGGCGCAGCTCGGCAACGGCGTCTCGGCCACGGTTTCGGTGGAAGACGGCGGCGCACGGCGCAGCAACATCCGTGGGCTTCCGGGCGTCGGCACCACCAGCGTGGCGGGGGCACCCGTTGGCGCGTACGGCGGTGAACAGGCACCCGACGTCGTCGCGAACATCCGCGTCGACCAGGCTTGGGGCTCGGCGCAGATCATGGGCGCTCTGCATCAAGTGCGCACCAATACCGTGCTGGCGAATGCCGGTGCGGGCGACAAGTGGGGCTACGCGTTCGGTGGCGGTTTCGAAATCAAGACGCCGCAGACGGGTAACCCGAACAACAGCTTCCTTGCACAAGCGCAATGGACCAAGGGTGCGGTCGAGTACACCGGTCTCGCTTCGAGCCCGGTCACCACGGCCAGCGCACTTGGCTTCGCCACCGGATCCGCGGCATTGGGCTCGGGCGCGTTCGTCCCGATCGCCGATGCGTGGGCAACCGGTGGGCCGGCTGGAGCGCTTGCTCCATCCACCATTTCGTTGACGGAAGCATGGTCGGCCTATGGTGCCTACCGGCACTACTGGACTCCGATGCTGCGCACCGGCTTCGCGGTGGGCTACACGGAGATCGACAATCCGGGCATCGCCAACCTGACCGCCATCCCGGACGTGAAGTTGTTCCAAGGCTTCATCAGCACGATCTGGTCGCCGGTCGCGGGCCTCGATCTCAGCCTCGACCTCGTCTACTCGAAGGTGAAGACGGGCAACTGCATTCAGTCGGCGGGTGCGGCTATCGGCGAATTCGCAATCTGCAACGGCAGCGAAGACATCTGGACCGCGTGGACCCGTATCCGCCGGAACTTCTGATCTGACGCAACCTGAAACCGCAGGGGGCGGCGTGGTCAAGGAGAGGGCGGCGGTCAACGCCGCCCTCTCCCACCAATAACAACCGGAGTCGGCCGTGGGACTGAAGATCCGCAGATTGAAAACCGGCTTTGCTTATTACGCCGAGTACAAGTTCGGCGGTGGCCGCTGCATTTACGAAACGATCAAAGCGGGCTCGAGCCGCGAGGCGCGGCGCATCTATGCCGCGCGATACAAGGAGCTGCGCGCGACCAATCCGGCGGACGTCGAGTTCAAAATGAAGCCGAAGCCCGGACCCGATCGGCACATGGCCGCCGCGTTCTCAGCCGTGCTGCGCACGCTCGTCGCCAAACGCCTCGTATCGGAAGCGGAAGCCTCGGAGCTGCTGCCGGAGTTCCTGGCTCCGAATCTTTTCGACAACAAAGCCGGCGACGCCGCGAGACCGGCCGCGCAACTCGTGTCGGGCGAAACCTGATCTCACGTTTCCCGGGCGAAAAGCGCGTCTCACGCGCGTCTTCGACGCGCTATGGCAGCGTGCGCGTTAGCGCGTGATGCGCTGCAGACCCGGGACCCAAAGCAATGCGTTCTGACGTTTCCCGGGGTGCAGCGCCACAAGTGTTCACGCGCGTCTTCGCGCTACGGTAATGCGCCGCTGATCCGCGATCCGTCTGCGATGGGCGCGGGTCCCGGGTCTGCAGCGCAGCGTTTCACCATAGCGCACGCACACACGCGTGAACGCGCTTATCGCGCTGCGCCCGGGAAAACGAGGGCGCGTTGCGCTGCGCCGCATCCGGGAAACGTTCTCAATCCGGCATCTTGCGTTTTCGACCAGCGGCGCCTGTTCGCGCTGGCGAGCGCAGCGAGCGGCCAGCGCGAACGATCCAGCCTCAATCCGGCATCTTGCGTTTCGACCAGCGGCGCATGGCGGCCGCGATGCGGCGCGCCTCGGCCAGCTTCGCCGGCCCGCATCCGTTGAGCTGCGCCTCGATTGCCCACGCTTCGATCTGCTCCGGCGCCAGGCGGTCCTGCGCGCGCAGCACGAAGTAAGGTTCGTCCGGCGCGAGCCGGGCGAGACAATCGAATCGCGACCGGCTCTGACGCGTGCTCATTTCCTTTTCGCATCTCCTGCTGGTCCGGGTGTACGCGGTCTACGAACGCACAGCGCGCGCCGCAATCCGCGGAGTGCAAGGAGGAGGATTGGCCGAAATCGGATGACGGCAAGCGAGAATGGGATTTCATCTCCCTCCCCTTCAGGGGAGGTTGAGTGGCCGCGCCGCCAACTGAAGCCGCTTGGATTCCGGGCTCGCACGCTTTTGCGCGCCGACGAGCCCGGTTACGGGCGAGTGTCCGGCGCGCCCTTGCTTGGTGGCCGCGCTGGCCGCTCGCTACGCTCGCCAGCGCGGCGTGCGCCCCGGAATGACGAAGAGCCAAAAAACACAAACGGCGCCGCGTGGGCGCCGTTCGCCGTGCAAAATCGAATGCGAATCAGGTCGTGCCGTAGTCGACCGTGCAGTTCGTCGATTTGCCGAGCTCGAGCACGGCCTCGCCGCGCACGCCATCGAACCAGAAGCCCTGGCCGGAGTAGCGGTAGCCGTTCCCCATCGGGATCAGGCGAAAGTGGGCGGCGCGCTTTGGCGCCGTGTAGAGGTAGCCCGTGACGAGCTCGCCTGCGTCGCTCACTGCGCGCGGTCGAATCGGGTAGATTTTTCCGTTGTCACAGTTGAGCGCGAGTTGCGCCCCGCCCGCGCCCACGGCGATCGTGCCGGGCCGCAAGTCAGCCGCGTTCGCGGCGGTCGCCGCGGCAAACAACGCCGCCGCGCCCGCGGCGGCCAGCCACATTTGAGTGCTGCGCCCCATCAGTGCCCCCATCAATTGTGGTTAAAGATTGCATGGGCGGGACATCCGCGACAAGCAAACATCGCGCGGATTTACCGTCCAGACCCTGTTTCCACAGGCTGTTGCGCGCGAGCAACGGAGCGGGCTCACGTATTAAGAACGTTGATGGAATCAGGCTTTTTCGTGTGTTCTCTCCTTCCCCCCTGCCACAGTTAAGAATATCCTAATCCCGCTGGCTGGGGTTTGGGCTCTCCCTCCTTTTTTTGAGCTCCTGTTTTTTTTCTTGGCGGGTGAGACCATGAACGCGCCTATCAAGCTTGCGCAGGCGACCACTCCGGGCGCCGCGGAGATCAGGACTGTTCGGCTCGAAAAACCTGCTGACGGTAAAGCGGTCCTTATCCAGCTCAGTACAAATCAAACGATCAAGGTCGATTTCTCGGGCATCGCGAAAGAGAAGATCATCATCGTGCGCGTCGGCGAGCGCGCGGTCATCCTGTTCGAGAACGGCGCGACGATCACGCTCGATCCGTTCTGGGATTCGCTGCACCGCCCGCTCGCGAACCTGCAGATCGAAGTTGCGCCCGGCCAGATCATCTCGCCCGCCGAATTCGCCCTCCTGTTCCCGACCACGATCGACCAGTCGGTCCTTCCCGCAGCCGGCGAAGGCAATGACCCGCAGGACGCTGGCGCGAACTTCTCCGACCCGACGATCGACCCGATCTTCACCCCGCCGCCGCTCGACCTGCTTCCGCCGACCGAGTTGAACCCGGTCGAATTCCTGCGCGAGGTGGGACCGTTCGTCGACGAAGATTTTGCTCCGACCCAGAGCGACGAAGTCGTCGGCGGCATCGTCGAGGAAGAGCATCTTCAGGAAGGGCAGCCCGCGAGCCCGAGCCAGCTTTCCGACGGCAACGAGGACACAGACGACCTCAACGACCTCGACAACGACGAGGATCCGACACGCCCGGGCTTCGACAACGTCACGATCACCTTCATCGGCAATGACGCGAACGACAACAATCTTGAAGACCTGATCAACAGCGGCAATCCGCCGTTCGATTTCACGTTCAACGATGTCACCGGCCTGCCGGTGGAGTACACCGCGGGCGGCGCAGAGCGTTCTCCAAGGGCGACCCGGTTTTCTATCACAAGGTCAACGATAAGACGTTGATCGGATTTGCCGACGAAAACGGCAACGGAACGTTCAACGGCGCGCAATCGAACGACGACGGCGACGGGCTACGGCCCTGGACCCGACCGTATCGTGTTCGTGCTCACCCTGGATGAGGGCGGCGAAGACGGCGCCTGGAAGATCGAGATCTACGACCAGTTCGATCACCCCTACCGACATCGGGACGGGCTCGACGGAGACGATCTGGAAAATCTGATCTCCCTCAATCTGACCTCCACGCTTCACGCTGAAGACGCCGACAACGATCCGCTCGATTTCACGGGCGACGCCTGGACCGTCGGCGTGATCGACGACACCCCGATCGTGCTCGAAAGCGCGCAGGAGTGCATCACCGTCGACGAGGACGACATCAAGAATTTCCAGTCGATCGGCACCAGCCCGAACGACGGCGATGGCGACGGCTCCGAGACCGGCAATCCGCCGTCAAACGTGTTCGGGCCGGCATTCGCCTCCGGTTCGCTCGCCGGCCTCGTGAAGGTGGGCGCGGACGAGATCGGCTCCGACGACAGCGGAAACGGCACCGGCAAGTTCAGCCTCATCGAATTGAACAACGACACGCTCACCGAGCTCGGCCTGATCGGCCTGCGGTCGCAGGGCGACCTCATCTCCTATCTCGTCGTGGCCGGCGACGGCGTGCCGGGTCCGTCGGAGGTCCTGGAAGCGCGCGCGTCGGATGGACGTCTCGTCTTCACGCTCGAGGTGTTCGAGGACGGCGACTACGAATTCAGCCTGCACGACCAGATGGATCATGACCCGCCGTACGACATTGATCCTCGCGGGCTTCGACAGCAACGACAATCCGTTCTTCCCCGGCAACACCCTCATTCCGCCCGCGGACCAGAACACCGACCTGGTCGACTCGACGACGACGACAGCCCGCAGGCAGAGCCGCGCAACTTCGACATCGACGAACTCAATCTCGGCGCGTTGATCCAGTTCGAGGACTACGACCATGACGCCGTCACGCTCGACGGCGAGTTCGTCGTCAAGATTCGCGACGACATCCCGGAGATCAAGCACGGCAAGGATATCTGCCTCACGGTCGACGAGGACGACATCGACACCGGCGCGCCGACGGGTTCGGACGGAAACCACCCGAACGACGGCAATGCCGACGGCTCGTGGACGGGCAGTCCGTTCAATCCCGCTGATCCGGGACCGGCGACCGTGTTCGGTGCGCTCGGCGGCCTGTTCGGCATCGTCCAGCCCGGCGCGGACGAACCGCTCACCTTCAGCTTCATCGTGCAAGGCGGCATCGGCGAACACATCGTCACCGAACTCGCCGAGCTCGCCGGCCTCTCTTCCAAGGGCGAGGACCTCGAGCTACGACATCCAGGGCAACGTTCTTTATGGTTATGTGAACGGCGGCGCTGGCACCGACGGCTACGAGGGTACGGACCGTCTCGTCTTCAAGTTCACGCTGCAGCCGAACGGCCTTTTCGCTTTCGAACTGCACGACCAGATCGACCACGATCCGCCGAACGACGATTGGTCGCTCGGGCCGATCCCGTCCGAGCTGACGGACGGAATTCCGCTCGGTTCGGGATCGGACGAAAATTTCGACCTGCAGGACGACATCCCGCTTCTTCGATGTGACGGCGCTGCCGATCGGCTTCCTGATCCAGGCGACCGACTACGACGGCGACAGCGTCATCATCGGCGACCACCTCACGATCAAGATCCGCGACGACGTGCCGGAGACGACGAGCGCGACCACCTCGATTCGCGTCGAGGAAGATGAGCTCAGTGAGCTTGCCGCTGCTCCAACATTCGACCTCACCACCGGCATCACCGACGGCGACGGTTTCACCGACGAGGCGACGTTTACGGAAGCCGATCTCGCTGCGCTCGTGAACGTCGGCGCCGACGAACCGGTGAATTTTGATCTGAAGACATTCTTGCCGTTCACTCCCGGCGGCAACGTCAAGACAACCGGCGGCGACAACATCACCTCTGAAGGGGTGACAGTTAAATATGCGAACGGCCCCGGCGGCAGCATCATTGGCTTTGCCGACACCAACGGGAATGGCTTCAAAGGGGCTACCGAGCGCGAAGTATTCCGCATCACCGACAACGGTGACGGCAGCTACACCTTCGATCTGAAGGACAAGATCGACCATAACCCGCCAGGCGGAAATAACGACGACGAAACCCTCACGATTGATCTGACGTCGCTCTTCACGGCAGAGGACTTCGACCACGACAAGGTGACGTTGCTGGAGGATTCGATCAGCGTCGTCATCGAGAACGACGTGCCGCTGATCGGCGATTGCAGCATCATCGTGAACGGCAGCTTCGAGACTGGGCACAACCTCCTCGGCAGCGATTGGGAGATCTTCGCGTCGCTACCGCCTCCGGGCTGGGTCCAGGGCGCCAACGGCATTCCGTTCGAGGTCCAGGGCAGCGGCGCGGCCGGACCCGGCGTCAACGCCCAACACGGCAATTTCTTCGTCGAGCTCGATTCCGACACCGAGGGCAACCCGACCAACCCGCTTCCCGACATCAATCCGACCAGCAACACCAACGCGACCATCCAGCAGACGGTCGCGACGGATCCCGGTCAGACCTACGAACTGCATTTCTGGTACATGCCGCGGCCGGCCGACGGCGACGCGAACAGCAGCAGCATGGAAGTCCTGTGGGAAGGCGCAGTCGTCCACTCGATCGATTCCTCGACCGCGCCGGCGGGCTGGCAGGAGATCACGCTCTATCTCACCGCGGCCGACGCAAGCAGCATTCTCGGCTTCCGCGGCACCGGCCAGCAGAATGAGCTCGGCGCCTTCATCGACAACGTGCGCCTGTGCGCGATCGGCGTCGTGGACGAGGATGGGCTGATTCCGCCTGACCTCTCGACGGGCATCGGCGACAGCCAGCCCGGCGACGTACCCGGCAACGCAACGGTCGCGAACGGCAGTCTCCTTATTCAATGGGGCGCCGACGACTTCGACCAGGCCGACGGCCTCTCGCAGGAACTCGCTCGGCACGGACCGTAGCGTCACCTTCACGAACAACACGGTGGACGTCGGCGGCATCGTGGGCCCGCTCACGTCGCAGGGCGACGTCGTCAACTTCATTCTCCAGGACGCCGGTACGAAGCTGATCGGTCAGGCGACCGACGGCCGCCTCGTTTTCGAGGTCAAGCTGTTCGACGACGGCTCGGGTTCGTTCCGTTTCGAGCTGTTCGACCAGCTCGACCATGCGAACGGCAACAACGAAAACGACATCACGCTCGAGTTCAATTTCACGGCCAAGGATTCCGACGGCGATACGGCGAACGGCGACTTCAAGATCCTCGTCGACGACGACGTGCCGGTGCTGATCGGCAAGGACTGCCTCGAACCCGGCACCCCGTGCACGGGCGCCGATCCGAACGACCTTCTCTTCGAGATCCCGGCGAGCGCGAGCCTCACCGTCGACATCTCGGACATCCTGTCGAGCGCCGACTTCAACAACTCGATCGGCTTCTATTTCGCCGACGCGGCCGGGAATCCGATCAGCGGCCGGATTCTCGAGGACAACGCGAACTCCGCGAGCGACAAGCTGCTGCAGATCAGCGCCGCCGACATTCCCGACGGCGCGAAGCTGCTCGGCTTCTTCCTTGTCCCGGACGGCAACGACGACGGCTTGAACGACGGCGACGCGATCACCTTCGAGAACATCGGCGGCGAATGGTTCGCCTTCAAGGACGGGATCCTGGTCGACACTCCCGAGGCCGACCGCATCCTGTTCTCCGATAGCCGCCACAATCCGGATCTGCAGCACGCCTCCGACCCGGATAGCGCCGACGGCGATGACTTCGAGACCGGCACGGGCGCGCGCAACTCCAACTGGGAAGACAAGCACCAGGGAAGCGATGCGGACTTCAACGACGTCCAGTTCGACGTGCAGGTGTGCGCCACCCCGGTGGTGCTCGCCGTCGTCGATGAAGACGACATCAATAACTACAATCCGAACTGGGCGACGGCCAACTCCGGCATCGAAGGCTCGACCGGCACGAGCCCGAACGACGGCGATGGCGACGGCTCGGTAACCGGCGATCCGGAAGCCAACACTACCGGTCCCGCGGTCACCACCGGCACGCTCGCCGGCCTCGTCGCCCTTCCCGGCGCGGACGAGCCGCTCAAGTATGAGTTCGTCGCCGACGCCGCGGTCCGGACCTACCTTACGAAGTCTCGGTTTGGAGTCGAAGGGCGCGCTTCTCTCCTACGACCTGAACACCGACGGCGTAATTATTGGCTTCGTCGACATCGGTGGCGCGGGCGCCATGAGCTGGCAGCCGGCGAACGACGACCGTCTGGTCTTCAAGCTGACCCTGAATCCCGACGGCTCGTTCAAGTTCGAGCTGCACGACCAGCTCGACCACGACGCGCCCTTCGACGACGCAAGCGATGTCGAGGGCCCGGGCGACAACGAGCCGTACGCGGACCAGAACTACGATCTGCAGGACAGCGATCCGAACAGCGACGTCACGTTCATCGACTTCGGCAAGATCACCCAGGCGTCGGACTTCGACAACGATCCGGTCAGCCTCGAGGGACGCTTCCTCATCCAGATCCGCGACGACATCCCGATCGCGCTCGACGACAAGGACTTCGTCCAGGAAGGCAAGACCGACGGCGTCAAGAACACGACCACCGGCAACGTGATCACGGGTATCGACCCAGACGCCGATCCGGAAAACATCCTGCTGCAGGCCGACGAGATCGGTGCCGACGAGCCGCCGTCACTCTGCACGGTCAAGCACGACGGCGAGACCTACACGCTGGACGACGCTGACGATAACGGTCTCCTCACCATCGAGACCGAGCTCGGCGGCAAGCTCGAGATCCAGATGACCGGCCCGAACGCCGGCCAATACACTTATACGGCGCCCTGCTCCACCGACCATCCGCCGGCAGTGTCACTGTTCACGGTGTCGGTCGGCAACGTGCCGGCGGGCGTCACGATCACGGCATTCGACCCGACCGCCCCGAACCCATCGAACCCGGGTGACGTGCTCCCGGTCGTGGGCAAAGGCTTCGGCGTCGCGAGCCCCGGACCGGGCGGCGGCGATGACGACGGCATCGGCGAGCCCCGCTTCGACGAGATCAACCACACCTCGGGCGGCACGTCGGAAACGTTGATCTTCAAGCTCGATGGCGATGCGGTGGCCACCAAGGCCAACGTCGACCTCTCCTTCTTCTTTGGTCCGGCGGAAGCCGGCGTCGGCAGCGAGCGCGGCCATTGGGAAGCGTTCCTGAACGGCGTCTCCGTCGGCAGCTCCGACTTCACGGCCACGTCGCCCAGCGGCGACTCCAGCACCGTCGTCTCGGTGGGCGGCTGCGCCTTCGACGAGATCCGCTTCACGGCACTGATCGGGACCGCCGACGCGTCCGGTCAGGGCGACAGCTCCGACTACTACGTCAAGCAGATCGAGTTCATCAACGAGCCGCCGGTCAGCGAGAGCTTCGAATACGCGCTCAAGGACTATGACGGCGACAAGGATCACGCGACGCTGACGATCAAGATCGGCGACGGCGTGCCGTCGATCCAGGTGGATCCGTCGCGCAGCTCGTTCCTGCTCGACCTCGACGAGACGCACGCGGCGCCGGTCGGCGTCGACACCTACAACGCCGCAATCGGCGAAACTGAAATCCCTCGGCGGCCCGCCGAACGGCGAGCTCGACGACGTCGGCGCCGGCCCGACCGACCCGCCCAACACGAATGGCGTATTCGGCAGCCTGAGCACGGACACGCCGAACGAGCTGTTCAATCTGTTCAGCGTGACCGTCGACCCGGGTCCGGATATTCCGCCGGTCATCGACTACGACTTCCAGCTGCTTCTCAAGGATGCACTGGGCCTCAACCTCGCCCCGGGCGTCGGTGTGCAGACCATATTGTCGGTCACCGATCCGGAAGGCGCATTCGGCGACGACTCCATCTACCTGTTCAAAGAGCTTGATGGCTCGATCACGGGACGCGTCGGAAACGGCGCCGGCAATCCGATCGCCTTCACGGTCAGCATTTCGGACCCGGTCGACAATCCGGAGGATCCGAGCGACGCGACGCTCAAGGTCGATCAGATTCTCGCGATCGACCACCACCAGTATCTGCTGGATCAGGGCTTCGCGTTCAACGCGGCGAACGGCAACTACTACAAGCTCGTCGACGGCGACTTCGACTGGACCACCGCCAGCGCGCAAGCCGGCGCCTTGGGCGGCTTCCTCGCGACGGTCACGAGCGCGCAGGAAAATGCTTTCATCGCCGGTCTGTTCGACGACAACGCGGCCACCTCGCCGGACGGCGCCTGGCTAGGCGGCGGCGACACGGCCGTCGAAGGCGTTTACCGCTGGCTCACCGGACCGGAAGCCGGCCAGCTGTTCACCTATACGAATTGGGAGCTGAACGCCCTTCCGTTCCCGCAGCAGGAGCCGAACGACGCCCAGTTCCCGGGTGACGACGATTTCGTCACCATCGGCCGCTTCGATACGAGCTTCAGCGGCGACGCGGGCACGTGGAACGACGACGGCGACCCGAGTCACGGGGGCGCGCGCGGCTATGTCGTCGAAATCTCCGGCAATCAGTTCGACCAGCAGGCGTTCCTCGACATCTTCGGCGGCAGCGATCTCGCCGGCATCGCGGTCCAGCTCACCGCGACCGTGACCGACGACGATGGGGAACTCGAACTCCAACTCCGCCGAGCGCAACGTCACGAACATGATCTCGTTCGACGACGACGGCCCCGTCATCGTCGGCGACCCGGACTGCATCGACCTCGTCGAGGACCCGGGGCTCATCGCCAACTTCGTCTTTATTCTCGACACCTCCGGCAGCGTCGACGACATATTCGCGCTGCTGCAGGACGCCGCGAACGATCTGCTGGACGCACTTGGCAACTCCGGCGCGCAGGATCTGCGCGTTCATATTGTCGAGTTCAACAACGCTGCTTCCGTTGTCGGCACTTACGATCTCATCACCGGCGGCGTGGAAAACGCAGCGGCGCTCGCCGACGCGATCGCGGACGTCGACGCGCTCAATTCCGACGGCAACACCAACTACGAGGCTGGATTCCAGCAAGCGCTTCTCTGGATTCAGGGCGGCTCCAAGACCATCGCGGTCACTGAGACGATGGCGTCGTTCGACGCCAACTCCGCTGGCGACGACGACACTGCCCGTATCGTCGGCGACGGCAACAATCAGGTCGCGCTGATTTCGGGCTGGACGTCGCCTGGCACCCTGAACGCCGAAATGCAGGACGTCGGCGGCAACATAACCGACGGCTGGGGCGTTGCGGGAACCAATGTCAACAATCCGCCGAACGACCTGATGCGCGTCGACTTCGGGGCATTCAATTCCTTCGGCGTGCCGAACTATGTGTCCGGTGGCTTCAATGGCGTGCATGTCCTAAGCGCGACTTTCACGCTGGACGACAACACGGACGGCAACAACACCACCTTCAACTGGACGATCCACTTCACCGACGCCACCACGGAAGCTGGCAGCCAGTCGGTTGGCGGCAGCACCAATGTGACGCTTGCCGGTACCGGCGGCAATCTCGGCAAGGAAATCGCCTACATCAATTTCACGGTCTCAGGCCCCGACAGTGACGACGCAGGCGACGTCGACCTCGTATCGGTCGTCACCATGCCGGTTCTCCCCGGCACGCTGATCGACGCCGACGTCAACGAGGTGATCTTCCTCTCCGACGGCGAGCCGAACCGCGCCTTCGACAACAACTTCAACGTGATCACGGTCGGTGCGCAGGATGCGATCGACCAGATTCGTGGCGTCGACGACGCGAGCAACGAGGTCGGCCAGACCGAATCCGACGGCGACGGCGCCGGCCAGGATCAAGCGTTCAACATCAATGCGTATGGCGTGAACCTGCAACCGGGTTCGGCTGATATCGATGACGCTGACGAGAGCGACACGGACATCAACCAGGCGGGCGGCCTGAACGAAAGCGGCGGCACCGATGACAATTCCGTCCGGCTGTTCAGCGACGGCGTGCAGATCGCGCTCGTCTCCGGCTGGGCGTCAACCGGGCTCACTGTCGGTGACATGGTCGACGCCAATATCGACGAAGACGGCAGCGATGGCATCGGCGTACAGGGTGGCGACGACGATGGGCTCAATGGCACCGAGCGGCTGAAGTTCGATTTCGGCGCGGGTACCGACTACGACGGCGCCGGCGTCAACTACACGACCAATGGCTTTAGCGGCCCGGCCGTCACATCGGCCAACTTCACGCTCGATGACGACAATGGCGGTGGCAACACGACGTTCAATTGGGTCATCCACTTCGTTGGCGGCGCGCAGGAAGCCGGCTCCCAGTCGGTCGGCGGTGACTTCGACATCAGCCTGGCAGGCACCGGCGCCAATCTTGGCACGCAGATCAACTACATCGAGTTCTTCGTCACGGGTGGCGGCAGCGTCGGTCAGATCACGCTGAACTCGGTTCAGCTCGCTGGCCTACCCGGCCTTACGATCCTCGACCAGGTCGAGGGACCCGGCGGTGATGCCGAGAACATCACGAACGCCAACGACCTCGAGACTTCGCTTGCGCCGATCATTGCGGGCCTCGGCAGTGGCGGCGGTGGCGGTGGCGGCGGCCTCGGTGTCCCGGTTCCGTTCGACCTCTCCTCGCTCCTCGATTTCGGCACCGACGGCCCCAACACCGGCGGCGGCTTCGCGCTGAAGACCTTCGCTCCGCAATTGCTGGGCGGCGGGATTCTGTCCGACAGCTTGCCGGTCTGGGTCAACTCCAACGGCACGATCCTTACCGGCTTCATCAATGATGGCGCCGGCGGTGCAAATGGCACGCGCGATATCGATGACACCGTCGTCTTCACGCTCACGCTGAATCCGGACGGCACCGGCACCTTCCTCATCAACCAGGGCTTGGAAGACGCTGTCGAGGACGGCGAGGTGCATCTTGATCTCGGTCACTTCGTAACCGCCACTGACGGCGACTACGACGCGGTCACGCTCGCCCCGAGCGACCTCTGCTTCATCGTGCCGGAAGACACCGACACGCCGTTCGAAGAGCCGGGCTCTTTCCTCGGCATCGTCGAAGAAGAGCATCTCGACAATTTCAATGCGACGTTCCCGGTCGGCGGGACCGACAACACCGAGGGATCGAACGGCAACGAGGATTCCACCTCATTCAATCCGAATGGCGACGACAACCCGGCAACGCCTGACGGCGACGATGACACGCTGATCAACTTCAATGTGACGACCGACGTCACGAGCGGCACGCTCACGATCGTGGGCGGCGACGGCGTGCTGACGTGGAGCTTCAACCTAGCAAACGGAACGCCGGTCAAGTTCGGCGAGAACACCGCAATTCAGATCCTGTCGAAGGGCGATCCGGTCTATTTCGTCCACGACCCGGTCAGTCCGAATACGATCCTATACGGCGTCGCCAACGACGACGGCGGTCCGGATGACCTCCAGACCGACGATCGCATCGTCTTCAAGATCGAACTCAATCAAGCGAACGGCAACTTCACCTTCACGTTGATCGACCAGATCGATCACCACCCCTACGACGCCTTCCCGGTCGACAACCAGGAAGGGATCATGACCGTCGATCTCGGCGGTGTGTTCAAGGTCACCGACGAAGATCCGGACGTCCACGTCTTCACGGACGTCAAGGTCAAGGTGATCGACGACATTCCGGTCGTGTCCGTGTCGGGCACGTCCGCGACGGTCGACGAGGACGACCTCGACAACTTCGTCGACGCGACGGACTTCGGTTCCACCGGAACGGATTCCGACGAGGCGGGCGACGGTCCCGCGGTCACCGCGTCCGGCAACCTGAACAATATCGTGGCCGGAGGCGCCGACAAATCGCCGAGCTTCCACTTCAGCGAAAACGCGATCGCTGCGCTGAACGGTTTCGGCTTCTCGTCGAAGAGCAATCCCATCGTGTGGGACATCGTGACCTCCGGCAACTCCTTGACCCTCATGGGCTACGTCGAGAACGGCGGTGGTGGCGATCCGGGATTCGACAGCCCCGCCGATCGCCCGGTTCTTTCCATGCAGATCAATTCGGTCACCGGCGCGTGGAACTTCACGCTGCTCGACCAGGTGGATCACATCAACGGCAATGGCGAGAACACACTACTCAAGTCGACCGCTTTCCCCGGAGGTGTCACCGCCATCGACTTCGGCGTGCGCATCTATGCGCAGGACTCCGACGGCGACCGCACGCCCGTGCTCGACAACCTTCTCTCCATCACGATCGTCGACGACATTCCGGAGAAGAGGGGGATCGAAGTCGGCAACGAATTTTCTCTCGACGTCGTGATCCTGGCGCCAAACGAGGACGACCTCGACAATTTTGTCCCCGTCACGGGCTTCGGATCGGACGGCAGCAGCCCCGACCCCGCTCCCGACAGCGACGCCGACACCTCGTTTACGAACCCCGACGGCTCCGTCTCATCGGAGCACACGCAGACGCTGTTCTCGCTCGTGAAGTCCGGGGCTGACGAGCCGCTCACCTTCTGGTTCCAGACCGACGCGATCTCGACGCTGGAAAATCTCGGCCTCACGTCGAAGGGCGGCCCTCTCTCCTACCAGCTCGGGAGCGTCGCTCTCGGCGGCGGCGTGTTCGATCACACGCTCACCGCGTTCGTCGATCTCGGTAACGGTCCCGACTACGACGCGCCGACTGACCGCCCGGTCTTCACCTTTACGTTCAACAACTCGACCGGCGTGTTCGACTTCAAGCTGCTCGATCAGCTCGATCACACTCCGGGCAATGGCATCACGCTGAAATCGACCAACGTCGCGGATTTCCCGTTGGGTCACGCACATCGACCTTGGCGCGGTGGTGCGGGCGTTCGACTTCGACGACGACCCGGTCGATCTCGACGGCCAGCTCGCGATCCGCATTATCGACGACGAACCGACGGCGGCGGACGAGGCACCGGCGCTGGTTGCCGTGTTCGAAGACGCGCTGGGCCGAGCGCGGCTTTGGAAGGCACTTACGCCGACGGCTCTATCGGCATCCTGGATAATGATGGCAACGGTACGCCCGACGTCGCTGCCACGGGCGATCAAGACACTTTCACGGTCGCTGATCTGGCGACACTGGTCGGCATCGGCGCCGACGAGCCGGTGAAGTTCGCGCTCACCTCGTTCGGCCCGGGCTCGTTTGTCACCGGCGGGCTCGCTTCGAAGGGCGTGCCCGTCCAGTACCACTCGATCGATCCAACACCCTAATCGGCTTTGCCGACGCACCCGGCGGCACTCCGAACGTGTTCGAGGGCGCCGACCGCGTCGTCTTCACGCTGACCAACAACCTCGACGGCACCTTCACCTTTGACCTCGAGGACCAGGTCGACCACACAATTCACGGACGGGGGGAGCAACGATCTTCTCACCCTCGACATCGACCTTACGACGGCCTTCACGGTCACCGATTTCGACGACGATCCGGTGATCCTGGGTCCCGGGTCGATCCTCGCGCGGGTCGAGAATGACGTCCCCGCGCCCGTCGACGGGCAGTGTCGACCGCTTTCGTGTCGGTTACGAGGACGAACTCGGATTCCCGCGGCGGAAGTCCCGCCGCCGATCGGACTCGACAACGGCATCACTAATCTCACCAAAGCCGAGACTCGGAATACGGCGCTGATCTCAAGCTAAGGTGCCGCATTGAACGCGCTGTTCGTCGACGGCGCCGACGAGGACGCGATCGTCGGCATCGCCAATATCGGTGCGAACCCGCCGACCGGAGCCGTGCGCACCAGCAACGGCAACCCGACTTCTACGCAGGGCGACCCGGTGAAGTTCCTGCTCGTGGGCCCGACGAGATCATCGGCTGGGCGGACGACGGCGACGACAACGATTCCTGGCCGGCGTCGACCGCGTCGTATTCCGGATCAGCAACCCGGCCCGGGCAACGACTTCACCTTCGACCTGGAAGACCAGATCGACCACAACCCGCCGACGCGGCCGGCAGCGGCGACACAAAGACGCTCACGATCGACCTGTCGCCGGCCTTCGCGGCCACCGACTTCGACGGCGACCGGGTAAACCTCGGCCCCAACCGCGTGGCCTGGTGACGATCGAGAACGACATTCCGACCGTCACGCCACCGACCTCTGGCACGCCGACCGTCACCCACGACGAATCCGGCGGGCTGCAGAATACGGGGGCAGTCGTCGATACCGACATCGAGGACTTCAACGACGGCGACAGACAGGCCGGCAGCGGCCTGCCCGCCTCCGATCCTCGCAGCGTTCAACGCTCTTACGCCGACCATCAACGACCCGCACGTCTCGCACGATGCAGCAGTCCACTAACTTCGCGATTGGCTTCGCAAGCAGCCTCGTCAGCATGTTCCCGGTGACCGTGAACATCGGCGCGGACGAGCTCGCCCCGGCCACGAATCCGCAGGTCGTCGAGCTTCGTGCTTCCTGCAGACGCGACGCCGGCGGACGGCGTTCCGAGTCCGGCCTCACCACGACCGAGGGCCGGGCGATCCATCTCTTCCTGCTGTCGATCGACGATGCTTGTCGGCCGTTACGACGCGGCGGGCGGCTCGGTCGACACGGGACCCGATCCGATCGCCTTCGCCGCTACGGTCGAGACGGCCACGGGTATCATTTATCTCGCCCAATGGACCTCGCTCGACCACGGGACTGAGGCAACTGGCCTTGGCAACCCCAGTTACGACGAGGCGGTGACCTTCGAGTCCGGAACCGTCACGCTCACCGCCTCGGTTGTCGATTTCGATCAGAGACCCCGGCGGTCGCGGCAACCCTAGACCTCGCGAACAAGGTGTTCTTCGAGGACGACGGCCCGAGTCTGTCCAACGTCATCGATGCCGACATCCTCGACGACGAGCAGCAGGACACGGCCGTCAACCCGGGCGTCGATGCGCTCGGTATCGAGGGCGGTCCGGGCGACGACGGCGTGCTCGCCTTCACCACCGGGACGCTCGCATTCACCTCGGGGGCGGACGGCGTCAAGAAGTTCGAAATCACCTCCGTTCTCGTGGGTGGTGGGGCGCTGCAAGCGATCCTGGTCAATCCCACCACCGGCCAAGGCACCGCCGAGAACGTCAACGTCCTCTGGACGCAGAACCCGGGCGACGCGGGCGGCACTTACACCGGCACGGGTGTGTCCGGGCAGTCGGTATTCACGCTCGTGGTCGAGGCGGACGGCGACTACACCTTCACGCTCTTCGCGCCGCTCGTGCATTCGATCGAGGACGATCCGGCTACGACGCCGGAAGTCGAGACCGAGTACGAGGACAATATCTCCCTCGTGTTCGGTGTGAGCGTTACCGATGGCGACAACGATACGGCGACGGCGACGCTCACCATTGCGGTGGACGACGACACGCCGGACGCAGCGCCGGAGGCGATTGAAATCTCCAGCGTTCCGGCTGATCCGTCGGTCGTAGGCCTTCTCAATTTCGAACCCGGTGCGGACGGTTGGAGCGGTGCGAGCCTCGCTGGCAATACGCCCCCGCCCGGCCTCGAGTCGAACGGCAACCCCGTTCAATACTACGTCAGCGCCAACGGCATGACGCTGATCGGCTACATCGGCCCGTTCGTCGCGAACGGCGGCCCCGCGCCGTTGCTCGCGAACCAGGTGTTCGTGCTGACGGTCGATCCGAGCATCGACACGGCGCCCGCCAACGACGGCATCGGCGGCAACTACACGTTCGACCTGCTGCAGCCAATCGACGCGCCTGCGATCCAGGTGCAGACCATCGGCGGCGCGTCGTTCGGCGCCGGACCGGAGGATTATCAGATCCTCTCCACCGGCACGGGCGGCAGCGGCGCACAGCTGACGGTCGCAAGCGGCTGGACGACGACCGGCGCCTTCAACGCAGCGACCTGGCTCGCGACCGGCGTCTCGACCGGCGTGGTCCATGCCGACATCAACGGCTCGACCGGCGGCTGGGGCGTTAACAACAACAACTTCACCACCGGCGAGTTCATGCGCTTCGACTTCAGTTCGCAGGCGCTCACGGACTTCGACGGCGCCGGCGGATACGTACCGCCCGCGGTGAGCTTGCCGGATGCGAACCAGGCGTCGTTCACGTTCCCGTTCTTCGCGGCGACGGACGACATCTCCTACGTCGCGTTCTTCAGCGGCGGAACGCGCGCCGCGGCGACGCTCGCCGATCCGACGCTTGGCCTCGTCGTCAACGCGCCGGCCGGCCAGACGATCAATCACATCGAGTTCTACGCGAACAGCGCCAATGGCTCGGGCAAGGTCGATCTCGGCAGCGTGGCCGCGGAAGTCGAGGGCGGCGATGTCAACCTCAGCTTCAACCTCGCCCTCCTCGATGGCGACAACGACGCGGAGAACGTTGCGCTCGCTGTCACGGTCGTGGCACCGCCGAACGAGGCGCCTACGGCGGACAACGATCACGTCTTCACGAACATGCTCGAGGGATCGAACATTCTGATCCCGATTGCAGCATTGCTGATGAACGACTCCGACCCGAATGGCGACCCGCTGACGTTCGTCCTCGGTGGTTTCGCCGGCGACATCAGTGGGGTTTCCGTTGTCGGGGGCAACGTGGTGGTCGACCCGAACGGCATATTCACCGGCGGCAGCTTCACCTATCAGGTGAACGACGGCGTCGCCGAGCCGAGCAATGTCGCGACCGTCACGAGATCGACGACATCGACAATCAGCAAATCGACGCCACCGGCTCAATCGTGGTCGGCGGAACAATGCGGCAATATTATTCTCAATTCTGGAAGATGCTCAGAATTTCGGTCTGCCAAGCGAGGATGACGAACAAATTGTTCCGGAATCCGATGGCATTTCAGTCACCAGGTCTTCAACGGAAGTAATCTCGAGGACGCTGGCGAGGACGTCGACGCGCTTCACGTGTTCCCGTCCGGCCGCTTTCTGGTACTCAATTTTTGGGCGATGATCAGGACGGCGCTGGCGACAGACAAGAACGAGGATATTTTCGAACGGTCAGACCCCAGTGACACATCGGCGACTGAGGTTTTCGACGGCAGCGACAATTGGAGTTGATGAGAACCTCGACGCGCTCTATGTGTATCCGAATGGCGATCTTTTGCTCGGCTTCTCGGTGAACGATGTTGACCCGCCCGGAGCGCTCACGGACGTCGATACGCACGAGTTGGTGTTCTACGATCTGTCAGCGAACTCATCTCCCTGCTCACAATTGGGTTGTCTGCGGGCGCCGACATTGATGACGTAAGCATCCTCGCCAATGGCGACGTCGTCTTCTCGTTGACGGGTGCAACGACCCTTCCAGCATCAGTTTCGACAACTCCGACCTGATCCGCTGGGACGGCAGTACGTACAGCATGTTCTTCGATGGAAGCACCCAGAGCCTGGCCGCTGATGGCGAAGACATCGACGCGGCCTCGGTGCGCGGAAGCGACATCATTAACGGCTCGTCGGGTGACGACTTCCTCATCGGCGGTAACAGCGCGTTGCTTTCCACTCCGGCGACGTTCGCAATTCTCGCGGATGGTGCCTTCGCCCAGGCGAATAACGACTTCCTGCAGTTCGACTTTACAGGCAAGGGTCCGACGACTTCGTAAAGCAGATCATCATCAACTTGAGGGCGGGCAGCGACGCGGATGCCGCTTTCGATCCACTCATGAGTGGCGGCACGGACGATCCGAGCGACTGGGGTCCCAATTATCAGCAATTCGGCGTCACACTGGCCACGGTAAGTCCCGTTGCTGGCGGATCAGCGTCGGGGACCCTCGTCCTCGGTTTCTCAGCCCGGCACCTTCGCTGTCGGCGATAGCCTCGACTTCAACATGGGCGTCATCAATATCGGCAATGAAAGTGATGGCAGCGAATTCGACGATGTCGGCGCGACGGCAACGGTTGTATTTGAGGACGGTCACTCGCCCAAACGGTGGCTTTTGCCAACGTAGATGGTGACACCGCTCAGGCGCAATTTTTCCGTCCAAAGATCTGTCGTCGACGACGTCATCAACGGCGGCGCTGGCAACGACGTGCTGTGGGGACAGGGCGGCAACGACAGCCTCACCGGTGGGAGCAGGGCGGACGATGCCTATTTCTTCAAACCGGGCGAAGGCGGCATCGATGAAATTATCGGCTTCGAGGCCGGCAACTCCTTCCTGGTCGACGTCGCCAGCCTGTCGCTTTCGGCGCTCGACGCGACGGCGATCGCCGCGGGCGATTTCGCCAGTGGCACTGACACCACCGCTGGCTTCAATGGC
The DNA here is from genome assembly GCA_963711595.1 of uncultured Alphaproteobacteria bacterium. GTDB lineage: Bacteria > Pseudomonadota > Alphaproteobacteria > Rhizobiales > Xanthobacteraceae > JAUSIF01. The sequence goes on from CAVQER010000001.1 coordinate 134,190, forward strand.
ACCGGCAAGGAGTTCTTCTTCGAGACCGATACCAAGACACTCTGGTACTCGGACAACGGCACGGTAGCGAACCAGATCGCGCTCGCCACGATTTCCTCAGGGCGTCGATCCGAACGCGACACATATCAGCATCTTCTGAGCAACCAGGGCACAAAACGAACGGCCCGCCTCTCGGCGGGCCGTTTTGCTTCCACAACTCCCACAGCCCAGGGGACGCGATGCGGCGCCCCTTTCTTTTCGGCGGCTCGACGCGGCCCTCGACGCCGAGCAAACACGGCACAGGAACTCGATGCCGCTCGGCATAGTTCATACATGCGAGCGTGAAACTCGGGACCAGATGGTCCGACGCTGCGTGCGCTGAGCGAGATGTCCCAGGTTCAAACCGACCTCTTCGAAGAGCGGCGCCTCGCACTCCCCGAAGGCTTCCGCTATCAGCCGGCGCTGATCGACGCGGCCGAGGAGCGGCGACTGCTTGACGACGATGCGGCGCCCTGCCTTCAAGCCGTTCGAATTCCATGGATTTACTGGGAAACCGCGAGACCGTCTCGTTCGGCTGGCGCTACGACTTCAACGGCGGCGGCCTCGCGAAGACGAACGACATGCCGGAATTTCTGTTGCCGCTGCGCGCGGTCGCGAGCGCATTCTCCGGGCTTGAGCCGGAGCAGATTCAGCAAGTGCTGCTCACGAAATATCCGCCGGGCTCCACCATCGGCTGGCACAAGGACCGCTCGGTGTTCGGCGAGGTGATCGGGATTTCGCTGCTCTCGCCCTGCACCTTCCGCTTCCGCAAGAAGACCGGCACGAAATGGGAGCGCGCGTCGATCGTCGCCGAGCCGCGCTCGGCGTATCTGCTAGCCGGCCCTGCGCGCACGGAGTGGCAGCACAGCATCCCGGCAGTCGAGGCGCTCCGCTACTCGATCACGTTCCGGAATCTGAAGGAGTGACTAGCCGCGGCGCTCGCCCTTGGTGTGGCCGAGATCTTCCGCGTGCGGCGGCTCGTTGCCGCGCACCGGAGATCCCGGCGCCGCACCCGGCTGTCGCCGCTGCTTCCGCCCGCCGTGCGGCGGCTCGGTCGGCTGCATGCCGCTCCGATCGCCGACGTGAGATTTCTGTCCCCCGCGCGTCACGTCTTCGCCGGGTCGCGGGTCGGTGCCGCCGGAACGCGGTCCGTGCGGCCGATCGGGCGTGCGGATTGCCATGTCGATGCCTCGGCGCCTGTGCGTCAACGTTGAACGCGCGGAGCTGTTCCGCGTTCTCCACTCAATCCACAGCCAGGAACCCGCGCTGCTTCCGCGAATTTCCCTCCGTCAGACCGCCGCTTTGCCCAAAACGCGGTCATGACGATGCAGCGGCCCCGTCCACCCCCTCGGATGGGGTCGTTGTGTAGTGATGATCCAGTCGTCAGTGCGTTTTGCCGCAAGTGACGTTTCCCGGACGCGGCGCAGCGCGTAGCGCTTCGCGGAGCGGTGCGCCGCTGATCCGGGACCCATGGATTCCAGAAACGGATCCCGGGTCTGCAGCGCGGCATGAAATGCCGCGCTGCGCCCGGGAAACGTCTTCAATGCTTGACCGGCTTGCCCTTGGCCTTGTCGTCTTTCTTCGGGATCGTGAGCTTGCCGGCGCTGGCGCGGGCGCCCTTCCCGCCTTCGCGCACGGTCCCGGCCTGGCCGACGCCGGCTTTCGCCGCAGCCGCGGCGAGGCCGCCGACGACGATGCGCGGACCCGTGCCGATCCACCTCGCTGCGCAGAGCGAGCGCGAAACACCCCGACGCGTCTGACCGCGGCCAAGGCGGCCGCTGCTGGAGACCTCGCCCGCTCCGGAATTGCGCCGACTACTTCGTCAGCGAATCCTTCGTCTGACCCTTTGTGCTGGAGTCGACTTCCCCGCCTTGTCGGCTCCCTTCCCCTTCCCCTTCTCGGCGGCCCCCTTGTCCGTCGCTTGCACTTTATTGATGCCCTTATAACCGCCTGCTGAGTGGCCGGAGTTGACGGAAAGCAGTACGAGAGAAAGACTGATCGCTACGATCGTGAGAAGGATGCGCATGGCGGTTCCTCCGAGATAGGCCGCGACGATCGCTCCGCGCGGCTGCGGTGCGGAAGATACCACCGGCTTCGGCCGCGGAAAACGGCCCGCCGAGGCCCTCGGCAATCGGCTCGAGGGCGGACGCGAACTGACAATGACTCGGGCGGGTACCGCCGCGAGAATGCAATCGTCGTGGCCGGGCTTGTCCCGGCCATCCACGCCTGAAGACGTCGAACGCCGCAAGACGTGGATGCCCGCGACAAGCGCGGGCATGACGAGATAAGTGCAGCCAGGCCCCTCACCCACCTCGCCGCGTTACGCGCGGCTCGGCACCCCTCCCCGCTCAAGCGGGGAGAGGGAAAACCCTCAATGCTTGACCGGCTTGCCCTTGGCCGTGGCGCCCTTCGTCGGGTCGCAGGTTTGCGGGCGGTGACCGTGGCGCCCTTGCCGCGTGCGCGCCGCGCCGCCTGGCCGACACCGGCGCGAGCTGCAGCCGCGTGCGTCCGGCGCGGTTTCCGCCGATCAGGATGCGCGGGGCCGCCGCATCGCCGTAGCGGCCCGCGTAATGATGCAGGCCGACATGGGTAATCGTGCGGTTCGTGCTCGCCCAGATCTCGCCGCCGCAATCGACGCGCCAGCGGTGGCAGAACGAGAAATCCTCGGAGAGCCGCCCGATGTCGGTGGTGATCGGATCAAAGGCGCGGATCAGCCGGTCGAGGCCGCGCGCGAGGGGCGAATGTTTTCGGCGCGCCCTTGTCGGAAAGGTTCGGCATTTTCTCCAGCATCTGATCGATCGCGCTCGCGCTGGATCAGCAGCACGCCCGCCCCTATTCCGTCGACCTCGATGAAGCCCTTCTTGCGGCCGGCGTTGCGGCCGCGCACGGTCTGCACGACGTAGTCGTGCGCGCGGTTGATCGCGCTGTCGGCCTTGGTCCCTTCGGAAGCGATTTGGGCGAGACGGTTCAGGTCGATCGCAGCGCCGCGGCGAGACTGCGCCGACCACCGGCTTGTCGAGCGCAAGCATCTCCTGCACGAGCTGCGGCTCGAAACCCATGTCGGCGTCGACGAAGAGGATGTGCGTCGCGTCGGTCTTGTCGAGCAAGTGGGTGAGCAGGAAGTTGCGGCTTTCGGCGATATCGGCGAAAGCAATCGAGGCGAAGGAGAGCGTCCAGCCGGCCGGGATAGCGCGCGGTGCAGACGGAAGATCGAGTGGACATAGGGCGTGTAGAAGATCTCGCCGTGAGCCGGCGTCGCAATCAGCAATTTGGACAAGGGTTTCTCCCGGGAGTGGCCGCCGGTATTAGAGCATGCGACGCGAGCGGCGGGAAATGGATATGGGTGCGGGAGTTAATTCGCCAAAGTCCGCGACCTTTCCCTCTCCCCGTTTACGGGGAGAGGGTGGCGAGCCCGCCGTAGCGCGAAGCGCGAAAGCGTGGCGAGCCGGGTGAGGGGCAAGTGCGCGAACATGCTCGCATGGGCCCCTCACCCGCCTCGCCGCGTTACACGCGGCTCGGCACCCTCTCCCCGCTCACGCGGGGAGAGGGATAAGAGCGTCACTTAACCCCGTACTTCGCGAAGTCGGTCGCGATGGTCGGCTGGATGGCAACGGCGGCGGCGATATCGGCCGCGGCTCCAGCCGCGTTGCCCTGCCGGCGCTTGCCGAGCCCGCGTCCGTATAGCGAGGTCGCGAGCCGCGGATTCAATTGCAGCGCCGAATTGTAGTCGGCGATCGCCGCGTCGGCCTGCCCCAGCTTGAGATAGGTGAAGCCGCGCGAGTCGAGCGCCACCGCAACGTTCGGCTTCAGGCGAAGCGCCTCGTTGCAGTCCGTGAGCGCCGGACGCAACTCGCCGACGATTGCGCGGGCCCAGCAGCGCCCGTTCCACGCACCTTCGAGCGCCGGCTGCAGCTTGATGGCCTGGCCGTAGTCCACCAAGGCCCGCCGATAGTCCCCGGTCTTCCCGTAGGCTTCGGCCCGGTTCACGAAGACCGGCGCGGAAGCCGCGTCGAGCTTTATCGACCGGTCGAAATCTTCCAGCGCGCGCTTGAATTCGCCGAGGTTCGTGTAGGCCACGCCGCGATTGTTGAAGGCGCGCGCGTAGTTGCGGTCGGCGGCAATGGCCTGCTCATAGTCCTCGATCGCACGCTTGTGCTCGCCCTTCGCGTTGTAGGCATTGCCGCGGTTGTTGAAGGCGATCGCGAGACCGCGCGGGGTCACCGCGTCGGACTCGATGAGTGCCGTGCAGCTGGTGATGCGCAGATTCGCCTCGGCTTCACTCACGCGGTTACAGAGGTCAACGTGCTTGTCGAGCCCCTTCAGTCCCTGGGCCGATGCAGTCGCGACAAGCGACAGAAGCGCGACGAACGTCAGGCCGCAGAGGAGAAGCCGACGCTCAACCAGCCGCGAGGAGCCTTGCGTCGACGCTGCGTTTCTCGTCGACCCGAAAGGCATCTCACTGCTTCTCTTCCACCAAGGTGGAGAACTTGACGCTGCCGTCTTCGGTGATGATGACGTGCGCCGACGTCCCGCGAATGCCCATGGTGGCGGTCGGCGTGTTCACGCGCAGCCCGCCGGTCTTGGCCATTTTCCCGCCGACGAAGGTGAAGGCCCCTTTGGTCAGGTTGAACAGGCTCGAGTTCCACTTGCTGTTCGCATCGAACACGTACTCGTTCAACTCCATCCGGGCATTGGTGAGGACGTTCAACGCCGTGCCGTCCAAGAACACGAGACCGACCTTGCCGTCGGCCGCCGTCTGGACCACGTCGCCGCGGTACACGAGCTCGCCGACCTTCGCCGGAATCGGTCCCTTCGGGAGGGCTGCCTGCAGGGGGACGGTGCCCGTATGTTCGATCGTCGCGGTTCCCTCGGCGGTCACGACCTTGCCGATTGGCGATTCGACCGTCTCCTGGGCAGGCTTGGACTGCGCCAGCGCCGATTGTGATTGAACAAAGGGGGAAGCGAGAAAGAGCGCAAACAGAACAATCGCAATCCGACGCATCTGCGTATCCCTCATCTTCCCTGTGAACTGCACGACGGTCGTATTAACGGTTCCCAAAAGATATGCTCCCCGAAAGCCTTGTTTGGCCAAAAATACTTCCGCATTGCAACCAATTCGCCTAATATCTTACCTATAAGTTAATGCGTAGCCAAGGGACCGCGCGGGGGACCTTTTGGCGGATGGGGTCGTCGGCGCATGGTCGAGTCGGGGGGCAGAGAGGCGGGGGATACCACTCGCTCCGCGTGTGCGGGGCAGCTGGCGCCCGTCGTCGGAAAAATCCGCTCCTTCGCCGGCTCGGTGAGCGTCGTCCGCGCCGACGGCACTGCGGTCCGCATCGAAGTCGGTAGCGCTCTCCTGCAAGGCGACCGAATCGAGACCGGCGGCGACGGCCGTATCGGCATCAGCTTCGACGACGGCACGGAATTCAATCTCGCGAACGACGCGCGGATCACGATCGGCGAATTCGATCGCGATGGCGAGCGCGCGCCGGATGGTGCGCAGATCCAGGTGGCGCAGGGGCGCTTCGCTTTTGCCGCCGGCAAGGCGCGCGGGTTCACGATCGACACGCCGCTCGCGACGCTGCGTCCCAGCCCGCAGGCGTGCGCGGTCGCGACGCTCACGCTCGTCGGCTTTACGATCGCGATGCTGCAGAAGCTCCAGGCTGCGGGCACCGACCTGATCACGCTCGACGAACTCATCAAGTACAAAGATCACCTTGAGCACGGCGACCTGCTGATCGTGCCGCATGGCGGCAAGCCGGTCCTGCTCGACGACCCGGAAATCACCATCGTCGTCGACGCGAACTTCGTCGTCACGACGCTTGCGAATTCGCCGGCCGACATGGCCCGGCTGCTGGGGATTTCCGCCGACGGGGACAACACCTACGAGCTTGGCCTCGCCGATCCGTTCACCACCGGATCGAACCCGCGAGCGGACACGCACACGTTCTACCCGGGAGCCCCGGGCCAGCAGCAAGCGTCGAACGGGGGCTCCCCACTGCCTCCGAACGAAGACGATCCGAACGTTCCGCCGCCTCCCGAGGGTGGCGGCGGCAACAATGCTCCGCAGCCGGTTCTGGTGCTGACGCTGAACGAGGACCTCATCGTCGAGCACGATCACACCTTGGAGGTGCAGAGCGGCGGCGACATCGACGACACAGGCGACCCGTTTCCGATCGATCTCAGCGATCTTCCCGGTTTTGACGAGAACGAGGTCATTGGTCAGGCAACCGACGGGGGCGGCGAGGACGACGAACCGTTCGTGAGCACGGCCGGCAGCTCGGGCCCGGTGCTGATCACCCTGGAACCAAGCTCCAACGGTGTGGACAGCGGTCTCGACGTAACCGGCGGCGGCTCGATCTTGCTGTTCAAGGAATTCACGGACGGCCAGCAGGTGGTCGTGGGTCGCGAGGAAGGCACCAACGATATCGCGTTCATCATTTTCGTGACGCCGGACGGCAGTGAGCTCTGGGTTCAGGAGTTTCTCCCGATTGACCACGGTGCGGACGGCAATAACCACGACGGTCTCCTGCCGATCGACAATGATGCGCTCGTCCTACGCGGGACGCTGATCGGCACCGCCCTCACCAAGACGTTTCCGATCGGCGAACACATCGTGTTCGTGGACGACGGCCCGTCGATTGACGTTGCGGCAGGCAACGACGCATCGGTGCTGCTGACGACGCAGGACGCGGACACCGACGGCGACCCGACCGACGAGGACACCGACAGTTCCGCAGCCAACTTCAGCGGTGTGTTCTCGATCGCGAGCCAATCGTTCGGGACGGACGAGGCGGGCGTCGCGCCGACGCTCGGCTATGTGCTGAGCCTGGCGGTTGCCGAAGGCAGCGCGTCCGGGCTCTTCAGCGACGGCGCTGCGATCAATCTCTACGAGATCGACGGGGACATCATCGGCTCGACCGCGACGACCGAAGACGACGTGGATGGGACCAACACGATCTTTACGCTTTCGGTGGACGCAGACGGGATCGTGACACAGACGCAGCTTGCCGAGGTCGATCACGGCCCTCCCGGCGAGAGCGAGCCGCCCTACGACGATCAAATTGCGGTCCTCGACAATGGTCTCGTGACGCTGACAGCGTCGGCGACCATTGAGGACGGCGACACGGACACCGCCTCGGACAGCGCGTCCATCGACCTCGGCGGCAACATCCAGTTCGCCGACGACGGGCCGTCGATCGACGTCGTTGCAGGCGACGATGAGTCGGTCGTTTTGACAACGCACGACGACGGCGACCCGAACACGGACAGCTCGACAGCGAACTTCAGCGGCGTGTTCTCGAAGAGCCAATCGTTCGGCGCGGACGGTGCCGGCACCGCCGCGGCGCTCGCCTATGCGCTGAGCCTGGCAGTCGCCGAAGGAACCGCGTCTGGGCTCTTCAGCGACGGCGATGCGATCAGACTTTACCAGGGTGTTGACGGGGTCATCACCGGCTCGACCGCGGCGACGGAAGACGCCGTGGATGGGACCAACACGATCTTCACGCTGTCGGTGGACGCGAACGGGATCGTCACACAGACGCAGTTCGCTGAGGTCGATCACGCCGCTCCCGGCGACGAAGCGCCGCCCTACGACGGTCAGCTTGCGGTCCTGGCGATGGTCTTGTGACACTGACAGCGTCGGCGACGATTTCCGACGAAGAGACGGATAGCGACTCCGACAGCGCGGTCATCGACCTCGGCGGCAACATCCAGTTCGCGGACGACGGACCGTCGATCGACGTCGTTGCAGGCGCCGACGAGCCGGTTCTTTTGACAACGCACGACGACGGCGACCCGGACACGGACGTCTCCACAGCGAACTTCAGCGGCGTGTTCTCGATCGGCAGCCAGTCATTCGGCGCCGACGGTCCCGGCACTGCCCCGGCGCTCGCCTATGCGCTGAGCCTGGCAGTCGCCGAAGGCACCGCGTCCGGGCTCTTCAGCGACGATGCTGCGATCAGACTTTACCAGGGTGCTGACGGGGTCATCACCGGCTCGACCGCGGCGACCGAAGACGCCGTGGACGGGACCAACACGATCTTCACGCTGTCGGTGGACGCCACCACCGGGGTCGTGACGCAGACGCAGTTCGCCGAGGTCGATCACGCCGGCCCTGGAGACGATGCCCCGCCGTACGACGGTCAGGTTGCAGTTCTCGGCAATAACCTCGTGCAATTGACAGCGTCGGCGACGATTTCCGACGAAGAGGCGGATAGCGACTCGGACAGCGCGGTCATCGATCTCGGCGGCAACGTTCAGTTCGCGGACGACGGGCCATCAGCCGCGCCGGTCTCGGAGAATCTCGTTGAGAGCACGGGTGCGGACACGAACGTGCTCCTGATCCTCGACGTGTCGGGCAGCATGGACAATCAATCCGGCGTGCCGGGGCTCACGCGCCTCGATCTGCTTAAGGCGACCGCGAACGAGCTACTCGAGCAATACGACAACCAGGGCGACGTGCGCGTGCGGATCATTACCTTCAGCGACGGCGCCGCGAAGCAGGGCGAGGTCTGGGTAACCGTCGACGCGGCGAAGGCGTTCATTGCGGAGCTGGATGCAAACGGGGGCAGCGACTACGACGACGCGACCGCGCTCGCGCCCGACGCGTTCAACGACGACGGCCGGCTGATAACGGACGGCGTGAGGAACGTCTCGTATTTCATCTCCGACAATGCTCCGAGTGAAGGCGACGGCCTGTCCGGGGGCGAAATCACAGCCTGGACGACGTTCCTCAACGACAACGATATCCTCTCCTATGCCCTCGGAGCTGGCGCGAGTGTCGGCACCAACCAACTCAACCCGATCGCCTATGACGGACGCGGCACAGGCACAGACACGAACGCAACGACTGTGACCGACCCGGCGCAGGCGCCGTTCCTGCCTAGCCCCACTACCCTTTCGCCCGAGAGCGGCACGCTCGTTCCGCCCGGTTCCTTTGGCGCGGACGGTGGCTTCGTGAAGTCGATCACGATCGATGGATCGACGACCTACGTCTACGACCCGGCTGGAGACAGCGGCAACGGTTCGATCGCTTCGTCCGGAACGTTCTCCTTCGAAACTGCAACCAATACGCTGACCGTGACGCTCGCTTCGCTCGCGACCTTCGCGATCAACATGGATGACGGCTCGTACACCTATACGCCGCCTGCGTCGGTTGACTCGGACCTCACCGAGGAGATCGGGTTCACCCTTTCCGACGGCGATTTCGATACGGCGTCGAACACGCTGACGATCAATGTCGCGAATGCCGAGCTGCCGCCGATCGTGCGGGACGACCGCGTTGTCACGAACATCGTCGACGGGTCGACGATCGTCATCCCTGAGGCAGCTCTTCTGTCAAACGATACCGGTGAAGGCGCGCTCGACATCACGAGCGTTCAGAACGACGAAGGCGGCACGGCCGTTCTGAACAGCGTCGAGTTCACTCCGGGTGGCCTCGATGAGGTATCCCTGATCGACGCGGATTTCGATGCCGGCGACGATGGATTCGACTACGAAGACGGCGGCTTCGGCGGTGGGAACCCTGCCGATGGGGATCACGTCGACAATCCGCCGGGCAGCAACAACACGGGCGCGCTCAATATCACGCTTGGCGGCGATGACACGACGATGTCCGGGCGCTGGGAGCAATCGTTCACGCTGGCTGCCGCTGGCGACGTCACGATCAAGTTCGACTACCGGCTCGATCTGAACGGCGGCTTCGAGGCCGATGAATTTGCTCAGATTCTTGTGTCGCTCGATGGGGGCTCTGCCACCCTCGTGCATCAGCTGGCCGGGCCGAACGCCACAACCGACTGGCAATCGTTTGAAATCACACTGGTGAACGTTGCTGCGGGCTCGCACGAGCTTGCTCTCGGCGCGTTCCTGAACAAATCGACCACTGACGACGAGATCGCCGAGGCGTATTTCGACAACGTGCAGGTCATCGGCCCTGGCAGCTTCAGCGAAGGCTCATTCGACTACACGGCAACCGACGGTATTGGAGACGACGATGCGCACGTCTCGATCACCGGACAGGCGGGAAACACAATCACCGGTACGGGCTTGGCCGAGATCATGCTTGCTGGCAGCGGCGACGACACGATCAACGCCGCGCAGAATGACGTGCTCATTGATGGCGGAGCGGGCAATGACACGCTGCGGATCAGCGCAAACTTCAACGACACGAGCGACGCGCAAATCGTCCGGATCGAGAACATCCTGCTGGCATCGGGTCTGACGCTCGTCCTCGATCAGCAGAGCGAGGCCGGCTTCAACGTCACGGGCTCTTCCAACGCAGACGCCATCACGCTCGGAGCGGGAGCGGACACGGTCAACGCCGGCAACGGCAACGACGTTGTGTTCGGCGGCGGCGGTGCGGACGCGCTTGGCGGCGGATCGGGCAACGACGTGATCCTCTATGCGGCCGGGATCGCTTCGGTCGATGGCGGATCCAATTCCAGCAACAATTTGCTTACCGCCGGAAATCGCGGCGACGTCCTGTCGGTTGGCGGGAGTGTCGACTTCACCGCACTCGCCAATTTGTTTGAGGGTATCGAGACGATTTCAATGCTGGCGAGCGACGGCAGCGCCGGCAACAGCACGACCACGCTCAATATCACCGACGTGCTCGATATGGCGGACAGCGGTAACGCCGATTTGGGGACGAACTACAGCAGTGTCGACGCGCTTCGCATCGACGGAAGCGCCGGTGACGTGCTCAATCTCGGGAACGACGCAGGCACGTGGCTGGTTGCCACCGGGACCACGGGCGTTCCTGCCGGATATACCGCCTATTCTCACGTGTCGAGCGGAGCGGTGTCGAGCGTCAACGAAGACGCCTACCTGTTCGTGGCAACGGGCATCAGCGTAAACGGCGTCGGGGTCTAGCGCGCGCTGACTTATGGGCCGCGCTGGCTCGCGCCCCAACATCACTACCCATCATTACCGCTGCGCATCACAACCCGCTCATTCCCGCGTAAGCGGGAATCCAGAACTTTAGTGTCGCCTGGGTCCCCGCTTTCGCGGGGACGAACGGCACAGGTGGCGCCTAGAAAGTCGCCCCTGCCGGCTCAAGGTCGCTGCCGCGCAACGTCCACTCGGCATAGTCGCCGCCGCGCAACGCCCAGCCGGCGATCACCGGGTCAAGCCCGGTGACGGCGTCTTCCGAGTCACCCCACATCGCGAACGGCGCGGCAATGAGCTTCACGCCTTCCGCACCGAGCGCGTAGAGCGGCATGTAGTGGCGCAGGTCGTCGGTCTCGACCACGGCACTCTTGCGGTTATCGAGCACAAGCCAGCGCCCCTCGAAGCGCGCGGCCAGCACCGCGTGATCGACGCGGATCGCCGTGTCGCGCACAAGCACGAGGCGAAGATCCGCTTCTTCGAAACCGGTTGCGCGCAACAGCATGTATTTCGCGATCGCGTACTCCTCGCAATCGCCGCGGCCGGCGCTGAGCGCTGTGAGCGGCGCCTGCCAGCGGTCGGCGACGCCATGATGCTGCTGGTCGCTGACGTAGCGGAGTGCACCGTTGACGAGGCGGTTCGCAGTTTCGATGCGGGCGCGGCCGCTGCGCGATTTCGTTTCGTCGAGGATCGCGACGTAGCGCGTCGCAGCCTCGCTGCAAATCTGCTTGTCGCGGCAGTCGGCGATTTCCATCGCCTCTACCGCAAGCTCAGTCTCGAGCCCGCGCCATTTGGTCCAGAGCATTCCGTCGGGCGCGCGGAATGCAAACATGCCGAAGGGCTCCGGACCCAAGCCGTTGCGGTCACCGGGCTTGACCCGGTGATCGCCGCTCGTGGCATCGCTCACGGCGCGCTCTTCGACGGCCGCCGTGCGGCCGCCGCTGCCGGGCGGAGCATTGTCGCGCTTCTGGAGAATTTCGTAGATCGTGAAGAAGCGTGCCGGCCCCGGCGCGGGCGGCCTCGCCGCCGTCTCGCCCGTGGCATCGTGCGCGGCGCTGCCGCGTACGGATTTCGCCGCCGCATCGCTCGCGAACGCGACGAGCAACAACATGGCCAGCGCGAGCGCAAGCGTGCCCGCGTACCAGGCGTACGCGTGCGCGGGAGTCCGCAAAATCTTGCGGTCGTGGACCAAACGACGCCCCTTGATCCGGGGCATCGGCCGGCCTCTGTGTGCCGGTCCTTGCCCCGCTGTGAGGGGCAATCACTAGGCGCACGGCCTATTCGGGCCGGTTAAGGGGACCGCGGAGAAGCTCGATTGATTGCGGCAGGGTGCAATTTGCGTCGCTGCCGTCCGACGCATTCGATTCAAATTTTATGGAAGTGCCACGCGAAAACGTCAGAGCGAAGCCACGGTCTGCTTCCCCTCTCCCCGTTTACGGGGAGAGGGTGGCCCGACGCCCGCGAAAGCGGGCGGAGGGACGGGTGAGGGGCGAAGGATCGAGATTGGGCACGGGGGCTGCGCCCCCTCACCCGGCTCCCCGCTGCGCGGGCTCGCCACCCTCTCCCCGCAAGCGGGGAGAGGGTAATGATCACCGTTCTCTCAGCGCCTCGTCGCGCAGGAGCCGCGCGGGCTTGAGCAGATAGTCGAGCACGGATTTCGCTCCGGTCAGCACCTCGACGGTCGCGACCATGCCCGGGATGATCGGCAGCGGTGCCTCCGCTGTGCCGAGCGCATTCTTCTCGGTGCGCACAATCACGCGATAGAAGGTCTCGCCGGCGTCGCCCTTTTCGTTCTTCTCCATGATCGTGTCGGCCGAGATGCGCTCGACCTTGCCCTTGAGCGAGCCGTAGACCGATGGATCATAGGCCGTGATCTTCACCACCGCGTCCTGACCCGGGCGGATGAATGCGATGTCCTGCGGGCGGATGCGGCCCTCGACGAGAAGCGTGTCGTCAAGCGGCACGATGTCCATCATGGTGCTCGCGGGCTGCACCACGGAGCCCACGGTCGTGACGTTCAACTTGTTGACGATGCCGTAGACCGGCGCGCGCAACTCCGCGCGGCGTACCTTGTCCTGCGCGCTCTTGATGGTCTCTTCGAGCACGGCAAGGTCGCCCTTCGATTTCGCGAGATCCTCCTCCACCTGCGAGGCGAACGACGTCTTCACGTTGGTGAGGCGCGAGTTCGTCTCGGCGAGCTGGCCGCGCGTCTCGCTTGCCTGCCGCTCGAGACGGATCATCTCGATCTCGGGCACCACCTTCTGGGCATAAAGCTTGCGGGTGATATCAAGCTCGCGGTTGAGAAGTTCGAGGTTGTTGGTAAGACGCGAGTGGGCCTGCTGCAGGACGTCGACGTCCTGCGCGATCTTCTTGGTACGCGCGTCGAACACGCTGAGCTCGGTCGCGACCACCTTCGGCGCGATCTGGCTGAGCTCGGGTTCGAACTGGGGACGCTTGCTGCCATTCGCTTCCGCCTCGAGGCGCGCAACGCGCGCAGCCATCGCGGCGCGGCGTTCACGTACTTCGCCAAACTGCGCGGCGAAGTTCGTGTCGTCGATGCGCATGAGCGGCTGGCCCTTTTTTACGATCGCGCCTTCCTGGACCAGGATCTCGAGCACGATGCCGCCTTCGAGCGACTGCACGACCTGCATTTGCTGCGAGGGAATGACGCGGCCGGAGCCGCGCTTCACCTCGTCGAGAATCGCGAAGTGCGCCCACACGAGCATGCAGAAGAGCATGCCGCCGATCGTGAACAGCAGCATGCGCGCGGTGCGCGGCGTCTTCAGCTCGACCGCGGCGCGAACGTCATTGACGTAAGCAAAATCAGAGTGCCGCATCGGCCTTGCCTTCGGCACCTTTCTGTTTCGCATCCCTGTCCGCGGCACCGCGGAGACGCGCAAGTACCGCATCGCGCGGTCCATCCGCGACCAGGCGGCCCTTATCGAACAGAAGCAACCGGTCGACGAGGCCGAGGAGCGACGGCCGGTGCGTCGAGACGATGATGGTCATCTCGGTGCTCGCGAGCTCCTTCAGCCGATCGAGGAATTCCGCTTCGCTGCGCACGTCGAAGTGCGCGGTCGGCTCGTCGAGGAACAGGATCTTGGGCTTTCTGATCAGCACCCGAGCGAGGCCGATTGCCTGTTTCTGGCCGCCGGAAAGGCTCCTGCCCTGCTCCGCGATCGGCATGTCGTAGCCCTGCGGATGACCGGCGATGAAGCTTTCGACGCCGGCGAGGCGCGCGGCTGCAATCACCTCGTCGTCGGTCGCGGCGGTACGGCCGAGCGTGATGTTCTCGCGCAGCTTGCCGTAGAAGAGATCGGTGTCCTGCAGCACGAAACCGACGCCGGTGCGCAAGTCCGCCGGGTCGTACTGGCGCGCGTCGATGCCGTCGAGGGAGATGCGGCCTTCCGTCGGATCATAAAATCCGACGAGAAGCCGGCCGACGGTCGTCTTGCCGGAGCCGACGCGGCCGATGATACCGACGCGCTCACCGGGCTCGATCTTGAAGGAAATCTTTTCCAGCGCGTTTTCGGGCGCGTTGGGATACTTGAAAGTCACGTTTTCGAAGGCAACCCGGCCCTGATCGATCCGCCGCGTAACGTAATTGCGGCCGATCGGGCGCTCGCGCTCGAGCGCCATGACGCGGTCGATCGCCTTGAGCGCGGAGAGGGTCTGCGTCGCACGAGTGATGACCGCGGCGATGCCGGCGATCGGGGCCATGACGCGGCCCGCGAGCATCGACGCTGCGACGAGTGCGCCCATTGTGATGTCGCCGTTCAGAACCAGGAACACGCCCCAGAGCACGATCGCCATGGTGGTGATCTGCTGCGCGGTGCTCGCGGCGGTAAGCGCGAGCGAAGCCCAGAAATGCACGTCCTCGCCGGAGCGCGCGGTCGCGGCGATCGAGCGTTCCCAGGCACCCTGCATGCGCGCTTCGGCGCCGGTCGCGCGCACGGTTTCCATGCCGGAGAGAGCCTCGACCAGCACGCCGTGGCGCGCGGAAGATTCGGCCTGCAGCCGTTTCATCGCCCTGTCGAGCGGGCGCTGGAGCGCAAGACCGACGCCAAGCATGAGCGGCAGCATGAGCGCCGGGATCAGGGCGAGTGGTCCGACGATGAGATAGAGGACCGCGAGGAAGATGACCGCAAAGGCGAGATCGGTAATCGCGACCACCGTGCCCGAGGTGAAGAATTCGCGCACCGAGTCGAAGTCGCGCAGCTGGTTCGCGAGGATGCCCACCGACTGCGGCCGCTGCGCCATCTTCAGCGACATGACATGCTCGAAGATGTCGGCGGCGAGCACGACGTCGACCTGCTTTCCGGTCATGTCGATGATCCGGCTGCGGACCACGCGGAGCAGGAAGTCGAAGACGATCGCAAGGCCGAGGCCGAAGGCGAGCGCGATCAAGGACGGGATCGCGCCGTTCGGGATCACGCGATCGTACACGTTCATGATGAAGATCGGCGACGCGAGCGCGATCAGGTTCACGACGAGCGCCGCGATCGCGACATGACTGTAGTTGGTGCCAAACCGTGAGACGACGGACCAGAACCAGTGCGAGCGCGGCAGGTCACCCGCTGCGACGGCGCGCGCATCCGCCTCCGGGACCGGACGCACGAGGAAGGCGTAGCCGGAATATTCCGGCTCCGGACCGGGCTTCGCGGCAGTGCCGGGCTTGGTCGACGGATTGATGACCTTGGCCTTCTTCGTCGTGCGATCGATCTCGACCAAAATGCGGGTCGAGCCGTCGCGCATGACGAGGACGGCCGGGAGCACGAGCGCCGGGATATCGGAAAGGTCGCGCTTGACCGCCTCGGCTTCGAGGCTGGCGCGCTGCGCTGCACGCGAAAACAGCTTGATGGTGAGCTTGCCGTCGGTGATCGGCAGCCCCGCGAGCAAAGCTTCGCGGCTCAGCGCGCGACCATGGCGCGCTGCGAGATAAACCAACGCATCGGCGAGCGGATCGGCGTTCCGCGCCTCAACAGTCGTCGGTTCGATGGCCGAAGCGCGCGCCGTGTCCGGCGCCCGCGTATGCAAGTTCACGGCGCCTCCCGCATTCATGCCGCGACACTACAGGAAATCGGCCTATGTTACCTCTGACAAATGGGAAAAACGTTAAGTGCCGCGGGCCTTAATGGCTCCAACCGGGGCTGTCGGGAACCCTCGATTCCATGGCGGTCGTTAACGTACAGACGTTAACGGCGCGGAGATTCCGCGCCGTTCCTCGCCAGGTCTGTATTCCTCAGTTGCCGGGTTTCTGGAACGCGGCCCCGGCGGCGCCGGCTGCGGCGGGCGCGAAGGAGAGCGTCGTCGTCGGCCAGTAGCCCGTGTCGTCGACCCGGCTCGCCTCAAACGGGAAGTGCTGCTGCTTGCTCGTGTCAGCGGACTTCACCTGATCCTTCACGGCCGGTGCGGCGTCCTGCATCGCGGGCGCGGCGACCCCGGCCTGGTAGGTCGGCCAGAGCTGCTTGATGTCGGACACTTTCTTCTGCGCGCTCGGCGCCGGGACAAGTGGGATCGGCCAAGCCGGGCCGGTCTTCGGCATCGGCTCGAACGTGCTCAACGGCTCCGGACCCGGACCCGGCGCGCGCAGAAGGATCGGCGGCAGCTTGGTCGGATAGAGCCCGAGCGGCGCCATGCTGAGCGGCTCGGCTTCGGCGAGCAGCGGGGCCTTCAGGTACTCGGTGAGCTTGCCCATCGCGGCGAGCAACTGATAGTCGGCGAACACGGCGACGCCGCGCGTCGAGACGAGCGACACGAGCGCGTTGAAGAGCTGGTTCTCGGCATTCAGCAGGTCGATCAACGTGCGCTGGCCAAGCTCATATTCCTTGGTGTAGGCGCCCACGACCTTGCGGGCGGATTCGACCTGGCGATTGAGCGCGGCGGCGCGCTCGGACGTGATGGTGCGCGCGGCCCAAGCCTTGTCGATCGACTCGAACGCGGCGCGCTGCAGGCGCGCGTGACGTTCCGTCTGCTCGACCATGCGCTCGGCGGCCTCGACGCGGCGCCAGCTGGTCTGGCCGCCCGTGAAGATGTCCCAGCGCGCGACCACCTTGCCGCTGTACTCGTCGCGGGAGCCGGCCAGATTGTCCGTGTTGACGCCATGCAGCGCGGAGCCCTCGAGCGAGATCGTCGGTCCGAACTGGCCGGCGGTCGCGTCGAAGCCGTGCTTCGCGGCCTTGGCGTCGAGTCCGGCGGCTTGAACCGTCGGGTTGTGGCGGAGTGTTACTGCAAGGGCGTCATCGCGCGAGCCGGGCATACCGCGGAGACGGCCCGGAAAGCTCACGTTGAACGGCTCGAGGCCGACGGCCTGACGATATTCGCCGCGGGCCTCGTCGAGCAGCTGGCGGAATTCCGCCAGTGCAGCTTCGGCGGAGGAGACGCGTTCCTGCGACTGCTGCAGATCGCCCTCACCGGTGCGGCCGCCTTCGAAACGCGCGCGCACGTTTCCGAAAATACCGCGGTGGGTTTGCACGTTGCGGCTCGCGAGATCCACGAGCTGGAGGTAGCGAGTGACGTTGATGTATGCCTCGGCGGCGGCGAGAGCAGATAGTTCACTGCGCTCGAACACGCGCGCGGCAGCGGCGTCGGTGCGCGCGGCCTGGCGCCAAATTTCGTTGATGGAGGTGAAGCCATCGTAGAGGAGCTGGCGCACGACAACGGAGGCTTCCTTGCCGTCCACCCACTTGCCGTTACCGGTCGGCGGCGGCGTGATGTAGCGCTTCAGGCGCTCAGGGCCGATCGAAGCCTCGAGCCGCACTTGCGGCAGCAGCGTGCCTTGATTTTGTCGAAGTTCGGCCTCGGTCGCGCGACGGTTCGCGGCGGCTTCGCCGATGCTCGGATGTGACTGCACCGCCTGAAGCATTGCGTCGACGATGGAGAAGCTTTTGGCTTCCACCGAGCCGACGGCGGCGGCGCACAACGATACGCCGACCGCAGCACGAACAACGAACCGCATCTGACCGCCCCCCAAAAAGCAGCCGAGAGCCACTCTTTCTGTAAAGTCACGGTATCAAGGGGGCCTGAGTTTTTCAACGCAAGAAGGCCGTGATATCGGCGTTTTTATCCGACTCCGGCAGGATGTGGCAAAATTGCCATAATGTTCATCCTTTTGACATCATTGGTTCTTTTCCGCAGAAAAGCGACACTCGAAAGTCGCCGAGACGATAGCTGCTTCCGCCTCCATTCCAGCGATGCTCGGTTACCGCCGTCCCTTCCGGCCTGGGCGGCGGGCTCGATTTTTGGCCGCGACTCTCCGTATCTAGCCACCTCTACTCCGTGGCGCGAGCAGCTGGCGCCGAGCCAAACCGCCCGCCAAGGATTACTAGGCGCAGCGCGCATTGCGCTTGGTTTGCGCCGTACGAATGACTTTGCTCTAATACAAAAGAAGAATGTGGAAGGCGGAGACAGGCCGCCTCGGAACCATGAATCGCTGGCTCCAGCGCGTTCTTGCCAATCTGGTCCACCGCGGGACGCTCAAGGTCTCGACGGGCCAAGGCCGTTCATTCGTCGTCGGCGACGGGTCGGGCGAACCGATCGAAGTCGCATTCAAGAGCCCAGCCACGCTTCTCGCCATCATGGCCAATCCCGAGCTGAAGCTTGGCGAAGCCTACATGGACGGCACGATGCGGATCGAGCGCGGCTCGATCGCAGAGTTCCTCGACCTGATCCTGTCGCAGGAACCGGACAAGCCACCTCTCGCGACCACCCTCATCATCAACGCGTTTCATTTCGTGTTCCGCCGCCTCGCGCAGTTCAACCCGCGGGGCCGCGCCAAGCGCAACGTCGCGCATCACTATGATCTCGACGGCCGGCTCTATTCGCTGTTCCTCGATTCCGACCGGCAATACTCGTGCGCCTATTTCGAACAACCGGACTCTTCGCTTGACGACGCGCAGCTCGCGAAGAAACGGCACATCGCGGCGAAGCTCGTCGCCGACCGGCCGGGTCTGTCGGTTCTCGACATCGGCTCCGGCTGGGGCGGCCTCGGGCTCTATCTCGCGGACATCGCCGGCGCGCACGTGCTCGGCATCACGCTCTCGGAGGAGCAGCTTGCGGTCGCCACCAGCCGCGCCGCGGAACGGAAGCTCGACGCGCGCGTGCGGTTCAGCCTCGAAGACTATCGCGACGTCGTCGGGCGGTTCGATCGGATCATATCGGTCGGCATGTTCGAGCACGTCGGCATCACCCATTACGACAAGTTCTTCCGCAAGGTGTGCGAATTGCTGAACGAGGACGGTGTCGCGTTGATCCATTCGATCGGCCGCTCCGGCACACCGTCGACGACCGCCTCCTGGATGTCGAAGTACATCTTCCCGGGCGGGTATATTCCCGCGCTCTCGGAAGTGCTGCCGGCCGTTCAGCGCTCGGGCCTCGTCGCCACGGACATCGAGATCCTGCGCCTCCACTATGCCGAGACGCTGAAGGCCTGGCGGGCGCGTTTCATGGCGCGGCGCGAAGAGGCGATCCGCCTCTACGACGAACGGTTCTGCCGGATGTGGGAGTTCTATCTCGCTTCATCCGAAATGTCGTTCCGGCACCGCGGCTTGATGGTGTTTCAGGTGCAGCTCGCGCGGCGCCAGGACGCGGTGCCCCTCACCCGCGACTATATCGGTCCCGCCGAGGAGCGCCTGCGCCTGGCCGAGCGCGGACAGCGTCCACCGTTCCGTCTGGCCGGCGAGTAATTTTTTTCGCCGCTCTCCACTTTCCGGCCATAGTCAAGTTCGATTCTGTTTTCCCGCACCGTTGCGTCTGTGTTGTGAATTGTGAGCGTGTGCTGCCATTGGGCGATGACGCGCGCGCTCGCCGTGCTATGAAAAATTTGCGGTCCATCGGACGTCATTCGTAGACGGCCCGCTTCCTTGAAAGGTCCTACGTCCGATGGCTCTCGACACGGCCCTGCGCAAGCTTCCCGAGGAGGCAACGGCCGAGTATCGCCAGGCACCGCACAACGTGGAGGCGGAGCAGGCGCTGCTCGGTGCGGTCCTCGTCAACAACGAAGCGTTCTATCGAGTTTCCGACTTCCTCGAGCCGCGGCACTTCTACGAGCCGATCCACCAGAAGATCTACGAGGTGACGGCAGGCTTGATCCGCGCCGGGAAGATCGCGACGCCGGTCACGCTGAAGACGTTCCTCCCGCCCGACGCGGACATCGCGGGGCTCACGCCGGCGCAGTACCTCGCGCGGCTCGCGGCCGAAGCGACGACCGTCATCAACGCAGAGGATTACGGACGGACGATCTACGATCTCGCCGTCCGTCGCGACCTCATCCGCATCGGCGAGGATCTCGTGAACGTCGCCTACGACGCGCCGGTCGATCTTGCGCCGCAGGTGCAGATCGAGGACGCCGAGCGGCGGCTCTACGAGCTCGCGGAGACCGGCCGTTACGACGGCGGGTTTCTCCGCTTTTCCGATGCGCTGAAAGACGCCGTCGATCTCGCGAGCAAGGCCTACCAGCGGGACGGGCACCTTTCCGGGCTTGCCTCGGGTCTCGTCGACCTCGACCAGCTCATGGGCGGGCTGCAGGCGTCGGACCTCGTGATCATCGCCGGCCGCCCAGGCATGGGAAAAACGGCGCTCGCGACCAACGTTGCCTATAACATTGCTGCCGAATACCGCGGCAAACCGCGTCCCGACGGGTCGATCGAAACGGTTTCGGGCGGCATCGTCGGGTTCTTCTCACTGGAAATGTCCGCCGAGCAGCTCGCGACCCGCGTCCTCTCCGAGCAAACGGAAATCCCCTCGTCCCGCATCCGTCGCGGCGACATTTCCGAATCCGACTTCGCCAAGCTCGCCGCCGCCGCGCAGATGATGCAGTCGATCCCGCTCTATATCGACGAGACGGGCGGCATTTCGATCGCGCAGCTCGCCGCGCGGGCGCGACGGCTGAAGCGCCAGCGCGGCCTCGACCTGATGGTGGTCGACTATATCCAGTTGCTTTCCGGCTCGACGCGGCGTGCGATGGAGGGCCGGGTGCAGGAAGTGACGGAGATCACGACCGGTCTCAAGGCGCTCGCCAAGGAACTGCACGTCCCGATCCTCGCGCTATCGCAGCTCTCGCGCCAGGTCGAAAGCCGCGACGACAAGCGACCACAACTCTCCGACCTGCGCGAGTCCGGCTCGATCGAGCAGGACGCGGACGTCGTGATGTTCGTCTATCGCGACGAGTACTACCTGCGGAACAAGGAGCCGCGTGAAGGCTCCGAGGAATGGTTCAAGTGGGATACCGATCTCAAGGCGGCCGAGAACCGCGCCGAGATCATCATCGGAAAGCAACGCCACGGTCCGACGGGGACGGTCAAACTATCGTTCGAGCCGCAGTACACCCGTTTCGGCAATCTCGCGCGCGAAGACCGATTGCCTGAGCGGACGCGCTGAGGTCAGCCGCGCCGCTTGAAGAACTGCACCTGGCGCTCGTGCTTCAATGCCGCCGCACGCGACGAAAACGTTCCTAGGTTGCGTCGCCGTCCGGTCCGGGCGTCCTTCTTGCGTGAATAGAGCCGGTATTTTCCCGATTTCAGCTTGCGGATCATGGCCGTGTCCCGCTGCGGTTAAAGCAAACCGTTCGTTCACTTAAGTGTTGCACGAAGTTGCATGAGTTGATCACACTCCGTAAACCGTCCCGCCTCTGTCCGTACAAAAGCGAATGAAAACCACGACCTCCTCCAAAGGCGGCCCCGCCATCGAGCAGGCCGGTGGCGTGCTGACGATCGACCTGCGTGCGCTCGTCGCGAACTGGCGCGCGCTGAAGAAACGCGCGGCCCCTGCCGGTTGCGCCGCCGTGGTCAAGGCCGACGCATACGGTCTTGGCCTCAGGCCCGTGGTCCTCGCCCTCGCGGACGCCGGTTGCGATACCTTCTTCGTCGCATTGCTCGAAGAGGCGCGCAGGCTACGCGCAGCACTTCCGACGGCGACGATCTACGTCCTCGATGGACTCAATCCGGACACGGCGGCGGAGTTCCGCACATTGCGGGCGCAGCCGGTGCTCGGATCGTGGCCCGAGATCGAAGAGTGGGACACCTTCGGGCAGACGAGCGCGGAGCCCCTGCCCGCTGCGATCCACGTGGATACCGGCATGTCACGGCACGGACTAGCGGCGGCTGACGCGAGGACGCTCGCGGAGCGGCTGCGGCTGCTCCATTTCAAGCCAAGCCTGATCATGAGCCATCTCGCCTGTGCCGACGAGCCCGCGCATGCGATGAACGAAAAACAAATCGCGGCCTTCCGAACGATCGCGGGATTGTTCGCAGGCATCCCCGCCTCGCTCGCGAACTCGGCCGGAATTCTCGCGCATCCCAATTCGCGTTTCGATCTCGTGCGACCGGGGATCTCCCTCTACGGGGGACGTGCCGTGCTGGGCTCGGAAAATCCCATGCGGCCCGTCGTACGGCTCGACATTCGAGTTGTGCAGGTCAGGCACACGGCCAAAGGCGAGCCCGTCGGTTACGGAGCCACCCAATGCGTCAAGCGCGACAGCCGGCTTGCGGTCTGCGCCGTCGGTTACGCGGACGGCGTCTTTCGCGCGGCCGGATCGTCGGACAAGCGCACCGGCGCGGAAGCGGTGGTCGCGGGCCGTCGCTGTCCGCTGGTCGGGCGGGTATCGATGGATCTCATCGCGATCGACGTGACGGACGTGCCCGAGTCCGAGATCAAGCGCGGGGACTTCGCGACCTTGATCGGCGAAGGCATCACCGTCGACGATTTTGCGTCTCACGCCGGCACGATCGGTTACGAGGTGCTCACAGGTTTTAGCCGGCGCCTTGCGCGGATTTATCTCGGCGGCTGAAGCGGCGGCGTGTCAGTCAGCATCGCTGCTTGATCATTCAGCGAAGACGGCGCGAAATTCGCCCGGTCAGCTCTCAGGGGCACATCATGCGCTTGGCTGCGTTTGCTCTGGCGTTGAACGCGCTCGCCCTGCCTTTCCTCTGCGGTCCGGCGACGGCGCAGTCCAAGACGGAGATCGTCGACGTCGAAGTCCGGCCCGGCGTGACGATGCGCTACCTCTGGAGTCCCGCCGCAGGAGCGGCGACAGCAGCCGTGATTCTGCTGGCCGGCGGCAAGGGCGCGTTGAAACTCTCCCCGGCGGGAGACTTCGGCGACCTGCGACTCAATTTCCTGATTCGATCACGCGACCAGTTCGCGCGCCACGGACTCGCGGTCGCCTCACTCGACGCCGCCAGTGACAACCTGGGCGGCATGAACGGCAAGATCCGGATGTCCTCGGAATACGCACAGGATGTGGGGAAGGTCATCGCCGAAGTTAAAAAGAGAACCGGCGTTCCTGTCTGGGTGATCGGCACGAGCGCCGGAACACTATCCGCAGTGAACGTAGGCGCGCGATCGGCGCCGCCTCCCGACGGCATCGTGCTCACGTCGACGATGACGACACTCGACAACGGCGGCTACTGCGGCGTGACGGTCTACAACGCGCCCCTCGCCTCAATCAGGAAGCCCGTGCTCGTCGTGTCGCATAAGGATGACGGATGCGCGTGCAGTCCCGGTGCGCCGGAGGTGGGTGCAAAACTGGTGGCGGCGCTGAGCAGTACGTCCGCGAAGGAATTCAAGATGTTCGCCGGCGGCAGCAAGCCGCAATCGCCGCCATGCGAGGCGCATTCACAACATGGCTATCTCGGCATCGAGGGCGACGTCGTGAAGTGGATCGCGGACTGGATCAAGGCCCATTGAGATCGGCGCGCGGAGCGATCGCGCCGATCAGTCCACGCGGCCCTTCGGCTGCCAATCCGGCATGCGACGATTGAGCCAGGCGAATATGCGGGCGAGCGGCGGCTCGAGCGAGGGGACGTCGCGCGCGATCAGCAGCAGGCCGAGCGGCAGCATCCAGAACCCGAGGATCGGTAAAAACCCGAACAAACCGAAAAGCACAAGCAGGGCGCCCATCGGAAGACGGATCCATCTCGACGTCGGACGCCGCACCCAATCGATGAAGCGGGCGAAGAACGCGGGAAGCTTCCGCTCGAACAAACACAGTTCCGCGTCGAGATCGTAGGTCGCTTTGTTTTCCACGTAGGCAACGCCTGTTCAGCTGGGCCGGTCAACGCGGTTACACGTCTTCGGTTCAAGGCGCAATTGTGGCCTGCCGCTGCGGCGTACCAGCGCCGGGATTGACCTTGCGTGCCCGAGACCCGACTCTCTTGGTGAACGCCGGAGTCCCGCGATGGCCTCTCTTGCCGATTGGGCTGTGCCGCCAAGTGCGCAGCCGACACCGGAGGAATGCAGTTTCGACCTCGACCGCGCCTTGTCGGCGGTCGTCGGGCTGCGTGCGCTCGTTCCGGCAGACGCCTTTACCGCCGAAATCCTCGGCACGGAACGGGTCGGAAACGGTGTGCTCATCCGGGAGAACGGTATCGTTCTCACCATCGGCTACCTGATCACCGAGGCCGAAGAGGTTTGGCTCACGTTGATCGACGGCCGTGTGGTACCCGGACACGTGCTTGCCTACGACTACGAGACCGGCTTCGGGCTCGTGCAAACGCTCGGCTCGCTCGATCTTCCAACACTTGGCTTCGATCAGTCCTCGAGCGCGCAAGTCGGCGAGAGCGTCGTGCTCGGCGGCGCGGGCGGGCGATCGCACTCGGTCGCCGCGCGCATTGTCAGCAAGCAGGAATTCGCGGGCTATTGGGAGTACGTGCTCGATGAGGCGATGTTCACGGCGCCGGCGCATCCGCACTGGGGCGGCACCGGACTGATCGGGCCCGCGGGCGATCTTCTCGGCATCGGCTCGTTGCAGCTCGAGGGAGCGCGCGAAGGAAAGTCCGAGCACCTGAACATGGTGGTGCCGATCGATCTCCTGAAGCCGATCTACGACGATCTGCTGAAGACCGGCCGCGCCAAGCGACCCCCACGGCCGTGGCTCGGCGTCTACTGCATCGAAGTGGAAGACCGTCTGGTCGTCGCGGGTCTTGCGAAAGGCGGCCCGGCGCAGCGCGCCGGCCTGCAGACCGGAGACCTGGTGCTTTCCGTCGCCGGGACCGAAGTGCGCGACCTCGCCGCCTGCTTCCGCAAGATCTGGTCGCTCGGCCATGCCGGCGTGGAAGTGCCGCTGCTGATCTGGCGCGAAGGCGATACGTTCGAGGTGCGCGTCAACTCGGGCGATCGTGACCGCTTCCTGAAGCGGCCCAAGCTGCACTGAACTCACCAGAAAGACGCAGCCGCATGCGCGCCTACCAGCTCTCGAAGCGCACGAGCTTCGACGACATGTCGATTGTCGAGCTGCCGAAGCCGAAGCCCGGCCGGCGGCAGGTGCTCGTGAAGGTCGCGGCGTGCTCGCTCAATTTCCGCGATCTCGCGATCGCGGTCGGGACGTACCGGATGCCGGTGCTCGACAAATTGATTCCGCTTTCCGACGGCGCGGGCGAAGTGGTCGAAGTCGGTGCCGATGTGACCCGCGTGAAGGCGGGTGACCGCGTGGCCGGGTGCTTCTTTCAGGGCTGGGTCGCGGGTCCGATCAGCGCCGAGCGCGTGCAGCGTGCGCTCGGCGGAAGCGCGCATGGCATGCTCGCGGATTATGTCGTGCTCGAGGACGACGGCGTCGTCCGCCTGCCGGATCATCTATCGCTCGAGGACGGCGCGACGCTCCCCTGCGCCGCCGTCACCGCCTGGCAGGCGCTCGCGGTGCACGGTCCGCTGAAACCCGGCGAGACCGTGCTCGTGCAGGGAACCGGCGGCGTTTCCATTTTCGCGCTGCAATTCGCTCAGATGATGGGTGGACAGGTGATCGCCACCTCGTCGAGCGACGAGAAGCTCGCGCGCGCGAAATCGCTCGGAGCGATTCATGGCATCAACTACAAGGCACGGCCGGACTGGGACAAGGCAGTGCTCGAATTCACGAACGGCCGCGGCGTCGATCATGTCGTCGAGGTTGGCGGCGCGGGAACCCTCGAGCGCTCGCTTGGCGCGATTTGTCTTGGCGGGCGCATTTCGGTGATCGGTGTGCTGACCGGGTCGGCGCAGATCAATCCGAATTTCATTCTCGGCCGGCGCGCGAGCGTGCAGGGGATGTCCGTCGGATCAACCGAGATGTTCGAGGCC
Source organism: uncultured Alphaproteobacteria bacterium (assembly GCA_963711595.1). Taxonomy (GTDB): domain Bacteria; phylum Pseudomonadota; class Alphaproteobacteria; order Rhizobiales; family Xanthobacteraceae; genus JAUSIF01. The sequence goes on from CAVQER010000001.1 coordinate 160,143, forward strand.
ATGAACCGCGCGATGGCCGCCGCCCGCTTGAAGCCGGTGATCGACAGGGTATTCCCGTTCGATCAGGCGCGAGAGGCGTTTCGCTATGTGGAGTCCGGGGCGCACTTCGGGAAGGTCGTCATCCGAGTGAGCTAGCGGGAGCTCACCTCCGTCACGGAAGGATCGAAATGACTGAAGAACTGGAACGAGCGGTCGCGCGTCATTACGGGCGCGCCGGATTGAAAGACAGAATCCTCGCGGCGATCGCCAAGGCCGGTCTCGATGCAAACCGGCTGAAGGCCGAGGATCTCGCGCCTGTAGACGAGTTCCACACCGGCGGCAGGCTCGAAACCGAGCATGTGCTCGCAAGGGTCAAGTTCGGCCGAGACGACCGCGTGCTCGACGTCGGTTGCGGACTTGGCGGCGCCGCTCGGTTCGTCGCCGGGAAATTCGGCTGTCACGTCACAGGCATCGACCTCACGCCCGAATACATCGAGCTCGCCAATTTTCTCTCGCAGAAGACCGGCCTCGCGGACCGTACGGAGTTCAAGACGGCGAGCGCGCTCCAGATGCCCTTTGCCGACGCCGCTTTCGACGGCGCGATTACCTTTCACGTGGCAATGAACATCAAGGACCGCGCCGGACTCTATCGCGAGACCGCGCGCGTGCTGAAGCCGGGTGCCACGCTCTGCATCTACGACGTGATGAAGGGTCCGGATGAAGGCGTGCGGTATCCGGTGCCCTGGGCAGAGAGCGCCGAGAACAGCCATCTCACGTCCGCGAGCGAGATGAACGACTTGCTTCACACCGCCGGATTTCGCGTGACTGAAACCGAGGCGCGATCGCAATTCGCGATCGATTTCTTTCGCGCCCGGCTTGCGTCGACCGCACCGCCGCCGGCGCTCGGGTTGCATTTGTTGACCGGCGAGAACACCAAGGAAAAATTCGTCAACTACCTGCACAACGTCGAGCACGGCTCGGTTGCGCCGACGGCGATGATCGCCAGTCGCGGCTAAGTCTTCTTCGGCTTGTACTCGAGCGCGGCAAGCGAGGCTTCTACTGCGGCTGCGAGAAACGCCTCGGTCTCCGTCTGCCGGCCCTGAGCCGCAAGGATACGATGCGCGGGCACGACGGCAGCCGTGAATTTCTTCGTGTACCAAGTGCCGATCTCGGGAATTGGCGGCAGTTTGGCCGGAGGCGGATAGGGCCAGGGCGTGACGTAGAAATACGGCTCGTTGAAATTCTCGTCGCCGGGCGATAACCCAACGCCGACGGAGCGCGCCTTCTCCGCCGCGTCCACTTTCGGATCCAGCGGAATCAGCGTGGCGAAATCGAAATGATGCGGCCAGCACCGCGCCGGCAATGCCTCGAGCTTGCGTGCGGCCGCTGTCTTGCGCAAGCGCTCGAGCGACTGGTTGGCGTTTGAATACCAGGTGGCGAGATCGCGGAAGCCGTCACCCAGGACCTGTGCGGTGTAAGGCGTGCCGATCGTAATCTTGTGATGCGGAATTTTGTAGGGGAGTGGCGTGTCGAGCGCGCGCGCATCTAGACCGAGATGACCGAGTTCCTCGCCGAGCCATCCGCGGATGTCCCCTTCCTTGCGCCCGTCGAGCGGGAGGATGCGCGAGGGCGTGGAATCTCTTCCCTCGAGGATCGCGAGTGCGAGCGGCGCGAGCTTCACCCCGATGCGCGCGCCCTGCATCTTGTGGGTCTCGAAACCGCCGAACGCTTCGTCCCAGCCAAGGTTCGTATGGCTGTCGTCGGGCTGGGCCGGCACATAGGCCCGAGCTGCACGCGCCAGCCACTGCACGGCGTGATGCGCCTGCAGCCGCGCTTCCTGCAGTCGCGCGGGCTCCGCGCCCGCAATCGGCGACCAGTCGCCTGTGCCCGTCTGAGGGGACCCCATGCCGGCACTCTACCCTCGCCGGCCTGAGTCGTTCCACGCCATTCGATGCGGCAAAATCCGGCATCAAAAAAAGTGTCCGGTCAGACGCTTGACCCCGCCGGGCCAGGGAACGATGGTCGGTGAAGTGACGCCCAATCAGCAATTTTCGCCAATCGGCCGCGAGGCCGTCGAATCCCGCTATGCGTGGTGGCGCCTGGCCACGGCGCTTGCGCTCGGCACCATCGGCAGTGTCGGCATGTGGTCGGTCGTGGTCGCCTTGCCCGCCGTACAGATCGAGTTCGGCGTCGCGCGCGCCGATGCATCGCTCCCTTTCACCATGACCATGATCGGCTTTGGCGGCGGTGGCATCGTGCTGGGCCGGCTCGCCGACCGGTTCGGAATCATTGCACCGGTGTTGCTCGGGATTGTTTGCCTCGTGGCGGGCTACTCGGTCGCGGCGATCGCGCCGAGTTTGTGGACTTTCGCGCTCGTGCATCTGGTGATCGGATTCGGCAGCTCCGCGACCTTCGGGCCGCTGCTCGCCGACACCTCCTATTGGTTCGTCGCGCGGCGCGGGATCGCGGTCGCGATCGCGGCGTCAGGAAACTATCTCGCCGGAACCGTGTGGCCGCCCGTCGTGCAGCACTTCATCGCGAGCGCGGGCTGGCGGCCGACCCATTTCGCGATCGGGGTGTTCTGCCTGTTCGCGATGCTGCCGCTCGTGCTCGTGCTGCGCCGGCGTCCGCCGGCTCAGATCGATACGCCGAGCGGATCGTTCGCCGCGGGGTCGGCCGGCGCGCAACTCGGGATTTCACCGAACGCTTTACATGTTCTGCTCTGCATCGCGGGCGTCGCCTGTTGTGTCGCGATGTCGATGCCGCAGGTGCACCTCGTCGCCTATTGCGGCGATCTCGGATACGGCGTGGCGCGCGGCGCAGAGATGCTTTCGCTGATGCTCGGCCTCGGCATCATCAGCCGCATCGCGTCGGGTTTTGTGGCGGATCGCATCGGCGGCGTCGCAACGCTGCTCATCGGATCGACGCTGCAGGGCGTCGCGCTCTTCCTCTATCTCTGGTTCGACGGGCTTACGTCGCTCTACGTGATCTCCGGGATCTTCGGCCTGTTTCAGGGCGGCATCGTGCCGATGTACGCGATCATCGTGCGCGAATATTTCCCCGCGCATGAAGCCGGGACGCGCCTCGGCGTGATCCTGATGGCGACATTGTTCGGGATGGCATTCGGCGGCTGGGTTTCGGGATTGATCTTCGACCTGACCGGCTCCTACCAGGCCGCCTTCGCGCACGGCCTGGTCTGGAACCTGCTGAATGTCGCAATCGCGAGCTGGCTGCTCGTCCGCAGCAACCGGCGGCTCGCTTTCGCCTGAGCCGGATCAGCGTTCTCGGAACGCCCTTGGCGGCCCCAAGCTCACAAGTTCTGCCAGAAAATTCTGCCGAGGACCGAGATCACCCGCTCGTTCTCGATCGTCAGCCCAATGCGATACTCGTCTTGGAACGGCGCCATCGATTGTTCGAAGCGGGACCCCATTATTTGGTAGGGCCCCGACGCCGGCCGCGCGTTCAGAAACGTCGAAGGCGGCCGCACATACTGAATCTTGAAGCCATTTTTTCTCAGAGTTTCCTCAGCCGCGGTCGCATCCGTGCCGATCGGAATCGCTGCCTGCGCCACGTGATCTACCTTGATTGTTGTCTCACGGCTCAGCTTCCGCTCCTTTCGAAATTCCGCTGCGATATCGCTCGCCACGAGTACCGCGCGTGAGTCGGCCGCAAGTAACGTGATCGCGGCAACTGCCGCCAGGAGTACTCTTGTGTTCTCCATCGCAATTATGCCCTCTCGCGTTCCCGCAACTTCCGCGCACCAACTACTGCCACCGCGATCGTGCAGAGCCAGGTGATGATCGCGCCGATGCCGAACGCGACGCGGCCGACGATCTCGCTCGAGGGTCCTGAGCCAAACGGAACGCTCACGGTGAACGCGCGCTCCCCCGGCCCGAACGCGACCCAGCTGCCAATCGCGGCGAAGGAGACGAATATCGCCACCATTGCCAAGTAGCGCACGACCCGCATCCACTGCGGCGCGCCGGCGGGGAAGTCGTCGTCGGTGGGTTTCGCGCCGCTCGCTACATGGAGCAGCAGCGCACCGCCGCCAAGGAAGAACGTGAGGCCCGCGCAGAACACCACCCAGAGCGGCGCGTGCAGATTTTCTTGCCGCCGGGCGGCGGGATAATGCCGAGTCCGACCAACACGAAGAAAAGTCCGGCGCCGCCCGCGATCAGTCCGATCACGAGCATTTCCTTCCGCGTCGCCGGGCGCTTGTCGGCCATCGAGGTTTCCAGTCCCCGCAGTGCGCCGGAACTGTGCCCGACCAAGATTGCGTCTTGGTTTAGGCGGGCGGGCTGGCCGCTTGTCGGTGAAGAACGTGCTAATATGACCGCGCGAATCCAATCCATCTCCGATCGACATGGCCAAAGCCCGCGCCAATTTCGTCTGTCAGGCCTGCGGCGCGGTATCCCCGCGCTGGCAGGGGAAATGCGAATCGTGCGGGGCCTGGAACACGATCCTGGAAGAGACGGCGGCCGCGGCAGCCGTGCCGGCGGCCCAACGCTCCTCGCGCAAGGGACGCTCGATCCGGCTCGAGGCGCTTACCGGCGTCACCGAGGACGCGCCGCGGATCGCGTCGGGCATTGCCGAGTTCGATCGCGTGCTCGGCGGCGGCTTCGTGCGCGGCTCGGTGATCCTGCTCGGCGGCGATCCCGGGATCGGCAAGTCCACGATCCTGATCGAGGTCGCGGCGAAGCTCGCCGGCGCGGGCCGGCGCGTCATCTATGTCTCGGGCGAGGAAGCGATCGGACAGATCCGCATGCGCGCCGAACGCCTCGCGCTCGCCAAGGCACCCATCGAGCTCGCGGCGGAAACGAACGTCGAAGATATCGTCTCGACGCTTTCCGCAGACGAAGCCCCTGCCCTCGTCGTCATCGACTCGATCCAGACGATGTGGACGGAGACAGTGGAATCCGCGCCGGGCACCGTTACGCAGGTGCGCGGATCGGCGCAGGCGCTGCTCCGCTACGCGAAGAAGGCGGGTGCGGCGGTCGTGCTCGTCGGGCACGTGACGAAGGACGGCCAAATCGCGGGGCCGCGCGTCGTCGAGCACATGGTCGATGCGGTGCTCTCCTTCGAAGGCGAAGGTTCGCAGCAGTTCCGCATCCTGCGCGCGTTGAAGAACCGCTTCGGCCCCACCGACGAGATCGGCGTGTTCGAGATGACCGGCCGCGGGCTCGCGCAGGTCGACAACCCTTCCGCGCTGTTCCTCTCCGACCGCGACCTCGGCAGCCCGGGCACGGCCGTTTTTGCCGGCATCGAGGGCACGCGGCCCCTCCTCGTCGAGATGCAGGCGCTGGTCGCGCCCACCGCACTCGGCACGCCGCGGCGTGCGGTGGTCGGCGCGGACTCGAGCCGCCTCTCCATGATCCTCGCCGTGCTCGAGGCGCGCTGCGGCGTGCGCCTCTCCGGGCACGACGTTTATTTGAATGTCGCGGGGGGCCTCCGCATCGCGGAGCCCGCGGCGGACCTAGCCATCGCCGCAGCACTCGTTTCCTCGCTTTCGGGCGCGGCACTCCCCGCGGACGGGGTCTATTTCGGCGAAGTCAGCCTCACCGGCGCCGTGCGGGCCGTGCCGCAGACGCCGGCGCGCCTCAAGGAGGCCGTCAAGCTCGGCTTTACCCGCGCCGTGCTACCGGATGGCGCGCGCGGCGAAGCGGTCGACGGCATCGCGCTCTCGCCGGTCGCCGCGCTCGATCGGCTGGTCGCCGACATTGCCGCGCGTTCACCCCGCGGCTTGCGCGCGGCGGCAGGCCGGGACGACGGTTAACGGCACGGCGCCGCTAAGTAGCTTGGATTGCCCGCCATTTGAGCATCGGGCGTGTGACGGAATGGACGGATGACGCAATACGGCGAGGGAGCTATAAGCGTCGCGCCCGACCGGGCCGCCGAGTCGGGACCCCCTACGGAGTACTGGGCCGCATGCCCCTAACCCTTTTGGATATTGGGCTTCTGGTGGTCATGCTGATCTCCGGGATCCTCGCCATGGTGCGGGGGTTCATGCGCGAGATCCTGTCGATCGCGGCCTGGCTGATCGCGGCGGGCGTCACGCTCTACGGGTACGCGCGCGCGGAAGCCTACATACGCGACTACGTTTCGAACGACCTGCTCGCCAAAGGCATCGCGATCGGCGGCCTGTTCCTGCTCACGCTGCTGATCGTGTCGCTGTTCACGATCAAGATTTCCGACCTCGTGCTCGACAGCCGCGTGGGCGCGCTCGACCGCTCGCTCGGGTTCCTGTTCGGGCTCGCACGCGGCCTCATCATCATGGTGGTCGCGTTCCTGTTCTTCGCCTGGCTGGTTCCCGCCAAGAGCCAGCCCGAATGGGTCAGCGGCGCCCGTTCCCGCGTGGTGCTGCAGGCCACGGGGGATTGGCTGCTGTCGATCTTGCCGGATGACCCCGAGACCGCCATCTTGAAGAGGCTGCGGCAGCCGCGCGGTGGCGAGGAGCCGGCAAGCGACCGGCCTTCGCCCGTACAGCCGGCACCGCAAGGCCCCGTGCAGACCGTCCCGGGGCCAAAGACCGACCGTGGCTCGCCTTCGCGCGTCGCAAACGCCATCGACGGCGAGGCAGGTTACAAGCGCACGGACCGGCAAGGGTTCGAACAGTTGCTCGAAGGCGCGCGCGGCGCGCCGCGTTAGTCACGACGTTTCGGAGGGCCGTATGGCCTTGGACGAAGTCAGTCACGGGGTCGCGTTCGATCTCGCGGACGATCGACCGCGCGAAGAGTGCGGCGTGTTCGGGATCTTCAACCATCCCGACGCCGCGGCGATCACCGCGCTCGGGCTGCACGCGCTCCAGCACCGCGGCCAGGAAGCCGCTGGCATGGTCGCCTATGACGGCAAGCGGTTTCATTCCGAGCGGCGGCTCGGCCTCGTCGGCGACACCTTCTCGAAACGAAGCGTGATCGACCGGCTGCCCGGCCCGGTCGCGATCGGGCATGTGCGCTACTCGACGACCGGCGAGACGATCCTGCGCAACGTGCAACCGCTGTTCTCCGAGCTCGATGCCGGCGGCTTCGCGATCGCCCACAACGGCAACCTCACGAACGCCCTCACCATTCGCCGCCAACTCGTGCGCGACGGTGCAATCATGCAGTCGACCTCCGACACGGAGGTGATGCTGCACATGGTCGCGCGCTCGAAGATGCCGCGCTTCGTCGAACGCTTCATCGACGGGCTGCGCTCGCTCGAAGGGGCTTATGCGTTCGTCGCGCTCACCAACAAAAAGCTGATCGGCGCGCGCGATCCGCTCGGCATCCGGCCGCTCGTGCTCGGGCGGCTCGGCGATGCATACATTCTTGCGTCGGAGACCTGCGCGCTCGACATCATCGGCGCGCGCTACGTGCGCGACGTGGAGAACGGCGAAGTCGTGGTCATCGATGCCGAGGGCATCCAGTCCTACAAGCCGTTCCCGGTCATGGCGCCGCGGCCCTGCATCTTCGAATACATCTATTTCGCGCGGCCGGACTCGCTGATCGGCGGCCGCAGCGTCTACGAGATCCGCAAGCACCTCGGGGCCGAGCTCGGGCGCGAACACCGCGTGAAGGCGGACGTCGTGGTCCCGGTGCCGGATTCCGGCGTGCCCGCGGCGATCGGTTTCGGCCAGGAAACCGGCGTGCCCTACGAGCTCGGCATCATCCGCAACCATTACGTCGGCCGTACCTTCATCGAGCCCGCGCAGCAGATCCGCGAGCTCGGCGTTCGCCTGAAGCATTCCGCGAACCGCGCGGTCGTGGACGGCAAGAAGATCGTGCTGATCGACGACAGCCTCGTGCGCGGCACAACCTCCGTGAAGATCGTCCGCATGATGCGCGAGGCCGGCGCCCGCGAGGTGCACATGCGGATCGCGAGCCCGCCGATCACGCATTCGGATTTTTACGGCATCGATACGCCGGAGCGCGAGAAGCTGCTCGCCGCGACGCACGATCTCGAAGGCATGCGCAAATACATCGGCGCGGACTCGCTGCAGTTCCTCTCGATCGACGGCCTGTACCGCGCCATGGGCCACAACCGGCGCGACCCGGAACGGCCGCAGTACACGGACCACTGCTTCACCGGCGAGTACCCGACCACGCTCACCGACCGGACGGGCGAGATCGGCCCGAAGCAGCTGTCGCTCCTCGCCGAGGCGAGTTGAGTTCTTCCCTCTTCGCTTGCAGCGTTCTTCCCTCTCCCGCTCCCGCGGGGAGAGGCTCTTGTCGACTGGGTTGCGCCGGACCTGCGTTTTTGGTCAATGGCCAGCCATGACCACACCGCTCACCGGCAAGATCGCTCTCGTGACCGGCGCATCGCGCGGAATCGGCAAGGCCGTGGCGATGGCACTTGCCGGCGCCGGCGCGCACGTTGTCGCGCTCGCTCGCACGAGCGGCGGCCTCGAGGAACTCGATGATGCGATCGAGAAGGCAGGCGGCAGCGCGACCCTCGTCCCGGCCGACCTGAAGGACGGACCGGCACTGGACCGGCTCGGCGCGAGCCTGCACGAACGCTACAAGAAGCTCGACATCCTTGTCGCGAACGCCGCGATCCTCGGCGCGCTCTCCCCCCTCGGCCACATCGACCCGAAGGTGTGGGACGACGTGATCGCGGTGAATCTCACTGCGAACTGGCGGCTGATCCGTTCGCTCGACCCGCTGCTGCGCCAATCGGATGCGGGACGTGCCGTGTTTGTGACTTCAGGTGTTGGGCAGAAGGCCATCCCCTATTGGGGCGCGTATTCCGTGTCGAAGTCCGGGCTGGAAATGCTCGCGCGTCTCTACGCGGCGGAAACCGAAAAAACCAATGTGAGGGTCAACCTGTTCAATCCGGGACCGACGCGCACGCGGATGCGCGCGCAGGCGATGCCGGGCGAGGATCCGATGACGCTCGATCCGCCGTTCAAGGTCGCCGAGCACATTCTGCAGCTTTGCCTGCCGAGCTGCGACAAGAGCGCGATGCTCTACGACTATCGCGTCAAGAAATGGCTGAGCTTCCGCGAGGCGGAGTAGTCGCCAGTCATTCCGGGACGGCCCACCCAAGTCGGCCGTTGCCGACTTGGGCACTTAAGAATGCCGATCTCGGGTGCACCCGAGATCGGCGGGCCGGGCCCGGAATCCAGAAACGATCTCAGAGTTCGGGGCTGGATTCCGGGCTCGCCGCTTCGCGGCGCCCCGGAATGACAAAGGGTCACTTGCGTTTCGAATACGGGTTCTTCGCTTCGCGAAATGCGACGCGGATCGGCACGCCGGGCAAGTCGAACGCCTCGCGCAGGCCGTTCACAAGAAAACGCACATAGGATTCGGGAAGCGCGCGCGTGCGCGTGCCGAAAAGCACGAAGCTCGGGGGCCGCGCTTTCGGCTGCGTCATGTAGCGCAGCTTGATGCGGCCGCCGGAGATGGCAGGCGGCGGATTCTGCTCGATTGCGGACTCGAGAAAGCGGTTGAGCGCCGCCGTCGGCACGCGCCGGTTCCAGGTCTCGTAGGTTTCCTCGATCGCATCCAACAACTTGTCGAGGCCCTGACCGCTCAACCCCGCGACCGCGACGATCGGCATTCCTTTCGCCTGCGGCAGCCAGTGATCGGCTTCCTCGCGCAGCTTCTTCGGCGTGATCTCGTTGCGTTCGACGAGATCGATCTTGTTCATCCCGAGGACGAGCGCGCGGCCTTCGGTGACGACCAGATCGGCGATCCGGAGATCCTGCTCTTCGAACGACCTCGTGGCATCGAGCAGGACCACGACCACTTCGGCAAAGCGGATCGCGTTGAGCGCGTCGGCGACGGAAAGCTTCTCGAGCTTGTTATCGATCTTCGAGCGGCGCCGAAGGCCCGCCGTGTCGTAAAGCTCGAAGCGCCGGTCGCCGCGGCGGAACGCAACCGAGATCGCGTCGCGCGTGATTCCCGGCTCGGGGCCGGTCAGCAGACGCTCTTCGCCGAGCAGCCGGTTGATCAGGGTGGATTTGCCTGCGTTCGGCCGGCCGACGACCGCGACGCGGATCGCCCGATCTGCTTTTTTTTCTTCCTCGCGCTCGTCCGGTTTGGGCAGAAGCTCCGCCAAGGCTATATGGAGGTCCGCGAGCCCCTCCGCGTGCTCGGCCGAAATCGCGACGGGCTCGCCGAGACCGAGCTCAAATGCTTCGTAGGCGCCGGACGCGGCCTTGCCTTCCGCCTTGTTGGCGACGACCACCACGGGCTTCCCGGATTTCCGAACGAGATCGGCAAACGCCCGATCCGCGGGCGTCACCCCGGCCCGGACATCCATCAGGAAGAGGACAGCGTCGGCGTCGCGGATCGCGGCTTCGGTCTGCACCCGCATGCGCGCGGTGAGGGCTTGTGCCTCGGATTCTTCAAAGCCCGCCGTGTCGACAACCCCGAACGTGAGATCGCCGAGGCGCGCCTCCCCTATACGGCGGTCGCGGGTAACTCCGGGCGTGTCGTCGACGAGCGCGTCGCGCCGGCCGACCAGCCGGTTGTAGAGGGTCGACTTCCCCACATTGGGGCGGCCGACAATGGCGACGAGCGGTTGCATCGGCAAACATTGCGGAGGGTCAAATTAAGATCGGGTTCAGTTACGCGTTCCGGACCAGGCATCGTTTGGATCGCCGCTCTTCTTCGTCTTTGCGGATGATTTGGCCGGCGCCGGCGGGGCCGCCGGACCAGCCTTTGCAGCCTCGGGCGACCTCGCCTCGGGAGTCGCCAGCCGCTGCTCGGCCTCGGCGGGTGTCGTGTTCGCCGGAATCGGAATATTCGAGTTCGAGGGCTGCGGCGGCGGCGCACCGAACTCGACGCCCGGCACTCCCTCGGGAAAGAGCGGCTTGCGTGCACCGGGAAGCGGCGGTTGCTTTTGGTCGAACGGATTCAACTTTTCCAGCGTCTCGCAGCCGGCGATCGGAAATCCGATCGACAGGGCCAACAAGGCGGAAGCAACCAACCGAGAGCGGCGCGACATGATTGCCCTATTGCGTAGCCGTCGCCGGCGCGGCGGTGCCCATCTCACCCGCGAGGAGCGCGCCCATCACTTGCGCGCGATTGCGCATCGACGGCGGCGCGTCCGGATCGGCGACGATCTCCGCGAACCGCTTCGCCGCGGCGGCACGCTCGCCCGCGCGATAGTTCGAGAGACCGATGAGCTCGCGCGCCGAGTTGCGGAACGCGGATGAAGGCGCGAGCAACGGCTCCATGCGCGACGTAATCTCGGCAACCGAAACGCTGTCGACGAGCAGCAGGGCAGACTGCACGCGGGCAAAATCGCGATACACGCTCTCGAACGAGGTATCCGCGGCGAGTGCGTCATAGGCCGCAACGCCGGCTTGCCGATCGGCCTTCGCGGTCTCGGCCGCGGCGCGGAAGCGCGCGAGCAGTCTGTACCCGGAGGTGCCGTCCTTGGCGAGCGCGTTGAACGCAGCCTCGGCTTCGGAACGTTTTCCTTCGTTACCGAGCGCGATCGCGGATTCGAATTGGGCGCTGGACTTCCCGGCCTCCCGTGCGCTGTACCAATCCCAGACGCGCCAGCCGCCGACAGCGACGACGACAAGTACCGCGACCGCTACGACGTAAATGCCGTAGCGCTCCCAGAGCTTCATCATGCGTTCGCGGCGAAGTTCCTCGTCAACTTCGCGGATGATGTCGGACATGAAATTCCTTACCGGCGCGTACGCGGCGGTTCCATTGCGGCCGGTACACTAGAGATGTGGATGGATCGTGGCAAACCCCGTTAATCCTTCGCGATTTCAGGCTTTGCCCTTGGCCGGATAGACGTTTTCCGGGCCGGGAAATTTCCGGGCGCGCACGTCTTCCGCGTAACTCTTCACTGCGGCCTCGATGTGGCCGGCAAGCTCCCCGTAGCGCTTCACGAACTTCGGCACTCGCTGCGACAATCCGAGCATGTCCTCGAGCACGAGGATTTGGCCGTCGCACGCAGGGCTCGCGCCAATGCCGATCGTCGGGATCGCGATCGTCTCGGTGATGCGGCGGGCGAGCGGCTCGGCCACGGCCTCGATCACCAGGGCGAATGCGCCCGCGTCGGCAACCGCCTTGGCGTCGTCGAGAAACTTGCCCCACTCCGCTTCATCGCGACCCTGCGTCTTGAAGGAGCCGAGCGTGTTGATCGACTGCGGCGTCATCCCGATGTGCGCCATCACGGGCACGCCGCGCTCGACGAGAAAGCGGATCGAGTTCGGCCATGCGCACGCCGCCCTCGAGCTTGATCGCGCCGCAGTGGGTCTCCTTGAGCACCCGGGCGCAATTGCGAAACGCCTGCTCGCGGCTTTCCTCATAGGAACCGAACGGCATATCGACGACGACGAGCGCGCGCTTCGAGCCGCGCATCACCGCTCGCCCCTGCAGGATCATCATATCGAGCGTCACGGGCACGGTCGTCTCGAGGCCGTGCATCACCATGCCGAGCGAGTCTCCGACGAGAATGACGTCGACGTACTGGTCGAGCAGGCTAGCCGTGTGCGCGTGATACGACGTCAGCGCGACAATGGGGTCTCCGCGCTTGCGGGCGCGAATGTCTGGCGCGGTAATGCGGCGTGGCGAGGCTTCGGTCATGCGATGAGATGCGCGGGCGGTTCACGGAGCTGCCCAAAGGCGCATGAGCAGTATCACGCGGCGGCGTTTGCGTCAGCGGCTCGCTTCGTATCCTTAATGTCGACGAAGCCAATTCCGGCCGCGCGTTCGGCCGTATACTCGAGATCGAACTGGTTGCGCGCGAGGAAGACGGGATCGCCGTCGAGGTCTTCGGCAATCGAGGAGCGCTTGGATTCGACGAATTCCTCGAGCTTCCGGCGTTCCCCGGACGATATCCAGCGCGCAAGCTGGAATTCGCTGTTTTCGAAGCCCACTTCCAGCCCGTACTCGGCGTCGAGCCGGACCTTCAACACGTCGATTTGCAGGGCACCTACGACGCCGACGAGCGCCGGCGAGCCGTCGAGCGGGCGGAATACCTGGACGACCCCCTCCTCCGCCATCTGCTGCAGCGCCTGCTTCAACTTCTTCGCCTTCATCGCGTCGGCGAGCTTCACGCGACGGATGATCTCAGGCGCGAACGACGGCACGCCCATGAAATTCAGCTCCTCGCCTTCGGTGAGCGTGTCGCCGATGCGAAGCGTGCCATGATTGGGAATGCCGACCACGTCGCCGGCATATGCCTCATCGGCAAGCGCGCGGTCCTGGGCGAAGAAGAACTGCGGGGTGTGCAGGCTGATCGATTTCCCGGTCCGCACCTGCTTCGCCTTCATGCCGCGCGCGAGCTTGCCCGAGCACAGGCGGGCAAACGCGATGCGATCGCGGTGGTTCGGATCCATGTTCGCCTGGATCTTGAACACGAAGGCCGTCATGCGGGGCTCGTCGGCCGCGACAAGACGCACGTCGGCAGCTTGCGCGCGTGGCGGCGGCGCGAATGCGCCAATCGCATCGAGCAGGTCGGCAACGCCGAAATTCTTGAGGGCACTGCCGAAGAAGACCGGCGTGAGATGACCTTCGAGGAATGATTTTCCGTCGAAACGCTTGCAGGCGCCCTTGGCGAGCGCGAATTCTTCCGCGAGTGCCGCGGCCTTCAGGTTCGGATTGAGAGCGGCAAGTGCCGCGGAGTCGAGCTTTTGCAGCGGCCCCGTGCGGCCGTCCTCTTCCATGAGGCGAACGGAGCCCGACGCAACGTCGAACGTGCCGACGAAGTCGCGACCGCGGCCGATCGGCCAGGTGATCGGCGCCGTATCGAGGGCGAGCGTCTTCTCGATCTCGTCGAGCAGCTCGAAAGGGTCGCGGCTCTCGCGATCCATCTTGTTGATGAAGGTCACGATCGGAATGTCGCGCAGCCGGCAAACCTCGAAGAGCTTCAGGGTACGCGCCTCGATGCCCTTCGCGGCATCGATCACCATCACGGCGGAATCAACCGCGGTGAGCGTCCGGTAGGTGTCCTCGGAGAAGTCCTCGTGGCCGGGCGTATCGAGCAGGTTGAACACGCGATCGTCGTATTCAAACGTCATGACCGACGTCGCGACCGAGATACCGCGCTCGCGCTCGATCTCCATCCAGTCGGAGCGCGTATTGCGGCGGTTCTTTTTCGCCTTGACCTGGCCCGCGAGATTGATTGCACCGCCGAACAGCAGGAGCTTTTCGGTGAGCGTGGTCTTGCCCGCGTCGGGATGCGAGATGATCGCGAACGTGCGCCGCCGCGCGACCTCGGCCGCGAACGGCGAATCCAAGTCTGTGGCCGTGGCGGCAACGCGGATCGGCTTGTTCATGATGGGAGGGATTTGGCCTATTCGCGGCGCGGGATCAAGGGGCGGCACATTATTTCTGCGTTAGGCATGGCTATCCGTTTCTTCCGCGGGCTTCTTCGTCATGCCGCGCTTGTCGCGGGCATCCACGCCTGCCCGCGATAAGAAGGCTCAAGGCGTGGATGGCCGGGACAAGCCCGGCCATGACAGCAAGTTTGCGATCAGCTGCGCAGCGCCTTGTAGTAGATCGTCGTCGCGCAGAGGCCGCCGCCAGGCCACAAGGCGTAGTCCGGAATCGTCCCGCAAAGCTGCCAGCCCTCGCGTTGATACACCCGCTCCGCATCGCCGCTCGCCGTATCGAGCACGAGCAGAGTCTTGCCGGCCTCCCGCGCACCGCGCTCGGCAGCAGCCAGCAATGCCGCGCCGACGCCCTGCCGGCGTGCGCGCCGGTGCACCAGCATCTTCGCGACGTCTCCGCGATGTGGCTGGTTCTCGGGCTGCGCCAGAATTACCTGAACCGTGCCGACGATTCCATTCGCGTCTTCGGCCGCAAGCACGATGCGCTCGCCACGCGCGACACTTTCGGCAGCGCTCCGCCAGAATGCGTCGGCCTTCTCGCGGGTCATCGGGAGCATGAAGCTGACCGAAGCGCCGCCTTCCACGCAGTCGATCAGGACGTCGCTCAAACCCGCGATCTCGCGATCCCCGATTTTCTCCAGCGATCGAATTCCGGTCGAAGCCACCGTCTTACTCCCACTCAATCGTTCCGGGCGGTTTCGACGTCACATCGTAGACCACGCGATTGACGCCGCGCACTTCGTTGATGATGCGGGTAGCGACACGACCAAGGAAGTTCATGTCGAAGGGGTAGAAGTCGGCGGTCATGCCGTCCGTAGACGTGACCGCGCGCAGACCGACGACATGCTCGTAGGTGCGGCCGTCGCCCATGACACCGACGGTCTTTACCGGCAGGATCACAGCGAACGCCTGCCAGATCTCGTCGTACAAGCCCGCGCGGCGGATCTCTTCGAGATAAATCTCGTCAGCGAAGCGAAGAATATCGAGCTTGTCGCGGGTGATCTCGCCCGGGCAGCGGATCGCAAGACCGGGACCGGGAAACGGATGCCGGCCGACGAAAACTTCAGGCAAGCCAAGCTCGCGGCCGAGCGCCCGCACCTCGTCCTTGAACAGCTCGCGCAGCGGCTCGACGAGCTTCAAATTCATGCGCTCGGGCAGTCCGCCGACGTTGTGGTGGGATTTGATCGTCACCGACGGCCCGCCGGTGAACGAGACGCTCTCGATCACGTCCGGGTAGAGCGTGCCTTGCGCAAGAAACTCGACCTTGCCGATCTTCTTTGCCTCATCCTCGAATACATCGATGAAGAGCTTGCCGATGATCTTGCGCTTTTCCTCGGGGTCGGTCTTGCCCGCGAGCGCGCGCAGGAAGGTTTCGGACGCGTCCACGTGCACGAGCGGGATGTTGTAGTGGCCGCGAAACAGCGCGAGGACCTTCTCGGCTTCAGCGAGGCGCAACAGCCCGTGGTCGACGAACACGCAGGTGAGTTGATCGCCGATCGCCTCATGCAGGAGCACGGCGGCGACGGCCGAGTCGACTCCACCCGACAGACCACACAGCACGCGGCCCTTGCCGACCTGCTTGCGGATCTTCTCAATCGACTCGTCGCGGAAGGCGCGCATGGTCCAGTCGCCGCGGGCGCCCACGATCTTGCGAACGAAGTTGCGCAGCACCGCCGCGCCGGTTGGCGTGTGAACGACCTCGAGATGGAACTGGACGGCGTAGAATTTTCGTTTCTCGTCGCCGATGATCGCAATCGGCGCATTTTCGGACGTGCCGAGAACCTCGAAGCCTTTCGGCAGCTGCGTGACGCGATCGCCGTGGCTCATCCACACCGGGTAACGCTGTCCCGGCTCCCACACGCCTTCATAGAGTGGCGACGGTTTCGTCACCTCGATCTCGGCGCGGCCGAACTCGCGGTGATGGCCGCCCTCGACCTTGCCGCCTAGCTGCTGCGCCATGGCCTGCTCGCCGTAGCAGATGCCGAGCAAGGGCACGCCCGCCTCGTATATCGATTGCGGCGCGAGTGGAGCGTTCTTGTCGAGAACCGACGCCGGCCCGCCGGAGAGGATCACGCCGCGCGGGCGCATCTCGAGGAAGGCTTTTTCCGCGTGCTGGTAAGGCACGATTTCGGAGTAGACCCCCTCCTCGCGTACGCGCCGGGCGATGAGCTGGGTGACCTGGGAGCCGAAATCGACGATCAGAATCTTGTCGTGCGGGGCCGTCATGCCAAGCAGGTAGCGGATCGCGGCGCACTCAGCAATGGCGGAAGAGCCGCACGCACATGTTCGACGCCCTGGCGGTAGCTACTCAGGATGAGGGCGACTTCAGGACTGAAACGAAAAAGCCGTCGGTTTCCGTCCGGCGCGGGGTAAGGAGCAGACCCTCGCCGCTTTCAAGCGCTGCCGTACGCAGGATCGCTCCACGGTCGCCGATCGCCTTGCAGAACTCCGCCGGCGGCACGGGCACGAAGCCCGGCGAACGATCGAGAAATGCGCGCACCTGCGCGCCGTTTTCCGCATCCAGAACCGAGCAGGTCACATAGGCGATCGAGCCGCCCGGCTTCAGGAATCGCGTTGCCTGGTCGAGCAGCGCCACCTGCTCCCTGACGCGGATCTCGAGTGCTCCCGGCCGCATGCGCCATTTCGCATCGGGGTGGCGCCGCCAGACGCCGGTGCCCGTGCAGGGCGCGTCGACAAGCACGAGGTCGATGTGCCCGACGAGATCCTCGAGCACATCCTTTTCCCCGCGCGGGCTGCGCACCTGAATGTTGCGCGCGCCGGAACGCTTGATCCGGTCGTAAATCGGCGCAAGGCGCCGCGGGTCGTCGTCGTAGGCGAAAATCTGGCCGCGATTCTCCATGGCGGCGGCAAGTGCCAGCGTCTTGCCGCCGGAGCCGGCACAAAGATCGAGGACCTGCTTGCCGGCCTTTGCGCCGGAAAGAAGTGCGGCAAGCTGCGATCCTTCGTCCTGGACCTCGTAGCCCCCTTTCTTGAATAACGGCTCCGAGGTCACTGGCGGCTGCTTGCCGTCGGCTTCGAGCGGGATGCGGAGGCCGACCGGGGACCACCGCGCCGGTGCGACGCGGAAATGCTCGAGCGCCGCAAGCGCCTTCTCGGGATTCGTCTTCAGCAGGTTCACACGAAGGTCCAACGGCGCGCGCGCGGAAAGTGCCGCGCCTTCCTCCGCGCGCTCGTCACCGAACGTCTGGGCAAGGTGCGGGTCGAGCCATTCGGGATAGTCGCCGCGCACGTGCGCGGCCGCGGCTGTAAGGTCTGCGTTCGCGAGACGAAGGTGCTCGTCTTCGGTCAGCCGTTCCGGCGCGTAACGCGAGCCATCGGCAAGCTTTGCGATCGCATCCGCGTCGAGGCCGCGCGCAAGCCGCATGGTTCCGAGCATCAGCCCGCGCGGGCTGTCGTCCGCCATTACCCAGGCGGCGGATGCGCGCCGGCGCAAGGCGTCGTAGACGAGCCCGGCAATCGCGGCGCGGTCGCCGGAGCCCGCGTAGCGGTGGGTTTGTCCCCACTCGCGCAATACGTCGCCAATGGGCCGCGAGCGGGCTTCCAACTCGTCGAGGACTTCGATGGCCGCGGAAAGACGTGCCGATGGAGTCATGATCGCGCCGCGGCTGCCAGGATGAAGGCGCCGCTCACAGCACAGTTCCTGAGCGTGTCAAACGCATGGGCAAGCTTCTCGTCGACAAGATCCAAATATTCCGTCCAGTCGTGCAGTCCAGTCAGCTCGCCGCGGCCATCGCTGATTCCGCGCAAGCCTACCATCGGGCGCCGAAATGAGTGCGCGGCACGCAGAACCGAATAGCTCTCCATGTCGACCATGTCTGCCGCAATGGAGTCATAGGCAGCGCCGGACACGATATTCGCCCCGCTCGAAAGCGTTGCCGCCGGAATGCCAGGAATGCGGTGCGGGATTTCGATCACCGGCGGCTCGTCAAGGAACGGCGTCAGCCCGCGCTCGAACCCGAGCGGCGAGCAATCCATGTCGCGATAGCTGACGCTCGCCACCTGATAGACCTCGGCATGCGCCAGCATGCGCGAACCCGCGGAACCGAGCGTGAGGACAAGATCCGGCAAATTGTTCTGTTGCGCGAGCGCAGCGAGTGCCGCGGCGGTCGAAACAGCCGCTTCCACCGGTCCCACTCCGGTGATCAGCGGCGAAAGTCGCTCTCCCAGATGCGGCCCATACTCGTGCTCCGTCGCCATGACCGTGAGCACGGACAGTTTACCCATCCGTACAAGGTGGCGTTCGGGATCGCGAATGGTCAATGCACGAAGGCCTAGATCGCCGTCAGAATCCGAACCGCAAAAATTGCCCACATCAGAAAAAGGATAACCGCCGCCACCGCGAAGACCTGAAAGCGCCGGCTGACGCGGTTCGACGTGACGAAGACGTAGGCGTGGAGAAGACGGAACACCACGAACAACCACGACATCACGACGAAAAGAAAATCGGCCTGGCGCGTGATCAAGGCGAACGCGACGAGCACATAGAACAGCACCGGATGCTCGAGCTGATTGTGATAGGCGTTGCCGATCTGGGTCGCGCGCGCCGGCCAGTTCGGCTGCCGCAGGGCGATGTCGCGCGTGTGGACGGAGCCGCCGGAAACGGCGGTGACGCGCAAACGAGCCATCCAGAAATTCAACGCGAAAGCGAGTGCGATCAGGACAAAGACCGGCGCAAGCACCATGGGAATCGACATTCGGCATCCTCCCCCAAGCGGCTCAAGCGAGATCGAGCCGCCGCTTCCTAGCGCGGGATGCCCGTGACTGCCAGTGAGAGCCGGCCCGCCGTCTTCCGGCGGGCCGGAGGTGCGATCAGGCGCTCGTGAGCGAGCTGAGCTTCGCGCGCACGGATTCGACGATCGGACGCGCGACGTTCGCAGCCGCCGGATCGGCGAGCACCTTGTCGCAGAGCTCGTTGATCGTCGGCATCGCCTTCGCGACGACCGCTGCGATCCGCTGCTTGCCCTCGGCCGGAAGCTTCTCCGCCATGCTGCTCAGCTTGTCGAGATCGGCCGCCGTCGCACGAAGCTTCGGCAGCGCGTCGCTCGCCGAGCTTGCGTCGGTGATGCTCGCGAGCGTGGTCCGCAAGCCGTCGACGGAGGTCGAGGCAAGCTGTGTCACCTCGGCCACGGAAGTGGCCGGTACCGATACTGCGCGCCCTTCGACCGGCGCGCGGGTGGCGGTTTGATCCGCGACTTGCTCCGATTCCGGCCCGCTGAGCAGCCAGAAGAGGCCGGCCACGGCCGCGATTGCGAGCGCGGCCATTGCCCAGGGTGCCGTCCCGGCACTCGGTTCGGCTGGACGGATCGGGCTCACGCGATCATCCTCATCCACCGGCACGCGGACCCTCGCGGCTGCGCGGGTGGCAGCAGCCGTCTCACCCGTCCTGGTTTCACCGATCGAATCGAGGATGCGCGTTCCGGTCAGTTGCTCTGCAAACCCGCGCGGCAAAGCTTTCGCGATCGAGTCCTTTTGGCTCGCCAGAAGATTCGCAATTCCGCCGGCATCGAGGCTCGACACACGCTGCTGCTGGCCCAGCACGCCGAGTACCATGGGGCCGAGCAGTCCGAGGATCGATTTGCCTGCACCTTCCTTGATGCCTGCGTAGTCGGTGATGGCGGCGGCAACCGACTTCATCGTTCCGCCGCCGAGCAACGCGGAGAGAATGGTCGAGCCGTGATCGGCCATCGGCAACTGCTCCGGTCCGCCGATCGCGTGCTTCACCTCGTCGAGCACACCGGGGGGCTGTTGCAAGAGGACACTCGCGAGGCGCTGTGCGCCTTCCGGCCTGGATGTCAGCCCGACGAGGCCCGAAAGAATTGTTGGGATGCCCGCTCCGACAGCCTGTTCCACCGCCTGCCGATTGATGCCGAGGCCGCTCGCGATCTTGGCGATCGTGTCCGGGGTGATAAAGCGCGAGATGGAAGCGACAAGGTCTGTAGCCATGGTGCTGGATCTCCTGCTTCGACATGCATCGCCTGAGACGACGCGCGAATGGAGCCACCTTGCGTTCTAGAAGCAGCGTCCGCCATCCGGTCGAACCCGGAGCGGGTCATCCATGATGATTCCGAGCGGTGTCGGGAATCTCAAGCACGCGTCGGGTAATTCGGGCTCTCGCGCGTGATGGTGACGTCGTGCACATGGCTCTCGCGATGGCCCGCGCCGGAAATGCGGACGAATTGCGCCTTCTCGCGCAATTCCTTCAAATTCCGCGCTCCGACGTAACCCATCGCCGCGCGCAGACCGCCGGCGAGTTGGTGCAGGACGTTGCCGAGTGGGCCTTTGAAGGGAACCTGACCTTCGATCCCTTCGGGAACGAGCTTCAGCGAGTCCTTGATGTCCTGCTGGAAGTAACGGTCCGCCGAGCCGCGCGCCATTGCCGAGACCGAGCCCATGCCGCGATAACTTTTGTACGAGCGTCCTTGATAGAGATAGACCTCGCCGGGGCTCTCTTCCGTGCCGGCGAACAGGTTGCCGACCATCGCGCACTCAGCGCCGGCGGCGAGCGCCTTCGCGAGATCGCCGGAGAACTTTACGCCGCCGTCGGCGATCACCGGTGTGTCGGACTTCTTTGCCTCGTCGACCGCATCGAGCACGGCGGTCAGCTGCGGGACCCCGACACCCGCCACGATGCGCGTCGTGCAGATCGAGCCGGGACCGATGCCGACCTTGATCGCGTCGGCGCCGGAATCGATCAGCGCCTTGGCGCCTTCCGACGTCGCGATGTTCCCCGCAACCACTTGCACCGCATTGGAAAGGCGCTTGATGCGGGTGACTGCTTCGAGCACGCGCTTGGAATGGCCGTGCGCGGTGTCGACGACGACGACGTCAACTCCCGCGTCGACGAGACGTTCGCTGCGCTCGAAGCCGGCGTCGCCGACGGTCGTTGCGGCGGCGACGCGCAGGCGGCCGTGCTCGTCCTTGCATGCGTTCGGATTCTTCACCGCCTTCTCGATGTCCTTGACCGTCACAAGGCCGACGCAGCGATATCCCTTGTCGACGACGAGAAGCTTTTCGATCCGGTGCTTGTGCAGGAGCTTCTTCGCCTCTTCCTCGCGGACACCCTCGCCCACCGTGATGAGCTTGTCCTTGGTCATCAACTCCGAGATCGCCTGGTTCGGGTTGGTGGCAAATCGCACGTCGCGGTGGGTGAGTATACCGACGAGCTTACCGGGGCCGCCGTTCGCGTTGCGCTCGACCACCGGGATGCCCGAGATCGAATGGTGGTCCATGAGTGCGAGCGCATCTGCGAGCGTCGCATCGGGATGAATCGTGACCGGGTTCACCACCATGCCGGACTCGAATTTCTTCACCCGCCGCACGTGCTCGGCCTGAGCCTCGGGCTCCAGGTTGCGATGGATCACCCCGATGCCGCCGGCCTGCGCCATGGCGATGGCGAGGCGGGCCTCCGTCACCGTATCCATGGCGGCAGAGATGATTGGCAGGTTGAGCGACACGGAGCGTGTTAGCCGCGTGCGCAAATCGACGTCGGACGGAAGGACATCCGACAGCCCAGGTTTCAGCAACACGTCGTCGAAGGTGAGCGCTTCCTGCGCGAGGCCGTCGGTGAGACGGGACATCGCCAACTCCTATCCGGACTGTGGCCGGAGCTTGTGCGCGAGGCTACGGAATCGCCGCCTCGGCGGGTTGGCGAGGGTGGTTAGCATGGGCCTTTGGGCATGCAAAGGCCCATCCGTGGTTAATTCGGGAATTTCGGCGGAACGCCGTGCTTCTCGATCGCCTCGACTACCTCCCGGTGCCTGCGGTCCTCGCGCTTCATCGAAATGGCTAGCACTGCGTGGGCCGAAGGCACGATGAACAGGATCGGAAACGCGAGACCGAGCAGAATGCAGGGCACGATCAGCACCGCATTCAGGATCGCAGAGAACGGCTGCCCGTTCAGGAGGAGGCCCAGCGGGGGAAGAAAGATCGCGAGCAAGTAGATCATGTGCTTTTCCTCCGCGCTGGCATATGGGCGTGCTGCCGACGAATGCAAGGACGGACTCAGGACCCGGCGACGGGAGCCGGTTCAACGCGGTGGCGCATCAGGAAGACGAACAGCATGGCGCCGACAGCCAACAGCAACGGCAGCGCGAGGAGATTCACGCCGACCCAGCCAAACAAGTGTAAGAGCGCGCCCGAGGCGAACGAGGCGACCACGACCATCGCGAAGATCGTGAAGTCGTTGATCCCCTGCGCCCAGGATTTTTCCGACGGGCGATAGGTCTCGGTGAGCAGGTTGGTGCCGCCGAGATACGTGAAATTCCACCCCACGCCGAGCAGAATCAGCGCCGACGCGAAATGCAGGAATTCAACGCCGGAGAGCGCAATCGCCACGTGGCCGAGCAAGAGCGCGACGCCGGCGAGCATGATCCGTGAAGCGCCGAAGCGCGCAATCAGGCTGCCGGTGAAGAACGACGGCAGGAACATGCCGAGCACGTGCCATTGAATGACGAAGGCAGTCTCGCCAATTCCGTGGTGATGCGCCTGCATCGCGAGCGGCGTCGCGGTCATCGCAAGGTTCATCACGCTGCCACCGACGGCCGCCGTAAGCACGGCCACCAGGAATTTCGGCTGGAACACGATAACGGAGAGCGGACGAGCCGGGAGGTCGCCCTTTTGCTCCACCGGCTTCGGCACGTTGATAAACGCAACCAGCGCCGTCGCCGCGAAACTGAGGACGACGAGAGTTGCGTATGACGCGACGAAAGCGCCGCTCGCCGCGAAGTCCTTCGTGTAGGCCACGAGGTGAGGGCCGATTATCGCCGCGACTACGGCGCCGAGCAGCACGTAAGAGATCGCGCGGCTGCGGAATGCCGGACTTGCCGCGTCGGCCGCGGCGAACCGATAGAACTGGGCGAAACCCTGATAGGCGCCGTTGAACACGTGCGCGAAGCAGAACAGCCAGAACCATCCGTTGACGAGGCTCACGACCGCGAGCGCACCGCTAAGCGCCCCGAAGATTGTCCCAAGGGCGAAACCCGCGCGCCGCCCGAACCTGCCCATGAACAAGGATGCCGGAATCGTCGTCAGCATGGTGCCGATCATCCATGCGGAGATCGGCAGCGTCGCGAGCGACTTGTCGGCTGCGAGCAAGTGCCCGGCGAGGCCGCCCGCTGTGATGATCACGACACCGTTGGTGTGGAAGAGCGCCTGACAGGCCGTCAGGACCAGCACCGCGTGGTACTCGCGTGGGGTCGCCATCGGGAAGGTTCCTAGCGCGAGGTTGGCGCGCGTGCCTGCGTTACCGTTTATCCCGAAGTGCGTCCAGTTTGCGCCCATGCGGTCAGCGCATGTCGCGGCTGCAAGTCGAGATGACGTGATCCATTTAGGGCGCTAATGCAGTTCCTCAGCGATCAACTCGCCCGCCATGCCTGACCGCATCATCGTCCCCCTCATCGTCGCCTGCGCCTTGTTCATGGAGAACTTGGACGCGACGGTGATCACCACCGCACTCCCGGCGATCGCTGTGGATCTCGGGGTCGACCCGATTTCGCTCAAGCTCGCGCTCACCTCTTACCTACTCTCACTCGCGGTATTCATCCCGATCTCCGGCTGGATGGCAGACCGGTTTGGCGCGCGCACGATCTTCCGCGTGGCGATCGTCGTATTCACGCTCGGCTCGGCGGCCTGCGGGTTCGCCCAGGGACTGCCCGACCTCGTGTTCTACAGGATCGTCCAGGGACTCGGCGGAGCCATGATGGTGCCGGTCGGCCGCCTGGTCCTTCTGCGTACGGTTCCGAAGCATGAACTCGTGCAGGCGCTCACCTGGCTGATCGTGCCTGCCCTGCTCGGCCCGATGCTCGGACCGCCGCTGGGCGGATTCATCACGACGTATTTCCACTGGCGTTGGATCTTCTGGATCAACATCCCGATCGGCATCCTGGGGCTCGTGCTCGCGACGATCTTCATCGAGAACATTCGCGAACCGAAAATGCCGCCACTCGACAGGCTCGGCTTCGTGCTCTCGGGCATCGGCCTTTCCGGCCTCGCATTCGGCCTCGCGACGTTCGGCCAAGGGCTTTTACCGCCGCTCGTCGCGACGACGCTCATGATCGTCGGCGCTGTCTTTACCTACGCGTTCGTCCTGCATGCACGGCGGATCAAAACGCCGCTGCTCAATCTCAAGGTATTTCGCCTGCCGACGTTCCGCGCGAGCGTCATCGGCGGCTCGTTATTTCGCGTGGGCATCGGTGCGATGGCGTTCCTGCTTCCGCTGCTGTTCCAGCTCGGTTTCGGCATGACTCCCTTTGAATCCGGCGTTCTCACCTTCTGGGGCGCGGTCGGGGCGATGACAATGCGTGCGACTGCGCCGTACGTTCTGCGACGTTTCGGATTTCGCCGCGTAGTCATCGCCAACGGCCTGGTCGCCGGGCTGCTCATCGCAGCTCCCGCCTTCTTTACGGCGACGACACCTTACGCAGTCGTTGCCGGCGTGCTCCTGGTCGGTGGCTTTTTCCGCTCGCTGCAGTTCACGAGTGCGAACTCGCTCGCCTTCGCCGACCTCGATCAGAAGCAAATGAGCCAGGCCACAAGCATCACGAGTGTCGCCCAGCAGCTTGCCCTTTCCACCGGGGTCGCGGTGGCCGCGCTCGCGCTCGACGCGACTCGCTACGCCCGCGGCGACCTGACATTGGTCGCCGCCGACTTCGGGCCCGCGTTCCTGTTCGTGGGCTTCGTTTCGATGTGTTCGGTGCTGTGCTTCCTGCGATTGCCGAACGACGCAGGGTGGGCTCTCACCACGCCGAAGCAGGTCGCGGAGACGGCACGCGAGCCGGATTTGCACGGATAGGCGGAAGGTCGGCGGCGCCGCCGGTTCCAGTTTGACCTACGGGTGCCATTGCCTTGCCGAATGAGCGTGGCAAGATCGTCGATATCATACGACAAGTAACGACAAATCTGGGGAGGATTCGCATGCTCAAGAGACTGATGACGTCGCTCGCTGCTGCGGCATTGATGAGTGCGTCGTTGCTTGGCCTGCCGGCACAAGCCGCATATCCGGATCGCCCGATTACGCTCATCGTGCCTTGGGGCGCGGGCGGCGGCACAGACGCGGTTGCCCGCATCCTCGCCGCACTTCTCGAGAAGGACCTTCAGCAGCCCGTCAACGTCGTGAACCGCACCGGCGGCAGCGGCGTCGTCGGTCACTCCGCGATCGCACAGGCGCCGGCTGACGGCTACACGATCGGGCTCATTACGGTCGAGATCGCGATGATGCGACACGTCGGGCTGACCGAGCTTTCCTTCAAGGACTACACGCCGATCGGTCAGGTCAATATCGATCCGGGCGGAGTCATGGTGGGCGTCGATTCTCCGTACAAGTCCGCGAAGGAATTGCTCGCCGTCATCAAGGAAAAGCCGGCGGGGACGCTGAAGGCGTCCGGTACCGGTCAGGGTGGCATCTGGCATCTGGGACTCGCTGGCTGGTTGCTGTCCGAAGGCGTCGATCCTTCGAAAGTGTCGTGGATACCGAGCCAGGGTGCTGCGCCCGGGTTAAACGACATGGTGGCCGGCGGCGTCGATCTCGTGACGGCGTCGCTGGCGGAGGGCCGAGCGCTGATCGAGGCAAAACGCGTGCGCGCACTCGCAAACATGGACGAAAAGCGGCTCAACATTTTTCCGGATACGCCGACTCTCAAAGAGTCCACCGGCTCTGCATGGACGGTCGGCGCGTGGCGCGTGATCGCCGGGCCCAAGGGCTTGCCGAAGGAGGTCTCCGACAAGCTCGTGCCGGCACTTGAGCGCGCCTACAAGAGCAAAGAGTACAAGGACTTCATGGAAAACCGCGGCTTCGGAATGGTCTGGCGTGCCGCAGATGATGCGAGATCCTTCATGGAAAAAGCGGATACCGATCTCGGCGAGGTCATGAAGAAAGCCGGGTTGACCAAGAAGTAGGGCTGCCCGGCCAACGCATCGATAAGGGGTCTTCGGCTGACGCGCTCCCTCCGGTGTGAAGGAAGGAGTGCTTTTCGCTCGACGGTTTGGGGACGCGCTTGAAGTTCAACGACGCCGTCATTGGCATCTTCTTCATTCTGTTCGGCGGCCTGTTGTTTTACGTGACGCGGGACTTTCCGCCGATGCCCGGCCAGGCCTACGGCCCCGATCTGTTTCCCCGCATCATCGGCGCCGGCATGGCCTTCGCGGGGGCGCTGCTGACCGTGAAAGGGCTGCGCGACCATCGTGAAGGTGGCGCATGGGCCGCGCCGCTCGATTGGATGCGTGATCCGCGCGCCATTTCGAATTTTGCCCTCGTCGTCGCCGTCTTGGTTTTTTACATTCTCGTTTCGGACCGGCTCGGTTTCCTCGTCACGGGTTTTCTGTGCCTCTTCGTCCTGCTCGCCTGGTTGCGCGGTTTCGCCAGATGGATGTCATCGGCCGTC
The DNA here is from genome assembly GCA_963711595.1 of uncultured Alphaproteobacteria bacterium. Taxonomy (GTDB): domain Bacteria; phylum Pseudomonadota; class Alphaproteobacteria; order Rhizobiales; family Xanthobacteraceae; genus JAUSIF01. The sequence goes on from CAVQER010000001.1 coordinate 186,798, forward strand.
ATCGCGGCCGCCTCGGTGCTGGCAATCCAAACGCTCTTCGGCCACCTGCTGCGCGTGCCCCTGCCTCGCGGCTTGTTGCAAACGTTTCCGTGGTGAGTGCCCGCCATGGAACCGATCCTGCAGGCCGCCGCACTCATCTTCGATCCCTATGTGCTGATGGTCATTCTGCTGTCGGCCGCATTCGGGCTGTTTGTCGGGGCGGTACCCGGCCTCACGGCGACGATGGCGACGGCGCTGCTCGTGCCGATCACCTTCTTCATGCCGCCGGTGCCGTCGCTCGCGGCGATCGTCACCGCGACAGCCATGGCCATTTTCGCCGGAGATATTCCGAGCGCGCTGCTGCGCATCCCCGGCACACCCGCTTCCGCAGCCTACACGGACGAAGCCTATGCAATGACGCGGAAGGGAGATGCGGAACTCGCGCTAGGCATCTGCCTCAGCACTTCGGTGCTGGGCGGGTTGTTTGGCGCGGTGGTGCTCTGCTCGTCGGCGCCCTTGCTGGCAGAGATCGCGCTCAAATTCTCCGGCTACGAATATTTCTGGCTGGCTCTGCTGGGTCTCACCTGCGCGGCTTTCATTTCGAGCGATCAGCCGGTCAAAGGACTGCTCTCGCTCCTGATCGGACTTCTGATCGCCAGCGTCGGCATCGATCCGACCACAGGACAGCCGCGCTTTACCTTTGGCAGTGTTGAGCTCCTCGGCGGCATCGGCCTCATTCCCGCGATGATCGGCATGTTCGCGATCACCGAAGTGTTTCGTTCGGTGACCGCTTTGCAGGCCTTGCCGCCGATGGACCAGCGCCCGATCGGAAACATTTTCAAGGGTCTCGGCCACGTTCTGTTTCGCTACAAGACAAACTTGTTCCGCGGAAACGTCATCGGCGTCATTGTGGGCGCTCTGCCCGGCGCCGGCGCGGACATTGCCGCATGGATCTCCTACGCGGTAGCCAAGAAATTCTCGAAAGAACCGGAAAAATTCGGAACGGGGAACCCCGAGGGGTTGGTCGACGCCGGGGCGGCCAACAATTCGGCGCTCGGCGGAGCGTGGGTGCCGGCGCTGGTATTCGGAATTCCCGGCAACTCCATCACCGCGATCGTAATCGGTGTGCTCTACGTAAAGGGCATGAACCCTGGGCCAACCGTATTTCTCAACCAGCCGGAATTGATCTATGCGGTTTTCATTTCATTCTTCCTCGCGAACATTCTGCTTCTTCCGCTTGGCTACGCCGCGATCAAATCCTCCAAACAAATCCTGCGGGTGCCGCGCGAAGTACTGATGCCCGTGATCCTCATGTTTTGCGTCGTCGGCACGTTTGCGATCAACAACACCGTGTTCGATGTCGGCGTCATGCTGTGCCTCGGATTGGTCGCCTACCTGATGGAGGAAAACGGGATCCCGATTGCTCCCGCGATCCTCGGCCTGGTGCTCGGTCAGTTGATTGAGGAAAGCTTCATGACCTCAATGATCAAGGCGAACGGAAATCTTCTGATGTTTTTCTCTCGCCCGATTTCTGCGGTTCTCGGCGTTACCGTAATTCTGATCTGGTGCTGGCCGCTGCTGCGTTGGACGATGCGCAATGCGCCCAGCATCCGGGCAAGCTAAGGCAACGCTGACCGCCGATTGGCCCGCCGTATCGAGGCCAAAACGTCAGCTTCGAAAACCCGTCGCCAATACATAGAGCTCGGCGGAGTCGGCGCGGCTGGCGGGCGGTTTCACATGTTTGACTGTCGCGAAGTCGCGCTTGAGCGAGGCGAGCAACTCCGACTCCGTGCCGCCCTGAATCACCTTGGCGAGAAAGGCGCCGCCCGGGGCGAGTACTTCCTGCGCGAATTCGGCGGCGGCTTCGACGAGCGCCATGACCTTGAGATGGTCGGTCTTGCGATGACCGGTGGCGTTCGCCGCCATATCGCAAAGTACGATGTCCACCTTGCCGCCGAGCATGTCCTTCAGCCTTGCCGGCGCCGTGTGATCGAGGAAATCGACGCACGCGAATTCCACGTTCGCAATCGGATCGATTTCGAGCAAATCGATCGCGACGACCCGTCCCGCGCCCTTCCCCGCGCCGACGCGAGCTGCCGCGACCTGGCTCCAGCCCCCGGGTGCTGCGCCAAGATCGACCACCCTGATACCCGGCTTCAGCAGCCGGTATTTGTCATCAATTTCGATGAGCTTGTAGGCCGCGCGCGAGCGAAACCCTTCGCCTTTGGCGCGGCGGACGTAGGGATCGTCGAGCTGACGCTGCAGCCAGTGTTGCGAAGAAACCGAGCGGCCGCTTGCAGTCTTTAGCCGGCTTCTGCCCCTTACCGGCGGGCGGCTCATGCGGAAACACTCTGCGCCCAGGCACCATCGGCGCGCATCAATTCGACGAGCATGCCTTCGCGCAGGCCACGATCGGCGACGCGAAGCCGGTCGCACGGGAACACGCGGCGTATCGCTTCCAGAATGGCGCAACCTCCGAGGACGAGATCGGCACGCTCGGCGCCGATGCAAGCGTTGAGCACGCGTTCCTCGTAGCTAGTTGCAAGGAGACGCTCGACGACGGCGTCGAGCTCGCTTGCTTGAAACCACAGGCCGTCGACGCGTTGGCGATCGTAACGCGGCAAATCGAGATGCAGCCCGGCCATGGTCGTCACTGTGCCCGAGGTGCCGAGCAGGTGCATTCCGTCCATACTCTCGACGCCGGCACGCGCAGCGAACTCAACGACCAGCGGCTGTACCTCGCCGACCATGGCGGCGAAGCTCGCGCGCGTCACATCCTTGCCGCCATACCGTTCGGCGAGGGTGACAACTCCGACGGGCAGCGATGCCCAGGATTGAACCGCCGCCGACGGCGGGCCCTGGTCAAGAGCCGCGCGCCGGCCGAGAAAGGCAAGTTCCGAAGAACCGCCGCCGATATCGAACAGGATCGCGCCGCGCGCCTCCGGATCGAGCAAAGATGCGCAACCATGGGCCGCGAGCCGCGCCTCGGTCTCCCGATCGATGATCTCGAGCACGAGGCCGGTCGCAGTCCGAACGCGAGACAGGAAGTCATTGCCGTTGCCGGCGGCGCGGCAGGCCTCGGTGGCGATCAGGCGCGAGCGGATCTTTCCGTGTTGCCGCAGTTTGCCGGCGCATATTCTCAGTGCGCCAATGGCGCGGTTCATCGCCATGTCGGAAAGGCGCCCAGATGTCGACAGTCCTTCCCCGAGACGAACGATGCGAGAGAAGGAATCGACGACGCGGAATGCGTCCGTTGTCGGGCGCGCGACGAGGAGGCGGCAGTTGTTGGTTCCGAGGTCGAGAGCCGCGTAGTGGATGTCCGCGGTATTGCCGCCGGTTGGGCCCGACGGATTACGCCAAGGACCGCGATAGCGGCGCCGTTTGCGGCCCCTGCCCATCGGCGTCGATCGCGGGCCGTTCGCGCCGTTCGCGCGATCGTCCGACATTTCGGTCCTTTCCCGCGCGTCCGGAGCAAAATGCGGCGCTCGACGGATGCGCGGTATCTCGGGTTCCTCAGTTGCGCTCAGTGTAACGCCGATACCGATGCGCGCAAAGGCCGACCTACTTGCGCTCATTTCCCGCCTTCACTAATCCTTCGGCAGTTCGTAAGAGGGACGTCATGGAAAAGCAGCAGGCGCAGCGGGTCATCGACCATGTGGTGAAGGCCGTCGATGCCGCGCCGCGCTTGGATGATCCGTTTCTGCACCTCACATTCACGGGCATTTTCCCGGACGATGTGTATGCCGAGATGCTCGATGCGATGCCGTCCTCCTCGGACTATCGCGCCCTGCCCGGTCGCGGCGGCAGCAACCTGCGCGCGGACGGCAGCTCGACGCGTGTGAAGATCGACCTGTTTCGGGAATACATCCGGCATCTGCCGCAGACCAAGCAAAAGGTCTGGGACGTCGTCGGTCACGCTTTGTGCTCGAAGCCGGTGCGCGACGCGTTTGTCCGCCGCCTAGCGCCGGGCCTCGAGCATCGTTTCGGCTCCGCGTACGCGAGCGTCGGCATGTACCCGATCCCGATCCTCACGCGCGACATACCCGGATACAGGATCAAGCCGCACACGGACACGCACTGGAAGGGCATCACGGTCCAGCTCTATCTGCCGCGCGATGAGGCCTGGACGGATATCGGCACGATTTTTCACGGTCGCGAGAACGGCAAGCTTACGCGCGCGAAGCAGATGCGCTTCGCGCCGAACTCCGGCTACGCTTTCGCGGTGACGGACAATAGCTGGCACTCGGCGGACCCGGTGCACGAGCGCGTGACCACGCGGGATTCGATCCTGCTCACTTATTTCGTGGACAAGGGACCCGTACGCATCCTGCGCAATCGCGGAAAGCGTATCGGCAATTTCTTGCTGAACGAAATGCGCAACGTGACGGGGCGCTGACGGCCCTCAGCTGATCTCTTCGTCTGGATCGCGATCGGCGTGCTCGTGATGCTGCGCCGGATCGGAGCGGCCGTTGCGGCTCGTCATAACGCCGCCGGCGACAGCCGCCAGCACCAAGAGCGGGAGAAGTCCACGCACGCCCAGACCGCGCGCTAGCTGCAGGCCGGTAAGCAGCACGGCCGGCTCCTGAAGCAATCGGGCGAACGCGTTCGTTTCGCGCACCGGCTCGCGTCGCACGGGAGGGACGCGACGGCGGACGGCGAGTACGACGATGCCGCCGATCGCCGCGACGGCGGCGAACAGGCCCGACAGCGCAAGCCACGCTTCCATCGTGCCGTAGTTCTGCTGGGTCCAGAGAAAAAGTACGATGGCGAGGCATGCGAACGCCGCGGTCGCCGCGGATGCGGCGACCGCTCCGGCGATGGCGATCTTCAGTGCGCCATCGATCCTGCGTTTCAGGTCGTCCAACAATCCGGTCAACACACTCGCCCCTCCTGCCGCCCGCTAAGCCGGACGCGCGAGGTCAACGCACCACAATCAGCGGCGCCAAACGGCGCCGAGGATGAAGCCCGCTGCGAGCGCCATCGCGAGGGTCGTGAACGGGCGGTTGTGGACCGACTCCTCGATCGCCTCTGCGACCGAGTCCCGCACCTCACGGACTGCATCGACGGCTTCCGTGCCGAGCTCGCTTGCATCGTCGATTGCATCACCGACGGTCTGCTTCGCCCGATCGACCTGGTAGCGCGCACGGCGAGTGGCGGTGTTGCGAGTCGCGGAAAGCAGCTTGGATACGTGATCGCTGATCGTCGCCATGTCCTTCTTCAGGCGCTCGATCTCGCGATCCATTTCAGGACTGGTGATCTTGCCGCCGTTGCTAGACGTCGTGCTCTTCTGAGCTTCTGCCATGACTGACCCCTGTGGAGGAGATTCAATGGGCCCAACGCGCCCGGCCCTCTTAGGGTTCCATCGGGGTCAATCGGGCAGTTTCGTTTCGGCCGGAAACATGTGGTTCAAGGCAACCATGCCGATGATCAGGAGCGGCACCGCGAGCAAGGCACCGAATGGTCCCCAAAACCAGGTCCAGAAGGCTACCGCCAAAAACACAAGAAGCGGGCTCAAGGCGAGCTGAAGTCCGACGATCCCGGGCGTTACGAACTCCCCTTCGACAATCGATGCGGCGAAAAAGAAGGCGGGTGCTGCAAGCGCTAGCGCGAGCGACTCGAAAGACAGGAGTCCGACGCCGAGAAGAAGCAGAATCGTAACGGCCGGCCCGATGTAGGGCATGAAGTTCAGGATGAAGGCGAGCACCGCCCAAACCAGCGGATTGGGCAAGCCGATCAGATAAGCGAAAGCGCCGAGCAGAAGGCCAAGCGCCAAATTGATGCCGGCAATCGTGACGAAGTAGCGCGTTATGCTTGCCTCGGTATCGTTCAGGAAGCGCATCGCATCGAGACGCGCCTTTCGACCCGCCCAGAAAGTAAGAAAGCGACGGCGAATATTTTCGCGACCTGCGAGAAAGAAGAGCAGCGTCGCAAAGAAGATGATCATCTGACCCAGGGCGGGAGTCAGCACGCTGAGCATTGGCTGTACGAGCACCGCGTAAAGGTCGACACTGATGCCGCCCTCGCCTTCCTTTGCGCGCCCCATGATGCTTTCGCGCAGGCTGTTAAAGGCAGCGATCGGGCCGTCGAGAAACCTAAACTTTTCGCGCAGCACGACGCCAAATTGCGGCGCCTTTTGAATCCATTCGCTGACCGGCTCCGCGAGGAGGACGATGGCGTACGAGAGCGCGGCAATCAAAATACCAACGAGTAGCAAGGCGGTTAGCCAATACGGAATTCCCGCCGCCCGTGCTCGTACGAGAAGCGGCGTGAGGACGATGCCGGTTATGAACGCAAGAACGACCGGCATGACGACCGGCTGCGCGTAATGGAGCGCCGCGAGCAGGAGCAAGACGAAAATGCCCATCGTCGCCGCCCGCGCCGCGCCGTTCCAGAAAAGCTCACTGCGGATGACGTGTTGCCCGGCTGACCGATGTGTCGGCGGCGTGCTGGGGGGTGGGGAACGAAGGTTCATGCCATTCCCTAAGGCGGTTGCTGGGCTAAACGAGTGCTGCCACGGTCGAGGCCAATTGCATAAATCCGCGACGGCACAAAAGGTTGCAGCCGATGGGGCGCGCGGCTTAAATGCCGCGAGCGAGTGCGAACGGGAGGAAGCCATGAACGAGCCGGCGCCAACCTTCACCCCAAGTGTCGAGCGCTACCAGCTGTTGATGGACGTGGTGCGCACCCGCATGACGACCCGCCAGTTCAACCCCGATATCCGGGTGCCTCGCGAACACATCGAGATGATCCTCGACGCGGCACGGCACGGACCGTCGGGCGCCAATGCGCAGCCGTGGCACTACATCGTCGTCACCGATCCCGCCGTGAAAAAGAAGATCGCAGACTACTTTGTCGACGAGGCACGCAAGCGTGCCAAGCTCAAGATGAAATTTCCGACCCCGAATTATCGCGGCCTGGAAACCGCGCCCGGCTTCATCGTCGTAGCGGCCGACTTCCGCTTCGTGCGGGCCTTTCCCGTACTGCTGGACGGCTCCGACCTCGACAAACTCTATCAGCAGAATGCCGAGCGCATCCTGTTGCAGAGCGTTGCGGCCTCGACGATGTCCGCTCACCTCGCCGCCGCGGCGCTCGGCTATCAGGTCTGGTGGGTGACGGCGATCGGCCAGGACGATGCGCAGAAAGAGATGCGTCCGCTCCTCGGTGTCCCGGACGACCTCGCGATCATCGATATCATGTTGTTCGGTATTCCGGCGAAGCCGCCCTACAAGCGATGGAAAAAGACGCTCGACCAGATCATGAGCTGGGACCGCTTCAACATGAAGAATCACATGAGCATCGCCGACATCGACAAGTGGGTCGATGAGACACGGCATAAGGTGATGTACCGCGACGAAGCGAAGATCGACTGATCGCCGCACATGAGCGGAGTCGTCATCGTTGGCGCAGGCCAGGCAGCGGCGGAATGCGCCACTGCGCTGCGCGCGGGCAAATACTCGGCCCCGATCACCATCGTCGGCGACGAACCCTACCTCCCCTACCAGCGTCCGCCGCTTTCCAAGGACTTCCTCTCCGGAAAGAGTCCTTACGAAAAGCTCCTGCTGCGACCGTCGGATTTTTGGCAAGCCCAGAAGGTCAACCTCGAACTCGGCGCACCGGTAAAGTCGATCGACCGCGAGAAGAAGCGGATCGCGCTCGCCGGCGATCATTCTCTCGAATACGACATCCTCGTTCTCGCTACCGGCACGCGTTCCCGTATTCCGCCCATTGCCGGCGTTGCACTCGATCGCGTGCATCTTTTGCGGCGGATCGAAGACGTGAAGCGTCTGCGGCCTGCACTCGACGCCGCGAATCGCGTCGCCATTGTGGGAGGCGGATACATCGGGCTGGAAGTCGCAGCGGTGGCGCGCAGCGAAGGCCGCGACATCGTCGTGATCGAGGCCGAGGAGCGGTTGATGAAGCGCGTGACGTCTCCGCCGATATCATCCTTCTACGAAGGCATGCATCGGAGCCATGGCGTCGACATCCGGCTGCGAAGCAAGATCGAGGCGATCGAAGGCGACACGCGTGCGCAGCGCGTTCGCGTCGGGAATGAGCATATCGAGGCCGACCTCGTGCTGATCGCAACTGGGGCGCAGCCCAATGAAGAGCTTGCCCTGGACGCGGGCCTCGCTTGCGACAACGGCATCGTCGTCGATGAGACTGCGCGTACGGCGGACGAGAACATCTACGCCATCGGCGATTGCACTCGCTTTCCGAGCCGGCGCTACGGGCGCCGTATCCGCCTCGAATGCGTGCAGAACGCGTTCGACCAGGCTAAAGCGGCAGCGGCGGCGATCCTCGGCAAGGGAGCGCCATATGATCCGGTCCCCTGGTTCTGGTCGGACCAGTATCAGGTGAAATTCCAGAGTGCGGGTCTTTCGGAAGGACACGACGAGGCGATCCTCATCGGCGACCCGGCTACCGCACGCTTCTCAGTCGAGTATCGCAAGAACGGGAAGCTGATTGCTGTCGACGCGGTGAATGACGGCCACGCTTACATGGCCGGGCGAAAGCGCATCACGGCGGAGACGGGCTAACGCCTCCCGTAACGAGCTGTTACGGGCAGGAATTTACGCCGCACGGGCCATAAATTTCGCGACTGAGCCCTTGCCCCCAGTCGCGCAGGGCGTCGTAGCGCCGATCCATGCTCGGCGGGACCGCGGGTCCACTGTAGGACAGCCGCGGCTGGGTCAGTACTCGTCCTGCCTGGCGCATCATGCTCGCGAGCGAGGCGTCGACACAGGCACCCGACTTGGTCCTGCCCTCGAGGCATTTCCCTTGCGCGAGACCGGCCGTGGACGTCGCGAGCAATGCCGCGACCGCCACCGCGGGGACAAAAATGAAATATCTCTGCACGGGTCTCTCCCTCAGTAGCGGAACGTACCGCCGACGGTCGCCGCCCATCCTCTTTGAGAAATATCCGGAATGGCGCCGCCGGGCGGCGCGACGGGCCGGTTTTCCTCTTCGGTCCATATGTGCTCGACGGTCGCATAGAACAGGCTGCGCTCGTTTACCTGATACCGCGCGGTACCGCCCGCGCTCCATCGCGTCTTCGCGGGCACAAACTGAAACGCCGTCGGTGAATAAGCGTTCTCGTCGCGAAGCAGCCAACTCACGATCGGCCCGACCGACCACGTGCCGAAGCTGAATGCGTGTTCGAGACGAACCCGGTAGACGTTACTGTTCGAATTGAATGCTTCAGATACAAAAAAGGGCGGCGGAACTCAGGACGCGGTTCTTCTGAAAATGATTCCAGGAAACAGTGAGACTTGTGACCGAAGCCTCATTCCAGGCGTATGAGGACTGACTCAAGACGATGATTCTGTCGCCGAGCTGGAACGCCGGCACGCCGTTGAAGGAGGTCGCGCCTTCGTGCGAGTAACTGCCGGAGATCTGGCTCGTCAGCGCCCCGTGCCGGAAGCCCAGGGCGGCGTTGATCGTGGTGACGTCGCCGGGGCTGAGATTGATGATGCCGAGGCTGCCTGCGGGACCCGGATTGTCCCGGTCGTAGGAGTTGCGGATCGTGTGGCCGACAGCGAGCGAGCCGATCACGTTCTGTGCGAACGCCACGTTCATGCCGAGGGTCCCGCCGAAATTCCAGCCTTCGCCGAACGTGGGGATATCCACGAGATCAGGATCCATCCGGGCGAAGCCGTCGGTGCCGGGCAGCACGGATTTGCCAGTCGGTGCGTTGACGTTGAGCGAGAGATACGGGTGCACGCCGGGAAGCGCGAGATAGGTCCAGGTTGCGGAGCCTACGGTATCGGTGAGGTGTGAGACCGAACCGGACAAGCCAGGTGTCGTCTGTTTGGAGTTGACGTAGCCGCCGCGGCCGACGAACTCGAACTTCAGCACGTCGGGCGTGACGCCGGTCAGTGAAATCGTGGCAGGTGTGTACAGCTGCGAACCACTTCCACGCTGCGTGGTGAACGCAGCCGGATAGCCGCGGTCACCGCGCCAACTGAAGTAACGGACTTCCTGGTTGTAGAAGAGTTGCCACTGCTGTGCATCGACTGCAGCTTCAGCCTGCGCCTTCACGGGAACGACCGCATCGGCGGCGGCGGCGTGTGTCGCCGCCACCAAGGTGAGGATCGCTGCACCAGCGAATTTGTCCAGCACGGTCAGCCCCTGAGACCGAACTATATCAATATAGCCGTTTCAGTGGCGGCTAGCACACCTTGCCCGTCGCGCATGACCGCAAGCCGTCTTCTCCTATGATCTGGCCCTTGACGTTCGCTTTGCTCTTGAGGGCAGGGTCGCGCGGAGAGACTAGGCCTTCTTCTCCAATGATTTTCGCGCCCTTGATGTCGCCTATTTTCGCCTTGGGGTCTCCCTTGGACGGGCTCTTCAGGTATCCCGCGCCTTGCGGTCCGACTTTCGTGCTCGCCGTACCTTTGCCGGGCGAAGGAGGCGGTTCCGCGCCAACCGCCTTGAGAGGCGAGGCCGGAGGCGCCGCCTTGAAGGAGTCCGGCGCGATGATGCCAGCGGCGCCGGGCTTGCTGTACGCATTGAGCGCGCCCGCGGCCGCTCCCGGCTGAAGCGTGCCGGGCGTAACCCCTCCGGTGCCGCCCTGAAAAGTGTTTGGGCCCTGCACGCCCTGCGCAAGGGCGGCACTCACCAGGACGAAGACAGCGCCGCCTGCGGTCAGCGCAAGCATGGTGCCCGCGGAACCTTTGGAACTGGTCTTAGACATCGTTTCCTCCTCTCAGCTGCAATCGTTGGCCCCGCCCCCGATCGAAAGCAAACATGCCCCATCGTCCGGCCGCGGCTGCGACGCGGGACGCACCGATTCGTCGCACGATTCGAGAACGACGGCCCTATATGGGATTATAGGCTCGGGAATTTTCATCTCGGCACGCCGGTCAAAACGCATCGGCCCAGGCCCCGCTATTGCGACGGCGTTTGCGAGGACTGGGTTTGCTTGTCCCCGTCTTGATTTTCCGACTGCGACTTGCCGGTCGTCGAGCCGTCCTTCGAAGAACTGTCGGACGTGTATCCCGGGCCCCACGTGCCGAACTTCGATTTGTCGGCCGAAGATTTGTCGGGCGTGTAGCCCGGGCCGTACGTTCCATACCTTGACTTGTCGTTCGACGATTTGTCCGGCGTATAGCCCGGGCCCCAAGTGCCGAACTTCGATTTGTCGGTCGAGGACTTGTCCGGCGTGTAGCCCGGGCCCCACGTGCCGAACTTCGATTTGTCGGTCGATTTTCCCTTAGCCTCTTCGCTCGATTTGCCGCCGCGAGTAAGTCGATCGACTTTGTCGAAGCCTCGGACGGTCACTCGAGTTTCTGCCTTGTGGATTTTCTCCGCGTCGCTGCCACCCTTGCTCGCCTGCGGGTTAGTGACCGGCGAAACTCCCGGAACGATCTGCACACCGAGACCGAGGCCGCTGCCCGCGGAACTCGGAGAATTCTTCGACGTCGTCGGCGGTGGAACCAACAAAGGCTGGTTCATCCCCGGAGTAGTCAGCGGCTTCGTTGACGTGACCGGAGATTGGGCAACGGCAATCGCGCCGCCAAGGATGCTAGCGAGGATGCAACCAAGTATCAGGCGATGCATAGTGTCCTCCGACGATCCGCCGCGTATCGATCGACGGCGTCAAAGCGAGGTTTGCTTCTGTCTCTTCGCGTTCCTCCAGCGGAGCGGTCGCAGGCACACAAGCGAGCTCTTCCACAGCGGCAGCAGATAGAGTTGCAGGAGCGAGCGGTATTCGCTGTGCTCGCCGGCCTTCAGGCCGAATTCCAGCTGCTCGTGTCCGCGCGGCAAATACAGCGTGCCCATGATCCTATCCCAGAGCGAGAACACGCCGCCGAGATTCTTGTCCAAATGCCGCTCCGCGAAGCTGTGATGGATTTGATGCATCGCCGGGCTGACGAAAATGCCTTCGAGGCGCGGCCCATACGACAGCCAGATGTGCGAATGACGCAGATGCGCGCCGGCCGCGTTGAACACGAATATGAAGGCGTTCATGCCGACCACGGTGACGAGGCCGGTCGAAGTGCCGAAGCCATAGGCGGACGCGCCGAGCGCCAGGCCGGTCATCGCGCCCATCAAGACGGCGTCGAATACCTGATCGACGGGATGGGAGCGGAAGCCCGTGATCGGATTCAGTACTTCGGCCGAGTGGTGAACTTTGTGGAACTCCCACAGGAACGGCACTTTGTGCAGCAGATAGTGGGAAACGTAGAAGCCGAAATCGGCGGCGACCAGCACCGCGGCCGTCGCCGCGATCTGCGCCGTGAGGCCGTCGAGCATCGGCGCCTCGGGCACGCCGAACCAATCGACGAGCGCGCTGACGGTGGCATGGGCGACCGTCAGCGAGCTCAATAGCAGCGGCGCGAGGAAGGCGCCGAACAGGAGCGTATTGAGCAGGAAAAATTTGAAGTCGAGCTTCGACGAAGGGTGCCGGTAGATTTGCGCGGGGAAAAGAAATGCCAGCGAGCCGTGCAGGCTTGGCGCTCCCGGCGCGCGCCCGGGCGTCAGATAAATAATGAGGCCAATGCCTGCCGCCGTCACAAGGTATAGCCAGTACAGATTGCCTTGCGCCGAAATCAACCGTTCGAACGGGGCGACAAAGAAGCTGACAATCTCGCTCGCATTGTCCACGGCGATGCCTTGTTCAGGCAAGGCCGACTGGCGCTTCCGCCACGCCTTGTCCTTTCTTCTTCTGAATATTCATCCGCTCGATCACGCCGAACGCGTCCCACACTATGACGCCATCTTTCACTCGAATGGCACCGCCGTTGCTGGTCTTGTAGGTGCCATCCCGGAGGTCGACCTTGAAGCTGCTGGTATTGCGGTCGAACACGGCATTGAACGTCGTGCCGTTCGTCAGCGAGAGACTTTGCGTCTGCAAGCTCGGCGTAGGCAGCGCGGCCGGAGCGATGCCACCAGGCGCGATCGACGGCGTCCCCTTCTTGATCGAAGGATTCACGGTCTGCGGCGTGGCCAATGGTTTGAAATCGGGCCCGACAATCCCCGCCGGACTTTTCTGCACCGCGCCGGGTGCGATTGCGCCCGGGCTCGTGGCGCTTGGCAAACCAGGCGTCGTGCCTGGCGGCGACTGCGCCGCCGCGACCGCGGCACACAGAATGACCAGCGAAGAACCAATCAGGATGCGTTGCATGGAATCCTCTTGAGCGAGTGTCAGCCTATTCCGATTGGCGCCTCAGCCACCTTCTGCCCCTTGCTCTTTTGCACGTTGAGCCGGTCGATCACGCCAAAGGCGTCCCATACGATCGCGCCGCCGCGGACGCGGATCGCGCCGCCGTTGTTCAGCTTGTATGTGCCGTCAGCAAGCGGGGTCTTGAAGCTGCTGGTGTTGCGGTCGAACGTAGTATTGAACGCGGTGCCGTTCGACAGCGAGAGACTTTGCGTCTGCAGGCTCGGTGTAGGCAGCGTGGCCGGAGCGATTCCGGCCGGAGCTGTCGGCGCTACTCCCTTCTTGATCGAAGGACTTACGGTCTGCGGCGTAATCGATGGATTCACGGTCCGCGGTGTGGTCAAGGGCTTGAAATCGGGCGCGATAGTCCCCGTCGGATTTTTCTGCACCGCGCCGGGCGCAATTACGCCCGGTCCCGAGGTGCCGGGCGGACTGAGCACCGTGCCTGGCGGATTCTGTGCGGCGGCGACCGCGGCGCAGAGGATCACAAGCGCGGAGCCGATGAAAATCCGTTGCATGGCGCCTCCAAGTGCGTGGCAATTGTTTGCGTGACGTTCCGTGACGTGGTCGAGCCTAGGGCAGGCCGCTCTTGGCATCGTTCGAGATCGTTCCTCCGCTCGTCGGCAGCGGCACGTCCTTGCTCTTGATCTTCGCCGTTGCCTTGTCCTCCACACCTTTGGCGGGGTCTGTGCTGCCCGACTTGTCGGCCTTGGTCGGCACCGAAGCCTTCCCCGTTGAGGGCGGAGAGAAGGCTGGACCGATTCCGGCGCCGAGCGACTTGCCTTGCGCGCCGACGCTCTTGCCGCCCGTGGCCGGTGATTGTCCGCCGGCCGCTCCTTGCTGATCCTCCGACTTGGATTTGCCGCCCGGAAACTTGGGCCCTGCTACTGCAGGAACCAACCCTTTCAGCTGATCGGCGGCACTTTGCTCCGAATCTCCTTTCGGTGTGCCGCTGCCGCTCGATCCGCCGGACTCGCTCGATTTCTCGGGCGGCCGTCCCGGCCCGACCGTGGTCGGCTGCATCTTGGCCTCGGCCGGACCGGCGGTCGCCTTGATCTCATCCTTCTTCGGGAAGCTCGGCGACTTCGCCTGCAGGCCGCCCGCCTTCGCCTTGATGCTCGCCTTGGCATCGATCTTCGTCGCGGTTTCATTAGCCGGCTTGAAGGCTGGCCGAGGACTCGTTTGATTGGCCGCGCTCGTGCCGATGAAATGTTTGGGGGTAGCCGTGCAGGTAACGCAGGTGGGCTGTCCTAGTGTGGACTGCGGCACGCCGCCGGGCACCGAGGTGCTCGGCAGCAATGATTTTTGCGGGAGTGGTGTGGCAGGCAGGACGCCCGGCCCGGAGAGTTGTCCTGGCGGCGCCGCCTGAATTTGTGGCGCGTTAGGCGATTGCGCCAAGACGATCGTCGCCGCTACGACGGCCAACGCTGAACCGATTGCAAGACGGCGCATGGGCGGTCTCCTGAGCGTTCCCCCGCTGCGAGTCCTTCCCGCTTGCATGCTGGCTGACTTCGGCAGGGGTGTAAAGTTCGTGGCCTATAAGATGTTATAGGCGCTCGATTTTTCCCATGTTGCCGGTCGCGCCGCGATCTTTAGGTCCCGGCGGGATATGTCCGAGCACGCGGAATCGTGCGTCGCTTGCCAAATCCGGCGCGACCACCACGATGCCGCCTTGCCCGGGATCGATGCCGGTCAAGAGGTTGATGTTGGAGCCGTGGGTCACGACGACGAGTGTCCCTGGCCCTTTCCAATCCGAAATCAGTCGCAGCGCGCCTTCCGTCAATTCACCCGCGCGATCACGGTTGAACACGGCATAGGCATAGTCGAACGTCGCCGACTGCTCGGTTACGCCAAGCTGCATCAGTCGTGCCGTGTCGAGGCAGCGGCACCAGCGCGAACTCAAGATTTTTCCGACCGCGATCTTCTCGGCTCGGAAACGATTGCCGAGGGTCACCGCGTCCGCGCGCCCTTGCTTGCTGAGATTGCGTTGCGTGCTGCAGTCGGCGAGCCGGAAGCCCGGCGGGTCGCCGGCTCCTCCCGGCGCATCGGTGTGGCGAACGAGCGCGACACGGCCGCCTTCTCGCAGCGCGGCCCAGAGCAGCGTCGCGTCGTCGGCCGCAGCAGCCGGACCCGCAGCGCCCGACAGCAGCAGAAACGCGCACACCAATCCGAATTTACTTCGCACGCGCGCCACCTCTTGCTCCCGGCCGCGCCTCCCATGCCCGATCCAATGCTGCGAGCTGGGCGTCGACGTCGATCTCGATCACCGATACCGCCTCTACGGTTTGGTCTTCGGTGAAGTCGGTGGCCCCGCTTGCCCGCCGCTCACCGATCGCCCGGTCACGCTCCTGCAAGAGCCACGCGATCTGCGGATGAAACAGGCGCAACAGCGCCGAGAGCCAGCGGCTGGTGAGATGAAAACGCTTGTCGCTGCGAATCGCAAAGCGATCGACGAGCGGCGCGACCGCGCGCGCCTCGTACATCCACTCGCCAGTAACCCATCGGTTGGTTGTGAACAGCCGTTTGGGCACACCGCTCCCATGAATTGAGAGGGCGGCGAGATGAACGGTGCGTTCTTTTTCTGGATCGGGATCGGGCGGAAGGGCGATCGGTTTCGCCCCCCGCGCCAGCTTCTTCGCCGAGGTGAAGCAATGGAAGTGGCCATGCTCGTCCCATTGGCGCGCCTCGGAAGGATCATGCGCGTGATAGAACCAGGCGCTGCCACTGCTCGCGTCCGCGACTGGATCGGGCGGGTAGTAGCACCAGCGGGTGAAGCCCTCGGGACTGGCAGCGAGCAACTCGCTCACCGGATGGCGGCCGTCGCGGGCACACCGCTCGAGCACGGCGAAGAGCTCACGCGCGGCCTGCCGCATCGCGGCTACTCGCGCACGCGGGAGCGGCGACAGATCCGCGAAGGGCGGCGCGACGAGCGGCCGGGCTAATGGCGAATTCCGAGATTTGCTCTGCCGGCCGCGAACTGCACCGTTCGGGCCGCGATCCCGCTCAGTTGCACTGCCGGACATGGCGGCCCTGCTCCCGGAGTCCCTTCGTTGGCGTCGAAGGCGGCTCGCCCCTTTTTCAAGGGACTCACTTCATAGCTTGCGGCGTTCGCACAGCGAGGCCGGCTTTCCCAGCTTTCTTCTCTGCATTCGCACGCCGATGCAGGACGGCCTATTTCTTGTAGTCGCAGGGAATGGCGACCTTTCCTCCACCCTTGGTAGCCGAGCAGGGAATGGCGACCTTGCCTCCACCCTTGATACCGGAGCAGGGAATGGCGGCCTTGCCTCCACCCTTGATACCCGAGCAGGGAATGGCGGCCTTGCCTCCACCCTTGGCATACGAGCAGGGAATTGCGGCCTTGCCTCCACCCTTGGCATACGAGCAGGGAATGGCGACCTTACCTCCCCGTTTGGTCATATCGCACGGGATCGCCTGCTTCTTGGTCGTATCGCAGGGGATAGCCAGCTTCTTCTTGGTTGCATCGCAGGGAATTGCCAGCTTCTTCTTGGTTGCATCGCAGGGAATAACGGTCGCGCCTGGCGGCTTGGTGCTACACGGAATGACGGCCCTCGGAACAGTGCTGCTTGGGAAGGAATTCGGCGCAGTGATGGCCGGACCCTTCAACACGGGTCCAATCATACCCGGCGAGGTTGCCGGATTGGACACGTTTGGATTCTGAGCAGAAGCCGGATCGCCGACGAACGGCGCGGCCGCGGCGAGACCGCCGGTGACCATCATCAACGCAACCGCGCTCTTACGAGATCGCCGGCTTCGCTTGCGAGAAGACATCGCATTCTCCCTTTAGCGGCATGCGTGCCGTCGCGAAAATATGCGCGGCACTAATTCAGCGGCTGATGCTGCCGCTTGCCGGTCGGTAGGCCCGGGCCAGTCGTGTTCTTTGTCGCCTGAAGGCCGCAGGGTCCGTCAGGGATCGAGGCCGGATCGCGCGGGCTGGCGGTCACGCCGCGCCGCCGCAACAGGCACGGGGCTCCAGGGATGGCGGTCGCACCGCCCGGCGCGACGCTCGTGTTCTTCTTCGCCCGAAGGATGCAGGGTCCGTTTGGGATCGAGGCTGGATCGGACGGACTGGCGAGCACTCCGCCCCGCCGCAAGATGCACGGATCCCGGGGCATGGCAGTCGCACCTCCCGGCCCGATGCCGGTCGTTGCGCGCAAGCTGCAAGGGTTGGAAGGAATTGTAACGCCGCCGGGCCCGATCGATCGCAACCCGCAAGGACTTCGGGGAATCGCGAGGCCACTGCCTCCGGAATTCGGGCCGACAATTCCGGTCGGGCCGGCACCGCTCTGCGCGACCGCATCCGTGGCCGCGGGCGCGGCGCTAGCAAGACCGCCGGCTACCATCATCAATGCGACTGCGCTCTTGCGGAGCTCTTTGCGTTGCTTGCGGAGAGGCATGCTGCTCGTCTCCTCTGACCGACCGCGCTCGGCCATTGCCGCGAGGATTTACCGGCCCACCCCGCGGCATGCTGGCCGACTTCCCCAAGGGTGTAAAGTTCGCGCCCTATAAGATGTTATAGGCGCTCGATTTTTCTTACGTTGCCGACCGATCGATTTGCGAGAGAATAGACTGGTCTGGCACCTAGAGGAGCACGCTGTGGCCCGCAAGCGGGATTGGACGCGTCACGCGCGGACGGTCGCGCAAATCAAGCAACTGTGCTGTCTCGGTCTCGGCCCCGAGGCGATCGCACCACCGCTGACGCGACTGCTGCCGCGCCTGATCCCTGGCTTGTCCGTTACGCTGTTCTTCACTGACGCGAAGGGTGAGCTCGCTAACATGTACGACCCGAATCCTGCAGCGGCCGAAGCGGCGCCGCTCTATGTGAGCGAGTTCTACAAGCAGCGCCGAGAGTCGGACGTGACGATGGCCATTGCGGACGCATTCCGGCTGAACCCGATCTGCACGAGACTCGGACAGATCCTCAAGGTCGACCAGCGAACCTGGCAGCGAAGCGACCTGTACAACGTGATCCTCCGCCCCATGGACTATCACGACGCCATTCAGTTGGCCGTCCGCGATGGCGGCCGTCCGCTCGGCGTGGTCAAAATCTCTCGCGGCGTCGGTGCGCCCGAATTCACGGCGCGCGAACTCGACCTGCTCGCCACCCTCGAGCCCTATCTTGCGCATGCGTTTTCGGGCTCTTCGACTCCTTTGCCGCTGGTCGAAAGCGACGCGGAGGAGGACCAGGGCTTGATCATCGCCGATCGCAATGGACGCGTGCGCCACCTCTCCCCACATGCGCGCACTTTACTGGTGTATGCGACGCACGACGAAATTGCGCCGAGAAAGGTTCGAGCCAGCGATAAGCTGAGGCTACCGGCCCCGGTCGCACAGCTCGCGCGCACGCTGGCCCAGGCGTTCGAGGGCCAAGCGCCGGCCACGCCGCCGGTCCACCACCACAAGAATGCGTGGGGCGAGTTCGTCTTTCGCGCATTCTGGCTCGAAGGCCAAGGAACGGAGCCGCCGCTTGTCGGCATCCGGGTCAATCGGCGCGAGCCGTTGGCGGTCAGACTACTGCGGCGCATGGAGCACCTGCCGTTGAGCGAACGACAAATCGAGGTGTCGCTGCATCTGGTTGCGGGCAAGACCTACGCGGCCATCGCCGAGCGCCTCGGCGTCAGTCGGCCGACCGCGATTTATCATGCGCAGGAGGTATTCAATAAACTCGGCGTGACCAGCCGGGCCGAGCTTCAGGCAAAACTCATGGCGCTCTGATCCGTTGGAGCCGGAACGTGCCACGCAGTCACTCAGCATCACAGACGCGGGTCGCCGCACAAATTAAACAGCTGTGCTGCCTTGGCTTGGGCCCGCACGCGATTGCGCCGCCGCTCACGCGACTGCTGCTCCGAATGATTCCGGGACACTCGGCGAGCGTTTTCTTTTCCGACGACACCGGCGAGCTGATCAACATCTACGACGAGAACCCGGCGCTGATCGAAGTCGGCCCAATCTACGTGAACGAATTCCACGAGAGGCGCGAGGCCGACGTCTGGATCGGCTTCAAGGAGACGTTCCAGCGCGGACTCGTCGGTGTGATGGTTGAAGAGCTTATCAAGGTCGACCGGCGCACGTGGAAACGAAGCGACATGTATAACCGGGTGTTCCGGCCGCTCGGCTGCGACGGCGGCCTGCGGCTCGCGCTGCGTCACGGCGGGCGGCCGCTCGGAGGGATCGCAGTATCACGCAGCGAAGGCGAGCGCGAGTTCACGAAACAAGACCTCGATCTGCTTGTCTCCCTCGAGCCGTATTTTTCCCACGCGTTCGACCTTCCGCTCGGCCCGGCGCCGCTCGTCGAGAGCGACGCCGATGAGGACCAGGGGCTGATCGTCGCCGACCGGGATGGCCGCATAAGGTACTTGTCGCGACAGGCGCGGGCCCTACTTTTCTACGCTACGAACGAGGACATTGCGCCCGGCAAGATTCGCGCTGGCAAACAGGAGCTGCCGCAGCGCATCGCGCGCCTCGCGCGCTCGCTGGTCGAGGTTTTCGAGGGAGGCGCACCGACCTCGCCGCCCACCTACCGCCAACAAAACAACTGGGGCGAATTGGTGTTTCGCGCCTATTGGCTCCAGGGCCAAGGTGCCAGGTCGCCGCTCGTCGCGATCCGCATCAACCGGCGCGAGCCGCTGCCCATTCGACTTCTGCGCCGGATGGAGCTCCTGCCGTTGAGCGAGCGGCAGACGGAAGTGTCGCTGCATCTTGCATCGGGTAAAACCTACAAGCAGATCGCCGAACGGCTGGGTGTGAGCAATCCGACCGTCATCTATCATGCCCAGGAAGTGTTCAATAAACTTGGCGTGGCGAGGCCGGGCAGAGCTGCAAGCAAAGCTTATGACGCTGTGACGCCGCACGGACAACACTCCGATAGCTGACGAGCGACAGCGGGTCTAAGCTGCGCCCCCAACGCGGGTGACGCAATGACCATCATGTATCACGAGGGCAATCGGCGGCTGCAGGATCAGTTTGAGAGCCGCAAGATTGCGGACCGGCTGGAAGAGAAGCTGACGCGAACGACCTTCACCGAGGACGACAAGGCGTTCATCGAGAGCCGCCTGCTCTTCTTTCTCGCGACCGCCGACACGGAAGGCCGCCCCGATTGCAATCACAAAGGGGGCATGCCCGGATTTGTACGCGTGTCGGCTCCGGACGAACTCGTGTTTCCCGACTACGACGGCAATGGCATGTTCAAGAGCCTCGGCAACATCGCCGTCAACCCGCACGTCGGGCTCCTGTTCATCGACTTCGAAAAGCCCAGACGACTACGCGTCAACGGCGAGGCCAGCGTCTCGCGTGACGACCCGCTCCTCGCGCACGCCGTCGGCGCGCAGCTCATCGTGCGCGTGAAGGCGCGCGCGATCTTTCCGAACTGCCCCCGCTACATTCCGAAGATGCAGATCGTCGAGCCTTCAATGTATGCGCCGCGGCCGGGCGTGGAGTTCCCGGAACCCGCGTGGAAAAACTTTCCGGAATTTGCGCCGGTCATGCATCCGCGGCAGAAGACGTTCACCGGCGATCCGCCGACGCAATCCTGACCGTCGTCTATGACCGAAACGCAAGCCCTGTTCGACGTGCTCCGGCAGTCCGCGGATCCGGCGGCTGCGGCTGCAATCGAAAACCTCGTGAAGACGGGCGGAGACCGCGATCTCAACCGCGTCAATGTCTTCGACTTTGCGCGCAAGACCGGTATCGACGAAGAAAAGATCATTGCGGCATTCCTGCACGCGTCGCGGCTTGGAATCTTTGAGCTGACCTGGAACGTGCTGTGTCCTGGTTGCGGCGGCGTGCTTGACGCGAATGCGACGCTCAAGACCGTGCATCAAGACACCTACAGCTGTTCGCTTTGCGCTGCCGGCTACGAACCTACACTCGATGAGATGGTCGAAGTCGCCTTCACGGTGACGCCGCGGGTGCGAAAAATCGCGGCGCACGACCCAAATTCGTTACCGACGATCGAATACGCACGGCAGGTGTTCTGGAGCACGGGCGTCGACCTTCCTGAAAATTTCGGAAAAATCATCGACGAGATCACCCTCGAGACCATCGAGCTGCAGCCCGGCGAAAAGGCGGTGATGTCGCTGCATCTACCCGCCGAATTCATCATTGTGATGGATATGGTGACGCACGCTGTTCAGTTCCTCGACGTGAAGGGCGAGCCGAGACGCGAGCGACAAAATCTATCGCTGGTTTTCAACAAGGTGCACACACCGACGGGCACGATGGAAATCAGACCCGGGCCGGTGCGCATCGCATTCGAAAACGGCACCGACGTGCGCGTGCTGCCGACCGTTTGGATCGCCGGCGACAAGCTTCACGATCTCCTGGGGCGGCGGAAGCCGTTCCTCACGGCAAAACGGCTGCTCACCAACCAGACCTTCCGTGATCTCTACCGGACGGAAACGCTCGATATCGATCAGCGCCTGAAGATCACGAGCCTGACCTTTCTCTTCACCGACCTTCGCGGATCAACAGCAATGTACGAGCGTGTCGGTGATCTCAAAGCCTACGATGTGGTGAAAGCGCACTTCAGGGTGCTGCACGACATCGTCGCTGCGGAAGCGGGTGCCGTCGTCAAGACGATCGGGGACGCTGTGATGGCCACCTTCCCTACTCCAGACCGCGCCGTTGCCGCGGCACTGCGCATGCGCGAGGAAATGGGGCAACTGAACAAGGGTCGCGGGGAGGACGATCTACTGCTCAAGATCGGCATCCACGAAGGGCCTTGTCTCGCGGTGATGCTGAACGAGCGGCAAGACTATTTCGGGCAAACGGTGAACATCGCTTCTCGCGTGCAGAACCTCGCAGTGACTCGATCGATCCTCGCCACCGAACCCGTTGTCGAGTATCCGCGGACGGCGAAGCTGCTCAGCACTTCCGGCCTCAAGCCGACGCCGCAACACGCCTCGCTGCGCGGGATCGACGAGAAGGTGAAGATCTACGAAATTCCCTGACGCTTACGCGGTCGGCTCCGGTCGATCGTGAGCCAAGCGATGACGGCGCTCGCGATCCCGAGCAGTGCCGAAATCAGCATGATCCAACGATATCCGGAAACGAATGCGTGCGCGATCGCATCCTCGGCGGTCTCACGCGATTTCGCGTCCAGCCGCGCCGGCAGATCGATCGCAGCGAGTTTCTCGCGCTGCGAGCCGATTGCTTCGACCGCGGTAGGCGGAAGTTGAGCCTGGGCGAGCGCACGATCGAGACTCGAGTTGAAGCCGACCGCCATCACGATGCCGAACAGCGCGACCGCAAGCAGCGCCGCGACGCGCGAGGCCGCGTTGTTCACGCCGGAGGCGGTGCCCGCGTAAGCAGACTCAACCGAACTCATCACGGTCGTGGTCAGCGGCGCCACGGCGATGGCCATTCCGAACCCGAGCACGGTCACACCCGGGAAAACCGTGAGCCAGTAGCTTCCGCCCGTGGACGGAAGCGCGAGCAGCGCGAAGCCGATGCCGGCTATCGTCGGCCCCACCACGAGTGGCGTGCGCTTCCCATAAACGGCGACGAGGCCGCCCGCCCAGCGCGACAGGACGAAGATGAGAAGAATGAAGGGCAATATCGCCCCACCGGCGGCAGTCGCCGAATATCCCTGCACCTGAATGAGATTGAGCGGAATGAAGAACAGGCCGCCCCCGAGCGCGCCGTAAAGCAGAAAGGTCAGGATGTTTGCGCCGGTGAAGGTGCGCGATCGGAACAGCTTCAGCGGCAACATGGGCTCGCGGGTACGTTCCTCAACCAGTACAAACGCGATCAGCAGCATGACGCCGACCGCAAGGGAGACGAGGATGGTTGGGCTGGTCCACCCGCGCTGCGGCGCTTCGATCAAGCCGTAGACGAGGCCGCCGAGCCCGAGCGTCGCGAGTAACGCCCCGAGCCAGTCGAGGGGCCCCTCCTCCGCTTCATTGCGGCTTTCCGGCACGTGCCAGAAGGTGATCGCGAGAATCACGGCGGCGAAGGGAATGTTGAGGAAGAACACCGCGCGCCACGACACCTCGTCGACGAGCCAGCCGCCGAGAACCGGGCCGATCGCCGCCGTGATTGCCGTTGCGCCCGACCAGGTACCGATCGCCTTCCCGCGCTCCGCTCCGTCGAAGGATGCACTGATGATCGCGAGGCTGCTTGGCACGAGCAACGCGCCGCCGATTCCCTGAAGCGCACGGGCGGCAATCAATTCGAACGCGCCTTGCGCGAGGCCGCACCAGACCGACGCCAGGGCAAACAGACCCGTGCCGATCGCAAATATCTTCCTGCGGCCAAAGCGGTCGCCGGCAGCTCCGGCCGCGAGAAGCAACGCCGCAAGGAACAACGCGTAGGATTCCACCACCCACAGGACTTCCGCGATCGTCGCGTTGAGGTCGCGTTGCAGCGCCGGCAGCGCCACGTTCACAGCCGAGCCGTCGATGAAGACCATGCCGGAGCCGAGAATTGTCGCGGCCAGGATCCATGGCGCGGAGCTGCCTTGCGCGGCGGCTACGTGGGGGGTCGAATGAATGACGCCCGCGTCACAGGGCGTCTTGGCGTAAACGGCCATTGCTGCTCTCAGGCGGACGATTCCCGGCCCGCACGATCTTGTAGCCGGCCCGCAGGATTAAAGGACTTCCTCAACCGCAATGCTTTCACAGAGTTGTGACGGTTTTCGCGCAAAGCCAGTCGTACAATAAGGTAGTTCGCAAAATTTGCAGCCTGGAGCAGCAACACCATGAACACTTTCGGCCGACGTGACGTCCTTGCCGCTGCACTCGGCATAACCGCGATTCTGGCGCTCGATGTGGCGACGCAGCCGGGCGCATTCGCGCAGGCCAACGTGGGCGCACAGGCGCCCGCATTCACGGCGGCGGATACGAACGGCCGCACCGTTTCGCTCGCCGACCTCAAGGGAAAGACGGTGGTGCTGGAATGGACGAACCACCAGTGCCCATACGTCGGCAAGCACTATCGCGGCAACAACATGCAGGCGCTGCAGAAGAAGTGGACAGCGCAGAACGTCGTCTGGTTGTCGGTCAT
The DNA here is from genome assembly GCA_963711595.1 of uncultured Alphaproteobacteria bacterium. GTDB lineage: Bacteria > Pseudomonadota > Alphaproteobacteria > Rhizobiales > Xanthobacteraceae > JAUSIF01. The sequence goes on from CAVQER010000001.1 coordinate 210,958, forward strand.
TTCGTCTGCGCCCGGTACGGAAGGCTACGTGTCGGCCGAACAGGCGAACAAGCTCACGGTTGAACGCGGCGCAGCGCCGACGGCCATCCTTCTCGATCCCAAGGGCACGGTCGGCCACGCCTACGGCGCGCGCACGACGCCGCACATGTACATTATCGCGGGCGACGGCAAGCTTCTCTACGCGGGCGGCATCGACGACAAGCAGTCGGCCGCCCTCGAAGATCTGAAGGCGGCGAAAAACTTCGTCGATGCGGCGTTGACGGAGGTGGCGGCGGGTAAGCCGGTTTCGATCACCACCGCGCGTCCCTACGGCTGCTCAGTCAAATACGGATCGTGACGACGCCTAGACATCGTCCTTGAAATTCACGCGCCAGTGCGAGCCGTCGCAGAACGGCTTGTTCTTCGATTTGCCGCAGCGGCAGAGCGTGTAGATTTGCCACGAGGCCTGCTCCATCCAGAAGGGTGAGCGAAGCGGCACGCCGCCTCGCACTTCGTAGGGGCCGTTCTTGCGAACGCGGATGCTCGGCGGTCCCGAATGCTCGGGGCCTACCGCTTCCTTGCGCGTGTAACGCAGCGCACCAGACGGGCAGCGCTGAATGACAGCGACGATTTCCTCGGCACTCGCGTGACGCGGCTCGATCCACGGATTGCGGCCGTGCTCGAACACCTTCGGCAAGCCGTGCGCGCATTCCTCCGAGGCGGAGCACTGCAACCTGTTGAAGTGAACCTTGATCTCAGCACCCGGGTAGTCGACGACGCCATCGGGCGTATGGGAGGGATCACGCTCGCTCGTGAAACCCACGCGGGCGTGCGTTCCGTCGCAGTACGGCTTGTTCTTCGATTGGCCGCAACGGCAGAGGGCCATCTCGGGGCTCGTCGGAAACGCTTCCCCGTTCGGTCCCGTGAATGTTTCGATGTTCGTCACGAGCAACGGCCCATGCTGCGATGGCTTGATCTCGGGCTTTGCCTTCGCCTCCATCGCCCGAAACTCGCCAAGCTCGGTCCTGCGATTCAGCGGTCGATCTTGGCGCGCAAACTCGAGGCTTAGCGCCTGCAGGCCCGCGGTTGCCTCCTCGATCTCAACCGGCAACCGCTGCGCGCCGACCCGAAGCTCCGTCGCGATCGTTGCCAGTTCATGCAGGCGTTCACCGAAGAAGATCCAGGCGGAGCGCTTGTGCGGCAGCAGGTGAATGTCGCGGTTGTAGCCGAAGCCCGCACCGCCGGTTTTTCCCGCCAGGCGCGCATCGTGTCCCGCAGGCATCTTGGCAAGCGCCTCGCCGAGCGGTCGCGTGACGTTCGTCATCAGACGCAATGTGGCGCGGGCGAGCTTCTCCAGTTCCTGCTCGCTCTCATCGGTGTGCGCAAAGAAACGCAGCAGCATGAGCAGCATCGTGTCGTAGGCGCCGTTGAAGAGATCCGCCACCTGATGCGTAAGCGGATCGGAGATCAGCGTTCCGCCGGTCGTGTCGTCGTAGAAGCGCGTCATCGGGTTCGGGACGACGGGCCGGGTCGGCTCGAACACCTGCCCCGCGGCCTCCGCCTCCTGCTGCGCCTTGCGGTACTCGCGCCAGATCCCGCGGAAAACCCAGAAGTGCGCGTCGGGGTGCGCCTGGGTCGGCGCCTCACCCTGCTCGATCACCATCTGAATCGCTTCGAGTGCGGATTTACGATCGACGACGCGACGCAACTTGTTCTGGAAATCGATGAAGCGGGCGTTTGCCTGCGCCTCGGGCGGTCCGATGAACAATTCGTCCTCGGGGATACAAGCGATGCCGCTCATGAGCTTGTGATAGAACTCGCCCTGCGTCGCGAAATCGATGTCGAAGGGCTCGCAGCCCGCTTGCGTGGGATCGACGCGCAATTCGGTCTTCGGCCTGCGCCCACGTCGCTCACGTACCCGCTCGGCAACCTGTTCGGCCTCGAGCTGCTCGTCCGCCGGCAATAGGCCGGGTTCCGGCATCTCGATCGCCATGAAACGCTCGATCGTCTCGATCGAAAATGGCTCCAGTGTCATGTGATCGTTGATCGGCAGCGCCGATCGCGGCACGGGGAAGTTCGTGCGCCGGAAATGGGGCGCGCCGCCGATCGCCGTCAGTACGTTCGTGAGCTGCGCAAGATGCAGCATCTCCTCGACACCGACCGCCACCAGCCTCCGCTTCCAGCTGCGCACCACTTCGGCTTGCGCGGGCGTCATGCCGCCTTCGCTCGCATCGCTCTTCAGCGAGTAGGCTGCGAAAAGATAGATGCACGCGACCCCGTGCTCGAGTTCGCAAGCATGCGAGAGCAGATAGATCAGCTCCTCGCGCGTCGTCACGGGCGCGATGTGCGAACGGTCAGGCAACGATGGGAACAGGCTCATGCTTCATTCCTGCGCCGTATCATAACGGATGCAAATTCGGCCGCTAACCCGGCCCATTGCCATGAAGTTGGGCGCAAAAGAAGATCGGACCGACAATTGACCTGGTCTTGCGCGATGATTTTGGCTCTTCTGACCGTCACCTAACACTTTATGATGGAGCTTGCCGACAAAGGGAAGCCGAGGAGAATGCCGGACTGCCGCGTCATGCGCGGCATTGGGTAACCGAAAACAACCGGATTGGAGGAAGGAATGCGTTTTGATCGACTGCGCTTTTTCTCATTTGTCGTCACCGTCGCGACGGCGGGCTCTGCCGTCTCCGCTTCCGCACAAAGCTTTCCGGAAGGAAGACCCATTGAAATGACCGTCATGTTCGGTGCGGGCAGCGCCGCGGATGTGACCGCGCGACAACTCGCGGACGGCATGTCCAAAGCCCTCGGCGTTCCCGTCCCGGTCGTGAATCGCACCGGCGGCGGCGGTGCCATCGGTTACACCCACGTATCGCAGCAGAAACCTGACGGGCATGCGATCGTCTGGAATTCGAATTCGATTTCGACCACGTACCATTCGGGCACCCTCACCTTCGACCACTCGGCCTTTGACCCGGTCGCCCGCGTTAGCGTCGAGATCCCGGCGCTGGCGGTACGCGCCAACGCCCCTTGGAAAACGCTGAAAGAGTTCGTCGAATACGCCAAGGCGAACCCGGGCAAAGTGCGCGTCGGCAATTCGGGCGCCGGCAGCCACACGCATTTCACCGCCTCGGCGTTGGCAGCCTCGGTCGGCGCAAAGACGGTGGATGTTCCCTTTTCTGGCGGTGAGGCTGTCGTGAACCTGCTTGGCGACCGCATCGAAGCGACTGTGCAGCTTCCGGCCGCGCTCGTCGCGCAGGTCAAGGCAGGCGAACTACGGGTTCTTGCGGTGCTGGGCTCGCGCCGCGAGCCGGTCTTCCCCGACGCGCCAACGGCGCAGGAGCAAGGTTACGGCGTGGCGCTCGACATGTGGCGTGGGATCGCCGTGCCCAAGGGAACGCCGAAGCCGGTGATCGCACGTTTGCAGGAGGCGATCCAACGCACCGTCGACTCTCCCGAATTCAAGGAAGCCGGCGCGAAAATCGGCTTCGCGCCCGCCTATCTGCCTGCCGACAAATTCGGCGAACTGATTGCAAGCGACGACAAGAAGCTCGGCGACGTGATGAAAGAGCTTGGCCTCAAGAAGAACTGAGGCGGCATCGGCGAGCGGAGGACACGGGGTGACGCAAACGCCAGAGCCTTTCGCCGAAGCGTCAAGTCCGGACACGTCAAGTCGGTCTATTCCTTCGCGTCAGGGCGAACTGTGTGCCGCGGCGGCCCTTCTCCTCGTCGGCATGTTCTTCGTTTGGCAATCGGCGTCGCTGAAATTCGGCAGCATCGAGCAGCCGGGACCCGGATTTTTTCCGATGGTCCTGGGCCTGGTTTTGTCCGCACTCGCGTCGGTGATCGCGCTCAGCCGGTGGCGGCAGCCCGCCGACGGCGAGGCGATCACGTTCGGCCACCGGGACGTATGGCTCGCGTTCGTCGCCCTCATCGCCCTGCCGATCCTGTTCGAACGGCTGGGCGCCTCTGCGACACTCGGGTTGTTCATGGCCGCGTTGCTGGTGCTGATCGGAAGAGTTTCCCCCCTTATTGCGATCGCTGCGTCCGCAGCCGCGATGCTCGCGGTCTGGGGCTTCTTCCAGGTCTTGCTCGGCGTGCGATTGCCGCCCGGCTTTTTCTGAGACGATCGAATGTCCGGTTTTGAGCAGCTTGCAGGGGGCTTCGTCGCCGCCCTCTCCTTCAAGACGCTGCTCTACTGCTTCATTGGCTGCCTCTGGGGCACGATCGTCGGCGTCATCCCCGGCCTCGGCCCGCTTGCCGGGATGACGCTGCTGCTGCCGCTCACGTTCGGACTCGATCCGACGACCGGCATCGTCATGCTGACCGGAATTTTCTACGGCGCCATGTACGGCGGCTCGACCACCTCCATCCTCGTCCGCATTCCTGGCGAGGCGGCCTCCGTCGTCACGTGCATCGACGGCTACGAGATGGCGCGCCAGGGACGCGCCGGGCCGGCGCTGATGATCGCTGCAGTCGGCAGCTTCATCGGCGGAACCGTATCGATCCTGGGCCTCATGTTTGTCGCCCCGCCGCTCGCCAAGGTCATGGTGGCGATCGGGCCCTCCGTTGAGGTCGTTCTCATGCTGCTCGCACTCGGCACGATTTCGCTGGTCACTGCCGGCTCGCGCCTGAAGACGGCGACAATGATCGTCCTCGGCCTTCTGCTGGGAACGATCGGCCTCGACAAGCTCACCGGTGCGCCACGCTTCACCTTCGGGAATCTCGGACTTGCCGACGGCCTCGCTTTCACCGCCCTTGCAATCGGCCTGTTCGGAATCTCCGAGATCCTCATCAATCTTGAGCGAACCGCCACCATTCGGGCGATTCACCCGAAGCTTCGGGATCTCATTCCTCGCTGGAAAGACCTGCGAGACGCCGCGCCTTCGATCGGTCGCGGCTCGCTCGTCGGCTTCGTCATGGGCATCGTGCCCGGCGTAAGCCACGTCGTCTCGACTTTCGTGTCCTACGCACTCGAGAAGCGATTTTCCCGGCATCCGGAGAGATTCGGCAAGGGCGCGATCGAAGGTGTCGCCGGGCCGGAAACGGCAAACAACGCGACGACCGGAACGGCGATGATTCCGCTGCTCGCGCTCGGCATCCCTTCGATCCCGGCCACGGCAATCCTGCTTTCGGCCCTGACGATCCACGGCGTGCAGCCGGGACCACTTCTCCTGAAGGACAACCCTCAGGTCTTCTGGGGACTGGTTGCGAGCATGTACCTCGGCAACGTGATGCTCCTCGTGCTCAACCTGCCGTTCGTCGGGATATTCGTGAACCTGTTGCGGATTCCGTACGCGTGGCTTGTGCCGATGATTCTCGTCGTGTCCGTGATCGGGGTTTACAGCGTGAACTTCAAGATCGCCGACGTCTGGATCATGGTGCTGGCCGGAGGTGTGGGCTATCTGCTGCGCAAATTCGGATACGAGATGGCGCCGCTGCTGCTCGCGCTGGTTCTCGGCGACAGGCTGGAGGAGAAATTTCGTCTGTCGTTGATAATGTCGGGCGGAGATTACGCCACCTTTGCCGACCAGGCGGCGCTGATCGTAGTCGGCACCGTGATCGCAGTGTTGCTGATTATTCAGGGCTTTGCGTGGTTCTTGGGTTATCGCAAGTCGATGGTGGATGAGACGCGGCGCGTTTGAGCCTGAGAATCCGTTCGTCCTCGCGAAAGCGGGGACCCAGGGCTGCGCTTTGGTCTCTGGATTCCCGCTTTCGCGGGAATGAGCGGAGCATTCAATCGTTCGCGAGGACCTCGGCAACCTCGACCCGTCTTCCCTCACGCGCCGATACAATGCCGGCGCGGATGACGGCCAGCGAAACGGTTGCGCTGTCGCCGTCCATCTCGGGGCGCCCGTTGCCGCGGACCGCATCCGCAAACTCCTCGAGCTCCTCAACGATCGTGTCGTTCTTCGTGAACGGCACGTCCTTCGCCGATTGTTCGCCGCGCTTCAACACCGACAAGCCGCGGTGCATGTCGTAGTACGCGGTCGCCTCCTTGCCGTAGATGTTCATCAGGTAATACTCGGACGCAGACGCATAGCTTGCGTTGAGCGTTGAAAGCGCGCCGTCCTCGTGCTCGAGCACGAGGCTCGCCACGTCGGGATTGTCTCCGGGCAACACCAGCCGCACGAAATTGCCCGAGACTGCCTTGATCGGACCCATCAGATATTCGAGCACATCGGTGTAGTGAATGCCGATCTGCAGCATGACGCCACCCGGCATACCTTTCGCCGTGTAGCGCCACGAACTGAGATCGACTTTGCCGAGCCGGTCGCGGCTGATGTTGGCCTCGGCGTTCACGAGCTTGCCGAACGCGCCGTTGTCGATCTGCTGCTTGATCCAGCGGAAATGACTTTCACGACGCCGCTGATAGCCGAGAGCAAGCACGACCCCTGCTTCGCGGCAGCACCGCGCGATCTCGCGTCCCTCGGAGACGGAGTTCGCGATCGGCTTGTCGAGGAAGACATGCTTCCCGGCTGTAGCGGCGGCGCGCGTCGTTTCGAGGTGCGCGTCGTTCGGCGTCGTATTGACGATCGCTTCGATGGAAGAATCGGAAAGGATCGCCTCGTAGCTTGGCGAGGCGGTGCACCCGTACTTTGCCGCAAACGCCTTGCGCTTTTCTTGGGAGCGCGTGAAGCAAGACACGATCTTCAATCGGCCGGAACGTTGCATCGCGTCGGCGAGCACATCCGACCACCAACCCATTCCGACGCAAGCAACGCGCAGAGGCGTCTCAGCCATGGCGCCAGCTCGCGCCGATCGACTCAACCGCAGCCTGCGCGATGCGCTCGTCCACCTCAAAGTTTCCACCGCTTACGCCGATGCCGCCGATGCACTCGCCATCGACAATGATGGGGCATCCGCCTTCCATGGCGGTCCAGCGTTCGGTCCCGGCTGCGAGCGCGAGACCGAGTGCGTGCGCGACGTCGAGGTCCTGTCCCTGAGCGCCGCGCGGGGAAGTCGGTCGGCGGTTCGAGGCGGCGCAAACGGCCTTCGTCGTCGCGGAATGCAAGGTGTGGAAGCGCCCGCCATCCATGCGTTCGAGCAGGATCAGGTGGCCGCCTGCATCCGCGATCGCAACGGAGATCGCGATCCTCGCTTCACGCGCTTTTTCAATGGCCGTGGCCATCATCTTCTTGGCGCCTTCGTTGGTCAGGCGCTTGGTGTTTGCGACATACGTCATTTCGAATTCTGCCAATGCCAATCCTTGCAAATGAAATCCGCGTTTCAGTCGACCCCTTCGACGACGACCATGTGCCGCTCGGCGGCTCCCTCGGCAAATTTGCGGGCCACGCCGTACTCGGGTGAATTGTAACAGGCGACCCCCTGCTCGACGCTGGGAAAGCGGGCGACGATGCTACGCTCGAAATTTCCCCCTTCGAGGATCACCTGGTGCCCGCCCCGGGCCAGGATCACGCCGCCGTGTTTCTGGATCACCGGGCCAGCCAAGGCGATGTACTTGTCGTATTGCTGCTTGTTGGTCACGTGCACGCGCGCGCACCAATAGGCCGACATGCGCTTCTCCCATTGCAACGGCGGGCGGGGGTCGCCCCGAACTGCCGCTGATGTATAATGAAGTTATTCCGCTACACGCAATCGGTCAGGGGAAATCTCGTCATGGGCGTCCGCTATATCGAGCACATTCTGATCATGACCGACCAGCCGGAAAAGACGCGCGACTGGTGGCGCGACACCCTCGGTCTCGCGGAAGGAGAAACGCCCAAGTTCGGATTTCCCGTCTACTGGCTGTTCGCCGGCAAAATCGACGTGATCCACATCGCCCAGCCGCACTATTCGAAGCATCAGGACGCGTACATTGGAGCACCCGACAAGACGAAGAAGCACATCAGCTCCTATGCCGGGTATGAGGCGACCGGGTCCGGTCGGATCGACCACGTGTGCCTCAACTGCGAGAATCTTCAGGAGTTCATCGATCGACTCCAGAGGACCGGCGTCGAGTTCATCGAACGGCAGGCTTACGAGGGCCGGCTTTATCAGCTGTTCATGGTCGAGCCGATCAACGGCATCAAGGTCGAGCTGAATTTCGCCGCCGCCGAAGCCGAGAAGCTCGGACGCAAGGCGCCGTACGGCGCGAAGGGTGCGGTTAAGGACGCGGCGGCCGCGAAGTAAGGGCGTCGCCGCCCTGTCGAAGCCTCCACTCGGGCAGCGTAGTGCATCGCCGCATTACGGCTTGGGGCGCCCATAACAGTTGTACGCGCCAGCGCTTTGTGAGGACGGCGAACTATGCAAGGATTTTATCCGCAACGATAAGCAGGCGCGGACGCCAACAAGCGCGCCGGCCGTTCCGGGAACGGCCATCCAGGGGAGGACCACAATGATTGGACGTCGCTTGGTATTGTCAGCCATAGCCACAATCGCGGCGGCCGGGTTGTTTGGCTCCGGCGTTTCGCCGGCCGGCGCGCAGACGATCACGCTGCGCATCGCGACCGGCCATCCGCCCGCGGTCGTCTATGCGGGCCAGATGAAGGATTACTTTCAGCCGGAATTGAAGAAGCGCGTCGAGGAGCGCACGAAGTACAAGATCAACTGGGTCGAAGGCTACGGCGGCTCAATCGTCAAGGTCGCCGAGACGCTGAACGGTGTGAAAGACGGCATCATCGATATCGGCGGTTTCTGCTTCTGCTTCGAGCCCGCCAATCTGCCGCTGCACGCCTTCCAGGTCATGCTGCCGTTCGGCCCAGCCGACCCGATCGACAGTTTGCGGGTCGCGCAGGACGTGTATGCGCAAGTCCCCTATCTGACGACCGTATTCGAGGAGAAGTTCAATCAGCGGCTCATCGCCCGCATTACCAACTCGACCTACAACCTCGGCACCAATTTCGAATGGAAGACACTTTCCGACTTGAAGGGCCGGAGGATCGCGGGCGCCGGACTCAATCTCAATTGGCTGAGCTATGCTGGCGTGACGCCGGTGCAGAGCTCGTTGCCGGAGGCCTACACCAGCATGCAGACCCGCGTGTATGACGGCTGGATCATGTTCCCGAGCGCCTGGGTCAACCTGAAGCTCCACGAAGTAGGACCGTTCTATACGCTGATCGGATTTGGCACGATCACCTGGCACGGCCTGTCGATCAACGCCGACACGTGGAAGAAGCTACCCAAAGAGGTGCAGGACATTGTGGTCGAGACGGCCAAGGACTTCGAGGAGCAGGTCGGCACGGTCAACCGTGCGCGCTACCAGAAGGACGTCGATACCCTGCGCGGTCTGATCAAGGTCAATCAGATCGATGACAAGGTGCGGCAGGAGTGGGCCGGGGCGCTGAAGGACTGGCCGCAAAAGATGGCGGGCGATCTGGACGCCAAGGGACTGCCGGCTTCGCAGGTTCTCAAACTCACACTTGGGGCTGCCGAGAAGCACGGTCACAAGTGGCCACACCGCTATGAGGTAAAATAGCGGCCGCACCGTCGCAGCGATGCATTGCTGACGCGATTCCGGCCGGGTGGCCCGCGGCCATCCGGGCCGGCGCGTCCGACCGGGGCAGCGCAGGTCGCGCCGTCCGCAATAGTAGATCGGGAACGAGGCATGCCCTTTGTTCGGTTCGTGATCAGATTCAGCGACCAGTTGTCGAAGGTCATGTTGGTGTTGGCGGCGGTGTGGGCGCTAGCTCTTTCCTTGCTCATCGTCGCAGACATCATTGGCAACAACGTCTATGGCGGCGCAATTCCCGGCGTCCGGGAAATCGTCATCACCTCGATCGTCATGATCGTCTATCTGCAGTTGGGCTACGCCATCCGCAGTCACTCGATGCTGCGCGCTGACACGTTCGTCTACGCCATGCCGCTTGTGCCGCGGCGCATCGTGTTGGGCGTCGGCTACGCCATGGGCGCTGCGTTCTTCTTCATGATCCTGAGCGGAACCCTCAACCCGGCGCTCTATGCCTGGACGTCGGACGAGTTTTGGGGCGAGGGCGCGCTGCGCGTGCCGGTATGGCCGGCCCGCTTCATGGTTCTGATTGGATGCGCCGTCGCCATCCTCAACTACTTCGTCATTGCGTTGATCGACGTGGTGGGACTGAACGACGTTCCTCCGCCGATCGTCGGCGGAGAGCCAGCCGGCGGACACTGACGGGAGCGCGCCGTGTTCGAGGCCAATATCGCGGTTGTTCTGCTCGTCGGCCTCCTCGTCCTGGTGCTGGCGGGCGTGCACATTGCGATCGCTCTCGGGATGACGAGCGCGCTCGGCATCTATCTCGTCACCGGAGGAAATCTCGCGGTCGTGCAGCGCATGCTGGCGAGCACGGCCTATGAGGCTCTCCGCGACTACGTGTTCGCCGTGATCCCGCTGTTCATGCTGATGGGCGAGTTCGTGGCCCGCTCGGGCGCGGTGACCGATATTTACAAGGGGATCAACCGCGGGCTGCGCCGCCTGCCCGGCCGGCTCGCGCTCGCAACCGTGCTCGGCAATGCCTTGTTCTCGTTCGTCACCGGCGTCAGCATCGCCTCGGCGGCGGCCTTCTCGCGGATCTCCTACCCGGAGATGAAGCGGCACGGATACGACCGGGCGTTCGCGCTCGGCACGGTCGCCGGCTCCTCGTGTCTCGGCATGTTGATCCCGCCGAGCGTCCTGATGATCGTTTGGGGCATTTTGACCGAACAGTCGATCGGCAAGTTGTTCTCGGCTGGCGTGATACCCGGCCTCATGGTGACCGCCCTCTTCTGCGTCTACATCTTCGCGGTCGCGCTGCTCCGTCCCGAGCTCGTGGGCGGCACTCCGGCAAGGTCCGTGGCGGCGGGAAGTGTTGGTGCCGTGCGCGTGATTCCCGCAATCACTGCAAGCCCCGAACCCGAGATCGACCGGTTCTCGTTCTGGGTTAGCACGCTCGGTATCCTGATCGTGGTCGTCACCGTGCTTGGCGGCATCTGGCTCGGCTTCTTCACGCCGACCGAGGGTGCCGGCGCCGGCGCCTTCATTGCGCTCCTCTTCGGCATCCTGAAGGGCATGCGCGCGCGCGACATCGTCGATTGCGTTCTGACAGTCGGTCGCACCTCCGCGCCGATCCTGATCCTGCTGATCACGGCGTCGCTCTACTCGCGCACGCTCGCGATGACCGGGGTCACCAACGCGATCCAGAACCTGTTTCTCGACACCGGCTGGTCGCCGGTGACGATCCTGCTTGTGATGATCCTGATCTGGTTCGTGCTCGGGACGATCATCAATTCCATCTCGATCATGCTGCTCACGGTGATCATCTTCCATCCAATCGCGGTCTCGGTCGGCTTTGACCCGATCGCTTTTGCGATCATCGGCATTCTGGCGATCGAGGCAGGCCTGCTGACGCCGCCCTTCGGCATTCTCGTCTTTACCGTCAAAGCGGCCATCGACGATCGTGATATCTCCATCTGGGATATCTTCCGCAGCTCCATACCCTACTGGATCGTCTTGCTGATCAGCGTCGGACTGATCGCGCTGTTTCCTTCGATCGCGACCGTGCTGCCGAATCTACTGTTCGGATGACCCACGAAACTGACCCATGATCGGATGCGCGATTGCCGGGTTCGGTTGGTGGGGAAAGCACCTGGCTGGGCGCCTCGCCCAATCGACGAGCATGCGCGTCGGGGTCATCGTCGAGCCGTCTGCGGAACGCGCGGCGTCGGCGCGCGCTTCTGGATTCCGCACGGTCGACCATCTGGACGTCGCGCTCGCCGACAGCGGCATCGACGCTGTTATCCTGACAACGCCCAACGAGCTTCACGAGGCGCAGGTGATCGCCGCCGCAGCCGCGGGTAAACATGTTTTCTGCGAGAAACCGCTCGGCCTCACTAAGGCCAGCGCCGAACGCTCCGTCGCGGCGTGCCGCAAAGCCGGCGTCGTGCTCGGCATCGGTCACGAGCGCCGTTTCGAGCCGGCGATGATCGAAGTCCGTCGCCTGGTCGAAGCCGGCGCGCTTGGCACCATCATGCACGTCGAATCCGATTTCAGTCACGACAAGCTCGCCGCGGTGCCGAAGGGCGACTGGCGCCGCAGCCCGACCTCAGCGCCCGCCGCCGGGATGACCGGCATGGGGGTGCATCTCACCGACCTCTATGTCTCGATGTTCGGCCCTGTTGCCACGGTGGCTGCATTGACGGCCGATCGTACGCTCGGCTGGGAGACGGGCGACGTGGTCACGGTGCAGCTCGGATTTGCCGAGGGGATGACCGGGACGCTCAGCGCGATCCTGAAGACGCCGCACTTCCTGCGCTACCACGTGTTCGGCTCCGACGCCTGGGTGGAGGTGCGCAACGCCACCCATCCCGATACGCCCGGCGGCGTGGCTGAACTTACGCTCGCGCGTAGCGGCGCGGACCCGTTGCGGCAGCTCTATCCATGGACAGACACGGCGGCCGCGAACCTTGAGGCGTTCGCGGCTGCGATCGGCGGCCGGGCGCCCTACCCCTTCACCGACGAGCAACTCATCCACAACGTCGAGATCCTGGAGGCGGTGGCGGAGTCGGCGCGCGCGCAAGCCGTCGTTCGCTTGGCACGGGAGTAACTCGCCGCGGCGCTGTGCTGTGCAAAAAGTTTGGCTGGGGGACTAGGATTCGAACCTAGATTGACGGAGTCAGAGTCCGCAGTTCTACCGTTGAACTATCCCCCAATCGCCGAGACGACAGCCAAGGCGTGGCGCGATGCGCGAGATCGCCGGGTGACTATCGTTTTCGTTCCTAAACGACGCGTTTCAGCGAGGCAAGTTCCCGGGCCGATCGCCGCTTTTCACCGCCGCTCAGGCATGCCTCGGGTCCGCCCAAGGTATTGCTATGCACCATAATCAATGGTGCCATGCGGTAACTACCCGTTTTTGTGTTGGAATACCAATATATGGTCTCGTCAATCGAGCCCCATGAGGTCGCCTCTATGACTGCCCTAGTCCTTGCACTGAAAAACCGCGCCTCGCGCATCAGCGCCATCGGCCGGTTCTTCACGAATCTCTTCACTGGCATTTCTGAAGGCCAAGAAATCGCGCGCCGCTACGAAGAGCTGTCGCGCATGTCCGACGCCGCGCTCGCCGCACGCGGGATCACCCGCGAAGAGCTGCCGCAGGCGATCGTCACCGGCCGCATCTGCCGCTGATCGTAACCTCCGCTCATTCCCGCGTAAGCGGGAATCCAGAACACTACCACGTCCACTGTCCGCCCTGGGTCCCCCGCTTTCGCGGGACGAGCGGAAATGATTCAGGTCGCGTCACCCGCGCAAAGCGCGGGCCCGTATTTCCGTAAGAGTCGTCGAAGGCGTGATCGCTTCCGCGTCGATCTTGACGTGGACGAGTGCCGGACCGCTTGCGCGCAAGGACCGCGTCGAGAGCCGGCACCGTTTCCTCGTCGCGCGTTACCGTGAAGCCTTCAGCGCCGTAAGCGCGTGCGAGCTGCGGCGAAGTCCGGATTCTTCAGGTCCGTTCCAAACACGCGTCCCGGATAGTGCTTCTCCTGGTGCATACGGATCGTTCCGTAAGTGCCGTTATCGATCACGAGAATCTTCACTGCGATGCCGTACTGCACGGCGGTCGCGAGCTCCTGCCCCGTCATCAGAAAATCGCCGTCGCCTGCGAATGCCACCACCGCGCGTTCGGGAGCGACGCGCTTCGCCGCGATCGCGGCAGGTACGCCGTAACCCATTGACCCCGACACCGGTCCGAGCTGCGTTCCGAAATGGCGGAAGCGATAGAAGCGTTGGGACCAGGTGGCGAAATTTCCGGCGCCGGTCGTCACGATCGCCTCGGCCGGCAACTTCTCCCGCAGGTAGCGCATGATCGTGCCCATCTGCACGGCGCCCGGATGCTTCGGGATCTCCTGCGACCAGGCGAGATAGTCGGCGCGCGCCGACTTGCGCCATTCGCGCCATTTGATCTCGCGGGGCGGCTCAACTCCTTCGAGTGACGCCGCGAACGCCTGCGGACTCGCATGGATCGCGAGTGCCGGCTGATAGACGCGGCCGAGCTCTGCCGCGTCCGCATGCACATGCACGAGCGGCGCTCCGGGATCCGGGACGTTCAACAGCGCATAGCCCTGGCTCGGTACTTCACCGAGGCGTCCGCCGAGCAGCAGCACAAGGTCGGCTGCGCGGATGCGATCGGTGAGTTTCGGGATTGATGCCGAGCGTCAACTCGCCGACGTAGCAATCGTGCTCGCCGGACAACAGCGACTGCCGGCGGAAACTTGCGACCACGGGCAGATCGAACCGCTCGGCAAAACGCTTCAACGACGCGGTCGCCTTTTCCGACCAACGGCTGCCGCCCACGATTGCGATCGGCCGCGAAGCGCCGGCAAGCAGCTTCTGCAGGCGCATCATGTCTGCGAGCCCCGGCCAAGTTTCCACGGCCTCCACCGGGGGAAGATCGGGGACACTAGCCTCCCCAGTCAGCATGTCCTCCGGCAGCGAGATCACGACCGGACCGGGCCGGCCTTGCGTCGCGACGCGGACTGCGCGGGCGATTACCTCAGGCACGCGGGCCGGATCGGTGATCTCGACCGCCCACTTCGCCATGCTGCCGAACACCGCCTCGATGTCGATTTCCTGGAAAGCTTCGCGTCCGCGAAACTCGCCCGCCACGTTGCCGACGAACAGCAGCATCGGCGAAGAGTCCTGCTGGGCGACGTGAACGCCGCTGCTGGCGTTTGTCGCTCCGGGGCCGCGGGTCACGAAGCATAGACCGGGCTTTCCAGTGAACTTGCCCACCGCCTCCGCCATCATGGCGGCCCCACCCTCCTGACGGCAGACGAGGAAATCGATCGGGCTGTCGCGCAGGGCGTCGAGAACGGCGAGATAGCTCTCGCCCGGTACGCCGAAGGCGTGCCTGAGCCCGTGGCCCGCCAGCGCGTCGACAAGCAGGCGCGCGGCCGTCCGGGGCTTCAGCGAGGGGGCGGGACTTGGCTTATGCATCTCATGGCCACCTTACCCTACCCGTTCGTCCCCGCGAACGCGGGGACCAGTCAACTGGTCATTCCGGGACGCGTCCCGGACCTGATCCGGGGCGCGGGCCCGGAATCCAAGAGGAATCTGCAAAACACAGCGCGTCCGTTTGGATTCCGGGCTCGCCGCGCCGATGCGCGGCGCCCCGGAATGACGAGCGTCCATTAAATCGCCGCGACGGCCTGAATCTCGATCGCGATCTCTTCACTGACCAGCCCGCTCACCACAAGCAGAGTGTTCGGCGGGTACTTGGCGTCCGGAAAGAGCTTCGGAAACTCGCGTGTCCGCGCGGCGAAAAACTTCGCGATGTCCTCCCTTCGGACGAGGAAGGTCATCATCTGGATGACATTCTTCCAGTCGGCGCCGGCAACTTTCAGCGCCTTGCCAATGTTCCCGTAGACTTCGGCCGTCTGCTTCTCAACGTCGTGCGGAGACATCACCTTGCCGTCGGGGCTAAGTGCCACCTGGCCGGCGACCACAATGAGCTTTCGTGCGCCCTCGATTTCGGCGATATGCGAATAGGCGCCGGCTGGCTTCGGTAGCGTTCCTGGGTTGGAGAGCTTTACTTCGGCCATGATTCCTCCGCGTCCGTCTGGTTGCTGACGCACGGTAATTCAACGCAACTCCGCCGACCAGTGTTTGTCGTCTTCCGAGCAACCCAATGTCCCTGCAACGATTTTCCGTGAAGTGCTGCATCGTGGGCGGCGGGCCGGCGGGATTGATGGCCGGTCATCTGCTCGCGCGCGCGGGCGTCGAGGTACTCGTGTTGGAAAAGCATGCGGACTTCCTTCGGGATTTTCGCGGCGACACCATCCACCCGTCAACGCTCGAGGTGATGCACGAGCTGCATCTGGCGGAAAAGCTCCTGAAGCTTCCGCATGAGAAGATCCGGTCGTTCAATTTCCACGTCGGCGAGCGAATCATTCCGATCGCGGACTTCACCGGGCTTGCGATGCGCTATCCCTTCATCGCGATCATGCCGCAATGGGAATTTCTGAATTTCCTGGCAACGACCGCCGCACGCTACGCGGGGTTCAACCTGATGAAGGAAGCCGAAGCAATCGAGCTCGTCGACGACGCGGGAAGGATCGCCGGCGTGCGCGCGCGAACGCCGAGCGGCGATATCGAGGTACTCGCCGACCTCGTGATCGCAGCCGACGGCCGGGGATCGGTGCTGCGCGATCGCGCCGGCTTGAAGGCCGTGGAGATCGGTGCGCCGATGGACGTGCTCTGGTTTCGCCTCTCGCGCGTCGCGACCGATCCGCGCGAAGTCATGGCGCGCCTCGGGGCAGGCGTCGCACTCATCGCGATCGACCGCGGCGACTACTGGCAATGCGGGTGCATCATTCCGAAAGGTGCGATGGAGACGACCCGCAAACGAGGCCTCGAAGCGTTCCGGCGCCGCATTGCCGATCTCGCGCCCTTCCTGCGCGGCCGGGTGAAGGAGCTGCGCGATTGGGAGCAGATCAAGTTGCTCACGGTCACGGTCGACCGGCTCGTGCAATGGTACCGGCCGGGACTTCTTTGCATCGGGGACGCCGCGCACGCCATGTCGCCGATCGGCGGCGTCGGCATCAATCTTGCGATCCAGGACGCGGTGGCCGCCGCAAACCTGCTAACGCGCCCCCTGCTCGAGGGCGGCGTTGAGGTCGAGCATTTGCGCGCGTTGCAGCATCGACGCGAATTGCCGACGCGGCTGACGCAAACGGTGCAGGTGTTCATTCAGAACCGGATCGTGAAGCCGGTGCTGCAGGGCAAAGGCGAAGCGCGCCCGCCCTGGCCGTTGCGCCTGATCGCACGCTTTCCGCGGCTGCGGCGGCTACCGGCGCGCCTGATCGGGATCGGCTTCCGGCCCGAGCATGTCGAGACGAAGGCCGTTCGTTAGGCGCTCGGGACGACTGCCCATCGCTCCATGGGCTCGTTGGGCAGTGAACATCACGTCACGTGCCGGTTGCCCACCAATCCCTGGCGTCGGCGCCGGCGGATCGTGGCCATTGTCACCCCGAACCCCCGACCGTAGGCTACTTGTCAGGGAGGAAACTCAACATGCCAAAGAAATCCACGAGCGGAAATCCGGACCTTCTGCGGCGCTCACTCCTGATCGGCGGCGCCGCAACGCTCGCCATGCCTTATATCGCTCGCGCGCAGACGCAGGGCGTGGTCCGCATCGGCGTGCCGACAAAGACCTATTTTCCCACCATCATTTCCGAGACCGCGATCCAGCAGAAGCTCTTCGAGAAGGAAGGCATCAAGGCGGAGCTGACCATCTATCGCAGCGGCGCCGAGGGCTTCGAGGCGATCGCCGCGGGCGCCGCCGACCTGATCTACAATTCTTCCATGAGCGTGGCGGCCGGCCTGAACAAGGGCGTGAAGGCGCGCTGCGTCGCCAACGGCGCGCTCGCGTATTTCGGCTGGTATCTGGTGGCCAAGACCGACTCGCCGATCCAAAACGTCGCCGATCTCGCGGGCAAGAAGGTCGGCATCACGTCCGCCGGCTCCGGCACCGATATCCTCGCGCTGTGGGCCGAGCAGTTCCACAAGATCAAGTTCACGCGTGTGCCGCTTGGGGGCGGCGGCTTGGTGCCCAACCTGCTCACGGGAAACATCGACGGCAGCGTGCTCTATTCGCCACTCAGCTATCAGATGTTCCTGAAGAAGCAGGCGCGTTCGCTGATCGATTTCGGCAAAGAGGTGCCCTCACACTCCACCGGCAGCTGGATCGCCACCGACAAGATCATCGCCGAGCGGCCGAACGACCTGCAGAAGGCGTTGAACGCCATCTATGGCGGCGTAGCTTGGCTGCAGTCCGACAAGAACCGCGAAGCGGTGATCAAATTCCTCGCCCAGATCAACGAGATCACCGAGGACGTGGCGGCTGCAGAGCTGGACGGCAACATCAAGAACCTGTCGAAGACCGGCGAGTTCCAGGAGGACTGGATGTCGCGCTCGCTCGACATGGCCCAGCTCATCGGCATGACCAACCTCGCGCCAGTCAAGGACATCTACGTGACCAAGTTCCGGCCGTCTCCGACCATGTCCTGACGCCGGAGGGATAGCCGGATGACGCGAACGCAGATCGTCGTCGCGCGCCTGGTACTGCTCGCGGCGGTGCTGGGCGCGTGGGAGATCTTGCCGCGCAATGGCACGATCAATCCCCTGCTGCTGCCTCCGCTGAGCGAAGTGCTGGCCATGCTCGGCAACCTGCTTGGCCGGCCGCAAGTGCACGAGGCGATCGCCACCACCGCAGGCGAAGTGATTGTCGCCTTCATCATCGCTGTGCCGCTCGGCGCTGCGCTCGGTGTCATTATCGCCGAGAACGATTATGTCGGCGAAATCTTCCGGCCGATCCTTTTCTATGTGTTCAGCGTGCCGAAATCGATTTTTCTGCCGATGTTCATCCTGATATTCGGCATCGGCTTCCAGCAGAAGGTCGCCTACGCCGCGTTCACCACCACCTTCGTCGTCCTGATGAGTGCAGCGGCGGCGGTCGAATCGGTGAAGGCTGAGCACGTGCTGGTGGCTCGCTCGTACGGTGCCACACGCGCACAGATCCTCCGACGCATCTACGTCCCGAGCATGCTGCCGATCCTGCTCGAGGCGGTGCGCATTGCGATGATCTTCAACTTCACGGGCGTGATGATCGCGGAAATGTATGCCTCGCGCACCGGCATCGGCCACCTGATTGCGAGCTGGGGCGAGAACTTCCAGATGCCGCAGCTGTTTGCGGGCGTGATCGTGCTGGCAGCGGTAGCGATCCTGTTCAACGAGACGGTTCGCTATGCGGAGACGAAATGCAGCACATGGCGAACCTGAGAACCGCCGAGCCGCAGGTCGCCGAGCTCGCGATCGAGGTCGCGAACCTCACGCACGTCTATGCCGGGCCGGAAGGCGGCGTGCCGGCACTGCAGGAAATATCGTTGAGCGTCGGCGTCGGACGCTTCGTGGTGATCGTCGGCCCAAGCGGCTGCGGCAAGACCTCGCTCTTGATGATGCTCGCCGGGCTCAGGCACCAAACGTCGGGGACCGTGCTGTGCTACGGCCGGCCGATCCCCGACCCCGACCCGACGCGTGTCGGCGTCGTGTTCCAGGAGGCGAGCCTGTTTCCCTGGCTCTCGGCGCTCGACAATATCGAGTTTCCCCTCAGCCTGCGGGGCTCTCCTAAGGAAGACCGCGGCCGCCGCGCGCAGGCCATGCTCAGCCTCGTCGGTCTCGAAGGTTTCGGTGCACGTTATCCGCACGAGCTGTCGGGCGGGATGAAACAGCGCGTCTCAATCGCGCGCGGGCTGGTGCAGGATCCGCCGGTGCTCCTGATGGACGAGCCGTTCGCGGCGCTCGATGAGCAGACCCGCATGACCATGGGTCATGAGTTGCTGCGAATCTGGAACGCCACGCGCAAGACGGTGGTGTTCGTCACCCACAGCCTGACTGAGGCGGTGTATCTGGCCGACGAGGTGCTCGTAATGTCGGCGCGACCGGGGCGCATCATCGATCGCATTCCCGTGACGCTGCCGCGGCCGCGCAACTACGACATGATGGCGACCGACGTGTTCGGCCGCCTGCGCGACCGGATCTGGCAGCAAATCCGGACGAGTGCATGAGGTTCGCCATGCGCCGCCCCGCTCCATCCACCGTCCGCTGGCTGATGCTGGTCACGATCCTCGCGCTATGGGAGGTCGTGCCGCAGTTCAACATCATCCCCGAGCTGTTCCTGCCGTCGCTGTCGAAGACGTTGACGGTTCTCTACCAGAACGGCGGCACGTACTTCGCCGCACTAATGGTGACGCTCTACGAAGTTGGCTTCGCGATGATCATCTCCTGCGGCGGCGGGATTCTGGCAGGTGCGCTGATCGGCGGCGTTACGCTTCTGCGCAACCTGCTTCTGCCGATCTTCTCCAGCCTCTACGCCGTTCCCGTGGTGATCCTCTATCCGATCATGACTGCCTGGTTCGGAGTGGGCTCGGAATCAAAGATCATCTTCTCCGGCATCTATGCCTTTTTCCCGGTGATGCTCTCGACTGCCGCCGGCATCCGCACCATCGATCCGTCTTTCTTGCTCGCTGCGCGCAGCATGGGCGCGACGCGGCAACAACTGATCACTCGGGTGATCATACCGGCCTCGGTGCCCACTGTGTTCACGGCGCTACGCCTCGGTGGCGCGCTTACCATTATCGGGGTGGTGGTGTCGGAGATGCTCACGTCGGCGGCCGGCATCGGGTATCTGGTGACGCTTAACCGCACAATCCTGGACAGCCCGCGCGTATTCGCCGCGATCCTGATGATCCTCGTGTTGGCGGTCGCCTACTACATGATCGCGCGCGCCATCGAGCGCCGGTTCGTGGTCTGGCAGTCTGCTGGCCGGAAGCAGCACGCGGCTTCGAGTGACTCGCCCACCGGCGTGCCCGCCCCGCAGGCAGTGTGAGATATGACGACAGCAAGGAGTGTCGCGCCGATGATTCCGAAGATTCTTCCGACCACCGTCGTCGGCAGCTATCCGCAGCCCGACTGGCTGGTGAATCGGCAGCTGCTGTCCAAGGTGGTGCCGCGCACGCGCATGAAGGAGATCTGGCGTGTCCCCGAGCCGTATCTGGGGGAGGCACAGGACGACGCCACCATCGTCGCGATCCGCGACATGGAGCGCGCCGGCGTCGACATCATTACCGACGGGGAAATCCGCCGCGAGAGCTACTCCAATCGCTTCGCGACGGCGCTGCAGGGAATCGATCTCGACAATCCCGGCCAGGTGAAGGCGCGCTCGGGTCAGATGACCCCGGTGCCACGTGTCGTCGGCAAGATCCGGCGCACGCGGCCGGTCGAAGTGAGCGACATGGAATTCCTGCGCAAGAACACGGACCTGCCTGCCAAGATCACCCTCCCCGGCCCCTTCACCATGGGCCAGCAGGCCAAGGACGACTTCTACAAGGACGAAGAAGCCATGGTCATGGACTTCGCCGCCGCGGTGAACGAGGAGGCGCGCGACCTGGAGAAGGCCGGGGCCGACTACATCCAGCTCGACGAGCCTTGGGTGCGTAACAACCCGGAGGCGGCGCGGCGCTACGCGGTGAAAGCGATCAATCGAGCACTACAGGGCCTGAAGGTGCCGACCATCGTGCACATCTGCTTCGGCTATGGGCTCGTGGTGCCGGGCGAGAGCAAGCCGCATGACTACGCGTTCCTGCCCGAGCTGGTAGACACAACTGCGGAGACCATTTCGATCGAGTCGGCGCAACCGAAGCT
Organism: uncultured Alphaproteobacteria bacterium; assembly: GCA_963711595.1. Lineage (GTDB taxonomy): Bacteria > Pseudomonadota > Alphaproteobacteria > Rhizobiales > Xanthobacteraceae > JAUSIF01. The sequence continues at coordinate 232,088 of CAVQER010000001.1, forward strand.
CAATCTGGAAGTATTAAAGCAGCTCGCGGGCAAGAAGATCATGCTGGGCGTGCTCGACCTGCACACGGTCGAGGTCGAAACGCCGGCAGAGGTCGCGGCGCGAATCCGCACCGGCCTGAAGTATGTGTCGCCGGAGAACCTGATCCCCGCGCCCGATTGCGGGATGAAATACCTGCCGCGGGAAGTCGCGTTCGGAAAGCTTCGGGCCATGGCGGATGGGGCCCGGATCGTGCGGAGTGAGTTCACCTAGCCCGGCGCCACTGTCTGCCAGGCGGCAATAGGCGCCTCAGAAAAACGCCTGTATCCCCGTGATCGCACGACCGAGGATCAATGCATGCACGTCGTGCGTGCCCTCGTAGGTGTTCACGGTCTCGAGGTTCGCCGCATGCCGCATCACGTGATACTCCTCGGAGATTCCGTTCGCGCCGAGCATGTCGCGCGCGGTGCGGGCGATGTCGAGCGCCTTGCCGCAGTTGTTGCGCTTCACGATCGAGACGACTTCCGGCGGGCAGCGACCCTCATCCAGCAGCCGCGTGACGCGCAAGCTCGCCTGTAAGCCGAGCGCGATCTCGCTTTCCATGTCGGCGAGCTTTTTCTGCACGAGCTGGTTTGCGGCGAGCGGCCGGCCGAATTGCTTGCGCTCGAGCACGTAGTTGCGAGCCGTGCGGAAACAGAATTCCGCCGCGCCCATCGCACCCCAGGAAATGCCGACCCGCGCACGCGTAAGGCATCCGAACGGGCCCTTCAGGCCGGCCACGTTGGGAAGGAGCGCTTCTTCCGGCACCTCGACGCCGTCCATCGCGATCTCGCCGGTGACGGAGGCCCGCAGGCTGAGCTTGCCCTCGATCTTCGGCGTCGACAGACCCTTCGCCCCGCGCTCTATGATGAAGCCGCGAATTTCGTCGCCATGGGCTGCCGATTTCGCCCAGACGACAAACACGTCGGCAACCGGCGCGTTCGTGATCCAGAGTTTCGTACCGCTCAGCTTGTAGCCACTCTTCGTCTTCTCCGCGCGCGTGCGCATTCCTCCCGGATCGGAGCCGAAGTCCGGCTCGGTCAAACCGAAGCAGCCCACCCACTCACCGGTGACGAGCTTCGGCAGATACTTCTTCCGCTGTGCATCGTCTCCGTACGCCCAGATCGGATACATGACGAGCGACGACTGCACGCTCATGGTCGATCGGTAACCGGAGTCGACGCCCTCGATCTCCCGAACGGCAAGCCCGTAGCAAACGTAGTTCAGGCCGGCGCCGCCAAATTCTTCGGGGATCGTAACGCCCAGCAGTCCCAGCCGGCCCATCTCGTTGACGACCTCGCGGTCGTATTTTTCCTCGCGATACGCCTTGATCACGCGCGGCATCAGCTTGTCGCGCGCGTAGGCACGCGCGGTGTCGCGAACCTGACGCTCTTCCTCGGTGAACTGGCTTTCCAGATCGAACGGATCGGCCCAGTCGAAGGCGGCGCGTGTGGTGCTTGCCGGCTTGGTCTTGGCGCGAGCTTCACTCATTTTTGGCGCTCCTGGTCCCTCCCCTTTAGGGGAGGGTGGCGAGCCGCGAAAGCGGCGCGCCGGGTGGGGTGACCCTCGAGCGAAGCAACCCCCACCCGGTTCGCTTCGCTCACTACCCTCCCCCAGAGGGGGAGGGAAATTCAAGTATCAGCTTCCGCGATAGGTCGAATAGCTCCACGGAGTCGCAAGCAGCGGCACGTGATAGTGCCCCTCGGGCTCGGCAATCCCGAAACGGATCGGCACCACGTCGAGGAACGCAGGCTTCGCGAGACTCACGTTCCGCTTAGCGAAATACGCGCCGATGTGGAAACGCAGCTCGTAAGTGCCGGCGCGGAGCGGCGCGCCGGAAAGCAATGGTGCATCCGTGCGACCATCGGCGTTCGTCACGGCCTCGGCAAGCAAGGATGTCGCGCTCGCGCCGATCTCGTGCAGCTCGACCTTTACGCCAGCCGCGGGCGCGCCAGCGTGCACGTCGAGTACGTGCGTCGTCAATCGACCGTCAGTTTTGGCCATTCCTGGTCCCTTCACGAGTTGGGCAATGCGCAGCCGCGCGATCAGATCGATCTCCGCGAGTGCCGTCGCGAACTCCACGTCGGGCGAGTTGCCGCCTCGACGCTCCAGCGCCTCCAGTATCGCATCGCGGCCCTGGCGCCCGACACAGATAACGAACGGAAACCCGAATTTTTTCGAATACACCTCATCGAGCCGTCCGAAACGGGCGTGCTCTTCGTCGGAAAGCCGATTGAGCGCGAGCGCTCCTTGCTCCTTTCGTGACTCCTCGGCCAAGCCGCCGGCGCGGGCGGCACGCCCCGCCAGATCGGGATGGTTGCGAATGAGATCGAGCCGCTCCTGCTGGTTTCCGGCCGCCACGGATACCGCCATCGCCTGTACCAAGTCGGCCACCGTCGCAAACGGCCGGCGCGCGAAGGCACGCTCGGCGACCCAAGGCGATTTTTCGTAGATTTCGCCAAGCGTCTTTACGAACGTGGCCTTGTCGGCCTGGTTCAATTGTTCGAGGGTAATCGCCATGCCGGTGATTTTGCGCCTTCCCGCGCGGCCTTTTTAGCAAAGCTTGCGCTGACGGTCCGGCCCAATAAAGTAACGATATGAACCTTGCAAAATTGCTGAAGAAACGCGCGGAAGACGGCCGGCCGGTGCGCATTGGCGTCATTGGCGCGGGCAAATTCTCCTCGATGTTTCTCGCCCAGGCGCGCAGCACGCCGGGGCTTCACCTTCTTGGGCTCGCCGATCTTGCGGCCGACCGCGCACGCAACGCTCTGCAGCGGACGGGATGGGATGTGCCTGGGTGCATTGCCCGTGACTATGACGAGGCGCGCAAAACCGGACGCACGGTCATCGCCGAGGACGCGGGCGCGCTCATCGCCGCCCGACCCGACGTCGTCATCGAGATCACCGGCAATCCTGCTGCCGCGATCCGTCACATCCTCACAGCGTTCGACACCGGCTGTCACGTGGTGAACGTGACCGTGGAAGCCGACGCGCTGGCGGGGGCATTCCTTGCGGATCGCGCGCAGAAGGCTGGCGTCGTCTACTCGATGGCGTACGGAGATCAGCCGGCGCTCGTCTGCGAAATGGTGGATTGGGCAGAGGCGACCGGCTTCCGCGTCGTCGCAGCGGGCAAGGGCACGAAATATCTCCAAGGCTATCACCAGTCGACGCCCGACACGGTCTGGACGCACTTCGGTATCACGCCCGAGAACGCGGTTGCCGCCGGCATGAACCCACAGATGTTCAATTCGTTCGTGGACGGGACGAAGTCCGCGATCGAGATGTGCGCGATCTCCAACGCGACCGGCTTGAACGCGCCGCGCGACGGGCTCGCCTTTCCGCCATGCGGGCACCACGACTTGCCTCTCGTTCTGCGACCACGCGTGGATGGCGGCGTGCTCGAGGAGCCGGGATTGGTCGAGGTCGTCTCCAGCATGGAGCGGAACGGTAGAACGGTCATCAACGACCTGCGGTGGGGCGTCTACGTGGTATTCGAGGCGGGCTCGGATGATGCGCGAGCGACCTACACGCGCGATTGTTTTCGCGACTATGCGATGATCCGCGACCCGTCCGGCCGTTACGCCGCGATGTATCGCTCGCACCATCTCGTGGGGATGGAGCTCGGAATTTCCATTGCTGCCGCGGCGCTCCGTGGCGAAGCAACCGGGACGCCGCGCGAATTCCGTTCGGACGTGGTCGCGACCGCGAAAAAGGCGCTGAAGGCCGGCGACATGCTCGACGGCGAGGGCGGCTACTGCGTTTACGGAAAGCTGATGCGCGCAGAGGATTCGCTTGCGCGCCGCGCGTTGCCGATTGGGCTTGCGCACAAGATCAAGGTAACGCGGCCCGTTACAGCGGGCACCCCGGTTACCTGGGACGACGTCGCGGCGGCCGATGACGAAGCGATGCGCACGCGGCGCGAAATGGAACTGGCCTTCGCGCCGAAGACCGCCGCGCGAACCGCTGCGGAGTAGCGGTGCGCGTCGCCTTTCTCGCGTTTCTTCTGGCTTTTGGGTTGCATGCGGCTGCCCGCGCCGACGAAGCGGGCATGGCTGCGCTCAAGGCGGGCGGGCACGTCGCGATGGTTCGTCACGGACTGACCACGCCCGGCACCGGCGATCCGCTCGGGTTCAAGCTCGAGGACTGCGCTACCCAGCGCAATCTGATCGAGGAAGGCCGTGAGGAGTCGCGCAAGCTCGGCCGGCTACTGCGCGAGCGCGGCGTCGTCATCGATCGCGTTCAATCGTCGGCATGGTGCCGCTGCGTGGAGACGGCGGAGTTGATGTCCGTCGGCACGGTCGAAAAATTGAGCGCACTCAACAATCTGTTTGGGCGTCCGCAGAACCGTGCGACGCAAGTCGAAGCGATGCGGAAGGTGGTTGCGGCGTGGAAAGGCCCGGGAAATCTTCTGCTCGTGACCCATGGCGCCACCATGGGCGCACTCATCGGAATCAATCCCGAGACCGCGGCCGGTGTGGTGCTCGCGCCGGCGTCCGGGACAGACGAAGGATTTCGCGTGGTTGGAAGGCTCGGACCGGACGGGTAGCGAGCGCCCTACTCCGCCGCGATGCGCTGCTCTTCCGCCTCTTCCTCGGAAATCGCACCCGCGACCTTGCGGTCGAAGCGGTCGAGATAGACGTAAATCACGGGCGTAATGTAGAGCGTGAGCAGCTGCGAGAGCAGCAGCCCGCCGACGACCGCGATGCCGAGCGGCTGGCGCAATTCGGCGCCCGCGCCGCTTCCGAGTGCGATCGGCAGCGTTCCGAAGATCGCTGCCATCGTCGTCATCATGATCGGTCGGAAGCGGAGGAGCGCCGCCTCGCGGATCGCGTCCAATGCCTCCATGCCGGCCCGCCGGCGCGTGATTGCAAAGTCGACCATCATGATCGCGTTCTTCTTCACGATGCCGATCAGCATGACGATGCCGATCAAGGCGATGACCGAAAGATCCATCCGGAACAGCAGCAGCGTCAGAAGGGCGCCGATGCCGGCCGACGGGAGACCGGACAAGATCGTGATCGGGTGAATGAAGCTCTCGTAGAGGATCCCGAGCACGATGTAGATCACGATCACCGCGGCAAGTAGCAGAAGCGGCTGGTTCGAGAGTGAATCCTGGAATACCTGCGCCGTACCCTGGAAGCCGGTGCTGATCGAAGCTGCCAACCCGAATGTGCGCTCGGCGGCCCGGATCGCGTCGACGGCCTGACCGAGCGAGGTGCCGGGCGCAAGGTTGAAGGAGATGGTGACCGCCGGTTGCTGCTGCTGGTGTGAGACCGTGAGCGGGCCGACGGTCGGCTTGACCGACGCAACGGAATTCAGCGGAACTTGATGACCGCTCGTCGTGCGCAGATAGATGCGGCCGAGGTCGCCGGCATCGCGCTGGAAGCGCAATTCGGCGTCGACGATCACCGGATACTCATTGCTAGCCGTGTAGAGTGTCGCTACCTCGCGCGTGCCGAAATTCGTGTAGAGGACGTTGCGAATCTGCTCCTCGGTGATGCCAAGCGAACGCGCTTTGTCCCGATCAATGTTGATCGTGAGCTGCGGGTTGGTGATCTGGAAGTCCGAGGTGACGTCGCGTAGTTGCGGAAGCTCGGCGAGGACGTCCTGCATGCGTGGCGCCGCCTCGTAGAGCGCCTCGGTGTCCGAGCTCTGCAGTGTGTACTGATAAAGACTGCGCGAGACGAAACCGCCGATATTGATGTTCTGCACCGGGCGGAAGAACACGTTCACGCCCGGTATGGACAACACGGCGGCACGCAGCCGCGGCACGATCTCCTGGACCGACTTGTAATCGCGCTGCTCGCGCGGCTTCAGCGCAATGAAAAGGCTGCCGGTGTTGCCGGTACGGCTCGCGCCGAAGGTGCCTGCGTTGTAAAGGACGTAGTCGACGTAGGGATCCTTGCGCACGAGCTCGGCTACGCGCTTCTGGCGATCGACTAGGGCTTCGAACGAAGTATCGGTCGCCGCCTCGACGGTGCTGCTGATGAAGCCGGTGTCTTCCTCGGGGAAAAATCCCTTCGGAATGTACGCGTACAGGCCGATCGCGAACACGAGTGTCGCGATCGTCACCGCCAGCGTCACCGGTCGGTGCCGCAGCACGAAATCGAGACTGCGGCGGTAGGCGCCAAGCCAGTACTCAAATACGCGTTCCGATACGCGCATGAACGGACCAGGCTGCTTCGTGTGATCCACTGGCCGCAGGAGTCGCGCGCAGAGCATCGGCGTGAGCGTCAGCGACACGAAGCCGGAGATCAAAATGGCCACCGAGATCGTGACCGCGAACTCGTTGAACACCCGGCCGACCACGCCGCCCATAAACAGCACCGGAATGAACACGGCGACGAGCGAGAAGGTAATCGAGAAAATCGTAAAACCGATCTCTCTGGATCCCCGGATTGCTGCCTGGAACGGCGACATCCCCTCTTCGACGTATCGGTAGATATTCTCGAGAACGATGATCGCGTCGTCGACCACGAAGCCCACGCACAACACGAGCGCGAGCAGCGTCATGTTGTTGATCGAGAAGCCGAGCAGCCACATCGCGGCGAATGTGCCGACGATGGAGAGCGGGAGCGCGAGCGAAGGGATGAGCGTCGCACGCCCGTTGCGCAGGAAGAGGAAGATCACGAGCACGACGAGGGCGATCGCCTCGGCGAGTGTCACCTGAACGGCTGTCACCGAGTCTCGAATGGACACCGAACGATCGAGCAGCACCTGGATCCCGATCGCGGGCGGAATCTGCTCGCGGAAGTTGGGGAGCCGTTTCTTTATTCCGTCGACCACGTCAATCGTATTGGCATCGGGCTGGCGGTAGATCGCAAGGTTGATGGAACGCGTGTCGTTGATCCAACCCGCTACGCGCTCGTTCTCTACACCGTCGCTAACCGTCGCGACCTCGTTCAAACGTACCGGGGCGCCGTTGCGCCACGCGATGACCAGGCTCTCGAAATTCTTGGCGCTGCGCTCCGGCATACCCATGTCGAGCGTGAGGTTCTGCTTCGGTCCGTACATCACGCCGACCGGCGTGTTCGACGCAGCGGATGAAATTGCGGTTTGAATGTCGGAAGAGGAAATCCCCCGCGAGGCAGCCGCCTCCGGATTGACGCGCACGCGCACCGCGTATTTCTGACCGCCAAAGACCTGCACCTGGGCGACGCCGGTGATCTGCGAAATCTGTTGAGCAAGCAGGGTGTCGCCGTACTCGTGTACGGTCGAAAGCGGCAGCGTGTCGGAAAGGAGAGTCAGGAACAGTACTGGCGCATCCGCAGGGTTCACTTTGCGGAAGAGCGGCGGATTCGGCATTTCACTCGGAAGGCGCCGCGCGGCGGTCGAAAGAGCCGACTGCACGTCGAGCGCTGCAGCGTCGATGTCGCGATTCAGGTCGAACTGCACCGTAATCGAAGTATTGCCGGTGCTGCTCGTCGACGTCATGGAATTGATGCCGGGAATGGTCGCGAGCTGGCGCTCGATCGGCGTCGCGACCGAAGCAGCCATGGTCTCAGGGCTTGCGCCGGGCAGCTGCGCCTGAATGTTGATCGTCGGGAAATCGACGCGCGGAAGCGCCGACACGGCAAGCAGCCGATAACCAAAAATTCCGCCGACGATCAGCGCCGCCATCAGCAGCGTCGTCATGACCGGCCGGCGAATGCAGAGTTCGGGCAATCCCACCGTCAGGCTCCGGGCGCGCGCTTGATGTCGACGCGAAGACCGTCACGCAGCGACAGCTGGCCATCGGTGACGACGGTCTCATCACCGTTCAGGCCGCTGGCGATGAGTGACTCGCCTGACGAGCGTGAACGAGACACGGTCACTGGCCGGACTTTGGCGACGCCGTTTTCGATCACGAAGACAAAGGGGCCACGTTGTCCGTTCTGCACGGCTTCAGTCGGCACGACGACCGACGTTCGGATCGACACGCAGGGTGACGCGCACACTTGCCAGCGTGCCGGGCCACAGGCTCTCATCCTTGTTCTCAAACAACGCGCGCACCATGATCGTTCCGGTCTGTGGATCGACCGTGTTTTCGATAAATGCGACCCGTCCGCCGCTGACCGAGACCTCGTTGGGCAACGACACATCCACCGTGGCCTTGTCTCCGGCAGAGCGGAGATCCGGAATGAAGCGTTCAGGTATCGCAAATGCGACATAGATCGGGGAAAGCTGATTGATCGTCGCAAGCGCCGTCGCGTTGTCGGATGAGGCACGAATGACTGTGCCGGCGCGAACACCGGCGATGCCGACACGGCCGCTCGCTGGCGCGCGAATTTCATAGTAGGTGCGCAACACGCGCAAACTTTGCATTTGCGCTTCGTCCTGGGCGACTGTGGCCTTGAGCACTTCGAGAGTTGTGCGCGCGTCGGCGAGTTGCACCGCGCCCACCGTGTTGCGCTCGACGAGGCCCTGAATACGCTCTACATCGCGCTGCGCCTTTTCGAGTTGCGCCTTGTCCTTGGCGAGCGTCGCTTCGGCCTGGAGGATCTGCGCATCGATGCCGCGCAGAGTCGAGCGTTACCAGAACGTCGCCGGCTTTGACCGTCGCACCGTCCCTGAAGTGAACCTTCTCGACCTGACTGTCGACGCGCGAACGGATCGCAACGCTGACTACGGGCTGGATCGTGCCAATCCCTTCGACGCGATACGGCATGTCCTTGCGCACAGCTTTCGCGGCAAAGACCGACACGGCGCGGACCGGAGGTCCTTTTTGCGCATTCGCACCGCCACCGGCCCCGGTCCACCATGCGGCGAGACCGGCCAATGCAATCGCGCCGAAGGCAAGCGCGATCACCATGCCTTCGGAACGCACCCAACGCTTCAGCGAGCCCGCCATCTGCTTTTCCTCGGCGGGCGGCGCTGCGGTGTCGCTGCGCGACTTGTCATGCGGCGCATGCATCAGGCGGGCCGTTCTCGGGTTGGGCTGGGAACGCAAATCGCACGCCGTGCGGCATCGTTCTGCGCTCCCCGACTGCCACGGGCTAAGGGCCGAACCTAACATAAACACCGGTTCAAATTGTTAAATTTCCGCAATCCGCCCACGTAATCAGGCGTGTAGCCCACCCGATCGCTCAATCATGCGAGCGACTTCGCCCACCCCCTGCCCCGATTTCAAATTCGTGAACACGAACGGCCGGCTGCCCCGCATGTTCCGGGCATCCCGCTCCATGACTTCCAGCGAGGCGCCGACCATCGGCGCGAGGTCGATCTTGTTGATCACGAGAAGGTCCGAGCGCGTGATGCCGGGTCCACCCTTGCGCGGTATTTTGTCACCTGCGGATACATCGATCACGTAGATCGTGAGATCGGCGAGCTCCGGGGAAAAAGTCGCGGCCAGGTTGTCCCCGCCGGATTCAATCAGGATCAGGTCGAGATCGGGAAATTTCGCGCGCATCTCGGAAACGGCGGCGAGATTGATCGAAGCGTCCTCACGGATCGCTGTGTGCGGGCAGCCGCCGGTCTCGACGCCCATGATGCGTTCGGGCGCGAGCGCGCCGGCGCGCGTGAGAATTTCCGCGTCCTCCTTCGTGTAGATATCGTTCGTGATCGCGCAAAGTTGGAGCCGATCGCGGAAATGTAGACACAACGCTTCCATGAGCGCGGTCTTGCCGGAGCCCACCGGGCCGCCGATGCCCACGCGGAGCGGCCCCGTGGTCATGAGCGGAACAGCCGCGTGTGCTGCGTTTCGTGTCGCATCGACGCGATGTCCGAACGGAACGCAGCACCGCCGACATCTTCGAGCGTTGAACGGACGGCACGCGCCGCGATTTCGCGCGCGAGCGGGGCGAGGCCGGCGATGATTTTCGTGGCGTCGGTCTGGCCCAGCGGAACAAGGCGCACGGCGGCCGAAACCAAATTGGTCATGAAAGCGATGAGATAGGCTTCGAGCGTCGGTTGAAGTGGAATGCGATGACCTGCGCTGACCACAGCGAGCGCGACCGGAAATGCAATTTCTCTCTTCCAAATGACGTTCACCCGATCAAGAGCGGCGCAAGGCCAAGCTCCGCGCGCGGCAAGCAGAAACGCGTCACCTTGCTTCAGGGTCTCCAGCCTCCGCTCCCTCGAAGGAGCAAGTGCCGCAGCGAGTTCAGCCACCTCGGCGAGAGCCGCGTCGTCGTCGGACGCGACAGCTCGATGCGCCGCGGCCAGGAGCACGGCATCCGACCATCCGCTGCCGTGCTGGAGAAGGTCGCTGAGCCACGCTGCGCACGACTCCGCGTTCGTGACGTCGCCGGCCTCCACCGCCCATTCGATGCCGTGGCTGTAGGCAAACGACCCGACAGGAAAGCTCGGGCTGAGCCAAATCATCAGCGGCAACAAGTCTGCGTGGGGCGCGTCAGTGGTCATGGCGGTGACCGTGCCCGCGTGAGTGGGCGTGCGAATGGTCGTGCGCGGGAGCTTCGGTCGCGTAGGCGCCCGGCTCCGGATCGAACGGTGCGTCGGAACGCACAACTCTCGCTCCAAGCTTGCCGATCATGTCCTCAAGCACGTGATCGCGGCCAATACGAATTCGATCCGGCAGGATCTGCGCGGGCACATGGCGATTGCCGATGTGCCATGCCACGCGCGACAGGAGATGTGGATCGCCGAAAATTTCGATGACAGGCTCAGGTGCCGCGATGACCTCAACCGTGCGGCCGTCATCCAATGCGAGCCCGTCGCCGTCACGCAGGATCGTCGCTTCAGCAAGATCGAGAAGAAAATCGGTTCCGTTCGCGCCTTTCATGGCGACGCGCCGGCGGTGGCGACCGTCGTGCGTGAGCGCGACGCGATCCACGGCCTTGCCGCGGTCCCAGCTTCGGGCCGGCAAAACTTTACTCGCACGAAGCATTTTTCCCTCGTCCTCCCGGCCAAGCGAGCCTGCGGTAGCAGACGAGCGCGAGCCAGGACCGTTTTCACTCTATCTCGCACGATCCCGGCTCTCGCCGCGCCCTTTCGGCGCGGCTCGGCCGGGATGACGGACGTTCAAAACAAAAAATACCGCTGCGCCATCGGCAGCACTTTCGCCGGCTGGCAGGTGAGTAGCTCGCCATCGGCACGCACTTCATACGTTTCGGCGTCCACCTCGAGCTCTGGCGTCGCATCGTTGTGGATCATGCTCTTCTTCGAGATGTTGCGCGTATTCTCGACGGCAACGAATGAGCGCTCGACGTTGAGCCGCGAGGCAAGGCCCTCCTCGAGCGAGATACGCGAGACGAATGTGAGCGCCGAGCGCGTGCGCGCCTTGCCGAACGCGGCGAACATGGGCCGGTAATGCACGGGCTGCGGTGTCGGAATCGAGGCGTTGGGATCGCCCATCTGTGCTGCCACGATCGAGCCGCCCTTGATGATGAGGTCCGGCTTTACGCCGAAGAAAGCCGGTGACCAGAGCACCAGATCGGCGAGCTTGCCCTGCTCGACAGAGCCAATGTGCTTGGAAACGCCGTGCGTGATCGCAGGATTGATCGTGTATTTCGCGACGTAGCGCTTCACGCGGAAATTGTCGTTGTCATTGCCCTTGTCCTGCGGGAGCGGGCCGCGCTGGCGCTTCATCTTGTCCGCGGTCTGCCACGTGCGGATGATGACTTCGCCGATGCGGCCCATGGCCTGGCTATCGGACGACATCATCGAGAGCGCGCCGAGGTCGTGAAGAATGTCCTCCGCTGCGATGGTCTCCTGGCGGATCCGGCTTTCGGCGAAGGCGAGATCCTCGGCGATCTCGGGATCAAGGTGATGGCAGACCATGAGCATGTCGAGATGCTCGTCGAGCGTGTTCACCGTGAAGGGCCGCGTAGGATTGGTCGAAGACGGCAGCACGTTCTTGAGCGAGGCCACCTTGATGATGTCCGGCGCGTGACCGCCGCCCGCCCCTTCGGTGTGGAACGCATGGATCGTGCGGCCACCGATCGCCTTGATCGAGTCCTCGACGAAGCCGGATTCGTTCAACGTATCCGTGTGGATCATCACCTGAACGTCGAGATCGTCTGCAACGGACAGACAGCAATCGATTGCTGCGGGCGTCGTGCCCCAGTCCTCGTGAAGCTTAAGCGCGCAAGCGCCTCCCTTCACCATTTCCTCGAGAGCGCCCGGCAATGACGCGTTACCTTTGCCGGACAGACCAAGGTTCACCGGGAAGGCATCGAACGACTCGATCATGCGCGCGATATGCCAAGGCCCCGGCGTGCAAGTCGTCGCGAGCGTGCCGGTCGCGGGTCCCGTGCCGCCGCCGAGCATCGTCGTTATGCCCGACATCAATGCATCGTCGACCTGTTGCGGGCAGATGAAATGAATGTGCAAGTCGAAGCCTCCGGCGGTGACAATTTTGCCTTCGCCCGCGATCGCCTCGGTGCCCGGCCCAACGATGATATCGACGTTCGGCTGGATGTCGGGATTGCCGGCTTTGCCGATCGCGTGCACGCGGCCGTCCTTGATGCCGATGTCGGCTTTGACGATGCCCCAGTGATCGATGATCACCGCATTGGTGATGACCGTGTCCACCGCACCTTGCGCGCGGGTCACCTGCGATTGGCCCATGCCGTCGCGGATCACCTTGCCGCCGCCGAACTTCACCTCTTCGCCGTAAGTGGCGAAATCCTTCTCGATCTCGATGAAGAGCTCGGTGTCGGCGAGCCGCACCTTGTCGCCCTTGGTCGGGCCGAACATGTGGGCATAGGCGGCGCGGGACATCTTCATGGCGGCCTCGCAGTCAGTCCGGAGTGCCGATCGTCAGCCGGTCGGCGTCGTCGTAAATCGATAGACGGACGTGCTTGCGCACATGCACGTGACCTTCTTCGGTGAGCACAAAATCGATCTGGTCGCCCTGCTTCAGATCCCAGCTGCGGCGCAGCTCGACCGGCAGCGTGATCTGCCCCTTGCTCGTGAGCGTGACTGTCCGGCGGTAGGGAAATTTGTAGGCCATCAGCGCCTCCTTACCAGCGGAAGGATTCTCGTGCCGAAGTTCGTGAGTCGCGGCAAGTTCATAGTTTCCCCATGACCTCCTGCCGGAAGCCGTAGACCTCGCGCTTACCGGAGAGCGCGACGAGGGTAACCTCTCGCGACTGTCCGGGCTCGAAGCGCACGGCCGTGCCGGCCGGTATCGCGAGCCGCATGCCACGCGCTTTTTCGCGCTCGAACTTGAGCGCCGGGTTCGTCTCGAAGAAATGGTAGTGGCTGCCTACCTGCACCGGGCGGTCACCCGAGTTCGATACCTTGAGCTTGACCGTCGGCCGGCCGGCATTGAGCTCGATATCGCCCTTCCCGGACTTGATCTCGCCGGGCACAGCCTTCGCTTTTCCGCCACGAATCGGATTGTGCACCGTCACGAGCTTCGTGCCGTCGGGAAACGTCGCCTCGACTTGAACGTCGTGGATCATCTCGGCGACGCCAGGCATCACCTGACTTGCCTTCAAGATCCTGGCGCCGAACTTCATCAGGTCCGCCACCGACTTTCCATCGCGCGCGCCTTCCACCACCGCTTCGGTGATCAGCGCGATCGCTTCGGGATGATTGAGCTTGACGCCGCGCTTAAGACGGGCCCGGGCCACCATCGCCGCCATGGCGACAAGCAGCTTGTCCTTTTCCCGTGGCGTGAGGTTCATGGCTATTCCTCCGGGATCTTCACAGCGAGAAAGCGCGCGGGGCGGTCATGCCGATCGCGTCGAGCGCGGCAAGAATAGCAGCGCGCAATTCCATTGCACCGGCGGCTACGAAGCGGGCGACCAGCAAACCGTCGAAAGCACTCGCGCCTGCCTCGACATGCGGCGTTTGACTCTGGCGAAAAGCTTCCACCTTGTGCTCAGCGTCAGGCGCCAGGTGAATGAGCGTTGCCACCGCGACAGCCCCTCGCGCAATGGCGGGACCCTGAAGGATCTTTCCGATCGCCCCGTCGAGCGCGAGCGCGTCGGCAAACACGAGCTTGCCGCTGCGCCGAACGCGCCAGCGATCCTTCATCATTCCGGCGGCGATCTGCTCTCCCATTGCCGCACGGCCGAAAACGACCGCCTCGCAAATCGTCAACGAGGCGTCAGCCGCACTCTCGGCGTCGATGGAACGAGAAACGCGCGCGCGGTCGAACACGATACTTTCCTGCGGCAACCACATGAGCTGCGCGCGCTTATCTGCAACTAGCCGCACGGCGATGGATGCTTCCGCACCGCTCGAGCGATAAATTTTCTCAGCCGACTGACTTGTGACCGCGACGGACGACCCTGCGCCGGCACAGATTTCGAACGTAAGCCGGTCGCCGCCGACTACTCCGCCGCCCGTATTGACGATCACCGCCTCGAGCGCATCGCTCGCTCGCACGCGCGGAAAGCGAAGACGCAGCGGCCCCTGCTCGTCGAGATCCATCGCGATCGAGTCGCCGGCAATACGCTCGACCTTCAGTCGCGCAACGCCTTCGGTTCGAAGCGGCGCATGCTGCGCCGCCGCAGCAAGATCAAAGGGAGAGACGACGACGGACATCTTCGTTCTGCATCATTTCTCGGTCGCCGGTGAGGACGAAGTGGCCGCGCTCCATGACCGCGAATTTATCCGCAAGCTCCTTCGCAAAATCGAAGTATTGTTCGACCAGCAGGATCGCGATGTCTCCGCGATTGCGCAAGTAGCGGATGGCCGCGCCGATGTCCTTTATGATCGAGGGCTGGATGCCTTCGGTCGGCTCGTCGAGGACGAGGATGTGCGGCCGCATCACGAGGGCGCGCGCGATCGCAAGCTGCTGCTGCTGGCCCCCGGAAAGGTCGCCCCCGCGGCGGCGCAGCATGTCTTTCAGCACCGGGAACAGTGAAAAGACGTCGTCCGGGACGTAGCGCTCGCTGCGTGCGAGCGGGGCGAACCCGGTCTCCAGGTTCTCAGCTACCGTAAGCAGCGGAAAGATCTCGCGGCCTTGCGGCACGTACCCCACACCAAGCCGCGCACGCTGCGATGGTTTCAACGCGGCAATGCTTTCCCCTTTCAGCAGGATGTCGCCATGCGCAATCGGGTGCTGGCCGACGATCGCGCGCAATAAACTGGTCTTGCCGACACCGTTCCGCCCGAGCACGCAGGTGACCTTGCCCGGCTCGACCGAGAGCGAAATGCCGCGCAGCGCCTGGGCGGCGCCGTAGAACAGATCGATGTTCTTTACTTCGAGCACGCTCCCTCGCCTGTCCTAGACCGGACGCGTCTGCGCCGGATCGTAGTAGAATCGCTCGCGCGCCATCTTTTCTCCACGCCAGGTCTGATGCGCGATCTCGTCAAGGCGCATCTTCGTTCCGTTCGCAAAATCGAATTCGAAGATCCAGTTGATCACGACGGTATCGCCGTCGATCAATGCCGGGCGCACGCACCAGGATCGGATCTCTTTCGCGCGCGCCATGATCTTGCTTTCGTGCGCAACAAGCGCCTCGCGGCCCCGACGCGGCTCTGTCAAGTTCTCCTGCATTGTGGCGTCGTCGGCATAGAACTGCGCAATTGCTTCATCGTGAAGTCCTGCCTCCACGGTCGCGATGAATTTTTCCACGGTTTCACGACTCGGCATCGTCATCGTCCCAGATAAACTTCGATCACACGCTCGTTGGCGCTGACCTGATCGAGCGAACCTTCCGCGAGCACAGATCCTTCGTGCAACACGGTCACCCGAACACCCAGCTCACGAACGAAACTCATGTCGTGCTCGACAACGACCACGGTGCGGTCACGGTTGATCTCGCGAAGGAGCTCGGCGGTCTGATGGGTTTCGGCATCGGTCATTCCAGCCGCGGGCTCGTCCACGAGCAACAACTTCGGCTCCTGCGCGAGGAGCATGCCGATCTCGAGCCACTGCTTTTGTCCGTGAGAAAGACCACCGGCCAGACGGTCTTTTTGATCGGTCAGCCGGACCGTGCGGAGGATCGTGTCGATCCGCTCCCGCTCAGCCGTGCTCTCGCGCCAGAACGCGGCGGCACGCGCACGGCGGTCGGCGGCGATCGCGAGCCGCAGGTTGTCGAGCACGGTGTGAAACTCGAACACCGTTGGTTTCTGGAACTTGCGTCCGATACCGAGGTTGGCGATCTCAGCCTCGTCGCGCTTCGTAAGGTCCACGTTTCCTTCGAAATAGACCTCACCCTTGTCGGGCCGCGTCTTGCCCGTGATCACGTCCATCATCGTGGTTTTGCCGGCGCCGTTCGGGCCGATGATCGCGCGCATCTCGCCCGACCCGACCACGAGCGAGAGTTCGTTCAACGCGCGGAAGCCGTCGAAGCTGACGGTGACGCCATCGAGGTAAAGAAGTGCGCTGGTGAGACCGGCCATCGCGCTACTCCGCAGCCTGCTGTTCCGGCCGGCCCGTTAGCGGGGCTCCGCCGCGATCCCGCCGCCGCAACACTGCGAACCAATCCGAAAAGGTGCCCACGATGCCCTTGGGCAGAAACAAAGTCACGAAAATGAAAAGCGCACCGAGCGCGAAAAGCCAGTACGGCGCGAATATTCCGGTCGTGAAGGCGGTCTTGGCGTAGTTCACGAGCACAGCACCAAGCGCCGCACCGACTAGCGTGCCGCGCCCGCCAACCGCAACCCAGATCACAATCTCGATCGAGTTACTCGGCGCGAACTCGCTCGGATTGATGATACCGACCTGCGGGACGTAGAGCGCTCCCGCGACGCCAGCGAGGCAAGCGGACACGACGAAGGCGACGAGCTTGTAGTTCTCCACGCTGTATCCGAGGAAGCGGGCGCGTGATTCAGCGTCGCGGATCGCCACCAGCACCTTGCCGAACTTCGACTTCACGAGCCACTGACAAATGAGAAACCCAACCGCGAGGGCGATCGCCGAGCAGGCGAACAGAGCCGTGCGCGTTGCCGGCGCCTGCACATTGAAGCCGAGGATGTCCTTGAAATCGGTGAGACCGTTGTTGCCGCCGAAGCCGAAGTTGTTGCGGAAGAAGCCGAGCATCAACGCGAAGGTGAGTGCCTGCGTGATGATCGAGAGATATACGCCGGTGACGCGCGAGCGGAACGCGAACCAGCCGAAAACGAAGGCGAGCGCGCCCGGCACGAGTAGCACCATGAGCAGGGCGTACGGAAACCAGTGAAAGCCGTACCAAAAAACCGGTAGCTCCGGCCAGTTCAGGAACACCATGAAGTCGGGAAGAAGCGGATGTGCGTACACGCCGCGATTTCCAACCTGGCGCATCAGGTACATGCCCATCGCGTAGCCGCCGAGCGCGAAGAACGCCCCATGGCCGAGCGAAAGAATTCCGGCGTAGCCCCAGATCAGATCGACTGAGATCGCGAGCAGCGCGTAACAGAGATACTTTCCGAACAACGGTACGACGTGGTTCGGAACGTGGAATGGAGAGCCCGGCGGAACGAGCAGGTTCAGGACCGGCACGAGCACGGCGAGGCCGAGCACGATCACGAGGAAGATCGTGGCGCGCCCGTCGAGCATGCTGAGGATGAGTGGACGCCTCATGCCTCGACCGCCCTGCCCTTGAGCGCGAACAACCCGCGCGGACGCTTCTGGATGAAGAGGATGATGAGGACGAGCAGCACGATTTTCCCGAGCACCGCTCCGGCGTACGGCTCGAGCAGCTTGTTCGCGATACCGAGCGTCAAGGCGCCGACGAGCGTGCCAAACAGATTGCCGACACCGCCGAATACGACAACGAGGAAGCTGTCGATGATGTACCCCTGCCCGAGGTTCGGCGAGACGTTGTCGATCTGCGAAAGCGCGACACCGGCCATACCGGCGATGCCGGAGCCAAGGCCGAAGGTCAGCGCGTCGATCCGGCTCGTGCGAATGCCCATCGATGCCGCCATCGGACGGTTTTGCGTGACCGCGCGCATCTCGAGGCCGAAGCGGGTGAAGCGCAGCACGAACAGGAGCGCCGCGAACACGAGCAGCGAGAACACGAAAATGTAGAGGCGGTTGTAGGTGATCGAGAGCTGGCCAAGCTCGAACGAGCCGGCCATCCAGGATGGCGAGCCCACCTCGCGATTGGTCGGACCGAATATCGTGCGAACGGCTTGTTGCAGGATGAGAGACAGACCCCATGTCGCGAGCAGGGTCTCGAGCGGACGGCCGTAAAGGAATCGGATGATGCCGCGTTCGATCGCCACGCCGACCCCGCCTGACACCAGAAATGCCAACGGCACCGCGATCGCAAGCGACCAGCCGAAAAGCTCCGGATTGTTCACCCGGATCCATTCCTGGACCACGAAGGTGACGTACGCGCCGAGCATCACCATCTCGCCGTGCGCCATGTTGATCACGCCCATCACGCCGAAGGTGATGGCGAGACCGATCGCTGCGAGTAGTAAGACCGAACCGAGGGAGAGCCCGTACACAATGTTCTGTCCCGCGGCCCATGCCACGAGATCGCGCTCGATCGTCCCGATCGCGTTCGTTGCCGCTTCTTGAAGGGCAGGCGGTGAATCGACCGGGAGCGAGCGCAATAGCCCGATCGCTTCCTGATCGCCGCGCGAGACAATGGTTGCTACCGCGGCGATGCGGTCGGCCGGGGGCGCGTCGGCCTTGAAAAATAAAATGGCGGCGCGCGCCTGCTCCAGGGCTCGCCTCACTCTCGAATCGGTCTCCTTGCCGAGCGCTTCGTTGACCGTTTCGAGCACGGCGGCATCGCGAGAACGAAAGACCGCGGCCGCCGCGCCGTATCGCCTCTCAGGATCGGGCGCGAGCAAGGTGAGCGAGCCGAGTGCTGCCTGAATGGCGCGTCGCACCCGGTTATTGACGCGAACAACGGTCAAATCGGCGGGCACGTTGGCGGCCGCTTCTCCGCTCGCGGGATCGAGCAGCTTTCCGTCTTTGTCCTTGAGGAACGCCGCCTTGGTACCGGCGTGAACCAACAAACGACCGTCAGCCAGGGCCTCGACGATCGCCTGCGCGTTCGGGTGCCCGCTCGCCGCTATTTCTCCGACAGCCGTGTCGGTCTCGGCGTAGCTATCAGCGGCAAATCGAGCAAGCGCCTCTTCGAAGCCGGCGGCGCGCAGGGGTGCTGTACTGAAAAGCACCGCGACCAAGCAGGCGAGCAGGCGAAGCAAGAGCGCGGTGCGGTTTCGCATCGAGTTTCGACTTCGCAATCTATTGTCAGACCGGGCGGGAAGCTGCCTTCCCGCCCGGCCGGTTCAGAGCAACCGATACGGCGAAGTACGGCTCAGGAGCCCCCGCACTTCTTGGTGACCTTATTGTAGTTGCCGCACTTCAGATCCTTCCAGTCGGCAACCAGGTCCTTCGATCCCTCAAGATACGGCGACCAGGCCGCGCCGGGAACGAGTTCGTCGGTTTTCCACACAACATCGAACTGCCCGTCGCCTTTGATTTCACCGATGAACACGGGCTTGGTGATGTGGTGGTTCGGCAGCATTTCCGAGACGCCACCGGTCAGGTTCGGCACCTTCACGCCGATGACCGCGTCGATGACCTTGTCCGGATCGGTGGTGCCGGCCTTCTTCACGGCCTCCACCCACATCTTGAAGCCGATTACGTGAGCTTCCATCGGATCATTGGTGACGCGCTTCGGATCCTTGATGAAGGTCTTCCACTTGGAGATGAACTCGGCGTTGCTCGTGTCCTTGATCGACTGGAAGTAATTCCAGGCCGCAAGGTGTCCGAGCAAGGGCTTCGTGTCGAGACCGGCGAGTTCTTCTTCGCCGACCGAGAACGCGACGACCGGAATGTCGGTCGCCTTGATGCCTTGGTTGCCGAGCTCCTTGTAAAACGGAACGTTCGCGTCGCCGTTGATCGTCGATACGACCGCCGTCTTCTTGCCGGCCGAACCGAACTTCTTGATCTCGGAGACGATCGTCTGCCAATCGGAGTGTCCGAACGGCGTGTAATTGATCATGATGTCGCCGGCCGCGACGCCCTTCGCCTTCAGATAGGCCTCGAGGATCTTGTTCGTGGTGCGCGGATACACATAGTCGGTGCCTGCGAGCACCCAGCGTTGCACCTTCTCGTCCTTCATCAGATAGTCGACGGCGGGGATCGCCTGCTGGTTCGGCGCGGCGCCCGTGTAGAACACGTTGCGCTCGCTCTCCTCGCCCTCGTACTGCACCGGATAGAACAGGATCGAGTTCAGCTCCTTGAACACCGGCAGCACGGACTTGCGCGATACCGAAGTCCAGCAGCCAAACACGGCCGAGACTTTTTCCTTGGTAATGAGCTCACGCGCCTTTTCCGCGAAGAGCGGCCAGTTCGACGCCGGATCGACGACGACCGGCTCAAGCTTCTTGCCGAGCAATCCGCCCTGCTTGTTCTGGTCATCGATCAGCATGAGCATGACGTCTTTCAGCGTGGTCTCGCTGATCGCCATGGTGCCGGAGAGCGAATGCAGAATGCCGACTTTGATGGTTTCCTGGGCGGCGGCCGGCGCCGCCGACAAGGCGAGCGCCACCGCACCTGCGCCCAGTAATTTGCGAATGGCGGGGCCCCCCGCCGACGAAAATAGGCTCATTTGGAATTCTCCCTGCAGGCCAAGACACGCGGTGTCCCCGCGCGCTGCAGTGCGTGTTGCAACGCACGTGCCAACGGTATTTGGCCCGAAGAACTGGGTTATCTGGGGCCATTGATGAAAATGTGAGCAGTCCGCGAAAGGCTGCCCAGAAAACGGGCTGCCGCTCAGAAAGAACTCAGGCCGCCGTTCGGGGTTGAGGCTGCATGCGACCTCCCGCAGCCAATTTCCTGGCAGCCGCGCTCGTCGCCCTGTGGATCGCACCAGGAAACGCCGAAGAACAGAATCCAGATGCGGCCGAGGCGAAGACCGAGGTTGTCGACATTTGCGAGACGCTCGAGCGTGCGGCGCGCGAGAACGGGCTGCCTGTGCCCTTCTTCACGCGCCTCATCTGGCAGGAGAGCCGGTTCAATGCGGCCGCAGTGAGTCCGAAAGGAGCGCGCGGAATCGCGCAGTTCATGCTTGGTACTGCGAGCATGCGCGGGTTGATCGATCCGTTCGAGCCAATCGCATCGCTCGTGAAGTCCGCCGAGTACTTGCGCGAACTCAGCGTGCAGTTCGGAAACCTCGGACTTGCCGCCGCGGCCTACAACGCAGGCGAGCGGCGGGTGTCCGACTGGCTTGCCGGTCGCGGCGGCATGCCACGCGAGACACGCGACTACGTGAGGATCATCACCGGGCATCCGGTCGAAGCGTGGGCGGCGCACGAGCCAACAGAGGCTACCCGCTCCGCCGCCCCGCCTGGTATTCGCTGCGCCGCGATTGCCGGACGCTTCGTCGCCGCACCGATACAGCGCCAAGAATTGAAAGGCGCCTGGGGACCTTGGGGCGTGCAGGTGGCCGGGCACTGGTCGTCGGCCAAGGCACAGGCTCTGTATGCGGCGGTCCACCAGAAATTCCCGAACGTGATGGTACAGCGCGAACCGATGCTCGTCACCGAACGCGGACGCGGCATGGCCAGCCGCACCGCCGCGCGGGTGCCCGCGCAGACGCGCGAGGAAGCGAACGCACTTTGCGCGAAGCTGCAAAGTGCCGGCGGAAGCTGCGTGGTGGTGAAGAGCCCGGGCGCGACCGCGAGCCGCTAGCTCACGCCACGAGGAACAGAAATCCCGTTGCGCCAACCACGGCCGCGCCCGCTCGAGTCGGAGCGCCTTTCATCAAGAGCGCAAGACCGATCCCGCCGACGTGGATCAACCCCGTGGCCACCATGAAACCCGCCATGTAAGCGGTCATCCCGGCGTCATCGGGCAGTTCCGCGCCGTGCGCGTGGCCGTGAAAAACCGCACAAACTCCGACCAGAAGTATGGCGAGCACCGCAGGCATATTCAGCGCAAGTGCCACCGGCAATGCGATCACAACGATGGACAGCGCGATCGCAAATTCCACGCCCGGCAGGTCGATCGCGGCGGATCCCAGTGCTGCGCCACCAATCATCATCACCACGAATGCGACGGGGACGAGCCAGAGCGCGCGTCCTCCAAGCTGTGCGGCGAGCAAGCCAACGGCGAACATCGCGAGCAGATGATCCAATCCGCCCAACGGATGAAGAAAGCCGGACGAGAAGCTGAAGAGGGCATTCGCGCCGGTATGTGCGTACGCCGGTGTGGCGGCAGACAGTGCAGCGAGTACGCCTGCCGGCAAGATTTTCGATCGCATTGGAAACCCCTCAGCCGAGACATATTGCGAATTTTTCGGCTGCGATTGCAACATGCAACGGGCTTGCCAATCTGTCGACGCCCCACGGCCTCATTGATGCCCTGAAAATTCGGACAAAGGGAACCGCGAGGCGATGTAAGCCGTCGGTCTGGTTTTGCGTACGCGGGTCCCAGCCTGACGGGAAGTTTTGGGGGTCGAGGTCATGTGGCGTCCCTTCGCGGCGGGACTCTTCTGCGCCTATTTCACCTTCGTCGGACTTCCCCTGTTCTTCGACTTCATCGGCGCAACGTCCAAGCGGCCGCAGGCTGCTGCCCCCGTCGCACACATCCGACCGCAGATCCATGGACACGTTCGGCCGGCATCGCGACAGCTGCCGCTCGCCGCCCTTGCCGCGGCTGAGGTCGTCCCCCTTCGCCACACGGCATCGCGCGTCGATACGAAGAGCCTGGTTCGCGCATTCGATCCGGAAATCTATCGGGGCGGACGTATCGGCGGACCGTTGTCGGTGGACGAGATCTGCGAAGTCGTCGAGGAAGTGGCGGCCGAACACAACATCTCGGCGCCGCTGTTCGCTCGGTTGATCTGGCAAGAAAGCAGATTCAGGAACGAAACCGTCAGCCGCGCGGGGGCGCAAGGAATGGCGCAGTTCATGCCCGCAACGGCGGCCGAGCGAGGGCTCGACGATCCGTTCGATCCACTCGAAGCCCTGCCCGCGTCGGCACACTTCCTGCGTCAACTGACCGATCGCTTCGGGAATTTCGGACTCGCTGCAGCGGCATACAACGGCGGGCCGCAGCGCGTGAGCGACTGGCTCGCCGGCCGCGGCAGACTGCCGCAAGAAACGCGCGACTACGTCCGCCGGATCACGGGGCGCGAGGCGGACTACTGGGCGAAGGCACGGCGCGCGAACCTGCGACCGGAGTACTCAGTGAAGCACCTTTGTGCGTTAACACTAATCCGCGCGGCGACGGAAAACGCTCCGCAGAATCAGCGGTAGCGCGACGCCGGCTCATCGAAATTGAATCAAGTTCCCGGCGGAACCCTCAGAGTTCCTTCGCCATGCCTCATTCACGCCAAGAACTTTTTGGCTTTAGCGCGCACGGGGTGACGACCTGACGGTTTGGATTTGCGCAGCCACGCGTGGCGGGGGCGCGTCCAAGCGGGGAAATTCGGGGTCTTTGCATGCTGCGTCGCCTCGCGACTGCGCTCGTTTGCGCACTTTTGATCTTTCTCGTTCACCAATCCACTCCACACTCGAAGCCGGCACCGTCGATGGAATTCGCGGGGCTCGCGGCTGGGCGGGAAAATCTTCCCGCTGTTGTGCCGAACGACAAACGGCCGACCGAACCGCGGACACAGGAGAAGGACGCTGTTCCTTCCTACAACGCTTCGGCTTCGACGTACGGTTCTTCGGTCGAGGCGGCGATCGGAAAGGAATCCGACGCGAAGCTGGATCTGGACAGGAAGCAAAATGTTGCGCCGCCGGAATCACAGCAAGGCAAACACGTCTCGCGCGAAGCGATCTGTAAGGTATTGAGCGACGCAGCCGCGGAGAACGATCTTCCGACGCCGCTGTTCAAACGTCTGATCTGGCAGGAAAGCCGTTTTCGTTCCGACGTCGTAAGTCCGGTTGGAGCCAGAGGCATCGCGCAATTCATGCCGGGGACAGCAGCTGAACGCGGTCTCAAGAATCCGTTCGATCCGTTCCAAGCGCTGCCGGCGTCGGCTGCGTTTCTGCGCGACCTCGTCGGGCAATTCGGCAATTTCGGCCTCGCGGCTGCTGCGTACAACGGTGGTCCCGGTCGCGTCAGCCGTTGGCTTGAGGGCAAGGGCGGCCTCCCCAAGGAAACACGCGACTACGTCGTTCAAATCACCGGGCGGCCCGCGGAGCATTGGGCGGAAGGGTCGGTGCGAGCCCAACCCCATCCGGAAGCAGTCGATGTCAAGGATTGCGAGGTCCGGCCGCTTCAGGCCGCGATTGCGGAAGCGCGGAAATCCGAGCGTGCCGCAACGGCTCGCCGTGAGCCTGAGCCCGTGAACATCGTGCAGCATGTCGCCGCAACCTGGATCGCCTTGCTCACGGGCAACTGGTCGCAGCAGAGGGCCTACACGGTGTACGCCAGCCTCCAGAAGAAATACCCGAAAGTGCTCGGCCGACGCTCGGCGACCGTTCGAGTGGCGAAGGCCTCCGGGAAGCGCTCTACGCCCAAGACCCTCGTGCGCCTCATGGCGGAGTCCCGCGCGGAGGCAGAACAACTCTGTAGCCGGTTGCGGGAAGCAGGTGGCAGCTGCACGGTACAGCGTGATCCCACGTAGCCGGGAGTTCTGACAGGATCGAACCGAGTTACGCCGCGCTGAGGGTGTGAGCCTGCTGTTCAAAGTGGACCAGCACTTGGCCGACGACTGATGCGCCCGGCAAGTACGCCACGTCGGACCAGCTCGCGCCGCTGGTCGGCCCGTTGACGTCGACCTGCAGGACGAGGTCCGGCCCGACAGTAGTCAAGCGAACGAAGTCCGCGACGTTGCTTGAAACGTCGAACGACGCGTCCAGCAAAGCGGAAATGTCGATTTCGTCATTCTCGGCGAAGCTGTAATCCACAATCGCATCGCGGTTCCTGGAGCCCGTTTCCGAGAACACGAAGCGATCCGCTCCATCGCCCCCCAGCAATGTATCGATGCCAGCATCACCCCTAAGCGTATCGTCGCCGGCTCCGCCATCGACCAAATCGTTGCCGATGCCGCCACGCAGATCGTCGGCGAAAACAGAACCGGTGATGATATCGTTGCCACCGGCACCGTCGACATACGCAAGATCGCTTATAGCGGTGAGATTCGCGAGATTGAACGTGTTGGCAGCTTTAGTACCGACAGCGCCTTGACCGTTCCCTTGCCACACTTCGATCGAAGTCGATCCGGCGTCGAACGCGGTGAGCGTCAGATTTAGCGTCCCGGTCGCCAAAATCCTGTCCGTTCCGGCGCCGCCCGAGAACGTGTCGGTTTGAGCATCGATGCCGGAGACGATGAATGTGTCATCGCCGTCCTCGCCATACATTTTGTCGACGCCAACGCCGCCAGTGAGATTGTCATCGCCACCGCCGCCGTAAAGGGAGTCATTACCGGCGCTGCCGCGTAAGTCATCGGCAAAGGCTGTACCCGTTACGATGTCGTTTCCAGCGGCACCGTCGATATATGCAACACCGGTGATGGCGGTCAGGCCGCTAAGGTCCAGGATATTTTTCGATGAGGTCCCGAGGATCGCGCCCCCGTTTCCTTCCCACAGCTCGATCGACGACGAGCTCGCACTGAAGGACGCGACGGTCAGATCGACGACGCCAGCCACAAGGATCTTATCGGTCCCGTTGCCCCCTGAGAAAATGTCCTTCTGATCGTCGATGCCGGCTACGACGAAAGTGTCGTCGCCGTTCTCACCATACAGCTTGTCGGTACCCGCGCCCCCTGTGATCGTGTCGGCGCCATCGTCGCCGTAGGCCGTATCGTTCCCGATGCCGCAGTCAATGCTGTCGTTTCCTCCGAGGGACCGGATCGTGTCGTTTCCGGCCATGCTGAAAATGATGTCCTCGTCGGGGGTCGGGCAAAACTGACCCACGGCGGTGCGGGTCGAGTCGATCGTTTCTCTTGCCGCCGTTCCGTAGATCGTCACGCCACCCATATCGACGACCTGAAGGATGAACTCCTGCTGGGTCGACAGGCCATGCGAGTCGGCCGCGGTCACCGTTAGGGTCACGGTCGGCTCGGCCTCATAGTCGAGTGCGATGCCGGTCTTCAGTTTCAGCTGATAGTTGCCTGGCGTTCCGACGACCTGAAATCGGGCGTCCGAGACGGTGAACACGAAAGCCACATCGCCGTCGGGATCTGTGACGAGGAGGTTGCCCACGGCACAAGCCGCCGAATTCTCCGGCAGTACGTTGTTCAAGAGCGCGATTTCGCTCGGCGCCTCATTTGGCACATCGACGAAATCGAATGTGAAGTCGTCCGCTGCGAATGCAACCAGCAGGACGTTCAAGAACGTCAGGGACGATCCCACTCCGAAATTGAAAACGGTGTTGCTGCCGACTTGAGCCGCATACTCCATCGCATCGACGAATGAATCGATTCCGGAAAAGTCGATCAGCTCGATCTGGTCGTCGGTGCCATTGCCAACGATGAAGTCCGTGACGATGTCCGCGCCACCGCCAAAGTGATAGACGAAGATGTCGTCGCCCTCACCGCCCGTCATTGTATCGTTGCCGGCGCCGCCATCGAGCCGGTTCGCGATGGCGTTGCCCCTCAGCGTATCGCCACCTGTGCCCCCGATGGCGTTTTCGATGTACGACCGCGCGTCATCATCAAAGAGATACGCGTTGTAAACATTGCCCTGCGCGTAGTGCCCGCCTCCAAGGTACGCCTTTTGCGCACTAGAGGTGGTCGACCAGTAGCCCGGCCGCAAGTCGATGGACAGATTGTTCGTGTAGCTTGAGAGGTCATACGTATCCTCTCCGCCGCCGTCCCAGACCGTGATGAAGATCCGGTTTGCAGAAGCCCCCGCCCCTGCGCCGCCGGGACGGCCCTGGCCCTCGTCGTTGACGAAAGTCTCGCCGGTCGTCGCACTCCAGGAGTAGACGGTTGCTTGATCGTTGAATTCGTAATCGGCCCCGTACATCGTCTGCAGGGTCAGAATGTCGTTCATCATGAACGACTGCGGATAGCCGAACGCCTCGTTGGTGTAGCCGCTCGTCGGCCCGCCGACGTAACTCCGATAGGTCATCACCGAAAATTCGAGAGCGTCGCGATCCGCCGGCAACGCGACGTTGGCGACGCCACCGGCGGATTGCCCGTGCTTCAAGCCAAGCGCGTGGCCGAGCTCGTGGATGTGAGTAAGGTAGTAGTAGTCGCCTAGTTTCGGGTTTGTATAATTGTAGCCGGTCCCAAACCAGACATCGCCACCTTCGCCGCTGCTTGGATAGTAGGCATACGCAGTCGGATTGGCCTCCGACGATTGGGCGATACGAATATCGGCATTGTTTGAGGTCGAGTATTCGATCTGCAGATTCGTCAGGTTCTCTACCTGACTCATGATCTTGTGAACCGCGGTCTGCTGGTTGGCCGAGACCTGCGCAAAACCCGACGCGGTCGGCTCACCGAACCCGTAGTTCGAAGGATAGTCGCTTGGCGAATCCGGAAACGTGTAAGTGAGCGTTCCACTCCAGCGAGATCCGGAGAGCAATCCGTCGATATTCTGCTCGCCAGTCGCGCCGATCCCGACGGCGTTGGCATACGCAGGCGTGGGCGTACCAAGACCGGTCTCGCCACTCGCTGCCGCAGGCTGCAATGAATTGGGGTGAAATTGGCTGCCGTAGTAGCTGCCAAATGCCCGGCACAACTCACACATAAATCGGTCGCTCGGCTCCGGGGGAGTTGTAGCTGCCGAAGTATGCCGAACGGCCTACTGACGAAGTCGGAAATTGATTTAAAGTTTCGCTAAGTCGCCGGCGAGTTCGACTACGGCCGACGCAGCTGTGGCGCCGCCGCGTTGTCCGCGGTTAAGGAGGTGTCAACCGTGACTTACACGGTCAGCTGCTGCGCCTGCTGCTCGAAAAAAACAAGCACCTGAGCGGATGGGTTCGATGCATAGCCTGACAGCGTCGCGACATCGGCAAATTTCACTCCGCGACTTAATCCGTCGGCGTCAATCTGCAACAGAAAATTCTCGCCGGATGAAATCACCCGCACGAAATCGGTTACGAGACTGAACTGCCCGAAATTCGCGTCGAGCAGAGCGGAGAGATCAATCCGATCTCCCTGATCAAAATCGTAATCGAGAATTCTGGTCGATGTTCTTCGATCCGGTCTCCGCAAATACATACGTATCTGCTCCCAAGTCACCGAGGAGGATGTCTTTGCCCGCACCGCCAAGCAGCCGATCGTCGCCCGTGCCGCCCCGGATTTGATCGTTTCCCTTTCCGCCCTTGAGGACGTCGTTACCGCCGAAACCCTCGATGTAATCTTTGCCATCGCGACCGGCGATGTGATCGCCAGCGTTTTCGCCGAGATAGAAGACGCTCGCCTTGCTGCGGCCCGGGGTGAGGTCCTGGACGAGACCACCCGTCGCGTCGAAAACGACTACCGAGTTCAGGCCGCATCAGGTCGTAGAATGCCGAGGCGGCGAGCCTGTTGACGGCTTCGAACCCCACCGATGCCGTATGCGCGGACATGCTGAACGGCTCGCGACCGTTCGTGTTGCCAGCCATATACTCGGCCGTGGCGAGCACGAGATTGTCGAGCGACGACGAAAAATCCTTGTAAAGGCCGACAGCCTTGTAGACGGGGTCGTTCTCGAACCCGATGTTTAGGATGCCCTCGGCGTTACTGATGTTCGGTGAGGCGAACGCGACGAATGTCGCGTCGGCGAACCGTCCGCCGTACGCGGTTGCCGCGATTTTGGCCATCAGATTGGTGGCCCCGCCTCCGAGGCTTGCACCAGTGAAGCTGAATGTCGCGTCGCTGGGCGCCTGTGCCGCCAACGCATTCAGCAGCGGCGCGAAATGATTGATGTACTGACCTGTGTACAGCTCGAAATATCGGCTGACGTCATCCGCGCCATCGGTGCCGCGAAAGGAGACGATGTACTCATTTCCCTGTCGCAGCACGATCGCGCTGGCGCCAGTGCTTCCGCCGCGAAAATGGTTCCCGTCCTGATACTGGCCACCGAGGCCGAGCGCACCCGGAGTAATGACGCTCCAGCCGGCCGGCGCTGATCCTCCGGCGAACGCCGCGCGAGAGGCATCGCCGAGTACCCTTATTTCGTTCAGGGAAACGTCAAAGCCCGAAAGCAATGACATGAAATGTTCCTACGGGGGCAACAGCGCCATCGTTTACCCGGAAGAACTCAAATCAGCGTGAATGCAATGCCGACAAATTGAGGCAACCCGCACAACCTCGGATCGCTACGGCAAAATTGGCTCGGCTTGCGGTGCGCGGTTCACGCTTTCCCATAGATTTTGACGGGGCGCTCAAGCCGTTCGAGCGCCTTGCCTAGGATTCGCAGTGGCCGCGCGCCGCCCTTCTCAAGTCTTCACATTCAGATCAAGCGTGATCTCTATATTGTTCTTGAGCGCCTTGGAAACGGGGCAGCCGTTCTTGGCGCCCTCGCCGATCTCGCGCACCTTGGCAGCGTCGGCACCCGGCGCGTCGACGGTGCAGGTGAGCGCGCTTTGCGTGATGCCGAAACCGCCGCCCGCCGCCGGAAGAACTTCCACGACGGACTTGGTCTCGATCGATTTCGCGTTGACGCCGTTGCGGCTGAGGCCGACGTTGAAGGCCATGCTGAAGCAAGCCGCGTGGGCGGCGGCGATCAATTCCTCGGGCGTCGTGTAAGGCTCGCCGCCTTCGAAGCGGCCCTTGGCGTTGTACGGTGCGTCCTTGAACAGACCGGTCCCGGCCGTGATCTTGCCGGCGGCACCTTCCCATCGGGCTGCGGCAGTGCTTTTCATCGAGGTTCCTCCTCGTGCCTGTGCGAACGAACCATGCCCCAGTCGGAGGAACCGCGCCAGCGTAGGTCAGTGACCCATATGCTGCGGCGCGCCACCCATGGCTTCCACGACGAACTCGACTTCGACGGAGCCGGCCCGTTCGAACGAAAGAGTCCCTTTGAAGCGATCACCCTTCGCGAGGGGCCGCTTCAGATCGACAAACATCAAATGCAATCCGCCGGGCTCGAGTTTGGCGGTGAAGCCGGGAGCGATCTCGATTCCGCGCGGAAGCGGACGCATCTTCATGACGCCATCCTGCATCGCCATCTCGTGGATCTCCGCGCGACCAGCGACATCCGCAGGCACTGAAACGGAAACGAGCCGATCGGCGGCGGGCCCGCGGTTCTCGACCACGACGTACCCGGCGGCGACAACGGCACCGTGCGGCGTTGCGCGCGACCAAGGATGCGCAATGTGCAGCGAACCCTGCGTGTAGTCATGTGCACTCGCCGTACTACCCACGACGGCGGCTGCGAAGCCGGCGAGCGCGATGAGCGACCGAGTAGTGCGATGCATTGATTGTCTCCGGACGACGTTGCAGACGACAGGTTCTATACCTGCGCGGGAGGCCTTGTAGGGCGGCCAATCGGCGCATCAACGCTCGTTGCGGGCGCAAATGTGCGCCCAATGCCTCAGGGCCCAAATCGCGGCGGCAGCCAAGCGGCGTGACGCTTGGAAGCGGCTTTGGCACTGCATTTTCTGCCATCTAGTGCAGTGCAGCGCCATTGAAAGCCCATGCGACGTCCGCTATAGGATCGCAAAACCAATCAGCGAATTCTCCGGGCCGTTCCCTCGACCTGGCCCGTTTAATTTGTCCCCCAAGGCTGCGCGCCGCTCGTGTGGAGAACTTCATGTCCACGACCTTCGACACGGTCGCCAACATCATCGCCGAGACGTGCGACATCCCGCGTGAAAACATCAAGGCGGAAAGCCATGCGATCGACGATCTTGGGATAGACAGCCTCGACTTTCTCGACATCGCCTTCGCGATCGACAAGGCGTTCGGAATAAAGCTGCCGCTCGAACAGTGGACGCAGGAAGTCAACGAAGGCAAGGCGACCACTGAGCAATACTTCGTGCTCAAGAATCTTTGTGAGCGCATCGACGAGTTGAAGGCCGCGAAGGGCGCCTGAGTCCCCAACATGCGTATTGAGTTCTTTATTATGGTCGACCGCATTCGTTCGCTGTCGACGAAAGACGGATTGGTGACGTGCGAGGCCACCGTACCGGTCGAGTCCACGATCTATCAGGGTCACTTTCCTGGGCACCCGATATTGCCCGGCGTGCTGCTTGTTGAGGCGATGGCGCAAACCGCCGGCTGGCTCATCCTTGCCCTCACGAAGTTCGACCGGTTTCCGTTCCTCTCCATGATCAATGACGCAAAACTGCGGGACTTCGTGACTCCGGGCACTGAACTCTTGCTGGAAGCGCGTCTCATGCATGAAGGCTCGGGATTCGCGCGCACCTCCAATCGTGTGCTCGTCGGCGACAAGGTAAAGTGCGAGGCCACGACGACCTTTCGCTTGCTCCCCTTCCCGACCCCGGTGTTCAAGCAGTCCGTAACCGCCCACGCTCTCCAGGTAGGCTTCCCTGCGGAGTACGTGACGAATGCCGGATGACAAGCGGGACGTTCTGATCACCGGTGTCGGGCTCGCATCTTGTCTGGGAGAGGGCCTCGACGCGCATTGGAACGGTTTTGCCGCCGCGAAGCCGATCGTCGATGAAGTGAGTTTCGCACCTTACGTCGTCCATCCGCTTGCCCCGATCAACTTCGATCTGCAGATTCCGAAGAAGGGCGACCAGCGGCAGATGGAGCCGTGGCAGCGGATCGGCTGTTACTCGGCCGGCCTCGCGCTTGATGACGCTGGCATCAAGGGCAACACCGAGATTCTGAGCCGCGTCGACATGCTGGTCGCCGCCGGCGGCGGCGAACGCGACACGAACGTTGACGGTCAGATTCTGACAGACCTCCGTAAGGCCGAAAATCCCGGCAAGCTGCTCAACGAGCGCTTGATGAGCGATCTGCGCCCCACCCTATCGCTCGCCCAGCTCGCCAACCTTCTCGCCGGAAACATTTCAATCGTGTTCAACGTCGTAGGTTCGTCGCGCACGTTCATGGGCGAGGAGCTTGCCGGCGTCGATGCGCTGCGCATCGCGGCCGCACGCATCTCGGCGGGACAAAGCGAAATTGGGTTCGTGGGCGGCGCCTACAACGCGCAGCGCAAAGACATTCTGTTGCAGCTCGCGTTTGGGCGTGAAGCACTCACGGCCCCCTATGCGTCCGTCTGGGCGCGGGACAAGGATCACACGGGACTGGCAGCCGGTTCGCTCGGCGCCTTCCTCGTCATCGAATCGCGCTCGCATGCGGAAGCTCGCGGTGCCAAGGTCTACGCGAAGCTCACGCACATCACCGCCGAGCGCTGCCGCCGGCCGGTGGATTCGCTGGAGAACGCGATTTCGAGGATGCTTGACGACTTCACTCCGCTCCTCGCCAGCGACCGTTGCGCGGTGCTATCGTGCGCAAGCGGGGCTGCTCCTGCGACTCAGTCGGAACGAAGCGCGCTCGGGAAGCTCGACAAGATTCCGGTGCGCGCCACGGGCTCGGTGGTCGGTCATGGTGTCGAGGCGCAATTTCCGCTGAACATTGGCCTCGCGGCCCTTGCGGTTTCGCGCAAGAGCCTCTGGCCGGCACTCGACACGACGGGGTTCGAGCAGCCTTGGGCCGGAACACTGAGCCAGGTGCTCGTGACCGGCGTCAGCGCGTGGCGGGGCGAAGGAATGGCGTTGGTCGAGGCGGCCTGACGGAGGGGGACGATGAGCAAGGGCTTGAGGGATCATCGCGATCGGCCGATCGTCGCGGTCACGGGCATCGGAATCGTCACATCGCTCGGCATCGGCAAGGCCGATAACTGGCGCAAACTATCCGGCGGCGAGTCGGGCCTCCACGAGATCACCCGTTTCCCGACGGAAGGCCTGCGCACCAAGGTCGCCGGCACGATCGATTTCATTCCGGCAGAACCCTTGTGCGCCCCTGCGCTCTCGGAAGAGTTCGCGATGCTCGCAAGCGAGGAAGCTATCGGCGAAGCGGGCGTCGGTAAGGTCGGTGACTTCCCCGGCCCGCTTTTCGTTGCCGTTCCACCGGTCGAAGTCGAATGGCCGCAACGCATCGAGATGGCGGCAGCGAGCAATTCGGAAACGATCGGCTACGACGAATTGATCCGCATCGCGACCACTGAGCGGTTCAAGCCGTACTACGAGCGTTTCCTTTATCGCGGAACGACGGAGCGGCTTGCGGAGCGGCTCGGCACCAAGGGATCACCGATCGCGCTGTCGACAGCTTGCGCTTCCGGGGCCTCCGCGATCCAGCTCGGTGTCGAAGCGATACAGCGCGGCGAATGTGACGTGGCTCTATCGATTGGTACCGACGGGTCGGTGAATACCGAGGCGCTCATCCGTTTCGCGCTTCTGTCGGCGCTATCCACCCAGAACGACCCGCCGCAAGGCGCGGCAAAGCCATTTGCGAAGAACCGCGACGGGTTTGTCATGGCGGAAGGCGCGGCCGCGCTCGTGCTCGAGAATCTCGACCACGCACGGGCGCGCGGCGCCAAGATTCTCGGCATTATTCAGGGATGCGGCGAGATGGCTGATTCATTCCACCGCACGCGTTCCAGCCCGGATGGCAAGCCGATTATCGGCTGCATCACGAATGCGCTCGCCGACGCCGGAATCGGACCGGACGACGTCGACTATGTGAACGCGCATGGCACCGGCACGCCGGAAAACGACAAGATGGAAGCGAAGGGCGTTTCCGCGGTGTTCGGCGAACGTGTCCGCTCGGTGCCGATCTCATCGAACAAGTCGATGATCGGCCACACACTCTCGGCGGCAGGCGCGATCGAGGCTGCGTTTTCGCTGCTCACGATCCAAAACCAGCGCATCCCGCCCACGATCAACTATCTGGTGCCGGATCCAGAGATCCCGCTCGACGTAGTGCCGAACAAGGCCCGCGACGCTAAGGTTCGCAGGGCCATCTCCAACTCGTTCGGTTTTGGTGGCCAGAACGTGTGTTTGGTCATCGCTGGCGAGCCGAATTGACGCTTGCCGGACGATAACCTCCTTCGCACCGTCATTTGAATCGGAACGTTCTCGCATGCGCGCGTTGCGCCTCGTTGGCGACCGGAAGCTGGAGTTGGCCGAGGTCGATGCTCCTCCGCCGCCGGCCGCGGGGGAAGTGCAGATCAAGACTCGCGCGATCGCCCTCAACCATATCGATGTGTGGGGCTGGCGGGGTATGGCCTTCGCCAAGCGGAAGCTGCCGGTCGTGGTTGGCGCCGAGGCGGTGGGCGAGATCGCTGCCGTGGGTGACGGTGTCACTGAGTTTCGCGCGGGTGATCTGGTGGTGCCGTACGGTGCGTTGACATGCGGCGTCTGCGTCGCGTGCCGCGCGGGTCGCGACAATCTCTGCGAAAACGTCAACGGTCTCGCCGGCTTTCACATCGATGGTTATGCGCGCGACCTCTACAACTGGCCGGCGCGCTTAACGATCAAAGTGCCCGCGGGCGTCGCCGTATCGGACGCCGCCTGCGCGCCCCTCACCTTCGCCACCGTCGAGCACATGCTGTTCGACAACGCGAAGCTCGAGGCGGGTGAGACGGTGCTCGTGCATGCGGGCGGCTCGGGCATCGGCTCGGCCGCGATCCGCCTGGCAAAAGCGATCGACGCAAAGGTCATCACCACGGTAGGAGACGACGAGAAAGCTAAGAAGGCGCAGGCGCTCGGCGCGGATCACGTGATCAACTACAAGACGGACCGGTTCGAAGGCGTCGTGCGCAAGCTCACGCAAAAGAAGGGCGTGGACGTCGTCTTCGAGCACACGGGCGCCGAAACCTGGCAAGGATCGTTGCTCTCGCTCAAGCGAGGCGGGCGGCTCGTGACCTGCGGCGCGACCTCCGGGCCGACAACGACCATGAATCTGATGCAGCTGTTCCAGCAGCAGTACAAGATCTTTGGCTCGTTTGGATTCACCATCAAGAACATCCATACGAGCCTGCAGAAGATCGCCGAGGGGATCCGTCCGGTGATCGACTCCGAACTCGCGGTTGCCGATTTCGGCGAGGGCCTCGCGCGGCTTGAGGGTCGGCGCGTCTTCGGCAAGATCGTCGTGAGATTCTGAGCGTGCCAGCGCGTCCGCGGAGCCGCCGGCGATGGAAGAAGCGCGCCCGGCGCCGTTTCGCGCCGATTTTCGCCAGCGCTCTCCGAGTGAATGAATATATTGTCGGCGGCTTCACGCGCACGCTCGTCCGTTGGCTTGTTCGCCTCAATCCCGATGCGTCCTCGGATTTCGCGGGGACGTGGGCGCGATGGGTTGGGCCTTGGCTACCGGCGAGCCGTACCGGACGCGCAAACCTGCGTCTTGCATTTCCGGAAAAGACGCAGGCGGAACGTGAGCAGATCCTGAAAGGATGCTGGGAAAATCTCGGACGCGTGGCCGGCGAGTTCGTCCATCTCGACAAGTTGTGGGATTACGACGACGCTCGCCCGAACGCCAGCCGCGTGGAAACCTTCGATGTCTCGCGTTTCATCGGCCTGTACACCGACAACAAGCCCGCACTCATTTTCACTGCCCACCTTGCGAACTGGGAACTCGCGGCGGTTGCCGGACGCAAGTACGGGCTCGATTCGGCGGTGTTGTTCCGGCCGCCAAACAATCCGTTTGTCGCCGAGCTAATCCACGAGACGCGCGCCGAGATGATGAGCCAGCTCGTACCGGCGGGCTCAGCGGCCGGAATGTTCATGGGTGCCGTGCTCGACAGAGGCGGTCATCTCGGAATGCTTGTCGACCAACACCGAAAGCCCGGCGCACGAGTCAA
Source organism: uncultured Alphaproteobacteria bacterium (assembly GCA_963711595.1). Taxonomy (GTDB): domain Bacteria; phylum Pseudomonadota; class Alphaproteobacteria; order Rhizobiales; family Xanthobacteraceae; genus JAUSIF01. Next base: position 267,555 of record CAVQER010000001.1, read on the forward strand.
TTTCTTCGGACATCCCTGCTGGGCGAACGTCACGATCGCGCGTCTCGCGCGTCAGTACGATTGTCCGGTGCATGGAGCGCGAGTGATCCGGCTTCCGAAAAACCGCTTTCGCATCGAGCTGACGCGCGCGCTCGAGCTGCCGCGCGACACCGAAGGCCTCGTCGATATCGAACGTACGATGCAGAAAATTACGTCGATCATCGAAGGATGGGTGCGCGAGCATCCGGAGCAATGGCTCTGGCTACACCGCAGGTGGCGTGACTAACGCGTCGCGACCTAAAAATGGGCCGGGCCGCCGCGCGAGCGCGGCGACCCGGGGAGCGTCGCCAGCCGTACCCGTTACATACCGGCTGGCGAATCGCGATGTGACCTAGCCGCCGGCGCGGACGACAACCGGAGCGGACTGAGCCGGACGGATTGCGAACGCGTAGAGCCCGCAGGTGCCGGCGATGAGCATCGCTTCTTGGTTGGTGAGCGGGTTGGGGACCTTTACCTTCAGGTCTTCCCACTCCTTCTGGGTCATCCACTTGATCCCGCCGCCCTTCACGATCGAGGCGAAGATCAGGCCCGCGGCCGAGCCCATGATGCAACCGACAACGAACTTGCCGGTTGAGCTCGACTTAGGTGCCTTCGGAGGATTTCCCTTCGGGGGATGGGCAGATGCGGTAATAGGCGCAGTATTCGGCTGATGCAGGCGCGGCGCCGCCAATAGGTAAACGCGAGACGCTGCCACGACCGCGGTCGCGAGCTACTCTTGCTTTGATACTCATGACGCTCCTCACTGAACAAAGGAGCGCCAACTCGCACTCGTACTCGTACGCACGCGCGACGCCCCTTACGGGTTACACACAATGGCCTCGCCGCGCGTTAACCTTACTTTAGGCGTCATGACTTTTCTGTGGCAGAATTGTGGCGCGCTGGATTTTCTGTCGCTTTTATCGCGGCTTACGATGGGAATTAAGGCCGAAATCCTAGGATTTCGGCCCCAGGCATGAATCCCCGGAGGTCCCGCTCCCGGCGAGCCTGAGGTCCCCCAAACAGCGATGCTAGGGTCCCGCCACAGAGCCATCCGGGGGCCGGCATGCGCATCGATACCCGCAAGCGGCTAGCCGCTGCCGGCCTGATCGCGCTGGTCGCGATCTGGCCGCTCCTCATCGCGTTCGCCCTGCGCCGGCAACAGCCCTCCGGCGAGATGGCCGGACAGATCGTTTTTTTCACCCTGCTCGGCGTGATCTCGTTGGTCTTCGTCGTCCAGCTGATCCGCTGGATGCAGCGCGAGCTGACCGACGCGCTCGAACAGCGGACTGCGACGGCCGAAATTCTGCGCGTGATCAGCTTGTCACCTACCGATGCGCAACCGGCATTCGAGACGATCGTCAAAAATGCCGTTGCCCTTTCCGGCAGCCTGTTTGCGAACGTGTTCCGTTTCGACGGTGAACTACTGCACTTCGTTGCCAGTCATAACGTCGGGCCCAGCTATGTTGATCTGCTGCAGTCGAAGTATCCGCTGCGACCCGATGCTTCTCAGGTATCGGGCAGAGTCATACTCACCAAGTCTATCGTCCGGCTGGATAACGTTCTCGCGGACCCGGACTACGACCAGCGGTTTCCGGCGGCGATGGGCTGGCGGCGAATGCTTGGCGTGCCCATGCTGCGAGACGGCAATCCAATTGGCGTTATCGTGGTCGGCTGGGCCGATCCGGGTCCGGTACCCAGCGCTCAGGAAGAGTTGCTCAAGACATTTGCCGATCAGGCGGTGATCGCCATCGAGAACGCGCGCTTGTTCGACGAAGTTCAGGCACGTACGCACGAACTGAGCGAAGCGTTGCAACAGCAGACAGCCACTGCGGACGTTCTGAAGGTTATTAGCCGATCGGCATTCGATCTGCAGATCGTCCTAAACACTTTAACCGAATCGGCCGCTCGCCTCTGCGACGCCAACATGGCTGGCGTTACTCGTCCTGACGCGGAGGGTCGGTTCTACTATGCGACCAACTACAATCTCGTCCGGCCCGATGATTGGCTCAATCTAGTCAGTCCCCTTCGTTTTGGACCCGAGCGAGGAAGCGTTGTTGGCAGAGTCCTAGCGACGGGAGAGGTCGTTCAGATCGACGACGTTCTTGCAGATCCGGAATACACCTACTTCGCGCAAGCAAAATCCGGAGGGTTTCGAACCTTTCTTGGAATTCCGCTGCTGCGCGAAGGAAATCCGATCGGCGTCCTTGTCCTTGGACGCACTGAGGTCAGTCCATTCACCCGCAACCAGATTGAACTGCTCAAGACCTTTGCCGACCAGGCGGTCATCGCGATCGAGAACGCGCGCCTGTTCGACGAAGTGCAGGCGCGCACACGTGAGCTGAGCGACGCGCTGGATTTGCAAACCACCACCACAGACGTGCTGAAGGTCATCAGCCGGTCGGCCTTCGATCTGCAGGCGGTGCTCGATACCCTGGCCGAAGCGGCGGCTCGCCTCTGCGAGGCGGACGCCGGGGCGATCGCGCGTCAGAAGGGTGAGGCCTACTATCAAGTGGCGCACTTCGGTGCTCCGCCCGCCTACGACGATTTCATAAGAGGCCTCCCGTTGCGGGCGGGACGAGGATCGGTCGTCGGGCGTGTCCTATTGGAAGGCCGGGCCGTTCAGATCCCCGATGTCTTGGCCGATAACGACTACGCCATGCCCGAAATTCAGGAGGCGACGGGGTTCCGCACATTGCTCGGTGTCCCATTGCTGCGAGAAGAAATTCTAATCGGGGTCTTCGTCCTTTGGCGCCGCTCAGTGTCGGCCTTTACAACCAAGCAGATCGAGCTGCTCACTACGTTCGCAGACCAGGCAGTGATCGCGATCGAGAACGCGCGACTATTCGACGAGATCCAGGACAAGAGCCGGCAACTCGAAATCGCGAACAAGTACAAATCGCACTTCATCGCGTCGGCGAGCCACGATCTGCGCCAGCCGCTACACGCGCTGAATCTTTTCGTCGCCCAATTGCGTGGCGAAACCAATCCTGCGGAACGCGATCGGATCGTGGAACGCATCGACGCTGCCACAGCCTCGATGAACGAGCTGTTTGGCGCGCTCCTCGACATGTCCAAACTAGAGGCCGGAATCCTGGAGCCGAACCTCACTGAGTTTCCGCTCGATCGCCTGTTGAAGCGGGTCGAAACGACCTTTGCCGGTGCGGCGCGTGCGAAAGGACTTCAGTTACAGGTCCTGCCGAGCAGCGGCTGGGCGCGCAGCGATTTCATCCTGCTCGAACGCATCCTGCAGAATTTGGTCTCGAATGCCGTTCGCTATACGGAGCGCGGCGGAGTCCTGGTGGGGTGCCGCCGCCGCGGCGGACAATTGCGTATCGACGTGTTCGACAGCGGGCCCGGCATCGCGGAGGAACAGCAAGCCAGCATCTTCCAGGAGTTCTATCAGCTTGCAGCTGCCGGGCCGGACCGTCGCGGTGGACTCGGTCTTGGCCTTGCGATCGTCGATCGGCTCGGGCGTCTGCTAGATCATCCTGTCCAATTGAGATCCCGGCCGGGACGTGGATCGCGCTTTTCCATTTCGGTGCCCTTGGCCGACGTGCGACATGAGGCTCGTGAGGCTCCTGATGCTGCGGCCGTTGTCGCCGACCCAGTGCAAGGCAAGTTGGTGCTCGTGATCGACGACGACGCGCTCGTGATCGACGGGATGCGCGGAGTCCTGCAGAGCTGGGGCTGCCGTGTGTTGGCCGCTGATTCAGAATCCGCTGCCTTGTCCCAGGTTTCGGCGCAGAAACCGCCCGATCTAATCATTTCCGACTATCGGCTCGCCAATGGAAAATCGGGGATCGAAGCCATCGAGCTCGTGCGAGGCGCCCTCGGTACGGCGCCTCCGGCGTTTCTCATCAGCGGTGATACGGCGCCGGAACGCCTGCGCGAAGCGAACGATCGTGGCTACCACCTGCTGCACAAGCCCGTGCCACCGATGCGGCTGCGGGCGATGCTCAGTCAGCTCCTAAGATCCAGGCAGGAGGGCGGACCGCCTGCGGCGGAGTAGCCGTCAGCCCTTCGACGATCCGATGCCTAGCCCGCCTGCCGCGATGACCGCCTCCGTTCGATTGGTCGCCTTCAACGCTTTCAAAATCGCGGTGACGTGATTTTTCACGGTCGGTTCAGCGAGATCGAGAACACGACAGATCGCCTTGTTGCTTTTGCCCTGCATCATCAGGAGCAGCACATCCATCTGTCGGTCTGTCAGGCCGAGTTCGGAAGCGGAACCGTTTGGCTGCGCGTGGGTGACGGGCGGGCGCGACAGTGCGCGGGGGGCGAGAATTTCGGGTGGGACGTAGATGCCACCCGCAAAAATGAGGTTGAACGCACTTAGCATGACCTCACGTGGCGACGACTTCGGGATGAATCCGAGTGCGCCCAGGTCGAGCGCTTTGGCGACGTTCTCGCGGTCGTCGCTCGCCGACAGGACAACTACTGAGATCGCCGGATAGCGCTCACGCAAATCTCTCAGCAACTCGAGGCCATTTCCGTCGGGCAAGTTCAAGTCAAGCAAAATGAGCTCGATATCCGAATTTTCTTCGATCCGATGCATCGCGACGCGGGTGTTCGGCGCATCGAGAATTTCCGCGTCGCCCTTCAATTCCTTGAGGACCCCACGCAGGGCCTCACGGATGAGGGCATGATCGTCGACGACGAGGATTTTCATGCGTAGCGCTCGCTGATCTGTCTGTCACAATAGCGGCGTTAAGCGCGGCAGCGCGACAATACTTCAGTACCGGGACGAAAGCACCGTCGGGCACGGCTGGCTGTCTGCAAAACAGTGCTGCGGGACAAGCAATTTTCGTGCGGGACGCCCAGCACGACTTTCTTCCCGGGACGGCTGGCTGATTCATTTCCTATTTCGAAAACGACAATGTCGGTGGGCCAGTCGACGGCGACTCCGCTGTCGATGATTTGAGGGAGGCCCACATGCGGAAGCACCTGTTCCTTTGTGCATCTCTGTTCGTCCTCGGTACCAGCAACTCCGCCTTGCCCCAGGTGGCTGAGACGACCTATCTCACGACCGGCTTTGCCCAGGGAGAGCCGGTCACCTCCGCTCCTTCATCCGCCCAACTCTCGGAGATCGTTGCCTGGATCTCCGGCAAACTCGCCCTGCCAGAAATAAGCGAACTTCCCCGCGTTGAACTTGTGACGCCGGCGCGAATGGCGGCGGTACGCTTTCGCGGCCTCGCCTCCGACCGGGAGGCTCTCGCCGTCGAAGCCGGACGCACCGCACCGCCGGAGTTCGGCCAGGACGTCTACGCCGTCTACGACGACAGCAAGCGGACGGTCTACCTGCACAAGCAGTGGAACGCGGCGCGGCCCGCCGACATGTCCGTGCTCGTGCACGAACTCGTGCATCACATTCAAAACGTCGGCGCACTGAAGTTTAGTTGCCCGCAGGAGCGCGAGAAGGACGCCTACGAGGCGCAGCGTACTTGGCTCGCGCAGTTCGATCGCACGCTCGAGCAGGAGTTCGAGATCGACCCGATGACGGTGCTGGTAAGGACGAACTGCGGATTTTGATCGAGCAGCCGCGGGTCGGGATCATGCCGTCTTTCTCGTGATGCCAACCGGAAGCGTTGCGCGAGAAACGCTGAACGGCTTCGAAAGCAAGTGGGAATGCGCAGAATACGCGACGCGCTACCGGCAGATCGAGCATCGGTGGCGCGTCGAATTCTTGTGTGAATGGGATGAGGCGGCCAGAGAGCGACAGACTGCCTCACGCGGCACGGGCCGCTAGGCGTTGCTGCGCCCCTCACCTCCCCGTCTTCACCCGCGTCCAGATCCGTGTGACCGCGCGCTGCACCTGCTGAGAATAAGGCGTGGATACGAACAGCTTCTGCATGGTGGCTGGGTCCGGGTAGATCGCGCGGTTCTCCAGAATCTCCTTGTCGATGAATTTCCGCGAAGCAAGGTTGCCGTTCGCGTACGAGACGGCGTTCGAATTGCGCGCCGCCACCTCGGGCCGCAGCAAATAGTCGATGAAGATGTGGGCCTCGGCCGGGTGTGGCGCGTCCTTCGGGATCGAAAGGCTGTCGAACCACATGTGTGCGCCTTCCTTCGGCAGCACGTAGTCGATGTTCACCGCCTTCTTTTTCGTGCCCTCCACTGCTTCGCGCGCACGCGCGCGCGCTTGCAGCACGTCGCCGGACCAGCCGACCGCAAGACAGATCTCCCCGTTCGCGAGTGCGTTGATGTATTCGGCGGAGTGGAACTTGCGTACATGCGGGCGAATCTTCGCCAGCGCGGCTCCCGCTTTCTCGATGTCGGCCGCATTCTTGGAGTCCGGGTCGAGGCCCAGCCAGCGCAGAGCTGTCGGAATCATCTCATCGGCCGCGTCCAGCATATGGACTCCGCACGAAGCGAACTTCGCTAGCAGTTCAGGCTTGAACACGACATCCCAGCTGTCGAGCGGGGCGCCGCCGAGACGATCCTTCGCGCGATCCAGGTTCACGCCGATTCCGGTCGTCCCCCACATGTAGTTGACGCCGTATTCGTTACCCGGGTCGTAGGTCGAGAGCCGCGCTGCGATTTCGGGCCAGACGTTCTTCAGGTTCGGGAGCTTCGACTTGTCGAGCTTCTGGAAGACTCCGGCGGCGATCAGGCGCTGTAGGTAGGTCTGGGACGGCACGACCACGTCGTAACCGGTCTTGCCCGCGAGCAGCTTCGTCTCAAGCACGTCGTTGCTGTCGAACACGTCGTAGACGACCTTGATGCCCGTTTCCTTGGTGAAATCCTCGAGCACTTTGGGGTCGATGTAGTCCGACCAGTTGTAGATGTTGACGACGCGGTCTTGCGCGCGCGCGGACGCGACGGCGAAGGCGAGCGCGAACGTCGTGGCGAGTGCGAAGATCAGGTTAGTGACGAGACGCGGCATTCATCGTCCTCCGAAACCGGCCGCCTAGATGAGGGAAATCTTGAAACGCTTGTTGAAAAATACAATCCCTCATGGCCGGGCCATTTGGCGCGGCATGACCCAGCCATCGAGATGCGGCGATGAAAAAGAGAGCGGTGGCTTCAGCCACTCTCCGTATCGAATCCCGCCGCCTTCCACGCCAAGATACCGCCGGCGAGGTGCGCGTCATGCGGTTGGCCGTCCGCCTGGGCGAGCTGCGAGGCGGTGACTGAGCGACGGCCGGAGCGGCAATAGAACACGATGCGCTTGCCTTCTTCCTCAGGCGAGGCGCCCGGGTCGAAGCTCTGCAGGGGATTGAGCACGCCGCCGGGAATGCGTTCGGCCACATTCTCATGCGGCTCCCGCACGTCCACGAGCACGATCTCACCCGCCTCGAGCCCGGCCTTCACCTGCTCGGGCGTGAGATCCTCGACCGCTGGACCGGGTCGCTGGTTCATCACGCGCTCCTCAGCCCGCTGATGTGGGACAGGGCGAAGATGGGGTCAAGCGCCGACTAATCGGCCTCATGGTTCGAGACGCGCCGCGTTGCGGCGCTCTTCACCATGAGGCCAGAAAAAAGCGACCTCACCCTGAGGAGCGAGGCCGGAGGCCGAGCGTCTCGAAGGGTGAGGTCGCGCGTTCTGAGAGCTATGGCTTTACGTCGAACGGCGCGGGGGGCGCCTCTTTCATGAGCGTGATCGAGACGCGACGGTTCGCTGCGAGGTATGGGTCCTCGGGAAACAGCGGCTGCGTGTCGGCGCGGCCGGCCACCATGTAAAACTGGGAGGTCGTGACCCCCTCATCCTGAAGGATCTGGCGTACGGCATTGGCGCGGTCGGACGACAGGTCGAACGGACCATAGCCGGGCCGCTGCGCCTGGCGGCTCGCGGCGGTATGGCCCGTGACGGTGACGCGATAGGGCAGCTTGCGAATGGCCTCCGCGATCTTCGCGATCACGCGGCGCGTGCGCTGGTACGGCTCCTTGGCACCGTCGGGAAACATCGAGCGTCCGTCCTGATCGACGATCTCGATGTTGAGGCCTTCCTTCGTCTCGGTGACAACGATGTGCTTCGAGATTTCGGTGATCTCAGGCAGGTCCTGCAGCGCCTGACGCAGCGATGCGGCAGCAAGCGCGAACTGACGGTCGGTGATTTCGCGCAGGCCTTTTTCGAGCTGGTTGTCGAGCTGATCCGGTGTCGGTCGCTCGGTCGCGAGCTCCGGGGGAATGCGCTCGGCGTTCTTGAGGCGCGGTCGCGTCGGCAGGCCGTCCACTTCGACGAGGCCCGCGAGGCGGTTCTCCTTCTGCGTCCCGAACGCCTCTCGCATCGAGCCGGCAACGATTTGCAGTTTGGCCGAGTCCTGCGTCGAGAATGCGACGAGCATCACGAAGAAACTGACGAGGAGGCCCATGAGGTCGGCGAACGTCACGAACCATCCGTGACCGCCGCCGCCGTGCCCTGCTCCGCGCTTTGCCATTGGCCGTGATGCGGTGCCCTAAGCCGGCGCCGTCTCCGCCTCGTGGTGGCTGCCTTCCGGCAGGTAGGCAACCAGCATCTCGCGCACGATCTGCGGGCTCTTCGCCTCGCGCAGCATGAGAACGCCGTCGATGATGAGCGTGCGGTTCACTTCTTCGTCGGCAAGCTTGCCGTGCAGCTTGTCCGCGAGCGGCAGGCAGAGAATGTTAGCGACCAATGCGCCGTATAGCGTCGCGAGCAGCGCGATCGCCATGAACGGGCCGAGCTTCGAAGGATCGGTCATGTTGGCGAACATCTGCACCATGCCGATGAGCGTGCCGACCATGCCGAAGGCAGGTGCGCAGTCGCCGATCGCGCGATAAATTTTCTGGCCTTCGTCGAGATGCGTGAGAAATGTTTCGCGATCGCGCGTCAACGTCTCGCGAATGAAATTCGAATCGTAACCGTCCGCGACGTAGCGCACGCCCTTGGCGAGGAACGGATCCTCGACTTCAACCTTTTCCAGTCCCAGCGGCCCCTGTTTGCGCGCGATGTCAGCGAGGTTTGCGATCTCGTCGACGAGCTCGCGCTGCGTCATTCGGCGCATGGTGAAGGCGTACTTCATGCCGAGCGGAATGCCGTGCAAAATCGAGGCGAGCGGGAACCGGATCAGAGTCGCCGCGAACGCGCCGCCGAAAATGACGATGATGGCATGAACATCGTAGAAGGTCCGGAGGTCGCCGCCCATCAGGATGAGCGTGACGACCACCGCAGCGCCGGCAAACATGCCTAGCCCGGTGGTGAGATCCATCGGTTTCTCCGTCCTTGCACGCGCCGTCCTGGCGCGGCTCACCCACCTCTCGATTAGCGCGGGGCGCCCTAAAGGACGGTTAAGTCCGATCAATCGCTTCGTATCGTGCCGCGGGCCCGAGATCGGCGCAGATCGGATAGCGCAATCGCGATTTGCCGGCCTTCAGAGGGCACCCTAGGCTTTGATCGGGGGCTGGGTTGATAAACCGCGCGAAATCGCGGCTGCAACCCTGGTACGGGAGATCGAGTCATGTGTGCAGGAGACGACCGGAACTGTCCCCAATTTGAGCTTCACCACAAAGCGCTTCTCGACGACCTCGACGCCGAGCGGCGGAGTTTCCTAAAGAGCGCGTTCGCGGCAACCGGCGGTGCGGCGGCCCTGAGCGCCGGCGGCGCGTTCGTGAAGCCGGCAGCCGCACAGACTGCAGCGGCCCGGCAGGGCAAGCCAAACCATCACTATCTCCCCGCAACGGCCGACACGGTGCACTGGGGCTACTTCAGTAAGTTGCTGAAGCCGCAGCTCGAAGTGAATTCCGGCGACTTCGTCACAATCGAAGTCCTGACACATCACGCGAACGACGACGCCGAGCGCATGGTGAAAGGCGATCCAGGAGCGGAAAGCGTATTCCTCTGGACGAAGGACAAGAAGGGTGTGAACCGGCGCGGAGCGGGGCCAATAGATGGAAAGCTGCTGGGCCGCGGATCGGGCGAAGGCTTCGGCGTGCATATCTGCACCGGCCCAGTTTCAGTGCGTGGGGCGGAGCCCGGCGATATCCTCGAGGTGCGCATCATCGACGTGAAGCCGCGGCCGTGCGCCAATGACAAATTTGCGGGCAAGGCGTTCGGGAGCAACGCTGCTGCTTGGTGGGGATTTCACTACAAGGAACTTCTCACCGACCCGAAGCCGCGTGAAGTGATAACGATCTACGAAATCGACGCAACCGGGCAACGTAACTGGGCTAAGGCCGTCTATAACTTTCAATGGACGCCGCAGACCGATCCCTTTGGCGTCGTTCACAAGACGATCGACTATCCAGGCGTTCCTGTAGATCACAGCACCGTCAAAGAAAATCACGGAGTCCTAAAAAATGTCCGGATACCGATCCGTCCGCATTTCGGAGTTGTCGGACTAGCTCCAAGGGAAGCCGATGTCGTCGACTCTATCCCGCCCGGTTACTTCGGCGGCAATATCGACAACTGGCGTATCGGCAAGGGCGCAACGATGTATTATCCCGTCGCCGTTTCTGGCGGACTTCTTTCCGTCGGCAACTCCCACGCCTCGCAGGGCAACTCCGAACTGTGCGGAACTGCGATCGAGTGTTCGCTTACGGGAACATTCCAACTTATTGTGCACAAACAATCGACGCTTGGTGGAACGTCGCTAGCCGACCTCAACTATCCGCTGCTGGAAACCCAGGACGAGTGGGTACTGCACGGCTTCAGCTATGCCAACTACCTGGCCGAGCTCGGGCCAAAGGCGCAGCAGGAAATCTATGAGAAGTCGTCAGTCGACCTCGCATTGAAGGATGCGTTCCGCAAGATGCGGAGTTTTCTCATGCGGACGAAAGGGCTCACCGAGGATGAGGCAATCTCGCTGATGTCCATCGGTGTGGACTTCGGCATTACCCAGGTGGTCGACGGCAACTGGGGCGTTCACGCAATCATCAAGAAAGGCCTGTTCGCAGGCTCCGAGGCCTAAACGCCGCCCCGGGCGGCTACTCGGCAAGGCCAAATTCTTCAAGCGGCGGCGGCCTCGGCCCGCCGCCGCAGCCTTTCGCGCGCGGCACGTCTGCGCTAGGAACGAAGAAAATCCGGATAACGGGCAGGTCCGAAGGGACAGGGAGAGCGGCAAGATGCGCGAGATCGGCCATTTCATCGGCGGAAAGCACGTAAAGGGCGTATCCGGCCGTACGGGCGACGTGTTCCAGCCCATGACCGGCGAGGTGATCGGCAAGGTCGCCCTCGCCAACGCCGCTGAGGTCCGCGCCGCCGTCGAGAATGCGAAGGCCGCGCAACCCGGATGGGCGGCGACCAATCCGCAGCGCCGCGCCCGCGTAATGTTCAAGTTCGTGGAGCTGATACAGAAGGAATACGACAAGCTCGCCGACCTGCTCGCGCGCGAGCATGGGAAGACCATTGGGGACGCCCGGGGCGATATCCAGCGCGGGCTTGAGGTCGTCGAATTCGCCTGCGGCATCCCGCAATTGATGAAGGGCGAATATACCGAAAGTGCCGGGCCCGGCATCGACCTCTACTCGATGCGGCAGCCGCTCGGCGTCGTCGCGGGAATCACCCCGTTCAACTTCCCGGCGATGATCCCGATGTGGAAATTCGCTCCCGCGATCGCCTGCGGCAACGCGTTTATCCTAAAACCGTCCGAGCGCGACCCGGGCGTGCCCATGCAACTCGCAGAATTGATGATCGAAGCGGGGCTCCCGGCCGGGATCCTCAATGTCGTGAACGGCGATAAGGTCGCGGTCGATGCGATCCTGGACGATCCGGATATTCGCGCCGTCGGCTTTGTCGGGTCCACGCCAATCGCGGAATACGTCTATACGCGCGGCACTGCGCATGGAAAGCGCGTGCAGTGCTTCGGTGGCGCGAAGAACCACATGATCGTGATGCCGGACGCAGACATGGACCAGGCGGTCGATGCCCTGGTCGGCGCAGGTTACGGCTCGGCGGGCGAGCGCTGCATGGCCATTTCTGTCGCGGTCCCGGTCGGAAAGAAGACCGCGGACAATCTCGTGGATCGGCTGATTCCGCGAGTGGAGAGCCTGAAGATCGGTCCTTCGACCTCGAGCGATGCGGATCTCGGCCCGCTCGTCACGAAGCAGCATCTGGAGAAGGTGCTCGGCTATGTCGAGACGGGGATCAAGGAAGGCGCGAAGCTCAAGGTCGACGGACGCGGCTTCAAAATGCAGGGCTATGAGAATGGTTTCTACATGGGCGGTTGCCTGTTCGACGAAGTGAAGCCGGACATGAAGATCTACAAGGACGAGATCTTCGGTCCCGTGCTCTCGGTCGTCCGCGCCAATGATTACCAGGAAGCGCTCGATCTCCCGAGCAAGAACGAATACGGCAACGGCGTCGCGATCTTTACGCGCGATGGTGATGCGGCGCGCGACTTCGCGTCGAAGGTCGACGTCGGAATGGTCGGCATCAACTTCGCGATCCCGGTGCCGCTCGCCTACTACACTTTCGGGGGCTGGAAGCGCTCGGTCTTCGGTGACCTCAACCAGCACGGGCCGGATTCAGTGCGTTTCTACACAAAGACCAAGACCGTCACGTCGCGCTGGCCGTCCGGCATCAAGGACGGCGCGGAATTCGTCATCCCGACGATGAAGTGACGTTGGAGCGCGCTCCGCGCGCTCCAACCACATCCCGGCCGAGCCCTCGGGTCGCGCCTTCGGCGCGCCCAAGGATAAACTCCGCGAGAGCCGGGATCACGGCGACGGCGCCTCCCAGTCGTCCCAGCCTCGCCATTGGTCCGGGTACTGACGGATCAGCCATCTAAGTTCATCCACGAACTCGCGAACGGCGTGCTGAATGACGGCTTCGCCATTGAGCGAGCTTGTCATCTCGATGGCCGGGCCGATGCGCACAACGATCCCGTCGCCGGTCTTCACGGTGAAAACCGGCAGCAACCGCGCACCAGTCTCAAGCGCGAGTGCCGGCGCCCCGGTTGCCAATGTCATGCGGCCTCGGAACAGTTGGCAATGCGCGAGGCGGCGCCCCTCCCAGGCACCGGCGGTGATCGACACGATCCCATTGCCCCGGAGATTGGCTGCGGCGCGTGCGAATGCGCTGCTGGGATGATTGCGGTCAATCACAATGCGTTCCCTGAGATATTTCGTTTCCGCTCGCCAGCGCATCGGGTTCAGAAAGCGAATTCCGAATCGGGTTTTCGAGAATCCATGCTCAGGCCGGCTGACGTGCGACACGGCGTAGCCTGCACGGTGCAATGCCATTTTCGTCGCCAGCGTATTGAACGCGGTATGCGCAATCCACAGCACCGCTCCCTTCCCCGCATCGAGTGCGGATCGCAGTTCACTGTCTCCCTGCAAAACGATATTTGCGTTCCAGCCCGAACCAAATTCCTTCAGCACTTGAATATGATGTTCGGTCCGTCGAGCGGCTGTGGCGCCGGCGATCGAGGCAGCACGCCCGTCAGCGGCAGGAAGGCCGAGCGCCGAAGCGATCTTCGCGGTGCGGCGCTTCACCTTGTCGTCACCCCACAATCTCTTTGCGCGCTCAACGATGTCTGAACTCCGATGCCACTTCGCTTCCGGAAGGAAATGCGCGACAAACCAGAGAACGGGTAGCTCGGTCAAAAATCTGGCGTCAGCAGGTGAAAACCGCTTCCGTGACGTTGGAGCAAGCTCTCGCGTCGCGAGTTCTATGCGGCGCGCTGGCCGCCTGGCCAGCGAAGCGGCGCGACGGCGGTGATCAGTTCGAAATGGATCGACAAGGTGCCTTCCCTTTCCGATCGTCTCGCACGCCGCTATTTCAAGATGCGCCACGTTCATCCCGCGGGCCAGAAACCAGCGACTGATTTCTGCCTCATGTCCGATCGCGGCGAAGGAGCCGAGCCTGCGATAGTCCGCCAGGCGCCTCAATCCGGGATTGAACGTGTAGCCGCCCCATACTTGATCGTGCTCGCGTTCGTTGCATCGATACCCTATGCCGTTGTAGGTGCGTGGCCGCGAGTTGAAGAAACGAAAGTCGAAGTCCGGCTTCTGCCCGCGATGGCGACCTGAGACGACGGCGATTTCGGGAACGGACTCGAGCAGAATGATGGACTCCTCGATCAGGCCTTCTCTGAAGAAGCGCCAGTCGTCCTCGCAGTGAAAAATATACGGGGTCTGCACGTCCGCATATGCCTTGTCGATGCTCGCGATCTGTCCGACCGGGGGATCGTTCAAGATCACCCGAAATTTTTGACTGACCCGCCGCAGGACGTCGTAAACTTGATCGTTGCCGGAATCTTCAACGAGTACGTATTTCGCGATCGGGTAGGTATTGAATTGAAGAAATGTCTCGAGAGTCTCCGCGAGAAGATCAAAACGATTGCAGCTCGTCAGGACAAATGTGACGCCCCTCGTGGACATGGACTGCACCAGGCTCCCCTAAGGGAAGTCTAGACATCGCACCGCCGCGGCGACAACTGAAGACGAATCCGCGCGTTGCAGACGACGGGGAAGCAACTAAAATCGTTATTCCAATAGGGGGTAATCCGAATGGCCGAGTACCAGCTCCATTGCTTCGCGCAGTCCGGCAATTCGTATCGTGCCGCGCTGATGCTCAATCTCGTCGGCGCTGATTGGGAGCCGGTGTTCGTCGATTATTTTGGGAAAAAGGTGCACCTCTCGCCGGAGTACCGGGCCGAAATCAACGAGATGGGTGAAGCGCCGGTGCTCGTGCACGGCAAGAAAAAGCTCAGCCAGTCGGGCGTGATCCTCGCCTACCTCTCGGACAAATTCGGCAAATTCCAACCGCAAGGCGAAGATGAGCGCCTCGAGTGCCTGCGCTGGATCATCTTCGACAATCAGAAGGTCAACGGGTATCTCGGTCCTTTCCGCGCGATGAAGAACTTCATTCCGAACGCCGATCCGGCAGTGATGGCATTTCTCAAGGGCCGCTTCACCAACACGCTCGGCGTCGTGAACAAGCGGCTGGGCGCAAGGCCGTTTCTGATCGGCGAGCGGCCGACGATCGCGGACATATCACTCTCGGGCTACCTCTTCTATCCGGCCGAAGAGTTCGGCTTCGACTTCGCCACCGAATACCCGGCGATCGGCGCGTGGCGTGAGCGCATTCGCGCGCTTCCCGGTTGGGCGGATCCGTATGAGCTGATGCCGGGGCATCCGCTGCTCGCGTAAACTATCCACAGGAGTAGCGGTGGCGGTCCCCCCGACTCACGTATACGATTGTGACAGACCGTTTTTGAGTCTGTGGGGCGTCGGTAAATGATTGGCGTGGTTCGGATTCTCGCCGTGCTGGCGGGCGTCGCGGTTGCTGGTTGTCAGACTGACGGTCTCGTTGGATCCGAGGCCAGCGGCGCGGCCAAGCCGCGTGTGATCGACACGCTGAAGACGGCGCCGCGGACGACCGTGTCCAAAAAAGACTCTGGAGCCGTCGCGCAAGGCGATGTTTCCGCTCGCAGCACTACTGCGAGCGACGATCGGGCGAGTGCGCGGACCATTCAGACAGCCGCAGCAAGCCCCGGAGCCAGTGCTCCCCCTGGCGGCGACACGGTAGCGATCCCTGCGCAAAGCCTGTTCGGCAATTGGACCCTCGTGGACAACAGCGGCCGCAAGTGCCGCCTCATCCTCGGCGGGGTGCTCGTTGGCGCCGCCTACTCCGCACGCGGGGAAGCCGACTGCCCGCAAGCCTTCACCACAGTGCAGAGCTGGGAGATCCAGGGGCCGGAGTTGATCCTGCGCAACCAATCGCGCGGAATCGTGGGCCGACTTCAGCCGACGGGACCCGCACGGTTCGACGGCCATGCCGACGGCGGCGCTGTCTATCTCGTTCGCTGAGCGTCAGCACGGCGTTCGCGCGCCGGCCGACAAAACTATGTCTTCCGCTTGATCGCGAATGGCGAGAACGCCTGCATGGTCGCCATCGACTGGATGCGATTGATGTTCACGTGACGCGGTAGCGTGCAGCAGAAGAAGATCTGCTCGGCGATGTCGTCCCCGACCATGGGTTTCACGCCTTCGTAGACCTTCGCAGCCTTCTCCTTATCGCCCTTGAAGCGGACGAGCGAGAATTCGGTCTCGGCGAGGCCAGGCTCCACATTGGTCACGCGCACATTGGCGCCGAGAAGGTCGGAACGCAGGTTCAGAGCAAACTGCTTTACGAACGCTTTGACGCCGCCGTAGACGTTCCCGCCCGGATACGGGTAGTCGCCGGCTACCGAACCGAGCAGCACCACGTGCCCCTCATCGCGCTCGACCATGCCTGGCAGCGTCGCCCGCACCGTATAGAGCAGGCCATTGATGTTGAGCTTCACCATTTGTTCCCAATCATCAAGGTTCGCCTGCTGCGCCGGTTCAAGACCGAACGCGCCGCCGGCATTCGCGACCACAATGTTGATCTTCGCAAATTCGACAGGAAGCTCCTTCACCATCTTCTCACTGGCCGCGCGATCCGTGACATCGAACGCCGCCGTATGGCAGCGGGCTCCGAGTTCCTTCTTCAGCGCGGCGAGACGATCGGTGCGGCGTCCCGTGGCGATGACGCGGCTGCCCGCCTCGGCAAAACGGCGGACGGTCGCCGCACCGAAGCCCGCGGTCGCGCCGGTCACGAGCACAGTCAATGTTTTCGGATCGATCATCTGCACCATTGGCAATTCTCCGCTCGTGGCTCTTCAGGGATAGGTATCAGCGAGCAGATAGCCCGCCGTCGATGGGGATCTCCGCGCCGGTTACAAACCGGCTTTCGTCGGAAAGCAGGTACACCGCGAGATCGGCGACCTCCGTCGGCTCGCCGAAGCGGCGCAACGGGATGTCACGAGTCATCTTCTCGCGCGTCTTGTCGGGCTCGGGCGTCGAACGCAGCATCGCGTCGACCATGTCGCCCTCGATGAAAGTCGGATGCACCGAATTGCAGCGTACTGGCGGCTTTAGACGCGCGCCGTGCAGTGCGACGGACTTCGAGAGCAGGCGCACCGCACCCTTGGAGGCATTGTACGCAGCTAGATTGTGGCCTGCGACAATGCCCGAGATCGACGAGAGATTCACGATGGCGCCGCCGCGGCTGCGCATGAGCGGCATCGCATGCTTGCATCCAAGGAATGTCCCGTCGACGTTCACCGCCATTACACGCTTGTAGTCGGCGAGCGAGGTCTCCTCGACCGTGCCGAGCGTGCCGATGCCCGCGGAGTTGACGAGCCCGTCGAGCCGGCCATGACGCCTCTCGACCTCGGCGAGAACGCGAAGCCAGCCGGGCTCTTCCGTCACGTCGAGGTCGAACTCAGCCTTGCGGCCCTTCAGATCGGTTCCGATGGGGATACCGCCTTCCCGGCGGACCGCTTTCGCAACGGCATCGCCGATCGTGCCTGAAGCGCCCGTAATCAGAACGATCTTGTCCGCAAGCCGCGCCATACCCGACCCTGTACCGCGGTTCAATTCAGCCGGCCGGGACGATTCTCTTCGCTCGTTTCCGCGGGAGTACGCACAATTCCGCCGGAAGCAGCGAGATGCGCGCGTTCGAGGTTGCGGTAATGCATGTGGGCGACCGGGATCGCGGAGAGATAAAGCAGCGATCCGATCGACAACACCTCCCACGGATAACTGATAAGAAGCGCGGCGAAGAGGACGACGAGTACGAACGTCGCCATCACATACTCGCGCGGCACGCGGGCTCCGACTTTCTTTCCGGACCAGGTCGGAATGCGCGAGACCATCAAGAGCGCAATCGCCAGAACATAGAGCATGGCGATCACCGATGTCGCCATGGATTGCGGGAGACCAACGAAGCTGAGATAGACCGGCAGCAGCGACACGAGCGCGGCTGCAGGCGCCGGCACGCCGACGAAGAAATTCCCTGCGAACGCGGGACGGTTCGGATCGTCGAGCATGACGTTGAAACGCGCGAGCCGAAGGGCCGCACACATCGCGAACACGAGCACGACGATCCAGCCAAAACCTCTGAGGCTGCTCAGCCCCCACACATAAAGTATGATGCCCGGCACCGCGCCGAAGCAGAGAAAGTCCGCAAGCGAGTCGAGTTCGGCGCCGAAACGAGAAGACGTCTGCAGCAGCCGCGCGATCCGGCCATCAAGGCCGTCAAGGAGCGCGGCAAGCACGATCGCGCCGATCGCCAGCTCGAGCCGGCCTTCCATAGCCATGCGGATTGCGGTGAGGCCGAGGCAAAGTGCAAGCAACGTCACCAAATTCGGCAGCAGCACACGCACGGGTATCGGCTTGAAACGCCGGCGGCGCGGCTCGTCACTTTCCGGTTCGAAGGGGGCGAAGATATTGGTCATTGCGACAGAATACGATGCCCGGCGTTGCAGCGGAAGATGCAATCAGTTGCCGCGGAAACCCTCGGGTCCACTGGTATTGGCTAGATCCGCGAGTACGGTTTCGCCCGCGACGGAAAGCTGCCCCTCGGAAACGAGGGGACGCATGCGTTCAGGAAGGTAAACGTCGACGCGCGATCCGAAGCGGATAAGCCCGATGCGGTCGCCCGCGGTGACGGCCTGACCTTCACGAACGAAACAAACGATACGACGGGCGAGCAGGCCCGCGATCTGGACGATGCCGACACGGCCTGCCGCGGTCCGGATTACCAGACCGTTGCGCTCGTTGTCCTCGCTCGCCTTGTCGAGATCGGCGTTGATGAACTTGCCCGGGCGATATGCGATGCGTTCGACGGGACCCGTCGCCGGGCTCCGGTTCACGTGCACGTCGAACACGCTCATGAAAATGGAAATGCGTGGACGAGGCGCGACACCCATCTCGAGTTCGGCAGGCGGCGGCGCAAGCGAGACCTGCGAGACGCGGCCGTCCGCGGGAGAGACGATCAACCCTTCGCGCACCGGCGTGACGCGACGCGGATCGCGGAAAAAATAGGCGCACCAGGCGGTCGCAAGGACGCCGAGCCAGCCGAGCGGAGTCCATAGCCAAAACAGAATGAGCGCGACCAGCGCGAAGCCGCCGATGAACGGCAGTCCTTCGGGATGGACGGGCGCAAGCTGCTTTCGGACCGAGTCGATGATGGGCATGACGAATCCCGCAGGCGGCAAGACAGGTAGTCATTGCCGCGGCGGGCGTCAATTTGACGGAAGCAGCGCCGATGCCATTTGCTTGCGGAAACGCCGGTCCCGCTTCAACCGCCATTCGCGGCTCATGGCCGCCCGGCGATCGGTATGGCGCTCGGAATAGAGGAGCACCCAGGTGCGGCCGCGCGTCGAGCGCGCGCCTGCGCCGGCATTGTGCTGGGCAAGACGGCGAGCGAGATCCGTGGTCCAGCCGACGTAGGTGCGGCAACCATCTTTGCCCGTGCATCCGAGAATATAGGTGTAGCAATCCATGCCGGGCCTGCTTATCTCCACCTTCCCTACCGACCGCCTAACGATCCCGCGCTGCCACCCATAGCCGATGATTCCATTCTCTGTCCTGGACCTTTCGCCGATCCTCGCCGGGGGTACGGCCGCGGACGCTTTCCACAACTCGCTTGACCTTGCGCAGCACGCGGAGCGGCTGGGCTTTCATCGCTATTGGCTGGCCGAGCATCACAACATGCCGGGAATTGCGAGTGCTGCGACCTCCGTGGTTATCGGCCATGTCGCCGCGGGAACGAGCACGATCCGTGTCGGCGCAGGCGGCGTGATGCTGCCGAACCACTCGCCGCTTGTGATCGCCGAGCAATTCGGGACGCTGGAGTCGCTGCATCCGGGGCGCATCGATCTTGCCGTCGGCCGCGCGCCGGGCACGGACCAGCGCACGGCGTTCGCGCTGCGGCGTGACGCACCGACCGCAGCGGAGCGCTTTCCCCAGGACGTTGTCGAACTGCTGCACTACTTCCAGCCGGTGCAGGCGAACCAGCCCGTCCGCGCCTACCCCGGTGCCGGCTTGCAGGTGCCCGTGTGGATTCTCGGGTCGAGCCTGTTCGGTGCGCAGCTCGCGGCAATGCTCGGGCTCCCGTTCGCTTTCGCATCGCATTTCGCGCCGGACATGCTCCTCGACGCGCTGAAGATCTACCGCTCCAGTTTCCGGAAAACGGGGTTCATCGAGCAGCCGATTGCCATGGCGGGTATTGGCGTCTACGCGGCCGACACGGAGCGCGAGGCGCAGCTCCTCTTCTCGTCGGTGCAACAGCAATTCGTGAACCTGCGCCGCGGGCAGCCCACCCCGTTGCAGCCGCCCGTCGAAAGCATGGATGGACTCTGGAACGAGATCGAGCGTGCGGGAGTCGAAAGCGCGATGCGTTATGCGCTAGTGGGAACGCAAGAGCAGGTGCGTGACGGTCTGGCAAAGTTTGTCGAGATGACCGCGATCGACGAACTGATCATCGCATCGCAGATCTATGACCACGAAGCACGCAAGCGGTCGTACGAGATCGTGGCGCAGTCCCGAGCAGAGCTCGCGGCCTGACTACTCGGCGGCCTCGGCAGCGGGTGGTGGATTGCGGTTCGGATGAGCGGAGGTGATCGCATCCTCGCCGGCCTCGCGCAGCTTCTCGCGCGCAGCCTCCGCCTCGCGCTGGCGATTCCACATGCCGGCGTATAGACCGCCGTAGGCGAGCAACTCTACGTGCGTGCCGCGCTCGACGATCTGACCTTCATCAAGCACAAGGATTTCGTCGGCCCCTACGACGGTCGAGAGCCGGTGCGCGATGACGAGCGTCGTGCGACCGCGGGAAGCACGCTCAAGCGCGTCCTGGATTTCCCTCTCGGTGTAAGAGTCGAGCGCGGACGTTGCCTCATCGAGCAGAAGGATCGGAGGGCCCTTGAGAATCGTGCGTGCAATGGCGACGCGCTGCTTCTCGCCGCCGGAAAGCTTGAGTCCGCGTTCGCCAACCTCCGTGTTGTACCCAAGCGGTGCGAGTCGAATGAAGTCGTCGATCTGCGCCTGCCGCGCAGCGTCTTCAATCTCGGTGTCGGTAGCGTCCCAGCGGCCGTACTTGATATTGTAGCGGATGGTGTCGTTGAACAGCACGGTATCCTGCGGGACCATGCCGATCGCCGCGCGAAGGCTTGCCTGTGTGACGTCCCGAATATCCTGACCATCGATCAGAATGCGGCCCGTAGTCACGTCATAGAAGCGGAAGATCAGGCGCGAAATCGTCGACTTGCCGGCGCCGGACGGTCCGACCACCGCTATCGTGCCGCCCGCAGGAACGTCGAAGCTCACACCTTTGAGAATTTCGCGATTGTGTTCGTATGCGAAGTGCACGTCTTCGAAGCGGATCGCGCCCTGCCGGACGACAAGCGGTTTCGCGTGCGGGTGATCCTCGATCTCGGGGTGGCGAGCGAGCACGCCGAACATGACCTCGATATCGGTGATCGCCTGCTTGATCTCGCGATAGAGCATGCCCATGAAATTCAGCGGGATGTAGAGCTGGATCAACATGGCGTTGATCATCACGAAATCGCCGACCGTGCGCGTGCGGGCGCTGACGTCGAGTGCCGCTAGCGCCATAATCGATGTGAGACCAAGCGTGAAGATGACCGCTTGGCCGGCGTTAAGGATCGCGAGCGACGTGTAAGTCGAGACCGAGGCAAACTCGTATCGCTCCATGGATTTGTCGTAGCGATCCGCCTCGCGCCGCTCCGCACCGAAATATTTCACTGTCTCGTAGTTGAGCAATGAGTTCGACTGCCTTCGCGTTTGCGTCGGTGTCGGATTCGTTCATGCGGCGCCGGATGTGAATGCGCCATTCGGTGGCGCGATAGGTCCACGCCATGAAGGCGATCACGGTAACGGCCACAACGGCTGCGTAGCGCCAATCGAAATAAAACAGCAGCACGCAGAAGACGAGGACGAGTTCGACCACCGTGGGTGCCATTTGCAGGATGACGAGGCGCACCAGTTCCTCGATGCCGTTGCGGCCACGCTCGAGCACCCGCGTGAGCCCACCGGTCTTGCGTTCGAGGTGGAAACGCAAGGAGAGCGCATGCATGTGCTCGAAGGTCGTGTAGGCAAGGCGGCGCACGGCGTGGAGTGCGACTTTGGCGAACAG
Organism: uncultured Alphaproteobacteria bacterium; assembly: GCA_963711595.1. Classification (GTDB taxonomy): domain Bacteria; phylum Pseudomonadota; class Alphaproteobacteria; order Rhizobiales; family Xanthobacteraceae; genus JAUSIF01. Next base: position 289,434 of record CAVQER010000001.1, read on the forward strand.
CCCGTCACGAAGCTGGGTGAGCAGCGCAACGCTCACCCGTAACGCGCCGTAGATGGCCACGAGTGCGAGTGGCGCGGAGATGAAGTAGAAGATCGCTTCCTTGGGGAGGGGGTTACCCTCGGAGACGGCGACGAGCGCGTCCGTCGCGTATTTGAACGCAAAGGGCATGACGATTGTCGCAAGCTTCGCGCCGACCAGCAGCACGAATGCCAGTAAGACGCGACGCTTGAGGTCCGCGCGCGCGGTAGGCCACATGTGCGGCCACAAGCCTTTGAGTGTCGACAGGAGCGTGCCGCCCCCTGCCGAAATGGCAGCGGCGCGGGTGCGCTCGTTCGCGCCTCCCTGCTGCGCGTCCATTTCGCTCGACTGCGACATCTCAAGTCTTCTCCAGCATCCTACTGCGCCACTACGCCACGGAGGATCAATCCGCGGCGATTCCCAGGCCGTAGCGCGCCGAGGAAATAGCACGGACCCACGCCCGCCGTCTCCCGATACACACAAGCGCCATCGTGCAAATACGAAGATGGTCAGCGAGAATTGACCACGCAAGCGAATGATCGCGCACGATATCGCCGCAATGCCGGGTATTGCTTTGCCGTGACGGGAACTGCGCGGTTCGTGGCCGGATCCCGCTATGAAAAACTCGTGCTGGAGGGAGTGATGCCGAAACTCGTCGCGCTGAGCCTTGCTGTCGCGTTCGTGGCCGGAACCATTGGGCCTTCCTTGGCGCAATCGACGAACGTCTCCGCACGGATCGGTGCTGGCCAAACGGCGCGCATCACAGCGGCGCCCGTAACCGGCGAAGGCGTGCTGCTTGAAATCGCGCTTCCCAGTGGCCGTTCACAGAGTTTCCCGCAGCTCGGCACGGAGCTCGTCGCGATCGACGGCAAGCCGGGCGGATCCGGGTTGGTCGCACGCGACCTGAACGGCGATGGTGTCGATGAAGTCCTTGTCCGCGGCGCGGTGCCGCCCGAGCGCGGTGCATTGCTTGTATTCCGTTGGGATCGGACATCCGGGGAATACGTGCCCGTCGAATTCACGAACGACCGCGACCAGACGACAAAGTATCTCGTCGTAGATGCGAGCCTGCCTGTTGAGATCGACGCCAATGGCAATATCGAAGCACAGTACCAATCCGTGCGGCAGGACGGCCGCAAGAACTCGCATGTGGCCCGTTTTCGCTGGACGGAAAAAGGTTACAGCCAGTCCACGGATAATTGACCCCAAAAATTGTCCCGCCTTGACGATCGCCTCCACCAAGCCCACATCAACGAACCATGGCTGATATTCGAAGCATCTGTGTTTATTGCGGTTCGTCTCCCGGAAGCGACCCCGTCTATGTCGAAGCCGCGCGCGGCTTCGGTCGCACGCTGGCGCGCGAGAAGCTCAAGCTCGTCTATGGCGGCGGTGGAATTGGTCTCATGGGTGAAATCGCGCGTGCGGTGATGGATGCCGGCGGCGAAGTGACCGGCGTGATTCCCGACTTTCTCGTAGCCCGCGAGCATGCGCTCGAAGGCGCGCGGGGCGTCATCGTCACCAACGACATGCACGAACGCAAGCGCACCATGTTCGAGCTGGCGGATGCGTTTGTCGCGCTCCCGGGCGGCATCGGCACGCTGGAGGAACTGGTCGAGCAAATGACGTGGATCCAGCTCGGACGGCACAAGAAGCCGCTGCTCCTTTTCAATTTGAAGAAGTTCTGGGAACCGTTGCTTGCCCTGCTCGACCATCAGCGGAAGCAGGGCTTTATCCGCGCCAATTCGTTCGATTACCTCGTGACTGACCGCGTCGAGGATATCGTGCCGAAATTGCGCGCCGCCGCGCGTGCCATTCCGGGCGATGAATTGCGGACGGCTGGCGCGAAGCTCGTCACCGAGGAAATGTAATCACGAGCGGCGCGACTTGCGGCGAGCTGCTGCCTCAGATTTTTCCTGGGCCTTGGCCTTGTAGTAGGCGTGCAGCGTGTCGAGCTGCTTCTCGGACAGGTCTTCGGCGTCGGCGAGCACATTGGGTGCACCGCGCATATGAATGATCAGTTCAGCGAGCTTGATCTGTAGTGCGAGTTGATCACGGGTCTGCGTGTTCTGAATCAGGAAAACCATCAGGAACGTGATGATCGTCGTGGTCGTATTGATCATCAGTTGCCAAGTGTCATCGAAACCAAATAAGGGGCCGCTCGCCAGCCAGCACACAATCAGTCCGCAGGCAGCGATGAATGTGCCCGGCTTTCCGGCTAGTCGGGCGGCGGCCTGAGCAAAGGTCGCAAAGCGATCCTGACGCGGGAGCTTAACTGGCGGCTTCAGGGTGTGCTTGGATTTCATGGCTCTTTGTTTCCGCGAGAGGTAAATCGGCGCTGTTCAACGCTCATCATCCAATCCGCGTTCCGTCTGCCTGCGGCGCAAGGACCGCCTGCATTACAGTAATTTCATACCGATCCGCGGCGAGGCGTGGCACATTGAATTAGGGCAGATTGATCACCGAAAGCATGAAGCAGAAATCCCCGCATCGCCCACGCCGAAAGAAGCACCGCGTCCTGTTCGCTGTGCTGGCGCTCCTGTTTTTGCTGCCCATCGCCGCGCGAGCAACCATGTTCGCGTTCGACGATGCGCCGCAGAGCTGGTGGCGCTCCGATTGGTCGAGTACCGGCGCACTGCCTTCCGCGGGCGAATATTCGGACGCGCGCGTGCTTGTGTTGTCGGCGCGTACCGGCGGATGGCGCGGGATTTTCGCCGTGCACAGCTGGGTGGTGTTCAAGCCGGTGAATGGAGGCAGCTGGACGCGTTATGACGTTGTGGGCTGGGGCAACCCGATCCGCACGAACGGCTGGGCGCCGGACGGGCGCTGGCGAGGCAACAATCCAACCGTCGTCGCAGACGTCCGTGGCGCCGACGCCGAGCGGCTCATTCCCAAGATCGAAACCGCCGTAAAGGACTATCAGTGGCGCAACTCCGGCGACTATCGCGCGTGGCCGGGCCCGAACAGCAATACGTTCATCGCGAATGTGTTGCGCGCCATTCCGGAAGTCGGCGCGATTCTGCCGGCAAACGCGATCGGCCGGGATTTCCGTCCCTACTTCTATCTCGGCACAACAGACAGCAGGACCGGCATCGAACTCAACCTTTGGGGCTACGCCGGTTTCAAGATCGGCTGGGTCGAGGGTTTCGAGTTGAACTTCCTGGGCCTCGTCACCGGATTCGATCTGCGCGGACTTGCGGTCAAGATTCCGGGCTTCGGCAACGTCGGATTGAGCTCCCTGCACTCTCCGGCCACCGCGGGCAACGCTCCAGCCAAATTGCAGCCGAGCGGCTACAGACGCGGCGCCCCGGCATCGATCGCCGAGGCACCGTAAATCATTCGCGCAACCTTTGCCTCTGCGGCGGCACGCTCGCACAACAAGCACGGACGGGAGGTCGAATAAAGCGTAGTTCCGGACAGATCCAGTTTTCCGAGCCGTCGCTGCGCATCGCGGATTGCCTCGCGTTCGGCGTGGGCCGTCGGATCGTTGCGGGTGACAACGCGGCTCGGCCCCCAGCCGACGATCTCTTCACCGTGCACGACAACCGCGCCATAAGGTTGGTCGCCGGCCTTTTCAGCGTCAGCTTTCATCTTGAACGCGGCGGCGATGTAGGCGTTCGCTTGCGCGACCGCAGTCGCGGCGGTCGCGAGCGCTGCGGGGACCCCGGCGAGGATCCAAAAAGCGGTTCGGCGGCTGCAGAAGCTCATTTCAGATGTCGCGCTGATCGCCGTGCCGGCCCTTGCCGCCGGCAAAGCGCGCAGCACCCGCGGCGCCTTCCCGCTCGAACACGGGCGCAGAGTTATTCCATTCGGCATGCAAACCCTCTCGCTCGCTGAGACCTTCCTGTAAGCGGACCGAGCGGCGATCTGCGCGCAAGCACTCCTGCGGAAACTTCACGAGCTCTCGGGCAAGCGCTTCGGCCAACTCCCGGCTCTTCCCGTGCGGCACGACTCGCTCGCAAAGTCCGATGCGCAGGCACTCATCCGCTTCCACCTTCCGTCCGGTGAGCACAAGGTCCAGCGCTCGGCCGCGGCCGACGAGACGCGGAAGCCGCACGGTGCCGCCGTCAATCAAGGGCACCCCCCATCGGCGGCAGTAGACGCCCATGTAAGCGGTCTCCTCCATGATTCGTACGTCGCACCAGAGGGCCAACTCCATGCCGCCGGCCACCGCGGGCCCGGCGACCGCCGCGATCACCGGTTTCGATAGTTCGAGGCGAGTGGGTCCCATCGGACCGCGGGGGATTCCTTTGTCGTCATCGGGAAAATCGATGGTTGCGAGCGGATCGCTCTGGCCGAGCGTCGTAGCTGCCGCCTTGAGGTCGTAACCCGCGCAGAAGGCGCCGCCGGCCCCCCAAAAAACGGCGACGTTCTGGTTGGGATCGGCGTCGAAGGCGAGAAAGGCGTCCGTCAGCTTCTCCGCGGTCGGCGGATCGACGGCGTTGCGCGCCTCATTTCGCGACAGGATTACCGTGGTGACCGGACCGCTGCGCTCGACGAGCACGGACATTTGCAGTTCCTCCGTCATGCCCGGGCATGACCCGGGCATCCATACCAATGCGAATCAGATTGAGAGGTCGCATGGATTGCCGGGTCAAGCCCGGCAATGACAGACCTTAGCTCTCGGCCTGCAGAAACGTTACCGCCTCGATGCGGTTTCCATCGGGATCTCGAACGAAAGCCGCGTAGTAGGTCTCGTGATAGTGGCTGCGCAATCCGGGGGCGCCATCGGACTTGCCGCCGGCCGCAAGGGCTGCCGCGTGAAAGCGATCGACCGCCGTTCGGTCGCGCCCGCGCAGGCAAACATGCGAACCCGTGTCCGCGTCGATGTTCGCATTCGGGCGATGATTCAACCACAGCTCCGGATACTTCTTGCCGAAGCCGACCGTTGTCGGATCATTGCGCAGCCTCTCGTAGCCGAGCGGCGCGAGGGCCTCAGCGTAAAAGCGCGCGCTCGCAGCGAGGTCGCGGACCGTGATTGAGACGTGGTCGATCATTAGGCCGGCGCGTTCGATTTGAACAATTTCCAGGTGATCGAGTCGACCAGCGCCTGGAACGACGCGTCGATAATATTGGGAGACACGCCCACGGTAGTCCAGCGCTCGCCGGTCTCGTCCTCGCTCTCGATCAGCACACGGGTGACCGCGCCCGTGCCGCCGTCGAGGATACGTACGCGATAATCGATGAGGTTGAGGCCCGCGATGAATGGCTGATACTTGCCGAGATCCTTACGGAGCGCGACGTCGAGCGCGTTGACCGGGCCGTTGCCTTCGGCGGCGGAGATCATCGTCTTGCCGTCCACCTTCACTTTCACAACGGCCATCGACACGGTGACGCGCTTGCCGACCGCGTTGTAGCGCTGCTCGACGCTGATATCGAACTGCTCCACGTCGAAATATTCCGGCACCTTGCCGAGCAGGCGGCGCGCGAGCAGCGCAAACGAAGCGTCAGCTGCCTCGTAGGCGTAGCCCTTGGCCTCCCGCTCTTTGACCTCCTCAAGGAGCCGCATGATGCGCGGGTCGTTCTTGTCGACGGTAACACCGATCCGTTCGAGCTCGGCCAGCACGTTGGAGCGACCCGACTGGTCGGAGACAAGAAGCTTGCGTCGATTGCCGACAAATTCAGGAGCCACGTGCTCGTAGGTCGCCGGATTCTTCATGATCGCGGACGCGTGGATTCCGGTCTTCGTCGTGAACGCGGAGTCGCCGACGTAAGGCGCGTGACGATCCGGCGCGCGATTGAGCATTTCATCGAGCGTGCGAGAAACCTGCGCGATGTGCGCGAGGGCGTCGGGCTTCACGTTGATGTCGAAGCGACTGGCGAAATCCGGCTTCAGCATCAGCGTAGGGATGATGGAACAGAGATTGGCGTTTCCGCAGCGTTCCCCCACCCCGTTCAACGTACCCTGAATCTGGCGCGCGCCCGCGCGAACTGCCGCCAGCGAATTCGCGACGGCTTGTTCGGTGTCGTTATGCGCGTGGATGCCGACATGGTCGCCGGGAATCTGCTTCACGACCTCACCGACGATCTGCTCGACCTCGTGGGGCAGCGTGCCGCCGTTCGTATCGCAGAGGACCACCCAGCGCGCGCCGGCATCGTAGGCGGCCTTGGCACAGGCGAGCGCGAACTTCGGATCTTCCCTGTAGCCGTCGAAGAAGTGCTCACAGTCGATCAACACCTCGCGGCCGGTGGCCTTGGCCGCCGCAACCAATTCCTTGATCGACGCCAGATTTTCTTCCGGCGTCGTCTCAAGCGCCACCTTCACCTGGAACGCCGAGCTTTTCGCGACAAGGCAGATCGCGTCAGCTTTGGCCGCGAGTACCTGCGCGAGACCGGGATCGTTCGATGCGGAGCGGCCCGGCCGTTTCGTCATACCGAACGCCGTGAACTTCGCTTTCGTGTTGCGCTTTTCCGCGAACAGTCTTGTGTCGGTCGGGTTGGCACCGGGATAACCGGCTTCGACGTAATCGACGCCGAGATCGTCGAGCAGCTGCGTGACCTTGAGCTTGTCGGCGAGCGTGAAGTCGACGCCGTGCATTTGCGCGCCGTCGCGCAGCGTTGTGTCAAAAAGATACAGGCGTTCCTTGCTCATCGACGTGCTCCGGCCGCGAAAACGAAAGCCGTTTCAGTTACTTCTGCGCAGCCCTCGGCGAAAAGATTCAGGGACTTCAGAAATCGATTCAAGCGGAAGGCAGTCATCGTGCGACCTCCCAGGTCGTCGTGCCGTCCTTGTTGTCCTTCAACACGACGCCCATCGCGGCGAGTTCGTCGCGAATACGGTCCAACTCCTTAAAGTTCTTGGCTTTGCGGGCGGCGTTGCGGGCGGCGATCGACGCCTCAATCTGCTTCCTGTCTTCATCGGCTAGGAGCTCGCCGGCCGCCCGTCCAATCCCTGCCAAATCCTTCCACGAATTTAGCGAGTGGGAGAAAATCCCAAGGAACTTTCCGGCTTGATGCAGCGCTTGGGCAGCACTGAACTCGCCTTTTCTTGCGATCTCTGCAAGTTGGTGCATTTCCGCGATGGCGTGCGGAGTATTTAAGTCGTCGGACAAGACGGAAAGGAATCTGTCTGGGGGAGCGTCGTCTGAACTGAAAGATGTGTGGTGACGAGCCAACACATTTGCCCAAGTCAGGACAGTCTGATCTGCGTCTTCAAGTCCTCTAACCGTCCAATCCAACGGTTGACGGTAGTGCGTTCGCAGCATCGCCAAGCGAAGTGCGTGCCCGTCCCAAGATCTTCCACCAAACTTTCGACTAGTCAGCAAATCTCGGATGGTGACGAAGTTACCCGCGGACTTCGCCATCTTCTCCCCTTCTACCTGGAGAAAACCGTTGTGCATCCAGACCTGCGCCATCATCGGCGTGTGAAATGCGCAGCGCGATTGGGCGATCTCGTTCTCGTGGTGCGGAAAAACGAGATCGATACCGCCGCCATGGATGTCGAACGTCTCGCCGAGATGCTTCCAGCTCATGGCCGAGCACTCGAGGTGCCATCCCGGGCGGCCCGGAGTTCTTGATACCGCCCGGTGACGGCCACGCCGGCTCACCGGGCTTCGAAGGTTTCCACAATACGAAGTCCATCGGGTCCCGCTTGTACGGTGCGACCTCGACGCGGGCGCCGGCGATCATCTCGTCGAGCGTGCGGTTGGACAACTTGCCGTAGTCCTTCATCGCAGCGACGTGGAAGAGCGCATGGTCCTGCGCGACATAGGCGCAACCGTGCGCGATGAGCCTATCGACGAGCTGCTTCATCTCCTCGATGTGCTCGGTCGCGCGCGGCTCGACATCGGGCTTCAGGCACCCAAGCGCGGCCACGTCCTCGTGGAATTGGCGCTCGGTGGTCTCCGTGACCTTCCGGATCGCGTCATTGAGCGGGAGGTCGGGATACTCCTCCGCTGCGCGCGCATTAATCTTGTCGTCCACGTCCGTGATGTTGCGGACGTATTTTACGTGCTCGGCGCCGTACAGCTGGCGCAGCAAGCGATAGAGCACGTCAAATACGATGACCGGGCGCGCGTTGCCGATGTGCGCGAAGTCGTAGACGGTCGGTCCGCACGCGTACATGCGGACGCGCGCGGGATCGATGGGCCGGAACGGCTCCTTCCTGCGCGTCAGCGTGTTGTAGAGCTTCAATTCCATAACGTCCCTATGCCCCGCGGGCCGGAACGTTCGTCTCTGAAATGTCGAGATAGAACGGCCTGCCCGCGCCCTCTCAGGCGCAGATAATCTCGCGGCAAATGCCGAAGAAAATGTTGCAGGCGGCCGTATTCATGGCCGCAACATGCGGCTCAGGGGTCGCACGGTCAAGGCGGCCGCCGCACGGGTGCGACGGGCGGGCAACAGGCGCCCAGAAAGCGCCCTCTTCCACAGGCACCCGAATTGACCCGGCTGCCTGCCTGCCGCACAGGGAAAGGCGCGGGGCAGAGCGGTTTTCGTCCAATTCGGAGGAACGAAGGCTGCTCCTGTTTGTTCTGGGCCCGCGTCATTCGACGCAGCCTTCCCGGCCTTAACGCCCGATCAACCATCGGGGGCGCACCTTGTCCGTGGGGATGAGCCCGTGGGGACCTTGAAAATGCCGAGCTTGCGTCGTGTCGCCTATCTCACTGCATTCCTCGCGCTCTCAGCGCCCGCGCAAGCGGAAACGCAAATCTTCGTCGTAAGCGGATCCGATGGGTACGGAATTGACCGCTGCCTCGCGTCCGGCGAAAGCTGCGGTCAAGCCGCTGCGGCCGCGCTCTGCCGCGCCAGACAATACGCCCAGGCCGTCACCTTCGGCCGCATCGATCCGAATGAAATCACAGGCGGCAAGGCGGCCAGCGCGACCCTCGCGCGCTGCGAAGGATCCGGTTGCCCGGAGACCGTCGCGATTACCTGCTCGCGCTGAACCCACGGCGCAGAAAAGAAAACGGGCGGCGCCGAAGCGCCGCCCGTCTGGTATCTCGTCAGACGTCGATACTTACCGCGACCAAGTGTTGTCGAACTTGAGCGTGGCGATGTAGGCGTCCTTGCACCAGCCCGACGCCGGGTTCGCCGCGGCAATCAGCAGGAACGAGCTGCACCCTGTGCGACCCTGATCGGTGCCGTGATAGCGCAGGTCGAGCGTGACCGTCTTGTACGTGAACGCGAGGCCGGCGTTCCAGTACGTGTAGTCGGGGTTCACCGGACCGATGCCGTTGGAAAGGCCCGCCGCGATGAAACCGTTATCCTTCAGCCACCAATGCCCGAGCTCGCCCGAGGCGACCGCTTTCCAATCGTCCTTCTGATAGAACGTGTATGCGGCGGTCAGCGAGCCGTAGAGCCCGCGCGCCTTGGCTGACGTTGCGAAGCCGCCAGCCAGATTTCCGAACGACTCGCTGTAATTCAGGACGTCAGGTGAATAGAAGATGTTGGCGCCGACAGTGAAAATGTCGGTAACGGCATAGGTGCCCTTCCAATAGACTTCCCAGAAGTCGCTGTCGTTGGTGAAGCCGTTGAAGGCCTCGCCCGGGTAGTAGTAGTAGATCAAGCCGATATCGACTCCGAACTTGTCCCAGCTCTTGCGCCAGCCGCCGGTGAAATCGATTTCCGCGGACGGATCGGTGAACGCGAACGGCCCCGCCGGGCCCGGCCACTCGACGCGCCAACCGGCAACGCCGAGATAGAATTGGCCCATCGGATTGTTGATCCGGGCTTCCAGATACCCACCGAACGACCAGTCGCGATTGGATTGCGACACGCCGCGGAAATTGTAATCCGTCGAGATGCTGGCGCCGTAAGCGAGTTCAAAAACCGGCGGGGGCGGCGTGACCGCCTTCATCGGCGCCTTGGTGATGACCGGCGCGTCGGCCGCGAGCGTTGGGCCAGCGATGAGCAGCGCGAGGGAAGCTGCGCTGACGATCGCGATGTTCTTGGTCTTGCCCCTCATGGAAAACCCCTTTTTTGCTCCGCCCCTGGCGCCGGTCCCGAACGACTCGGCGACGGCAGCGGTTGAACCCCATGTTCGGAAACGAAAATCGGCGGGAATCCCTTGCGCGGCAACGATACAATTTCGGCAACGTGCCTAAACCGTGTGCAATTGTGACTAAGTCCACAATGATTTCGTCGTGCGTGACAAAAATGACACGTCGGCGGGGCGCTCAGCGAACTTCTTGGGGGGCTTGAAGGACCATTTCACCCGCGCGGATTGCAAGCCCCGAACGGCTCGCCTCTTCGATCGCGCGACGGACGTGCTGGCGCACCTGGTCATTAGACAAAAACAGGTCGTGGTTGATTCCGCTTCCGGCGAACTGGGAGGCGTCGATCACACGAAGCCCCAATGCCTCCAGTTGCTGCTTCTCGGCGGTGCCGACCCGGGCGATGCCCCCTGCAAGCTTGTTGACGATGCCGAGCGCCCGGTCGTTCGCCGCTGTCAACACCGTGATGCGCTGGGCCATCCCGCCGATGCGGCGAACCGTTGAGGAAAAAACGTCGATGTCTATGTCAGGTGCGGCGAGGACGATCGCGCCGAACTTGAGCGCGGCTCCCTCGCCCATGCGCGAGTGCAGTTGGCGCAGCGCCTCCACCGAAAGCATCGTCCCCATCGAGTGCGCCACCAGGTGAATGTTGTTCACGGCGGGATGCTGGATCAACTCAACCAGCATGCTTTCGAACGCATCGCGCGACCACATCGCGCTCTCGCGATCGTAGATGTAGTCGAGCAGCGCGCTCTTGGACGGCCAGGTGAACAGAATCGTCTCGCCACGGAATTTCACGCTGTCGGCTAGACGCGCGGCATCGAGCGTCGCCTGCTCGAAGCTCTGATTGAAGCCGTGCACGTAGACGAGGACGTCACGGCGCCCGCCCGACTCGGCCCATTGCAGCCCGTTCGGGAGCATTTCGACGGAGGCGATGCCCCAGTCGCCAAGCCCTACAGAAGCCAGTGAGAACGCCCGTGTATCATGGGGAGATGCGAGCTTGACCTGCGCGACACTCGGTTTCTTTGCACGCTCGGTCCCGAACCACGGGCGGGAACTTGCGCCTTTCACCGCCGTGCGCGTGGTGAAGACCGTGACGCGCGGATCCTGAGCCACCGAGGAAACATCGGACGGGAGCAAGCGGTCGCCGGCCATCCCGGCGCAGCCGGCGATCGCACCGACCAAGAGCAGTGAGGCGAGCAGCGCGCGTAGGCGCGGAACGGCGCACATCGGCGAGCCCGCATCACGAGGCGCGGAGTTGATCCCTCGACCCATTGGAAAGTCCCAAAGGAGCGATTGGACGCGGATCGCGGCGACAACGTGGCCGCGCTCCAGGATGGAACCCGACAAAAAAGGCGCGCACCCTGCGGCGCGCGCCGATTTGCTGATATTCAGGCGGAACTTGAACTTAGAATTCCTTACCCATCCGCGCATCCACCGACATCGAACCACCGCCTCTGATGGCGAAAAGCAGCATGACCGCCGCCCACATCAGCGGATATTCGATGCCGCCACCCTGCACGCTGAACCAGAATCCGAAGCGCGAGTGAAAGTGCGTGACGAGCAGCATCTCTATCAGCCCGATCACCGCCACCGGCCGCGTAAAGAGTCCGATTGCGAGCAGCACCCCGCCGACGATTTCGAACGTCGCGAGCGTGGGTGCCCAGAACGATCCGGGCGAGTAACCGGTCTTGTCCAAGAAACCCGTGACCCCGGTCAAGCCCGGCCCACCCAAGTATCCAAGCTTCCAGAGTCCGTGAGCCGCCAACAACAATCCCGAGCCGACTCGCAGGACGACCCAGACCCATTCCCATAGCGATTTATAAAATCCGGCGAGTGCAGGCACGTACAGGCGCGACGATTTTGGTGACATGATCGACCCCCTCGGTTGATGGGCGGGGTCACTCGCCTCCCGCGAACACCGCCCAAACGTGGTTCAGCGCAGACTCAGAACTCTCGGCCCAGCTTTCGATCGAGCGAATACGGACCGCCGCCGCGAAACAGGAAGAAGATGTAGACGATGAGCAGCACGAAGGAGTAGCGCGCGCCCGCCGTGCCGCGGTTGGCGAAGTCGACATAGACAACGTTGATGAACTCGACGATCAGGACGGCAGCCGCTAGGCGCGTAAAGAGACCGAGGGCGAGGAATGTGCCGCCGACGATCTCGGCCAGGATGATCACGTAGGCCCAAAAAATTCCGGGGTAGTAGCCGCTCTTTTCGAGGCCACCCGCCACGCCGGCGGGACTACCGGATCCAAGAATCCCGATCTTCGGCAACCCATGCTGGAGCGGAAGGATCAGTCCCGCGACGACGCGCAGAAGAAGCTCCGCGAAGTCCGACCAAGCGCTATAAAACTTTCCCAGCGCAGGAAAAATCAGCCGCGTGTTTCCGTCCGCCATTTCCTCCCCCTTGTGCCGGCACCCGTTCGCGGACCGGCGTCCTCTGGACCGTTGAATCGCAGCCCTTGAACTAAAGTAGCATAGGTTGATCTCGCGCCGGTCGGCAAGCGCCGATCGACGGATCGAGAACCCCGTGTGCTGACGACTAGTCCGACCTTCCGCGAACCGAATTCGGTGCTATCAACTCGTCGGTCCTAAGGACCGAGGAGGTCGCGCATGAAGCTGTATTCGTTCTTCCGTTCGTCGGCTTCCTACCGCGTACGGATTGCGCTGGCACTCAAGGGCCTCAAGTACGACACCGTCTCGATCAAATTCTCCGAGAACGCGCACCGCACTGACGCCTTCCGCAAGATCAACCCGCAGCGGCGAGTCCCTGCGCTCGATCTCGGCGACGGAAATCTACTGTTTCAATCGCTTGCGATCATAGAGTATCTCGACGAGATCCGGCCGGAGCCGCCTCTCCTGCCGAAAGATCCGCTCGAACGCGCGCGTGTCCGCGCCGTTGCTCAAATCATCAGTTGCGACATCCATCCGCTCAACAATACCGGTGTGCGGCAAGTTCTCGCCGGCAAATTCAACGCGGACGAGAAGGCGCTGCAGGAATGGACCGCGTACTGGATCAATGAAGGCTTCACCGCCGTAGACCGGCTGCTCGAGCCCGGTCCCTACGCGTTCGGCGAAGCGGTCACGCTCGCCGACATTTGCATCGTGCCGCAGGTGTACAACGCGCGGCGCTACCAGGTGCCGCTCGACGACTTCCCCAAGATCGTGGCCGTGGAGGCCGCCGCGCGGGAGCATCCGGCCTTCCTCGTAGCCGCTCCGGACGCCCAGCCGGACGCGGCATAAGTGACCGCTTTACAACACAAATCAGACACGTTTTGCTGGCGTTTTCGCGTCCTGAATCTCATGGAGAGTGGACCGGCCCGATGACCCCTCGCCTCGCCGGCATTGCGAGTTCTCGCCGCCGCGTCACTTGCGGTGCTTTTGGGCACTGCCGGCGCGCAGCTGTTGCCGCCGCAAAGCGCGCCCGGCGGGCCGCCGCCCGGCGTACAGGGTCCGCGGCCGATGTATGGACCGACCGACCGCGCAGCCTGCGTCCGGCTCGAGAGTGCGCTCGCGCAGCTCGACGCTCCCGCCGCGACACCCGGTACCGATCCGGAGCAGACGCGGCGCTACGAGGAAGCAATCACCCGGCAACGCTTCGAACTCGACCAGACGATCATGCAAGGGCGCCGGCTAGGTTGCGATAGCGGGAACAGCTTCTTCATCTTCGGACCGCAGCGCCCGCCGCAATGCGACCGCCTCAATGATCAGATCGGACGCATGCGCTCCAATCTCGATCGCATGACCTCCGAGCTCGGCACGCTGCGCGGCGGCGGCAGCGATCTCAATCGCGACCTGCAGCGCCGGCAGCTGGTCAATCAGCTCGCTCAGAACAATTGCGGTCCGCAATACCGGCAGGCCGCGACGCCACCACCGCAACGCCAGCGTGGTCTGCTTGAGACGCTTTTCGGCGGCGGCGGATGGCGAGAAGAGAGCACGGTCGAAGCGAGTCCGCTCGATCTCCCCGGCGGAGGCAACACCTTCCGCACTCTTTGCGTACGTACCTGCGACGGCTTTTTCTTCCCGATCAGTTTTGCGACCGTTCCCGGGCGCTTCGGCGAAGACGAGCAGACCTGCAAGCGCTTATGCCCGGCCGCGGAGACAATGCTCTTCGCGCATCGCAACCCCGGGGAAGAAGTCGACCAGGCGGTGTCAATCAGCGGCACGGCCTACACGCAGATGCCAAACGCCTTCAAGTATCGCCAGGCGTTCAACTCATCGTGTTCGTGCCGCGCCTCCGGTCAGAGTTGGGCGGAAGCGCTCGGCGTCACGCGCGACGAGACGTTTCAGCAGGGCGACATCCTCGTCACCGAGCAACGCGCGAAGCAGATGTCACAGCCGCGGCCGATCGCCGGTCAGGTGAAGGGCAAGGGTCAGTCGAACGCCACCACGCTTCCGGCTGAGCAACCGCAACCGCCGCAGCAGCCGGTCGCGAAGGAAGAGCCGCCGCCGGCAACCGTCCCCGGCGATCGCCGCGTACGCACGGTAGGCCCGCAGTTCTATCCGGTTCGCTGAATCTGATCGTCGTCATGCCCGCGCCTGTCGCGGGCATCCACGCCTTTGCGCCCAGAGAAGAAAGACGTGGATGGCCGGGACAAGCCCGGCCATGACGCCTGCGTTTCTAATCCGTGTCGAAAGCTTCAGAAATCGACAGCTTCGTTCTTCGCCGGAACGGCGCCCTTCGCGAGCGTGGCATCGGGTGCGGCGGGCTTGGTTCCCGGATCGCGGAAACGGTTGGTGATCGGATAGCGCCGGTCGCGCCCAAAATTCCTCAGTGTCACCTTCACGCCGGGCGCCGCCTGACGCCGCTTGTACTCGGCGACGTGCAGCATCCTTTCCACGCGCTTCACGGTTTCCGCGTCGAAGCCGGCGGCCGTGATCTCGTGGACACTTTCTTCGCGCTCGACGAGACGCTCGAGAATTTGATCGAGCGTATCGTAGGGCGGCAACGTGTCCTGATCCTTCTGGTTCTCCTTCAGCTCCGCGGTCGGTGCCTTCGTCAGGATCCGCTCCGGCAGCACCGTGCCGTCGGAGCCAAGCGCATCGATCGGCTTCCAACGATTGCGCAGCCGGCTCAGCCGATAGACGTCGGTCTTGTACAGATCCTTCACCGGATTGAAGCCGCCGTTCATGTCGCCGTAGAGCGTGGCATAACCCACCGACATCTCCGACTTGTTCCCCGTCGTAAGCACGAGGGACCCGAACTTGTTGGAGACGGACATCAGGATGACGCCGCGCACGCGCGACTGGATGTTCTCCTCGGTCGTATCGCGCGGCATGCCCTTGAACAGATCGGCAAGGCTTTTCTCCAGACCCTCGACGGCAGGCCCGATCGGGACGGTGTCGTACTTCACGCCGAGTGCTTTCGCGACCCGCTCGGCGTCCTCGAGCGAGTCCTTCGAGGTGTATTTGTAGGGTAGCATCAAGCAGTGCACACGCTTGGGGCCGAGCGCGTCTACCGCCATCGTCGCGGTCAATGCGGAATCAATGCCGCCTGACAGACCCATCACGACGCCGGGGAATCCGTTCTTGTCGACGTAATCGCGCAGACCGAGAACGCAGGCGGCGTAATCCGCCTCGTCACCCTCGATGACGGAAACCTTCGGACCATCGTGGCAGCGCCAGGTCCCCTTCTCGCGACGCCAATGCGTCACCTGCACCGTCTCGAGGAAGGAGACGAGGTGGAACGCGAGCGTGCGGTCGGCATGCAACGCAAACGACGCGCCATCAAATACAAGCTCATCCTGCCCGCCCATCTGGTTGGCATAGATGAGCGGCAGCCCGGTTTCCGTCACGCGCGCCACGGAAAGGTTGAGACGGACTTCTTCCTTACTGTGGTGATAGGGCGAACCGTTCGAGACAATCAGAATTTCCGCGCCGGTTTCGGCGAGGCACTCCGCTACGTCCGGGGTCCAGATGTCCTCGCAGATCGGCGCACCGATGCGGACGCCCTTGAAGTCGACCGGTCCCGGCATCGGTCCGACCGCAAACACGCGTTTCTCGTCGAACACACCATAGTTCGGCAGGTCGACCTTGAAGCGAACGGCGGCAATACGGCCGCCTGTGAGCAAGCAAACCGCGTTGTACAACCTGCCCTCTTCTAGCCAGGGCGTTCCAATCAGGAGAGCCGGACCACCGTCGGACGTTTCGCGCGCGAGCTGTTCGATCGCGCTGCGGCAGGCGGATTGAAACGCCGGCTTCAGAACGAGGTCTTCGGGCGGGTATCCGGCAATGAAAAGCTCGGGATAAACGACGAGATCTGCGCCGGCGGCCGCAGCCTCGCGGCGCGCTCGGCGCGCCTTCTCGGCATTGCCCGTCACATCGCCGACAACCGGATTGAGCTGGGCAACGGCAATCGCGAGTTTATCGGTCGCACTCATGCAGACGGTCTACCGCCACATCGAAACAGCCGCAACGACGGCAGCCGGCGTCAGTCAAGCCGTCCGGGAATAGCTGCCATGATCAAAGACCGGCAGCCGCCGGCAGCGGACGCGCCTGCACGGCCTTTTCCTTCTTGACCAGATCGGCGACGAGGAATGCGAGTTCGATCGCCTGCTCGGCGTTGAGGCGCGGATCGCAAACCGTGTGGTAACGATCGTTGAGGTCGGTCTCGCTGATCGCGCGCGCGCCGCCAGTGCACTCGGTCACCGCCTGACCGGTCATCTCCAGATGGATACCGCCGGCGTGCGTGCCCTCTGCCGCATGCACGTCGAAGAACTCTTTCACCTCCTGCACGATCTGCTCGAAGCGCCGGGTCTTGTAACCATTCGCGGTTACCGTGTTGCCGTGCATCGGGTCGCAGGCCCAAACCACCGGACGTGCCGCGCGGCGTACCGTGTCGATCAACGCTGGCAGATGCTCGCCGACCTTGCCCGCGCCGAAGCGGCAAATGAGGGTCATGCGACCCGGATCGCGCTCAGGATCGAGGATATCGAGGAGCTTCAACAGGCCATCGGGCTTAAGCGACGGACCGACCTTGAGCGCGATCGGATTCTTCACGCCGCGCGCGAACTCGACATGGGCGTGATCGGGCTGCCGCGTTCGGTCACCGATCCAGATCATGTGGCCCGATGTGTCGTACCAGTCGCCGCTCGTCGAATTCGACGCGCGTCATCGCCTGCTCATAACCCAACAGCAGTGCCTCGTGGCTCGTGTAGAAGTCCGTCGTGCGCATCTCGGGGTGCGACTCGGGATCGATACCGCACGCGCGCATGAAGTCGAGCGCCTCGGTGATGCGGCGCGCGAGCGCCTCGTACCGGGCGGACTGCGGGCTCTCCTTCACGAACCCAAGCATCCATTGGTGCGCGTTCGAAAGATTTGCGTAGCCACCGGTCGCAAACGCGCGCAAGAGATTGAGCGTTGCCGCAGACTGGCGAAATGCCTCGATCATCCGCCGGGGATCGGGCCGCCGCGCTTCCGGCGTGAAGGCAATGTCGTTGACGATGTCGCCGCGATAGGCCGGCAGCTCGACGCCGCCCTGCTTCTCGGTCGGTGCCGAACGCGGCTTCGCGAACTGGCCGGCGATACGCCCGATCTTCACCACCGGCGAAGCGCCAGCAAAGGTAAGGACGACCGCCATCTGGAGGAAGACCCGAAAAAAATCGCGGATATTGTTGGCAGAATGCTCGGCGAAGCTCTCGGCGCAATCGCCGCCCTGGAGCACGAACGTTTCGCCGGCGGCCGCGCGGGCGAGCGCACGCTTTAGCGCCCGCGCTTCGCCTGCAAAAACCAGCGGCGGGAAGCTCGCGAGCTGAGCCTCTACTTCGGCCAGCGATTTCTGATCCGGATATTCAGGCACCTGCACGATCGGCTTCGATCGCCAGGAATCCGGACTCCAACGTTCGGGCATCACGCACTCCAGAAAATCCGGGGAGACGCCCCCGAACGCGGCGGGTTATACACGAGCCGCAAGGCGAGGCGATACCGGATTGTAGGCCATGGAACAGGCGCAGGATACGACGGCGACGGGTAAGCAATCCGAACTGCGGATCGCCGCGCGCGATGGTTACCAACTTGCGGCCACCCGGCGCGCGGCCGGCGAACCGTGTGCGACGGCTTTGATCGCGTCCGCGACAGCCGTGCCGCGCGGATTCTATGGACGCTTCGCCGCCTATCTCACCGAGCGCGGATTCGACACGCTTACGTTTGACTGCCGCGGTATCGGCGGTTCGCGACCCGAGTCCTTGCGGGGCTTTCCGGGCCGCATGCGTGACTGGGCCTCGCTCGACGTCGCACCGGTCGTGGACTTCGCCGCCTCGCTCAATCCGGGGAAACCGCTCGTCTATGTGGGTCACTCGTTCGGCGGTCAGGCGCTCGGCCTCCTTCCGAACAGCAACAAGGTAAGCCGCGCGTTGCTCGTCGCCTCGCAAGTCGGCTACTGGCGATACGTCGTGCCGGCGACGGAACGCTACCGAGTCTACATCCTGCTGCGTTTCGTCGGGCCGCTGATCGTGCGAACGCTCGGTTATCTTCCGGGCGGCATTGGCCTCGGCGATGGGCTGCCGCGCGACGCGTTTCTGGAATGGGCGGGCTGGTGCCTCAAACCCAACTATCTTTTCGACGATCCGACGCTTGAGACGCTCGCAAACTACCCGCGTTATTCCGGCGCGATGCGCGCCATCGGGATGGCCGACGATCCGTGGGCTACGCCGCCGGCGATTGCGCGGCTTCTACAGGGCTATACGGGTACGAAGCCGGAGCAGGTGACGCTGGAACCCCGCAGCGTCGGTCTCTCAAAAATCGGGCACTTCGGCTATTTCCGCCAGGATGCTCGCGCCGCTTGGCAAGACGCGGCGGACTGGTTGGGCGCCGCGCAGTAGCCTCTAGTTCTTGTTCGCGGCCAGATTGTCGAAGGCCTGACGCAATACGCGCTTCATCGCCGCCATGTCTGCCGACGATGTCCCTTTCGACGCAAGCCGTTCGAGCTCAAGCGCGACGGGAATCAATCGGTTCACCAGGTTCTGTCCCCTCGCCGACAACTGGACGACCACTTCGCGACTGCTAGTCCGCGACCGGCTTCGCGTTACGAGACCCATTTTCATGAGCCTGGTCACCAGACGCGATACCGTCGACTTCTCAATGCTGGTCATGGCGGCCAGATCGATCTGACGCTTGCCCGCGCTGTTTGAGAGAGCGACCAGCCCCCGCCACATGTCGATCGTCAGGTCATGACGAGCGAGCGCCTCGCTGGTGAAGCGCGCAACGAGGGCTGCACCAACCCGATTCACAAGATACGGCAGGTAGCCATCGAGTTTCAGCGCCGGAGGACGTGCCATCGAACTTCCGTATGTATGGGGCCGACTCGCGCGCGAGTAGCGCGCATTGGCCAACCAAACCCTAGCGCATTGACAAATGCATTTGCAACTGATGCACTTGCATCAATTACCGCACTAATAAGTACGCTGCGGGAGAAGCGCCATGGAATTCGGATACTTCACACTGAGCGACAATCACTACGAGAACAATACGCGCTCGCCGAACCAGTTCGTCGCGGACATCACGTCCGAAGCGCTCTATGCCGACGAACTCGGCATGCATTCCGCGTGGATCGGAGAGCACCATTTCAATTCGCTCGGCGTCCTCTCCTCCCCCGATCTGGTGCTCGCCTATATCGCCGCGCGCACAAAGCACATCCGGCTCGCGCCGGCAGTGACGGTGCTGCCGTTGCACCATCCCATTCGGGTCGCCGAACAATGGGCGACGCTCGACCTGCTCTCCAACGGGCGCGTCGATTTCGCTGCGGGCCGGGGCTACGACCGCCGCGAGTACGAGCCGTTCAACGTTTCGTTCGACGATAACCAGGGAATCTTCGAGGAGGGCCTTGAAGTCGTGCGGCGCCTATGGGAGGCGGACGACCGCATCTCCCATCACGGCAAGCACTACTCGTTCGAGAACGTCCGCATCACGCCGAAGCCGGTGCAGCGGCCGATCCCGACCTACGTCGCATCGTTCTCGAAGCTCTCGATCGAACTCGCCGCACGGCTCGGATGCAATCTGATCGTCGCGCCATTCGCGGCGGCCATGAGCTTTGGCGGGCTGAAGCAGGTCGTCGACCTCTACAACGAGACCTGCGTGAAGCATGGAAGCAAGCCAGGGCGCGTGATGTGCAGCTACTTCACGCATTTCGCCGACAATGCGTCTCAGGAGCAGGCGCAGCGTGCGCGGCAGGTGCGTTACTACAAGGAATGCGTGATCCCCGCTTTCCCAAGCGATCCGAAGACGGCCCCACCCAGCTATCGGTATTTCATCGGGATGGTCGAGCGACTGCAGAATGTGAAGCCTGAGGATCTAACCGAAAACTCGGTACTGCTGGGCTCGTCGGCGCGGATCACCGAGACGCTGAAGAAGGCCGAAGCCGCCGGGATCAGCGAGGTGATCCTTTATGTGAATGTCGGGCTGAAGCCGCACCAGCAGGTCAAGGACGAGATGGCGCGCTTCATGAGCGAAGTGGCGCCCGCGTTCGAGGGAGCGCACAAGCGCCGGGCGGCCTAGGCGAGGATTTTCAGGACCTGTTTGGCGGTCATCGCGCCGCTCAATGATGCGCCGCCGCAGGTCTGCGCGAATTCTCCCGCGAGAGCCTCGCCGGCGAAAAACAGGCGGTCGGCCACCGGCCGACCCAAGTCCTGGCGAGCATGCGTATGACCGGGCCGCGCCGCCGAATAGGCGCCCCTAACCCATGGATTGCGTCCCCAGCGGGTAATTTCACCCTTGATGACATGCTTGCCTGCGTCGGCGCCGAACATCCGTTTCAAAGCGCCGGTTGCGAAATCAACGGCGATGTCACGTCCAGCAGTGCTCATCTCCCAGCCGAATCCGCCGCCGACAAATCCAATCATCATGTTCGAGTCGAACGGAAACGCGAGGAAGTAGATGTCCTGGTTGCTCTGCTGCTCGCAAAGAATGTCCTCGAACGGCTCCAGGCCGAACCGTTCGCCGTCCAGCAGCAGCGGAACCTTGGCGAGCATCGCCATGGGCACATTGGCGATCGCGTCCGTTTTCCATGGGGGGAGCGCCGGATCAAACCTGATCGCGTCTGCCCGCAAAACTCCGGTCGATGCGGTAATGATGCAGGCGCGTGCCGATATATTGCCTTTCGGGGTTTCCAGCACGACGCCGGGGCCGTCGTAGCGGATGCGCGTCACCGGCGTCGAAAGTGAAACGGGCACGCCCTCGCCGAACCGCCTGACCAGCGTACCGAAGCCTTCGCGAAGCAGATAGTTCGGCTCGAGCTCCGCCTGATCGTTGTAGTCGCGGATCGCGAGTTCGGCGAAGTCGACGGCCATATCCATCGGTCCCATGAACGTGGCTGTCACCTGCTCCTCCGGCGTGCGGATCGAGCGCACCGACGACACCGCCCCATCGCGCCGGCGTGCAGCTGCTTCGTTCGCGCGGACGATCTCTTCGCGAATTTGCCCGACGCGGCGCATTTCTGCTTCCGAGAAGCGGCGCGCGCCGTAGTAGACGCGGTCCAGTCCGTCGTCATGCCGGGCCAGATCGAATTTCCATTGCTGCGCGAGCGGGTAGTATGGATTGCGGTCGGCCGAGTGAATCCACGCACAGCCCCAGTCGAAGGGCGTCCCGAACGTCTGGCTCTCGGTGAAAGCGCGGCCCCCGATGCGATCCATCGCCTCGAGGACGATCACGCTCCTCCCCGTAGACGCGAGCTGACGCGCCGCCGAAAGCCCTGCAGAGCCGGCGCCGACTATCGCAACGTCAGGGTTGGTGGGCAGTCCCTGTGCCAGCAGGCTCCGCGAAAACGCCGGCAGCAGCGAGACGCCGGCAAGCCCGGAAACAACATCGCGGCGCGTCGGGCGGGCGCTCAAACCTTCGACCTCAGCGTGACGAGTTCTTCCGCCGAAGTCGGATGCAGTGCGAGGGTCGCGTCGAGGTCAGCCTTGCGCGCCCCCATCTTCACCGCGATCGCCACCATCTGGATCATCTCGGCTGCAGCCTCGCCCACAATGTGCACACCGAGCACGACATCGGATTGTCGGTCCACCACGAGCTTCATCAGGACAGTCGTGGCGCGGCCGGACATGGTCGCCTTCATTGGCCGGAAACTCGTGCGGTAGATGTCGACCGGTCGGCCGGTCGCACGCGCCTCGGACTCGGTCATTCCGACCACGCCGATCTCCGGCTCGGAGAACACTGCGGTCGGCACGTTTTTGTGGTCGACCGTCCAGGGTTTGTTGCCAAACACGCTGTCCGCAAAGGCGTGCCCCTCGCGAATGGCAACGGGCGTGAGCTGCAGCCGATCGGTCACGTCACCGATCGCGTAGATCGAGCCAACGCTCGAGCGCGATTGCGCGTCGACCACGATTGCACCGCGGGCGTCAAGCGCGACACCGGCTGTTTCCAGACCGATGCCAGCCGTGTTCGGGCGTCGGCCGGTCGCGAACATGACCTGATCGACCTCATGGCTCGCACCATCCGACAACGTCGCGCACACGACACGCCCCCTTTTTTCGATGGCGGCAACGGTGTGCTTCAGGACGATGTGGACGCCACGGGCCTCCATCTCGACCCGGACATGGTGGCGGACGTCCTGGTCGAAGCCGCGCAGCAACTCCTCGCCGCGGTGAACCAGCAGGACTTGCGCGCCGAGCCCCGCGAACAGGCAGCCAAATTCCAGTCCGACATAGCCGCCACCCTGGATCAGGATGCGGCGGGGAAATTTCTCCAAGTGGAAAGCCTCATTGGAACTGATCGCGAGTTCGATTCCGGGAATCTCCGGCATTACCGGATGGCCGCCCGCAGCCATGAGAATGTTCTTCGCGCGCACGCGCGCGCCGCTGCTCAACAAGCGGATCGTGTTCGGATCTTCGATGACCGCGCGGGTGTCCTCGATATCGACCTTGTTGCGCGCGAGCGTCGCGCGATACGCGGCCTCGAGACGGGCAATCTCACGGTCCTTATTTGCGATCAGTGTCGCCCAGTCGAAAGTCGCGCCCTTGACGGTCCAGCCGAAGGCCTCCGCCTCCTCGAACTCGTACGAGAAGCGACTCGCGTAGACCAAAAGCTTCTTTGGGACGCATCCGCGGATCACGCAGGTTCCGCCGACGCGATATTCCTCCGCGACCATGACTCGGGCGCCGTGCTCGGCTGCGATGCGCGCCGCACGCACGCCGCCCGATCCAGCCCCTACAATAAATAGGTCGACGTCGAATTCAGCCATGCGCCCCGCTCACGGCACGGCATCAGATGGTGTGGCCCTTCTTCTTCATGTCGTTGCGCAGGCGCACGACAATCTGCTCGGAAATCTTCGCGCTCCACTCCTGTGTCTTGATGAAGCTCTCCTCCAGCACGCTAGGCAGCAGAGTCACGAGCTTCTTTCCGCTGGCGGAGCGATAGAAATTGAGAATGTCCTTAAGCTCGGCTTCCGAGAAACGAGTGGCATAGACGCTGGCAACGATGTCGACAATTTCCGACACCCGCTTCTCGAAGTCGGGCGCCATGCCCTTCACGGTGTCGGACAGGTCCTTCCCGAGATCAGGGTTCTGCTGCACGAACGTGCTGAGAGACTGCTGAAGAATGGAGGGAATGACGCCTTCGAACGCGCGTGTGGCGCCGGATGCGACGACGACTTCGCGCGCGAGGGGAAAGTTCGCGGATTGCGTCGTTTGCGCAACTGCCGCAGTCGCAGCCGAGAGCGCGATCAACAAGGCGCCAGCCCGCAGGGCGGCAGCGACGGTCAAACGAAACATTTGGTTCTCCCCTTTTACGATGGTCACGACCGCTCGACGACGCGCACGCCCGAAGGCCCAGCGAGGATCGCACGGCGAGCAAGCCCGATGAAAAGCCCATGCTCGACGACGCCAGGCACGTCGGCAAGATGCCGCGCGAGCGAACGCACGTCGGCGATTGCCCCCAATGCGGCGTCGAGAATGACGTGTCCTTGATCCGTGACGAAAACATGGCCGTCCGGCTTCCGCCGCAATTTCAGCACCCCTTCGCATCCGGCCGCAGCGACCGCCTTTTCCACCGCACGGCTGGTCGCTGGCAGACCGAAATCGACGACTTCGATCGGCAGCGGAAAGCGGCCAAGACGATCGACGAATTTTCCTTCATCGGCGATCACAATCATCTCATAGGATGCGCTTGCGACGATCTTTTCGCGCAGCAGCGCGCCGCCGCCGCCCTTGATCAAATTGAGTTCACCGTCGATTTCATCGGCGCCGTCTACGGTGAGATCGAGCGCGGCATGCTCGTCGAGTGTTGCAAGCGGGATTCCGAGTCGCTCTGCCTGGCTCCGCGTCGCCTCCGACGTCGGTACGCCGACAATGTCGAGACCAGCGGCGGTCTTGGCTGCGAGAAGGTCGACGAAGTGCGCCGCCGTCGATCCGGTGCCGAGGCCTAGGCGCATCCCGGGTTGCACATACTCGAGCGCGCGGGCCGCCGCGGCGCGCTTCAAGCCGTCCACATCCTTCACGGGATTCGAGGCCAACATCGCTGCTTTCGGCGGGGCGAACGAAAATGGAAAGGCGGCGGGGTCGTAGCATGGCGCGCCCCAACCCGCCAATGTGGGGAAGGAGCGCCCATACGGCGTAGACTTTCGGCCGCGGCAAAGGTACGCGAATTGAGCATGTCCCCTCGCCCAACGATCGCCTTCGACCTGGACGGTACTCTGGTCGATAGCGCCCCCGATCTGCTCGAAACGCTCAATCTCGTGCTGCGCGAATCCGGCCTCGGGCCGATCACCGCCGCGGACGCGCGCGGCATGTTTGGTGGCGGCGCGCGTGTGATGATCGAGCGTGGGCTCGCATATCACGGGGTTCGGCCGCCGCCGCCAGACGTCGAGCGGATGCAGAAACGCTTTCTCGTCCATTACGAAGACCATCTCGCCGACAAGTCGGTGGCGTACCCAGGGGCTGCGGACGCGTTGGAGGTTCTTGTCGCGCAGAAGGCGCATCTGATCGTCGTGACCAACAAGTTCGAGCGCTTCTCCGTGAAGCTCCTCGCCGCGCTCGGTCTGGCAAAGTATTTCGCTGTGATTGCCGGTCCCGACACCTTCAACCTGCGCAAGCCGGATCCAGGCCACCTCCTTCGCGCAGTGGAAAAAGCCGGCGGGGTTGCTGCCGCGACCGTCATGGTCGGCGACTCCGCTGTGGACGTTGCGACCGCGCGCGCGGCAAACGTCCCGGTGATCGCGGTCTCGTACGGATACCGCAGCGTGGGCGCGCCCGAGCTCGGAGCGGACCGACTGATCGATCAGTTGAGCGAAGTCCCTGCTGCGGCAAACGCGCTGCTCGATTCGCGTTGAGCGCGACGACCGCTGGCCGTTAGGACCTGATTAACCATTCAGGGCAACATTGCGAACAGCAGGGGGCGGCGGCGCGGGGCGGCTGGCGCCGTGCGTATCGGCGTGCCGAGGCGTGGTCGATGTCCTTACTGTCCTTACTTGCTGGTCGCACAGAGCGCAGGACGCCTCAGCTCGACGAGGAGGCACCCGCGCTGCTGCCGCCCATGCCGGATGCAAACGCCAGCGAATCCGCCCGGCTCAGCGCCGCGCTCGCGACGGCGCGCGAGTCGCTCGATCTCTTCGAAGTCGATCTCGCCAAGCTGATCACTGACGTCGGCAAGGCCACCGAGCACGTGCACCGAGGCATCGGAACGTCGACGCAGGCGCTAGAAGCGATCCGCGGACGCGCCGTGACGCTCGACGAGCAGGTGCGCGTATCCGATGAGGACGTTCAGCAACTCGCTGCGGCTACTGAAGAGCTCGCCCAGTCGTCCGGCGAGATCGGACGCCAAGTCGAGCTCGCCGGCAATCTGACCGATCATGCAACCAAGGCCGCCGGCGACGCTGGAACGAGCGTCGACAGTTTGAAGCGCTCGTCCGCCGAAATCGGAACGGTGGTCGGACTTATTTCCAAGATCGCCAAACAGACGAACCTGCTTGCGCTCAATGCAACGATCGAGGCTGCGCGCGCCGGGGAAGCGGGACGCGGCTTCGCCGTCGTAGCGAACGAGGTGAAGGCGCTTTCCGTCGAGACGCAGAAGGCCACGGATGAGATCGTGCGGCGGATCGAGAAGCTGCAGCATGACGCGCAAGCTTCGATCGAAGCGCTGGGGCGGATCTCTGCGGTGATCGATGGCATCCGACCCGTCTTCGGTGCGATCGCGGCGGCGGTGGAGGAGCAAGGAGCAACGGCCGGCGAACTCTCGAAGAACGCTGCGACCGCGTCAGGCTTCGTGCGCCAGGTTGCGAGTGGCGGGCGCGAGATCAAGGAAGCTGCTCAGAAGGCCACCAAGGAAATCCAGGAAGTCGATCAATCCGGCAAGTCCACGACAAGGCTCGTGAACAAGCTGCGCTCACGCTTCTCGATCTTCCTGCGTCAGACCGAAATCGGCGACCGGCGGCAACACGACCGCGTGCCGTCCAATCTTGCCGCGACCCTCGAGCTCGGCGGAAAATTCATCGCAGGTCATACCGTCGACATTGGATCGGGCGGTGCGCTGGTGACCCCGGACATCGAAATTGCGGCCGAACGCGGCAGCCGGATCACGGTCGACATCGAGGAAGTGGGCCAATTCAATGCGCGTGTTGTCGCGCGCTCGACCCTTGGATTGCACCTGCACTTCGAATCGGTGGATGGCGCGACGCGAGAGCGGCTGGAAAAGAAGCTCGACACGACGCGCGATGAGAATGTCGAGTTCATCGATCGGGCGATGCGCGCCGCGGCCGACGTATCGCAGCGTATCGAACGTCTTGTGGGCGATGGAGCCATTTCACTCGAAGATCTGTTCGACAACGAATATGTGCCGATCGCGGGCACGAACCCGCAGCAATACCGCACGCGATATCTCGAATTGCTGGAGCACGAGCTGGCGACGACGCTTGACGCGTTCCGCGCCGGCGACAAGCGCATGGCGTTCTGTGTCGTCGTAGACCGCAACGGATATCTGCCAGTGCACAATCGCGAATACTCGCATCCGCAACGTCCGGACGATCCTGCCTGGAACATGTCGCATTGCCGCAACCGCTTGATCTTCGATAGCCGCGCAGGACTTTGCGCCGCGCGCAACACCCGCCCTTATCTGGTGCAATCCAACCCGCGTCACATGGGCGGCGGCGTCGTGATCATGATGAAGGAATTCGCGGCGCCCATTCGCGTTCGCGGCCGCCACTGGGGTGGCCTGCGGATGGCGTATCAGTTCTAGCCCGCCGTTTGCTTGACACGGCGCGGGCACGACCCCTACATCCACGCCTTCCAATGTCGGGCGCTTAGCTCAGCGGGAGAGCGTTCCCTTCACACGGGAAAGGTCACAGGTTCAATCCCTGTAGCGCCCACCAATCAAAACGAAATTCGAAACGAACCGAAATTCAGGGGCGGCACACTTCTGCTTTGGGGCGCTAATCAGCCATTTTCGGGCTAGCACGCGATGTGGCCGAAGTGCCAGAAGCAGACAAGCGGCGATTACGCTTTGGTGACCGCCCCTTTCACGATTGCATAGATTGCCGGGATCACGATAAGCGTCAGCAGGGCGGACGATACCATGCCGCCGATCATCGGCACTGCGATGCGCTGCATGACCTCGGCGCCGGTGCCGTGGCTCCACATGATCGGCAACAGACCAGCCATGATGGCCGCAACCGTCATCATCTTCGGCCGAACGCGCTCGACGGCGCCGCTCATGATCGCCGCGTAGCAGGTCGGCGTGGGTGAAGTGCGCCTGTTCTCGCACGGCGCGCTCAGTCTGCCGCTCCGTCAGCGCCTGATCGAGATAGATCAGCATCACCACGCCGGTTTCGGCGGCAACGCCCGCAAGCGCGATGAAACCGACCACGGCCGCAACCGAGAGATTGAAGCCGAGCCACCACATCAACCAGAGCCCGCCGACCAGGCGAACGGCACCGAGAGCATGACGATGAGCGTCTCGGTGATGCGGCGGAAATTCAGATACAGCAGCAGGAAGATGACCAGCAGCGTGACCGGCACGACGATCTGCAGCCGCGCCTTAGCGCGCTCCAGATATTCGAATTGCCCGCTCCAGGTGACGTAATAGCCGGGCGGGAATTTTACTTGGGCGGCGACCGCCTTCTGCGCGTCGGCGACATAGCTTCCGATGTCGCGGTCGCGCAGATCGACAAAAATATAGGCCGCGAGCTGGCGCGTTCTCGGTGCGGATGCTGGCCGGCCCCTGCGCGAGACTGACTTTCGCGATCTGGCCGAGCGGCACGGTGCCGCCATCGGAGGTGGGGATCAGAACCTGGGTCGCGATGGATTGCGGGTCGCTGCGATAATCGCGCGGATAGCGGATGCTGACGGTGTAACGCTCACGGCCCTCGACCGTGGTGGTCACCGGCTCGGCGCCCAGCGCCATGCGCGATCACGCCGTGCACATCGGCGATCATCAGTCCGTAGCGTGCAAGCTGCGCGCGGTCGGGATCGATATTGAGGTAATAGCCGCCGATCACGCGCTCGGCGTAGGCGCTGGTGGTCCCCGGCACGGTGCGAATGACAGCCTCGATCTGGCGCGCGAGCTTTTCGATCTCGGCGAGGTCGGTGCCGAGCACCTTGACCCCGACCGGAGTACGGATGCCGGTCGAAAGCATGTCGATGCGGGCCTTGATCGGCATGGTCCAAGCATTGGACACGCCGGGAAACTGCAGCGATTTGTCCATCTCGGCGGTCGAGCTTGTCGACGGTCATGCCGGGGCGCCATTCGCTCTCGGGCTTGAGATTGATGACGGTCTCGAACATTTCGGTCGGCGCGGGATCGGTGGCGGTCGAAGCAC
Source organism: uncultured Alphaproteobacteria bacterium (assembly GCA_963711595.1). Taxonomy (GTDB): domain Bacteria; phylum Pseudomonadota; class Alphaproteobacteria; order Rhizobiales; family Xanthobacteraceae; genus JAUSIF01. The sequence goes on from CAVQER010000001.1 coordinate 318,123, forward strand.
GCCCCGCCTTGCCGAACACGGAGGCCACTTCCGGAAAGGTCTTGATGATGCTGGTCCTGCGTCTGCACCAACTCAGCCGCCTTGGTGATAGAAAGCCCGGGCAAGCGTGGTTGGCATGTAGAACAGCGTGCCCTCGTTGAGATTGGGCATGAATTCGCGAGCCGAGCCGGGATGCCGGCCACGAGGATCCCGCCAGAACTGCGAGCGCGACCAGGATGGTCGCCGCCTTGAAGCGCAGCGCGAGCAGGATGACCGGCCGATAGATCCAGATCAGGAAGCGGTTGATCGGGTTTTTGTGCTCGGGAACGATACGGCCGCGGATGAACAGCACCATCAGCGCAGGCACCAGCGTCACCGACAACAAAGCGGCCGCCGCCATGGCGAACGTCTTGGTATAGGCAAGCGGCTTGAACAGCCGGCCCTCCTGCGCCTCCAGCGCAAAGATCGGCAGAAACGATACCGTGATGATCAGCAGGCTGAAGAACAGGGCCGGGCCGACTTCGGTCGCCGCGTCGATCAGCACATCGATTCGCGGCTTGCCCGGCGGTGCGCGTTCCAGGTGCTTGTGCGCATTCTCGATCATGACGATCGCGGCATCGACCATCGCGCCGATCGCGATCGCAATGCCGCCTAGGCTCATGATGTTGGAGCTCAGGCCGAGGAGATGCATGCAGAGATAGGCGATCAGCACGCCGAGCGGCAGCGTGATGATCGCGACTAGGGCGCTGCGCGCGTGCAGCAGGAACACAAAGCAGACCAATGCAACGATCAGGCTTTCCTCGATCAACGTATGCTTGAGGGTGTCGATGGCGCGGTAGATCAGGTCGGAGCGGTCATAGACCGGTTCGATACTGACGCCCTGGCGGCAGGCTCGGCGCGAGTCTCGGCAAGACGGTCCTTGACGTTGCTGAATGACCGAGAGCGCATTCTCGCCGAAGCGCTGCAACGCGATGCCGGAGACGACCTCGCCCTCTCCGTTCAATTCGGTGATGCCGCGCCGTTCATCCGGCGCCAGCTCCACCCGCGCAACGTCTTTCAGGAGAACCGGTACACCGCGATCGGCTCTTGACGACGATCTGCTCGATGTCGGCGACGCTTTTGATGATAACCTCGCCCGCGCACCGCGAACTCGGTCTCGGTAAGCTCGACGGTTCGTCCGCCGACGTCCATGTTACTGGCGCGGAGCGCCTCGCGGATTTTCGACAGCGGAATGCCGAGCGCCTGCAGCCGGCGCGGGTCGATCACCACGCTGTATTGCTTGACGAAGCCGCCGACGCTCGCGACCTCGGCGACGCCTTCGGCCTTGGCGATTCCGTAGCGAATATACCAGTCCTGGATGGTGCGCAGCTCGGCGAGGCTCTTCTGCGCCCCGCGCACGACGTATTGATAGACCCAGCCGACGCCGGTGGCGTCAGGCCCAAGACTCGGCGCCACGCCGCTCGGTAGCTTGCCGCGCTGCCGAGTTGAGATATTCGAGCACGCGCGAGCGCGCCCAATAGAGGTCGGTGCCGTCCTCGAAGATCACATAGACGAAGGAGACGCCAAAGAACGAGAAGCCGCGCACCACGCGCGATTTCGGCACGCTGAGCATCGCGGTCGTGAGCGGATAGGTGACCTGGTCCTCGACCACCTGCGGCGCCTGGCCGGGATATTCGGTGTAGACGATCACCTGCACGTCGGAGAGATCGGGGATGGCGTCGAGCGGAACGCGTGACACCGCGTAGATGCCGGCGAAGGTCACGAAAAGCTGTCGCGAAGCCGACCAGAAAGACATTGCGCGCCGACCAGCGGATGAGGCGGCGATCATTTCGGCGCCTCCGGCTGGGTGAACGCCTGCAAGCGCTGCGCGCAGATTGCTTTCGGCATCGATCAGAAACGTCGCTGCGGTGACCACCTCCTCGCCTTTCGCCACGCCTTCGATGATCTCGACATAGCCCTCGCCCCGCCGGCCGAGTCTTGACCGCGCGCGGCTCGAAGCGGCCCTCGCCCTTGGCGATCAGCACGACCTGGCGTGTGCCGCTGTCGATGAACGCGCTTGTCGGAATCGTTGGGACCGGTTTCTCGTCGTCGCCGGCGCTGAAGCACGACATCGGCATACATATCGATCTTCAGCCGGCCGTCGGGATTGGGCATCTCGATTCGCACCCGCGCCGTGCGCGTTTCGGCGCGCAATTCCGGATAGATGAACGTCACCTCGCCTTCGACCGGCTGCATCGGATAGGCGCGGAACGTCACGCTGGCACGCGTGCCGGGCTTGACCATAGCCAGGTCGCCTTCGGCAACGTCAGTGATCACCCAGACATGCGAATGGTCGATGATGCGGTAAAGCTCCTCGCCGGCCATCACCCGCTGGCCGTTGACGACCCGCTTTTCGATCACGTCTCCGCTGGCCGGGGACACCCAGTCGAGGGTGCGCGGGTTGGTGCCGGTCTCGCGCACTTCGCGGATGCGGCTGTCCGGCACGCCGAGATTACGCAAGCGCTGCATGGCGCCTTCGAGAGCGCGATCGGCGATCGGGCCCGGCACCGCGCGCGCATAGCGCGCATTGCAGAGATGAGATCGATCTGGGCCTGTTGGATCGCCGGCTGAATAGACCCGAAACAGCTTTTCGCCGGCATGCACGTGCTGACCAGTCCGGTTCACGAACAGGTCCTCGATGAAGCCTTCCGACCGCATGGTGACGATCGTAGGCGCGCGTCTCGTCGTGCCTGACGATGCCAATCGCGCGCACCGGTTCGACAATGGCGCGCTCCTCAACCATTTCGGTGCGCACGCCGCTGCGCTGCAGCTTGTCGATCGACTATCTTGACGGTCTTGCCGTCGTCTTGCTCCTCGCCTTCATAAACCGGGATGTAGTCCATCCCCATCCAGTCCTTCTTCGGCACGGGCGATGTGTCGGCCAGCCCCATCGGATTGCGGTAATACTTGATCTTGCGTTCGCCCGACTGGGTCGCCGCCGTTTTCGGTTTGGGATCGAACGAAATCTCCTCGTCGTCATAGACCGGAAGATAGTCGCGACCAGCCGCATCCTTTTTCGGCTCAGCCGACCAATATGGCGCACCGCTTGGGTCGCGGTGATAAATGACTTTGCGTTCGGTCGTTGACGCAGCCGTGTCCGCCGCCAACGGCTGCGGTGATGGCGACAAGCGCGCAAGCCAGAAACCACCGGCGATGCCGACGGCTATTCCGAGCGCGAGCAGGAGCGCACCGATGACGCGCGGCATGGCGATCACCGTGAGGCCCGGAACGTGACCTTGCCGATCACGGTCTCGGGCTCGCCTTGCACCTTGGCCGCGATGCTTAGCAGCCAGCGTCCACTCATCGTCAATTCGGTCCTGAACGCGTAGACGCCGGGTTCTGTGCTTTGCACGGGTGTGAGCGGCGATTCCATGTCAGCCATGTTGTCGGGCGCCATGTCGATGCGGGTGCGGATGATGATCGCGTCAGGCACCGGCTTGCCGCTCGGCTTATGAATTAGCCGAACCGCCACAACCGGGTCGTCGCGCTTGACGTCCACGTGCACCGGTTCGAAGACATAGTCGTCGGCGCCGGCAAGAGCGGCACCGCAAGCCATCGCGGCGAGCGCAAACGCGGAAATGGCAAATCGATATTGTGATCTCATGTCTAACTCCTCATGCAGAATGTCCGCGAACGGCATGCGAACGCCGTCGGAGCGAACGACCGCGCGCGAACTCGCGGTTCGCGCGGTGTTGCTAGATACGGAGACTTAGACCTGGGGAGGATGCAGCGGCGGAGAGCCGGTTTGCTCGTGCAGCACTTCGCTTAGGGGAAGGCTTGGAATGCTCGCAGGCACCAGCGGTAACGCAAATTCCGAATCCGTCGCGATCGACAGATTGACGCTGCCGGACGCACAGAAAGACATAAATTTACAACCGTCCATGTCGCATGGCATTCCTGGCTCGGGACAGCAATCATGCGCGGCACCGGCCGCGTCAGACATCGACACCGTCAGTTCGGCCGCCGATTTCTGACCGAATGCCATCGCACCGGCGACCGGCGGGGTCACGATTGAAACGGCGACAAGCAAGGTGATAATGGCTCGAACCATGCGCATAGTCGCACTATCAGGCTCGCTGCTTCACATGGTCAAGTGACTGCCGCGCGAGCGATTAATGCTCGATCGCCCCCGCCAGCATTTGCCAAAATGCGCCACAAATTGGGAATTTCACGGAGATACGGGTGATTAGAGCCAGCTGCTTAGGTCTCGCGCTTGCGATGGGCATTGCATTTCCGGCCATGGCCAACTCGAAACGCCCTCACGGTCATACCCACGAAACCTTCTCCGCTGGGGAACCCGGCAACCCCAATCGGCCGGCGCGGGTTGTGCAGGTCAGCATGAATGAGGGCGACGGCAGGATGATGTTCATCCCCGACCGCGTTGAGATCGGGCGCGGCGAACAAATCAGATTTGTGTTGCGCAATAACGGCGCGCTCGATCATGAATTTGTTTTGGCCACTACGGCCGAGAACGCGAAGCATGCCGAGGAGATGAAAAAGAACCCCGAGATGGAACACGACGATCCTAATGCCAAGCGACTGGCACCCAAGAAGGCAACTGAACTGTTATGGCGCTTCACCAAGGCCGGACAGTTTGAATATGGATGTTTGATTCCCGGTCATCGCGAGGGTGGGATGACTGGCACGATTATCGTGAAGTAAAGCTAGCTAAGGAGGCAGCATGCCGAAATCTATTCTGGCGGCCATCGCCGTTATCGCAATCGCTTCCGCTGCAATGGCGTCTTCGCATCTCGTCGACGGCCAGGTGACCAAAATCGATCTCGCCGCAGGCAAGATCACTATCAAACACGGGCCCATCAAGAAATTTGACATGGACGCAATGACAATGGTCTTTCGCGCTCAAAAGCTCACCATGCTCCAAGCGGTTAAGGCCGGGGACAAGGTGAGGTTCGAGGTGGACAAGATCAACGGCCAATACACAGTCACGACGATCGAGAAGACCGACTGACAAAGGCCTGTCTGCTTCGGGTCATCAGCGGCCATTAGCAGCGTGTCGGGATCACGTCTCCTCGGCCCCAATTAGCGGACGGCAAGCTAGTCGAGCAAAATCCGTGGAATGAAACGATTTTGACTCGCAAGTTGATGATTCTAAACGCGGGCGCGTGACCCTTCACACGGGAAAGGTCACAGGTTCAATCCCTGTAGCGCCCACCAGTCTTCGCTTGTTTCGCAAGCTAGGGCTAAGCCAGCCAGCTTCCTCGCCTCATGCCAGACCGCGGACATCAGCGGCGACCTCGGCCAAGTCGTCGTCGAGCTGGTGATTGCGGCCGTGGAGCCTGCGCACGATCGCGCCGGGAATCGCTTTCTCATAGAGATCGACATGTGCAAACGGCGCAGTGTCGTCCTTGCTGCCGTGATAGAGATAGATCGACGTCTTTGGAGGGAGTCGCTCGCCGAGCTCTGGCGTTGGCTTGATGTCTTTGCTTGGCCAGCCGCGCGCGCCAACAAAGGGCGCTGCGATGAGAAAAATGCCAGCGAGTTTCCGGTTCGGCGGCGCCTCGGCAAGAGCGTTGATCAGAATCGTTCCGCCGAGCGAGTGGCCGATCAGCGTCGCGCCATCGTCGAGCGCGGCGATCTCTTCCGCAAGTGCGGCCTTCCACGCGGCATAGCTTGGCTCCGCCTCGTACGGCATGCTCGGGTAGCGGATCTCGTAGCCGGGTCCAAGTTCCCGCCTGAGGCTGTCGACGAGCTTGCTGTCCCATTCATCATGGGCCCCTGCGCCTCCACCTTGAACAAATAGGATTTGCTTTTTGATGGTCGAGGTCCCTTGCACGGCAGCGCCGCCTTATCGGCTATCGGCTGTCAGCTGTCACGCCGGTCTATCAATTCAAATTTGCGCGCTAAGGCAGAGCTATTTTCTGGCCGAGACAATGACGGATGCCCCAAAGATCTGATTTTCTATCTCGATATCTGAAAAGCGGTGGGCTCTTAAGGCTTTTATCAATCGATCCACCCAACGGGTTTCTGTGAGCAAGAATGGAACGTCGTTGAACGCCATATTCCACTCGGGGTGTTTCCAGTTTCCATAGGCCTGCAAAAATTTGAAGTGAATCTTCCAAAGCGCCAGGAACAGCGGACGGGTCGGACGAGTGAGTTCATGCATGATGAGCAAGCCGTCCGTGCGCAGCATTCTCCGCGCGTGAGCCACCAAAAGATCAAGGTCGACATATTTGGCAAGGTAATCGGACACGATGCAGTCGAACTCCCCCTCCAGAATCACGTCTTCCGCTTTGCCGTGAATGAATTCCACGTTGCTCAGCTCGAGATCGCGGGCTTTTTTTCTGGCAATGTCCAGATATTCATCGTGCAGTTCCACACCGATAACGCGGCACTTGGGAAAGAGCTGCGCGATCTTGCAGGTCAGAATACCGGTCCCGCTGGCCTGCTCGAGGATTCGGTCGGGTGTTTTCGGAATTTTCTTGATGATCTTGCGTTTCCACCACCCATCAAGCCCGAGCGTTGAGACGCGGGCAATATGATCGTAGCTCCCTGCATTTCCCGAAAAAAACCGCTCCGCGAATTCTTCAGGACGTGCGGTCATGGGGCAACTGCTCCTGTTTCCCGTGCGGCCCTAGTTGCCATGTAGCGCCCGCCATTGATCTGACGAGCAGTCTTCGTCGCCTTAGCCATAGAACTCGTCGAGCAATTGGCTCCATACCACTGCAAAAGCCACGAGCCCGGCACACCCAAGAGCGAGTGCCAGCCATAGCCGGCGACCGCCTAGCGAGAGCAATAGCGCGGGCAACGTGAGGGCAAAAAAGATCGCCCCGAGCAGCATCACCGCGATCCATTGGAAGCCCGTTCCGTCGCCAACCGGAACTTGGGCGATGCCATAGAAAGTGTAGAGCCAGAACAGCGCGCCCGCGCCTGCGGCCGCAAGTGCGCCAACACGAAGCAACGGACTCGCGACGGGTTCGCTTTGCATGGTTTGATTCTACCGAAACTTCCGCGGCGAGTCCGGCGCAAGCGCGGTCGATTGCGCGTCACGTTCCCGGCGAAAGGGAACCGGCCAGCGTGCGCCGAGCTTCGCTGTTGTGGGCCGGGTTACCAGCTAGGTAAGATGCCAATTGTAAGCGCGCGCACGACCCCTCGGGGAAGGGTCGCAACGCACGCCTGCCCGCTGGGGGGCGGGGCCAATTGTGCTGCAAGATTTGGGGGCGGTCTCGATGGGGAAACTCTGGTTGCCGATCATTCTCGGCATGCTTGCGCTTTTGTCCGACGCACACGCACAACAATACGAAATGATCGATCGCGAGACCGGCCGTTCGATCGGGCCCATTGGCCGAAGCGGATTTCTCGGCAGTCCGATTGCGCGGTCGACGGTCTCCTTCGATGGCCGCAAATACGAACCCGGTTCGATCATCGTCAACACGGCAGAGCGGCGCCTCTACTATGTGCTGAACGAAACGAGCGCGCTCAAATACGGGATCGGGGTCGGCCGCGACGGCTTCCGCTGGGGCGGCATGCACAGGGTGACTGGCAAGCGCGAATGGCCGGACTGGGTACCGCCCGAGCAGATGCTCAAGCGCCAGCCCAACCTGCCGCGCTACATGAAGGGCGGTCCCGACAACCCGCTCGGCGCGCGCGCCATCTATCTCGGCTCCACGCTCTATCGCATTCACGGCTCGAACGAACCGGAGACGATTGGCGAAGCGGTTTCGTCAGGCTGCTTTCGCATGACGAATGACGACGTGATCGATCTTTACGAGCGGGTGAAGGTCGGAACGACGGTCCACGTGCTGCTGAACTGACATGCAGCAGCATGTCATGGCCGGGCTTGACCCGGCCATCCCGATTCAATTTGCGGGGCCTCGCATTCCTAAGCGAGAACGCCGGGACAAGCCCGGCGATGACAATTTATTTTCTTACCACGGGATCGCGCGAGAGCTTCTTCATTTCCAGCTCGTCGAGATAGCGCGCCCAGCGGGTGTCGTGCTCACGACCGAGCTGGTGGAGATAGTCCCATGAGTAGATCCCGGTCGAGTGCATGTCGTCGAAGACGAGCCGCACCGCGTAGTTGCCGATCGGGTTGACTTCCGTGATCCCGACCTCGCGCTTACCGGCGACGGTTTTGCGCTCATCCGGATTGTGGCCTTGTACTTCGGCGCTCGGGCTCTCAACCCGCAGGTATTCCGCGGGGAGCACAAAGGACGTTCCGTCCTCGAACGAAATCGTCAACGACCTGCGATCCTTGGCGAGTCGCAGTTCGGTCGGCCAAGAGCGGCCTTTTGAACCTTCTGCCATACCGGGAAACTAGCGCCCGCAGGCCTTGGCGCAAGCTTGCGGTGTCGGCTTTACGGCACCATCTGTGTGTTTCACTATGGGCTTCAACAGGCTGGGCGCGCCGCGAGGCGCTGCAGGAAGTACCTATTTGATGTCGGACGCAATCGCGCTCGCCGAAACCGCGCAAGACGCAAGGCCCCTCGTCGACACGTTCGGCCGCTCGATCACCTATTTGCGCGTTTCCGTAACGGACCGCTGCGACTTCCGCTGCTTCTACTGCATGTCCGAGCACATGACGTTCCTGCCGAAGCGGGACCTGCTCACGCTCGAAGAACTCGACCGTCTGTGCTCGGCCTTCGTCACCCGCGGCGTGAAAAAGTTGCGGCTTACGGGCGGCGAACCGCTCGTCCGTCGCGACATCATGGTTCTGTTCCGTTCGCTGTCACGGCATCTCGCATCCGGCGCGTTGGACGAGCTCACACTCACGACGAACGGTTCGCAACTTGCCCGCTTTGCGAGCGAACTCGCCGAATGCGGCGTCAAGCGCATCAATGTTTCGCTCGACACCCTTGATCCGAAGAAGTTTGCCGCGATCACGCGTTGGGGCGATCTGTCCAAGGTGCTCGCGGGAATCGATGCGGCGCAGGCCGCCGGCCTGCACGTGAAGATCAATGCGGTGGCGCTGAAGGGCGAGAACGAGGATGAGATTCCCTCTCTGATGAATTGGGCGCACCGAAGGGGCATGGACCTTTCCCTGATCGAGGTGATGCCGCTCGGCGAAGTCGGTAGCGAGCGCGTCGATCAATATCTGCCGCTGTCACTCGTGCGTGCGCGACTTGGCGCGCATTACACGCTGGAAGACATCGATTACCGCACCGGCGGACCGGCACGTTACGTTCGCGTACGGGAGACAGGTGGACGGCTCGGGTTCATCACGCCCCTTACCCACAATTTCTGCGAAGGCTGCAACCGCGTGCGCGTAACCTGCACCGGCACTCTCTATATGTGCCTCGGCCAGGAAGACGCCGCGGATCTGCGCACACCGTTGCGTGCGTCCGAAGCCGATAATCTCCTGCAGGCCGCGATCGATGAAGCCATCGTTCGCAAGCCGAAGGGGCACGATTTCGTCATCGATCGCCGCACACACCGCCCTGCCCTCTCGCGACACATGAGCACCACCGGCGGCTGAGTCGCGAACCGCGGAGCGGAGCGCGGCTTCCGGATTTCGGCTAGATTGAATCGCGCCGCCGCCCGGCGGCGTTCGTCTGTCGTACATCTCGGATTCGATGATGCCCGACGCTACCGCGAACTTCCGCGGCATCCGCTACCTGTTGGTCGCGACCACCTGCCTCGCGATCAACGATGCCTGCAACAAGTACGTCGTTGCGACGCTGCCGGTGGCGGAAATCGTAACGCTGCGCGCGATCATCAGCGGCGGCATCGTACTCGCGGTCATCGCGACGCGTGGCGAATTGCGTTCGCTACGCGCTCTCGCGCGGCCGGATGTGATGTTGAGAGGTTTCGCCGAGTCCTGGATTGGCCCATTCCTGATCGTCGCACTCGCCTTCATGCACCAGGGAGACGTTACGGCGATCTACATGATTGCACCGGTGTTCGTCGCCCTGGTCGGCTTCGGGCACTTCAAGGAACGCTTCAGCTGGCTGCTTCTCGCGGCAAGTTTGATCGCCCTTGCCGGAGCCTGGCTCTTCGTCGATCCCGGCGGCGGCGTCATTCAGTTGGTTGCGCTTCTGCCCATGGCAGCGTCGGCCTTTCAGGTGTTGCGTGAGGTGATCTCGCGCACGATCGGCAAGGGCGGAGCGGCCGTCTCCAACCGAGCCGTACTCTTGTCCACCTCGCTGTTCTCGCTGATTGCGGGTGCCGTCCTCGCAATCTTCTTCTCCTGGGTTACCCCAGTCGCGACGTGGCGGTGGCCGGACGCGCAAGAGTGGGCGATCATCGCGCTCGCGTCCGCGCTTTTCTACGTCGGAGTCAGCTGCACATTCGAGGCGTATCGCGGCAGCGATCTTTCGGTGGTTGCGCCGTTCCGTTACTGGTACCTGTTCGTGGCAATTCTCACCGGCTTCTTCATGTTCGGCGAGTTCCCAAGCGAACGATCGATCGTCGGCACGATGATCATCATAAGCGCGGGTGCGCTCGTGCTCTGGAGTCAGCGCGCACGGCGGAAGCATTAGCAATGGCAAGTCACTCGGCGAACTATCGCGGCATCCTTGCCATGATCGGCGCGTGCGGGTGTTTTTCCGCCAATGACGCGCTGACAAAACTCGCGGCCATATACCTGCCGGTGTCGGAAATCGTCGCGATCCGCGCGGCGTTCACGTTGCTGTTCGCCTACATCATCATCGCCGTGCGCGGAGAGAGCGGGAGTATCTCTCGTATCACCAACCCATATCTGATGTTGCGCGCGTTCATCGAGGGGTTCACCGGCGTGCTCATCATCTACGCGTTGAAGCTGATGCCGATCGCCGACCTCACGGCTATCCTCCTCGCGCAGCCGTTCATGATGACGATCGTCGGCGTCGGACTGCTCGGAGAGCGGCCGGGTTGGCGCAGCTGGATGGCGGTCACCGCCGGATTCCTCGGTATGTTGCTCGTCATGAAACCGGGCACCGGCTCGTTCGACCAGGCATCCTTGATCGCGCTCCTTGCTGCGCTATTCGTGTTGTGTCGCGACTTGCTCACGCGAAAGATTCCGGCGCACATCCCGACGCCCAGTCGTCACTTTTGCGACAGCACTTGTCGCCGTGCCGATCGGGCTTGCCGGAATCGCCGCCGAGCCATGGACGATGCCGGCTCTGTTTCCTTTCCTTGTTACAGTCGGGTCGGCGGCATTCCTCGTGTTTGCCTTCATTCTCATGGTGATGGCTTTCCGCGGCACCGACGTCTCTGCGATCAGCCCATTTCGTTATTCGCTCGTCGTGTTTGCGGTCATCTTTGGGATCGTTCTATTTGGCGAGATCCCGGACGTGATTTCGTTCTTCGGGATGGGAATCATCGTCGCCGCAGGCGTTTACATGCTGCATTGGGAAACCAGCCAGCGGCGCGGTGCGACCGCAAGCGCGGTTGCGGCTACGCAACCGCCGGAATAGAACGGGCGGTCTTTCGGAATCCCCCATGCCGCCGAAGCCCCCGTCGCTGGCCGTGCTGGTCGCGATCACGACGCTCAATCCGCTTGCGCTCAACATATTGCAGCCGGCATTGCCCGAGCTCGCGCGGACGCTCGCAACCGATTACGGCACAGTGCAGCTCACGCTTGCGCTGTTTCTCGTCGCGTCGGCAGTTTCGCAGATCGCGCTCGGACCGATATCGGATCAACTCGGACGCAGGCCGGTGGCGCTGGCCGGCGTCGTCGTTTTCCTGGCAGGCTCCGCGATATGCTTCGTCGCAACCTCGGTCCCGATACTCGTGGTCGGGCGTATCGTGCAGGCGGTTGGCGGCGTCACGGGCTTCGTAATTTCGCGCGCAGTGGTCCGCGATCTGCATGGGCGCGATGCATCCGCGAGCAAGCTCGGCTACATCACCATGGCGATGGTGATCGTTCCAATGCTGTCGCCGCTGGTCGGCGGATGGCTGTCGCAGCATTTCGGCTACGCGAGCATCTTCGCCTTTTGTGGGCTGATCGGCTTGGCCGCCCTGATCTTCGCGCTGATCGACCTGACCGAAACGCGGCGTGAATCCGACAAGGCAGAGCGTATCTCGATTGCCGGCGAGTACGCGGTGTTGTTGAGGAGCCGGGCGTTCATCGCGCACTCGCTGACGCTCGGCCTTACCTCCGCGACATTCTTCACATTCCTCGCCGGCGTGCCGTATGTGGCAATCGAGTTGCAGGGAACGAGCCCGGCGGTTTTCGGCGTGTGGTGGGTGATCGCGTCCATCGCTTTCATGCTCGGAAATTACATAGCGGGGAGACTGGGAGAGCGGATCGGTTCGAACATGCTTGTGCGGGTGGGAACCGTACTTCCGCTCATCGGACTTGTGTTAGTCGCCATTGGTTACGCCGCCCTGCCCGGGGAGATCGCGGTACTATTCGTTGCAACCATTCCGGGCTGGATCGGAAGCGGAATGACCTTGCCGGGTGCCTCCGCCAATGCACTTTCCGTGCGGCCCGACCTTGCGGGCGCGGCTTCGGGGCTCTCTGGGGCGATTCATCTCGGTGCCGGTGCGATTTCGTCCTACGTCGTCGGACACGTTCTCACCGATACAGCCTGGCCGATGATCGTCATCATGGCGGTAACGGCGTTTGCCGCGCTTTTCGTCAGTTTCGCTGCGGGAAAGCCGCCCCCGGCGTAGCGGACCGACCCGCCCCTGGGGTTTGATCGCCTAGACCGTTCAGCTAATGTGATCGGGCGATCGCAAAGCGACAATATTCCGTCTGAGCGGAAAAGCGCGGCGCAGGCCGCGCGTTGGGGAGAGTGACTTGGGTGGTCTGCTTGCGCTGAGCCGGGCCATTGACGCGGTCAACTACCGGATCGGTAAGTGGGTCGCGTGGCTGGTTGTCGCGGCCGTCCTGGTTTCGGCTGCCAACGCTACTGTCCGCAAAGTATTCGATACCAGCTCGAACGCCTGGCTCGAGTTGCAATGGTACCTGTTCTCCATCGTCTTTCTGATGTGCGCATCATGGACACTAATGGCGAATGAGCACATCCGCATCGACATCGTGAACAATGTTTTTCCGAAGCGGTTGCGCAACTGGATCGATGTGTTCGGCCATCTGTTCTTCTTGCTGCCGTTCACGCTGGTGATGATCGTTACCGGCTGGCCGTTTTTCCGCGCGTCCTGGCGCGTCAATGAAATCTCCTCGAACGCCGGCGGCCTGCTGGTCTGGCCGATCAAATTGCTTGTCCCGGTCGCGTTCACGTTTTTGTTCTTTCAGGGAGTTTCCGAGCTGATCAAGCGCATCGCCGTCATGCGCGGGCTTATTCCCGATCCCTACGCGGGAAGCGGAAGCTTCGCCGAAGCAGAAGCGCAAGAGCTGATCAAAGCTCTGAAGAATCCTTAGTCGGACGCTGTAGGGCCAGCCATGACTGCTTTCCTCATCCACAACATGGCGCCGATCATGTTCGCGTCGCTTGTTGTGTTTCTGCTGCTGGGCTACCCGGTCGCGTTCGCACTGGCGGCGAACGGACTCATTTTCGGCCTGATCGGCATCGAACTCGGCCTGTTTCATCAGGACTTCCTGCAAGCACTGCCCGAGCGCCTGTACGGAAGTGTGATGAGCAACGACATCCTGCTCGCGGTCCCGTTCTTCACGTTCATGGGGCTGGTGCTGGAACGAAGCGGCATGGCCGAGGATCTGCTCGACACGGTCGGCCAACTATTTGGCACCGTGCGCGGCGGCCTTGCTTACGCAGTGATCTTCGTTGGCGCGCTGCTTGCCGCCACGACTGGCGTCGTGGCGGCCTCGGTCATCGCCATGGGCCTGATATCGCTGCCGATCATGCTGCGCTACGGCTACGACCGCCGGCTCGCAAGCGGCGTGATCGCTGCGTCGGGCACACTTGCGCAGATCATCCCGCCGTCGCTCGTCCTCATCGTCATGGCCGATCAGCTCGGGCGCTCGGTCGGCGACATGTACGCCGGCGCATTCATTCCCGGGCTCGTGCTGGCGGCGATGTACGCGGCCTACGTATTCGGTGTCGCGATGTTGTTTCCGAACGCGGCGCCGGGCCTCCCGCCCGAGGCGCAAAGCTTGATGGACGCCGACGGCAAGGTGCGGCGGCTGTCGCTCCTCGTCGTAACCGTCATCGCGGGGATCATCGCCTATTTCACGATGCAAAGAACCGAGGTAAGTGCGGGCGCCGACTTCGTGGTTTTGATGCTTTCGATCGGCATCGCGGTCGCATTCGTTATCGCGGTGGCGAACCGGCTTCTGCGGCTCAACCTGCTGTCGCGCATCGCCGAACAGACGATCTTCGTGCTGGTGCCGCCACTGGCGCTGATCTTTCTCGTACTCGGGACGATCTTCATAGGGGTCGCGACGCCAACCGAAGGCGGCGCGATGGGTGCGACCGGCGCTCTGATCCTCGCGGCCATCAAGGGCCGTCTGAAATTTGACATGGTGCGGCAGGCGACCGAGGCGACCGCTAAACTGTCCGCATTCGTCGTATTCATCCTGATCGGCGCACGGACTTTCTCGTTGACCTTCTACGGGGTCGACGGCCACCGCTGGGTGGAAGAGATGCTCGTGTCGCTTCCGGGCGGCGAGTTGGGTTTCCTGTTTTTCGTCAACGCGTTCGTGTTCGTTCTCGCCTTCTTTCTCGATTTCTTCGAGATCGCCTTTATCGTGGTGCCCCTGCTCGCACCGGCCGCCGACCGCCTCGGCATCGATCTGATCTGGTTTGGCGTCATTCTCGGCGTCAACATGCAAACGTCGTTCATGCACCCGCCGTTCGGCTTTGCGCTATTCTACTTGCGCTCCGTGGCCGCGAGAGAGCCCTACCTCGACCGCATCACGGGAAAGCGGATGGATCCGGTCACTACCGGGCAGATCTACTGGGGCGCAGTGCCGTTCGTGGTGATCCAGGTCATCATGGTCATTCTGGTGATCGCGTTTCCATCGATGGTGATGCACTACAAAGGCACCGGCACCGGGGTCGATCCGGAAAAGGTCAAGATCGAGATTCAGATGCCGGACGACTTGCCTCCACCAGACTTCGGACCGCCGCAGATCAAGTGATCGCAACCAGACTGGCGACGATCAGTTTTTGGTCCGGGGCCGATCCTTCATGCCTTCGAACGGATCGTCCTCCAGCCGATACTTGCTGTCGTCGATCTTCTCCACCTTTACCGCGGCCGACTCACGACGGAGGTAGTCGGGGAACCACACAGCTATCGAGGGGAAGCCCACGACCAGCGCGATGGCAATGCACTGCAAGGTCATGAATTCGAGCATGCCCTTGTAGATCGTGGCTAGGGACCACGCCTTCACCACCTGCTTCAAATAGTATGCTGACATCGCCACCGGCGGCGATAAGTACGCGGTTTGCAACGTCACGGCGACGACCGCCCCGAACCAAACCATGACAAAGTCCTGCGAGATGCCGAGCGATTCGGCCAGCGCTGGTTGGAGCGCAGCAACGACGGGATAGAAGATCGGCAGAAACACGAGGATGATCGCCGGCCATTCGAACGGCCATCCGAGCAGAAAGATCAGCACGAGCACGATGATCAACATCGTCACCGGCGACACCTGCAACGCCAGCATGGTTTCGGTCAGCCAGTTTGCCGCGCCAAGCCGAGAGAAGACTGCTCCGAAGATATTCGACGTAACGGCGAGCAGAAGCACCATGCTCGACGTCGCAGTGGTCGAAAGCACCGCCTGCTTGAGGCCGGCATAGGTCAGCCGACCATAGGCAGCGGCGAGGAAAAGCGCGCCGAGCGCACCCACCGCCGCCGCTTCCGTTGGCGTGGCCAAACCTGCGATGATCGAACCAAGGGCGGCGGTGATCAGAGCGGCAAGGGGAACAACGCCGACGATCACCTCCCAGACGATCTTGCCGGCGCTGTGCGTGCGCTCCTCTAGAGGAACGGGCGGTCCGAGCTTCGGATTGATGAACGAACGGCCGAGCAGGTAGACGAGATAAAGGCCGGCCAGGAGAAACCCCGGCCCAAAGGCGGCGGAATAGAGTTCGCCCACCGAAACTCCAAGCACCGGTCCCATTACGATCAGCATCACCGAGGGAGGGATCAGGATGCCGAGCGTGCCACCCGCGGTGATCGCGCCGGCGGATAGCTTGGCGTCGTAGCCGGACTTGATCATCATCGGGCTCGCCATGATGCCGAGCACGGTCACCGCGGCTCCGACGATGCCGGTCGCCATGGCGAACACCGTCGAGGTCAGAATGACCACCGCGAACAACGAGCCGCGAATCGGCGCGAGGAGATCGCGAAACGCGCGGAATAGACGCTCCATCAAACCCGCTTGCTCGGTGATGAATCCCATCAAGATGAAGAGTGGCACCGCCGCCAGAAGTTCTTCCTTCATCAGGCCGATGGTCTGGAAATAGGCCAGACTGAAAACGGTCTGGCCAAGGCCGAAATAGCCAAACGCCAACGCCAGGAAAAGCATGGTGAAGCTGATCGGAAAGCCGACAAAGATCACGCCGATCAGAACGACCAGCATGAACATACCGAGCGCTGCATCCCCGCCCACGGCCTACACCTCGATCTTTTCTTTGTGCTCGAGCACGATGCCGGTGGAGGCGGCATGCAGACTCTTGATGGTTTCCGAGATGCCCTGAATGAGCAGCAGGAGACAAGTAAGCGGCACAACCATCTTGAAGGGCCAAAGGATCGGCCGCCATGGCGTCTGCTCGGACGTCTCGCCGATGCGAAATGCGTACAACCCCTCGTCCAAACTTACGAACAGGAAAACGATCAGCGACGGAAAAAAGAAAATCAGATAGGCCGAAGAATTGATGACACCTCTGGTGCGCGTCGACCAGTGTTCGAAAAAGAAATCGGTGCGGATATGTGCGCCTTTGTGCAACGCATAGGCGGCGCCGAGCATGAAGATCGTGCCGTACAGCATGTACGCCACGTCGTAGGACCAGATCGTCGGCGCTCGAAAGAAATAGCGCGCGACCACTTCGTAACTCACCGCCAGTACGAGCGGTATGTTCAGCCAAGCAACGCAGAGGCCAAACTGGTCGGTGAACCAATCGATCCAGCCGGTGACCGCGAGAAGTCGGGGGGAAGAAATTGCCCGCATTCCGATCCCCTCCGCGAAGTCAGGAACCGGGGCAGCTGTTGCCCCGGTTCACGACTGCCGCTTGATCGTTGCCGAGCCTGGCCGCCTATCTCGTCTTCTCAGGCCAGTAGTAGTTGGCGGCGAATGAGTAGGGCGGGAACATGAAGCGCTTGGCCGGCACGACCTTCGCCGCATACGCACGCTGCGAATCGTACACCTTCTTGAAGAATGGATTTTTGGCCGATTCTTCCGCGGCGATATCGTCCCACGCCTTGAGGAAGGCGACCAGAACGTCGGGCGGAGTGCGCAAGAGCTGCACGCCGTGCTTCGTTGCCATTTCCTCGATCGCGTCGGCGTTCTGCCTCTGCCATTTCACGCCCCAGCGGACGAATGTATCCATCGTCGCTGCTCGCACCGCTTCTTGCTCTTGTGGCGTGAAGCTTTTCCATACGTCGGAGTTGATGATGAGCTCGAGCATCGAATTGCTCTCGTGCATGCCCGGGGTGTAGTGATACTTCCACACTTGAGGTAGGCCGAGGCGAAGATCCTCGACGCCACCAACCCACTCGGCGCAGTCGATGACACCGCGCTGGGCCGACGGAATGATTTCGCCGCCCGGCAGGTTCACGGTCTGCATGCCCATGCGCTGAAAGATCTCGGCGACGATGCCCGTCTGCCGGCACTTCATGCCCTTGAAGTCCTCAAGGTCCTTGATCGGTCGTTTGAACCAGCCAAACGCCTGCGGGCTCGATCCACCGACCGGGAACGCCACGACGTCAAGCTTGAGGACATCGCGATAGAACTCCCAATACAGCTCCATGCCGCCGCCCTCGTACATCCAGCCGAGGAAGTCCATGTGGTCCATGCCGAAAGGACCGGCTGCTGTCGCCGCAAACAGCGTCGCCGCCTTGTTCTTGCCGACCCAGTAGTAGGCAACGCCGTGGCCACCATCGATGACCTTCTTATGGGTGGCGTCCAGGATTTCGAACGCCGGGACAATTTGACCAGCGGCCAGCGCCTCGATTTTCACCGTCCCTCCGGTCAGCTTTTCCACGCGCTCGGCAAAGAGTTTGAAGTTCTCCTGCAGCGTCAAGCTGGCAGGCCAGGTGGATTGCATCTTAAGATTTTTCACCGCGGGCTGTTGCGCGCTTGCCGGAACGACAAGGCCGAGCGCAGCGACGCCAGCAACCAACGAAAAAATGATCCTTTTGAGCATAGACATGATTCCTCCCGACTTCGTCATTCCTCCCGACTTCGTCGCGCCTATAGAACTAGGCTTGTTCTTGGCTCAATACGTTATCTTGGGGCCTGTGTTCGCGCAACGCACGCGAGGGCGCGCGGCCGCCCGAAGTAGCGGCGGAATCGGTGCCGACTGTCCAGTTTCTGGGCAAAAAACAACCCCGGAGCCTCGCGGCTCCGGGGTCCATTCGCAGCAAAACGCCGGCGCTCAGCTGCGTGCGCGAGCGCGGATCATGTAGGTGTCGAAAGTGTATTCAGAGACCTGCCACCAGAGGTACTGGTCGCTCCGGAATGCGGAGTAAGAGTCATACACCTTCTTGAAGTCCGCATTGGCCTTCGTGGTCTCCTCGTAGACTTCGTTGGCTGCCTTGTAACAGGCATCCATGATCGGCTGCGAGAACGGGGCCAATTTCGCACCGCCCGCGACCAACCGCTTCAGCGCGGCCGGGTTCTGCGCGTCGTACTTCGCCATCATCCAGCCGTTGGCGACGGAGGACGCCGACTGGACGATCGACTGATAGCTCTTCGGCAGCTCATTCCACTTCGCGATGTTGATGAAGTTGTGCAGCATCGGGCCGCCTTCCCACCAGCCGGGATAATAGTAGTGCGGCGCGACCTTGTGGAACCCGAGCTTCTCATCGTCGTACGGACCGACCCACTCGCACGCGTCGAGCGTACCCTTCTCCAATGCCGGATAGATGTCGCCGCCCGCGAGCTGTTGCGGCACGACTCCGAGCTTCGCCATGGTGCGACCGGCGAAACCGCCGATGCGCATCTTTAGGCCCTTGAGATCGTCGACGGTCTTGATCTCCTTGCGGAACCAGCCGCCCATCTGTGCGCCGGTGTTGCCTGCGGGAAACCCAATGATGTTGAACTTCTTGTAAAATTCGTTTTGCAGATCGATTCCGCCACCAAAATAATTCCAGGCGTCAACCATGCGCTTGTTCATCCCGAACGGGATGGAGGTGCCGAACGCAAAGGTCGGGTCCTTGCCGAAGTAATAGTATGACGCGGTGTGGCACATCTCGACCGTGCCGTTAGAAACCGCGTCGGCCGCCTGCAGGCCGGGAACGATTTCGCCTGCGGCGAAGACCTGAATCTGAAATTTGTTGTCGGTCGCTTCGGCTACAGCCTTGGAAAACTCTGCGGCCGCGCCATAGAGCGTGTCGAGCGACTTCGGGAAGCTCGACGTGAGACGCCATTTGATCTCCGGCATCGACTGGGCAATCGCAGGCGCTGCGACGGTCGAGGTAGCGAGTCCAGCCCCGGCCACCTTCAAGAATTGACGACGCTTCATTGATTTCCTCCCTCCACAAATACGGAGACCGGCGAGGCCGGCCTCGTCTGAATATGGCGTTAGCACGGCAGGCCGCCCGGCGTCAGCGGGGGAATGGCCCCGCTCGCGTCGCTTTGTCCCGAATTTGCAACCGGCTGACGAAAGTCGAAGTTCTTCCGCGACTTACCAACGAGCGTCGACGTAGGGGCCCCCTAGCCCTCGATCACAATCTTCGGTGCGGCACGGCCACCCTGTTTCTTGTCGAGGCCAGCACGGACGCGCGCGGCAATGTCGCGATAGATCTTGGCGTGCGGGCTGTCGGGTCTGGTCGCGACGATCGGCAGGCCCGCGTCGGATGTCTCGCGGATCTCCACGACAAGCGGGACCTCGCCCAGGAACGGCACACCGAGGCGTTCCGCTTCCTTCCGTGCACCACCGTGGGTGAAGATTTCGGTCCGCTCCCCGCAATGCGGGCAGAGGAAGTAGCTCATATTTTCGACGACGCCGAGGACCGGCACGTCGACCTTGCGGAACATGGCAATGCCTCGACGCGCATCGATCAACGCAAGATCCTGCGGGGTTGAGACGATGACCGCGCCCGCGAGCGGTACCTGCTGGGCGAGCGTGAGCTGGGCATCGCCGGTGCCCGGGGGCATGTCCACGACGAGCACATCCAACTTGCCCCAATCCACCTCACGCAGCATCTGCGTGATCGCCGACATCACCATCGGCCCGCGCCAGATCATCGGCGTCTCTTCCTCGATGAGGAAGCCGATCGACATCGCTTTCATGCCGTAGCTTTCCATCGGCCGAAGCATTCGGCCGCCCAGCATTTCCGGCCGACCCTTGATGGCGAGCAAGCGTGGCATCGACGGGCCGTAAATGTCGGCGTCCAGGATGCCGACCGTCATTCCAAGATCACGCAAACCGAGCGCCAAGTTGACGGCGGTTGTCGATTTGCCGACGCCGCCCTTGCCGGAGGCAACCGCGATCACGGCATCGATTCCCGGCACGCCCGGGACGGTTCGCGCTGCGCCTGGTCCCTGCGGGGCAGGCCGCGGCGGCGCGGTCTGCGCCTGACCACCGCTCCTCTCGGCCGTGAGTGCGATCAACACTGAAGAGATTCCAGGTATCGCGCGTACGGCGTCTTCGGCGGCTTTGCGAACTGGCTCCCAAGCCTTCACCGCAGCCGCGTCGACGGTGATCGAGAGAAAAACCTTTCCACTTGTGACAACGATGTCGGACAGCTTTCCGGAAGCGACGAGGTCGCCGCCGCCGGGCGCCGGTATGGTCTGCAGGCGCGCGCGAACGTCGTCGGCGGTGACGGCCATGTGCTCTCCCATGTCCTATTACGTATAGCGCATTCAGCGAGGTTCAACCGGCTGTCACTTCCCCTCGAAGCGCGGAAAGCGCTTCTCGTGGAACGCCTTTATGCCCTCGCGAAAATCCTGGGAGCGGCCCGCTTCTCGTTGGCAATCGCGTTCGAGATCGAGCTGAGCATCCAAATCGTTTTCGTAACTCGCGTTCAAGGCACGCTTCATGAGGCGGTATGCGAGCGTCGGGCCCATGGCCAGCATGGCGGCGGACTTCGCCACGTCGTCGCGGAAGGTTGCGTCTTCGAAGACTTTCCAGGCAATGCCGAGGCGCTGGCACTCTTCAGCGGGAATTTGCTCGGCCGTCAGCGACATCGCGATCGCCCGCTTCAATCCGACGAGTCGCGGCAATAACCACGTGCCGCCCGCGTCCGGCACGAGACCGATCCGTGCGAATGCCTCCTGCAGATAGGAGGAACGAGCGAACAGAAGAATGTCGCAAGCGAGCGCAAGATTGGCGCCGGCACCGACCGCAGGGCCATTGACCGCGGCGATCGTCGGAATTGGAAAACCCACGAGACGGCGTACGAGCGGATTGTAGTCGCGATCGAGCGAGGCGCCGGTATCGATCGGCTTGTCGTCGGTTACAATACGCTCGCTCAAATCCTGGCCGGAACAGAACGCTCTGCCCTCGCCCGTGATGACGAGGCAGCGCAGGGCGGAATTATTTTCGACCGCAGAGAGCGCGTCACGGATCTCCGCGTGCACCGTGGCGTTAAGCGCGTTCAGCCGTTCCGGCCGGGCCAGCGAGAGCGTGGCGACCGCGCCGTTGACGGAGTAGCGGATGGTCTTGAAATCCATGGGCGGGCTCATGCCGAAAAGCTTGGCCGCGCCGTCACCTCGGCGTGCCAGCGGTGAATGTTCTTCATGTCGGCGGGCATCTCGATCTTCGGCGCGCGCATGAAATCGGCGGTTACACCCGCGGTGATGTCGGCGACCGTAAATCGATCGCCTGCAATGTACTGACGGCTTGCCAGCTCGCGATCAAGGACGGCGAGAAAGGCGAGCGCTTTCGCCTTGTTCGCCTCACCCCATTCCGCGATCTGCGGCCTCTCGCTCCTCGCCATTGCAGGGCTGAGGTGACGAAACGCCGAGGAGACCGGACCATAAAAATGCAGTTCAGCGCGACAATTCCACATTTCGATCGTCGCAATCTCGCGCGCGTTGCGGCCGAGCAGGTTCGGCTCAGGGTGCAAGGCATCGAAATAGCGGCAGATCGCCATCGATTCAGCGATCGGCGTGCCGTCATCGAGGATCAGCACGGGAACGCGCTGCATCGGGTTGATCGCGGTGAACGCGTCGCTTTGCTGCTCGAAGTTGGGGAAATCGACCTGCCGCTTCGGGACGTCGATTCTCTTCTCCGCGAGGAAGATGCGGACACGGCGCGGATTGGGCGCACGGCCCCCGTCAATCAATTCCATTCGGCGCACCTCCCCCTGCTTAGTCCATCATGGGCGCCGGCGATGGGCAAGCAACGGGTCCGGGAAACCGCGGCTTTCGCTGGGATCAAGCTTTCCTTAACCAAGAAACTGAGCCGGCCATTAACCATTCTCTGGCGATCGTTTCTGCGGCTTCAACCGAGCGACAGGCGATGACGGGGCAAGACGCCCGGGGCGACGAATATGCGGCGGACGCAGCTCGTGCGGCGCACGAGCGGCGCCTGCGTTTGAACCGCAGCGTCCGTGACGCACGCGACGTGCTGACGTCGACGAACGGACTCAGGCCCGCTCTCGATCACGAGCTGCTGCGTGTGTACGCGGAACATCGCATCGCCGCATCGCTCCCGCTGTTTCTGCTGATCGCCCTGATTGGCATCTCTTCGAGTTTGTGGACCGGCGGCTATGCCGCGATGGTCTGGACCCTGCTCGCGCTCACCATTCATTCGCTCACGGTTGCCGCGTGCCGCCGCTTTCTCACGACGCCTCCGAATCCGGTGATGCAGCGGCGTTACCGTACGCTTTTCACGCTGCTCGATCTCTTGTTCGGGACTTCGTGGGTGCTGAACATCAATGTGCTGGTCGATCTGGGTCTGCATGGAGCCGGCGACTTCTCGCTGTTCGCGATGCTGCTCGTCGTCGCGATATTTTCGATGCTGGCTGCCAGCGTGCCGAGCGCCGTCTATGCCGCGACGCTGCCGGTCGCCAGTGTTGTCACTGCGCACTACTTTCTCCGCGGCCAGCCGCAAGACCTCGTACTAGCCGCCATGACGGTTGGCGTCGAAGTGTACTTTATTCTCGTGGCGAAGCGTTTGTATCTATCGTCCGTCTCTGCTCTCGAGGCACGCGCCCAGTTCGGCACGCTCGTCGGCGAACTCGAACAGGCGAAAGCAAAATCCGACGAAGCCGCGCGTCGCGCCGAAGCAGCCAATCTTGCGAAGTCGCGCTTCCTAGCGCAGATGAGCCACGAATTGCGCACGCCCCTCAATGCGGTGCTCGGCTTCTCGGAAGTGATGAAGAGCGAAATTCTCGGCCCGCACTCAGTGCCCACATATAAAGAGTATGCCGGCGACATCCATTCGTCCGGCGAGCACCTCCTCCATCTCATCAACGAGGTTCTCGATCTCTCCCGCATCGAGGCCGGCCGTTACGAGTTGAATGAGGAACCGGTGCGTCTCCAGGCGATCGCCGAGGATTGCCTGTACCTGATGAAGCTCCGCGCCACGAACCGAGACATCACGCTGACCCAGTTGTTCGAGCCGAATCTCCCGAAGCTTTGGGCCGACGAGCGCGCGGTGCGGCAGATCTGCCTCAATCTCCTTTCCAATGCGATCAAGTTCACCCAACAGGGCGGCGCGCTCTGGGTTAAGGTCGGTTGGACCGCCTCGGGCGGTCAGTATCTGAGCGTTCGTGACAACGGCTCGGGCATCCCGGAAGAGGAAATTCCGATCGTGCTCTCCTCGTTTGGCCAGGGGAGCAATTCCATCAAGGTCGCCGAGCAAGGTGCCGGGCTGGGTCTACCGATCGTGAAGGGACTGATCGACCTCCATGGCGGAACATTCACCTTGCGATCCAAGCTGCGCGAGGGCACCGAGGTGATCGTGACCTTCCCCGCGTCGCGCGTCATGGCCGCGATGCCCCCGATCGAGGACGCAGCACCGCTACAACCGTCGGCGGAACCACGAAGACAGGCGAACCGGCCGGTCAGCCAAGCCTCAGCGCAGTAGAGAAAACCGCATGCAGTACGCTTTGCCGTCGGAGGCGGCGGGCGATAATTTCAAGGTGGCCGAATGAGTTGGCCCGACGCCACACCCTCCACCGAGGACGCGACGATGCCGCCGCTCGTCTATGAAACGGTTGCCTGGCTGCGCTTCTACACACACCTGCCGCTGCCCATCCTGCCGGGCGAAAGTGAAGCCGCTACCCCCGCCGATCCACTTCGGACGGCACAGGCGGTACCGATCGCGGGCGCCTTGATCGGTGCCGTCGCGGGGCTTGTCCTCGCGATCTTTGCCTCACTCGGCGCGTCGCCATTCGTCGCTGCGGCCGCCGCGACGCTTACCCTTGTCGCATCGACCCACGCGCGGCCCGAGCTCGCGCTCGCCGCACTTGCGGAGCGCATGTCCGGCGCGCCCAACGGAGTACACGAGCACCACGGGACCCTTGGAGGTCTTGCCGACAGGTTCCGGCATCATGGCCATACGGAAGTCCTGCTCGCAGCACGCATAACCATCTACGGCGTGCTGGCCGTCTTGCTCGCCGTGCTCGTCCGAGTCGGTGCACTCGAATCGCTGACGGCCAAGGCAGCCGTCGCGACAGCCTTCGCGCTGGTCGGCGCGGGTGCGGTATCTCGGGCTGCGGCGACTTCGTTCGCGCTCATCCGTTCCGGCGCTACGGGGGAGTTGCCACTGCAAAGCGATCAATCCGCGCTGCAATGGCTGGTGGCTATTGGACTTGGCATCGGCATCGTCACCGTTCTGCCTGGCTTCGGGGTCGGCGCGACCATCGCCGGTATTGCCGCCGCGATCGGCGCCGCAGCGCTCGTCACTGCCTTCGTTCCCCGCGCGGAAACCGAGGGTGGACGTCTGTTCACCGGCACCGCGGAGCTCATCGGCGAAATCGCGTTCCTGATAGCGGTCGTTGCGTTTTCCGGGACTCCATGAGCAAGAGGCAGCCCGTGAGTTCGGATCGCCTTCTGTGGATCGTGATCGCCGCCCTCGGCCTTACGGTGATTGCGCTTGCGTTGCGCCATCAGCAGGGAACGATTGCCGGGCTCGAACTCGAGCAATTCGCAAGCCTCGCCTACTTTGCGGCGCTGCTCGTATTGATCACCGGGTTCGGCTACTTTTTCTATCACAGCCGCATCGGTGAGATGATCCGCGCCACACTTTTCTGGGCGATGATCGCGCTCGTGCTCGCGCTCGGCTACAGCTATCGGTACGAACTTGAGGCGATCTCCGAGCGATTGCTTTCTGAGTTGCTGATATCGCGTCCAGTCACCGTATCGAGCGGCACGGGTGCAACCGTACAGGTCGCACGCGCGCGTGGCGGCGATTTCACCGTGCAAGTCGAACTCAACGGCCAGCCCGTCACGATGCTGGTCGATACCGGCGCCTCAAGCGTCGTGCTGACGCAAGAGGCAGCGAAGGCAGCGAACCTACCGCTCGATCTGCTGAAGTACGATGTGCCGATCGAAACGGCGAGCGGCCGTACGCGCGCGGCCGCCATCGTCATCGATCAGATCGCGGTCGGCGGCATCGTCGAGCGACGGGTGCCTGCGCTCGTTTCCGCGCCGGGCGATCTCCGCACGAGTCTCCTCGGCATGAGCTTCCTCAATCGCCTGCGCTCGTTCGAGATCACCGGCGGCCGCCTTATCTTGCGGGCGAAGTAGCCGCCATACGGCAAGAGGCCAATCGAACCTAGGTGAGCACGAGCGAGGCCGCAAACCGGACGGCTACGAGAAGCAGGAACAGTCCGAACGCGATTTCGAGTTTTCGCTTGGAAAGTTTGTGCGCGAGACGCGCTCCGTACGGCGCCGCAAGCACGCCCGCCGGCGCGATCAGCAGGAAGCCCAGGATCGACACGAACCCGATGGAGAGCAGCGGCATCAGCGCCTGATGCGGCCAGCCCGCGATCATGTAGCCGATGCTCGCCGGGATGCCGATGAAAACGCCGAGACCCGACGACGTCGCCACTGCCAGGTGGAACGGCACGCCATAGAGCGTGAGAAAAAGCGTTGAGAGAGAACCACCGGCAATACCCACGAGCGTCGCGAGAAAGCCGAAAGAAATGCCGGCGGCGATCATCGTCGGCTTTCCAGGCAGTGCGTCACCGACGCGCCAACTTTCGCGGCCGAGCAGGAAGCGGAGCGACATGAACACGGCGAACAGAATGAACGCGGTCTTGAACACGGCTGCCGGCGCGACATAGGCAATGTAGCTGCCGGCCACGACACCGACCGCAGCCGGCATCGCCCAGATGCGCAACGCATCATCGAGAACCGCACCCTTGGCGCGATGCGCGAAATAGGCTCGGACCGTCGTTGGGACGGTTACGGCGAGCGCTGTGCCGATGCTCAGTTGCATTCGGACACTGTCGGGCACTTCAAGGAAGCGAAAGACTTCGTAGAGAACTGGAATGACGACTGTCGAACCGCCAATACCGAACAGCCCGGCGAGCAAGCCCGAGACGATCCCCGCGGCGAGAATGGCAATAGCAAGCAGGATGAGTTCGCCGACAGGAATGCCGAACAGCATGCCGAGCCCCGGTCCGGTAGGTCAGGCAGCGGTTTGAGCGAATTCTGTGCGACTGTCCATCACGAGCGCGAGCGCATGGCGCAGCACTGCCATGCCTGCGCCAGGCTTGACCGCTTCCGTCGCAAGATGCCGACGGAACAGCCGTGCGCCAGGAACGCCGCGGAACAGGCCCAGCAGATGGCGCGTGATGTCGTGCAGACGAACGCCTTTGGCTAGTTCGCGTTCGATGTACGGAAACAGCGCTTCCACCGCCGCACGCGCATCGGCGACCGGCGCGTTCACGCCGAACAGGCGCGGGTCCACATCTAGCAGGATCGACGGGTGCTCGTACGCGCCGCGGCCAAGCATCACACCATCAACATGCGCGAGATGCGCCTCGGCATCGTCAAGCGAGTGAATGCCGCCATTGATAACAACCGGGAAATTGCCAAGCCGCAACTTCAGGCGATGCACGCGAGCGTGATCCAGCGGCGGCACGTCACGGTTCTCGCGCGGAGAAAGACCCTTGAGCCACGCCTTGCGCGCGTGAACGATCAACGCGTCAGCACCTGCCGCGATGACCTGGTCCACGAATTGGTCGAGCGCCTCCTCCGTGTCCTGCTCGTCGATGCCGAGCCGGCACTTCACGGTCACGGGCACGGCAACCGCGGCCTTCATCGCGGCGACGCCGTCGGCGACGCGGCCCGGTTCCGCCATCAGGCACGCGCCGAAGCGACCTTCCTGAACGCGATCGGACGGGCAGCCGACGTTGAGGTTGATTTCGTCGTAGCCCATATCGGCGCCGATTCTCGCAGCTGTCGCGAGCGCAGCCGGCTCTGAGCCGCCCAGCTGCAACGCTACCGGGTGCTCCGCGGCGTCGAACGCGAGAAGGCGCGTCCGATCGCCGTGGATGACGGCGCCCGTCGTCAGCATCTCCGTATAGAGCCGCGCGCGACGCGACATGAGGCGATGGAAGAACCGGCAATGCGGATCGGTCCAATCCATCATCGGCGCGACGGAGAAACGAAATGCGGCAGTTACTAACGGTCTCACGACAATCGCTTCGGTTATGGGTCCGAGACCCTTGTGTTGCCCGGGATTCTCAGTCAATTCAAGGCCGGAACGGCGCAGCCGCCTATGACCTGTTCCGAAACGAGATTTCACCACCCCTCGTCGAATTTCATCGTCGGGCGGTCGACCGGAATAATTGTCGCGGAGTTATCCGCATCCGGTAAAGTTCGATCAGGATGGTCTGCCGCGCCGTCTGGGCATGTAGGCGTAATGACGGACTACTATTCGCTGTTGCAGCGGAAGATCGATTTGCTCCGCGGTGATCCCAATCAATCGCGGCGGCTCGTGTATGATCTTGCGCGCTATGCACTGAAGAACAAGGCATTTGCGCATGATCAGGCGTTGACCTCGGCGCAGATCGAGGACCAGTTGCGCGCGCTGGAGAGGGCGATTGCGTTGGTGGAAGCCCACGCACAAAATGGGCGAGCGAGGCCGTACGGGGGGCGCCGCGTGAACGTCAGGCGAGAGCCGAATCCGCCGAAGGACGAGGCTTCGGAAGCACCGACTGAGGCCGATTTCGATGTCATTCGTCAGCCGTCGCGCCGCGCGTCCGACCGACGCGACCTGGTCGTGCTGCCGCCTACCCAGCCAAGCCGCTACGGACGAGATCACGACCTTCCCGACGCCTATCATCCGCCCTCGGACAAAGGCCAACTCACCCTTACGCCGGAAACCGCAGCGCTGATTCAGTTGCTGGCGAGCGAGCGGAAGTCCACCGCGCGCCGGGCAATCTCCTGGTTCGACAGCCTCTTCCGGCTAGTCATCATTGGTGCGATCGGGCTCGCAGGTTACGTCCTATGGTCCGGCAGACTTCCGGAACTCACCCGCACGACCTCCCCCTTCGCGGATGCACCAAGCGGCCCGGAGGCGCTGTTCGCACCCACTGTGCCTTTCCTCCCAGCCGCGAAGAGCACCGCCGCGTTAGTGCCGGACGTCCCACAACCGAAGGTCTATGGCGTATACGCGATCTACAATGACCGCCTGATCAACCTCGAGAAAGTTCAGACCGACGCTGTCGATCCCAGAAAGCCCAACCTCCGGCAAATCACGGCGCCGAGCCGCAGCGTTTTTCCCGACGGACGCGTGGAGTTCACCGTTTATCAGCGCGACCTCGCAAGCAGCGCGCCGATCACAGTGCCGATCCGATTTGCCTCGACGATCGCGAGCACCATGCGATTCGGTCCGGGTGGAACGCTCGTGACGGTCCGGCCGGAAGTCGAGACATGGCTCATACACACCGCAGGTTTCGATTTCCGCGTCCTACCTGTCCCCGATAACCAGGAGATGATCCTGATCCGCCCGGACAATCCGGACTTCGTTCTGCCGGCTGGGCGTTACGTGCTGATCCTCAATGATCAACCGTACGACTTCAGCGTGGCGGGAGCAGTGACCGACCCTCGCGCGTGTGTCGAAGGTGCCGCGACAAATCGGGGGCCGGTTTTCTACGAGTGCAAGCCGACAGACAACCGCTAACGCGGAACTGCGGTACCGATGAGGCGCACCCCGCCTCCGCCTCATCCGTCAGTATGAACGACCATCAAGCAGTGACAGTCTGACGCCGAAGACCGATGCGGCCACATCGGAGGCATAGCGGCGAATGCAGGCTTGATCCTGCATTTGCGATTGAGTGGCGTTTTCGCTTGACCCCCTCTCGACCTTTGCTTCCGGTCGCGCCAACTTGCCGGTCCATACCGAAGGCTCTCGATTTTATGCAAGACGTCAAAGAACGCGTTGCGCTCAGCTCAATCGCGATCTCCGCCGGCCTCACCGTTGCGAAGGGAATCGTCGGCCTGTTCTCCGGCTCGCTCGCGGTACTTTCCGAAGCAGCGCATTCGCTGATCGATCTCGTTGCGACGATCATCACCTACTTTGCTGTGCGCGTCGCCGGCATGCCGGCGGATGCCGAGCACCACTACGGTCACGGCAAGGTGGAGAGCGTCGCGGCACTCGCGGCGACTGCCCTGCTTTTCGGCCTTGCGCTGTACGTGATGTGGGAGGCGGTGAGCCGGTTACTCGTCGGCAGCACGCACCCGGTCGAGGCTACTTATTGGGCCTTCGGCGTTGTCGGCGCATCGATCGTCGTGGATTTCTTCCGAGCACGGCTGCTCTATCGCGTGGCCAGCGAGACCTCGAGCCAGGCGCTCGAGGCGGACGCGCTGCATTTTGGCTCCGACATGTGGTCGTCGCTTTCGGTGCTGATTGGATTGGGCGGCGTTGCGGCAGGGCTGCAATGGGCCGACTCTGCAGCGGCGCTCGTTGTGGCAGTGTTCATTTGCATCGCGGGTTGGCGTCTCGGGCGGCGCACGATCGATACGCTCACCGATACCGCACCGGCCGGCGCGGCGGAACGTATCAACGCGGCCACGCGGAAGGTGAAGGGCGTGGTGAGCGTCGACCGGGTGCGCGTGCGGCCGGCGGGTGCCAGCCTGTTCGTCGAGATCGCAGTCGGGGTGAGCCGGACACTGCCCCTTGACCGGGTGTCACAAGTAGAAAAAGAAATCGCCCGTGCAATCCGCGCCGACATGGCGAACGCGGAGGTTACCGTCATCACCACCCCCCGGGCCCTCGACGACGAGACGGTCATGGAACGGGTCATGGTGATCGCGCGAAATCGGGCGCTGGCCGTGCACCACGTCACGGTTCATCGCCTACAGGATAAGCTGGCGGTCAGCCTGGATCTTGAAGTGGATGGACGTCTGCCGCTCGGAAGCGCGCACGAAATCGCGGATGCCTTGGAGGCAGCGATTGCCGAGGAATTCTCCGATGAGGTGGAGGTCGAGACCCATATCGAGCCGCTGCAAAGCGACGACGCGGCCGGCCGTGATGCACCGGAGACCACACAATCCGATGTCGCGGCGACGCTGAACGCCTTGGTGCGACCCGACGGTCTCCTCCGCGACGTGCACGACGTGCGTGTGCGCGAGACACCACAAGGCCTCGTCGTGAACTTTCACTGCCGTGCAGAACCGACGCTGACCGTGGACGCCATCCACCGCGCCGTAGACGATTTGGAGCGGCGTCTACGCGAGGAACGTGACGACGTGCATCGCGCGATCGGTCACGCAGAACCTGCGGGCCAATGACACTTTTCGCGAGGTGCTCTAGCGGGGGCGGCGCGCGCGGCGACGCTTCAGCGTCTCTGAAGGAACTCTCGCCAAATCGCTTGCGGTAGTCGACGGAGAAACGCCCGAGGTGCGTGAAACCCCACCGCGATGCGATCTCCGTCACGCTCGCCTCCGCCTCCGCGCGCGACAGGGCGTCGCGCACCTGCTGTAAGCGTGCGTTTCGGACGTAACGCATCGGCGAAATGCCCTGATAGTCCTTGAAATGCTTGAACAGTGTGCGACCCGGCACTTCGGCGGCCCGGGCGATATCCGAGATTGTGAGCGGGGAGCTCAAGCGTGAGTGTACGAAATCCATCGCACGCTTCACGTCGCGGGGCGCAACCGTACGCTCCACGCGCTGCAGGGCATTGCTGTAATTGTGGGGCTGGGCAAGCAGCAAACCATTGACGATGAATTGCTCAAAGTCCGCCATCGTGTGCGGGCTGAGCAATGCGGAATGCGGATGATCGAGATCCGTTGCTGCTGAAAGCAGGTAGCCGGCGAGCGTGCGGCCGTATCCGGACGTAAGATCCAGTTGTTGCGTAAACTCCAACGGACCGTTCATCGGACGTCCGAGCAACGCGACGAGTTTCTCCGCCAGAAAATTCTTGCTGACGACGAGCCGAATGCCGGCGCTGTCGGCTTGCGATTGCACATGGTAGTAGTCGTCCCGAGTGGGCGACGCGAGGGCCGCGCGGTTGGTATCGCAGACAATGCTGTCGCGCCCGTTGATCAGCTGGGTGCTTCCTCGGAGCGGCAGGAGCAGCCAATAGTCGTCGCGGCTGGGAGCTGCCTTGATTCCCGCCGACATTCCGTACTGGAAGTGACCGAGAAAAATCCCGGGCAAGGAGATCCCGTTGTATCGCACGTCGACCTCGCTGGCCGCTTGCGGGGCGATCTGTAAACTGAATTCCTGTTGATGCAGGAACGTACCTAGCTCTTCTGCGTCCCTCGTCTGGAAGATTGGATGTCGTTCCAGCAGGGCCCTCCCTCCGTATTGCATGGTCCACAACCTCGCTGCGGCAGGCACAATCAGACATTGTCGATGGCGAAACATAGACAGACGCGCGTACCAATTCGTCCTGCGGTTGGGGGATAGAGGCGGCCGCTATCGCGCATCGATGGCACGCGCCGTGCGACTTGCTGGGCCGGGCCGCCGTCGACCCGGCAAGCATCCTTAAGAACTGGCCCGTTCGTCGCCGCGACAAAGCCCCAAGCGAAAATGAGGGGCTTCTGGCGTACCGTCGCTAGGGAGAGCGGGCGGGAGCCGGCCGCACCGCCGGCAGCACCGCAAAGATTCAAGGCGGGGTACGTTGAGTTCGAGGATTAGGAACAATCCAGCGGTGGACTTTCGCCGATGCCGTCGCGCACTAAAAAAGAAGAAGGGCCCCCGAAGGGGCCCAGTACCGAATGGGACGTCACCTGAGTTGCGTCAGTAGGCGAAGAACTGATCGTCGATCGTTTCGTCCAGACGGTCGCTATAGTCGACTTCCGGAATCGAGCCGGTCGCGTCGGTGCCCCACGTATTCTCGAGCGAGCCGTAGTCGACGGTACCGTCCATCAACTCGTCTTCGCTCGGGATCGCAGGCTGAATGACCGTCCCTACGTAATCGTAGGAGTCGATCGTGGTCGCAGCGTTCAGTGCATCGAGGTCGCAGGCCGACGTCCCCAAGTCGAACGCGGAAGCCTGAAACGACGCGCAAATGAAGGCGAGAGCGTAGATAGTCCTCATCGACATTCCCTCCCCTGTTGTCGATGAGCGCACGCTACGCAGTCCCGATTAAGGCGGGTTAATCGCCGTCTCGCCGGGAGGTATCTTTTGCGGCGTGTGGTTACGCGTGTCTGATCGTGCGTGGTTACGCGAGCGTTACGACAGCGCGGCGCCGAACAAAATCGGCGGCCCGGCCTGACGTGCGCACATCATTAAGTCCATCTGCGGCCTCACCACATCGATCCGCCAAGGCGCCAACGAAGCAGCGGCCAACTTCGATCGCCGGGCCGTTCACAAGCTGACGCGTGCGCCGAGGAAAAATCGAGCGGGGACGCTGCATTAAGTTGATCCGCTCGGAAACCGATTCAATTTCTCGCATGGACGCACGACGGATTATTGCCGCGAGCGCCGCGCCATCGGATCGCCTGGTTCCAAAAAAGTTCACTCAATTCACGCGCAAACTCTGGACAAATCACCACGACTTCAATTCTTATGAGGGTGATTCGGAGAGATGCGGCACATCCCTCCGGGGAATGTTTTTGGGACTCTAGAGGAGGCCAGCGATGGGGCATGCCCCCGCTGCCAACGCGACGATTCGCGTTCAGGCGCGCGGACTAGCCCGCAGCCTCAGCCGTCCCGCCTATCTGCGCCTGACCGAGGCCGAGCCGTTGCTGCGGCGCGCGGTTCCAATCCTGATTGTCGCGTTCCTGGCGGCGGTTGCGGTCGGAGCCACGGTACAGATTCTCGACCACCGGCGGCAGGAACTCGCCGACGCCGAGAATGAGCTGGCGCTGCTTGCAGGCGCGGCCGGCGAGCATCTCGCGCGCCGGATCGAGAAAGACGCCACCCCTGGACAAGTTCAAACCGCGCTCATGGAGGCCCTCCCGCGGCGTGCGGTTCGTGTCGACCGCCGTTTCTATGTCTCCGACGCCGGCGGCCGTGTGATCGCGGCGGCGCCCGCCTCCCGACTGCCCCGAGACCAGCGGCTCGCAGATCTTGTCGGCCAGGCCCACGCAGGCATGAGCCTTAGCAGCGCGGATCCGTTCCAGCTCGCCCTCGCGGATGGCACGGAATCGCTGGCCGCGATCAATCAGCTGCCCAATGGACTGGGGCAGATCGCCGCGTTCCAACCAAAGGCGAGCGCTCTCGAACGCTGGCGTGCCGATTCCGCAATCACTATCACCTTGGTCACGACCACCGGCTTCGTGCTGCTGATCCTCGGATTTGCTTTTCATTGGCAGGCGGCGCGGGCACGCGAAGCAGACGAAATCTACGAGCGGGTGCGCGAACGCATGGACACCGCTCTCAATCGCGGCCGGTGCGGGTTGTGGGACTGGGATTTGGCGCGAGGCCGAATCTATTGGTCGGATTCCATGTTTGAAATCGTCGGCTTCCCCCCGCGCGAAGAGTTGCTCTCCTTCGGCGAGGTCGACGCGCTGGTGCACCCCGAAGATGGCAGCCTCTACGACATTGCCGCTCAGCTCGCCGAGACAGCAGACGGCACGATCGATCGGGCGTTCCGCATGCGCCACTCAGGGGGTGAATGGGTGTGGTTGCGCGCACGGGCCGAGCTCACGAACTCATGACGGCAGCACGCATGTGATCGGAATAGCCGTCGATATCAACGAAGAGAAGAAATACGCCGAGCGAACTGCTACCGCCGACATGCGGCTGCGCGACGCCGTGGAAAGCATCTCCGAGAGTTTCGTGCTGTGGGACGCCGCCGATCGGCTCGTCCTGTGCAATTCGAAGTTCCAGCAATTGTACGGACTTCCCGATACCGCCATCCGCTCCGGCACTCCGCATGAAGACGTGGAGACGATCGGCCGCCCGCCGCTGATCGTGTCGCCGATCAAGTCCGAAGAAAAAATAGAAGAAGGTTCGCGCTCATTCGAAGCGCGCACCGCCGACGGACGCTGGCTCAAGATCAGCGAGCGACGAACCAATGACGGCGGCTTTGTCTCGGTCGGCACCGACATCACGCCGCTCAAGCGTCACGAAGAGCGGTTGATGGACAGCGAAAAACGCCTCATGGCGACGATCGCCGACCTGCGCCGCTCCCAGCAGACCCTGGAATCGCAGGCGCAGCAGCTTGCCGAGCTTGCCCAGAAGTACTCCGAGGAGAAGAACCGCGCCGAAGACGCCAACCGGGCCAAGTCCGGATTCCTCGCGAACATGAGCCACGAGCTGCGCACGCCGCTGAACGCGATCATCGGATTCTCCGAAATCATGGAATCCGGGATGTTCGGCGAGCTAGGGGCGGAGAAGTATCACGAGTATTGCCGCGACATTCAGGACAGCGGCCGATACCTCCTCGACGTCATCAACGACATCCTCGACATGTCGAAAATCGAAGCGGGCCGCCTGCGGCTCGACATCGAGCAACTTCATCTCAACTCGATCGTCTCGGAAGCGATGCGGGTCATGTCGATCAAGGCCGATGAAAAGCAACTCGAGGTGATTTCCGACGTCTCGCCCGGGCTGTCCATGCGCGGCGACCGGCGGGCGTTTAAGCAGGTTCTGCTGAACCTGTTGGCAAATTCCATCAAATTCACGGAAGTTGGCGGTCGCGTAGCGGTGCGGGCCAAGGCTTCGTGCGGTCACGCGATGATTCTGATCGAGGATTCAGGGATCGGCATTTCCCGAGCGGCACTGCAGAGACTCGGCCGTCCGTTCGAACAGGTGGAGAGTCACATCAGCAAGAGTCACACAGGCTCGGGACTCGGGCTCGCCATCGCAAAGTCGCTGATCGAATTGCACGGGGGTCAGATGCGCATTCGGTCGATCGAGAGTGTCGGCACGACGGTGATCTTGCGTGTCCCGCTCGCCGGTCCGGCGGTCATCTCGCGAGAGGCGGCGGCCTGACGCCGTCGTCTGTTCGGTCAGGGATTTACCGCCCCACCGATGATCTTCTCGAAAATCTTCCGCACCTTGCGCTGCGTATCGATCACGTAGGCCTCGAGGCGCGGAAAATCCGGCAACTCGCCCGCACGCGCGAGCAGCGCAAGGAGTCCGGGTCCGCCCTTTGCCGGTTCGAGTTTCCGCGGGAGGCAAAGACGCAGGACCTGCGTCACGTCGTGATACAGCGTGAAAGCGGCGCGCAATGTTTCTCCGTCGGCGCGACCGACCAGGCCCAGCGCCACTGCGCTTTCCAGCACGCGGCCCGTATGCGTCTCGAGGATGGCCGGCTTCTCGTGCGCATGGACGAGCTGCAGGTACTGGGCGATGAACTCGAGATCGACGAGGCCTCCCTCGACGTACTTGATGTCCCAAGGATCCTTGTCGCCTTTCTCTTCCGCGATCGCACGGCGCATTTCCAGCACATCGCGCGCGACCGTCATCTGATCGCGTTCCGTGCAAAGCGCTGCCTGAATTTCCTTCTCGACACGCGTGCCGAGGACCGGGGGAGCGGAAATCACCCGAGCGCGGGTAAGCGCCATGTGCTCCCAGGTCCAGGCCTGGTCGCGCTGGTAGATCGCGAAGCTTTCCAGCGAAGTAGCCACCGGTCCGGCTCGCCCGGACGGCCGAAGCCGCAAATCGACGTCGTAGAGTTTGCCGGCGTTGGTCGGGGTCGTTAGAGCGCTGATCAAACGTTGTGTCAGACGAGAATAGTATTGCGTCGCGTGGAGCGGGCGCCCCCCGTCGGATTCCGGGCGTTCGAGGTCGTAGTCGTAGAGCAGGATCAGATCGAGGTCGGAGCCCGCGGTCATTTCGTTTCCGCCCAGCTTTCCCAGCGCAAGCACGGCCGACGCCGCTCCCGGCACCGTCCCGTGCGTGGTTGCGAAGCGCTCCTCAACGTGGCGGTGGACACTTCGGATGAGCACCCCGGCAAGCCGCGCATACAACTCCCCTGCGCGGTTGGCGGAAATCGTGCCTGACAGGAGGCGAACTCCGATCAGCACCTGCTGCTCCCGCCCGAACCGTCGCGTCAGGTCCAGGAATTCCTCTTCGCTCGTTGACTGGGTAAGCGTGGAGTTGAGTCGCTCGGTCAGGAGCTTCTCGTCCGGTGGTGCGCCGAAGAAAGCGGGATCGAGTAATCCGTCAAGCGCCGAGGGGGACTGCGCCACGATCTCGCCCAGTCTCGGCGCTGTTCCGAGGATGGTCGCGAGTAGCTGCACGAGATCGGGGTGAGTGCGAAGTGCCGCGAGCAGCCGAACGGCGCCCGGTAAGGCCGCGAAGAAGCGGTCGGCGGCGATCAACGCACTATCGGCGTTACCCGTGCGCGCGAGCGCGACGATGAAGGTCGGAAGAATCGCGACGAGGTCGGCGCGCGCGGCCTCGGGCCGGAGCGATCGATGCTCGCCCTTGAGCCACTCGCGCACCAAAGTACTGGCCGCGAGCGGTTCCTTGAAGCCGAGACGTTTCAGTGTTTCAAGCGTTTCACGGTCGTCGGCGTGGGCCGAGAATTCGAATTTTCCTTCGATTGCTGCCAGCGGCGGTGCGTCCTCGAACAGGCTCGCGTAGTGCGCCTGCACCCGGCGCAGGTGCGCCGTCAGGTTTGCAGCAAACTCGTCTCGGTTGCGCTCGCCAAAGAACTTTGCAAACCGATCAAGCGCGGCTGGATCGTCAGGCAACGTGTGCGTCTGTTCGTCGGCGACCATCTGCAGCCTGTGCTCGACACGACGCAGGAACAGGTAAGCGTCCTTCAACTCATCGCGCGCTTCCGAGGTGATCCACTTCTCCTCAGCGAGCGTGTCGAGGCTCGCCAATGTCTCCCGGCCGCGCAGGTTCGCCGCGCGCCCGCCCGCGATCAGTTGCTGCGTCTGTACGAAGAACTCGATCTCGCGAATGCCGCCGCGACCGAGCTTGACGTTGTGCCCTTCGACGGCGATTTCCTCGTGTCCGCGGAACGCGTGCATCTGCCGCTTCATGTCGTGGATGTCGGCGATCGCTGCGTGGTCGAGGTAGCGGCGCCAAACGAAGGGCGAAAGCTCCTTGAGATAGCCTTCGCCGGCCGCATCATCGCCCGCCGAGACGCGGGCCTTGATCATCGCGGCACGTTCCCAGGTCTGGCCGACGCGCTCGTAGTAGTCGATCGCGGCATCGGTCGCGACCGCAACCTGCGTCGATCCCGGATCGGGCCGCAGGCGTAGATCGACACGATAGACGTAGCCGTCCTCGGTTCGGTCCTGCAGCAGCCGCACGAGATCGCGCGTCATGCGAACGAAAAAGGAGGATGGATCCAGCCCTCGTTCGAGTGGCGCGGCGCGGTCGTAGAGAACGATGAGGTCGATATCGCTAGAATAGTTGAGCTCGCCGGCTCCGAGCTTGCCCATCCCAAGCGCAAAGTAGCCGGAACCCCTCCCCGGGCGATCGGGATCAGCAATTCTGATCTTCTGCGCCGCATGGGCCCGTCGAAGCAAATAGTCGACGGCCGCCGAAATCGCGGTGTCCGCCACCCTGCTCAAAGCCTGCGTTACCTCCGCGAAGTTCCACGCGCCACCGATATCCGCGAGAGCAATCAGGAGCGCCGTGTCACGCCGCATTCTGCGCAGCGCCTGCATCAGCGCCTCGTCGTTGCGCGCGCTGAGCGCCGCCTTGGCGCCCGCCTCAACGATCTTGGTCAGGCTCGAATCGGGCGGCGTATCAAGGAGCGACACCAGGGTTCCGGGATCGGCTTGCACAATCGACCAGAGGAACGATGAGCCGTCGGCCACACCTTCGAGCAGCGCGCGGGCCTTCGACTTCGGCAGGATGAGCGGTTCGAGACGCGCGGCCGATTTGCGGTCGCTCTTCAACAGGTCAGTGAGCTTTGACTGCGCTGCCGCGACATCGGACAGGTAAGGCGTTTCGCGAATGCGCGCCGCCAGACCGACCGCCGCCTCGGCCTTCTTGGTAGGTGCCATCCGGCCTTGCTTAACGCGCCGGAGCCGGAAGTGCGAGAGTCACCCGGAGCCCCGGTGCGTTGTCATTGAGAAGGAGTTCGCCCCCATGCAAGCGGGCTACGGCCGCAGCCAGCGACAGCCCGAGGCCTGCCCCGGGCCGCGAGCGACTTTCTTCAAGACGCACGAAACGTTCCAGCACGCGCGCGCGATCGGCCTTCGGGATGCCTACACCGCCGTCGGCGACGGACAGGAGAGCCCGGCCGCCTTCGGTGCTGGCCGAAATATCAATCTTCCCCGATCCGCTCCTTCCCGCCGCTCCATGCTTGATGGCGTTGTCTATCAGGTTGGCGAGGGCCTGGCCGATCAGTTCGCGATTGCCGTGAATCCGCAGCGGAGGGTCGGCCTTCACGGACAGAGCCATGCCCTTCTCCTCGGCAAGTGGCTCGTATAGTTCTGCCACCCCCTTCGCCACCTCCGTTGCGTCGAAATCCACCATGTGCGTTCTCGCCTCGCCCACCTCGGCACGCGAGATCATCAATAGCGCTTCAAAGGTACGGATCAGTGCGTCGGACTCTTCGATCGTTCGCTCCAAGGCGGCGCGATAGTCGGACTCGTCCTTCGCGCTGCGCAGCGCCTCTTCGGCCTGATTGCGCAGGCGCGTGAGCGGCGTTTTGAGATCGTGTGCGATGTTGTCGGAAACGTGCTTGACCCCCGTCATCAGCCCTTCGATGCGTTCGAGCATCGTGTTCAGGCTGTTGCCGAGGCGATCGAATTCGTCCCCCGAGCCGCCGACCGGCAGCCGGCCTGACAGGTCGCCGGCCATGATGCGGTCGCTGGTCGCGGTCATCGCGTCGATGCGTTTCAGCACGCGACGCGCAATAAAAAGACCCCCGGCCACGCCGAGGACGACGAGGAACACGACTGCCCAGCGGGCGGGTCGGGCGAGGATCTCGCGCAGCCGGTCGCGCTCCTCGAAGTCTCGGCCGACGAGCAGTCTGAACCCGCCCGATAGGACCGCCACGCGTATGAGCGCGCGGCTTTCGTGCGCCCGGTCGGGATCCTCCGCGCGACGATAGGAGATTTCCGACCAGCCCGGCCGATCGAGCGTGCGGTTCGGCACTTCGACGTTGCCGACGATGGTGACGCCCGCGAAGGTTGTGATCAGGTAAAGATTGGAGCCCGGCTGCTGGGCGCGCGCCTCGACCACGTCCACAAGACGATTGATACCGCCGGCAACGAACTGCTCCTGCAGTCCGCGCATCTCCGTGTCGACGTTGTCGGTAATCTGCTCGACGACAAGCTGTTGAGTATGGCGTGCCAGGTAGGCGATCGTCGCCGCCGCGAAGATCGCAAATACGATCAGGTAAACGGCAACGATCTTGAATGCCGTCGTGCGGACAAGTTTACCGAGCGCCGTCACGGATCATGTATCCCGCGCCGCGCACTGTATGAAGCAGAGCGCGATCGAAGCCCTTATCAATCTTCGAGCGCAGGCGCGAGACATGAACGTCGATCACGTTCGTCTGTGGGTCGAAATGATAGTCCCAGACGTTCTCGAGCAGCATCGTACGGGTGACGACTTGTCCTGCGTGCCGCATCAGATATTCGAGTAAGCGAAATTCGCGCGGCTGAAGGGGAATCTCCTTGCCGCCGCGTGAAACGCGGTGCGAAAGACGATCGAGCTCGAGATCGCCGACGCGATAGAGTGTCTCGCCGGATTGCGGCGTGGTGCGGCGAGAGAGTGCCTCGATGCGCGCGAGCAATTCGGAGAAGGCATAGGGCTTGGCGAGATAGTCGTCGCCGCCGGCGCGTAGTCCGGTGACCCGGTCGTCGACCTGGCCGAGCGCGGAAAGAATGAGAACAGGAGTGGTGTTTCCCCGCGCGCGCAGTTCGGAAATAAGCGATAGCCCTTCGCGCTTCGGCAGCATCCGGTCGATGACCAGTACGTCGAATTCGCCGTCAAGCGCCGCGGCGAGGCCCTCCTCGCCGTCGCGGGCAAGCTCGGCGACATGGCCGGCTTCACGCAACGCCTTGCGCAGGTAGTCCGCGGCTTCGCGGTCGTCCTCGACAATGAGGAGGCGCATGGCGGGATGCTCCGCGCGAACGGGAATCTCTGAAGCACTATCGCGCATGTCAGGCCCTGGGACCTATACGTTCGACGCGTTTCCAATTCGTGCGGGCGTTTTGCACCCCGGACATAATTCGGGCGGGAGGCTGTTAGACCTCCCGCCCCGGGATACCAGCGACGGCAGGGGGCGACGGGGCCGCCACCGGCTCCCTAGCTCATGTACGTGCGACCGGCAGGGTGACGAAGCGAGTGTTGTTCTCCCGCTTCACCCGCAGCAGCACGACCGATTTGTTGTCCTTGCGCGCGGCGGCAATCGCGTCGCGCACATCAGCCGGCGACGCGACGTTCTTGCCGGCGATCTGCAGAATGATGTCACCCGCCGCGATACCGCGCTCGGCGGCCGGGCCGGCAGGATCGACCTCCGTGACGACGACGCCCTCGGCGCCGGATCCGGCGACAGTGTTCGCCGGCGCAAGGGTCAAGCCTAGACGCGGTTCTTCGGTTCCGGCCTGCTCCTTAGATTTCGCGGGCGCCGCAGCCTGTGCTTGTTCCGGCAACTTGGCGAGCGTGACGTTGACCGTCTGCTCCTTGCCGTCACGGTTGATCTGCAATTTCACCGTGGATCCAGGCTGCTTGCCTGCAACGCGACGCGAAAGGTCCCGGGCATCCTTCAGGCGCTCGCCATCAACGGAGATAATTGCGTCGCCCGAGCGGATGCCGGCTTTCGCAGCCGGGGTATCGGCCTGAACCTCGGCGACCAGTGCGCCGCCAGGTTCCTTCAAGCCGAGACCCTCAGCGATCTCTTTGGTGATCGGTTGGATCTGCACACCAACATAACCACGAGTGACGGTTCCGGTTTCCTTGAGTTCCGAAACAACGCGACTGACGTTCTCGGCGGGGATCGCAAACGCGATGCCGACGTTCCCACCGGACGGAGAGACGATCGCCGTGTTCACACCGATCACCTCGCCGGCGAGATTGAACGTCGGGCCGCCCGAGTTGCCCCGGTTCACGGCGGCGTCGATCTGAAGGAAGTCGTCGTACACGTTCGCGCCGATGTCACGGCCACGCGCGGACACGATGCCCGCTGTCACGGTTCCACCGAGCCCGAACGGATTACCGACGGCCAGAACCCAATCGCCGACGCGCGGCGCGTTCCCGGCGAACTTCACCCATGGGAAGTCGTTCTTGCCCTCCACCTTGAGGAGCGCGATGTCAGTGCGCGGGTCCGTTCCGATCAGCTTCGCGGGATAAGTCTTGCCATCGACGGTCGTGACTTCGATCTCGTTCGACTTATCGACCACGTGATTGTTCGTCACGACATAGCCGTCGGCGGAAATGAAGAAGCCCGACCCTTGACCCTGCGCGCGACGGCCTTGACCCGGTCCCTGACGGAAGTCAGGCATGCGATCGCCGAAGAAGCGCTTGAAGAATTCCTCGACCTGCGGCGGGACGTTCTCGCCACGGCGATTGAAGCCTTCACCGCCACGGTCGCCGCGATTGCTTCGATCGCCCTCGTTGCTCGCGACGCGCGGCTCGCTGAGCCGGACGCGAACGCTGACCACCGCGGGGCTGACCCGCTCAACGACGTCCGCGAACGACATCTGCGTCGCTGAACGATCGGTGGTAATCTGAGCAATTGCGGGCGAGAATGTCTGAGGAATAATTTGTCCGGCGGCGAAGCCGGCAATGGCGACGCCAAGCACGCCTGCCATCAACATCGTGCGACGGCGGCGCAGCACGCCTTCGGTCTTAGGTTTTGAATCAAGTTGGTCCATGTCCCTCTCCGCTTCGGAAATTCGATTGCCTGGGTGACAGGCTCGAGGGGACATATAGGAGGGGGTGCCTTACGGCGCTCTCTCCGCCTCATTACAAGTTGGTAAGGTGTGGGTTCCTCACGGCTTGTTGTTCTTGTCGAGAAGCGTTTCGAGCCGGCGCTTTTCCGCCATGGACAGCGGAGCCGATACGGTATTGCGACGACGCATGACCGCTGCCACGGCGATCCCTATGGCGGTCAGCAAAGCCAGAATCGGCAATCCCCAAAGAAGCACTGTGGCGGGCCGAAAGCGCGGCTCCAACAGGACAAACTCACCGTAACGAGCGACCAGAAAATCGCGCACCGCCGCATCGGTATCGCCGGCCGCGATCCTTTCACGCACCAGGACGCGGATGTCGCGCGCGAGCGGCGCATGCAATTCATCGATCAACTCGTTCTGGCACACCATGCAGCGGAGTGTCTGGGACAGAGCGCGAGCGCGCGCTTCCAGCGCCGGATTCTTCAGCATCTCGTCAGCTTCGACGGCGAGTACGACCGTACTCACCAACAAAGCAAAGAGGGCGCCGAGGAGCGTCCGCATACCCTACTCCGCAGGCGCGACAATCACGCGCCTTGCCCGGCGTGGGACACCAATTCGCAGTCTGCGATCGGATAGAGACAGCATGCCGCCGATGGCCATGATCACCGGCCCAAACCAGATGAGAAGAACAAGCGGCTTCCAATAGATGCGAACGGACGTGCGCTGGTCCGCGGCGTGATCGCCGATGCTGATATACAGTTGGCTTAGACCGAAGGTTTCGATGCCGGCTTCGGTCGTCGGCACGTTGCGTGCCTGGTAAACCCGCTTCGAGGGTTCGGCAACACCGATCAATACGCCGCCGCGCCGCACCTCGAATCGTGCGAAAACTTCGCGCCAATTCGGGCCATTGCGACCGCTCAGTCCGGCAAATGTCAGTTCGAGATTCGCAATCGATACCCTGTCCGCCGGCCTGATACTGACGATCCTCTCCTCGCTCCAACCTGTCTCGGCGACAACGCCAAGCAGCGCGATGCCGATGCCGGCATGAGCAAGCACGCTTCCGTAGGCAGAGCGCGGCAATCCCCGCGCACGGCCGAGGGAATGCGCGAAAGACTCTCGAAACAGCGCGAGACGTTCGCCCAGTTCGACAACCGCTCCCGCGATCGCAAACAACGCGACGAACAGCGCAATCGACGGCAGCAAACGTCCCCCGTCGACAACGTAGAGCGCGATCGCCGCGACGATCAGGGCGAATGCGGCAGCGGCCGAAAGCCGCTGCGCTGCTCCGAGTGCGTCGCCTCGCTTCCAGGCGAGCAGCGGACCGGTCGGCATTACGAACAGCAGGAGGAGTAGCAGCGGTCCGACGGTGCGATTGAAAAACGGCGCGCCCACGGAAATCTTCTCGCCCGTCAACGCTTCCAGGGTCAACGGATAGAGCGTTCCGACCAATACCGTTGTCGCTGCAGCGGTAAGCAGCATGTTGTTCAGGACGAGCGCGCCTTCGCGCGACACAGGCGCAAACAGGCCGCCCGGCTTCAGGGCGCTCGCGCGCCATGCGTAAAGGGCAAGCGAGCCCCCGATGAAGAAGGCGAGAATCGCGAGAATAAAGACGCCACGTGTAGGGTCGCTTGCGAACGTATGCACCGACGTGAGAACGCCGGAGCGCACGAGAAACGTTCCGAGAAGCGACAGAGAAAAAGCAAGGATCGCAAGCAGCACCGTCCAGACCTTGAGCGCGTCACGCTTTTCCACGACCAATGCGGAATGCAGCAGCGCCGTTCCGGCAAGCCACGGGAGAACGGATGCGTTCTCGACGGGGTCCCAGAACCAGAACCCGCCCCACCCGAGTTCGTAGTAGGCCCAGTACGAACCCATCGCGATCCCGAGGGTGAGAC
The DNA here is from genome assembly GCA_963711595.1 of uncultured Alphaproteobacteria bacterium. Classification (GTDB taxonomy): domain Bacteria; phylum Pseudomonadota; class Alphaproteobacteria; order Rhizobiales; family Xanthobacteraceae; genus JAUSIF01. Next base: position 362,121 of record CAVQER010000001.1, read on the forward strand.
AGATCCACGCCGCAAGCGTCCACGGCCGCACCCAGCGCGCCCATGCTGCGTCGATTTTGCCCTCGATGAGGGCCGCGACGGCGAAAGCGAAGGCGACCGAAAAACCAACGTAGCCGAGATAAAGAAGCGGAGGATGAACTGCGAGACCCAGATCCTGAAGAATCGGATTGAGGTCGCGCCCCTCGACGGGCACTGGATCCACCCGCAGGAACGGATTTGAGGTTGCCAGGATGAAGAGAAGGAAAGCCGCGGCGATCAGGCCTTCGACGCCGAGAACATTGGCGCGCAGGCGATCAGGGAGGTTGCCGCCGAACAGTGCGACCAATGCAGAGAACAGGGCGAGGACGAGTACCCACAGCAGCATCGAGCCTTCGTGGTTTCCCCATACGCCGGTGACCTTGTAAAGCAGCGGCTTTGCGGAATGCGAGTTCTCGTAAACGTTGACGACGGAGAAATCCGAGTCGACGTAAAGCGAAATCAATCCCGCGAATGCAAAGCCGACGAAGGCCAGATTCACCAGCGCGACGGGTTCTCCCACTGCCATCAGTGTAGCGTCATTCTTCGCTGCGCCCCAGACGGGGATCGTCGATTGCAGGAGCGCCAGTGCGAAGGCGAGGACGAGCGCGTAGTGAGAAAGCTCAGCGATCATGCCGCCTCACTTTCTTTCCTCGTGCTTCCACATGCCTTGCTTCTTCAAGGCATCGACTACTTCTCGCGGCATGTAATTTTCGTCGTGCTTGGCGAGCACGGTGTCGGCGCGGAAGAGTTGCGACGATTCGAGCGCGCCTTCGGCAACGACGCCCTGCCCTTCGCGGAACAGATCCGGGAGCACGCCGCTAAAGACGACCGGCAGACTGCGCGCGCCGTCCGTCACTTCGAACCGCGCTTCCAGTCCATTGCGACGAACGCTTCCTTCCTTCACCAATCCGCCGATGCGGATACGCGTGCCAGGCTGGATGCTCTTCTCAGCGATTTCGGTTGGCGAGTGAAAGAAAACGATCGTATCGCGGAGCGCGGACAGAACCAGCGCTGCGGCAACGCCGAGAATTCCGAGCGCGAGGCCAATGAGGATCAGTCGGCGTTGGCGACGGGTCATTGCGCCTTTCCGAGCTGATCAAGTTGATGTCGCGCATACGTCACCCAGCGATCGTCGGGTGAGGCGACCTGCAGCAGACGCTGCCAGTTGAGCCGCGCCTCTTCGCGTTTTTCCAACTGCAAAGCCGCGAGGCCGAGAAAGAAGAGCGCCTTCGGGTTGTTCGCGTTGAGTCCGACCGCTCGGTCGAATGCGGCACGGGCCTCAGGCGTTACAATTCCGCTGGTCGCGGCGACCAAAGTTTCGCCAAGGGTCGCCTCGCGTTCTGCGGTTGGGCCGAGCAGACGGAGGGCGTTCTGCTGCGCCTTCAGCGCATCCTCGTTGCGACCGACGCTGAGATAATACGGCACCAGCACTTCCCAACCGCGACCATCGTCCGGATTCTTGTCGAGCGTGCCTTCGATCGAGCGAACGATGGCGGCAAGCTCCACGCCCTTGCGGGATCGCTCGTCGATCCGACTCTCCCGAAATTCCGGCGATCCTAGAGCACCGTAAAGGATGAGCGCGAGCATCGGGATGCCGGCGAGAGACAATATCGCTGCGCTACGCCTGCGACCGTTGGCACCGGCCGCAGCCGTCGGATCGCGGGCCGCGTCCGCCGCGAGGAGTTTTCGCGACACCTCTATTCGCGCAGCTTCGGCCTCGGTTTCCGCGAGCACGCCGCGCTCACGATCGCGTTCGATCTCGGCCAGTTGATCGCGATAGACGGCGAGCTCCGCCTCCCGCGCGGACGAGGCGACTTTGCGCCCGCGCGAAAGTGGCCACAGCACCGCGAGCACCGCGGCGCCGGTCATTGCCGCCATGATCATCCAGAACAGCATCGGGTCTCCGGCGACAGTCCTAGTCGCTACGGGCCGTCGCCGCAAAGCAGCGGGTTGTCGCGTTACGCGGGCCTGAAAATGCGAAGCGCCCCGCCTCCTTGCGGAGGCGGGGCGCTATTCCGTCGTCCCGGACGAGCGCCGCAAAGGCGCGAAATCCGGGACCGCTATCGGTCGGCACGATCCCCGCTCGCGCCCGCCCGCATTCGCGGTCGGGCTTGGCCGGGATGACGACCTTCGGTCGTCAACTGATCCTGGTCCAGGTCCCGTCCGGGTTACGGCAGGCGACCCCGCGAGCAACCTCGGGGCGGCCCTGAACGTAGATGGTGTGACTGTAGTCGCGGCAACGTTGATAGGATCCGCGCGCGTGATAAGGACCGGGCACGATCGTGCCGCGTGCACCGCGCTGGCCTTCCCAGCTCACCGGCGCCCCGGGTCCGCCGAACTCGAGCGCCTGCATTTCGGCAGCATAAGCGCGGCGGCGGTCTTCCTCGTCGAGCGCGTTGCCGATGATGCCGCCAACCAGGCCACCGATGATCGCGCCGGCGACCACACTGCGGCCGCTGCCGCCTGTAAGGGCTCCGATCGCGCCACCCGCGAGTGCGCCGCCCACGACGCCTGCACCGGTCTTTTCTCCCGGGTCACCCGCGCAACTGGCGAGCATCAGGCCGGCAAGCCCGACGGCTACCGTATTGCGCGCTATCCTCGGCTGCATTGAATCCCCCGCGAGTGAGCTGTTCTCAATTAAAGCACAACCGGCACTACGCAGAAACATGCCGGCCGGTTCCAACAAGAAGGCAAATGAGGCGGAAGTGGGTTGCGGGACTAGACCTCCGCTGCCGGCAGAACGAGCTCGGCACGCAGCCCTCCGAGGCGCGCCTCGCTCAGCTCGAGTCTGCCTTCATAGAGATGTGCCAAGTCGGAGACGATGGAAATCCCGAGTCCGGAACCCGGTTTGCTTTCGTCGAGGCGGCGCCCGCGCTGGGTGAGAACTTCGGTCCGCGCCTCCTGGGGCAGGCCTGGGCCGTCGTCGTCCACGGCAATCCGGAAAAAGCTGCGGCCTCCCTTGCCGACCTCCTCAGCCGACACCAACACCTCGACGTGCGTCTTCGCCCACTTCCCCGCATTGTCGACGAGGTTGCCGACCATCTCCTGGAGATCCTGTTGCTCGCCGTAGAACTTCACATCGTTGGCGAAGCTGGTCGTGAACCTCAGCGGCCGCTCGCGGTGAATTTTTTCCATGGTGCGCAGCACGGCCTCGACCACGGGTTTGACGGGGACCACCGTACCCGGAACAGCCACCCGTGCCGCGATGCGCGCCCGCTCCAGGTGATGCTGAACCTGGTCGCGCATGACGCCCACCTGTTCGCGTACTTTGTCCGCGACAGCATCCGCGCGACCGCTCGTTTCATTCAGCAAGACGGAAAGCGGCGTTTTCAATGCATGCGCAAGGTTGCCGACATGGGTGCGCGCGCGGACAACAATGTCGCGGTTGGTGTCGATGAGTGCATTGACCTCGCGCGCCAGCGGGGCGACTTCTTCGGGAAATTCGCCAACGAGCCGCTCGGCGCGCCCGGTTCGGATCGCCTGCAACGCGTGCGAAATGCGCGAGAGTGGTCGTAGCCCGAAGCGAACCTGAAACCACGCGGTCGCAATGAAGACGATCCCGAGGGCCGCGAGTGTCAGCACCAGCGCGTAGTTGAAGTCCCCAACCTCCTCGTCGATTTCGGTGGCGTCGCCGGCGACCGTCACGACGTATTGGCCGTCATCTCCGAGATCGATCAGGTTCTCGATCACACGTAAACGCCGGTTGTCGGGCCCGAACAGATAGCCTTCGCGGAACCCGTCAGGGCGGATCGGAATGCGCTGCTCGTCGAGACTTGGCAGCCCCGGCTCTGGCAATGACGGGGAGCGCTTGGTTTCGGTCTGCTGGCCGAACAGCCGCTCGATCTGCCAATACCATCCGGACTTTGGGGCCTCGAACAATGGCTCGCCGGTCGCGGGATCCGGAATGGTTCCGGGCGGCGCGGTCGCGACGTCGACGACGATGGCCTTGAGATAGATGTTGAGCTGCCGGTCGAAGGAACGCTCGACGGCCGTCCGATAGAGCGAGGAGAGCGCGATCCCGGCGACGGCGAGCACGATTACCGTGACCGCGACGGCTGTAAGAAACAGCCGCCGGGCGAGCGAGCTAGCGCGCATCGGTCGGAGGATTGAGGCGATAGCCGAGACCGCGGATGGTTTCGATCACGTCGATCCCGAGCTTCTTGCGCAAGCGGCCGACGAATACTTCGATCGTATTGGAATCGCGGTCGAAGTCCTGGTCGTAGAGATGTTCGACGAGTTCGGTGCGCGATACGACACGGCCGTTGTGATGCATGAGGTAGGCGAGCAACCGGTACTCGTGCGAGGTGAGCCGGATCGGGTTTCCGCTCACGGTTACTCGGCTCGTTCGCGTATCGAGACGCACGGGCCCGGAGACGAGCTCGCTTGTTGCGTGGCCGGCGGCGCGGCGAAGCAGCGCGCGAATGCGCGCGAGCACCTCTTCCATGTGAAAGGGCTTCGCGACGTAGTCATCAGCGCCGGCGTCGAAACCCTGCACTTTCTCCGACCAGCGATCGCGCGCGGTGAGGATCAGGACCGGTGTGTCCTTGCCTGAGCGGCGCCACGACTCCAGCACGGAGATGCCGTCCATCTTCGGCAGGCCGAGATCCAGCACGATCGCGTCGTACGGCTCGCTCCCGCCGAGAAAGTGCCCCTCCTCCCCGTCGAACGCCTTGTCGACGGCATAGCCTGCATCGGCCAGCGCCGTGCAAATCTGACGGTTGAGGTCGGGGTCGTCTTCGACAACGAGGAGACGCATGGGCGGCCCGGATGCAGTTCGAGTCGGGCCGGATTTTGGCAGTTCGGGGGGTGCCTGTCAGCCGAATGGAACCGGCGGCTGGCTGAGGCCGTTTTGCCAGGAACAGGGAATAAGGCGATGAATCGGAAGCAAGATCGTATCAAACCGGAACGCAATAAGGTGGACGAGGCCTCGGCCGAGTCGTTCCCAGCGAGCGACCCGCCGTCGCATATGGGTTCGACCGCGGTTGCCGGCGCCCCCAAAGAACATCGAACGGGAAAGAACGAGAGAGAGCCCGTCGTCGTGCAGGAGCGCCGCACGGTCGACCTCAACACGGCAAGGCCCGATGTAATCGGCAGCCTACCCGTCCTCAATCCCGCGTTGACGCAAACCCTCGTTGCCAACCGACCATTCGAAAAATGGGAAGACATCAGTCGCCTGCCGGGATTCGATCAGGCAAAAATCGACGAACTGAAGAAGTGCGGCGCCGAGATTCGAAGCTAGTGGTTTCGTTCCTCGTCGAGCGCACCGGATCATCGACCTTTGGCAGCACATGCGCGCGCCTGATCACGCAGGCTGAGCGCCTCGGAGACAGCCAGCTCGATTGCGCTTCCCGCGGGCAGCGCCCGCAACTCCGCAGCGAGACGTTTCTGATAGTCCAAGCTCCAGGGAGCCGTGACTGGGCAGACCGCGACGGTGACTTGCCCTGGTTCTTCGATCGGCTGGCAGACAACAAACAGCAATCCGAAACAGACGAGTTTCATGCGGGTTTCCTCGCCGATACTTTTTCTCACTCGTCATCACCGGGCCACGCTGGCCCGCGAGCGTGGAGCGCGAGCGGCAAGCCGGCGTGAGTCCCGGTGATCCACGCCTTGTGCCCGCCAAAGTCTGAAGGCGTGGATGGCACCCGAAGTCGGCTGTTGCCGACTTCGGGCAATGTTGAATTTGCAAGCCGGGTCCAACCGGCTTGCTGACAAGCCCGGCCATGACAAACTATGGGAGCAGCTTCCGCACTTCGGACAGGACCCGGTCGTGCAGCGCCGGCGCATCGTCCATGACCTTGTGCCCAAACGGCACGCGCTCGTTGATGCATTCGCCGGAAAATCCTTCTGTGGGCGAAAAGCGTCCGCGCCCGAGAAAGTCGCCGAACTCCTGCTGATAGAAACAGATCGCGCGCCGCACGTTGTGCGGCATGGGCGGGCAAGCGAAACGGGTCGGATCGAATCCGATCAGCAGGTCGATGGAAAGATTCTCGTCGAGAAGTCGGCAAGCAATCTTCGCGGCCGCGTCGGCACCCATGGAGTGCCCCAGCAAGACCAGCTTGCTGCCGGCGCGCGCCGCCGCGGCTGCCTGCCGCGCCAGGTTGGCCACGTTGGTATGCGGAACGAGCACGCCTTCCACGTGCGTTGTCGCTTCGACGCCGATCGCGCGCAGCTTCTCGCGCAGGACATCGAACCCGAGCGAATAGCCGAGGCCGTACGGAAGCGGGCCGCCGATCAACCCGTAGATAAGGAAAGCGCGGACTTGGGTGCTCATGCGCTTCCCTCTTCTAGCCGTTTGTCCATTTCCACGCGCCCCGGAGGTTTGTTGGCGATTTGCCGCATCTCTTCGCCGCGTTTAGCGGTGGCACGCGCATGCGCTGCATCGCTCGCCGCACGCCCGCGTGCCTCCCCTGCGGCGATCAGCTTCCATTCGCGGAGCGCCGCAACCGCCTCGGCGAAAAGCTTTGCTACGCTCCCGATCAGGGCGATCCAATTCATTCGGCTGTGCCCACCGACGTGCTGGTGAGAAATCGAAGTACCGCCGCAGCGACACCGATGACGGTGAACGCGACGCCGGCCTGTTCCGGCGGCACGACGGTCGCCCAATCGAAGGTTTGCAGAACGCCGACCGCGGCGACGGCGAGCGAGAATAAGAGTGTGCGATAGCCTTTCATGTGTTCTCCTTGAAGTTGGCAGACGGGGAATTTCCAGCCCGACGCGGGCGGCTCAGGCCGGCAACTTGACGTAACGGGCAGCCACCCAGCCGACGCGGGCGACGCCCTTGTTGCGGCACCAGATCCGCAGCCAGCGGGTCGTGCCGTTCATGGCCTCACCGACAACGGCGATACGCGTGCCCTTCGGCAGCACCGCTGCGATCTTGCTCGCGGCGCTCGATCCGACGCGCAGGTTGAGGCCGAGATCGCCGACCGAGTTGAGCACAACCCCTTCCGGAGCTGCGGGGACGTCCTGCTCGGACTTCGGCGCAGGCTGATCGAAGATCGGAATTGCCGGCGGGTGCTCGCCGGCTTGCCCCATGTATTGGCGCACGAGCTCGATGAACTCCGATTTCTCGATGTCCTTGCCCGGGCAGTCGTGGTCGGTGCGCGTATCCTCCTTGTGCAGTCGGATCGTCTCCGGGTTCAGTCCCAACTTCATGTGCAGCTCGCCGAACACCGCGACGCAATTCATCTTCGCCTTGAAGCCGTCGCCGCGGTCATCGTCCTCCCGTGCGTAGTCGCCGACGAGCTCGATGCCGAGTGCCGTGCCATTCCACGACGGCGTGTGCACGCCGGGGGTCGTGAAGGGCGTAAAAAGCCAGATCTTGTCGTGCGCCACGAACGCATGCGGCCCTGCGGACCATCCCATCTGGTCGCGGTAGTACGCTTCCAGATTCCTGATCCGCTTCTCGGCTGGATAGGCTTTCCATTGTTCGAGCGTCGGCGCTGCCGTGTTGTGCAGGGTCATGAAACTCGGACGCCACGTCGTGAATTGCAGAGTCGCGACGTGTGCCCGGAACTGCGGCACGTCCATTCCACGCCCGTCTATCCTCTTCCAAGTCATGGGTGCTCCCCCGCGTCTGTCGCGGAAAATTTGGGGACTGGCGGTTATCGGATTGCGTTCGACTCGACCGACCGAAATGGGCGGGACGTGTCAGTTCACGACGATCAGCATGCGCACTGCTGAAACTCGAACTCGTTGATGAAAAAGTGTCGGAGATTCCCCGACGCGCCGAGCATCCGGTAGAAACGGTAGCCACTGCTGTTCCCGGCAAGCGTGGTCATCGTGAGAACGCTGACGGTCTGATCGAAAATGAACGTAGGGCCAATGCCCGTCCAGGACGAACCATCGTCGGAGCCCTGCCATTGCCAAACCGAGTTACCCGAGCCGCCGCCTTGCAAGTGCGCCTTTGCCTCGGTGATCTTGATCTTGTTACCCGGGCGAAGGTCGAATTGGAGCTCATTGCCGGTGACTGCAGAACCGTCAGGACTGACAAAGCAGCCCGAAGAACTTGCCGTGTTGCCGTTCACCCACTCAGCCGGTGTACCGGACGACCACGCAAAACCGCTCGTCGTAACCGTGATGACGGCCGAACGGTCGCCGATCGCATAGGCGGGCGTGCAAGAGCAACCGGCCACCCGCACACCGAAGCACCCCGGGATCATCCCCGGCAAAAACGACGCCTTGCGGTTTGTGCGGTCGATTTCCTCCATGCTCGCTGCGCGGATGATTGCGGGCCTCGCGGGAGACCAAAGTGCCGGCGCGAGATCGATCATGGCCGCTTTGCCACGACTGCCGTTGCGAGGAGGTGCGTCGCGCTTACGCAAAACAGCGTGACCAAGTACCATTTGGCATCGTCGCAATCCGTGATGGTCGGAAGGTCGCCAAGGAACTGATTGCTGAAGCTGATCGCGCGATCGGTGCTGTTGTTGCCTTGGACGAGAATTGTTCGATAAGTGCCGGGCTGAGCGTTGGTCGGATTGCCGACCTGTCGGTTGGCGGTGAGCGTCACGTGCCCGTTGATGAACTGGTCCCAGTCGAGGTTTGCGAGCGATAGCGCAGGCGCAGCTCCCGCTTCAGCGATCGCAACCGGAGCCGACGCGGATTCGATCCGCTCGGTCGTGAGGATCCGGTTGGCGACGGCGGCGGTAACGTCGGCGCTCGACGCCTTGCTCGGGCCAAGATCGACAATGCCGGTCGCCGGATCGAAGCTCATCGCCTCGACCCAGTTTGATCCGTCGGCCGAAACTTTTAGCTTGAACGCGTCGCCCTCGACGAGGCCGAACTCGGCGCGGCCGGAAAAACTGGTCGAGAAAAAGAACGAGGCGGTATCGCCGGGCGCTTCCTTCGAAATCTGCACCTTGATGTCGCCCGTGCCGGGCGATTCCCCGTCGGGGATTGCGTGAAACAGCGCGCGGTTCGCACGCACGACCAGGCGATTGAAATCGTCCGAGCTGGTCGTTTCCGGCGCGGTGCCCACGCCGAGGTAGTCGATCGCGCCGCGTCCTCTGTGAATTGCCTTGCCGGTCGTGCCGGCGAACACGGCGATGTCACCATCGGCAACGCCGCCTTGTGGCCCGGCCACGTCGCCGCTGCCGCCGCCTCCCCCGCTGGAAGAGATTTCGCTCCAAGTGCTGCCGGTCCAGACGCGCAGCTTTGCCTCGTCGATCTGCCAGGCACGCCAACCCGGTCGCGGCAAAAGAAACGCCCAGCCGCCGTCCTGAAATGCGGCGATTTCGTTCTCATGCCCGGCAAATTCGCCGCTCGCGGCGGCCCCGACGATGTGTCGCTCGCCGTTCGTGGGTGAAATGGGCGGGTCGACGCTCACCGCGACGACCGCGAGCTGAACGACGTCGTCGAGCAGGAGCAGCGCTTCATTGTGCGTCACGTGTTTCTGCGCTTGGCCGGCTTCGATGAGCGGCAACGGAAAAATTCGGTGTCGGCGGCATGGGTTAGGGTCCATTCTCCAGGAAATAAAAACGTGCGTAGGGCTTGCGCCGACGACTAGAGTTGCAGGATTGCAGGCGCGCTACCCCCGCGCCCACGACGGCCGATACTTGCGCGACACGAACGGAGAGCGAAGTTTGCGGCGCGCCGAAGTCCACGATCTCATCCGCGTTCTGATAAAGCGCTTCCGGTTCGTTTGTATCGAATACGCGCCGCACGGTGCCATCATCCAGAATTTCGAGGCGATATCTTTCCTCCGGCTCCTCGAGCGGCACTTCCAAGCGTCCCAGGAATTGCCGCCGCGGCGTGCGCGCCGGATCCAGGAGAGGCGAACGCCCTGATCAACGCGCTCTGCGCGCAAATGCGCTGGCGACCAGGGCAACAGCGCCGCCGGTCCCACGGACGCATCGAACGACGTCATGGCAGCGCTGCCAACGTCGTCAATCGCCCGGCCGACGCGATAGGAAAAAGACCGGCCAAGAAAATTCACTCCACGGGCGATCGGGACAGGCGCGTGGTCGAGCAAGACAAACGGGGCTCCCGCCGCGACGGCGCCGGTCAACGCCCATTCCGTGCCAAGCTGGCCGCGCAGGAGGCGCGACAAGCGATATGTTCTCTCCCCCACGAGCTCGGCGTTCGCGAACTGAAGCACTTCCCACTGATCGGCGGCATTGCGGATCGCCACGACGTTCGCGCCATTGAGAACGGAGCCGTCCGGCTGCGAAGTCAGCGCGCCGCTCGCGAGCTGCACGCGAAACGCGTTCGCCTTGTCCCAATGCGTCGCGGGTCCGGGCGCTACGTGGTCGAGCGTCGTTCCGACCACCGCCGGCATCGACGCGAGTGCCACACGTTCGAAACTCTCGCCGTTCGAGCGCCAGATCGCCATCGCGCCGGGCCAAGGGGATGCGTGTACCGCGAATTGCTGAAGTACCGGCTCGCTCGCCTCCTCGAGCGTCGGCAGGTCGAGGACGAAAACGGCGGGCGGCCCGTTCGCCGCGGGCACCGGTACGCTCGCGGGCCTTGGCGCCCGCGCGGGAACGGCAAAGATCTCCGGGTCGATCGTGCGCGCTTTCACCTCACGTGCGCCGGCGTCGACCGTCTCGCTGATTTCCATCAGACGCGTGCGGCCGCGCACCTCGAGCGCGACCACGTCGCCGGGCTCGAGCGCGAGCCGGCTCGGCGGCAGCGCGAACTCCGCGCGTTCGCGGCCCGCCCACAGGTCTTGCAGCCAGATGTCCGCGGCGCGCTCGACGACCGCGTCACTTGCCACGATCGCGAGATCGGCCCGTGCCTCGCGGCGACTTGCGCCGACCAAGCGTCGCGAGCGGGCGGCCGCGCGGCGGTACTCGCCGGCGACTTCGGTGAAGCCGAGCGAGATCTCGACCGGGAGTTCGGTTTCCTGTGCGCGTAGGAGGCGACATTCCGGCCGCTTCCCCTCGACGACCAACTCGTCCTCGGCGAGCATTGCGACGGGTCTACCGCCGCGCGGGCGAAAGGCGATCGTCTCGCCCTCCTCCACCGCGTCGAAGGCGAAGGCAAGCGCAAGCGGCTCGATCGCCGCGCGCGCGGACATCGGACGGTCGATCACATAGCCGTCGATCGCGCCGCGCAATCGCGTGCTGTCAAACGAGGTGAAGCCCTGGTCGGCCAGAATTGCCGCGATGAGATCGTCAAGAGGTGCGGCACCCAGGCGGCCGTTGAGCCAGTGGCCTGTCTCCCAGTTCGGCCCGTCCGCCCAGGCGTCGGTCGCGAGCGGAAACGCGGGATACGGCCGCGCATCCCAGGTCCACGGGTAGATCCCGTTCGCGTCGACCATGCGGCCGGCATAAATCGCCGAAGTGGGGTTGTCCGCATCGCCGGCCCCGTGCTCCACGTCGAATTGCGCAAGCACCGCCTCGAGAAAGCGGCGCTGTACGAGGTCGTCGCGACGGCGGTTGGAGAAATTCGGAAACCCGCCGAGCGCGCTCTTGGCGTCCGCGAAAACATTCGGTTCGTTCGTCCCCTTGTCGACGGCCGGACAGCCGACTTCGGTCAGCCGGATCGGTTTGCTCTCGGGGATCCAGGCGGTCGACGCGGGCAATTCCTCGCCGGCCACGCGCTCGCGATGCGGCTCGCTCCACCAGTTCCATAAGTCCTTGGCGCGGAAGATCCACGGTTTGCCGAGATGATCGGCGATCGGCGTGCGCGCCTGCGTTCGCCGCGCGGCGGCGTCGGCGTAGAAGAAGTCGTAGAATTCGCCGGCGCGCAGGTTCGCGCGCAGATACGCCGGGTCGTGAATTGACTCCACCAACGCCGCGTCGAGGTGTGTGCTGCCGTCGCGCCAGTCGGAAAGCGGCGCGTAGTAATCGATGCCGACGAAATCGATCGCGTTCGAGGCCCACAACGGATCGAGCGGAAAGCGGACTTCTCGCGCTTCTGCGTCGACCAAATGCGCGCCGTACTCGCTCCAGTTCGCCGAATAGGAGATCTTCGTCTCACTGCCGAGCACTCCGCGCACATCCGCCGCTAGCGAGATAAGCTCGCCCACTGCGGGATAAACGCCCGCGCCGGAACGCACGCGGGTTAGCGCCTGCATCTCCGAGCCGACGATGAACGTGTCGACGCCGCCGGCCGCCGCGCAAAGGTGTGCGTAATGGAGGACCATGCGGCGGAGCGTCCATTCGTCCGGGCCGGCATGGACGACGTTCGATCCGGCGATGCGGAAGTGATCGGGGGCGGCCGCGCCGAACAGCCTCTTGACCTGCGTCGCCGCTTGGCTCGTTCCATCGGGACTTGCCGGGCGGCCGGGCGCCGGATCGCAGGTGATCTGCCCTCTCCACGGGTAAGGCGGCTGCGACGGCGCATCGGACGCAGGATCGGGCAAGGCGTTGCCTGCAGGAATGTCCATCATGACGAACGGGTAGAACGTCACTTGCAATCCGCGCGCACGCAGATCCTGGATCGCACGCACGATCGAAACATCGGTCGGTGTGCCGCCGAACGCGGGACGTCCCTCGTGCGCGCTGACGACCGGCGCCGTCGCGCGCGTGAGACCGGCGACCGACCACGTGCCGCCTTGCGTCAACTTTGCCGCATTGTCGACGGCGGGGCGAACGAGACATTCACCCGCACGCAGGTCGTTGCCGAACCAGGCGACGACGAGCGACACGCGCCGCAGATTCGGACAGACCGCCTGCAGGTCGTCGAGGCTTGCCTCCCAGTCGGTTGAGGCCGATGTGACGTGTCGGTTTTCCGGCGCGTAGCTCCCCTGCCCGAGCGCGCGCACGACCGGCTGAGTGTCGTAGCCGAACTCCGTTGATCCAGGGATCAAGGTTATCGCGCGGATCATCCGTTCGAGCCGGCCAACCGGCCGTACCACCTCAACGGAGATCTGCGGGATGCGGTTGCCGAAGTTCTCGAGCGACAGCCGCTCGAACACGATGTAGGCAAGCCCACGATATGCGGGCGCCGCTTCCTCCTTCGCATCGACCAGCGGATCGGGAAATTGATCCGCGGCACCGAGGTGCACGCGGACATTCAGGTCTTCGAGATCGAGGGGCTTGCCATCCGCCCACACGCGCGCGATGCGGGCAACGGGGCCTTCGCACAGTCCGATCGCGAAGTTCGCGAAGTAGGAATAGGTGGTCGTCGTTGTGCGCGGTCCGCTGCCGCCTTTGCCTCCGCCCGCGCTTTCGCTGCGCGTACGGACGACCTCTTCGAGACGTGTCGCCCAGATGACCTGACCTGAAAGACGCGCGCGGCCGTAGAGCCGCGGAATCGGCGCGCCCTCGGTCGAGCCCATGACATCGAGATCGGCGAGACGCGGACCTTCAATCCGGCGGCGCGTGCTGTCGCCAAACAGGGCGCGATCGATCACGCCGCCGGCGAGCGCGCCGATGGCGCGTCCCGCGATCGCGCCCGCAGGACCGAAGGCCCCGCCGAGCGAAGCGCCCGCGAAGGAGAGAAGTAGTGCGGCCATGTTGTTTTCTCGGAAACTCACCTCCGGACGCCGAGCGAAGTGGGGCGTCGGGTGAGGGGCGCTTGGAGGCTTGCTGAACGCAAAAGCCCCGGACGATGCCGGGGCTGCGAACTAGATTTGTACGGTCGTGTGCCTAGTATCTAGCGACCACCGCCGTCTTCCTGTCGCAAACGTCCAGCTCCCCACGCGAACCGTGTGGGTCTTAAGATCGACACGAGTCAGGCGCGCTAGCGCACGAAAGCGACGAAAGCACACCCTATTACCGCAACAGCTCGTCGATTCCTGCTGAAGCAGCTCGCTTGGGAATCGTCCCCTCAAGGACACATCCCTGCCTGCGTTCCTGGGCAGTCTCGCCTATGTCCTTGGAACTAAACGCGTCGAATCGCGTTTCTATGCGATTCCATCCCCCTCACCTTGGAGGCCCGGAATGATCGTTCCCGCCAAGGAGTATCGAAAACACGCTGCCGCCTGTCACCGCCTCGCGCGGGTGACGCCCGACGAAGCGACACGCGACGTCTGGGAACGGCTCGCCAAGCGCTGGGAATTGTGCGCCGAACTTGCCGAGAGCGAGACCTCGTCCGCGCACCGCCTCATCCCATTTTCACAAGGCCACGTACCGACCGGTCGCCAGGCCGCCTCTGGCAGGGCGTGAGGACGGAACCCGGCACGGCGCGGGGCTCGACGACTCCCGGAATCGTTCGGAAGCAACGACGTCCGCCCGACAACCGTGACGAAGTCGACCGCACGCGAGACAACGGCGAAGTCGACGGTGCCTATCTGCGCGCGGTGGCCAGGCGCTCCCGGGATCTCTCGCAGGAATGTTTCGATCTCACCGTCGCCGGCGAGTTGCGCGCGCTCGGCGAGGAGCTTGACGCGAAGGCGCGCCAGCTCGACGGCCATGCCGAGAGTCGCGTCACGCTCGGACGGCGGCTGTCAGAAGCGCTCGCCAGCGCGCACGTTCTCGCTCGCCGCCTTTTGCGGTGGCGTCCGCGCACCTCTAAAGATTGAGTGTGGTCAGTACTTGGTAACGACCGGCGCCTTGCCGCTGGCGAACTGGTAGTTCAGCCCAACCCGAAACGCGTGGAAGCGGTTGTCGAATTGTCCGACCGCCGCGCCGACGTTCGGACTGGGAACGTCCTGATCGCCAGCGTCAATGTAGAGATACTCACTCTTCGCCGTCCAACTGTTGCCGAGGGCGACCTCGATGCCTCCGCCGAGAGTCCAGCCGACTGCCGTTTCCGACCGCGCCGTGGTGGCGACGATTACCTGATCGAACGTATTTTTCACATGGACGAAGGCGACCCCGCCGGTAACATAGACAAAACCTGGACCGGCCGCGCGGCCGACGCGGGCGCGCAGCGTGCCGTACCAATCGGCCTTTACGCCGAAGACGATTGTGTTGAGCCACTCCGCAAACGTGCGATCAATGCCGAGCGAGCCGATATCTCCTTCCACGCCGACGACCCACTGCGGACTGAATTGCCAGTTGTATCCCGCTTGCACGCCGCCGGTGAACCCGTGGTCCGCGATGTCGGTCAGGCCGGGGTTGCCGGTTGACCGTCCTTCGGTCTGCGACAGCGAACTCCCGGCGTTCGCCCCAATGTAGAACCCTGTCCAATTGTAAGCGGGAATCGCGGGCTCGCGCGCCGACCCTCCGAACCGATAATTCAGGCCGTTACGAAAAACGTGGAAACGGTTCTCGAAACGCGCGGTTGGATCGAAATCCCACCGCCGGGTTGCTCACGGTCTGCCCGCTCGCGTCAACGTAAATGTATTCAGCCTTTGAAGACCAACCGCCGCCCAGTCTGGTCTCGATGCCCCAACCCGCGGTCCAACCGCTCGCCACTTCAGACCGGGAGGCGTTGCCGGTACCGATGAAGTCGTAGCGGTTCGTCACGTCAACGAAGGCGGCGCCGCCTGTCACATAGAGAAGCGATGGGCCGGTGCTGTATCCCACGCGGCCACGAATGGTCGCGTACCAATCGGTCTCTATTCCGAATGCCTGAAGCTCCGACCAATCTTGGCGTGTGCGGTCGATGCCGAGCCAGCCGATGTCGCCTTCAATGCCGATGACCCAGCGCGGATCTAGCTGCCAGTTGTAGCCGCCCTGCACGCCGACGGTATAGCCGTCGTCCGCCCGCTCGAACTCGGTGTTGGCGTTGTTCGGCGTCGTCCCGCGGGTTCGCCCCACGGCGTTTCCGTAGTTCAGGCCGCCGTACCATCCGGTCCAGTCGAATACCGCCACCGGCGCTTTGGCGATCGGTGATTTTACGGGGATGTCTGCAGCTATCGCCGACGACGATGCGACGGTGAGGGCCATCGCCGAAGCGCAAGCACGAAATCGCCAATGCATGGATGCCCCCGCGAAGCCTGCAATTGCAGCAAGTTACCAGCTATCCGGTGAGCGCAATAGATTTCACGCGCCGTCGTGCGGCGGGACCGATGACCGAGGCCCGAAGACACAGAGCTGGGGGCCGCTCAAAATTGAGGAGCCGGAAAGCGGAACGCAAACGCAAGCCGTCGCCGCCAGAACGGGACAAAGTGGACTTCGGCGACAGCTGCGCCATCGTAGGCGTGGATCATTCGTTCCGGCGCCGATAGGACGGCCGCATGCTTCGCCGGCAGATGCGGACGCCAGCAAAATAGCAGCACGTCGCTGGGCGCTGCGTTCTGCGGATCGATCTCCGTCAGGTGCCGCCGCGCGGCCTTTGCGAGCCGCTCCTCCCCGGTAGCCTCGGCCCAATCCGGCGCATAGGCCGGAGTCATCTCCGGCTCGTCGCCGTGCAGCGCGCGCCACACGCCGCGCAACAGTCCCAGGCAGTCGCAGCCCACTCCCTTGAGCGAAGCCTGATGGCGGTAGGGCGTGTCGATCCAAGTGCGCGCTTCGGCGATGATCTTGTCGGGCGTCGTCATGCAGTCGACCAAAAGAAAAAGCCCCGGAAAATTCCGGGGCTTTAAACGAATGAGATTCGCGAACAGCGCGATCAGTACTTCGTAACGACCGGCCCGACCGGATACTTTCCGGTGGCGAAGCGATAGTTGAGGCCGAGCTTGACGGTGTGCACGCGATTGCGGTGCTCGAACGTGTTTCCGTCACCATTACCGCTCGTTGTCTTTCCGAAGTCCAGGTACAGGTACTCGACCTTCCAGGACCATTGTGGAGAGACGATCTGCTCGTAGCCGCCGCCGAGCGCCCATCCCCACTTCGTCTTGCTGATGTCGGTGAAATCACCGGTGTCGTTGCCGTTGGCATCGCCTGCCGTATTGTGAATGTGCGCGACCGCCGCGCCGCCTTTCAGATATAGGGCCGAACGATCCCAGACGGGCCCTATGCGACCTGTGAGCGTTCCGTACCAGCCGTATTTGACCGCGACGAGGTCATCGGCATCGGTCGGGACACCCTGATTGATCGCGCGCTCGTTGACACCCAGATAGCCGAGGTCTCCCTCGACGCCGAACAGCCAACTTCCCGTCTGCCAATTGTATCCGGCTTGAGCACCGCACAACCAGCCATCGGGGTCGATGGTTATCGCGATTGGCCCCGCTGGCGGGTCAAAGGCACCTGCATCGCCGCTGGTCGTCGTGCGACCCCATGCATACCCGCAATGCAGACCTGCGTAAGGTCCGGTCCAGCTGAAAGGTGCCGCGACGACGGAAGCCGGCGCCTTGGCAACGGGCGCCCGCATGTCGGCCGCGAATGATGTTTGCGCTGCCGGCACCCGCGACGCTCGCGCGCTTCACGCCCGCGCCGGACAACAGCTCGCGCCAGCGGCCGGCGGAATTCCGCGTGGGTGATATCGACGGTCTGCGCGTTGAACGCAAGCGGCTTCGAGCGCAATCCAGCGACGGTCGCGAAACCCGCGCCGTCGTCGATCTTCAACAGCAGGTCCTTGCCTCGTTGGGCTGGCATCTTAAATCTCCGTGCAAATCTATTCCTGGGTCCCCGCGAATATTGAGGTACCGCGCTGGCCGCCGCTCGCTGCGCTCGCCAGCGCGGCGCGGGGACGAACGGACCAAACCCCGTTCATTCCCGCGAAAGCGGGAATCCAGCGTTCGTCGTCGGCCTTCCCATAATTTCTTTCCCTGCTACGCTTCGGCGAAAGCCTCGGGGAGGATCGCTATGTTGCGCTTCGCGCCGCGCGTTAGCATTGCACTCGTTATTTTCGCCGTTCTTGGATTTGCGGAGTTCGCCTCGGCGCAGACCGCCGATCTCATTCTCCGCAACGGCCGGATCTTCACCGTCGACTCCGGCTGGCGCATCGCCGAGGCAGTCGCGATCCGCGACGGCCGCTTCGCCGCCGTCGGCAGCAACGACGAAGTGGCGAAGCTCGCCGGTCCGTCGACGCAGACCATCGATCTCGCCGGCTGTACGGTGGTGCCCGGCCTCATCGACACGCACCTGCATCAGATCTTCGCCGCCACGAACCTCATCGCGGTGCAGCTCCTCGGCGCGCGATCCGTCGCCGACGTGCAGAAGGCGATCGCCGCGCGCGTCGCCGAGACGCCGCCCGGACAATGGGTGATCGCCTCCTCAGGCTGGCACGAGAGCATCCTCGAGGAAGGCCGCATGCCGACGCGGCAAGAGATCGACCCGGTTTCGCCAAACAATCCGGTGTTCATCCCGCGCGGCGGGCACGTCGTGACCGTCAATACGAAGACCCTCGAGCTCGCCGGGATCACGAAGGACACGCCGAATCCCGAAGGCGGCGTGATCGTTCGCGACGCGTCCGGCGAAGCGACCGGCATGCTCCTGCAGAACGCCGCCAATCTCGTGCGCAAGATCGTGCCGCCGACGCCGCCGACCGAGCTTTCCAAGCTCGTGGTGCGGGCGATGAAGGATCTCAACTCCTTCGGCATCGTCGGGGTCGTCGAGCCCGGCGTCGACGAACGCGGCATCGGCCTCTATCGCGCGCTGCACGACGCCGGACAGATGACGGTCCGCACCGATGTGCTCTACCGCGCGATGCGCAAGGCCGAGGTCGAGAAAGGCATCGAGGCGCTGAAAGCGCAAAAGAACAGCGACTGGCTCCGCTTCGTCGGCATCAAGTTCCCGCTCGACGGGGGCGTCGAGGGCGGGCGCATGCTCGCGCCCTACCGCATCGTGCCGGGCGAGCAGACGAACCCCGAATACCGCGGCGTGCTGCTGCTACCCCCCGGCGGCGAAGACGAATATGTCGAAGGGCTCAAGCTGATCGCCGCCGCCGGCCTGCAGGCGCAAACTCACGCGGTCGGCGACGAGACGATCGACGTGATTGTGCGCGCCTACGGCCGCGTCAACGAGACGACGCCGATCCGGCCGCTCAACTGGGCGATCATGCACATCTTCCATCCGCGCGACGCCGCGATCGCGAAGATGAAGGAGCTCGGCATCACCGCGACCGTGCAGAACCATCCGGTACTGCTCGGCCACAACCAGCGGCGCTGGTGGGGCGACGATCGCGCGGCCTACGCGATCCCGATCCGGAAGCTCATCGACGCCGGCATCCTCACCGGCGGCGGCTCGGACGGGCCGGTCGTGCCGTACGATCCGTTTCTCTCCATGTGGTGGATGACCACGCGCCAGGTACTGAAGGGCTACGTCCTCGGCGCCGAGCACGCGATCACCGCGCGCGAGGCGCTCACTCTTTATACGATCAACAACGCGCGCATCATGGGCGTCGAGAAGGACCGCGGCTCGATCGAGCGCGGCAAACTCGCCGACCTTGCGGTGCTCTCGCAGGACATCCTCGCGGTGCCGGCCGACGACATCCGCAAGACCAAGGCGCTGATGACCGTGGTCGGCGGAAAGATCGTGCATCGGGAGGGGATTTAGCGTTTCCCGGGCGCGGGGCAGCCAGATACGTTTCCCAGATACGTTTCCCGGGCGCGGCGCGCCGCGAAGTGGTGCGCCGCAGACCCGGGACCCACTTCCCCAAATCTCTCTGGATCCCGGATCAGCGGTGCACCGCTCCGCTACGCTTCGCGCTGCACCGCATCCGGGACACGTCTATTCACACGCGCTCCGTCACCGCCCGCAGCCGGACGATGCCATGATACGTGCGGCCGTCCGGCTCGCGCCGCACGTCGGCGAGAATGAATTGCAGGTTCGCGAGGTGATGCCCGTCGAGCGCGAGCGGCGCATCGACGAGAGCGCCGAGCACGGCACCGGCGATCTCGTGCGCCTCCTTGTGGCCGCCTTGGCGCGACCAGACGTGCAGCGTGAGCGTGTGCTCCTCGCCCGCCTCGGTCGCCGTTGAGTTCGGCTACGAGGCGATGGTATCGCCTCAGTGGAGCTGGAAGATCGAGTACCTCTACTTGAGGCCCGACGAAGAAAGCACGCGGATCCTCGACGTTACGCTCGTCGAGCGCGTGCGCGAGCAGATCGTCCGGTTCGGCATCAACTATCGTTTCGGCGGTTGATCGCGGCCACGAAGGAGCCGGACGACTGCTTCGAGCGAGTCTTCGTTCCTCCCCTTTGGGGAGGGATAAGATGAATCGTTGACGCGCGTTTGCTGCGCGGCCACAACACCGCGCATGGAAAAATTCGTTCGCGTTGCGTCGCGGCTGTTGCTCGCCCTCTTCCTCTTCATGCCCCTGCCCGCCGCCGCGATCATCGGCGGCGCGCCGGCGCCCGCGGAGATCGCCGCGCAGACGGCGCTGATCGTCTCGACGCGCGGGGCGTCCTGCTCGAGTGCCGTGCTCACGCGCGATCTCCTGCTCACGGCCGCGCATTGCGTCGAGCCGAAGGCTGAGTATGCCGTCGCCGTGTTCGAGGCGGCGGGACCGAAGATCGCGCCGATCGCGCGCATCGTGCTGCATCCGCGTTTCGACCCCGAGCATTTCCGCACGCGCAGGCCGACGCCCGATCTCGCGCTCGTGAAGCTTTCCGCGCCGCTTCCGGCGAGCTACCGGCCGGCGCGGCTCGCGCGCGACGTGTTCAAGCCCGCGCCTGGCGACAGCTTCACGCTCACCGGTTACGGCACGACACGCGAGGGCGACGACAAGTCGGCCGGCAAGCTCAACGCGCTCGTGCTGCCGGCGATCGGCAACACGATCGACGCGAGCGGCGTGATCATGGTGCGGCTCTCGGCGGGCGGCAAAGTCGCGGGTGCCTGCATCGGCAACTCCGGCGGCGCGGTGTTCCAGAACGACGAAGTAGCCGCGATCATCGGGTGGACCACGGGCACGAAGAACCGCGAGTGCGGCAACGTCACGGGCGCCACGCTCGTCTCACCGCAGCTCGACTGGATCGCGAAGGCGGCGAAAGAGCTCGGCAGCAGTCTCGGAAACTGAGCATCGCCGCGTTACTTCCCACCGGAGTAAGACGGCCCGACTGGACGCTGATATGCTGATATAATGAGTGGTCACCGACGATCGAAGGGGGCTGCTGTGTCCAGGAGGAAAGCATGAGAGTGACATCCTTGTTTGCCGCCTTGTCTGCACTCGCGATGCCAATCGGTGCCGTTGCTCAGGATCATCACGCGACCGTCCAGTCCGACGGTTTGAAATGGTCGGCCCCGGCTGTCTATGCGCCGGGCGCGCAGATCGCCGTGCTCAAGGGCGACCCGAGTAAAGAGGGACTGTACGTTGTTCGTCTGAAACTGCCGGCCGGATTCAAGATTGCGCCCCACACGCATCCGAACGATGAGAACGTGACGGTCCTTTCCGGGAGCTTCAACGTCGGGACGGGCGAGAAGGCGGACGAGACCAAAGGCACGTCGGTGAAAGCCGGCGGCTACTCGTATGTCCCCAAGGGGATGCCTCACTACGCCTGGTTCACCGAAGAGACCTTGCTCCAGCTGCACGGACTGGGACCGCAAGGCGTCACCTACATCAATCCCGCCGACGATCCGCGGAAGAAGTAGCGGGCGGCACGCGTCTGCGATGCAAAGCCCCGGCCTCGCCGGGGCTTTTTGCTTTGCGCGACTGGCAATCTCGCCACCGGCACGAAAACGGCGAGTGCGGCAACCCTCGGGTCAAGCCCGAGGGCAGGCTCGGCGCGGCGCTCGTCTCACCGCCGCTCGACTGGATCGCGAGGCGGGACGGAAATGGACGCGGCCTCGGGAACGGGCAGACTCGCCGCTAACCCCAGACAGAAAATCGAAAACTCGCTCGCGGGGATGTGTTGCCTTTATGCACTAGTCGGCTACCGCAAATTGCTACAAAAAAAGGCACGACAATTCCGCCCGATGCTGGAGGGGACGATGAGGCTTATCCAAATTGCGGGCGCGAGCTTGCTGGTCGTGTTGGCTGCCGCAACGCCGACACTCGCCGCCGACATGCCGATCAAGGCGCCGGTCGCGAAGGCCGTTGCGGTCGCCCCTGTGTTCAACTGGACCGGTTGGTACGCCGGCCTGCACGCGGGCTACGGCTGGGGCAACGTGACCATCTCGGACCTGGAAGAGAACAACAAGATGAGGGGCTGGCTGGCTGGCGGCCAGCTTGGCTACAACGTGCAGACAGGAAGCTGGGTGTGGGGCGCGGAGATCGACGGCGCCTGGACCGGAATCGAGGTCACCGACACGAACCTGCGACAGCTGTGCGATCGAGGGCTACGTCAGGATCAATAGTCTCTTCACGGCGCGTCTGCGCACCGGTCCGACCCTCGGCAACACTCTCTATTACCTCACCGGAGGCTTCGCGATCGGAAAGTTGACGTACATCGATTTCGATGTCGGACCCGGAGCCGTCTCACACTGGCATACGGGCTATACGGTCGGCCTCGGCGTCGAGCATGCGTTCGCGCCCGGCTGGAGCGGGAGGCTCGAGTACCTCTACGTCGATCTCGGGGACAGGACCTACCCGCAGGGCACGCCGGACGTCGTAGATCCGAGGACGCATATTGTCCGCGCCGCGGTGAACTACCGCTTCGCCACGGGCAAGTCGCCCGGGCCGGTCGTCACCAAGTACTGACGCGATCCCAACGCCTTCACGATGCAAAGCCCCGGTCGCGCGCCGGGGCTTTTGCTTTGCGCGAATAGGTTTGCTCGCGCCTCCCCCCAGCTTAGGTATCCTTTCACAGGCCGCCTCCCGGTTTGCCGTCCGCTGTTGCGTGGCGGCCACAGGCCCGGTCAACTTCTTGCAGGCGCTTCCGGATTGGATACGGCCGCGCGAGCCGGCGCCCGCGGCCGGCCTTCCCTTGCCGGGGTGCAATGCTTGCTCTGCTTGCGGTGTGCCCGCGCCCATCTACACTTTTCCCGGGTGCCTGGGCGGGGGGCTGTCATGGGCGTGGGCAGGTTGGGCGTTAGCAGGTTCGTGCCGGTCGTCGCAGCGTTGCTGGCGATGGCGGTTTCGGGTTGCGCGCTGGTTGTCGTCGACGACAAGGGAAACGAGCGCCTGGTGGACTCGTGGGTCCAAGTCAAGCCGAATGAAAAAATCGTCGATGTCGTCAACCGGTTCGACTATCGCTACGGCGGCGGGCCCCAATTCGTGGTTGCGGACAAGTACGGGCCCGGCACCAGCCGCTACATCGTCGGCGCCGAGTTCGGCATCTCGAACTTCCGCGCCGAGACCGATCACTTCTTCCCGCAAGCGAATGTCTCCGGAAGCAGCGCCGGTGTGACCGGGACGGTGTTCGGCGGCTACCACTATGCGCTTGCACACGACCGGACCAACATGTCGACGGACTGGTTGCGCGGCGAAGCAGCGGTCACGTTCGGCGATATGTCCGTTCGCACGTCCCCGAATTTCGGCAATGAAACCCTTGCCAGCCAGTTGAAGTATCGCGTCGACCTCTCCGTCGGCTACTCGAAGCAGTTCCACAAGAATCAAAACCGCCCCACCGACATCTGCCTGTTCCTGCTCGGCGGTCCTTCATTCGGCAAGGTCGAATACGACTTCGCCGGCTTCTCCGGAAGCAAGAACAAGTGGGGCTGGCATATCGGCGGCGGCGTCGAGATCGAGTTTGCGAAGAACTGGGTCATCCGCAGCGAGGTCAGATATTCGAAGTTGGGCAAGTTCGACATTGGTCCCGGGATCGGCGTCGAGCACGAGGACACCAGCCTCAGGCTCGGCTTCGGCTATCGGCAGAATTTTGGAGCACCGACACCGCCGCCATAGACGGAAGAAGAGTCGCGCCGCACGCCCGACAACAAAGCCCGGCATCGCCGGGCTTTTTCTTGTGGGGATAACTCCCCAACTCTTATTTCCGCCGCGTCTCGGCCAAAGCTTGGAAGAGATCCGCCGGCACCCTCCGATTCAAATCAGGCCGATCGACTCTCCAGGTGCCAGTCGGGCGCGTCCCTGCCCACTTTGCGTATCAAATCGCGATGGAGGCGGGCATGGCGAGATCGATTCTCGTTGCGATCGCTTTGATGCTCGGCGCGGCGAATGCGGCGCAGGCGATCGAATGTCACGGGCTACCCGACATGACGATGCAAGGTACCTGGCAGTGGCAGATCATCGACGGCAAATTCTGCTGGTATCTCGGCGACCGTTCGACCCCGAAAGAGCAGTTGCGATGGCCGGGCCCCGCGCAAGCCCAGCCCAGGAAGCTCGCGGCCTTGCCGGCGGGACAAAAGATTCCGTGCCTGGAGCAAATCGACAAATCGAAGCCCGGCCGTTGGAGCTGGCGCACGGTGGAAGGCAGGCAGTGCTGGTTTGTCGGCGACCGGGAGACGCCAAGGGAATCACTGCAATGGCCGCCGCGTGAGCAGGCCGAATTGCGGAAGCAATTCGGCGAATCGCCCGGACGGCCCGAGTGGCCGAAGGACACGGATCCGATTCCGGAGCCCGTCGAGCAACCGGCTGAAACCGCGGGCGCAGCCCCGCCGACCTGGCAGCTCGTCAATCAGGAAAGTGCCGGCGACCTCCTATTCCTCGCACAGGACGCGTGGTTTGCTCTCCTCAGCATCGACTTCAATGTCGGCGCGGAGTTCCTCACCGACGTCCCCATGACCCATTGGCCCGCGCTGGCCGAGCGCACGCCGCAGCTCGACCGGCTCGCGATGGCGACGGCAAGGCCCAAGCTGTCGGGATTGCCGAAGTACGTGGTTCTCACCCAGCGGACGCTACTTCCGGACTAAAGCCGGTTTCCCGAGCCGCAGGCGCGCTGCCTGGTTGGGGCAATGTTCCCACCCCTTAGTTTTGCCGCGCCGCACGCCAAGGCTTCGCAGCGCCCTGCCCACATTATTGCTCCCAAAGCAGACGATTGAGCCTCGCGGGGCGACATACCTGATCAGCTTCGGGTGGAGGCGGGCATGTCGAAGAAGATCGTCCTAGCGGGCGCGATAATTCTGGGCGCGACGAACGCAGCGTTCGCGCTCGACTGCAGGACTTCGCCGGACCTGTCGATCAAACAGAAGTGGTCGGTGGAGACGGTCGACGGCAAGATCTGCTGGTTTCTCGGCAATAGCGGAACGCCGAAAGAGGAGTTGCGATGGCCGGGGTCCGCCAAGGCGGAGTCCAAAAAGGCTGACAGCGCGGCGGCACCCAAGCCGGCCGAGGCCAAAAAGCTCGTGAGCCAACCGGCGCCCGAGAAGGCCAAGGCCAAGAAGGCTGCAGCCGAGCAGGACCAGGCCAAGAAATCTGCCAATCCGCGCGCGGCGGAGAAGGAGCAGGCGAAGAAGCCTGCCAGCCCGCGTGCGGCCGAGCAGGACCAGGGCAAGAAAGTTTCCAGCCCGCGTGCCCCCGAACCGGACCAGCCGAGGAAAGCTGCCGCCGTGCCCGCCGGCGAAAAAATTCAGTGCCGGACAGCACCGGACAAATCCGGCCCCGGCCGCTGGTCGTGGAGAACGATCGAGGGCAAGCAGTGCTGGTTTCTCGGCGCGCGCGATACGCCGAGAGAGCAGCTGCAATGGCCGCCGCAGGAGCGGGTCGCGCCATCGCAGGACGACGCGAGTTTGCAGCGGCGCCCGCAGCCGCGGGAAGAAGACCCGCCGCTGAATTCCTCGCAGCTCGTGAATCAGGAGAGCGACGGCGATCTCGAATTCATCGTACCGGGCGCGTGGATTGCCGGGCCGCTCAGCATCGACCTGGAGCTCGGCGCGCAATTCCTGACGCACGTCTCGATCACGCTATGGCCGCTGCTGTCGCGACACGCCCACGCAGTATCTGAGAACGGCCGATTTCGCGGTTGGGCGGTGAGCGTGGGAGAGGTCAGCCGACGGTTAAGTATTGAGCATTGCGCTTAGTCTTTTCCGCACGCGCCGCCACTTCCCTTGTTCAGCATAGTTCGCGTTGTACCAGGCCGCGTGCTCTTCTATGGCGGCCTGCTCCTCGGCGTCGTCACCGTATCTCGCGATCATTTCAGAAGAGAGCCGATCAATGTCGGCTCCAGGAATGAGGCGAGGACGGACCTCACTCTCCCAAACGCACCACAGCAGTGCGCCCCACCGGCGCGGTCACCCCGCCAACGACGATCCAGAAGATCTTGTCGCCCA
Source organism: uncultured Alphaproteobacteria bacterium (assembly GCA_963711595.1). Taxonomy (GTDB): domain Bacteria; phylum Pseudomonadota; class Alphaproteobacteria; order Rhizobiales; family Xanthobacteraceae; genus JAUSIF01. The sequence continues at coordinate 387,897 of CAVQER010000001.1, forward strand.
GAGTCATACCCAGCCCTATCAGTAGTTACCTGAATTTAGGGTAATCTGAAAATCAGATTACCGAAAGCCCGCAGAGCTTGCGGGATTCGGATTGGAAAAGACTCTTGGATCCAAGCGTCACCGCGCCTTGATCGACTTGATCGTTAGGCGGCGCAAAAGCATCGGCCTCACCCAAACCGAGTTCGCCCGCCGTTTGGGGGAATATCAATCGTTTGTCGTACGGTTGGAAAGCGGCGAGCGCCGCGTTGATGTCGCCGAACTTATTGAGATCGCCGAAGTGCTTGGCTTCGATCCCGCGAGGGCGATTTCTGGACTTAAGAAACAGTCCTAAGGACGTGAATGCAGTCGGATGGAACAGCAGCCCAGTATCACCTACGAAGTCCTTGAGCCCCTGTATCCCTCAGTTGGCTCTCTCGTCACAAACTGGGCCATCCTCGAACAGTCCCTGGAATTTTGGGTCGCGATGATCTTTCACTCTTGGAAAGCCGGCACGAAACTGAAGGAAAGACGAATTCCACATCAATTCAGTGCGAAGGTCCGTTTCCTGAGACGTGCTTTTACCGAACTCTCCGCATTGGAGAAGTACGAAGCAGAGGGACTGGACCTACTCGATCGAAATCGAGGAAATGGCTGAAACCCGCGACACGCTAGTCCACGGAGCAATGAGCGCTTATGAGCCAGAAACGCAGACGTTCAAATTCCGTCGCCTTCCCATCGACAAACAGCGGACGATACACGTGGCCAAAACTGAAAGGCTCAGCGTTCTGCAAATCTTGGAGGCAGGAGGAAACATTTTGACGCTCACGAGCGCGGCTGTCGATCTTGGAAATCAACTCTTCGATGCGCTACCCACAGACACAGCGGACATATCCGTCGAGTGATGATGGATGTATCGTAAGGACCTGGACGCCGTTCAGTATCCCGCGCTGCGGTCGTAGTGCGCGTCGAGCTTCTCGACACCTGCCAGCACCTCTGGCGGGGCGTCTACGAAGATTTGTTGCCGCCGGATCGCCGCAAATTGAGCCCAGCCTAACCCCGGGTGAAATCGGGAGGGTCAATCATGTCACAGACCAATTGGTACGTATTGATCGCCGCCGTCGTAATTATTGTTGTCGGTGGTGCCTGGTACTACTACGGCGACACGATGACGACCGGCACAGTCACGAAATCGCCAACGCAGCAACAACAGGCTCCTGCCAAGAAGTAAAACGCACGCGCGGTGAGACGACAGCCCACGCCTGATGAGGCGCAAGACGGGTCGTTCTCATGCGGCGCTCTAGTTCTTAAAGTCAGCCACGCGCTTTCGACTTCTGTTGTTCGCCGCCGAGCCACTCCTCGTTGTGTGCCAACAGCTTGAGGCTGGCCGCCTTCCCCTTCAGTTCTCTTCGCGACCGCTTCGTCACGCCAGGGCGACGCGACTTGCGCAGCGCTCGAGCGGCCTTGCTGCGGAGCTTCTTGGATGCCTTAGCCATCGTCTTGACCTCCCGAAGGATTCTCAATGATCGATGCGGCATTGTCTACGAGGACTTGCGAAAGCAATTCAGTCCGCCCATGCTGGAGCGTCAGTTGCGTTTAGTGAGTAGTACCGATGCCCGTACCAAGGAAGTCTAGGGCGGTTCTCCGCGCGTTCACGATCACGGAAATGATGGCGTTCGATGCGCGAGAGATGCGCCGACGCGCTAACGCGGAACGCGGCTCCGCCCCGCTTGCACCGGTTGACGCCGAGCCTGAGCCAACTCGGCAAAACGATCCGACCGTGTTGCGTCGTTGGCGCAAGCCAGAGAAGCCGATCAAGATCATCGGCTAGAGCGCGAGATTAGTTCCGCTTCGGGTCGTGTTGTAGCGAGCGACGGTCGGCGGCGTGACTGGGAGCAATCTCGTCTGCGATCTCCAACCCGTCTGCGATCTCCAGAAGTTCAACCGCCATCAACATCAGTCCCTCGCGAAGTTGGGCGTCAGGGCTTCTCAGGGCCATTAGGAGCGCCAGTTTGGCCCTGCTTCGCAGTTCCTGCGGCATCGGCACTCCAAACTGTTCGCTACCCGACACAACGACCTAACTTGTTGAAGCGTTCCCACCACAAAACAGAAAGCCCGGCCTTACGGGTGGCCGGGCGCTTCAACACAACGACCCCATCCCCGAGGGGCAATAGGGCCGCTGCATTACCGGACGCAGGGGTAAACGTTAGAAGCGTCCTGTTCCGGTGATAACGCGGGCCAGTTCGGTAACGTTCCGAGCAATTCCGAGCCGACCAAGATCATCGGCTACAGCGGCTCAGTCGCCAACGGGCGGTCACGCCGAGGAGCGAGCCAGCCTGACGGTGGCGGCGGGCGCGGCGCGGCCAATCTTTTGCATGATCTCGTCGATGGTGAGGACCTGGGCAAAGAGGAAGCCGAGGGTCGCCAACGTTGCTTTTTTCAGCTCGTCGGCTGAGGCGCCGCCAATGCCGGCGGTCGAGGTGCCATCGCTAAGAAAGAAGACGCGGAAGTCGCGCTCCATCGCCTCGCGCGCCGTCGTCTCGCAGCAGACGCCGGTGGCGATGCCGGAAATGATGACGGTGTCGATGTCGCGGGAGCGCAGTATCAGCTCGAGGTCAGTACCGTAGAACGAACCGAAGCGGGGCTTGTCGAGGAGGATGTCGCTAGGTTCGACGTCGAGCCTCTTGTGCAGCTTCGACGGCTCAGAACCCTTGGCAAGCAAACCCAGCACCCCCGGCATGATCTCGCCAAGGACCCCCGTGTTGGCGCCGTCGGGCCGCAGCACGTGGCTGGTGTGGATGACCTGGATGCCGGCGGCGCGGCACGCCGCCGCGAGCCGGTTGACGCGGTCAACGACTGCGAGCCCGTCAGCGGCCGATATCGGATAGCCTTCGACGAAGCAATTCTGCAGGTCAATGTTGACGAGCGCCGTCCGCTCGGGAACCATTGCGAAGTCAACCACAATTCACCTCTCGGTCGTTTGCCACAGCTCGGTACGTAGAAGTATCTCACTTATGTCTACGTCGCCAGCGGCGGCAATGTGGCACTGTCCATCACGCCGCTGCGAACTTCAGCAGCTTGATCGCGTCGAAGTCGGCAACGCCGCCGCCCACTCTCTTCGTCACGTAGAAGAGAACGTAAGGCTTCGCAGAGTACGGATCGCGCAGGACGCGCACGCCCATGCGGTCCACAACGAGATAGCCGCGACGGAAATCGCCGAACGCGATCGAGAGTGAATTCGCCGCGAGGTCCGGCATGCTGTCGTCGGTCAGAACCGGGTAACCGAGCAAGGTCGCCGGCTGGTCGGCCTGGATTCCCGGTGACCAGAGATAGCAACCGCCCTCGTCTTTCAATTTGCGCACTTCCGATTGCGTGCGGCGGTTCATGACGAATGTGCCGTTCTGCCGATAACCGGCCTTCACCGCGTAGACGAGATCGATCAGCGCGTCGGCAGCATCATCTACCGCAAAGCCGCCTGCGGCGCCGGTCGGCACGTAGCCAAGCTTGCCCCACTCCCACGAGTTTTCGGACACGGTGGGGTAAGCGAGAAAACCCTTCGGCTTATTTGCACCGTCGCCGCTGACGAACGCTGTTCCTTCCTGTTCGGCGAACACGGTGTCGATCTCACCCGCGATCCATTCGTCGATGTTCACAGCGGAGTCGTCGAGCAGTGTTTGGGTGGCCGCTGGCATCGCGTAAAGCTCCATCGTGGGAAACGCGAGCTCGGCGAACGTGGGACCGTCGGTTTGCGGCCGCGCGGTGGTCTCGCCCACCCAGCCCCAAGCTGCGCCCGAGATCTGGAATGGCTTGCGGAAGATCGTGCTCGATACCGGGCGATGACCGGAGATCGCGCGGATCACCGAAACCTGTGCGAGGCGCCGCGTGATCTGATGCTCGGTCTCTTCCGGCACGAGAAAGCCGCCGTCCGCGCCGCTTCCTGCCGAGAGTGCTTTCGCTTCCAGACGCTTCAGATCCGCACTTCGCCGTGGCGCACATAAGCGTCGAAGGCTTTGCCGTGCTCGATTTCGGCTGCGGATAACACCTTATCCTCACCGGCAAGGCCGGGACGGCTGCTTTTCAGCACGAGCTCATCGAGCAGGCGCTTGTTCGCGTCGAGTGCCGCGCCAAGCTTTGTCACCTTTTCCTCGGTGATAGGGTCGGGCGAGCGGCGGCCGAGTTCCGCGATGCGCTCTTCGTTCTCGGCCTTGTATGTTTCAAACGAACGCCTGAATTCGTCGAATGCGCCCGCGACGTCGGCGGCTTTGGTCTCAGGAACGGCAGGTATGTTTTCCATGGTTTTCCTCGTTGAGAATTCTTGGGGGTCCATTGTGCTAATATCGCCGCGCTGATTCGCGCGGGGTTGGATGAATCGCTTCGGAGCGTCGGCCTTGTTCGCCTTGGTTCTTTGCGCCGGCGTGGCCTCCGGCGCGAACAAGATCGACTGGAACGAATGCACCGCGGGCAAGGGCAGCGAGGCGATCGCCGCCTGCACGCGCATCATCGAGGGCCCTGGCGAAACCACGCAGGATCGCGCCAACGCCTATTTCAACCGCGCCGGCCTGCGCGAGATGGAGAACGATCCCGAGGGCGCGCTCGCCGACTACGGCGAGGCGATCCGGCTCGATCCGAAGGCCGCGAATTTCTACGCGGTGCGCGGCGAGACGCTGCGGCGCAGGGGCCAGTTCGACAACGCGCTTGCTGACCTCGACGCGTCGCTGAAGCTCGATCCGAAACTCACGCTCGCCTATCTCAACCGCGGCAACGTCTGGCGAGCGAAGAGCGAGCCCGACCGCGCCATCGCCGACTACAATTCGGCGATCCGGCTCGACGACAAGTATGCCGCCGCCTATTTCAACCGCGGCGGCACCTTCGAGGACAAGGGCGAGCACGACCGCGCGATCGCCGACTACGGCCTCGCGCTCCGGCACCGGCCGCGCTACCTCTCGGCCTACGAAAGCCGCGGCAGCGCCTACCTGCGCAAGAAGGATTTCGACCGCGCGATCGCCGATTTCAGCGAAGCGATCCTGATCAACCCCGCCTATGCGGAAGCGTATAACAACCGCGCGACCGCCTGGCGGGCGAAGGGCGACAAGGAAAAAGCCATCGCCGATTTCCGCAAGGCGCTCGAGCTCGGCGCGAAGCAAGCGCGCGAGGAGATCGTCAAGCTCGGCGGGACGCCGTGACCACGCGCGGTCCTCCCGACGGCATTGGCTACCCTGAGTGCGCGATGTAAAAGCGCTTGAAACAGCGACCGAGCGGATTCGGGCTCACCCGCAAAGAGGCCTCATTGCGCAATCCCGAAAGCGGACCGGGGTCAAAGCCTCCGACAAGGAGCGACAAGCACGTTTGGCTCTCTTTTGCCGGGTCGCTCGTCGTCCTCCTCATCTACTTCGTGCTGGCCAAAGCGGGCCTGGTGCTCGCGTCCATTCACCCGAGCGCAACGCCGGTCTGGCCGCCCACGGGCTTCGCGATCGCCGTACTGCTCCTCGCCGGATACCGGATGACGGCTCCGGTTTTCCTGGGAGCGTTTCTCGCCAATGTGACGACGGCGGGTAACGTCGCCACTTCGCTCGCCATCGCCGCCGGCAACAGTCTCGAGTGCCTGCTCGCGGCTTACCTGATCAATCGCTGGTCCGACGGGGTACGGACTTTCGAGACGCCGACGGCCATCGCCAAATTCACGCTAATCGCCGTTGCCGCGACACCGGTAAGCGCGACGATCGGCGTGCTCAGCCTGACCGCCGGCGGGTTCGCCGCTGCAACGGAATTTCGCGCGATCTGGACGACGTGGTGGCTCGGAGATCTTGCCGGCGCGCTTCTGTTCACGCCGCTATTCGTGTTGTGGGGCCGGGACCGAAAACAAGGCGACAGAGCCGTCGCTCGTCTGGAAAGCGCCGCGGCATATCTTGCGGCAATCGTCGTCGCCCTCGTCGCCTTCAGCCCGCTGTTGCCTGAACTGAAATATCAGCCAGCTTTGGGCTTTTTGGCGATCCTGCCGCTCCTGTGGGCGGCGCTCCGATGCGATCAACGCGATACGGCGACGGTTTCGGTGATCCTCTCAACGGTTGCCGTCTGGGGCCAGAAAGCCGGCGCCGGCCCGTTCAGTCTGGCCGATCCCAATGAATCCTTCCTGCTGTTGCTCGCGTTCATGATCAGCGTCTCGGTGCCGAGCCTTGCGCTCAGCGCAGCCATAAGCGCCCGAGACAGCACGGAAAGCGAATTGCGGCTTAGCGAAGCGCGTTTGCGCGAGATCACCGCGCGCCAGTCGCTCCTCCTCGCTGAATTGAGTCATCGCGTGAACAACATCCTTTCCGTCATTCAAGCGATAGCGACGCGGACCCTTTCGGACAACCTGTCCAGCGAGCAGACGAAGAAGAATCTCGTCGGCCGCCTGCGCGCGATCTCCAGGGCGCATGGATTGCTCGTCGACAGTTCCTGGCAAGGCGCAAAACTTCGCGACGTCGTGAAGGCGGAGGTGGAGCCTTACGCGGAACAAGTGGACCTGCGCGGTCAGGACGTCATGTTGACCACCCGCGCCGCCCAAACCTTTGCCTTGGTGGTGCATGAACTCACGACGAATGCCTGCAAGCACGGAGCATTGTCGCAGAGCGAGGGGCGCGTGGCCGTCGAGTGGTCGATCAAGCGGGAAAGCGACAATCCCTGCTTTCGCTTCAGCTGGAAAGAGAGCAACGGCCCCGGCGTCGAGGAGCCGTCACGCACGGGTTTTGGAATGAGTCTGCTGGAGCGGGCCGTCGATCTCGAGGGGGGCACCAAGCCGGTGATCGCATTCGACCCGGCGGGATTTCGTTTTGAGGTCGAGGTACCGGCCGACCGGGTACTTCTGTCCTGACAGAACCGGCGGCTTTCCGGAACAAGGGGGTCGTGATGCGAGTTCGTGTTGGCTATTGCGGGGCATCAAATCAGCCTTGGATGGAACGCATGCATCAAGCTGTTCGCCGGCACGTTGTGGCATTGGCCTTCGCGCTCGCCCTTCCCTCCGGCGCGAGCACGCAAGAGTTCAAGGAAATCCCTCTCACCGAAAAACAGGTGGAGGGTTTCATTGCCGCGCAGAAGGACCTCGCCGCCTTGACGCAAAAGTCGCCGCCCCGCCCAGGCGAGAAGCCGGACCCGAAGGTCATCCAGGAGCTCGAAACCATCGCCAAGCGGCACGGCTTCGCCAACTTCAACGAGTACGGCGACGTTGCCGCTAACATCGGGATCGTCATGGCCGGCCTCGATCCCAAGACCAAATCGTTCAGTGAGCCGCCGGAAGTCGTCAAAGAGCAGATCGAGGAAGTCATGGCCGACCGGTCGATTCCGGCCAAAGAGAAAGGACAGATCCTGGAAGCTCTGAAGGAGGCGCTGAAACGGGCGGAGCCGATCCGCCAGCGGTCGAACATCGAGCTGGTGAAGAAGCACTATGACCGGCTCGACGCGGTCATGCAGTGAGACCTCGCCGGACGATTAGCCCCCGCCCCGGTCAACGCGACCGCCCCGCATCCTTCGTGCTCTCAGCAGAATTTCGCGCGTTCGCATCTCTCCGCCGAGCTGAATCCAGGCGCACTTCAAGGCCCGCAGGACCCGGCGGCGTTCGCCGTCAGGGGTCAGCATGGCGAGGCGCTCGCAATCGGCCGCCTGCGCAAAAGCCTGCGAGGGCGTTCCCAAACCTGATCCGGCTTCCAGAGGCTTTTCCATCGTCGCGCGCTCCTGCGAACCGATATCCACGTCACGGCCCAAGGCGAACGCACCAAGGCCGAACGTGTTCCGATGCGTTGCCTCGTTCGGCGACATACTCTTCCAGGAACAATGACCGTGCGCGGACATTTCCCTCACCGTCATGCCTCGCTACTTTTTCCATCTGAAAGGATCGGGGACAGCGAAGGACACGGCAGGTGTCCGGCTGGAAAACGACGCGGCGGCGCGCCAGGAAGCGATACTGCGATCCCTCGACGGGCGGAGTTTTCGGCTGCAGAGATACCGAAATCACAAATTCATCGAAGTGCGGGACGAGAGCGGGCGCGTCGTCTGCAAGGTGGCAATCGAACACTGAGAGACCGCACCGCCGCCTAATCGCGCCCGGGAACGGATGGAAGAGTCCGGTGCCCGACAAAGACGGAAGGATTTGAATCCTCGCGGCGCAACCTTGTTGGACGATGGACGTTGACTGACATCAGACACGGCATTCTCCCCTCCCCCCTCCGCAGTCTGATCCGACACGGCCTTGCTCCCTCGCCACGGGAGCAAGGCCGTGGCTTTTTGGCGAGGGAATGGAACGAAGTTGGTGCGGGCGGTTTGGACTCACAGCGTAACCTCCAGGAGTGAACGATGAACCAGAACCAGAACCAAGGCGGGCAGCAAGGCGGTCAGCAAGGCGACCGCGACAAGCACGACCAGCAACGCCAGCAGCCGGGTCAAGGCGGGCAGCAAGGCGACCGGGACAAGCAGGACCAGCAGCGCCAGCAGCCGGGCCAGGGCGGACAGCAAGGCGACAAGGACCGCGAAGGCGGGCGCCAGGGCGGTCAGCAGGGCGGACAGCCCGGCCAGCGTTGAACGAAGAAACCCCGGTCATTCCGGGGTTTTTTCCGGCCCACGGCGAGCGTGCTCGCGCGGAACTTTGCGGCGCCTAGCGCTTTTGCAGTTTCGCGCGGCACTTTTTCTGCCCTCACCCAGGAGACGGCGATGAAAAATCTAGAGGAACTGTTCGGCCATCTGCTCAAGGACATGTACTTCGCGGAAAAGAAGATCGTGAAGGCGCTCCCGAAAATGATCAAAAAGTCCGAGCATCCGGAGCTGAAGCAAGCCTTCGAGCATCACCTCAAGGAAACCGAGGGGCAGGTAAAGCGTCTGGAGCAGGTGTTTAAGATTTTCGGCAAAACCGCTCGCGGCGAGAAGTGCCCCGCCATCATCGGACTGGTCGAGGAAGGCGAAGAGGTGATGAAGAAAGGCGAAGACGGCGACGTGATCGATGCCGGCCTGCTCGCCGGCGCGCAGGCAATCGAGCACTACGAAATCTCACGCTATGGCACGATGATCGCCTGGGCGAAGCAACTCGGGCTGCGGGACGCGGTTCCTCTCCTTGAGGAAACCCTCAAGCAGGAGAAGGCCGCCGACGCGAAGCTGAGCCAGATCGCGATGAGTACCGTGAACCGGCAGGCCGCGTAGACCTCCCAGCGCCGTAAGCGATCTCAATGCACGCTGGTCCCGCATCAGCGTGCATTGCTCTCGGGAGGCCTGCCGATTTCGTTGAGGCGACAAGGCACTGGCCGGTATAGCCATAGTGCGTTGCCGTACAGGAACTTACAGGGTAGAGACGCGGCGTCGGGGGAGTGCCCTGGTCGAGTTGTAATGGTTGAACACCCGAACGACAGAAGCATTTTCCACCATGAGGTGGAAAGTCGTTTCAGGCTGGTACCGCATTTCTTCGTGACGACGCCGGACGCGCCGGAAGTCATCGAGAAATTGTGGACCTTTGCCGTAGCGGCGTATCTCGACAACCCGATCCCGACCCTGTTCAAGGAGCGGCTGTTCGTCTTTCTCTCGCGCTTCTGTCCGGTACGCTATTGCATCATCCGGCACTGCGGATTTCTCGTGGGCTACGGTCAAGCGGCGGGCGACCCTATGGCGCCCGTGCAAACGATTGAACAGGTCATCAGGCTTCTGAAAACGCCGCCGCCGTGGCGACGGCAGCTCGACCCGATTTACGAGAAGCTCGAGGGGCTCAACGAGCCGATCGAGTGGCCCGAGATCGATAGCGAAATGGAAGACCACCTGTTTGCGGCCGCGGCTGTGATCTTTGTCGAACCGGCCAAGGCCGAACGCGCCCGGGCAGCGTTGCGGCAGGCGCTCGGCGGCAACCGCTTCGAATATCTGCTCGCCCTCCTTGCATTCATCCGGACCGCACATTTCTGGACGGTCGTTCATCCCGGCCTCGAGCTCGAGGACGACGTCAGGCAGCTCATGAGCTCGCACAAGGAGCTTGCCTCCTTGCTGCTGCAAGATCCCGAATCCGTCGCGGGTTACGTCTCACCAGTCTAGTCCTCAATCGGCGCGCATCGCCCGCGCTGCGCGCCGGATCGCGGCTGTGACCGCGGGTTCCCGCACTAACCGTTCGCGCACCTCGGCTGTCCGAGGTAGCATCGAGCGGGCAATGTTGGTTGGGGGCCGAATGCATAGGTTGACCAACACGAACGTACCGCGCCTCCGGGCGCTCCGACTGACCTTGGCGCTTCCGCTCATTTGCGCTAGCTGGCCCGCGCTGGCCGCGCCGCCGGCAGACTGCGTCACGAAATTTGTGGGCGGCTGGATCGTCACCGTGAACGCAACCGGGCAAACCTACCCATCGACCATTCGTCCCGACGGAACGCTAAGCAGCGTGTGTCCCTTGTGCGCGCCGGTGCAGACTTGGACCTGCCAGGGCAACACCTTCATTCTGACTGGCCCAGGCAGCGCTACGCAAACCCTATCGGCGGACGGAAAGATGATGACGGGGTCGTGCTGCACGGCAGTTCGCGTCGGTCCGCCCACGGTGCGAGTCAACGCGCCGACGACGAACACACCGACGGTGCGCGCGCCAGCCCCGAACATCCCGCCGCCTCCCCCGCCGAAGGTGCGGACCGAGGAGCCCTATGTCGCTCCGCCAACGAAGCCCACGGTCAGAGCGCCGGAGCCGCGCACCGCGCCGCGCCCGAAGCCGACCGTCAAGGTCCAAGAGCCGCAGGTTGCGCCGCCTTCGTCGCCGACCGTGAAGCCTATCGAGTGAACGCCTGAGCCGCCCGTCTGATCGCCGCGGCAAGGTGAAGCGCGGATTCATTCTTCACTGCAGATACCCGCGCTTCCGGCAGCATGGGGAAGGTGACGACGGAAATCTCCCAGAGATCGATGCGCGAGAGCTTGCGCACGCCGGACTTCGGATCGGTGCGGCCCTCGACCGCGCGGAAGCCGATCGAAAGCCCGTCGATCGCGCCGGCGCGCATCAGTGCCAGCACCTCGCGGCCGCGCTCGACCTCGGGCAGGATCCGGCCGCGCGCGAAAAGCCCGTGCGCGTCCTCTCGCACCTCGAGCCACACGCCGAGCGGCTCGGCCGGGTCGTGCTGGAACAGCATCTTGATGCCGCGCGCTCCGCGGCGGCTCACGCTTTCCGCGAATGCGCCGGGCAGCACCAGGTCGCGGCCGAGATCGACGACGTTGAAGCGGCTCGCGTAGCCGGAAAAACTGCCGTCGGCTTCGACCGCCTTCAGGTCGCAGGCGACGGACTTGGTTTCGTGCGTGCTTGACTTCACGACCGGAGCCTCCATCACCGCCTCCCCCTCACCCTCGCTCGCACGCAGCGCGTGCTCGCTCTTCCCTCTCCCCGCAAGCGGGGAGAGGGAGGGAAGCGTTCGCGACCCCGGTCATGACCCGGGGGAGCGAGCGCTTCCGGGTGAGGGGCTGCGCTTGAATTCAGTTTGCTGAATCTCACAGCGGATTCCTCCGGCCGCGTGATGTACGCGGGCGCGCGTGGCCGTTGCCGACCTGCTTGCGCGGGTGCCGGCCGTAACGCCGACGCTCTACAGACTGTGTCGGCGGATCGAGCCGCTGCAACGTCTCGACGAACTCGCGGAATACCGTCGGTGCCTTACCGGCCGGCGCCCTCGCCTCGCGTCTGTACGGTGGACGCGACAAGAACGAGCGGATGCGAGGTGGCATTGCTACTCCTTGATTTGTCATGCCCGGGCTTGTCACCCAAGTCGGATTTATCCGACTTGGGAATGGCTCAGCGCGCAACTCGGGCAAGCCCGAGTTGCGTGGCATCCACGCCTTGTTTGATGACCTAAGACGTGGATCACCGGGACGCGCCGCGCCAAGGCGGCTCGCGTCCCGCTCGCCGGACGCGGCGGCCCGGTGATGACTGCTAAAGGGCGCTCATCGGCTTCGTGCCGTCAACTCGTGCGCACCGGTTCCTGCACCTTGTAGCGCCGGGCGCAGGCAATCAGCCGCGCGAGCGCGCCGAACGTCGAGCCGCCGCCCCACGCCTTGAAGCGCGAGCGAGCCGCGTCCTCGATTTTTTCCGGCGTCCAGTTCTTTTCGTCGCCGAGGTCGCCCACGGTTCCGGGGAACAACAGGTAATAGATTTCGGGAATCGCCATGGAATTCGTCGCCAGCGCGGTCGCCGGCGGCTCGGTCGTGCCGGTGAGATTCATGATGAGGCGGACCGAGCCTTCGCCGAGCTTGCGGCGCGGGCCGGTGTCGTGGATGAACGCTCCGCGCCAGCGCTTGGTCCCGGGATGATAGGCGATCAGGAGATCGCCGCGGCGCACGCCGCGCACGGCAAAGGGCGGCGCCACCGCGAGATCGACGTTGGGGCCGGTTTCCTCGTTCGGCGCGCGGTTGGGGACGACGACGCCGGGGAACTGCAGTGCGTCGACGTAACGGCTCTGGTCGCATGGTCCGCCATCGCGCTTGAGCAGAAGACTCGTCGTCGATACGAGCCTGCCGTCGGCGGTCACGCAGATCTCGCCTTTTCCGTTCTTCGCGAAGCCGTAGATCGAGACCGAGTAGCCGCGCGGCGCCTTCCAGCCGTTCTCGACGATGCGCTGATAGGCCTCGAGCCAGGCCGCGTTCTGTTCCTCCTTGGGCCTGAACGGCACCGACTTGCCGTTCTTCGTGATGCGCATCCCGTAGCCGATGTGCTCGATGGCGAGTCCCTTGCTCCCGTGCGGGTCGTCACGGTGGTAGGCGTTGGGCGCGCCGTCGGCGTCCACCTGCATCGGCGCGATCCAGAACAGCGAGCGCGCTCCCTCCTGCAGCACCGGATGGGGATCGTTGAAGCTCGCCCACATCGCGCAGTTGTCTACGCGGGCGCAGCCGGCAAACAGCGCGGAGGAGACAAGCAAAGCAACGGCGGACGAAGGACTCACAAGCGCTTCCACTGCGTTCGCCGCGGGGGCGATCGCCGGCCACACGTGGATCAATTTGGCTGCCCAAGTCGGCTAGAGCCGACTTGGGTGATGAACCTCGTCGTTAAAATTGCGCGCGACGACGTTGGTTCCCGATCGGGCGTCGCGAAAACGCGAGGGTGGCGATCCTTTTTCGTCGTCCCGGACGTCGCGAAGCGGCGATCCGGGACCGTCTTCACTCAACCTCATGCGGTCCCGGGTCTGCGGCGCACCACTTCCCCGACTCTCGCTTCGCTCGAACGGGGTAGGTGCTGCGCCGCGCCCGGGATGACAGCTATCTATGACGCGCATTGAAGCGCGCGAGCTCGCGCACGAACTCGTTGTAGCGGCGTGCAGCGGCGGAAAGCTCCCGCAGCGCATGCGCAAGCAGGAGCGACGCGCCCGCGGCCCATAGAAACAGCGCAAGATGCGCGAGATCGCCGCGTTCGACGAAAATCTGCACGATCGAATCCATGGCGCACGCCCTCCTCACGCACACTTACACACGCACGAGACGAAACCATCTTGGAACTCGCGCGTTGAAATACTCGGGTGCGCACGCATTTCCGCGCGCCTTATTGATGCCGAAGCATCGCGGATTTCACTCGACGCTTCGCAGAACCGGAAGGAGCTATTCATGGCTACGGCAAGACAGCGCAAGGCAGCGCGCAAGAACCTGGCGAAAGGCCGCCGCAGACGCGGCACCGCCACCGCACGCCGGCGCGGTACGCGTAAGACCACCGGAAGCACGCGCCGCAAGACCGCTACACGGCGCAAGACCGGCGGACGGCGCAAGAGCACCCTGCGGAAATATCTCGGCCTCTAAGCCAAGACAAGCGCGGACGAACTAGCGCGGGCCGTACGCCACGGCTCCGCGCTTTTCGTCGTCGGTGAGGAACGGGGCCGAGCCGACGCGGCGAGCCGCGACCCCTCCGGGGTCAAAGGCCACTGCGGCTTCCGGCGCCGATCCCTCGAACTTCATTCGTCGTTCTCACTACCGCCGACAGTATGTTCATTGCTTGCGTATTTGCCTGGTCGGCCGACTGGAATGTGGTTTTTGCCTCGTCGCGTTTCGCCTTTGCGCTTTCCTGCTCCCGCTCCAGAGCGGCAATATCCGCGTTGAGATCGGCACGGCCCGCCGAACGGCGTTTCGCTTCGCTGAGCTTCAGCTCGGCAGCCTGGAATTTTTTTGTCGCGTCCGACAGGCGCGCTGCGGCACTCGTGATTTCGAGCGCCTGACTCTTTTGTTCGTCGCTCCATTTCGGATTCGGTTTGATGGCGGCGAGCCGGTCAAGGTTGACGGTGTTCCACTTCGTGCCCCTGATTTCCACAATTGTCGCGGCGGCAGTGCGCGATACCGGTTTTTGTCGTCAATGTCGGTCCGGTCCACTTGGCCGCCCCCTCGGGGATATTTTTTCCGGTTGTCTGGATGCCCTCTCTCGTGACGGTGCCAAAGTTGGTCTGCGGCGTTTGCCGGAAAAGGGTATTTGCCGGCGAAAGGTGCGGCCCCGCCTGCGGAAACTGAAGAGCCGGCCCCGCGCCCGTGATCGCGGTTCCGCCCGGGGCCTGCGGCGACTTCGTCTGCGCGTGAATCTCGGACACGGCAGCAACGAGAATGCATGCGGCGCCGATCGTTCCGGCAAGAACAAACGTCTTCATGGGATCCTCCAATCAGACGATCAATCAGACGATGCGGCAACGCGAACCTACGCCGGTCCTCCTCACCTTACAATCGGCCGCGATCAGACAACACGCGGGCCGTACCCCACGGCTCCGCGCTTTTCGTCGTCGGTGAGGAACGGGGCCGAGCCGAACTCGGCTCCAGAGCGAGTCGCGCTCGGAAGCAAGCGCGATCACCTGATCGAGATCGGGGACGAGACGCAGCCGCTCCCCGAACGCCGGCGCGAGCCAGGCCGCGAGCGCGTCGAAGATGCGTTGTGCGAGCGGCAGCACCGTCTCGCGGTAGAGCGCGCGGTTCGCCTCCTGATAGTTGGAATAGGTGTTGTCGCCGGGAATGCCGAGCAGCATCGGCGGCACGCCGAAGGCGAGCGCGATCTCGCGCGCTGCCGCGTGCTTCGCCTGCACGAAATCCATGTCCTTGGGCGATAAGGAAAGGCTCTTCCAGTCGAGCCCGCCCTCGAGGAGCAAAGGGCGCCCCGCGTTCGAGGCACCCTGGTAACTGCCCTCGAGCTCGGACTTCAGCCGGCTAAACTGCTCCTCGGAAAGATTGCCGCCGGCGGCGGAATAGACGAGCGCGCCCGAAGGCCGCGCCGCGTTGTCGAGGAGCGCCTTGTTCCAGGCGGCCGCCGCGTTGTGCACATCGAGCGCGAAGGCCGCGGCTTCCAGCGGCGAGAAGCCGTAGTGATCGTCGGTCGGATGAAACAGCGCGAGATGCAGGATCGGCTGCGGCGTCTCAGATCCAGCCTGGGACAGCGTCTCGCCCATCTCGAAGCGAACGGTGCGGCCGTTGACACTATACTCGTAGGCTTCCGGCCAGCCCTCGGGGCCGGGGACGAGCTTCATGCGGTCGGGCCGGAGCGTATGCAATTCGCGCGGGCTGCCGCCGACGGAAACAAGCTCGAGATAGGCGTTGCCCGCGACCAGCAGGAAGCCGGCGGCGGCCTCGAAGAATTCCGCGCCGGCCTGGCGCGGATTGGGGCGCGCAAGGAGATCGAGCAGCGGATGTGAATCGAGCTCGCGCGCGCCCTGCATCAGCACGAGCGGAAGCCCGGCGACGGCTTCGGCGATCAGCCGCACGCAGCGATACGCGACCGGATTCTTCTGGTAGCCCTCGCGCGCGAGTGCCGCATAGTCGCGCGGGGTCCAGCGCGGCCTTCCCTCCCCGAACAGCGCAAGCAGCGCGCCAGTGCGTGAGGCTTTTTGTTCTGGCGGCCGGCGGAAGAAATTGACGAGGGGGAGTTGCATTTTTGACCCGATTGTCGTCATGCCCGCGCTCGTCGCGGGCATCCACGCCTTGAACATTGCGACAAAGGAAGACGTGGATGGCCGGGACAAGCCCGGCCATGACGACTTATTGGCGGAATTCTTCAGCGTGGCGCTTTCTACCCGAGCAGCGCCACGCTGTCAAGGACTATATTCCTGATTATAATGATCTTGTGGAGAACTGAAATCATTAGCGCGGGTGCGCGCCGACGAGCCCTCCTCGGGCTTGACCCGAGGATCAGGGCGAGTGTCCGGCGCGCGCGACTCTAAGTGGCCGCGCTGGCCGTTCGCTTCGCTCACCAGCGCGGCACGACCGTTGCGCCGGAATCGACCGCACGGCCCTCGTAGCGCAATATCGTCTCCCTGTAGCGGCGCGTCTCCACGACGGCCTGGACCGGATCAACGACCTGGCCGTAGGCCATCGGGCCGTAGCCGACCTTTGGAAACGTCTTCGTCGGAATTGGCGGGTCCCGAACAACAACCACGCGATACTCGCGCAGTACCGAGCGATGGACCGGCCGCGCATCGACCGGCGCGTACTCCGAGTAGCCGGGCTGAGATGCGTGGTCGTACTGATCGGCCGTGGAGTAGGACTCCGCGTACCGAGGCTGCGGCGGGTATGTGTATGTAGTTGCGTCATGGCGGGGCGCACGGTGGCCGGAGAGATCGGCAGCCTGCGCGGGAGCCGCAATCGGAAGCACGGCCAGCGCAAGCACGAACGCAACCGTTCCCGCGTGGCGCGAGAGCACGCGGCGGGACTTGTACCCTGCAAGATCCAACCCGGCCTCCATTACCCGAGGCATGCCGCCCCATCGGGCGGGCAAGCGCCCTCCGACAATCCGCTGGCGGCGCGGTGGTTCCATTCGCGCAGGCGGTACCGAAAGAAGACGAAGGGGAAACGGCGAACGAGACAACTTTAGGAAGTCGCGGCACTGCGACGCCTTGTGAAAGCGCAATCTCGTACGAGGCCGCAAGCGCGATTGGAACTATTCCGTGCGGCCATCGGTGCTTCACCTGATGTGCCTCCGTAAATCTCCCAATCAATGCGCTTCGGCCGTCAGTACAAAGCCGAAGCGCGACTAGAAATATCCCCTGCGGCCATCGGGGCTTCGCCTGATGGCGCCCCAGTGATCTCCCCGGGAAAATTCAGGCGTTCAAAAGCGAGCGTTACGTCCTCTCCCTCAGGAGGCCTGCCGAGCCAAAGGAGATCGCGAGATGAAGAAGCGGAAGCTGCTTGTCGTTTCGGCGCTGACCGTGGGCATGCTCGCCCAGGCCGTCACCCCAGCCTCGGCAATCTATTACCCGTACCCGCCGCCCAAAGTGGTGACGCCGCCGTCGAATGGCAGCACAACCCCCTGGGTTCCCATCTGCATTATGGGCGGAGCCGCTGGGCTGATCCTCGCTGCCATCGTCGTCGGGCGAACGCAAAACCGGGAACTGACCCAAGCGGAGGCACTTGGCACTGCGTTTACGTGCGGCATCGGTGCGCTCTTTGTGGGGTACCGGGCACCCGTGGCTGCACCCGCGCCCGCGCCGGTTCGAACCAAGTACTGACAAAAACGCCGGCCTGCGGGCCAGGTCGGAATCAGAGCTCGCTCCCTGCGAGCACGCGCCGGTCTCATCGTCCTCATCCGTGGATCAGGACATGTGACCGGCGCGCGGACTCTTTGAAAGCAGCAGCGCCGACTTCAGCCGTCGCGCCGACTCACCACCTCGGCGCGCGCCGACGAGCCCCGTGAGGGCGAGTGTCCGGCGCGCGCGACTTTGAGTGGCCGCGCTGGCCGTTCCCCCGGATCAAGTCCGGGGTCACCAGCGCGGCGGCCCGACCAATCCCGGCGGGATCGGCGCATACGGGTCGACCGCGCGGCCGTACGGCTCGTAGGGCAGATCGCGATACGGGTTATGGACGTAGCCGCCGGCGTAGGCCGGCCGGACGTAGCGGCGCGGCGCTTCCGCGACGCCATAGCCGTAGGGATCGGCGAACTCGCCGCCGTAGCCGACCGGCGGATAGGGCGGCGACGGGACCTGGTACGTCCCGTAAGGCAGCGGATACTCCGGATAGACCACCACGCGATACGAGCGCGGTCCTTCGCGATAGACCGGCTGCGGCGCATAGATCTCGCCGTAGCGCTGCGGCGGCGGAGCGACCGGCGCACCGTATTGCGGCGTGCCGTAATTGTAGTAGTCGGCGGCCTGCGCCGGACCCGCGGGGATCGCGGCGAGCGCAAGCACGTTCAACGCAATCGAGCCCGTGAGCAAAAGCGCGCTGCGGAACTCGTACCCTGCAAACATACGCATTTTACGCCTCCATTGCCCGACGCGAACGCCGTCGGGAGAGCGAGCGTGATCAAACAATGCGGCCGACGCGTGGTCGTTCCCGCGCTCGTGATCGTACGCAGCTGTGCCGAAAAGAGACGTGGTCAGGATTCAGCGTGCTCGCCCGCCGCCAAACTTCTACGAATTGAACGCCGTCGAGTTGCGGTCGTACTGGCGATGCAGTTCGGCCGGCAGGTAGTATCGGTACGGCCGCCGGCCGTAGTAGCCATAAGCCCGGTAGCCGGAGCGGTAATAGCCACGCGCCCGGTAGCCTCCGTAATAGCCAAGCGCGCGGTAGCCTCCGTAATAGCCATGCGCCCGGTAGCCCCGGTAGTGCGCGAAGGCGGGCGCCATTTCGAGCAAGAGGACCGCGGCCGCGACGCCGATCGCCAGAAGCTTTGTCATTGCATCGTCTCCACTACTGTGTGTTGCGCAACCGCGCGTCCTTCGCTGAGCTGCAGTTCGATTTTTCGTGAGGTTGAAGGAGCCGCGCGTCTCGCTCGGCGAATAATCCTCCATCGTCTTCGACTGCCAATCGAGGAAAACCCGGACTCAGTCCGCGGCCTGACCTGAACTTGGCTCCGGCGTTCTCTCGATACCAACGTGAGTGCGCAACCGGCAGTCTCGGCTGTAATTGCGGAGAGGGCGCTGTTTCACAAACGGACGTCGGCCCTGATTAGCCCGCGGCGAGAGCCAGCGCGTATCCGGCTTCCGCGCATTGCTCAGCGCCGCAAATCAAATGGAGTTGCGGATGAATGCTCCGTTTTTTCTCGTGCGGCTGCTTTGCGGTTCAGCCGCCGTTTTGGCGGCGTCCACCCAACACGCGTCGGCGATTGACCCCAGCGGTACCGCCGTGGCGGTCATTCAGGCGACCTCGGCATCGGGACCGGGTGGCTCGCGCACCCTGGAGTCGCAGCGGCCGGTCTACTCCGGCGATCGCATCAACACCGCCCAATCCGGCGAAGCACAGATTGTCTTCCGTGACGAAACCCGGCTGGTTGTCGGCCCCAATTCGTCGCTCGTGATCGACAGATTTGTTTTCGCGAGCGACCGAACCGCGGCCGATGTCAGCATGCGCGCGGTAAAAGGTGCGCTCCGCTTCATCAGCGGGTCGAGTTCGAGCCAGGCTTATTCGATCAGAACGCCGACCGCGTCGCTGGGTATCCGCGGCACTCAATTCGATATCGCGATCGGACCGAACGGAGAAACCGGGCTCGTGGTGTTCAGCGGCGCCGTACAGATGTGCGGCCGATCAGGACGCTGCATTCTGGTGAATGAGGCTTGCGGTGCGGCGGTGGCTTTACCAGATGGTCGCGTCGAGCGCGTCACCTCGCCCGAGGAAAAAGCGCGGCGCCTCCAAAATCAGTTTCGCTACGTGGTGAGCCAGCACTCGCTCAGGCGCGACTTCCGCGTGAACACCGGCGCTTGCGGCGGAAGTGCTGCGGGAATGGGGACCGCCGGCTTCGGCTTTGGTGGTTTCGGCGCCGCGCCTGGTTTTGGATTTAGTGTCGGTGCTCCACCTGGTGGCGGCGGAGGTGGTGGTGGCGGCGGTCCCGGAGGGCGAGGCGGACCCGGCAACGGCAACGGCAACGCAGGCAACCAAGGCAACGGTGGAGGAAACACCGGCGGGTTCGGCCCCGGCACCGGCAATGGCGGATCGAACAACGGAATGGGATTTGGCGCAGCCAACGGCGGTGGAGGATTTGGCAACGGCGGGTTCGGTGGAGGATCTGCCGCCAGTTCGTCAAGCGGAGCAGCCGCCGGTGGCGGTGGCGGTGGTAGCGGAGGCGGTGGCGGCGGCTGGAGGCGGACGGTGGAGGCGGCGGCAGGCGGTGGAGGCGGCGGCGGCGGCGGCGGCGGTGGAGGCGGTGGCGGCGGCGGCGGTGAGCGCGGCGGCGGTGGTCGCTGACGGATTCCTATCGTGGCTGGCGCGCCAAGCTAGCCTACCCAAGCCGTTTCAGGTCTCGCTCGACAATGCACGCCGGATGGCCTGGCCGGCGACGATCCCGAGATAGGCGCAAACCGGCCCGGCGATCACCAGTCCGACGGCGCCGGCCGCCGGTGCAAGCCAGGCGATCGCCGCGGCGCACAGCGCCGCACCCGTCATCCCGAATATGTTGTCCCAAAGCAGCAGATAGGGCCCGCGATCCGAATAGAGCGCGACGAGCCAGGCGACCGCTGTGCCGATCGACAGGCAAAGCGCGACGGTCAGTATGTCCAAGACCTCACCACCCAAGCCTCCCGGCGAGCCTTCACTCTATATCACCGCCGAATATCACGGCCCAGGACGGGGTAGAGCGGCTTCCATCGCACGGATTTCGAATGGCCGGCGGGAGCAAAACCGCCGAAGACTCCGGCACACGGGTGACGCCGTAACCTTCGCGCTGCGCCGGAATGACGCCGGAGATTGCGATCGCGTCACGCCGGCAACTGGATCATCACCGACCGGCCGGATCCATCCAAATTTTCTGTAGAGCGGATTCGGAACCCGAACTGGTGAGAAACTTGATCAGAGACTTGGCCACTTCGGCGTCGCGCGCGGCGACGTGCAGGCCGGCCGAGTAGATCGTGACGTTCTGGATGTCGGGCGGCAGCGGTCCGAGATAGTGGATCCCCTTGCGGTGCATGAGCTCGCTGATCTGCTGAAATCCGAGCTCGGCATCTCCGCGCGCCAGCATCTCGCCGACCTGCACGCCGGACGGCGGTTGCTTCACCTTGTCCTTGATCTGGTCGGCAATTCCCATCTTCCGGAACAGCTCCGCAATGTAATAGCCGCTCGGACCGGATGAATATGCGACCGACTTCGCGGCGAGGACAGCGTTCTTGAGCGCTTCGCGGGTCGACACGTCCGGTTTTCGCACTCCGGAGGTGATCGCAATGCCGATACCCGATTTCGCGAAGTCGGCGCGGCTACCTGCCGCGAGCTTGCCCTTCGCAATCAGCGCGTCGATCTGCTCGGACCCAATGAGTACGATATCGAACACATCGCCGGATTCGATGCGCTTGGCGATCGCGGTGGTCCCTCCCCACTGCGTTGCAACCTTGTGGCTGCTGGATTTCTCGAATGCCGCGCCAAGCTCGAGCAGGGCTCCCCGCACCGCATTGGCGGCAATGACCGAGATATCGGCCGCTTCAGACCTCGCGCCGGAGACAAGCATGAACGAAAACGCAAGCGCGGCTGCCAGTGAACGCTTCATTGTTCGGCCTCGTCGGCTCAGGACAATGAAGCGTACCGCAATAACGGCTCGCTCGAACAACAAAACGAAGTCATTCCTGTGCGACCGAGGGGTCGCATCAAGTGAGCTGAAACAAGTGCCAAGATGCGCCGGGCCGGCTATTTCGCGTCGATCGGCTCCTTGGACGGCACCTTCGGCGTCCGGATTTTTCCGGCGAGCCACGCCTCGTTCTCGGCGAGCAACCGGTAGCCGCGGGCTTTATTTTCGTGGAAAAGTCGATCGAGCGGTGACTTGGAGCGCCGCGCGGCCCGCAATGCATCTGCCGCCTGCTTGCGCAATTCAGTGAGATCGTCCGACATCTGGCCTCTCCGTCTTTTTTTGATTTTCCTCCCAAGCAGGAACTTTCCCACGCGAGTGCGGCGAAGCCGTGGCACAACCGCGCGGCGGAGTTGTCCCAGAATGGAAATTCTTTTGCGGGGCGATGACGCATTCCGTCATACCCGCAATTTGCGAATGGTGCGGTGCGTCGGCGGATCAGTGAAGCAGCGACGGAATTTCCTCGTAGTCGGTCACGTCGATGACGTTGCCGACTTCCTCCTTCATCACTTCGTAGTCGGCGAAATCGAGCGTCCAGCGCATGTTGTCAAACAGGAGCGCGACGGCCTGCTGGCCCTCCAACGACACCGGAATGACAGCAACGAGCTTCATCCGCATGCACCATAACGCGAATCGGTGCCCACCGTTCCGGGCGAGGATTGGAGAAGCTGCTTCGCGGCGCGATTTTACTGCGCCGAAGCGCCGTTCCCGAATGGATCGGACCTGAATTGCTGCACTGCCCGCCGAAGCGCCCACTCGAGATCGCGCCGCTGGAACGGTTTTTGCAGCAGCGGAATGCCCATGAAATTGCTGTTAAGAATGCTCGAGCCATAGCCGGTCGCGAACAGGAACGGGATGTTGCGCTCGCGCAACGTCCAGGCCACCGGGTACGTGTTCTTGCCGTTCAGATTGAAATCCAGCAACGCCGCGTCGAACTCAAGCTCGCGCGCCGCGTGCAGCGCTTCATCGATGTGGGCGAATGGACCGACGATCGAGCAGCCGAGCTCGTCCAGCATGTCTTCGATCAGCATCGCAACCATCATCTCATCCTCGACGACGAGGACCCGGAGCGGGCGCGCTGCTTCGCTCGTACCCATCAGCGTTCGCCCGCCGGCTGAAACGTCACGGCATGATCGGCGAGCGGCGCCGTCATCGCGCAGACGACCCCCTCCGGGCGGAATTCAATGCCCACTTCGCCGCCGAGCTCGTTTGCAAGGTAGCGCTCGATCATGCGCGAGCCGAAACCCTTGCGCGCCGGCGCGACCACGGGAGGCCCGCCGACCTCGGTCCAGGTCAGCTCGGCAAACCGGACTTTTTCGCGATTCCCGATTTTCCATGCAATCTCGACGCGGCCGCTGTCGTTGCTGAGCGCACCGTACTTCGAGGCGTTCGTGCAAAGCTCGTGCAGCGCCATCGACAGGGCGAGCGCCTGTTTCGGCGCGATGCGCACATCGGGCCCGGCGAAGCGCATTCTTTCCGCCGAGCGGAAGGCGCCGGTCGCGCGCGTCACGATCTCGCGCATGCTCGCGCTCATCCAGCTCGCCGAGGTCAGCACGTCGTGGGCGTTCGACAGCGCGGCGAGCCGCGCGTCGAATTGATCGCGCGCATCGGAGCCGCTTTCGCTGCCCCGGAAAGTCTGCATCGCGAGCGATTGCACGGTCGCGAGCGTGTTCTTCACGCGGTGATTGAGCTCGTTGATGAGCAGATTCTTCTGCTCCTCGGCGCGTTTCCGCTCGGTGATGTCGCGAGCGATCTTGGACGCGCCGACGATCCTTCCGCTCACGTCCTTCACCGGTGACACCGTGAGCGAGATGTTGAGCAAAGCGCCGTCCTTGCGGCGGCGGACGGTCTCGAAATGGTCGATGCGCTCGCCGCGCCTGATCTGCCCGAGAATCTTCGGCTCTTCGTCCTGAAGTTCGTCCGGGATCAGGATCGTGACCGGTTTGCCGACCATTTCCTCGGCGGTGTAGCCGAACAGGCGCTCGGCACCGATGTTCCAGCTCACGACGATCCCGTTCAAGTCCTTGCTGACGATTGCGTCGTCGGACGATTCGATGATGGAAGCGAGCCGCTGGCGGGTGGCATTCGCAGCCTGACGCATCTCGTCCGTGCGAAGGCGGTCCAGGGCGAAGCCGACCTGGCGCGCGATCGTGACGGCAAGCGACGTTTCCTCGTCGAGGAAGGAGTGCGGCGTCGCGTAGTAGGTCATGAATTTTCCGACCACGGCGCCGTCGATCGTCACGGGAATGAAGGCGCACGCGCGGATCCCCTCCCCCTTGATCACGGCCTTCAGCGACTCCGGTTCGTCGGCGCGGTCGATATCGTTGACATAGATCGGTGCGGCGTCTCTTTCCGCGAGCTTCCAGGGGCTATGACCCTCGACCGCGCGGCGATAGCCCTCCGAAATGCCGCGCGAGGCGACGAACCTCATCACTCCGGCATTGTCGAACAGGAGGATCGAGGCGCGGCCGCAGTGCAGCCCGTTCAGGATGGCGTCCAGGGCCGCCGCATAGACGTCGGCGCGTGAAGACGCGCGGAAAAGCCGATCGGTCAGCTCATAGAGCGCGGGGGCATAGGGCCAAGGACGGGAAATTTCGGTCATTCACTCACTGCCCACGTGGCGCGCCCGGTGCGGATGTCACCGTCCCCGTGCCACGGTCCGGGCACTCCTCCCCTAACGCATGAGAAAAGTCGCAGCCGCAGGAAAAGTTCCCGATAAGCCCCGGGAACCGCACCTTTTTCGCGGGTAGGGCCCCCTCGGGGCCGCACCCGTTCGCGGTACGGTGGAGCTACCCATAACGCAAGACTGAGTGACCCTGAAGCGTGATGCGGCTCCGGTCCGTGCGAAACCTTTTTGCCCGTCGCGCGGTTCAGTAGCTGCGATGAGCCGATCCGCACATCACGCTGAACACCTCGACGGCCGCAGCGTCGCGCGGCTCGCGTCCGACCTGCGCAGCAAGAGATGGCGCCTGCGGGCGGAGGAATGCCGTGCGGTCGCGGAGAGCATGCGCGACGCATCGCGCGCGCCCTTGCTCGCGATGGCCGAGCACTGCGAGCGCATGGCCGACGACGCAGAGCGGGCCGGCTGACCATCAAACTCAGGAATTTTTGGAAGGCTTACGGGCAGGCCTTATTCCGCCATCGCCGAAACAACCGAGATCGCGGCCCAAAGGGCGAACAGGCTCGCGGCCACCCAGCGGGCCGCATGGTCGTGGCTCGCGGCTGGATCGGCGGCGGCCGCTTGGCTCGTTGCTTCGACGTTGTTTTTCATTCTCATCAAATGCGCAACGCGGCGACCGGTTCCTCTGGGTCGCCGCGTTTCGCTGAAAACAGAGTTAAAGATGCCACACCGGTGGCTAGAACCGCTCGTTGCTTCCGGAATCCGGATCGTCGGAGAGCTCGTTCCGCCGGGCGTGCTCGCGCTGAATCAGGCGCTGCCGCTCGCGTTCCCCATGAACGCCTTCGAGCCGTGATTCGTCCAGGGCCGGTTGTGGTTCGCGGCGCCGGCTCCGACCTTCGTCTAAGCGGCGCACCTCTCGAATGTCCGACATGTCGCTTCCTCGTCCAGGAGTTCTCCCGGCCCCTGAACGGGCCGCGGCGCGATTCGTTCCGGGGGTCGCAGTGCGGCGCGGATGCCCGCTGAAGTAGAGATTCAAGGACTTGAGGAAGTGGTGGACGTTTCCTTCCTGTGGTTCGTCATGGCCGGGCTTGTCCCGGCCATCCACGCCTTGCGTCAGCTTGCGATGTTTAAGGCGTGGATGCCCGCGACAAGCGCGGGCATGACACGACCCTACAGCTGTCGCACCCCCGCATGCCCCACGCTTCCCTCACGCAAAGTTGTCGGTGCTCGCGCCGTGTGCCGCAAATTTGTTGTGGGAAGCACGCTCGACCGAAAGATGTGCCGCGCCGCCGCCTCAATCAGACGAAAAGTAGACGTTCTCGCCTGCTTCTCGATCTACTCAGCCCGACAAGTTTCCTGACAAGTTTCTTGGACTCTGACCTGCGACATGAGGGGGTGATCATGATCACGCAGTTTCTCGTCCGAAACCCGTTCCGAGGCCGGAAGCCTTATGCACGCCGGCGCGTACCCCGCGAGCACGTGAAGCGTGATCCCGAATTACCCCTCCCTGCCTGCGTTCGTCTGAACGGCGAGCAAGTGATCATCCTTCCGACGGCGGAGGGCATCGGTAAGTTCGCGCTCCGTATCGAGGACGAGCAGGGCGAGCTTCGTGTACTGACGAGGGACGAAGAGCTTGTGCTTGCGGTCGCGCCCGGCACACCCGCGGAGCAAGCGGCAGCAATCGGCCGCGTCGATCTGCCGGAGGGCGGATTGCAGGTCGTGCTGCTTCCGCAACCCTGGCAGGGGGACGACCTTCTTTCGGTGTTACGGCAACTAAAGCAGCGCAACGCGAATGGCAGTGCGCGGCAGTAACTCCCTTCGTCGGGCCGGCGTGCGCGCTGCACTTTTTTTGTCATGGCCGGGCTTGTCAGCGAGCCGGCTGGACCCGGCTCGCAAGTATTTATTTGCCCGAACTCGGCAGCAGCCGAGTTCGGGTGCCATCCACGTCTTGCCCCGCTCGCAAATCTAAGGCGTGGATGCCCGCGACAAGCGCGGGCATGACGTACAAGAATCTCTTCGCATGATGCTCCAAACTCACAAACGCCGCAGCATCGGCAATGGCTCCGGCGCGAGCGCGAGATGCGTGATCGCCCAGACGAGCGCGTCGAGCCGATCCGGCGAGCGGCCGTTGCTGAGCCCGTCGGGGCCGAACTCCGCCATCTCGTCCTCGAGCGCGGGAAAGGCGCCGACGTGGCTCACCCTGCCCTGCTCATAGAGTGCCGCGACCGGCTCCGCGCGCAGGCGCTTGCTGCGCGTCGCGCGCACGACGGCAATCGGCACGCTCGCGTCTACTTCGGCGATCACGACGCGCGCCATCTCGCCGCCCTGGTTCACTTCAACCACGATGCGATCAGCTTCCAGCTTGCGATAGAGTTGGATTGTGCGGCTCGCCCACTCGAGCGGGGAAAGCTGCGCCGCCGTCTCGTCGGCGAGCACGTAAAGACGATCGTCGGCGCCGATGCCGGCCGCGACGATGCCGCATGCGCTCGAGCCCGCGCGCGAAGACGCCGGCGGATCGACCGCGACCACGATGCGGGCGAGTAGCGGCACGCGCTCGGGCGCGATCCGCGCGGCCTCGATCAGCGCGCGCGGGAACAGCGCGCCGGGCATGTCCTCGATGATCTCGGCGTCGAGCTCCTGGCGGCCGAGGCGCGTGCCGGCGTAGCGCGCGGAAATGCGCTCGAGGAAAGTCGGCGCGAGATTGTGCGCATTGTCGGCGGTCTTCGCGCGGCTCACGACCGTGAGCGGGTCCGCGAGGATGCGCTTGAGCAGCGGGATCGGCCGCGGCGTCGTCGTGATGAGCTGGCGCGGTGCCGCGCCGAGGCGCAGTCCGAACTGCAGCATGTCGAAGGCGGCGTCGGCGCGGCGCCACTTGCATAGCTCGTCGCACCAGGCCGCCTCGTACTGCGGCCCGCGCAATTGATCCGGATCGTCGGCCGAAAACGCGTGCGCGACGGCGCCGTTCGGCCAGACGATGCGGCGCCGGTCCGAATGCCAGGTCGGTCGTTCGCTGCGCGGATAGACGCGCAGGATTCCGGCTTCGCCCTCGATCATGACTTCGCGCGCGTCGGCGGCGGTTTCGCCGACGAGCGCGATCCGCATGACGGGTGTCGCGGAGAAATTCTCCGCGCCCGCGACGATGCCCCTCACCCACTCGGCGCCGGCGCGCGTCTTGCCCGCGCCGCGGCCGCCGAGCAGGAGCCAGCTGCGCCACGGCTCGCCGTTGCCGGCAGCGCGCGGCGGCCGCTGATGCGCGGCGGCGAGCCAGTCCCACCGTGTGCGGACGAATTCGGCTTCATCCGGCTTCATTCTTGCGAGCAAGCTCGACCGCTCGTTCGCGTTCAAAGTCTTCCAGGTGCTTGAGAAGAGAGTGCTCAAGCTCTTCGACCGTTCGGGCTGGCGGGTCATCGGGCTCGTCGGGGGTTCGCGGCCGCGCCGCCGCACTGAGGGAGCTCACTGCCTGCAGCGCGCGGGCGAGCGCGCCGAGCGTGCGTGTGCGATCGGCGGTGCCAACGGCATCCGGAACGGAGCCGAGCCTTTCGGCCGCCGTTTCGCTCGCGCGGATCTCCGTTTCGAGCAGGAGCAAGAGACGCGCCGCGAGGGCCTTCGGATCGCTGTTTGGCTGCGCAGCATTCGCGGATGCACGCCGGGGTCGCGCGCGTCGGATTGTTTTTCGTTTGGGCATGGAGTTAATTACCAGGACGAATCGAATCCGTTCGTCCCCGCGCCGCGCTGGCGAGCGCAGCGAGCGGCCAGCGCGGCACCTCAATATTCGCCGCGCCGGGCACTCGCCCTGAACCGGGCTCTCGGCGCGGCAAGCGGGGACCCAAATCGAGCTGGATTCCCGCCTACGCGGGAATGAGCGGGGAAGTCAGCCAGCAGCTATGACTATTTCCGGGCCGGTGTACTGGCCGACCGGCACCTCGGCGACTTCGTAGGCGCCGCACTGATTGCACTCGAAGGTGAGGACGTCGGCTTTCGGCTTGTCCGGGTGAGGCTCGAGGCCAACGAGCCGCGTTTGTCCGCCACACACGCTGCAGACCGGCGGATCGACCTTGAGCTTCGCCTGCGCCTTTGTTGCCATCCAGAGGCAACAAGGCGCCACTTATACGATCGGTGCAACCACCCATTTTCGTGTCCCGCGAGCGCATTTTTACGGTTCTGCGGGGCAAATCGCGTGCCTGCGGCGATCGGGACAGGATTTCGGGCGTTGCACGAATCTAGCCGAGCAGCGCGCCGCTGTCAAGAATATAGTCCTATCACCGCGAGCCAGGGGAGAAGAGCAACGGGAAGCCCAGTATTCCCTAGCCTTTGGTTTTCCGCTTCGGCTTCGGTCCCTGATCGCGCGCGGGATTCCGCTTCACTTGCGCGGTCGGTTTGCAAATCTTCTGCGGCGTTTTCAGCATCCGCCGCAATGCTTCATCGCGAGATTTTGCCATGTGGTGGGCATGCCTCCCTATGAGGGCAGCGACCGCGCGTGCCGTGCGGTGGTCAGGAATGAAAGCCAAGGCATACGAGCAGTCCCGATCACGCCGGGCGCCGGGTAGCGGCGAGCCGCTTCGCTCTCTGGACGGCGGTTTCGGTCGCGCCCGCCTTGGCCGAAGGGCTTCCCTTGTCCGAATAGCTTCCCGGCCGCCTTGAATTGATATCCCGCCGCGGTCGCAATTCCCCTTTGTTCGCCCAGCACGAGAGCGCCTGGAGGCCGTCGGTTGTCGCTGGCTTCATGGGAGTAGCGGCCGGCGCGCAGGCTGGGAGAGAGCCGCGCGCCGGCCAAGCCGAGCTACTTGCTCGGAGTTGAAGGAGCCGGGACCGTAACCGTCGGCGCCTTGATGTTCACTTCGGCGGTACGGGTTCCGCCCGGATACCAGCCAAAGGCAAAAACGATCACTACGAAAACGAGCAGGCCGCCAACCAGCAGGCCCAGCATTGCACTCGATCCACCATCATTGTCGGCCATTTCCGTCCTCCTGAAATCAATGTTCGGCGCGGAAGAACTCCGCCGACGCTGAAAACGTTCCTGACGCGGACCGCGAAAGCTTCCGCTGTGCCGCCGAGACTGAAACTTAGTTACCTCCCCGAACGTTACAGTTGCGAATTGGGATCGGACGTTGGGCGGGCGACGGATCGGCTCGCGTCGAAGGGACAGGAAAATGCAATCGAGAGCGGCAGCCGCTGCGCTCCCCATCAGTTTCGCCATCGCCCTGATCTCGTCCGCCGACGCTCAGGTCCACTATCCATCGCAAGACCCTGGTCCGCGGGAGTTGCGGCAGCCGCGCGAATACTCGCGCCACTACGAACCGCAACCGGGATGGAACTCGCCGCAATACCGCTATCCCGGGGCCAATGCGCTCGGGCGGCAGTACGACGAAAGCCGACCGCGGCCGCCGACCGTGCGCGTCGCGAGCCCGCAGTACTACGCCTACCAGCCGGACAAGCCGAAGACGGTGTCGCTCGCGCCGCTCGCCCGCTCGGAGACGGCATCGAAGGGGATTTTGCCGAGCCTGGGCCGAAGCGGGATCCTTCCAGCAGGCCCGCACGCATCTTGAATCACTGTCGCTCCGTTCCCTTGAAGAAGTCGGAGCGGCGATCCTCGTCCACTATGCGGCGCATCCGGATTTCCTGTGGGTGAAGGACGGGCGCGCCAGCGAAAAGGCCGCGCTTGCGATCAAGACGCTCGCGGCGGCGGAAGAATTCGGATTGTCGTCCGCCGATTACCGGGTCCAGCCGATCGGCACCCGATTGAGCGGCGGCGAGGAGCAAAGCAGCGCGCTGATCAGCTTCGAGATGCAGCTTTCCTCCGCCGTGCTCACCTACATCCTCGACGCCACCCGCGGCCGCGTCGATCCGAACCGGATTTCCGGCTACCACCACCTGCCGCGCCACCAGGTCGACCTCGCCGCAGCATTGCGCACGATCGCCGAAACCGACGACGTCGCCAGATATCTGCGCGAGCGCCATCCCGACAATGCCCAGTTCAAGGCGCTGACGGCCGAGCTCGCGCGCCTGCGCGGCCCGGGCCGCGGCGGCGAAGCGAACGTCGCGCCGACGACGACCATTCGTCCCGGCGAGGCGAACCCGCAGCTTCCGCAGATCGTCGCGGCGATCCGCGCGGCGGCATCGAACGAGCTGAAGCGAAAGCACGCGGCCGCATTCGAGAAGTATGACGGCCGGCGTGAGTACAGCACGGCACTCGTGGCGATGGTGCGCGATTTTCAGCGCGAGCGGCGCCTCAAGCCGGATGGCGTGATCGCGCGGCCCACCATCGCCGCGTTATGGCCTGCGTCCAATCACGACGATCGCATCCGGAAAATCGAGATCGCGCTCGAGCAGCTGCGCTGGCTGCCGCGTGACCTCGGGCGGCGCTACGTCCTCGTGAATCAGCCCGCATTCATGGCGGAGCTATGTCGAGGACGGCCGGACCGCCTTTTCCACCCGCGCCGTGATCGGCAAGAAGGAAACGCAGACCTACTTCTTCGCGGACCAGATCCAGCACGTGGAATACAATCCGAATTGGAGCGTCCCGCATTCCATCCTGGTCAACCAGATGGTGCCGCGCCTCCTCTCCGATCCTTCCTACCTCTCGCGCAAGGGGTACGAGGTGATCAATGCCTCGGGCAAAAAGATCTCGGGGGCATCCGTGGACTGGCATCGCGTCGCGACGAAGAAGCTCGCGGTGACGGTGCGGCAGCCGCCCGGTGACGCGAACGCACTCGGCACGCTGAAGATCATCTTTCCGAACGACCACGCGATCTACATGCACGATACGCCGCACAAGGAGCTGTTCGCGCGGCCGACCCGCGCGTTCAGCAACGGCTGCATCCGGCTCCAGGATGCGAGCGGCATGGCGGCGGCGGTTCTGGGCAAAAGCACGGCCCACATCAGCTCGCGGATTTCGACGGGCAAGACGTCGTCCGATCGCGTGACCGAGGATCTGCCGGTTTATGTCGCCTACTTCACCGCGTGGCCGAGCGGCGACGGCAAGGTCGCGTATTTCGACGACGTCTACGAGCGCGACAAAGCGATGGCCACCGCCCTTCAAGCCACGAATTTCGCGCGCCGGCAGGGCGGGTGAGCGGATCGTTTGCGGGAGCCAAGAGCGTCATGGCCGGGCTTGTCCCGGCCATCCACGTCTTAGGGCATCGCGCCTTTGGAAGGCGTGGATGCCCGCGACGAGCGCGGGCATGACGAAACCTCTGCAATGCGCGCGGAACCCATGCGCACGGCGCGCCGTTTTTCCCCCATGCCGCGCCGCAAGCTGATCGAATTCCATCCCGAGACGCTGACCTCGCTCGAGGAGCTCGCGACCGACCGCATGGCGACGATGCAGGAGCTCGCCGACGAAGCGTTCGCCGATCTCCTGCGCAAGCACGGCCGCCCGGTGGGCCTGCGCCAGTCGCTTAAGCGGAGCGCGAAGGAAATTGAGTCAAAATCGAGTCCGCGGCGGAAATGAGCGGGGAATTTCCGGCGGAAACGTGGCGGCGGCGTATACGGAAAAAATACCTTCCCAGGGAACAATAGGAACACTGACTAGTTTGAATCGCGGTCTTGGGGCTGGCGGGGCTCAGGACGGGGGAGTTCTTGATCGAACCACATTTCGTCAGTAGCGACGCGCGTCACGCGTAACGCACCCGGCGACAACCCTTCCAAACAACCGTGGAGTACACTCCGATGTGGCGACTTGTCATCGGTACCTTGGGCTTAGCCTTTTGCCTGCAAACTCCGGCGTTGGCCAACGGCGACGACGGATCCTCTTCTTCCATCCGCGTCTGTGACAAACAATCCGGCTGCCGCTATGTCGAGCGCGGCAGCGCGAAATTTCAGGTGCAACAGAAATCCGGTCGCCGGCGCGAAGCAAGAACCGCTCCGGCGCCTTCGACGATGCAAGCGCAGGCGCCCGCGCCCGCGCGGACCTATCAGCTCACGCAGACTCCGGAGGCGCGCCTTGCCTCATTCCGCTGGTGGCGGCCGTTTACCGCCCCGGCGAAGCGGCCAGCGCGATAACATAATCGATCCCGCTCCGGCGCCGGAACCCCAGCAGCGAGCGTACGCTCGGACGGTATCGCCGCGTATATGGCAGCCGTTCGCCGTTTCCGTGGGCGAGAACGAGCTGCGTCCGATCGAGAGTGCGGAGGCTCGTCAGGAGACGACCGCGCCTTCGCGCGCGACCCGTGGCGGACGGCAGCGCGTCGCTGCCACGACGCCCGGCACCGAAGCGTACGGCTCCGTCGGTCCGGTGTCCGCCGCTGCCGCAATGGGCGGCGGAAGCTCACTGGTGATGATCTCCGAGGCGCGCAAGTACATCGGCATGACCGGCGCGCAACTCGGCGTGAAGCATCGCGGCGTCTGGTGCGGCGAGTTCATGGGCCGCGTCGCGCGTGCGGCGGGCGTGCGGACGCCGGCCAATCCGAACATGGCGCCGGACTGGAACAGCGCGGGCCAGCGTATCTCCGGCCCACGCGTCGGTGCGATCGCACTCGTGTCACACCGCGGGCGATACATCGGTCACGTCGGGCTTGTCACCGGCGTGAACGAATCCGGAGATCCGATCATCATCTCCGGCAATCATAACAATCGCGTGGTGGAGATCGCGTATCCGCGCAGCCGGGTGGTGGGCTACGTGTTGCCGGGCGGCGGGTGAAGCTACCCGAACAAAAAGAGTCATTCCGGGACGCCCACCGAAGCGAAGCGAAGGTGGGCGGGCCCGGAATCCACACGGCCTCTGTACTCGGCTCTGATTCACCTTGGATTCCGGGCTCGCCGCGCTGACGCGCGGCGCCCCGGAATGACGGAAACTGCGCCGGATCGCTGGCGGTTTACGTGTTGCCGGGCGGCGGGTGAAGCTCGAACAATAAGACGTCGGCTTCGGTTTCCCGCGCGGCGCGTACCTGCCGCGCTGGCGAGCGTAGCGAGCGGCCAGCGCGGCTTCTAAAGATCGCGCGCGCCGGGCACTCGCCCTGAGCCGGGCTCGTCGGCGCGCGCACGGCGGGCTTCCGCAAGTGAAATGACGGTGGCGGGGCCGCGCAGGAAACGCGCGGCCCTGATGCCTTCCTCTTCCAGCAGGCGCGCGCGGTTGCGCTCGAGCATTGCCAACGTCCTTCGCATCGTCATCAGCAGCACGCTCGCCTTGCCGGCGAGCACCGCGCGATCCGTGCGCGCGAGCCGCCGCAGCATGATCTTCTGCGCTGCGATGCGCACGCGTGCGTCGGCGATGATGCGGTCGGCCGCATGGATGCGCGGCTCGCTTCGATGCTCGCGGC
Source organism: uncultured Alphaproteobacteria bacterium (assembly GCA_963711595.1). Classification (GTDB taxonomy): domain Bacteria; phylum Pseudomonadota; class Alphaproteobacteria; order Rhizobiales; family Xanthobacteraceae; genus JAUSIF01. Next base: position 421,195 of record CAVQER010000001.1, read on the forward strand.
TCATGAAAATTCTTCCGTAGCTCTCGCGCTAAGAACGCGGTCGCACGGCCCGGAGTTCCGTCGCATTGGCGTGAGGTCGGCGCCCGGAACGCGTGCACGCACAACACGTTGCATCTTCAAGGTGGCGACGTTCGAAGGAGACGAAATCATGACCAGGCAGAAAACACTTGCCCTTATTTCCGCGGCCCTGCTTGCAGCCAGCAGCACGATCGCTTTCGCGCAAGGCACCGGCGGCGCGGGCGGCGGAGCCGGTACGGGCGCCGGCGCGAGCGGCACCGCCGGCGGGGCCGAGGGCCCCGGCGGAACGACCGGTGGCAACGCCACATCCGGACCGACGGGCGGCGCCAGCGGCGCGACCGGACAGGCCGGCAACACGGGTCAGAACAACCCCGACTGCATGCCGGGAGCGAAGAAGAACCAGACGACCGCATCGCAGAAGCAGCGCGACGGCAAGACCGTCTGCTAAGTCGTACTCCGTACAACGACGATCGCGCATCGGGAACGGTGCGCGATCGTTGTGTCGTGGGCGCGTCACCGCACTCGCCTTGTCCGACTTCAACCCGGATCCGGCCAGCCGAAGTCGGGCTTGCCCGACTTCGGCAGTTTAAGCACGGCGAAGTCGGATAAATCCGACTTCGCTCGCCGCGCGCGCACCGAGCTCTACATCACCCGCATGCAACAGCACGGCCTGGCGCCGTGAAAGCCGGCCATACCGGCGTGAACTAGACCTTCTCAGCGGTCCTTCTCCGGTGATTGCCCGATGCCGGGACTTCCCTGACTGCGTTCTCCTTCGCGCGTTCTTGAGGAGGACGGCCAATGCTTCCGATCGTCAGGATGTCGCTTGTTTCGCTTGCGGTGCTGCTACCCCTCACCGGTGCGTCCGCACAGACTGCGCGAACGGATGGCATCCGCCTGATGTGCCTCGATCGCGCCGCGACCTGGAAGGATTTCAACCCGCAGTTCTCCCACCATCAGAACCGCGTGAACCTCTACAGCAACTGCATGCTGGAAAACGGCCTGCTGCCATAACAACCGCGGCGATCAATGATCCGCCGCTCGTAAGGAGCTGAACATGCTTTCGCGCGCAAACATCCGAGCCGTTCTGGCCCTCGCCGCGATCGCGCTCGCCGGCGGCAGCGCATTGGCGGAAGACGGAAGCGTTTATGGCGTCCGCGACCAGTGCATCGACCAGGTTGGTGGCGGCTACGCCGGAATTTACGGCAACGCGGAGTCGAACTCCAGCCGCGCACGCACGAACGTCTATTCGAGCTGCATGCGCTCGCACGGGATGCGTCCATAACGCCGATGCGCACGGGCGCGAAGATAGGTGCCGTCCTCATCGCTGCGAGCTTGGCGGCAAGCGGCAGCGCATTTGCGGAGGACGCGCCGCTCGAGGGCATCCAGCAGATGTGCATTGCGCGGGCACAAGGCTCCTGGACTGACTTCAATCCGCAAGCGGGCCACGGGCGCGCACGCACGAACATCTATTCGAGCTGCATGGTCGATCACGGCCTGCGGCCGTAGCGTGATCCGTCATGCCCGCACTCGTTGCGGGCATCCACGTCTTTCTTCTTGGACAAAGACGTGGATGGCCGGGACTTCAGGCGCTTCGCGCCTTCCGCCCGGCCATGACGATGTTGATCCCGCAAATCACAGGCTCGGCACAGGAACCACGCGCGGCCGCCTGAATTGAGTCAAAGTCATACGCGTGAAGACGCGGGTGACGCGCTTAAGCCGCGATTCCCTCACTCGCACCCTGATCGCGGTTTGCGAAGGGCCCTGCTCCGAAGCGAGGCGGCGGAGCAGGGCCACCTCGTTTGGTTTGCGGCGCTAGACTGCGCTGCCCCCGTTGCAGCATCCGGGAGATGGAAAATGACTGCCTACAACGTCGTTCGATTTCGCACGAAGCCCGGCCAGGAACAGGCCTTCATCGACGCCCACAGGAAGCTCGACGTGCCGATGAAGGGATTCCGCCGGATCAGCGTCATCAGGACCGGCGATCGCACCTTCTGCGTCGTCGGCGAATGGAACAAGTTCGACAGCATCGTCGCGGCCCGGCCGAGCATGATCGGCATGCTCGACAGCTTTCGCGACATGCTCGAGGACCTCGGCAGCGGGCTCGGCGTGACCGACCCGGTGTCGGGAGACGTGGTCGTCGAGGTCGCGCCGCGCAAGAAGAAAAAGAAGGCGAGCGCGGCGCGGAAGAAGCCGCGCGCGCGCAAGCGCGGAAGGAAATAACAGCGAGCGCGGTCCGCAGGGCGATATAAGGAGTCATTCCGGGACAGCGCCGAAAGCGCGTTCACGCGCGTCTTCGACGCGCTATGGCGCTGGGCCCGGAATCCATATTCCAGGGCAGTGGTCATGGATTCCGGGCTCGCGGGCTGCGCCCGCGCCCCGGAATGACCAAAGGACAAGCCTTGTCCTCGGGACGGCCGGAGGCCGTACCCGAGGGCCGGCCATGACGAATAAGAGAGTGCGAAGCCGCGGGCGCGATCAGCGCCAGCGGAAAAACACCGGGTGCCACCAGCCGCAGCGGCCGCGGTCGCAGCGCCAGATATAGGGGCCGCCCGGATTCACGCCGCAGGAGTGGCGCGTGCAGCGCCGGCCCGAGTGATAGTGCCAGCCGGCGGGTCCGAGCTCGCAGATCGCGTGGCAGGCATGAACGTTCAGCACGTGATCGGGAACGGGTAGCGACGTGGGCGCGCCGCCGGGAACGGCGGCGGCTTGTGCCGCGGCTGAGCAAATCCGAGCGCGAGAACGAGTGACAAGGCGTAGAGCAACTTCTTTGGCATGGATGGTCCCCGGTTGACCTGGCCGCTCTATGTCACGGGGCGCTCGTGGCATTAAAAAGGCTCGTCCCGGACGCGCTGCAGCGCGTAGCGGTCGGCCTTGTTTTCATTGTCATCACCGGGCCGCGCCGCCCCGCGAGCCGAAGGCGAGCGGGCTAGGCGGCGCGAGTCCCGGTGATCCACGCCTTTGGAATCGCAACGTGAAAAGACGTGGATGGCCGGGACTCGGCGCGCCAAGGCCACCTGCTTCGGCAGGTGGGGCGCGCCGGCCCGGCCATGACAAGAAGGGGACAAGCGGCTGGCATCACGCGTAATAAGGTCTGCCGTCACCCCTCACCTGACCAAATCCCCATGCAATTCGGCGTCTACAGCTTCGGCGATCTCACCGCCGACCCGATGACCGGCGCGCGGCTCACGGCCGCGGAGCGCCTGCAAGAAGTGCTCGCGCAGGCGAAGCTCGCCGACAGCGCGGGGCTTTCGGTGTTCGCGCTCGGCGAGCACCACCGGCTCGATTTCGCGGTGTCCGCGACGACCGTGGCGCTCGCTGCGATCGCGGCACAAACGAAGGCGATCCGCCTCGCAAGTGCCGTCACGATCCTCGCCACCGCCGATCCCGTGCGCGTGTTCGAGGAATACGCGACGCTCGATTTGCTCTCGGGCGGGCGCGCCGAGATCATCGCAGGCCGCGGCATCTACACGGAATCCTTTCCGCTGTTCGGGCTTGAGCGTCGACGACCAGGACGCGCTGTACGCGGAAAATCTCGAGCTGCTGATGCAGCTGAACAGCTCACCCCGCGTGACGTGGCAGGGGAAATTCCGCAAAGCCCTCGCGGACGCGGAGATCGCGCCGCGGCCCGAGCGGCCGATTCCGATCTGGGTCGGCACCGGCGGCACGCCCGCGAGCACGGAGCGCGCGGGGAAGCTTGGGCTGCCGCTCTCGCTCGGCAACATCACGCTGCCGCCGGAAAAGCTCGCGCCCGCGGTCGCCGCCTATCGCGCGGCGGGGAAGGCCGCGGGGCACACGGGCCTGCGCGTCGGCGTCGCGAAGCACCTTTATCTTGCGCGCGACAGCCGCACGGCGCGCGACGAATTCTTCCCGCGCTATGCGAGCTACATCGCCTCGCATTCGACGAGCCAGTACCGGAAGATCGAGGTGACGCGCGAGATCTTCGAGGAACGCGCGGCACCCGGCGGCGCGCTTTATGTCGGCAGCCCGCAGGAGATCGTCGACAAGATCGGCCGCGAGCGCGAGCTGTTCGGCCACGACCGCCTGATGGGCCAGATCGACATCGGCGGCCTCCCCTTCAAGAACGTCGCGAGCGCGATCGAGCTTTATGCAAGCGAAGTCGCGGGGAAGCTTCGGACTTAAAAATAGTCATGGCCGGGCTTGTCCCGGCCATCCACGTCTTCCTCACCCCCGTTCGTCCCCGCGAAACTTGTCCCCGCGAAAGCGGGGAGCGGGGACCCAGCGCATTCAACATTTCCCGGGCGCACATTCTTCTTGTCATCACCGGGCCGTGCTGCCCGGTGAGCCGAAGGCGAACCGTTTGGCAGCGCGAGTCCCGGTGATCCACGCTTTTTCCTTCTTGTCATCACCGGGCCGTGCTGCCCGGTGAGCCGAAGGCGAACCGTTTGGCAGCGCGAGTCCCGGTGATCCACGCTTTTTCCGCGGCAAAGAAAGACGTGGATGCCATCGCAACTCGGGCTTGCCCGAGTTGCGCACTGAAAAGCTGCCCAAGTCGGATAAATCCGACTTGGGCTGACAAGCGCGGGCATGACGGATTCATTGGGTTTGCGCGAGCGTGGAACCCGGAACTCCACCCCGCGCCACGCGTTCGCCTCAGAGGGGCCAGCGAAATTCAGGAGGAACTCATGAGCGATCCACGCGGACCCGGCTACGGGAGCGATCCCCGCGATCCACTCGATCCCCGCGAGCCCGGCTTTCGAACGGGCGCCGGCACCGGCCGTAGCGACGGCCTGCCGACCTGGGGATGGGTGACGCTCGCGATCGCGGTTTTCGTGGTCATTGCGGCGCTCCTCATGTGGGGCGGCGGCAGCGGCCAGCAGCAGGCCGGAACGCAGACCACGCCCCCGGCGAGCAGCACGACACCGCCGATGAAGTCACCCGCGACGCCGCCGGCACCCTCGCCGACGACACCGCCGGCAAAATCGAACTGACGAAACGAAGTTTCGTCATCACCGGACCGCAGCGTCCCGCGACCCCGGACCTGGTCCGGGGGAGCGGCTGACGCTGCGAGATCCGGTGATCCATTTCTGATTACACTTACTCCGCGTCTCTCGCCCTTCTGGGGCGGGAGCGCGGACGTGTGCTTGTCATCCAACTGGCCACTGGCCGCGGCCTCTCCCTACTATTGTCATCACCGGGCCGGCGCGCCCGCCCGCGTAAGCGGGCGTCTTGGCGCGGCGAGTCCCGGTGATCCACGCGTGATTGTATTCTTCGTCATGGCCGGGCTTGTCCCGGCCATCCACGCCTTGAGACAAAGTAAGAAAAGCGTGGATGCGCCGCGACAAGCCCGGGCATGACAAGTACATTTCTTAGCGCGCTTTCTTCTTCGATCCTCCCGGCGCCTCGTTCGGCCACATCACGAGGTGATGCGCGAGCTCATCGTCGGAAAATTCCGTCTCGTCGCCCGCCGTGCGCCCGCGCACGGAGACGCCGGCCGCGTGCACGCTGTCGCGATCGCCCGAGACGAGCGGGTGCCACCAATAGAGAGGCTTTCCCTCCGCGAGCAGGCGATAGGCGCAGGTGTCCGGGAGCCATGAATAGCTCGCGGCGCGGCGCGGGGTGAGCTTCACGCAATCGGGCACGCGGCGCTCGCGGTGGCCGTAGTCGGTGCAGCGGCAGCTTTTCTCGTCGAGCAGCCGGCAAACCACGTCGGTGTAATGGACGACGCCCGTATCCTCGTCCTCGAGCTTCACGAGGCAGCATCTCGCGCACCGATCACAAACTGACTCGAATTCTTTCCGAGTCATCTGCGCGAGTTTCTTGGTTTCCCAGAAGGGCTTGTCCATGCGCGCTTGTAGCCGCCGGGCCAAGCATTGTCATGCCCGCGCTTGTCGCGGGCATCCACGCCTTTATGCGTGACCAATTCCGCAAGGCGTGGATGGCCGGGACATGCCCGGCCATGATGCAGAGGAAGTCCCGGGCGTTCCCACCCTCCTTGTCATCACCGGGCCGCGCGCGCCCCGCGCCGCGAAGGCGGCGAGCGGTCTTGGCGGCGCCGAGTCCCGGTGATCCACGCCTTAAACTGCGCGTGGCCCAAAAACGTGGATGGCCGGGATCGCAGGCGCGTATCGACGCCGGCCCGGCCATGACGTCTTTGTGCTGACGCCTCAAACGAGCCGTCAAATCAATATCTCTTCCGTCGGGAACAGGGTGAACCAGCGCTGCGGCTCGATCTCCATCAGGCCGCCGGTGGTGCCGATGCCGACGACGAGGATCTCGGCGATCTTCACCGGCTTGTCCTCGTTGTCGCGCACGCGGGCGACGTCGGCGCCGCGCACGAAGGCGACGGTGCCGAAGGCGCAGGCTTCTTCCTTGCCGGCTTCCTGGTTGACCTGCTTCGCGGCTTCGACCGGATTGCCGCGGAACAGCTCGATGTATCGCTGCACCTGTTCCAGTGTGTCGCAAACGAGGCCGGAACCGACTTCAATGTCGGTTGGGGTCGATTTCTTCTCCTCGGCGGGCGCGGGCAGCGCGAGCGCGAGGAACATGAGCGCCGTCGCGGGCGCTAGCGCATACCGCATGGGAGTCTCCTAAAGCTTGTCCCGGATGCGGTGCAGCGCGAAGCGAATGCGGAGCGGTGCGCCGCTGTTCCGGGATCCATGTCGTGAATTTAAAGTTTCCGCGCGGTGAAATGTTCCGCCATCGAGTCTTCACCTCGCTTGAGCGGGCGAGACATCGGCGCGCACGTGCGGAGAGTCGGTACGGGATTCTGCTGAGAAGAGCATTCTGTCGAACACAGGGAACCTGAAATGCGCGAGGGTTCCCCAACGCGGCGAAAATATTTTTTCTAACCCGTCATCACCGGGCCCTGGCCCGGACTTGATCCGGGCCGCGCGCGCAGCCTGGCCTGCGAGCCCGGACTCCGAGCGGCATCAATGGGTGTTTCGACGCGCCCTTTTCCCGTCATCACCGGGCCGGCGCGCGCGCCTCGCCGCGTCACTCGAGCGAAGCGAGGTCGGCGGCGCCCGGAACTCCAGGTCGGCATCCATGCATGTCTTCAGCCGAAGACGGCTGCGACGCGGGCGGCTCTCCGCCCTTCCCTTCCCGCTCTCGCTGAAATTCCTCCAGAACCGCCGAGATACCCGCGCAGATCTCCTCCTCGGTACGCGCAGGTGCTGTCCCTGCTTCCGTCTGCAACTCCCGGAGTCGCTTCCGCATACGCACCAAACTTTCGATCGCGCGGCTCACCAATACAATGTCCTCCAACTCCTCCCGATGTTCGCGCCGCTCCTGCCCGCGTCTCTTGCTCTCATTCGCCTTGGCGATTTCCTCCTGCGCCTTCTCCCACAAGCTGCCGACGATCTCCTCGCGCTCGGCGGCGAGTTCCTCAGGTGACCGCGAGGCAAACGAACGCGCAATCTCTGCGTTCGTCAGCGCTTTCGTTGAGGCGCCCACGTCTGCAAACTGAAATCGCCGCCGAAACCGATGATCGTTGCCGTGCAGGATCGAGACGTTGCGCGGCCGCCATCCCTCACGTTTGGCTAGGCCGTATAGAGTGCTGCGGTGCATGCCAATGATTTCGGCGATGCGCGCTATGGGAAGCGGTGATTGTTCATAGAGTCGCCGCCCGAGTTCGAGCGGCGTTTTTGGATTCGCGAACGTGCTTAAATCCGCAACCATGGCAGTCAGCTGTCGTTGACTGATGCGGGAGGGTTTTTGGCGAGGTGTCTTCATTGTTTCTTCCGCAACGCGCACGCGCGACTTCGCCGCACCGAGGAAAACGCGGGCGCTGGCAATAAGATATGCGTGACAGATTTCTCGGAGACTGGGATTTTGTACAGATCAGCGCCTGGCTGTCAAGAATATAATCCTATGCCTTTCACCACTTAATGATCAAAGTCACGCAACGAAAGGGAAGTCAGCTTTGCGGCAAACAGCAGTGGTGCGTTCCGTGTTTTCGCCTACGCTAACGGATTGAACTCGACACGGAGAAAAGTGCGATGACTACTTTGTCGGAAATTAAGCCGAAAGAATTCCACCGAGTCTACGACCTGGTCAAGGAAGTCGGCATCGACGTAAGCGATTGGGCGAACTTCAAGGGTGGGAAAGCCAAGGCCGCCGCGAACCCCAAATACTGTTACGAGTGGTCGTTCCTACAACCCGGAAAGACCGTCGTTCTTAACCTGTGGCACCCTCAATTGAAGGAGAGCGATGGAGCGATCTGGTCTGGGTTCAACATGCGGGAGCATGCGCGGTTTAGGGAGGACAGCAACGGCAAACGGCGTGCGCTCAATATGGATCACCACGTCCGCTCAGCTTACCTCCAGCAATTGCCTATACGCGTTGTCCTAATGGATGGCCGCCTACGGAGGGTCGGCGATCCGAGAGAGGAGGCATCGCGCGCAAACAAACGTGTTCTCGATTTAGTTGCTTGGGCAGTCACTGAATACGATTGGTCCAGCGGCGAGTGTACTATCGTGCGCGGAGCGAAAAGGACGCCCCCCGTAGAGAGTGACGCTGACGAGGAAATTCAAGCCTTCGAGGGCGAGCTACGACGAAAGTTCGTGCTTCACCGGCGGCGTGAGAGGCAACTTCGTCGGCGCAAGCTCGATGAAGCAAGACGAGTGAACAATGGGCGCCTAGTTTGCCAAGTACCGAACTGTGGGTTCGACTTCGTGGAGCGCTATGGTGAATTAGGCAGCGGATTCGCTCACGTTCACCACCTTCTTCCTATGAGCGATGCACCGACAGAAGGACGAATAGTTTCATTGAGCGACCTCGCAATAGTGTGTGCCAACTGTCACGCGATGGTTCATCGGGGCGGCGACTGCCGGCCCTTGGAGGGACTGATTCATGGACTACAAGGGGCGCTAACTCTGATTTCCCCAAACTGACGGTCTGTTTGTTTGTCTTGGCTGGCCTTGGAAACGGCGAAAGCAAGAGTCCGACAGCGTCCGAAAACTCGCGTGTCAGCGTTGGCGGCAAGCACGCTTTCTTCGTGGCTTTGGTTTTCCAAATATCAGCAGCACTTCTCTTCTCATTCGATTGTCTAATTTGGCTGCCGTCTTTCTAACGAGCGGAGGCGGCAAATACCGACGATTGTGCGTAAGCCTGCGGCTTTTTCTTTTTCTCAGTTTTAGGCCGACGATCCGCGCCAAGTCCGAAATGATGTCTGCATTCCTGATGAATACCCCTCGAATGGTGTTCTCCCCAACCACGTAAACAGCCCTTCCCCCCGGCACGAGCACCCTCGATGTCTCAGTTATTGCGCAGTGCATATCGTGAATGAAGCGCGTCAGTATTGCCTTATGACGTGGGGAGAGACGACGCGTCAGATTTAGTTTCTCTATGATTTTCGTCGCGTACAACGGTGACTCCCGTTGCCCGACTTCGGCGCCAATGCTCTTGGACCGCAGATCACTTAGTTCTTCGATAGAGTGGCCCATCCACACCAATGTGAACTTGCTACACCGCATGTAATCAATCGCATTTAAATAAGGTGGCGACGTCAAGACCAAGTCTATCGAACTTGCCACCAATCGAGTCCGCCGTGCGTCGCCTTTGAGCACTCGGACAGCGGGGCCACGATTTGGAGCGTTCAGTGTCACGCAATTTTTGATGACGTGTTCCACCGACGACAAGAACTTATCGAACGGCTTAGTTGGGGCGGTCTCAAACGCCCTGTGCGGCCTGCTGTGGGATAGGTCCATTGCTAGCGACGCGCCGGCCTGCTTTGTAATTATTAATCGCGAGAATGCGCACCAAAGGGCGTTTCGCTTTTTCTTGTCCCTGATGCATCGAATCGCTTGGGCGAGAGCCGCGAGTTGTCGACGCGAGGAACTGTCAAACCAGTAGCGAACGAACTTCCGAGTGCTTTCGTCAGCGCGATACGGATATGCTTGCGAGCGTTTTAGTTTCTTGCTCCTGGCGCGGGCGCGATCCAAGACTTTTAGAGCTCTCGCTCTGACAGCTTTTGGAACGATGGTGGAAGTCCAGACGCCCGCTGTCAGAACAGCGAGAGGATCAATATCGATCCCGATCGCGCTGTGTCCTTCCGACCTCGCAACAGCTAGTGCCGTTCCCGATCCCATCATTGGATCGAGAACCCGCAACTTTTGTCGACGTCGATATCGCAGAACATCCAACGCGATGCCAGGCGCCATGCGGGCCGGAAAGGGATGCACGGCGTCGCGCCCCAAGACATCTCGGATGCTAGCTGCGCGCGACACTTTCATGCGCGCGCCCCCGAAATCGCTTCCAGAATTGTTGAAGCACCACGCGCGATCTTAGTTGGCAACTCGGCACGATTTCCAGCAACGCTATACATCGATCGCGGCTTGCGATGAATTCGAATCCAGGCGGATTCGGACACCTCGAAAGTAACGAGTTGATGAAGAGTGGCAACATCGAGCGCTACCAATCCGTCCATTCCGCAGACAAACGCCACGTACGATTTCGTGTGAGCAACTCGAGATCCAACAGATCAGCGACTTGTTCTAGATGGAACGTGAAAGACCAAGGCGGCAACCGCTTTGACGAATGTTTGATGAACAACCCAATGCTGTCGTTCAAGACGTACGCATTCACGCGGCCATCCCTTTCGAAGGGCGTCACGCGAACAGCTGCGTGTGCGCCGACAACGATCTGCCGTAGCACGACGCCCTGATAGAGTTCGTATTCATCGAACATGCTTCAGGTTCTTGATGAAGCTGATGTTTCCGTCGGAGAATTTATAAATCAATCGCGCCTTGCCTGCGCCATTATGAAAGACCGCGAAATGATGAAGCGCCTCCGGAAACTTCTCGCGTTGGGACTTTCCGAAAAACCCCTTTCGGCGCTCGATTCTCTCTTTGTCGGCATCACGGTAACCAGTCATGTCGGTCGGCGTGTGAACGCCGATCAAGCTGTCGCGTCCCTGCGTCGCCTGCCTTACATACGTTATCAAGTACTGCGGAAGTGCTTTCTCCCCAAACAGGGCCTGTATTTTTTCCAGCCGCGCAAACGAATTGTTTATTGCGCTCACTGCTGCCCATGATTCCTCGTCGTAATCAAACAAGGCAAAAGCGATCTCGCCTCGGTCCATCAAGACGCTTGCCCGATCGATGCTCCCAGATGCAACCGGAGCGAATTGTGCGAATCGGCCAGCCACACAGGAGACCCAAGACCATCGCAAATCGCAGCAAGGGCAAGCTTGTGAAAGACGAAACAGCGGTGCCAGTCGACAAAAAGTGGCTCAGGGATAGTAAGCTCGAAATGCTTGAGATAAGCCTTTCTAGAACCGAACATTCGTGCGCGCTGAATGTAGGTGTCTTGTTGAAGCTTGTGCTTTAAGTAACGAGTGAAAAACATTGATAGGAGGTTGTCGAACGTCACGCCGCGAGAAACGATATTGCCTCCGATAATTATGGTGAAAAGCGCCGACGGATTTGTTGCTGAGGGCCCGTTCTGAATAAAGTCGCGATCACTATTCAGAATCAAAATCGCGTATCGTGAAATATTGTCGACGATGTATGAAGTCAGTTCGTCGGGATCGGCGTCAGGGTAGCGGTCGCGCACAATACTCCAGATTTCTTGCAGGTGATGCTCGAATACATCTCCCTGTCGATCGACCAGTGCGGCGATGGTCTTGTCAAAAACATACCAGTCCGCCTTGTGGTCTACCTTTTTCCCGCTCGTATGAATTAGCATCGAGTAATTTTGCTCGGCTACATTCACTTTGCGGTTGAGGTAGGCGACGTTTGCGAGAAAACTGAAGAACGCACGACGTGCAAATTTGGTCCGTCGTAGTCAGGTGGGAGCAAAGCGAGAATGTAGTCTCGCTTTTTCGCGTCACCCGGCTCAATGGGGAAGAATACGTCCTGCCCGGTGTATAAATTGTGAGGAGGAAAGTTGACCCACAAGCCGCTATCGTTATCAAAGGTGTTGTTGAGATCGAGGCGCGCTGGCGTTGCTGTCACGCCGATGTAGTCGCCAGTGTCTCCCAGTATTTCGGTAATCAGCCCGTTTATTCTCGTCCGCGTCTTTTGGTTGATTTTTGAATTGGGTGAAGCGAAATCCGCTTCGTCGTCAACGACGACAATCCTCTCCAATCGACCGATTTTTTGAAGAACCTTTTCCAGGTCTTTCCCGTTTTTCTTGCAGAATATGACGTGTTGCCGATCCGCTATTCGTATTGCGGGGTCAAGAATGTCCGTAAAATTTTTGGCCGTTGGTGCTAGTCCCGACGCTTGAAATCTGCCGAGGTTCTGACCGAGCAGATCAACACTGTCGTTTAGAAGATGCAGAATAAAATCACGGCCGGCGTCCAACAACCGCGCGGTCAAACAGATCATCATCTCTGTTTTCCCGCTTTGCGGTTCGCCGTAAATTACAAAGGCGCGCCGCCCCTCTCCCGAGAGATTGTCCAACGCGGAGCCAACCGCGGCTTCGATGCTAGTGACATCTTTGCCTAAGGCGCGCAGGCGCGCGAGCTGCCGGTCATACTGGTTAGTATCCGGCCGAAATTTTCTAAATCGGGATACGTCGAAACTCTGAATGTCCACGTCGCGCCCCAATCCCACTATCCGAACCATATCGCTAGGCAAACAGTTTGCAACCCTAACTCGCAGTGGCCGCGATACAATCCGACCGCGACGAGCCTCCGAATGCCTATGCTCGTGGAACTAGTTACTCTAGGTCCGGTGGCACGCGGTATTGGTACGCCAGCGGACGCAATTGCTCGTCCTCGACTTTCCACGGAGTGAACATTCGCAGAGTGCCGCCTTTTGCCTTCGGACCCGGGTCACGATCTAGGTTGATCGAATGAACCACGATAAGGGCTGTGTTGGGATGCCGACTTCGATGGGCGGCAACTTCGTTTCGCGTCAACACTATGTGCTGCCCGACAGAAGTTGTCCCCTTCACCTCAACAGCTAGCTTTTCGTCACCCCGGCTGCACTCGAAGTCGTAAGGTCTGCTCGAACTGACATCGCGAACATGCCAATTTAACTCTCGAAGGTGCGCCTTTGCTTTTCGCATTGCATGCAGTTCCACGACGCGTCTCTCAGCCGAATTCAGCCCGAACCCCTGACCAGAGCCACGCGGATTCCCCGACGCGACCCTTTCGACTTCGACGACTTCAGGGGGCGGTGCAGTTGGCGCGAGCCCGAGGATTTCGGCGTCGTATATTCGCTTCAGGTAGCCCGCGAATTCGACAGCGTCTTCGAAAAGGACTTGGTCGGTCGGGATGTCATCGGCAGGGTATCGTTTGTTGAGCACACTACTTTGTTCGTAGGCATCTCCGAGATCACCCCCTTCCAATGTCATGGGCTCCACAAGTAAGGGGTTGCCGTGAACAATTGGTGCGAGGACCTGTCGGCCCCACCGTACGAGCCCCGCTAACTCTTCCGCAGGTCGCGGTCTGTATTCGCCCTCAGTAAGGGTCGTCGAGCCGTGACTAAGATCCAGGTACACGGCGTTGCCCGGGGCATCAAAGATATAAACGCAGTACCAACCTTTTTGGGCGCTGGGCGACCTACTCTTCGAAAAGTACCGGACCCATGGCGTGAACGACTTTCGGCCGGTCGCGTCCCGCCCACGAACCGCTAAGTCTGTTCCGTGTGGGCCTAGAGCTGATCTCAATCGATCCGCAACCAACTCGAGACGCTCGCGAATGCGCCGCCCAATAAGCTCGCCGCGGCGTCGCATAGCCGGCGTGCTAGTGTGCGCGTATTCGCGCTGAAGTTTCATGACCTCAAGTAGTTCGTCCCGCATCTAATCCCCCAAAGCCGGGACAACTATAGGTCATAGCTACATTTCGGGGGGACCCCCGTCCGGCGCACAGACCCCCTTGTGCCAATGTTCGGAACCCCATGAAATCTCAGCCGTTCTAAGCGCGCTGCCATGTGAATTGCCGGGTCCTCCCCGATAGTGACAAGAAGGTGGTGTAAGGACACTGGAATCGCGGGGTAGTCAGTCCCCGTCATAGAAGCCGCTTGGGTTCCGGGCCCCGCGCTTCGCGCGGTCCCGGAATGACGTGAGAGGAAGACCCCACCCGGCCGCCTTCGGCGGCCACCCTCCCCTTTGGGGAGGGACGTAAGAGAAGGAGAGCGCGCACTTGTTCTTCCGCCGCCGCGATCGAAGGAACCAACCGGAAAAGACCGGCGCCCCCAAGGAGGCGCTGACGCCGCCGCGGACGGGGCGCTTCTCCCGCTTCCTGCTCGATCTCGACGCGCGCATCGACCACACGCTGTTCGAAATGCGCGTGTACCTGCGCACGCGCTACGACGACTTCTCCGCCTTCATGGACCGCTTCTACGTCAGCGGCCTCAAGAAATTCGGCGTCGAGATGGTCTCGGAAGGCCTCACGCTCGGCTGCGTCGGCGCGGTCGCGCTGCTCGCGCTCGCGGTGCCCGCGTTCCGCGAAACCACGGACGAGGACTGGATCAAGAAGAGCGAGCTCGCCGTCGTCTTCCTCGACCGCTACGGCAACAAGCTCGGCGAACGCGGCATCCGCCACAACAACTCCGTCCAGCTCGACGAAATGCCGGACCACCTGATCAAGGCCGTGCTCGCCACCGAAGACCGGCGCTTCTACGAACACTTCGGCATCGACCTCCCCGGCACCTTCCGCGCGCTCACCGCGAACGTGCAGGCGCAGGGCGTCGTGCAGGGCGGCTCCTCGATCACGCAGCAGCTCGCGAAGAACCTGTTCCTCTCGAACGAGCGCACGCTCGAACGCAAGGTGAAAGAGGCGTTCCTCGCGATCTGGCTCGAGACGCGGCTCACGAAACGCGAGATCCTGAAGCTCTACCTCGACCGCGCCTATCTCGGCGGCGGCGCGTTCGGCGTCGACGGCGCCGCGCAATACTACTTCGAGAAATCCGTGCGCGACGTGAACCTCGCGGAAGCGGCGATGCTCGCGGGGCTGTTCAAGGCGCCGGCGAGATTCGCGCCGCACATCAACCTCGCCGCGGCCCGCTCCCGCGCCTCGACCGTGCTCGACAACCTCGTCGAGGCGAACTTCATGACCGAAGGCCAGGTGTTCGGCGCGCGCAGGACGCCCGCGAAATCCGTCGACCGCCGCAACGAGGGCTCGCCGAACTACTACCTCGACTGGGCGTATCGCGAGATCGCCGACACGGTCGACCGCAAGATGGCCGGCAAGACCACCGAGCGCGTGTTCGTCGTCCGCACCGGGCTCGATCCGAACATCCAGCGCGCAGCCGAGGACTCGCTCGAGTCGAACCTGCGGCAGTTCGGCAAGGACTACAACGCGTCGCAGGCGGCGATGGTGATCATGGAGCCGAACGGGCTCGTGCGCGCGATGGTCGGCGGCCGCGACTACAACGAAAGCCAGTTCAACCGCGCGCTCGACGCGCAGCGCCAGCCCGGCTCCTCGTTCAAGCCCTACGTCTACATGACCGCGCTCATCCAGGGGATGAAGCCGACGGACATTTTGCTCGACACGCCTTATTGCAACGGCAACTGGTGCCCGAAGAACTACGCGGGCGGCTACTCGGGGCCGGTGAGCATGCTGAACGCGCTCACGCGCTCGATCAACATCCCGGCCGTGCGCGTCGCCGATCGCGTCGGCCGCCAGCGCATCGTCGAGACCATGCGCAAGATGGGGGTCACGAGCGAGATCATCATCAGCGCGCCGCTGCCGCTCGGCGCGGCCGACCTCACGGTGCTCGAGCACACGCGGGCGTACGCGCATTTCGCGAGCGGGGGCTTGTCGGTCGACAGCCACGCGGCGATCGAGATCAGGACGCCCCTCGGCGAGCTCGTGTGGCAGCACGACCGCGACGCGCCGCAGCGCACGCAGATCCTGCCGCGGCGAGCGGTCGAAGACATGAACATGATGCTGCACAACGCGGTCGAGAACGGCACCGGCCGGCGCGCGCGCATCGACGGCTTCTTCGTCACGGGCAAGACCGGCACCACGAACGCCTACCGCGACGCCTGGTTCATGGGCTACACGGGGAATTACGTCGGCGGTGTCTGGGTCGGCAACGACGACTACCGGCCGACGCAGCGGATGACCGGCGGCTCGCTCCCCGCGATGATCTGGCAAAAGGCCATGGCCTATGCCCACCAGGGCGTCGAGCCCCTGCCCGTCCCGGGCCTCAAGGGCACGCCGCCCGCGACGGGTGTCCCGCTCGTCGCGAACCCGGCCTTGCCGGAACGGCGGCCGACCACGCTCAACACGCGCTCCGTCGAGCGGCTGCTCCGGATCGAGAAAATGCTGCGCGACGCGGCGCCGGTGCAAACGCCGCCGCTCGCCGGCCAGCCGGAGCGTCGCGCGGCTTCGCCTGTGGGTATTCAGGGGAATTGATCCCGGGTCTGCAGCGCAGCGTAAAACGCTGCGCCGCGCCCGGGACGCGTTCGCTAACGCGAACGCGATTGACGGCCGACGTGCCGTTCCCTCTCCCCGTTTACGGGGAGAGGGTGGCGAGCGCCGAGTGAAACGAGGCGCGAGCCGGGTGAGGGGCTTCGGGCACATGGCCCCTCACCCGCCTCGCCGCGCCAAACGCGGCTCGGCACCCTCTCCCCGCTTACGCGGGGAGAGGGATTTGACGCGCAGCGCGGCGCGCCGCATTTATTCCCCTTCCTTACCTCTCCCCGCTTGCGGGGAGAGGTGAAGTAGAGAGACCACCTTGCGCGCGATCGTCCTCCTCATCGCCCTCGCCATCGGCACCGTGACCGGGCTCGGCCTGACCTGGCTCGCGTCGGCGCGCAGCAACGGCTTCGGCGCGGTGCAGCTCGGCGCCTGGCAGGTGTGGCCGCGCAACGGCACCGCGGACGCGGACCCCTACGCGCGCGCGGCGTTCGCCCGCTCGGGCGAGCTGCCGGTGGAGCGCGCCGACGGCCTCGTGTTCGAGGCGAGCAGCACCGACAGCGGTGCCGCGCTCGACGGCCGCTGCGAGACGCGCGTGAAGGGCAAGCTCCCGCCCGCGCGCTTCTGGACGCTCACGGTCTATGACTCGCGCGGCCGGCTGATCGACAATGCGGCCGAACGCTACGGCTTCAACAGCAGCGAGATCGTCTGGAACCAGGACAACACGTTCGAGATCGTGCTCGCGCCGCGCGCGCGCGCCGGCAACTGGCTCCCCACGGGCGAACGCGACCGTGTCGTGCTGCTGCTCCGGCTCTATGACGCGCCGGTCGGCCTCGCCACGCGCTCGGGCGAGCAGGTGGAAGTGCCGAAGATCACGCAGGTGCTGTGCCCATGAGCACGCTTCAATTCGTCATGCCCGCACTTGTTGCGGGCATCCACGCCTTCCTTCCGTCATCGCCATACGAAAAGGCGTGGATGGCCGGGACAAGCCCGGCCATGACGCGGTGGGCCATGGCATGGAACGCCGCATGAAAATCGACCCCCTCCCGATCGCGGTCGGCGTCGTGCTCGGCGGGCTCGTGCATCTCACGACCGTGCTCGCGCTGCCGCGCCTCGCGCTGGAGGACGCCTACACGCGGATCGAGCGGCTCGGCCCCGCGAACGAGGTGCAGGTGCTGCCGCAGCCGACGCCGTTCGAGGCGGTGCTGCCGCGCCTCGACCCCGCGTTCGTGCACGCGGCGTGCCGCTACGATCTTTCGGAGAATCCGATCCGCATCGTGATCCCGCTCGCGCAGGATTACATGTCGGTCTCCTTCTATACGCGGCACGGGTTGCCGTACTACGCGCTGAACGACCGCTCGGCGGCGCAGCGCGTCATCGACCTGCAGCTGATGACGCCGGCGCAGCGCGCGGCACTTCCCGCGGACGAGGAGATCACCGCGGCCGACCGGCTGATCGTGGAATCGCCGACGCTCGAGGGGGTCGTGTTCGTGCGCGCGTTCGTGCGCGAGCACGGGGAGTTCGAGGCGGTGAAGGCGCGCCTCACCGACGCGCGATGCACGGAGATGCGGTAAGCCCGCCTCGCCCTCCCCGCTTCGCAGGAGAGCCACATGGCATCGGTTGTGCTTCCCTCTCCCCGCTTAGCGCGGGCAGAGGGTGGCAGAGCCCGCTGCAAGCGGGCATTGCCGGGTGAGGGGCAATGCGCGGACCGAACCGGCGCAGTGTGCGGCTAAAGCGCCGTCTTCGGCAGCACGCTACCGACGCAGAAATGAAACTCTGGTTCGCATTACGCGATCGCCGGCTCAATGGATTGAAGTTTGTACGGCAAGAGGCAGTTGGCACGTTCGTGGTCGATTTCCTTTGCCGTGCGAAAAAGTTGGTCATCGAAGTCGACGGCGGACAACATGCCGAGAGCGCGAGTGACCGTATGCGCGACGCGTTTCTCACGTCGGAGGGCTACAGGGTGATGCGGTTCTGGAATTCCGACGTACTGAAAAGCATGGACGGAGTATTGGAGACAATCTCGCAGGGCGGAGACCGCGATAGAGCATTCTCCTGCCCCTCACCCGGCTCGTGCCTCGCTGCTCGGCCTCGCCACCCGCTCCCCGCCTGCCGCGCCGGGACGCGTAAGGCGCGGACTGGCATCGCCACTCTGGCTTGCTCGCGTCGCTCGCAAGCACGGCGGGAGAGGGTCTTGAGTGTTGCGCCCCGGAATGACGATTTTTTCACTGCACATGTAACGGGCTTGGCGGCCGGGGTCACGCAGGCGTAGGCTTTCGCGCCGGGAATTCAGGAGTAACCCATGATCCTCGGTATGAGCCCGCTCTTGTTCGTGCACGTGGTGCTGAGCCTCGTCGGCATCGTCTCGGGATTCATCGTGGTGGCCGGATTCCTGCGCTCGCAGCAACGCGCCGGCTGGGCCGCGATCTTTCTGCTGAGCACGCTCGCGACGAGCCTCACCGGATTTCCGCTTCCCGCCGATCGCCTGCTCCCCTCGCACATCGTCGGGATCCTTTCGCTCGTCGTGCTCGCGGCGGCGATCGCCGCGCTCTATCTCTTTCACCTCGCCGGCAGCTGGCGCTGGATCTACGTGATCGGCTCGGTGACCGCGCTCTATTTCAACTTCTTCGTGCTCGTGGTGCAGGCATTCCGCCGGATTCCGGCGCTGCATGCGCTCGCGCCCACGGAATCCGAAGCGCCGTTTGCGATCGTGCAGGGCCTCGTCCTCATTGCCTTCGTGGTGCTCGGGATCGCCGCCACGCGCGCGTTTCGGGTGGGCTCGCCCTTGCCGGCATAGGGGTTTACCTGCCTTACTGTTCGGGGGCGTTTCTACTGGGGGGAAATCCATGCATTCAAGAAGCGTTATTGCACGCGCTGGCCTGCGCGCTGGCCATGGTCCGTCTGTTCCGGCGCTGCATATGCGCAAGCCGTGACCGCCGACTTCAGCAAGGGCGAGCCGAACGGGAAGTACACGTTCGCAAGCGCCACGCCGAAAACGCTGCCGGATCTCGTGAAGGGCGTCGGGCTCGATCAGACGACCAACATCGCCGGCCATCTGTTCCTGCCGAAGGGCAAGGAAAAGGAGAAGGTCCCCGCCGTCATCCTGATGCACGGCTCGGGCGGCATCTACAGCGCGATGCTCGAGTTCTGGCCGAAGCAATTCAACGACGCCGGCATCGCGGTATTCTCCGTCGATTCCTTCGGGCCGCGCGGCGTGAAGAGCACGGCCGACGACCAGTCGCAGGTGCCGTTCGCCGCCGATCTCGTCGACGCGTTCGCGGCGCTGAAGCTGCTCGCCACGCATCCGCGCATCGATCCGCAACGCATCGCGATCATGGGGTTCTCGCGCGGCGGCAACACGGCCTGGCGCGCGGGGGTGGAGCGCATCGTCGCCGCACAAAAGCTGCCGGACAATTTGCGGTTCGCGGCGCACATCCCGCTCTATGCGGGCGGCTGCACGGGAGTGCTGCGGCTGCAGGTGAAGCCCGGAATTTTCGGGAAAGCGCCGATGCTGTTCATCCACGGCGACGCCGACGACTACACGCCAATCGCGCCATGCCAGGAGTTCGCGAGCGCGATCGGCAAGGCCGGGACGCCCGTCGAGTTCATCACGTTGAAGGGCGCGCGCCACAAGTTCGACCAGGACGACCAGAAGCTCCTGTTCGTGAAGGGCGCGCAGCGGTCCGCCGCGGACTGCCCGCTCGAGATCGACATCGAGAACTTCTGGGCCTTCGACCGCTCGAACGGCCAGCGCGTGCAGGGCGAGGCGTTTCAGGCGATGCAGAAGAAGTGCGTCTTGCTCGGGGCGAGCGTCCAGGGGAACACGGCCGCCCGCAACGAGGCGGCCAAGGCCGCGGTCGGATTCCTGCGTAAGGTGTTTGCGCTGTAGTAAATCCCTCTCCCCGTTTACGGGGAGAGGGTGGCGAGCGCGAAAGCGCGAGCCGGGTGAGGGGCGTTTGCACTCGCGGCCCCTCACCCGCCTCCCCGGCACTCGCTTTGCTCGGCCGGGTCGGCACCCTCTCCCCGCTCACGCGGGGAGAGGGATTCTCGCGCCGACAAAGCGAGCACGACAGCAATCACGAACGTTTGCGCCCACGCTGCGCGGCATAGCTGCCCTGCGCCGGTGTTCGTACTGACAAGCGGACCCCGCCCCGGTAGAGTTCTTCCGGGCGGTCATCCACCTGCAAGACAGCCGGCACCCGACCCGCACCCAACTCGGGCTTGCCCGAGTTGCGCATTTAAAAATGGCCCAAGTCGGATATATCCGACTTGGGCGCATTCATCGGAGGAAAGTATGAGGTTCCAGTCCCTTCCGCGTATTCTGGCCACGTCCGGCCTCGCGGCGATCGTCGCGTTCAATTTCGCCCTGGCCCAGCCGGCGAAGGATACGAAGTCCGCCCCGGCGAAGGACGCCAAGTCCTCCGCGACGAAAGACCCCGCCCAGAAGGCCCCGGCCAAGACCGAGTACCAGCCGACGGTCGGGCAGGAAGGCAAGGACGTGGTGTGGGTGCCGACGCCGCAGGCGCTCGTCGAGAAGATGCTCGACATGGCCCGCGTCACGCCCAACGACTACGTGGTCGATCTCGGCTCCGGCGACGGCCGCACCGTGATCACCGCGGCGAAGCGCGGCGTGAAGGCGCTCGGCATCGAATACAATGGGGACATGGTCGAGCTCGCGAAGAAGAACGCGGAGAAGGAGAACGCGACCAAACGCGACGTTTGTGAAGGGCGACATCTTCGAGAGCGACTTCTCGAAGGCGACCGTGATCACGCTCTTCCTGCTTCCCGGATTGAACCAGCGCCTGCGCCCGATCATCCTCGACATGAAGCCCGGCACGCGCGTCGTCTCGAACAGCTTCGACATGGGCGACTGGTCGGCGGACGAGACCGTGCAGGCCACCGGCGACTGCACCTCCTATTGCCGCGCGTATTTCTGGATGGTGCCGGCGAAGGTCGGCGGCAAGTGGCAGATGGGCGGGGGCGAGCTCGAGCTCGAGCAGAAGTATCAGCAGCTCTCCGGGACGTTCAAGAACGACAACGTCACGATTCCCGTGAGCGGCAAGATGATCGGCGACATGATCTCGTTCACCGCCGGCCGCACGCTCTACAACGGCAAGGTCGCTAACGGCGCGATCGAAGGCACCGCGAAGTCGCCCGACAACGAAGCGAAGTGGACGGCGACCAAGGCGAAATGACGCCGCAGGCGTCATTTCGTCCCCGCGAAAGCGGGGACCTTCGGGTCTAGTTGTCATCACCGGGCCGGCGCGAAGCGCCGAGTCCCGGTGATCTCGATTCGGCAGGCACAGCCGTGCGTTCCTAAGCGAGATGGCCGGGACAAGCCCGGCCATGACGTTTTTTTGGGGACACTGGATTCCCGCTTGCGCGGGAGTGAGCGGAGATCAAAGGCATTAGCCGCTCTCCGTTCGTCCCCGCGAAAGCGGGGACCCAGGAGCACAACGTCATGGCCGGGCTTGTCCCGGCCATCCACGTCTTAGGGCTCGCGAATCTGCAAGGCGTGGATGCCCGCGACAAGCGCGGGCATGACGTGTGTTTCGTTTCTGGATCCCCGCCTTCGCGGGGATGAGCGGAAAGGGGTGGCGCGTTTCAGTCTCCGCTCATTCCCGCGTAAGCGGGAATCCAGCGCAGGCCAAGAAAGCAATGGCCGGGACAAGCCCGGCCATGACGGTCTCTATCCGTTGAGCGCCGTTTTAGTTCACTTGTCGACGACGACGACTTGCGCGACCGGCGCCGCCACCGCCGCCACCTGCATTTCCGGCAGCGGAAACTCGGCGAGCCGTTTCTCGAGCACGCCGATCACCCGCTCCGTCTCGACCGCGGCCGGTGCCGGCGTCGCGAGGACGAGGCGATCGAGCGCGAGCTTGTAGCCCGCGAGCCGGTCGAAGAAGCGGCGATGCACCCAACTGATCAGCACGCGGTTCTCGTACACGCGCGCCATCGCTGCATGCTTCTCGAGAGGCACGATGTGCGACATCTGCGACGCGGCCTTCTCGCGCGCCGCGTCCATCGCCGCGACACGCAAGGCGGCCGTGAAGAAGGGGCCGGTGCGCGTCGTGTCGGCGCGGCAATCCTCCATCAGGCGCGAGTAGCGCGCGGTCGAGGAGCGGTAGGCGGTCGAGAGCAGCACGTCGCTGTAGGCGCCCGGGTCGAGCGGCGCCTTCTCCATCGGCAGCACGCGCGTGCGCACGTGTTCGGTGAGCATGCGGTCCCAATCCTGGCGGTCGCCCGCGGGCATCAGGATCGCGTAACCGAGGTCGCGGAGCAGCCGCTCCTCGTCGGTGAGCGGCGCATCGGAAACGGGCTCGCCGCGCCAGAGTGCCAACCCCTCGCCGGTCGCAGGCAGGAGCGTCTCATTGAAATAGTTCGCGCGCGGCCGGCCGAAGTCGCCGGCGGGTGCGGCGCAGGCGGCGGCGGTGAGCGGAAGAACGAGAAGAAGCGCCAGTCGAGCGAGGCGCATGCGATGCCGGATTTTCGGAGCTGGACTACGAACGTGGCGCGCGGCGGCGGCGGCGGCCGTTCGCGCCGCTTCCGGAATCCGCGTCGTAGCCGGGTCCGTCACTCGGCGCGCCGTCGCGCTCGATCTGCACGACCGGCAGGATCAGGACCGGAGCGGGCTCCGATCGATGTGCCGGATACAGCGCACCACGCACCCGCTCGGCGGGAAACCTCAGGACCGTCCCCATTTCGCCCTCCTCCGGGCTTTTGAAGTGCCGCGGACCCCCTAGTAAGATTCCGACAGGGTTAATGTTTTGCTAATGGCCCGCGGCTATGATCCGGCCGGTAGTCAGCGTCAGGTGCGTTGTCGTCCATGTCGGCGTTCCATCACAGCATTCAGGGCCTGATCGAGCTCGCGCGGCGCAATGCCGGCGACATCCGCCCCATGCTGCTCCGCGTGCTCGCGGACCTTTACGTGCAGGAACCCTCCCATCTGCCGTCGGCTCAGGCGCGATTCGCCGAGCTCGCCTGCCGGCTGCTCGACGGGGTCGATCTCGAGACACGCACGGCGGTCGCGACACGCCTCGCAAGTTATCCCGCCACCCCGGCGGTGGTCGCGTCGCGGCTCGCGCGCGACGAGATCGGCGTCGCGGACCCGGTGCTGCGCCGCTCCACGGCGCTCGGAGAGTCGGAGCTGCATGCGATCCTCGACCGCTGCGGCATCGCGCACGCGATCGCCATCGCCGCGCGGAAAAATCTTCCTGCGAGTATCGTGAAACGCCTGCGGAAAGCCGCGGTCGGGGAGCCGACGACCACGCCGGCCGTGCTCGCCGCGCCGGCCGCGGAGCACAGCGCCGCCCTCACCCACCTGCTTGCCCGGCGCTTCTTTCAGGCGAACCCGATCGAGCGGAAACGCATCGTGACGGCGATGCTCGCCTGCCCCGCAGTCCAGCACGAGGAACGGTTGCGGCGGCTCGACCGGCGGATCGGCGAGCGGCTCGAAACGGCGGCGCTGCGGCACCGATCGCAGGAGTTCGCCGGCCTGCTGCGGCAGGTGATCGGCCTCTCCGCAGGCATCGTCGAACGCGTGCTCGCGGACCCGAGCGGCGATCCGCTGGTCGCGCTCTGCCGCGCCCTGGAGTTGCCCTTCAATCGCACCTCACGAATCGTGCTGTTCCTGAATCCGCAGATCGGCGCCTCGGTGCAGCAGGTGTTCGCGCTCGCCGGCGGCTTTGAGGACATCGCGCCCGCGGCGGCGCGGCGGCTGGTCGCTGCCTGGTGCGAGATCGTCTCCGCTTCACCTCCGGCAAAGGTGCCGAGCTCGGCGCGTCCGCCGCGCGATCCGCGTGCGGCGGCGCCGCGGATCCTGCGTGCGGCGATACCGGCGCGGCCAGCCCGCCCAGCCGGCGCGCGCGACGGCTGAGGATTCGCGCGTGGCGGATCGCGAACCAGGGCACCCCGTTCCGATCGCTCTCTGTGCCGACGACTACGCGATCGCGCCAGGCGTCGACGACGCGATCCTCTCGCTCGCGGCGAACGACAGGATCACGGCATTTTCCTGCATGACCGCATCGAAGCGCTGGAAGAAGGCGGCCGAACGCATCAATCCGCTGTTCGGGAAGATCGACATCGGCCTGCATTTCACGTTGACGCAGCTCGCGCCGATCGAGCCGATGCTAGAGCTCGCGCCGGACGGAAGATTTCCGTCGAGGGGCCGGCTCTACGCGCAGGCCTACCTTCGCAGCGTGGACCTGACGGAGATCGAAGCGGAATTCCGGCGGCAGATCGATGCCTTCACCGGCGCGACCGGCCGTGTCCCCGATTTCATCGACGGCCACCATCATGTGCATGAGCTGCCCGGCATCCGCGACGTGGTCGCCCGCGTCTGGGGAAAGCGCGAGGGATGGATCCGCAACACCGCGACAGATGCGGCGTCTCTCCGCAGCCGCGGTGTGGCGCCCGTGCGCGCGGCGGTCCTTGCCTCGATCGGCGTAGCCGCGCGGCGGACGTGGCGGCGGGCGGGGATTGCGACGAATGCGGACTTTGCCGGCGTGCGCAGTTTTGCTGAGCCGTCGTTCGGCCCGCTCATGCGGAAATACCTGAAGGACGCGCGCGCGGGTCTGCTGATCATGTGCCACCCGGGCCGGCCGGACGCGGAGCTCGCAGAGATCGACACGGTGACGGAATCGCGTGCGGACGAGCTTGCCTATCTGTCGGGACCGGAATTTCCCGCGGATCTCGCCGCCGCGGGGTGCCGGCTCGTGCGGATGAGCGTCATCGCCACACAATAGTCTTGTCATTCCGGGGCGCGGGCCAAAAGCGCGTTCACGCGCGTCTACGACGCGCTATGGCCCGCGAACCCGGAATCCAAAGGGAATCAAAGAAAATTGCGCGGCCGCCAGGCCAAATCCCTCTCCCCGTTTACGGGGAGAGGGTGGCGAGCGCCCTAAGCGCGTTCACGCGCGTCTTCGCGCGCCCTAAGCGCGTTCACGCGCGTCTTCGCGCGCGATGGGCGCGAGCCGGGTGAGGGGCGGCCGTGGGCAGCCCCTCACCCGCCTCCCGGTCCTCGCTTCGCTCGGCCCGGTCGGCACCCTCTCCCCGCTCGCGCGGGGAGAGGGATCAAGCGCCGTGACGGTGCGTAGGCCCTGCGCGGCTCACCCCCGCACCCTGGCGACAATCGTCATCCGGCCCTGGTTGAAGCCGAAGTTCCTGGGCCGCCGTTCCGTCGTGTAGCCCGCCTGTTCCAGCAGCGCGCGGATCTCCGCCTCCTCATAGGTCGTGAGGCCGAGCTCGTTGCGCAGCCGCCGATAGTCCGAGACGAAGGTGAGCGCGAGGCCGGTGACCGCGGCGAAGAAAAATCCCTCGCGCAGTGCCGTGCCGAGCAGTGAAGTTACGTCCGCGACGAGTCCGCCGCCCGGCGGCACGACGTCGGCAAGGACGAGGCGGCCGCCATGGGCGAGCTTGCCGCGCAGCATCGTGACGAGCGCCGCGCACTCCTCGCGCGTCAGGTACTGAAGCACGGAATTGGCCACGACGAGATCGACGCTGCTCTCGGGCAGCGCCGCGACATCCTCGGGCGCCAGCACTTCGATCGCGGGATCGCCCGCATTGCGGCTCTTGAGCCCGGCGCGCACGGTCGCCGCGGAGTCGGAGAGGATGAGCTTGCGACAGCGCGCGGCCACGGTCGGCCGCGTCGAGCGCGTCACCGCAACCGTAGTCGAGGACGACTGCGGGTATCGCAGGCAACTCCGAGACGATATCGGCGGCCACGCGCGCGTAGTGCACGCGGCGGTGCCGCTCGTTCACGTAGATCCGGTGCGGACGGTCCCAGAACTCGCGCCAGTTCGCGATCAAGCGCGGCGGCTCGCTTCGTCCGCGGGCGCAGACAGTCTCTCGGACACAATGTAGAGCGGCCGCTGCTTGATCTCTTCGTAGATGCGGCCAACGTAGGCGCCGAGCACGCCGAGCGCGAGCAGCTGTACGCCGCCGAGCAGCATGATGCCGACCATGATCGAGGCGTAGCCCGGCACGTCGACGCCGACGATCAGCGTGCGCAGCGCGAGGAAGGCGCCGTAAACGAGTGCGAGCAACGCGATCGCGGCGCCGATCCAGCCGCTGATCGCGAGCGGCAGGCGGCTGAACGCGACGATGCCGTCGAGGCCGAAACCGGTGAGACGGCGCATGCTCATGGCACTGCGCCCGTGGCGGCGCGGCGGCGGATCGTACGGCACACCGACGTGATGGCAGCCGGCCCAGGCGTAGAGACCCTTCATGAAACGCAGGCGCTCGGGCATACGGTTCAGGATATCGACGACCTTGCGGTCGAGCAGGCGGAAGTCGCCGGCGCCCGGCGGCAGATCGACGTCGGCGATCCGCGCGAACAGGCGATAAAAAGCGCCGGTGGCGCCGCGGCGGATCGCGGAGTCGCCCTCGCGCGAGGTGCGCATGGCGTAGACCATGTCGTAGCCTTCGCGCCATTTCTCGATGAACCGGGGAATGATCTCCGGCGGATGCTGGAGATCGGAATCCATCAGCACGACCGCGTCGCCGCGCGAGTTGAAGATGCCGGCCGACAACGCGGCTTCCTTGCCGAAGTTGCGGGCGAAACGGAAAGCGCGCACGCGCTGCGTCCGACTTGTGCCAGGCTTTGAGAACCTTCCAGGTGTCGTCGGCGCTGCCGTCGTCCACCAGAATGATCTCATAGGGGACGCGCAGCTTGGTGAGCACGCGCTCGAGCGCGGCGCGGAGTGCCGGCAGGCTTTCCGCCTCGTTGTAGACGGGCACGACCACGGAGAGCGTGGGCCCGCCGTTCGCGGGCGCGGCCGGACGCACTCTCGGCGCCGGCATGGCCTCGCGGAGATAGTCCGTCTTTGGAGAGAATGCCTTGCTGATACGCGGCTTCATTGACGCCTACGGCACCTGTGATCCTCAGCCCCGCCGGTTCACCCGGTATAGCTGGAATCCAAGCCCTTCGTGCACGAGCGTCAAGTGCTTGCGATCCGGGCACTGGGCGCCCTTTTCCGTGAGCAGGATGTAGACGTAGTCGTAGTGGCGCGGCCACAGGTTCCAGAAGTAGTTGGATTTGACGTCGGCCCGCTCCGCGACCCGGACGAAGTATTCGACCGACGGGGGCAGGTTGTCTTCGGTCTCGACGTAGTCGCGGTATTCGGGCCGCACCTGCAGAATGTGCTTGCCCTTCACGGTGAATGCCGTCGTGACGAGCGCTGAACGCTCGATCGTTGCAAGCGAAGCGGCGTGCACGAGGTCGCTGTCGCTGACCTCGCCGGTGTCGGTGTCGTAGTCGCGCACGACGAGGACGCGCGCGCCGCGCTCCATCATGCGAACCGAATTCAGGAAGTCGTGCGTGCGGTAGGCGAGCTTGTCCCAGACGAGCTGCACTTCGAGCACCCGCGCGGCGACGAGCACAATCAACACGCCGGCGACCGCGCCGCGCATGAAACCGCTCCGCAGCCGCAGATCGATGCAGGCGACGAACATGAGGAGGATGGCGATCGGCAGCCGCTGATCCGCAAGGTGCGCGGCGAAGATCGAGCGCGGCATCGCCACGAAAACGACAAGGCCGACGGCGAGGATGAGCAGCCCGACCGGATGGATGCGCAACACGCCGCGATACCAGGCGTAGGCACACGCCGCGACGATCAGGGCGAATACGAGGAGCGCTGCCTCTTCATAGTAGACGCTCACGGCCATGGTGAGGGCGTGGAGCTTGCCGTCGAGCTCCCAATAGGGCGGCCAATCATGGATGGCCCAGGTCGGGCCGGAGAACAGCAGCACGACGACCGCGATGAAGGGCGCGCCGGTCGCGACGAAGTCGATCAGAAGCGGACGCGTCGGCTGCGCGCGCCGCTGCCACAGACGATGCAACTCGAATGCGAGCAAGCCGACACCGTAGAGGCCGGCCGCGAACAGATGGCAAAAGAAGAGCGCAACGACGAACAAGGTCGAGATCGCGAGCCGTACACGCCAATTCGCGTTCGCGAAGTGCGATCCAGGCAACCATCGCCCACAGCGCAAGACCGATACCGAACACGTAGTTCATGACGCCGACGAGGAATACGCCGTTGTAAAGAAGCGGAACTGCGATGAGCGGCAGGATGGACCAGCGTCCGAACAGGACGCGATGCAGCGCGAGCACGCCGGAGACGATCACGGCGAACGACAGGATCGTGAACACCTCGCCCGCGAGATAGATGTCCATGAAACGATTGAGCGCGGGCACGATGAGATCGATCATCAGGTTCGGAATGACCTGCCACTCGATCTGATAGAATTTCGCGAGATCGGGATCGGTCTCGATCGCGTTCACCACGTAGGTGCGCGCGAGGTGGTTGATGTAGTCCGTCAGCGGCGGCAGCGGGTGCGTGAGAATCGGGATCGACGCGACGGCCAACAACAGCACGGTCAAAATCGCGACGGATGAAATTCCTGAGCCATCGCGCTGGCGACGGACTCGGACGATATCGTTCTCTGGGGAGTACATGCGTTCACGCGCCTTTGCGGCGCCAACAGACCCTTGACTGCTTGTTAGGCTGGGTGCCCCCGTTTCCGGCATTTCCTAGCGGCGAATTGGCGGGCCTGCAACGACGAAGCATACCGCATCGCGCAACAGGCCGCAGAACGCGGGCTTTCCGCGCCCGAAGTCCCCTCGCCTGTCGGCCACCCACTACCGACACGAGAACCTCGACCGCTTCCCTAACCGGCGGCCAAGTCAAGAAAATGGCGGCCGGCCCGGTCCTCGATTTCCACGATCCACAGGTCGGAATCGAAGTCCCGCTCGCGAACCAGCCGTTTCTCGACTTCGGATTCCGGCACAAATCCGACGGCCATCGCCGAGACAAAGCGCCGCTCCCCGGGGCGCGCCTCATCGAAAGCCGACTGCGGCGCCGGGCTGAACAAGGCTGCGGTGCCGTCAAGCCGGGAAACCTTGATGAAGATCGCGCCTGCCTCTTCGGCGCCGCGGCGGCGCACCACGGCGAAGGCGCCTTCGAGGTGGCATCGCCGCACATATGCCGCTACCCAGATCGCGCTCTTGAGCCGCAACGCCGGCTACTCGACCGGCGTGCCGGTCACGACGGAGAGTTCGGCGACGAGACGGTCGTTGACCTCGCCTGTGCGCTTCAGGCCGCGGTCGCGCTCGAACTGTTCGATCGAGGTGCGCGTCGCACCATCCGGCAACCCGCTCAGCTTCACCGGTCCGTAACCGAGGCGAGCAAGCACGCGTTGCACGGCAAGGACGCGAGAGGAAGGCCGCGCTTCCGTCTTCGCGACGGGTTCGTTCCTCGCGATCGATCCCGTCGTGTCCAGTCCTGCATCGTTCTTCGCAATTGAAGCAATCGCGTCCGGCTTCGCGTCCTTGGCGACCGAGCCGGTCGAGCCTGTCTTCGGGCGGGCGCGACGCATCATGTCGAGCAGCGTCGCGGTCGGCTCGCCGGTGATCTTGAGGCCCTGCGATTTTTCGAATTCGCGGATCGCCTGGTCCGTGCGCGGACCAAGCATTCCGTCGGCCACGCCCTCGTAGAGACCAAGCTGCGTCAGCTCGCGCTGCATGTTGGCAACGAGATCGGAGCGCGGACGGACGGCGGCGGTCTCCGGACGCTGAACCGGCTGCGGCGGGGTCGGAATGGCGACGATCGGCGGCGCCGGGGCCGCCGGCACCGTTCGCTTCGCGGCGGCCTGACGCGACGCCGACGCCGGTGGTTTCGGAATCTCGCTCAGGACCGATGCGGGTTTCGCCACCGGCTGAAGCCAAAGCGCGTTTACGAGCACGGCAACGGTCGCGCAAGCGGCGAGCGTTGCAGCGATCACGTCGGCGGGCCGGTTCGGCCTGATCCAGCGGAGCAGGCGGCGAAGGCGCGACGGATCTTCCCTGCGCGGTGCGCGCAGCGTCCGCGGCGCGCGCCGCGGAATGTCGATTTCCTGTCCCCGGTCCAATGCACGTTCACGCACGACGCTTCACCTTTTCGAATTCAAGTTCGGCCGCGCGCGGGGTCGATCGCGCCATTGCTTTCGGGGCGGCGGACGCGGCGTTGCATACGCGCGGCAGGCGCACGAGCGCGCGCGTACCCTCGCCGACGCGGCTCGTGATCTCGAGCTTGCCGCCGTGCATCTCGACAAGACCCTTGACGACGGAGAGGCCGAGACCGGTCCCCTCGTACGGGCGATCGTAGGACGAACGCGCCTGGAAGAACGGCTCACCGACCTGGGCGAGATCGGATTCGGCGATGCCGATGCCGGTGTCGGAGACGCTCAACAGCAGCTCGGAGCCGGCCGTCTTGACCGCGAGGCTTACACTTCCACCGCGCGGAGTGAACTTGATCGCGTTGGCAAGCAGGTTGATCAGCACCTGGCGCACGGCGAGCTGGTCGGCGACGGCTTCCGGCAGATCGCGCGCGAGCTCGACGTCGAAACGCAGGCCCGCCTGCTCGGCGCGCAGCAGCATCATCTCGTAGCAGCTCTCGACCAGCGGGCCGACCGCGAAGGCCTCCGGATTGAGCTCGAAATGGCCGGCTTC
Source organism: uncultured Alphaproteobacteria bacterium (assembly GCA_963711595.1). Lineage (GTDB taxonomy): Bacteria > Pseudomonadota > Alphaproteobacteria > Rhizobiales > Xanthobacteraceae > JAUSIF01. The sequence goes on from CAVQER010000001.1 coordinate 451,974, forward strand.
GATGCGGGAAACGTCGAGAATGCCGTTCACGACCGCGAGCAGGTGCTGGCCGCTGTCGCGGATCACGCGCGCGTAGTCGGCGCGGCGTTCGGCATCGAGGCCGCTCGGGGTGTCGTTCGTGAGCATCTCCGAGAAGCCGATGATCGCGTTCAACGGCGTCCGCAGCTCATGGCTGACGGTGGCGAGGAAACGGCTCTTCGCGTCGTTCGCGCGCTCGGCCTCGCGGCGGGCGGCTTCGAGCGCCTCGGCATCGAGCTTGCGGCGGGAAACGTCGCGGGTCACGGCGACGACTTCGCCCGACTCCGGCGCGCCGTCCAGCGCATGACAGCGGCTCTCGACCCAAATGAAGGCTTCGCGCGCCTCATTGCCCTTCCCGCTGAGCGGGCCATGGCGCAGGCGATACTCGACGGACGTCGTATGGCCGCGTGAAGCTTCGATGAGTGCGGCGAGGAAATTCGGCCGGTCGGCGACATGAACGCGCTCGAACAGGCTGTGGCCCATGAGGGCGGCCGCGGGCGCACCGACGAGCCGCTCGGCCGCCGGCGAGATGAAGGTGACGACGCCGTTGCGGCCGTGGCGGGTGATCACGTCGCTCATGTGCCGCGCGAGCAGGTGGTAGCGCGCTTCGCCCGCGCGCTTCACGCGCTCGCCGCTGCGGGTGAAAGCGCCCATGCCGAGCGCGATCGCGCCGACATAGAGCGCGGCCGAAAGCAACGCGAGGAAGTGCGTCGACGGTGACGCCGGCATGCCCGGGTGCGGCATCCACGCGAGCGCGGCGGTTCCCCAAAGTCCAAACGTGATGGCGAGTGCGACCGCAATGCTTGCGAGGATGACCCGGCGCGAGGCGGAGAGTGCTGCTTCGAGCGGCAGCACCGCGAGCCAGGGCGCCGCGAACGACGCGACACCGCCGCTTGCCCCGGCGATCAGCGCAATCAGCGCACCGAGCAGCGCGGTCGAGATCAGGTGCGCCCGTTCAAGATTCCCGGTTCGGGACAGGTACCAGACGATGACAAGGGGCGAGATCAACCCGGCGAAGAGAGCCGCTTCGAGCAGGCCCGGAGCGCCCGCCGTTGCGAGATAGATCGGGATCGCGGCAAAGACGATCAGCCCCGCAAGCAGGCGAACGCCGATGAAGGTGCGGTGGCGCGCGGACGCAAGCGCGTCCCCCCGGACGGACGGGTGCACCAGCGCGTCGATATAGGAGCGGACCGGATCGAACTCGATGAAGCTACGCAACAGAACTGCGGCGCGATCGCAGCCGCGCCGTCCCCTCACCTGCGCGCGGATCGTGGCATCGCAGGCTTAACGAACCCTAAGCCGCGCGCGCGCGGAGGCACTTGTTGTTCAACACGACGGGCGCTCGGCAGGCCAGTGCGCGGGCATGGTGAACGAAACGTTGCCTGAGAAAAGCCGCGAAGGAATTGGAGTCTGCGAGCGATCGACAGGCGGACGGACGGCTTATGGTTTCCAGAATGCAAACAAGTTCGCTGCCAGTCGATGAAAATTCGCGCCGAATGCGGACAAAAGGCCGAGCAACTTTTTCAAGGTCGGGCGTTATGTTGGTGCAAACGGCGGGACAAGCCGTGGGGAGCGTCGACGGGCAATGCGATTCCTTATCAAGGCGGCATTCTGGCTGACGATCGTGGTGCTTCTGCTTCCGGGAGATCCCGGAAGCCGCGGCGACGCGCGCCAGCAGGTGAGCGCGATCGAGGCGCTCGGCGCGGCTCAGGCCGCGGTCGAGGATGCAAGCGGCTTCTGCGACCGCAAGCCGGACGCGTGCGTGGTCGGCTCGCAGGCGTTCCAGACCTTCGGTGAGAAGGCGCAGCACGGCGCGAAGCTTCTGTACGAATTCCTCTCGGCCCGTTTCGCGGCGAAACACGACGCCGCCCCGCGCAGTACAGGCTCCGTCAAGTCCGGGCCGCGCCCGGGCCAGCACACGCTCGAGCCGGACGACCTCGCGCCGGCATGGGGTCCGGACGCGAAACCGGTGCCGCTGCCACCGCGCCGGCCCGCATAACGTTCTCGCGCTAGGCGCGCGCATTTTGCGCCTGCGGGCGTCACCTTATATATGGCTGTATGAGCATCGAGCAGATCGTCGACGATTTCGAGGTTCTCGACAGCTGGGACGACCGCTACCGGTACGTCATCGAGCTCGGCCGCGGGTTGCCGCAGTTCCCCGAAGCGGCGCGCACAGACAGGAACAAGGTGCAGGGCTGCGCGAGCCAGGTATGGATGGTGAGTGACACGCATCCGGCGCGGACCGGCAGCGGTCCGGTGCTCGAGTTCCAGGGCGACAGTGACGCGCATATCGTCAAAGGCCTGATCGCGATCTTGTTCGCGCTCTACTCCGGTCAGCCGGCGAAGCGCATCCTCGAGACCGACGCGAACGAGCTGTTCAACCGACTCGGGCTAGGCGAGCACCTAACACCACAGCGTTCCAATGGGTTCCGCTCGATGGTCGATCGCATCCGCTCGGACGCCCGCGCAGCACTTACCGAGACGGTCTAATTCAACTGCCGTCCATCGTCGGCCGTGCGTCGTCGGCCTGCCACGCGCGAGTGCTCGACTGCGCAGGGCCGCGCGCTTCGGATTCAATGCCGTAATGCCGCACGAGTTGATCGAGCGCGAGGGAGAGCACGACGCGCGCCGTGCGGGGCGGCCAGCCGCGCTCACGCTCGACGGTTTCGAGTCCTTTCAGAAAGCAACAGGTGTCGAGCAGGAGGCCGGCGAATTCCGGCCCCACCGCATCAAGAGTGCGCGCAAGCCGCACCTTCGCGGCGAGCACCGCATCGGCGAAGACTATGCCGTCATTTCCGCCGCGGCGTGCTCGTTCGACCGGCGCGGTCCAGTTCGCAGTCATCCGCGGCGTCAGCCCGGCGCGCGTGAAGTCCGCGCGCAGGCGCTCGCCGGCAAGCAGCTGCCCGGGAACGATGAACGGCCGCCCGTCGCGGTCCTTTCGGCGCGCGAGCCAAAAAAGCGGACTCTCGGCCTCGTTGAAGTGCGTTGCACCGAAGTCGTCGCGGCTGGCGCGGGATCGGCGAACGATGCCGGCATGTTGCAGGCGAAATCGATCAGGCGCTTCGCCGACGGCCTCCCGCGTCCGCTTCCTTCGCGCTGTGCTCATAGTTGGCACTCTACCGCAGCCGCCTTTGCGGCAATCTCAAGCGTCGCGAGTGCTGCATCGAATGCCGGCCGCTCCCGCAAGTCTTCCACCAGGCGGCAGGCGTAGGCGGCGGTGCTGCGATCGCGCCTAAACCGCTGGGCGACAAGAGCAAGCGGCAGGCCGAGTGTCACATGGGCAAGATAGATCGCGACGTGACGCGCACGGGAAAGGCGGCGTGAGCCGCGCGGTGCCGCGATCAGTGCGGCCTGAGACAATTCGAAGTGCATTGCCGACAGGCGCGCGGCTAGACTGCAGGCATGCGACGGGTCGACCCGCATTGTCGAGCGGCTCGCCACTGCGGACGAAACCTGGAACGCGGGAACTGAAACTTCGGAAATCTGTGCGGCGGTCTTTCGCTGGACCAATTGTTGAGGCATCGACTTTCCTCCGTTATGGGAAAATAATCTTATGACATTGTGAGGCAGAAATGCGTGACGAGGAAAAATATTCTTTGTCAGGAATATCGTCCGCGGAATCAAAAGCTTCCGTCGTGACCGGGCGCTTTACGGATAAGTTCCGCCGCGTGTGCAAATCCCCATCGCAATCACTCGACGCATTCTCGCGAGCGAAGGAGATTGCCGATGGGACGCAAACCGAAAAACTCACGACGGCGAAGCGGCACTGTACGGGCGCGCGGCGGGTTGCGTGCGATGCGATGTACCGACAAGGATACGGAGCTTAAGGCGCGTCTCGCGCTGATTGATATCGATCCGGCACCGGCCGGCGGCGAGCGGCCCTCGAACCCGAGGATCGACCGTGCCCTTCGTGCCGAGCGCCGGGCAGCGCGCTGCGGCATCGGCTATGATCCGTTGCGTCACCTCGTGCTGGCGCGGCTCGCGCGGAAACGCTGATTTCGCCAGGCGGATCGGCGACGCGTGTAACGGAGTGCAATCGGGAGCGAATAGCCGGACAGGAGGTGACAGGGCGTCCCGCCCTTGCCGCCGTTTCGCGTCTGACCTACTTCAATGACCAAGATCTCTCACTGGAGCCGTCCATGGCCGATACCGCCCGCCCCAAGGTCGCCAAGAGCGACGCCGAATGGCGCAAGGAACTCACGCCGGAGCAGTACCACGTCACACGCCAGCACGGCACCGAGCGTCCGTTTTCGAGCCCGCTCAACGTGGAAAAGCGGAAGGGGATGTACGCCTGCGTGAGCTGCGGGAGCCCCTTGTTCAAATCTGACGCCAAGTACGAATCGGGCAGCGGCTGGCCAAGCTTCTGGCAGCCGGTGAGTCCGAACGCGGTCGTCGAGCATCATGACCATACGCTCGGCATGCATCGGGTCGAGATCCGTTGCGCGACCTGCGATGCGCATCTCGGCCATGTGTTCCCCGATGGCCCGCAGCCGACGGGTCTGCGTTATTGCATGAACGGCACCGCGCTAAGTCTGCAGCCCGAAGAAAGTGGCGGTGACAAGAAGTAAGCCGCCTATCGCCGCGCGGCGGCCGACAAGCCGCGTCGTGCACGGCGAAACCCTCAGCGACGACTATGCATGGCTTCGCGACGCGAATTGGCGCGACGTCATGCGGGACCCTGCCCGGCTCGATCGCGAAATTCGCACGCACCTCGAGGCCGAGAATGTCTACGCGGAGGAATGGCTCGGCGAACTCGACGAGCTGAAGCGCGCGCTCGTGGCCGAGATGCGTGGGCGCATCAAAGAAGATGATTCGACGGTGCCCGCGCGCGACGGCCCTTTCGCCTATTTCGTGCGCTATCGCGAGGGGGGCCAGCATCCATTGTTGTGCCGACGCGCTTCCGTGGGCGGCGCGGATGAAATTCTGATCGATGGCGACGCGCTGGCCAAAGGCCTCGCCTATTTTCAGCTTGGCGGCGGTGCGCACTCGCCCGACCACCAGCGGTTTGCGTGGGCGGCCGACGACTTAGGTTCCGAGTACTTCAAGATCCGCGTTCGCGATGTAGCTTCGGCGAGCGATCTCGCGGATATCGTGCCGGACGCGACCGGCAGCGTCGTTTGGACCGCGGACGCGAGCGCTTTCTACTACGTCAAACTTGATGCGGAGCATCGGCCGTCGCGTATCTATCTGCATCGACTTGGCTCCGAGGTTGCCGAGGATCGCCTCGTCTATGAAGAGCCGGACAAGGGTTTCTTTATCTCCTTGTCGAGGCTGCAGGCAGGCGCCTTCGCCGCGATCTCCGGCGGGGATCACGAGACGAGTGAAGTACGCCTCCTCGATCTCGAGGACGCCGAAGCGAAGCCGCGACTGGTCGCGCCACGCAAAACGGGCGAGCGTTACGACGTAGAGCATCATCCAGCTTTCGGCGGCGAAGCCACGCTCATCATCCATACGAACGCGAATGGCGCCGAAGACTTCAAGATCATGACTGCGCCTCTCGCAAATCCCGGCCGCGATGCATGGCGTGAACTGGTTCCGCACCGACCGGGCACGCTGTTGCTCGACGTCAACGTGCTTCGCGATTGGCTCGTCCGCCTCGAGCGGACCGAGGGGTTGCCACGTATTGTCGTGCGCCCGCTCGAGGAGGGCCCCGAGCACACGATCGCATTCGCGGAAGAAGCCTATTCGCTTGGGATGTCCGCGGGATTCGAGTTTGCGACTGATTCCCTTCGGTTCGTGTACTCGTCGATGACGACACCGAGCGAGGTCTGGGATTATGACATGCGGACGCGCGCACGAGAGTTGCGCAAGCGTCAGGAAGTGCCTTCCGGCCACGATCCGGCGAACTACGTAACACGGCGAATTTTCGCGAAGGCGCATGACGGCGAGAGTGTGCCTATCTCCATCATCCACCGCCGCGGCACCAAGATCGATGGATCGTCGCCGCTGCTTCTCTACGGCTACGGTGCGTACGGAAGCGCAATGCCGGCCAGTTTCAGCACCAACCGGCTATCACTCGTCGATCGCGGGTTCGTCTATGCGATCGCACATGTGCGCGGCGGCACCGAGAAAGGATGGCGCTGGTACCGCGAAGGCAAGCTCGCACATAAGGAGAATACTTTTCGCGATTTCGTTTCTGCGGCGGAGTACCTGATTGCAGAGGGATTCGGCGCGAAAGGCCGAATTGTTGCTCATGGCGGGTCGGCCGGCGGATTGCTCATGGGCGCCGTTTCGAACATGCGGCCCGAGCTGTTCGGCGGTATCGTCGCGGAAGTGCCGTTCGTCGACGCACTGAACACAATGCTCGACGACACGCTGCCGCTGACGCCGCCCGAGTGGCCCGAGTGGGGCAATCCGATCACCGATATCGAAGCGTTCCGGCGTATCGGCGGCTACTCGCCCTACGACAATGTTCGCGCGAGGAATTATCCGTCGATGCTGGTGCTCGCGGGTCTTACCGATCCGCGCGTGACCTACTGGGAACCCGCCAAATGGGTCGCCAAGTTGCGCGCGAACAAGACTGATGACGGCGTCCTGCTTCTGCGAACCAACATGGACGCGGGCCACGGCGGGGCGGCCGGACGCTTCGACCGGCTCGAAGAAGTCGCGCTCGGCTATGTATTTGCGTTGAGAACGGTCGGACTCGCCTGAAGCATGCAGAAGCACGACCGGCTCGACGCTTTCGGCTCAGCGGCAACCCTTGTGCTGTGCGCGCTGTGGGCGCTCGGGAACGTTGCAATCAAAGTCACCAACACGGGCATTTCGCCTGCGTTCCAAAGCGGGCTGCGCTCGCTCGGCGCACTGGCGCTCCTGTTCCTGTGGTCGATGCTCCGCAAAAACTCGCTCTTTTCCCGCGACGGTACGCTGGGCGTCGGGATCGCGGCGGGCGCGATGTTCGCGGCGGAGTTCGCGCTGATCTATTGGGCGCTTGTGTACACCGACGTCGCCCGCGGACTGATCATTCTCTATACGGCGCCGTTCTTCGTGGCGATCGGAGCGCATTTCTTCGTCACCGGCGAGCATCTGCACCGGCGGCAGACGGTGGGGCTGCTCGCAGCGTTCGCCGGCATCGTAGTCGCCTTTTGGGACGGGCTCACGCTGCCAAGTTGGCGCGCATTGTTCGGCGACTCGATGATGCTAGGTGCCGCCGCGCTTTGGGGAGCAACCACAGTGCTCGTCAAAGGAAGCGCGCTCGCGCGCATCGATCCAGCGAAAACGCTCGCCTATCAACTGGCGGTATCAGGCATAGCACTCACCGTCGGCGCGCTGTTGCTGGGTGAGCGCGGCGTTTTTGATCCGACGCCGCTCGTCGTCTACTCGCTCCTCTTCCAGATTGTGATTGTCGCGTTCGCTTCGTATCTCGTCTGGTTCGCGCTGATCCGCATCTACCCGGCTTCGACCCTGTCCGCTTTCACGTTTCTCACGCCGCTGTTCGCACTTCTGTTCGGCGCGGTCCTGCTAGGCGAACGCGTAAGTGTGGCGCTCGTCGTCTCGCTCGTATTCGTCGCGTTCGGGATTTGGCTCGTGAACCGGCCGCGCGTGCCGGCGGCGGTCTAACGGCCGCTCTCCTTGAAGTCGACCTCGGCCTCCGTGCCCGTGCGCATGACGTGGTCCTGCAGCTCCGCAATTGAGCCGAAGCGAACGGTGCCGATCGGAAGCTCCGCCTCGATCGAGCCGTCGGCATAGAGCGTGTAGGCCATCCCGCCAATCACCCCCGAACGCACGACCGTGGTTTCCGCGGGCGCGGGCTCCGGCGGTTTCGTTTCCACCGGACGGAAGCGGGGCATCGGGATGTCCGGCGTTACCTCGCGCGGCCGCGGACGCGTGTCCAGCGGCAATGGCAGCGGCGGTGGCGGCATTGGCAGTACATTGCGGCGCGAGGAACGCGCGACTTCGTCGCGACGTCCCGCGGGAGACGTCGGGCGCGAACGCGGCTCGTCATCGTTGGACGTCTCTGACGCTGTCTCGCGGCGAGGCCGCCAAGCCGGCTCCTCGTCCCGCCTGGTTTTTCCTTCCCGGCGCACCGGCATCTGATCGTCGGACGCGAAGCCGGGTAGCGGTTCGCGGCGCGTCCGCGCGCCTTCGGCCTGCTCCGCAGGCGGTTCACGTTCTGCCCGTTCCGTTTCCTCGATGCGATAGCCGGACCCTGGATCACGCCGGTTTCGCACCTCTGCATCGTCAATGGAGTCCGCCGGTTTCTCGCCGATCAACGTGGCGTCATCACCGGGAGTACGGGCAGCCGGCCTTGACGGCGTAGCAGGACGACGTCTCTGCTCGATGGCCGGACGCCGCCCGGAAGTGAGCGCGTCGATGCGGTCCAACAATTCCCGCATCGCGTTCAGCATGAGGGCGACGCCGATCAGCGCAAGACCGCCGACGAGCGCGATAATGCCGCTCTGAATGAGCGTGACCCCGAGCGACAGGCCAAGGACCCAGTCAGGCGCACCAGCTGCAATGCCGGCCACCCCCAGAACCGAGAGGAGGGCACCGACAATCATCAACGCCTGTGGCATCGATCGCTTTACCTAGACGCCCCGCCGCGGCGCCGTAATCAATTTGCCCTGTGACTTTGCTCTTCCGCGTGGCAGCGGAAGGCGGCTAATCGGCGGCACCGCTATGCAGTAGCTCCGGCTGAAGGCCGGAACAATAGATGTTTCAATCGAGTTCCATTTTTTGCAGGATCATCTGATCCGGTCCATAACCGCCGAATTGACCCGTTTTCCCGTCCGTGAGGAGAGATTCCATGCCGTTTAGCCTACCCGACCTCCCCTACCCCCACGACGCGCTCGCGCCGTACATGTCGAAGGAGACGCTCGAATATCATCACGACAAACACCACAAGGCCTATGTCGACAACGGCAACAAGCTGCTTGAAGGCTCAGGGCTGGAAAACAAAAGCATTGAGGAAATCGTCAAGGGATCGTTCGGCAAGAACGCGGGACTCTTCAACAATGCCGGCCAGCACTACAATCATATGCACTTCTGGAAATGGATGAAGCCGAAGGGTGGCGGAAAGATTCCGGGGGAACTGGAGAAGCGGATCGTCGCGGACCTCGGTTCGGTCGACAAGATGAAGGAGGACTTTATCCAGGCTGGTGTGACGCAGTTCGGTTCGGGTTGGTGCTGGCTTGCCGTAAAGGACGGCAAGATCACGGTCACGAAGACGCCGAACGGCGAAAGCCCGCTGGTGCACGGTGGAACGCCGATCCTCGGGTGTGACGTGTGGGAGCACTCTTATTACATCGACTACCGCAACCGACGGCCCGACTATCTCAAGGCATTCGTCGAGAATCTCGTAAACTGGGAATACGTCGCCGAGGTCGCCGCGAAAGCGAAGTAAGAGCTTGCGATGAGATACGGCGCGGCGTCAGGCGTCGCGCCGCCCCTACGCAAAATCAACCCGCAAAAGCGGCGAGGATGCGCGCCCAGCTACGCGCACCTTTATGAAACGATTGCACGTCGTATTTTTCGTTCGGCGAATGGATGCGATCATCATCCAGCCCGAAGCCGATAAGCAGCGAGTCCATTCCGAGGTCGTGCTTGAACGAGCCGACGATCGGGATTGATCCGCCGGACCCCTTCAACACTGCCTCGGGGCCCCATTCGTCTTGAAGGGCGAGGCGAGTTTTCACGAGATAGGTTGAATCGAGCGGCAGGCGGAGCGCGGGGCTCGCTCCATGCGCCAGGAATTCCGCCGTGCAGTCTGCCGGCAGCCGTGCGCGCACAAATGCGCGGAATGCGTCTCGCACCGCTGACGGATCCTGATCGCCCACTAGGCGAAACGAAACCTTTGCCGACGCCTTCGCAGGAATAACGGTCTTCGAGCCTTCGCCCGTATAACCGCCAACGATGCCGTTGACGTCGCATGTCGGACGCGCCCAGATTTGCTCGAGCACGTTGCGTCCACGCTCGCCGGCCGCGTGCTTCAATCCGAGCTCACTGAAAAATCGCTTTTCATCGAACTTCAGATTCTTCCACTGTTCCCGAATTTGCGGGTCGAGCTCTCCCACTCCTTCGTAAAACCCCGGAATTGCGACGCGGCCGTCCGGAGCATGGACATCCGCAAGCACACGGGCGAGCACCCGGATTGGGTTGATGGCGGCGCCACCGAACAGACCGGAATGCAAGTCGTGGCTCGCCCCGTGGATGACGACTTCCTCGAGCACAAGGCCACGTAGCATGGTCGTGACCGCTGGCGTGCGGCTGTCCCACATGTCCGTGTCACAGACGAGTGCAACGTCAGCCTTCAGCTCTTGCCTATTCGCGTCGAGAAACGGCTTGAGAGAGGGGCTTCCTGTTTCCTCCTCGCCTTCGAACAGCATCGTTACTTGAACGGGCAGGGAATTCTTGGACCTCGATGAATGCGCGACACGCTTCGACGAACGTCATGAGCTGACCTTTGTCGTCCGCTGTGCCGCGACCGACAATCAGCCGGCGTCCGTTCGTTTCGACGATGCGCGGCTCAAACGGCGGCGTGTTCCAGAGATCGAGCGGATCCGGCGGCTGCACGTCGTAGTGGCCATAGAAAAGGACGTGCGGTGCGCCGTTGCGGGCGCGATCGGCCGAATGCGCGACGACCATCGGGCGACCGTTGGTCGGGCGGACGTCGGCTGCGAAACCGAGTGAATTCAATTCACGCGCAAGCCAGTCGGCCGCCTTGCGGCACTCATCCGCGAATTGCGGGTCGGTCGAGACGCTCGGAATCCGAAGAAGCGCAAACAAACGCTCGAGGCTACGTTCCAGATTTCGATCGATTGTCGCGAGCACTTGGTCGAGCGCCATGCGGACCTCCGGGCGCGCAAAAACTAACAGCGACACCCGTACAAGCAAGCAACCGCGAAATCCGCGCTAAGCGTCCTGAAGCGCGACCGCGGTTACCGGCCTTGCGGTCATCCCGAGATCGCCTCGTCGGCCGACGCGACGCGCCTTTTGCAGAACAGAGCCGATGCGCCGGTAGAGGAATCTCGGTGAAACAGGCGCACTGAGTACCGCGCTGAATCCGTTGGCGGCCGCGGCCTTGAGGGTTTCGCTGCTCGTTTCCGCAATGATGAGAATGCCCGGCGTGCGGGCGGGGTCGAACGGATTACGTGGAACGCGCTGACCGCCCGGAAGGTGGCGCGCATCGACTACGCAAATGTCCGGTGCCGGATCGATCGCACGCATTTCGTCGACGCTTCCCCCAGGAACCACCTGTGTGACACCCAGCGCCGCGAGCGCCGCGCATAAAAATTTTCTGTGATCCGGGTCGGCGTCCAGCACGACGACCCGAGCAGACGAAAGCGCCCTCATCAACCCCTCACGTTTTCGTGAGCAAGAGCGTACCAAAATCTGGTTCCGACGCAATGGCTTGCCGCCGACCGATTCCGTTATTGAGCGATCCCGGTTGGTTGTTAGCGGCGCAAAATGCCACCGAGGGTACCGCGCACGATCGCCCGGCCAACGGATCCGCCAATCTTCCCACCGAAGCTCCGGCCGAGGTCGGAGGCGATCTGGCCGGCGACCCTATTTGTTACCGTCCGGGTGACTTCACGCGCGATGGTTTGTGACGTGCTTAGGCGCTCACCGCGCCTGCGGTTGGTGCCGAAGATCGACCCGATGAAGTCACCAATGCCGCCGCCGGAGCTGGCTTCTTCCTGCACCTGCTGTTCGTCAGCCATCTTGGCCGTCGTCTTCTTCTGCAGTTTTTCGTATGCCGACTCCCGGTCGATCAAGGTGTCGTACTGACCGCGAACAGGGCTTTTGTCGATGATAGCCTTCCGTTCGGGCGGGTTCACTGGCCCGACGCGAGCCGACGGGGGCCGGATCAAGATCCGCTCCACGATCGAGGGTATTCCTTTGTCCTCGAGGAACGACACCAGCGCTTCGCCGACTCCGAGCTCGGTGATCACCTGAGCGGTCTTGAGCTTTGGATTTGGCCGGAAGGTTTCCGCGGCCGACTTCACCGCTTTTTGGTCACGCGGCGTGTAGGCACGAAGCGCGTGTTGCACTCGGTTGCCGAGCTGAGCAAGAACCGTGTCGGGGATATCGAGCGGGTTCTGCGTCACGAAATATACGCCAACTCCCTTGGAGCGAATGAGTCGCACGACCTGCTCGATCTTCTCCAACAGCGCCTTGGGCGCTTCATCAAAAAGAAGATGAGCTTCATCGAAGAAGAAGACGAGCTTGGGCTTTTCCGGATCACCGACCTCCGGAAGCTCCTCGAATAGCTCCGACATCAGCCACAACAGGAAGGTCGAGTAGAGTCGCGGCGAGCTCATGAGCTTTTCTGCCGCGAGAACGCTGATGACTCCCCGCCCGTCGCGGTCGGTGCGCATCAAGTCCTTGATCTGAAGCGTTGGCTCACCGAAGAAATTGTTACCACCCTGAGCGTCGAGCACCAGCAGTTGTCGCTGGATTGCGCCGACCGTCGCCGCGGTCACGTTTCCGTAGCTGGTGGACAAAGTGGGCGCGTTCTCGCCGACGAAATTGATGATCGCACGCAGATCCTTGAGGTCGAGAAGTAACAGGCCCTGCTCGTCCGCTACCCGGAAGGCAATGTTCAGAACGCCTTCCTGGGTTTCGTTGAGGCCCAGCAAGCGGGATAGCAAGAGCGGTCCCATTTCCGAGATCGTCGCGCGAATGGGATGACCCTGCTCGCCGAACAAATCCCAGAAGATCACGGGGAACTCGTCAGGCTCGTACTTGATGCCGACTTCCTTGGCGCGCTTCACAAGGAAGTCCTTGCCTTCGCCCGGGGCGGCGATGCCGGACAGGTCGCTCTTAATGTCGGCGGCGAAAACCGGTACGCCAGCCTGTGAAAACCCTTCCGCAAGTACCTGAAGCGTCACTGTCTTGCCGGTGCCGGTCGCGCCCGTGACGAGGCCGTGGCGATTGGCAAGTTTCAACGTCAAGTACTGGGGTTGCCCGTTCTTGCCGACGAAGATCTTGCCGGCGGAATCCGTCGGAGCCATTGCCACTCTCCCGCAGTGCTCTTGGTCAATCTTATAGCCTCTAACCTCGGCCTTGCCATTCGCCGAATTTGCGCTGCAACAACATCGCCGACCAATTGTCGAGTCCGATTTTGCCTGTGAATTGTTTGCACTTGTGCCAGACAGAGACAGCCGCCCATAATCGGCCAGCACAGGGCGGCAACGACAACGGCAAAGCCGGGAGTGCTGGCATGTCCTATCCGATCACCGATATCGAAGGCATCGGCCCCGCTGTGGCCGATCGGTTGAAGGGTATGCGTATCCGTACAACGGCTCGCTATCTAGAAGCGGCAAAGAACGTCCGCGGGCGGAAGACGCTTGCGGCTGAGACGGGCGTCGACCCTGGGCGCATCCTGAAGTGGGCGAACCTCGCCGACAAGATGCGCATCAAGGGCGTAGGCGAGGAGTACTCCGAACTACTTGAGGCAGCCGGTGTCGACACGGTGCGCGAACTGAAGCATCGCAATCCGAAGAACCTCGCACAGGCAATGGTCGCGGCGAACGCACGGCGCAAGCTCGTCCGGCTATTGCCAAGCGAAAAGGCGATCGCCAAATGGATCGCCCAGGCGAACGCCCTGCCATTAAAGATCACTTACTAGGACGCCCCTAACCCGCTGGGAAATTGGTGCTTTTTGCGGACGGCCGGACGGGTTTCGTAGCCCGCACCGTGATAGAATTCAGCATGCTTGAACGTCGCTCTACGCCGCCGCGCCGCGCGCGGCGGTTCGAACTGTACGCACGCGGACGTCCGCTCGTGATGGCGATCATGAACGTGACGCCGGATTCGTTTTCCGACGGAGGGCAGTTTCTTGATGCGCTTCACGCGATCGCGCACGCGAAGCAACTCGCTGCTGATGGCGCGGACATTCTCGATGTCGGGGCGGAGTTGACGCGACCGTACGCCGGCCTGAAGCCTGTCCCCTTCGACGAGGAACTAGCGCGCCTGACACCGGTTCTGCCTGGTGTGATCGATATCGGCCTGCCGGTCTCGATCGATACGATGAAGGCGAGGATCGCCGACTGGGCCCTCGAACTTGGCGCCGGGATCGTCAACGACGTCTGGGGCCTGCAGCGTGACGAGGATATGGCTCCGGTGGTCGCAGCCCACGACGCAGCGGTAATAGTTATGCACAACCGGGAAAAGGCCGACGGATCGGTCGATATCATGAGCGACGTGAAGAAATTCTTCGATCGTTCGCTCGAGATCGCCGGCCGAGCCGGCATTGAGAAGAGCCGGATCGTACTCGACCCGGGCGTCGGTTTCGGGAAGACGCCGGAGCAGAGCATGACGGTCATCGCTCGACTTCAGGAACTGAAGACATTCGGCTTGCCTCTGCTTGTGGGCCTCTCCCGCAAGAAATTCATCGATTCGATTTCACCGGCCCCGGCAGACCGCCGCTTAGGCGGGTCGATTGCGGGAGCGGTAGTCGCTGCGCTCGGCGGGGCGGATATTGTCCGCGTGCATGATGTTGCCGAGACAGTGCAAGCGATGCGCGTGACGGCCGCGATACGGAGCGCGCGATGAGCCGCGGAACGGTAGAGGTTGCCGGCCTGGTCCTATTCGCGCGGCACGGCGTGCATCAATCCGAGCGTGCGCAAGGCCAGCGCTTCATTCTCGACATCGTACTCGAGTTCGATTTCGCCGACGCCGCCAAGAGTGACCAACTGACGGACACCGTGGATTATGGCGAAGTGGTCGCCGTTGCCGAGGCCGCCTTCCGCGACCGCAATTTCTATTTGATCGAGGCAAGTGCGTCGCACGTTGCCGGTTCGGTGCTCGCCCACTTCCCGCGCGCCACCTTGGTGCGCGTCACCGTACGCAAGCCGTCCGCGCCGGTTCCAGCCGCGATCGACCATGTGGCCGCGACGGCCACGATCGCACGCAAGCGAGATGGCTGAAGTATTTCTCGCGCTCGGCAGCAATCTCGGCGACCGCGTCGGCAACCTGGCAGCAGCACGGGAGGCGCTCGCGCGCGAAATCTTGGACAACCTGACAGCGTCTTCGATCTACGACACAGAGCCTTGGGGTCCGATCAAGCAGGGTCGCTATCTGAACCAGGTTGCACGAGGGACGACTACCCTCGCTCCTCGCGCGCTGCTCGGCGAACTCCAGAAGATCGAGATATCGCTTGGACGGGATCGTGCGAAGGAAGAACGCTATGGGCCGCGCACAATCGACCTGGACATTCTACTCTACGATCAGGTCGTGTTGAACGAGGCGGACCTAACAATCCCGCATCCGCGGATGACGGAGCGGCCCTTCGTGCTCGTGCCGCTCGCCGAGATCGCGCCCGACCTCGAGATAGCTGACGTCCCGCTCAAGCGTCTGCTTGCGCGGCTTGATCGCTCCGCCGTGGCAATTTCCAAACAAACGGCATAGCGTCGACGAGATGAACGACCTTCCGCTTGCCGCCGAGTTTCCTGCCGTACGCAGCGAAGATTGGCTGGCGCTTGTCGAAAAAGTGCTGAAAGGCGAACCCTTCGATCGGCTCCGCGCGAAAACTCGCGACGGCATTGCCATCGAACCACTTTACGATCGCGCCGCGAAGGCCGTGCCGCTCGCAGGGCGGGCACCCGGGGCGCCATGGCAAATCGCGCAACGGATCGACGATCCCGATCCGGCGGCGGCCAACGCCGAGGCGCTCCACGAACTTGAGAACGGTGCCGGTGCACTGTCACTCGTGTTTGCCGGCTCGATCGGTGCCTATGGGTACGGATTGGACGGCGCGGCTGCCGCCATCGATCGCGCGCTCGCGGGCGTGCACCTCGACGCCGGTATTGCACTCGAACTCGATCTCAGCTCGCAGACCAAGGACGCCGGCGTCCATCTCGCATCGCTCGTGAAGAAGCGCGGAATCACGCCGGGCAAGACGGACATCCGCTTCGGCTTCGATCCCGTCGGCTCGATGGCGGCGGGTGGAGGCAGTCCACTCGCATGGAAAGAGCTCGCTCCGGTCTTTCGTAGCGCCATCGACGCAATCGCAAGCCAAGGCTTCGACGGGCCTTTTGCCGTCGCCGACGGACGGGTCGTGCATAACGCCGGCGGGTCCGAAGCACAGGAGCTCGCCTTCGTGCTCGCGGCCGCGATAACCTATTCGCGCGCGCTCGAAACCTCCGGCGTTCCCTTCCAAGACTCGCGGCATATGATTTTCTTTCGGCTCTCTGCAGACGCCGATCAGTTTCTCACGATCGCAAAATTCCGTGCGCTGCGGAAACTCTGGGCTCGCGTCGAGGAAGCATCCAGCCTGGCGCCGGAGTCGATCTTCATCTCGGCAGAAACGGCGTGGCGCATGCTGACCAAGCGCGACCCGTACGTGAACATGTTACGCGCGACAATTGCCGTCGCGGCGGCTGGTTTTGGCGGCGCCAATGCGATCAGCGCGCTCCCGTTTACTTCGGCGGTCGGTTTACCGGACAGGCTCGCCCGCCGGATCGCCCGCAACACGCAGCTGATCCTGGTCGACGAGTTGCATCTCGCAAGAGTAACCGATCCGGCCGCCGGCGCCGGCTCTGTCGAGGAGATCACATCGCGCTTGTGCGATACGGCATGGCGTCTGTTTCAGGAGATCGAGCGAGAGGGCGGTGCGCCGGCCGCACTTGAGCAGGGATCGATCCAGAAGCGCGTCGCCGCGGTGCGGACCGAACGAGCGAATGCAATCGCCGACCGTCGTGAACCCATCACCGGTACGACGATGTTTCCGAACCAGGACGAACTGCCGGTGTCGGTACTGAAGACGAAACCGGTCACAGTGCCCCCGCTGCCGAAGACGGTCGTCTTTGAACCGCTCACGGCCATGCGGCTTTCCGAGCCGTATGAGTAGGTCAAACGGGCTGTGATATAACGCGCCCAATGAGCCGGTTGCCGGATTTCACGCGAATCGACTGGCGGGAGCCGAAGACCGAGGCCCCGCGTGGCGGTGAGCCATGGGTGACGCCGGAAGAAATTCCGGTGAAGCCCGTCTACGTCGCGGACGACGTGAAAGGTCTCGACTTTCTCGACACCTGGCCGGGCATAGCGCCGTTTCTGCGCGGCCCCTACCCGACCATGTACGTCACCCAGCCTTGGACGATCCGCCAATACGCAGGTTTCTCAACGGCTGAAGATTCGAACGCCTTCTATCGTCGCAATCTCGCCGGAGGGCAAAAGGGTCTTTCCATCGCGTTCGACCTTGCGACCCATCGTGGCTACGACTCAGACCATCCGCGCGTTGCCGGCGACGTCGGCATGGCCGGCGTCGCGATCGACTCCATTTACGACATGCGCACGCTGTTCGACGGCATCCCGTTGCAGGAGATGACCGTCTCAATGACCATGAACGGTGCGGTGCTTCCGGTGCTCGCGCTGTTCATCGTCGCGGGCGAGGAACAGGGCGTGCCGGCCAAGCAGCTTGCGGGCACGATCCAGAATGACATCCTGAAAGAGTTCATGGTCCGCAACACCTACATTTATCCGCCCGAGCCTTCGTTGCGTATCGTTTCCGATATCTTCGCCTATACGGCTGCGAATATGCCGAAGTTCAACTCGATTTCGGTTTCCGGCTATCACATGCAGGAGGCCGGAGCGACGCAGGATCTCGAACTCGCCTATACGCTGGCAAACGGCGCCGAGTACGTGCGCGCGGGGCTGCAAGCGGGTCTCGACATCGACCAGTTCGCTCCGCGCATCTCCTTTTTCTGGGCGATCGGCATGAACTTCTTCATGGAGATCGCCAAGATGCGCGCAGCGCGCATGCTCTGGGCGAAGCTGATGAAGCAGCACCGCCCGAAGGACGCACGCTCACTGTCGCTCAGGACGCATTGCCAGACGTCCGGCTGGTCGTTGACCGCGCAGGACGTCTTCAACAACGTCATTCGTACGGCGATCGAGGCCATGGCCGCGACGCAAGGGCATACCCAGTCGCTGCATACGAATGCGCTCGACGAAGCGCTCGCATTGCCGACGGATTTCTCCGCGCGCATCGCCCGAAACACCCAGCTATTTCTCCAACAAGAAAGCGGCACGACTCGGATCGTCGATCCGTGGGGCGGCTCCTTTTACGTCGAACGTCTCACCGGCGATCTCGCGAAGAAGGCCTGGGAGCATATCCAGGAAGTCGAGGATCTCGGCGGCATGGCGAAGGCGATTGAGGCCGGACTACCCAAGCTTCGCATTGAAGAGGCCGCCGCGAAGACGCAGGCGCGGATCGATTCCGGTGCGCAGATGGTCGTTGGCGTGAACCGCTACCGTCCAGAGGACGAGCAGCCGATCGAAATCCTCAAGGTCGACAACTCCACCGTGCGCGCACGCCAGATCGAAAAACTGAAGCGCCTGCGCGCTGAACGGGATCCGAAGGCAGTCGGGAGCGCGCTTGACGCGCTGACTAACGCGGCCGATACGGGCAAAGGCAACTTGCTCGAGCTCGCGATCAATGCTGCCCGGGCGAAAGCCACAGTCGGCGAGATTTCGGGCGCGATCGAGAAAGTGTTCGGCCGGCATCGTGCGGAAACGCGGACGATCACTGGTGTCTACAAACGGGAAGCGGGAGCGATGAGCGACGCCGTTCAGCGGGTGCAGCGTCTGGCCGAGGCGTTCGAGGCCGAGGAAGGCCGTCGGCCGCGAATTCTTGTCGCCAAGGTCGGGCAAGACGGCCACGACCGCGGGCAGAAGGTAATCGCATCGGCGTTCGCCGATCTCGGCTGGGACGTGGACATCGGTCCATTGTTTTCGACGCCGGCGGAGGCCGCGCGGCAAGCTGTCGAAAACGACGTACATGTCGTCGGAGTGTCGTCGCTCGCAGCGGCGCACCTGACGCTTGTTCCTGAGCTTAAGCGAGCGCTCGAGAAGGAAGGACGCGGCGACATCATGATCGCGGTAGGCGGCGTGGTGCCGTCGCAGGACTACGCCGAGCTGAGAACTGCAGGCGCGGAAGCCATTTTTCCGCCGGGAACCGTGATCGCGGAAGCCTGCGAAGAATTGCTGCGCAAGCTCGCCTCACGTCTCGGCCATCAACGAGCCGCGGCGGAATAGCCGCGCTTCCCGGCCTCAATGAATATCGTATCCGGGCTACCTGCCGTCGACCGCTATCTCAGCAGCGGCTACCTCGCGGTGCGCGGCATGTCCTCGCGTTTCGCCGCAGGAGTCGTCGGGGCCACGCTGCGGATTCAATCCGAAAACGGCATTTCCGGTCATGTCGCCGAGATCGGCACGTTCGAAGGCCGGTTTTTCGTCGCGCTTGCCCATGCCATCAAGCAAGGTGAACGCGCGATTGGGATCGACCATTTCGAGTGGCCCGACGCCGGCGTCATCGACCGTTTCAAGAAGAATCTTAGCCAGCACGGTCCCAAGGACGACCGCGCGATCGTGTTGAAGGCGGACAGCCGCCTATTGAAGCCCGACGAGTTGCTTGGAAAGGCGCCGGGCCAACGCATCCGTTTCTTTCACATTGATGGCGAGCATACGCCGGACCATCTCTCCAAGGATCTTGCGCTCGCGCACGCCACACTCGATCCGCGCGGCATCATTTGCCTCGACGATATGTTGCATCCTGGGTACCCAACTCTCGCGCTGACGGTGGATGCTTATCTAAAGGCGCATTCCGAGATGCGGGTCTTCTGCGTGATCGATCGCGAGGACATTGTCGCGGCGGCGAAGTATATGATTTGCCGCGCCGAATTCGTCGACCTTTATTCGGACGCTCTCAAGCGAACCTTTCCGCAGCACGTCTGGCTCCTTGGGGCGGACTTCGGCAGCTACCACGCCCTCGTCCTCGCCCCGGAGCCGAAGCTCGCCGATATCGGGTAGGATCGGCGAAGGAGTGATTCATGCGTATTCTTCAATTCGCCGCGATCGCGGTGGCCCTGATTTTGGGCGGCTGCGTCATCTCAACCACGCCGCTGCTCGCTCCCGATGCGCGCGTCGTGCCCTTCCCCGCACGAATCGCCGTTCAGGCCTACGAGCGGGAATCCGCAACCGCACCATGGAAGCCGAACGGCGAGGAAGTCGAGCTCGTTGCTGATGCCAACAAGATCGTCCGCGAGGCGGGCGCCACCGGCAAGCCCGATGACGACGAGTACGCGTTTCACCAGATCGGGCCCAACCGCTTTCTCACGCAGGCCCGCTTCGGCCCCAACCGTTACGCGTACGGGCTACTTAAGATTCAGGATGGCCAAGGCTACCTGACCGCGTTCCAGTGCAAGGCAATCGATCCGGTAATCCTTCAGCGCGCAGGCGTGAAGATGGCGGCGGACGACTGCTCGCTTGACGGCTCGTCCGATGCGCTCGGATTTCTAAGGGAACTCGCGTCACGACCCGGCGATCCCCGCGTCAAGTACACGCCGGTGAAGAAGCGGTGAGCTCGAAGACTTCCACCGCCGTGCGCGAGCTCGCGAAACGGGTGCGAGAGGGCGACCGCTCCGCGTTAGCGCGCGCAATCACGCTGGTGGAATCGAGGAAGCGCGAGCACCGCGAAGAGGCGCAGGAATTGCTGCGCACTATTCTCCCTGCAACCGGCAAAGGCGTGCGGGTCGGCGTGACCGGCGTGCCCGGTGTCGGCAAGTCCACGACCATCGACGCGCTCGGCACTTACCTAACGGACAAGGGACACCGCGTCGCCGTGCTCGCCGTCGATCCGAGTTCTGTCAGAAGCGGCGGGTCGATCCTCGGCGACAAGACACGAATGCCTCGATTGGCCGCAGAAGAAAACGCCTTTATCCGCCCGTCGCCTTCCGCCGGAACGCTGGGCGGCGTCGCAAGCCGGACACGCGAAACGATGCTCTTGTGCGAGGCAGCCGGATACGACGTCGTGATCGTGGAGACGGTCGGCGCCGGTCAGTCGGAGATCGCCGTTGCACAGATGACCGACACCTTTCTCGTTCTGATGCTTCCGGGTGCGGGCGATGAACTGCAGGGGATCAAGAAGGGCCTGCTCGAACTTGCCGATGTGGTCGCCGTCAACAAAGCGGACGGCGACAATATTTCGCGCGCCAGGGCTGCCGCGACGTCGCTCAAAGCAGCGCTGCACATCCTCGCCGGCAGCGCTGGAATCGGCGAGCCGCCGGTGCTCACTTATTCCGCGCTCAAGGGCGAAGGCATCGATCGGCTTTGGCAAGAGGTGCTCGACCACCGTGGATCGCTGGAAAAATCCGGCAGGCTCGCTGAAAAGCGGCGCGACCAACAGGTGCGCTGGATGTGGACTCTGATTGACGAACGCTTTCGTGACCGATTGCGTAGCGACACCACGATCAAATCGCGCCTGCGAAGCCTCGAGGCTGCAGTCGCTGCTGGCAAGCTGCCTCCGGCGCTCGCCGCGGATGAAATCGCCGATCTGCTCAAGCTCTGACGATGGCGACAGCGCTCGTCATCGGCTTTGACCGTTTCCCGGGCGCGCCGCGTAATCCGAGCAGCGATCTCGTACGCGCGATCGCGCGCCGCAGAAGGCCAGCGCTAGCAAGGGTCAAAATCGTCACGGCCGTTCTCCCGACAACCTATGTCGCAGTCGCAAACGAGCTCCCTGCCCTGCTCAAGCGCTACGATCCTGATGTCGTCCTTCTCTTCGGACTCGCTTCCCGCGCAGACCGTGTTCGCATCGAGTCTCGAGCGGTAAACGCGGCGTCCGCGGTGCATTCGGATGCGGCCCGCGCCAAGCTCTCGGGTTCGCAAATTGTGCGCGGTGCCCCGTCGGAGTTGAGGGTGCAAGCACCGCTCGGGCGCCTTGCTGCCGCCATTCGCGGCTCGGGAGTATCGCTACGCCATTCACGCGATGCCGGCCGCTACATTTGCAACGCGAGTCTGTTTACGCTCCTGGAAAGCGCACGTCGCTCGGGCCGGCCGAAACAGATTGCGTTCGTTCACATTCCCTGGCCGCGTGCACCCGGTCGCTCCAGGCGACCACCCCTGCGCGACCTTGTTCGTGCGGGCGAAGCGGCGCTCGTCGCGCTCACGACCGCGAGCAAACGCGGTTAACGTCCTGGAACGGCACGAAAAATCCGGCACGAGTCTTGAAGCGATGAGCTCCCGGTCCGGACGGGAGCGAGTTAATGGCCATCGACCGCAGATCGATCTTGGGACTCTCCGCGGCCAGCGCCGGCAGCGCTCTGCTGCCATCACCTGCTCGCGCGAGGCCGATGCCGCTCGGCTCGCTCGGGCTGGACGTGACCCATTTTGGGGTTAATCCGGCGAGTTCCGATGATCAGTCGCACGCGCTGCAACGGGCGATCGACGCATCGGCCGCTGCGCGAGTTCCGCTTTGGCTGCCTGCGGGCAATTACATCGCAAGCGACCTTGTACTGCCATCAGGTTCGCAGCTCTTTGGCATCCGTGGCGCGACGCGCCTGGTCCTCGGCTTCGGGGCCTCGGTCTTTGCGGCGTCGCGCGCCGACCAGATCACACTGCAGGGACTTGTGCTCGACGGGGGCGGCCGACCGCTACCTGACAAGCGCGGCCTGATCTCGCTGCGCGAGACGCGTGGCGCACGTATTCTCGACTGCGTGATTTAACAGAGCGGTGGTACCGGCATTCAGCTCGAAGGCGTGGAAGGTGAAGTCGCCCACTGCACGATCATTGGCGCAGCCCAGGGTGCGATCTTCACGATCGATGCGCGCGGCCTCCTGCTCGCGAACAACACGATTCTCAATGCGGGCAACAACGGCATCCAGGTGTGGCGCTCGCGAGCGGGCGACGACGGCACGCAAGTGCTCGCAAACCGGATCGAGAACGTGGCAGCGCATGCCGGCGGCACCGGTCAGTACGGAAACGGCATCAGCGTGTTTCGTGCAGGAAATGTGATCGTTGCCGACAACCGCATCAAGAACTGCGCGTTCTCGGCGGTTCGCGGTAACTCGGCTTCGAACCTTCACATCCGCGGAAACTCGACCACGGCTTCCGGCGAAGTCGCGCTCTATTCCGAATTTGCGTTTGAAGGCGCGGTGATCGCGAACAACGTCGTCGACGGGGCCGCGATCGGCGTTTCTATCGCCAACATCGACTACGGCGGCCGTCTCGCGGTCTGTCAGGGCAACGTGATCCGCAATCTGGTTCGCAGCGGCGAACGGCAGGAGGATCGCGACCACCGCGGCATCGGCATTCACGTCGAGGCGGACACAGCTGTCACGGGCAATGTGATCGAGAACGCCGAGGCGGTTGGGATTCGCGCCGGCTGGGGTGTCGGATTGCGTGACGTGAGCGTCACCGGCAACGTCGTGCGGGTTTGTCCGGTAGGCATTGCGATATCGGTCGCGCCCGGCGCGGGCTCGGCCCTTGTGGCGAACAACCTGATCGTGGATGCAGCCAAAGCTGCGATTCTCGGGATGGAATGGCACAAGCCGGTGACAGGAGATCTTGCGATTGAAACGGAGTCGCGTTACGCGCAGCTAGCGGTAAGCGGAAATCGCGTGCGTTGACCCGTTCTCGTGGCGAATGTCCAGTCAGTCAGGTTAGGTGCCGTAGCGAACGGTCTGCACAAGATCCCAGATCAGCAGCAACATGGCCACGACCACGATAATGATCAGCGGCGGCGCCGGGACCCACCAAAGCATAAAGCCCAGGAAGCCTCCGAGCATTGCGACGCCAATGAGTTCCCGTGACTAACGTAAGCATCAGGATTTCCCCTTTCCGCGAGTTGGCGCCGCGGTGGCCTTGTCGGTTTTCTTACCACGTCGGCCCGGTTGGGTGAGAGTGTTGACCAGCCATCGCGCGGTACGCAAGAGGCGCGCATCGAGGCCACGCTTGCCCACAAGCTGAACACCGAGCGGCAACTCGGCTTCCGATTGCAGCAACGGAAGCGATATCGCGGGCGTGCCGAGGTAGGTCCAGATCGTACAGAAGATCGGGTTTCCAGTGGATTCCAGACCGGCCGGCGGCTCACCGGGCGCGGCTGGCGTGATGATCGCGTCATATTCGTTGAACAGTTCGTCGAGGGCGGCATTGAGCGGGCCCGCAGCAGCTGTCGCGGCCATGTAGTCCACTCCCTTCTGGCCCCTGCCCCGTTCGATCAGGCTGCGTAGCTTGTCGCTCAACTGCCCGCCAAATTTCTCGTAGTCGCGACGCAGGTTGTGCGCCATTTCGACTTCCATGATGGTCCGGTGGAAATCGACCGCATGGGCGAATCCGGGCGATAGATCCACCGCCGTTACCGCCTCGCCGAGCGCCTCGACCAACGCGCCGAACGCGTCGCGCGTCACCGCCTCCGCTTGATCCCACACCGGCGATTTCACGAACGCGAAGCGTGGCGGCAGCGGCGGTTCGGACGCGGCTATTGTCGCAAACGGCGGCCTCGCCACCGGGCGGGTATCCGGATCGTCTTCATCGAAACCAACAATCAATTCCGCCAGTAGCGCCGCGTCTTCTACCGAGCGGCTAAAGACTCCGATCTGATCCAGACTGCGCGACATCGTCAGCACTCCCGAACGCGGGACCAGTCCGTGCGTCGGCTTGAAGCCAACAACGCCGCAGAAGGCCGCGGGACGGATGACTGAACCATTCGTCTGTGTACCGACCGAGCCCGGCACCATGTAGGCCGCAACCGCCGCCGCCGAGCCACTCGAAGAGCCTCCGGGGGTGCGCGCGTGATCGTGCGGGTTTCGGGTCTTCCCCGGGTGAAAGTACGCGTACTCCGTCGTAACGGTCTTGCCGAGGATAATCGCTCCATCGGCGCGCAACTGCGCGACGGCGAACGCATCCCGCCGCGGCGTGCGCCCTGCCCAGACCGGCGAGCCGAGTTCGGTCGGCATGTCGTTCGTATCGAGAATGTCCTTGATACCTACGGGCACGCCGTGCAGCGGACCAAGCGATTTCCCCTGCATCCGGTGCAAATCGGCTGCTTCGGCCTGGCGCATCGCCAGGTCGCGGTCGAGGAATGCCCACGCCTGAATTTCGGCGTCCACCTCGTCGATCCGTGCCAAGCAGTCGTGCACGAGCTCAGCCGACTTGATGCGGCCCTCGCGTATGTGCGCCGCCGCTTCTGTGAGCGTCAGTGCAGCCAAACTCATGCGCAACGAACCTCTGCCGATCGGACGATCACTTCACCGCGGTGTGTACAAGTAATCCGGGAGCCAAAGGGCAATGGCCGGAAAGGTGTACACGAGGATCATGGTGATAAAGACCATGAACACGAATGGCAGCGCGCCACTAAAAATATCGGTCAACTTCACATGCGGCGGTGCGACGCCCTTGAGATAGAAGGCAGCCATCGCAACCGGCGGCGTGTTGAACGCGGTCTGCGTGTTCAAAGCGATCAGGATTCCGAAGAAGATCGGATCGATCGCGAAGTCGTCGAGCAAGGGCAGGAAGATCGGGACGAAGATGATGATGATTTCCGTCCACTCCAGCGGCCACCCCAAAAGGAAGATGATCACTTGGGTGAGCACCAGGAACTGCGTCGATGACAGATCCAAACCGAGGAAGAATCGCTCGACCACGCCCTGTCCGCCGAGATAGGCGAACACGGACGAAAAGGTCCACGATCCGATAAAGAGGTAACACACCATCGCTGCGGCGCGAGCCGTTAGGTAGACGGAATCGCGCAACATCGTGAAATTGAGCGCTCCGTAGGCGGCTGCTAGGACGATCGCCCCCAGCGCGCCAACCCCGGCGGCCTCCGACGGAGTTGCCAGTCCGAAAAGGATCGCTCCGAGAACCGAGACGATCAGCAGCGCCAGCGGGAAAAACGACGTGAGCAGCGCCCATACCACCTCGGTGAAGGGGATGTCGGTCTGCTCTTTGGGCAGCTTCGGGGCAAGGCTCGGATTGATCGTCGCGCGTATGATTACGTAGCCGATGTAAAAACCGGTCAAGAGGAAGCCGGGCAGAAACGCGGCGGCATAAAGCTTGACGGCGGATACGCCGGCGGTCGCCGCGTAGACGATCAGCAGGATGCTCGGCGGAATGAGAATGCCGAGGCAGCCGCCGGCGCACACCACTCCTGCCGAAAGCTTCACGTCATACCCGGCGCGGAGCATCGCGGGAAACGCGAGCAGGCCCATGAGAGTCACGACCGCGCCCACGATTCCGGTCGCGGTCGCGAACATCGCGCACGTGGCAAGGGTGGCGACAGCCAGTGAGCCGGGCACGTTCTTCAGCGAAATCTGTAACGAGTGGAAATAGACGATCGAGAATGTTCGCTCGTTCGACCAGGTACCCCATAAACAGAAACAACGGCACCGCCACGAGCACGTCATTTGAGGCCACTTCGAACGCTTTCTGCACCAGCAGGGTGAAGATGCGGTTCTCAAAAACGTCTTGCCCCGGCGTGAAATAGGCATAGAAGCCAAAGCCGACGCCCATCGCAATCAGCGTGAAGGCGATCGGAAATCCCAGCATGATGATGAAGATGAAAAGCCCCAGCATCAGCATGCCGACTTGCGGGTCAGTCACGGCTCATGCCCCCTTCTGACCGGGCTCAGCATCGTGAGCATGAATCTTCTGTTCTTGCAGGATGATACTTTCCGTCTCCTCGACGTCGTGGAGGCGTTGCGGCCATACACCAGTGCGAATGCACATGATGCAGCGAACGATCTCAGCAAACCCCTGCAGCAGCAGCAGCGTGCCGGCGATCGGGATCAAAGTCTTGAGCGGGAAAACCGGAATGCCCGCGGGGCTGAAAATGCTGACTTCCTTGAACCGGATGGACGTCGCGGCATAAGGCCAACCCGCGTACATGAATGCGAACACAGCCGGCAGGAAGAAGATGATGTAGAGCGTTAGGTCGACGGTTGCCTGCGTGCGGGGCCGCCAAAGCCGATACACGACGTCTCCACGCACGTGACCACCGCGCGACAGCGTGTACGCGCCAGCCATCAGGAACAAAGCGCCGTAATTGATGTAGCTGAAGTCGAATGCCCAGGTGGTCGGGGCGCGCAATACGTAGCGGACAAATACCTCGTAGCTGATGCCGAGCGTCAACACCAAAATCAGCCAGGCGAACGCCTTTCCGACCCAAGTGCTCAGTCCATCGATGAAATAGAGAAACTTCGTCATGCGTGCCCCACGGTACGGCAACCGCCGTCAGTCCCCCGCCCCGAACGGTTGGGCGGCGCGAGTGTCGCGCCGCCCTTCCTTTCTTGAACGCGAACGTGCGATCAGGTCTTCATCACGCCCGGGAAGTGATGGTTGAACGCGCCCTTGTAGTCGGTCGCGTTCAACATGCCGTAGAACACGACGCGCCGCACCCACTCCTTCTGCGAATCCATCACCTTCTTCATGAAGGGATCCTTCGCGAGATCGGCGATGAGCCCGTCCCACGCCTTGATCTGCGCGTCGAAGATCGCTTGCGGGGTGCGATGGACATTCACTTTGTCCTTGTTGATCAGCTCCTGCAGGTCCTTCGAGTAATAATCCATCGCCTTCCACTCGTTTGCAGAAGACGTTGCTTCGGCGGCGTACTGCAGGATCGCCTGATGCTCGGCCGGCAGTTGCGTGAACTTAGAGCGCTTGATCATGACCTCGAAGTATTCGGTCGCCTGATGATGGCTGCCGAGCATGTAGTTCTTGGCCACGTCCTGCGCGCCGAACCGGCGGTCGGAGGTCGGGTTGTTGAACTCGAAGCCTTCGATCACGCCGCGTTCCATGGCCGGCACGATTTCGCCGCCCGGAAGCTGCGCGACGGAAGCGCCCATCGCCTGGAACAGGTCGGCCGCGAGACCGACGGTGCGATACTTGAGGCCCTTGATCTGATCGGCTGACTTGATCTGACTTTTGAACCAGCCGAGAGGTTGGGTCGGCATCGGCATCACGAAGAAGCTCTTGATGTCGACCTTCATGATCTGAGTCTGGAGTTCTTCGTACAGCGCGTAGCCGCCGCCGTTATGAATCCAGCCGAGACCTTCGTTGGCGTTGAAACCGAACACCGGACCGGTGCCGAACAAGGAAGCCGCCTTGTGCTTGCCGTACCAGTAGACGGGCACCGTATGCGCGGCGTCGATCTGACCGCCGTTCACGCCGTCAAACACCTGAAATGGATGCACGACCGCGCCGCCGACGAGATAGTCGATCTTCAGACGGCCACCGGCCATCTTGTTGACGCGCTCGACGTAGTCCTGCGCCATCTCGTTGAAGACGTCTTTCGCGCCCCACGAACCCTGCATCTTCAGAGTCGCGGTCTGTGCGCGAGAAATCTGCGGCATCGCAATCGTGGCGGCCGCAGCCGCCCCGGCGAAACCAGCAGTCTTTAGAAATTTGCGGCGACCTGCTTCAGGCGCGTCGGTCCCGCGTACCTTCTTTGGCATGATGTATACCTCCCTGGGGAAACCATCGTCGATGATGGAGGACGCGATCTGGGCGCCGCGCAAAATCACGGTGCACGTTCCTCGCGCACTCAACTCACTCTAGCAAATTCAGAGCGACTTCGGGCAAGCCTTTCGTTCTCTCGCAGTGCACAATCCTGGGTTACGAACGCGTGAGGAGCAGCGCCCGGAACAGGATGCACACGACAAAGAGAAGCACGGCCGCAGCGAGGAATATTGGCTTGCCACCGGTGTCGTCGAAGACCGGCGCAGCGATCGCGACGCCCGACGCCTGGCCCAGAAACAAGCAGCTAGCGAAGGTCGAAACGGCCAACCCGCGCGCCGCCGGCGCCATTTGCGTCGCATGGGTCTGCAAGGTGTTGTGGATCATGTAGTAGCTAAGGCCCGCGAGGACAGTCGCGGGAGCAACCCCGGCGGGCACCGGCGCGATTGCTATGACGACAAACGAAATTGCGACGAAGATTCCGCCCCACAGCATCAATCCGCTTTCACCCAGCAACCCGACCAATCGTCCTGCTGACGCGGCATAGATGAGACCTCCTACGCCAAATCCTGCGACAATCAGCCCGACAAGATCGAGACCAAGGCCGAAGCGCGCCCAGATGTAGGACCCGACGAAAGTATATGCGCCGAAGAAGATCATTCCCTCGAGAAACGTCGTCCCCAGCACGATCAGCACCCAAGGCTCGCGCAACATCGAGGTGAATCTTTTCAGGACCGGATCGACTGTTTCGGGCGAATGCGCCGGGTGAGCCGGCTGTCCTTTCACTTCAAATGCCAGGGCAACGCCCGCGATCACGAACAATGCAGCGATCAACACGAACACATAGCGCCAACCGAAATGTTCGGCGATGGCTCCCGCAAACACCTGGCCGAGGACCATTCCGGAAATCTGACCGCTCAAGAAGCGCCCGAGCACTGGCTGCCGCCGCTCATATGGGACGACGTCGCCGATCCACGCAAAAGCGAGCGGAATGATCGCCGCCGCGGTCAGTGCGACCGCGATGCGGGCGACCGTCAACATTGCGAGGGAAGTCGCCAGCGCACACCAAACCGTGGCGATGCTCGAGAAGATGGTGGCGGCCGCCATCACGCGAAGCTTGCCGAAGCGGTCGCCGATGAAACCGTAGCAGAAACCTGCAAGGGCGTAGCCGACCCCGAAAACGGTGACCACCTTCGCGGCGTCACCGGGTGTGGTCGAAAACGCGGCCGCGATATCGGGCAGTATCGGATCGCAGGCGCGCAACGATACGGAGCTGGCGAAGCTCGCCGCACCAAGGAAAAGCAGCGTGCGCGTCGTGTTCAGCCCGTGCGCCTGGCTCATGAATCGCGCCGGGTCAGACGTCGAAGAATACGGTCTCGCCCTTGCCCTGGAGCACGATATCGAACACGAACGGCCCGCCCTTCCCATTTTTGCGGCGGGCGACGAGCGTCGACCGTCGCGCGTCATCGGCGATGCGGCCGAGGATCGGATCGTCGGCGTTCGACTTTTCGTCCTCGAAGTACATCCGCGTCACGAGCTGCTTCAGCATTCCGCGCGCGAACACCGTCACGTTGACGTGCGGCGCCTGTAACGTGTTGCCGGGTCCGGGGACCGGACCGGGCCGGATCGTCTGAAAGCTGTAACGACCGTCCTTGTCGGTCGCACACCGTCCGAAGCCGTGAAAACTCGGATCGAGCGGCTTCTCCTGCTTGTCTTCCGGGTGGTCGTAGCGGCCCTCGGCGTTCGCCTGCCAAATTTCGATCAAGGCATCGTTGAGTGGCTGGCCATCGCCATCGAGCACGCGCCCCTCGATTGTGATGCGCTCGCCCCTGGTCTTGTCGGTGGCAAGGACCGGGCCCTCGAACAGCGGCAGCGCGAAGTGAAAGAACGGACCGACGGTCTGCGAAGGAGTTTGGCCATGCGCCACGTCAGTGATCCTCGTCGTTGTCGAGCGGTGTCGCATTGCGTCCGCGCACCACGATGTCGAACTGATAGCCGAGCGCCCATTCGGGCTGGGTGAGATTGATGTCGAACTTGCAGATCATGCGTTCGCGCGCCTGCGGATCGGGAACGCCGTTCATGATTGGATCGATCGGGATGAGCGGATCGCCCGGAAAGAACATCTGTGTGACGAGACGCGTGAGGTAGCTCGGCCCGAACAAAGAGAAATGGATATGCGCCGGCCGCCACGCGTTGTGGTGGTTCTTCCACGGATAGGCGCCGGGCTTGATCGTGGTGAAAGTGTAGCGACCCTCCGCGTCCGTAATCACCCGACCGCCGCCGGTAAAGTTCGGGTCAAGCGGGGCGGGATGCTGGTCGACGTCGTGACGATAGCGGCCCGCGGCATTCGCCTGCCAGATTTCGACGAGGGTGCCTGGTTGTGGCCGTCCGTTCTCATCGAGCACGCGCCCGGTGACGATAATGCGCTCGCCCAACGGTTCGCCTTCATGGTCCTTCGTGAGATCGGAATCTTCGGGGATCACCCGGCTGTGGCCGTAGACGGGGCCAGTGACTTCGGACAGCGTCTGCGGAATGAGGAGGAGCGGCTGCTTTGGCGCCCGCTTCACCGTCGAGGCGTAGGGCGGAAACAACGAGGGCGGCCAAGCGCCCTTGTCCTGCGGATTATAAGGAGCGGGATCAGTCACGGTTTCCTCCGGGTGCGCTCGAGCGCGGCGGACGAGGCGCGACAAGTATACAGACTGTGCGCGCGCGTGGCCTATAGCCGCTCGTGCGCCGGAAGGGAACCGCCGCAAAAGCCGCGGCCGGACGGCTATCGACGTTCGCCAGTTGAACCTAGGCTGGATGGATCGAGACTGGCGTAGACGTCTCCGGAATTCGTCTTGACGGGCAAACTCTCGATCCATTGGGCGATCGCCCGCACATCGATCGGCGCCGCGTGGACGAGTTGTTGGCTCTCGCCAAGCGCAGCATTGAAAACATACGGGCCCAGACCGGCGATGCGCCGGATCGCGCGTAGCGCTACTTCGCGCTGGATCGTCGTGAACTCGATGGACAAAGCCGCCAGCGGCCGCGAAAGGCCCGCGAGCACCTCGTCTTCAAAGCCTTCCACATCGATTTTCACAAAGCGCGGTTCGCCATGGCGGGAGATCAGCGCGTCGAGCGTGGTCACCGGAACGCGCACCGAACGGGTCCAGCGCTGTTCTTCCCACCCTGGGGCTCCGTCGGCGGCCCGAATGAACTCATCCGAGGCGGTTGCGACCGTGGGATTTTGCAAATTCAGTCTCAGATCGAGTTCTCCGGGTGCACGACCGACTGCGACCCGCTCGATCGTCACTCCGCGATCAAGGGCAAACAGCACGCGTAGCGTACGGGCGAGCGCAGGTTGCGGCTCAACCGCAACCGCCCGGGCGCCGAGGCGGCGGAACGAGGCCACACGATCACCCACGTGCGACCCTATGTCGAACGCGACATCGCCGGACTTCAGAAACCGCCCATGCAGCGCGTCCATGGCGCGGCGTCGCTCGGCATCTCCATAGTAGATGCGCAGCGAGCGCACGACCCCGGAGAGAGTAGCAAATGCTTCGCGCACTTCGATCTCTCAGCTTCGACCGCGCGGCAGGATGGCGGCGAGCTCGCGCGGCTGATCGAACTCCTCGGGGATGCCGCAGAAACGATGCGCTTGGGCCAAGGCTCCGAGTTCCGGCGAAGTGGTCCACACTGCAAAAGGGATCGAAAGCAGCGGTCCTGCAAGAAACGGCGAAAACCAAAGGATCGCGATCGGATTCGTCGCGGCCAAGAGCAGGAATATCGCGAGACCGAAAAGCGTGTGCGGCCAGAACACGCGCAGCGCTTCGCTCCACGTCAGCCGGTACCGGTCGCGCCGCTGTCCGTCCCAGGTGATGGTTTTGCCGAGTAACAACGCGGCCATGAAGATGGTCTGACCGACCATCGTGATTGCGGTGAGCATCAGGTTGAAGACGGTTTCCGCGACCGCGCCGATCAGGAGCCACCCTAGCCCGCCGTATCGCTTCGACGACCGAAGGGCCGCATCGATTACGCCGGCGATCTTTGGCGTGATCAGCATGAGAAACCAGACCAGATAGAACAGAAGCGCGGAGCCAACCGGAAACGGTGTGCCGGGTGCCGCAAGGGCGACGGCAATCGCGGCAAGAATAACGAACAAGATGTACGCAGCGACGCCGACGAACATCTGAATGGCGAATGCGATGTTGAAGCGGCCTGTCGGCAGCCGTGGCAGCCGGACAAGTTTAAAGTATTGAAGATTGCCCTGGCACCAGCGCAGGTCGCGCCCGACGAAATCGGGCAGCGCGGGCGGCATTTCCTCCCAGCTGCCGTCCTCCTCCGGCAACACGCGGACCTCGAAGCCTGCGTTGCGCATCAGCACCGCTTCGATCTGGTCGTGCGACAAGATGTGACCGCCGAACGGCGGCTTGCCCGGAAGCTCCGGCAGCCGGCAGTGTTCCCGGAACGGAGCGATGCGGACAGCCGCGTTGTGACCCCAGAACGGGCCGCAGTCAGCGTGCCACCAAGCGTTCCCGGAGATGAACGATCGCATTGCGTGCCGCATTCCAAACTGGAATACGCGCGCAAAGAAACTCGGACTCGGCATGCCGACAACGAGGCTCTGCAGAATGCCGAGACGCGGATTCGCCTGCATTACCCGCACGAGCCGCAGAATCAACTCGCCGGTCATCAGGCTGTCGGCATCGAGCGGCACCATCAGATCGTACTGCGCGCCCCACCGCTCGACGAAGTCCCGGACGTTGCCCGCCTTGAAGCCCGTGTTCTCTCCTCGTCGGCGATAAAAGAAGCGTGCGCTCCCGCCGAGCTCCTCTTGCAGCGCCGTGTACGCAGCTTCTTCGGCTTCGATGACGTCGGCGCGCGAGCTGTCGCTGAGGATGAAGTAATCGAACCTATCGCCATAGCCGGTCGCGTCGACGCTCTCCTTGACGGTCCGCAAGCGCAAAAATGCGCGGGCTGGATCTTCGTTGCGAACGGTCATGGTCACGGCAACACCGACAAAAACCGGATCGTCGGCACGCGCGCGTCCAACGGGGGGAATGATCGACTTCAGCGGGTCGCGCACGACATGTAGGACGAGAACGCCAATGACGGAATTCCAGAATCCGATCGTGACCCAAGGCGCGTAGATCAGAAAGGTGATCAACAAAAGAACGTCGATCAGCGAAAATCCGTCGGCGGCTAAAATGCTCACTAGCCACCAAGCGAGCCCGACCAGCGCGGCAATATTCAGCGCGCCGAAAAACACGCGCCGAAAGAGCAGGACCGCGAGCGATTGTGTGCCCGTCGGAGTTCGCACCGACGACGATTGCGTTCCGGCCGCGGTTAACTTTGCCGATGATGGATCTGCCGACATCGATTGGCTTCGCCCGGGGCGCCCTCGCCTTCCGCCCGGAAATCGCTACAACCCCGTGGCGGAATTGTGCTCCCCGAACGCGGTATCCCCTTTGCCCTAATAGG
This sequence comes from uncultured Alphaproteobacteria bacterium, assembly GCA_963711595.1. Lineage (GTDB taxonomy): Bacteria > Pseudomonadota > Alphaproteobacteria > Rhizobiales > Xanthobacteraceae > JAUSIF01. The sequence goes on from CAVQER010000001.1 coordinate 485,622, forward strand.
CCACAAGTGAAGGCGCCGGACCAACACTCAAATGTCACAGCGCGCGCCCTTTGGTACACCGCGCCGGGCAAGGCCGAATTGCGTGACGGTCCGCTCAAGGCGCCGTCGGCGACCGACGTGCTTGTACGCGCCCTCTACTCCGGGATCAGCCGCGGCACCGAACGGCTCGTCTACGAAGGCCGCGTGCCCGCGAGCGAATACGAGCGAATGCGGCTGTTTTCCCAGGAAGGCGATTTTCCCTTCCCGGTTAAGTACGGCTACGCGGCGGTGGGGGTGGTCGAGACCGGACCAGCCGGACTCACCGGCAAGACAGTGTTCGCGTTGCATCCGCATCAGGAGCGTTTTGTGATACCGGCGGAATGGGCGGTCCCCGTTCCCGACTCCGTGCCGGCACGGCGGGCTGTGCTCACCGCCAACGCCGAAACTGCACTCAACATCTTGTGGGACGGCCAGGCGGCGCCTGGTCAGAAGATCGCGGTGGTGGGCGGCGGTGTTCTTGGACTGCTCGTCGCTGGTTTCGCCGCAAAATCGTCGGCAGACACTGTAACGGTCGTAGACAAGGATTCGTCTCGGGCGGCTCAGGCAAAGACGCTTGGCGCGAAGTTCGCAACGCCGGAGTCCGCGCCGCGGCAGATGGACCTGGTAGTTCACACCAGCGCGACTGAAGCGGGCTTGGCGCTTGCACTCGACATCGGCAAATTCGAAGCCACGGTGGTGGAGGCGAGTTGGTACGGCGACAAGAAAGTCTCCGTGCCACTCGGTGCAGCATTTCATTCGCAACGGTTGCGCCTGATCTCAAGCCAGGTTGGGTCGGTCGCACCTTCGCATCGTCAGCGCTACACACCGCGACAACGCGTGGAAGAGGCGCTTCGACTGCTTGCGGACGAGCGTTTCGATACACTGCTTGGAGAGGAGGTTCCGTTTTCCGAATTGCCGAAGCATCTTCCGCGATTGCTTGCCGCCGATGCCGCGGGTGTCGGGGCACTCGTCCGTTATTGATGCAGCGTGCGGGCTTTGAATTTCCGGATTCCTGTCCTCGAGGTGAACAATGTACGCCGTTGAAGTTCGCGACCACATCATGATTGCCCACAGTCTCCCTGGCGAATTCTTCGGGCCGGCCCAAGGTCTGCACGGCGCGACCTTCGTCGTCGACGTCGCGTTCTACCGGGAGAAACTTGGACCGAACGATGTCGTCGTCGACATTGGTCGCGCGCACGATGTGCTGAAAGCGGTGCTTGGCGCCGTCAACTATCGCAACCTCGATGAGCTCCCGCAGTTCAAGGGGAAGCGAACAACGACCGAGACACTTGCTCGCTACGTGTTCGACCGAATGGCTGATGCGCTGAAAAAGAGTGAACTCGGTGAAGAGTCGAAAGGTGTGTCGAAGATACGTGTGACGTTGCACGAGTCTGCACGTAGCGAGAGCCTGGTACGAGGGCGCTGTCGGTGCCTGAGGCGGTGTTTGCGGTACCCGGCGATCTCCAGACTCCGACCGGCGGCTACATCTACGACCGGCGCGTGATCGAGCTGTTGCCTGACTTCGGATGGCAGGTGCGGCACCTCGAACTGCCTGGGGACTATCCGGCACCAAGCGAAGCAAGCCTGGCCGCAACCAGTGAAGCGCTGGCAAAGACTCCGCGCGAGGCGCTGCTCGTGATTGACGGGCTCGCCTTTGGGGCGATGCCGTCCGAACTGATCGACAACGCAAAGCGAAAGATCGTCGCCGTTGTCCATCACCCGCTCGCACTCGAAACCGGCACCGACAAGGAACGCGCCGCGTATCTTGCTCGCACGGAGCGCGAAGCGCTGGCGAGGACGGCACGCGTAATTGTCACGAGCCCATCCACCGCCGAGCTGCTCGTGAGGCAATTTGGAGTTACACCTTCCCACATCAGCGTTGCTGAGCCGGGCACCGAGGCGTCCGCTCGAGCAAGCGGAGGCAGCGTCCCTCCCCGGCTCCTCAGCGTCGGATCCGTGACGCTGCGCAAGGGCTTTGATGTGCTCGTGGAGGCGCTCGCGCAGATCGCGGACCTCAGCTGGGAAAGCCGGATTGTCGGCAGCCTGGACCGCGACAGCGCAGCTGCAAAAACTGTTGGCGAGGCGATCGGCCGAACGAAACTTCAGGGGCGGGTGCGGTTGCTCGGAGCCCTCGACCAACGAGCACTTGCCGTTGAGTACGATCAGGCGCGACTGTTCGTATTACCTTCGCATTTCGAAGGATACGGTATGGCGTTCGCGGAGGCGCTTGCGCGCGGCCTGCCGGTCGTGGGCTGCACGGGCGGTGCCGTGGCGTCCACCGTGCCGGCCGATGCCGGCGTTCTCGTGCCACCGGGAAACGCGAACATGCTGGCCGAGACCTTGCGGCGACTTCTCACCGATCCGACCGAGCTCTCGCGCCGGGCCGATGCTGCCTGGCGTCACGCTCAACGATTGCCGCGATGGCACGACACCGCGCGGAAGTTTGCACGTGCGCTCGACGTGGCGAGCCAAGGGCCCGCCCGGTGAGCGGCTTCGCGCCTGACTGGCTCCGCCTGCGCGAAGCGGTCGACCACCGCTCGCGCGATGTGGAGTTGCTGGCGAAGCTCGCTCGACATTTCGAAAACCGTCCGGAAATCCGCGTTGTGGATCTTGGCGCCGGGCTCGGCTCCAATCTTCGAGGAACCTATTCGGCACTGCCAATGCGGCAGCATTGGTTGCTCGTCGATCACGATCCGCAATTGCTTTCCGCAGCGATCGAGACAATTGCCGGGTGGGCGGATTCGGCGCGTCCGACCACCAGCGGCCTCGAAGCGACAAAGAACGGCCGCTCGCTGCACGTGGAACTGCGGCGTCTTGATCTTGCGGTGGATCCCGGCGGCTGGAGCGCCTCCACCCCCGATCTCGTCACTGCTGCCGCATTGTTCGATCTGGTCGCCGAGGAATGGATCGAAAAATTTGTCGCGGCGCTCGTTCGGTCGAAAGTCGTCTTCTACACGGTTCTCACCCACGACGCGGAAACGGAGTGGACGCCTCCACACGCGGCCGACGGCGCAATGAAAGCTGCCTTCGAAAGTCACTTTGGACGCGACAAGGGCTTTGGCCCGTCAGCTGGCGGACGGGCCACCGGTCTCCTTGCCGATCTGCTCGTGAGCAAGGGATACGAGGTGCTACGGGCGCCGAGCCCCTGGCGGCTCGGGTACGATGACCGTTCCCTCATCGCTGCCATGGCGGACGGCTGGGCCAACGCTGTGCGCGAGACGCGAATGGTGCCCGAGCGCTCCATCAAGGAGTGGAGCGCCGCGCGGTCGGCCGACGGGGTGAGTTGCACCGTCGGCCATGAGGACTTGCTCGCCCTTCCGTCCGGCTAACGCCCGCCAAGCGCGCGCGGCAGCATCCGCTGCAATACGCCGTCCTTTTCGATGAAATAGTGCTGCAGCGCCGCCCCGATGTGCATGACGGCGAGCACCGCAATCGTGATTCCGATCCAGCGATGGATGGTGAAAAGCTGGGTGGAGAGACTATCGTTCTTGGCGACGAGCGCCGGCAGTTCGAACAGACCGAAGAACGGTGTAGTCGCGCCAAAGGCGGAGTTCGCCGAATAACCTACGAGGGGCTGAACGATCAGCAGCACGTAGAGCAATCCGTGGACCGCGCTCGATGTTGCCCGCTTCCATGCCGCGAGGGCCGGCTCCGGCGCCGGCGCACCGGCGACGAACCGGTTGATGATCCGCAAGATCATCAGGATCAAGATGAGCACGCCGAACGACTTGTGCATATTATAGAAGCCGTCCTGTGCCGGGCCCGGCTTTAAATATGGGAGGGACACTCCGACCGGGACGGCCACCAGGACGGAAAGCGCGACCAACCAATGCAACCATTTCGAAACCGCCGGAAGCCCGTGGGCGGCAAAGTCCCGTACGTCATGCACCCCTCCTCCGCATCCAGGCCATAAACTATCACGGTTTGAAATTGTTCTAGCAATCGACCTATCGTCAGACGCCGCTCAGCGTATCAAGATTTGCTGACCGGCCAATTCCTCCCGGCGTAACATTCGGCCCAAGCGATGCCCGCCTTTGTCTTTTCCGTTCCGCTTCCGGAGGCACGTCCTGCCCGGCTCGCGGCACGTCGCGTCCACCGAACGAATGAACGCGAGGCGGTGCGCCGACTGATCAAGGAAGCCGAGCTGTCGCCGGAGACGCTCAAGCGCATCGATGCGCATGCCACAGCACTTGTTGAATCGATTCGGCGCAATCGCGCGCAATCCTCCGGCCTTGATGCGTTGCTGCACGAGTTCGACTTGTCGAGCCGCGAGGGCATCGTCCTCATGTGCTTGGCAGAGGCGCTGCTGCGCATTCCCGATGCCGAAACGGCAGATGCCTTGATCCGCGACAAGATCGGCTCGGGCAACTGGGAGCAGCATCTGGGTCATTCGGACTCGCTGCTCGTAAATGCATCCACGTTCGCCTTGATGCTGACCGGGCTCGTGGTGCGGCCGGAAGATGATGGGGAGGACTGGCGCGATGTCCTTCGGCGGCTCGTGCAGCGAGCCGGAGAGCCGGTGATCCGCGAAGCGGTACGGCAAGCCATGCGCGTGCTTGGACGGCAGTTCGTGCTCGGACGAACGATCGAGGAGGCGGTCGAGCGGGCCGCGCCCGATCGGGCGCGGGGGATTCTCCACTCATTCGACATGCTGGGCGAGGCGGCGCGCACTACACGGGACGCCGACAGATATTTGGCCTCCTACGCACACGCGATTTCGGTGTTGGGTCAAGGCGTGCGCGCCCGGTCCGTGTTCGAAGCGCCGGGCATTTCGGTGAAGCTTTCGGCACTTCATCCTCGCTTCGAATTCTCACAGCGCGCTCGCGTGATCGACGAGCTGCTGCCACGTGTCCGGAGTCTTGCGGAGCGGGCAAGGGCCGCCAACATCGGCCTATTCCTCGACGCGGAGGAGTCGGAACGGCTTGAGCTGTCGCTCGACATGATCGACGCACTTTCGGCCGCGCCTCAGCTCGCCGGATGGAACGGACTTCGGATTCGTCATCCAGGCCTATCAGAAGCGGGCATTCGACACGCTCGATGAGGTTGCCGAGATCGCACGCCGCGACCAGCGAAAGCTGATGTTGCGGCTGGTAAAGGGAGCTTACTGGGACAGCGAGATCAAACGCGCACAGGTGGACGGGCAGCCGGACTACCCCGTGTTCACGCGCAAGGTTTCAACCGACGTCTCCTATGTCGCCTGCGCGAAGAAACTCGTCGCCGCCTCGGATGCGTTGTTTCCGTGCTTCGCTACGCACAATGCGCGGACGCTTGCCGCGGTAGAAGCGATTGCGGGCAGCACCGAATTCGAGTTTCAGCGCCTGCACGGCATGGGCGAGGCCCTCTACGAAGAGGTTCTGCGCACCAGTCCCTCGCGGCGGGTGCGCGTGTACGCGCCGGTCGGCGGACACGCGGATCTCCTCGCGTATCTGGTTCGCCGTCTTCTGGAGAACGGAGCCAACACTTCATTTGTGAACCGGATCGTCGATGCGCGTCTGCCGGTATCGGAAGTCGTCGCCGATCCCGTGCAGACAGCGCGCGCCCTCGACCCCGTGGCCAACCCGCGGATTCCCCTCCCCGCCGACCTCTACGTACCGGAGAGACGCAACTCAGCCGGGCTCGATCTTAACGATGCGCTCGTCCTCGAACCGTTCGCTAAATTGCTCGCAGAAGCTTCGCGGCAGGAGGTTTCCGCGCGACCCATCGTTGGGGGACGCGAGGTCGACGGCAAAGCAAAACCCGTGGTCAGCCCAGCGGATCACGGCGACGTCGTAGGACCCGTGGTCGACGCCGATGAAGCCACAATCGATCGCGCTCTCGCCGCTGCCTCGGCTGCGCAGTTCAAATGGGACTCGCGTGGCGGAGCTGCGCGCGCAGCGATCCTTGAGCGCGCGTCCGACGCCTTCGAAGCGGAACGAGCGCAGCTGGTTTCGCTGATTGTCCGTGAGGGCGGACGTACACTTCCGGACGCCGTGTCGGAAGTCCGCGAGGCGGTCGACTATCTTCGCTATTATGGCGCGCAGGCGCGCAAGAATTTTTCGGTGCCCGGACGTTTGCCGGGACCGACCGGCGAGGACAACTCGCTGGCCCTGCACGGGCGGGGTGTCTTTTTCTGCATATCGCCGTGGAATTTTCCGCTCGCGATCTTCACCGGACAGATCGCGGCTGCGCTCGCGTCCGGAAACTCCGTACTTGCGAAGCCGGCCGAACGTAGCCCGCTGATTGCGGCAACCGGAGTGCGGCTACTCCACAGCGCGGGCGTGCCGGGCGATGTTCTGCATCTGCTTCCCGGCAGCGGCTCGCGCATCGGCAAGCAGGTGCTCGGCGATCCGCGCCTCGCGGGGGTCGTGGTGACCGGATCAACCGAAACCGCCCGCACGATCAACCGGTCGCTAGCGGGTCGCGAGGGACCGATACTGCCGCTTATCGCGGAGACCGGCGGACAGAACGCGATGATCGTCAACTCATCCGCGCTGCCCGAACAAGTGGTGCGGGATGCGCTGAATTCCGCCTTCAACAGCGCCGGCCAACGGTGCTCGGCTCTCCGCGTCCTGTTCCTGCAGTCCGAGATCGCCGAGAAGACGATCGAAATGATCGTCGGCGCCATGGCCGAGTTGAAGGTGGGCAATCCGCGCTGGCTCGCGACCGACGTCGGGCCGGTGATCGATGAGGACGCACGAAGTAGTCTCCGCGCTCATGCCGAGCGCATGGAACGCGAGGCGCGCCATCTCGCCACGGTACCTCTGCCCGCCGATACGGATAGCGGCACGTTCTTCGCACCCCGCGCGTTTGAAATTCCATCGATCGGCCTCCTTACACATGAGGTGTTCGGGCCGATTCTGCATGTCGTGCGCTATGCGGCGGACAAGCTCGATGCGGTCGCCGACAGCATCAACGGCACGGGTTACGGGTTGACGGTTTCGATCCACAGTCGCGTGGATGCGAACGTCGGTCGCCTGCTCGGACGGCTGCGCGTGGGCAACGCCTACGTGAATCGGAACCAGATCGGCGCTGTCGTCGGCGTCCAGCCATTCGGCGGCGAAGGGCTATCCGGCACTGGCCCAAAGGCCGGTGGACCGCACTACCTGCAGCGGTTCGCTGTGGAACGTGCTGCTTCGATCGACACCACGGCGGCGGGCGGAAATGCGGCGCTCTTGGCCGGTGATTGAGGCCGCTGACGATCGGTTAACCAGCGCACCATTTGAGCCGCGGCGTTTGCGCGCCGACGGCCACTTTTTCGGGTTTTTTCATTCGCATCGCTTAATGATCGGCGATCCCGGCAAACAAACATGGCCGACGACACGCGCCCACATCTCTCCGCGCTCAGCGCCGATCGCCTTCGGCGCTCGGTCGTCGTCTTCATCGTTGGGATCTTCGTTCTCGTTGTCGGGTTGCGCTCCGCCAATCTGCATTGGCGTCATGAAAATATTGTCCAGGAGAACGAGCGCCGGGCCGCGAGCCTCGCGCTGGTTCTGAGCGAACATCTCGAACAGACGATCGCGACGGTTGACGCTGCGCTGTCGCAACTCGTGCTGCACAGCGAGCGTGTGGGTGGTCCGAACGCCCCGGCACCGGTGTGGGACCCGGTCCTCGCTGCGGCGTATTCCGGGCTTGCCGGCGTCGGTTCGATCACCCTGTTGAATGACTCAGGAACTCATCACGCACTCGACGCTTCAGTCGATCATCGGACAGTCCCGGATCTCGCAGTTCATGTATCGCTATCTGTCGATGGTACCGACCAGCGAGCTTCTTGCTGACACGCCGTACCGAAGCATTCTCGACGGACGCATGCTCATTCCGCTTGGCCGGCGACTTGCAACTCCGGAGGGAAATTTCGACGGTGCGGTCGTTGCAACACTCGAACCCGAGCAACTGCGAAGCTTGTACCGATCGGTGGACGTTGGCTTGAACGGCATCATTTCCGTGCTGCATCCGACGGGGGTCGTCCTGTTTCGCGAGCCGTCGGTCGGAAATCCGGCGGGCGAGAGGGCGCATGAGAGTCCGCCGTTCACCGCGACGCGAGACGAATTTGGCAAGGGCTTGCTACGCGGCGCGTTGACGCCAAACGGGCGGCCCTACATCAGCGCGTTTCGCAGCCTGTCGAAGCCGCACCTCATCCTTGCAGTCTCCCTCAACGAAGACGACGTGTTGGCCGATTGGTACGACGAGTTGTGGCGGACAGCGTTCGCTATCGGCCTGATCGGTCTTCTGCTCGTCGTCGCTGGCTTTCTCATCAACCGGGAAATACGCGCGCGCGGTGTCGCCGACGCGGCGCTTCGCGCCAACCGCGCGCGGTTGAACGAAATCATGGATCGCGCGCCGATTCTGGTGTCGGTCAAGGACGTCAACGGTCGACTGCAGTTCATCAACCGCGAGTTGGAAAAGCTCCTGCGCGTTTCTCGCAGTGAAGCGGAAGGAAAGCGCCTGGAAGATTTGGCGCCGACCGACGCCGCCGGTGTGGTCACCGCGCTCGATCAGGAAGTCATCGATACGAAAAGTACGCTCCAGCGCGAGATCACCTATTCGACGCCGGACGGCAAACGAACCGCAATGTTCGTCAAGTTTCCGCTACTGGATCAATCCGGGAATGTCGAGTCCGTCGTGTCGTTCTCCATGGACCTCACGAACCAGCGACGTGGCGAAAGCTGGTTCAAGGCGATCATGGACCACGCCCCTTCCTCGGTCGTGCTCAAGGACGTGAACGGACGCTTCCTGTTCGCCAACCAGGCGCTCGAGCGCTGGCTCGGCAAGTCGGCACCCGACATGGTTGGCTCGACTACCAAGGATCTGTTTTCCGCAGAGTACGCGCGGCAGCACGACGACTTTGATCGCGAGGTACTTGAGGCAAAGGAGCCGCGGCAGCGCGAGTTGCTTGCCCCGCTCCCCATTGGAAACCGGAACGTGCTGTTCACGAAGTTTCCTATTTTCGACCTCGAGGGAAATCTCGAAGGGATCGGCTCGATCGGAACAGACATCACCGAGCGCAAACACGCCGAAGTGCAACTAGCCCAGACCCAGCGCATGGAAGCGGTAGGCAAGCTCACCGGCGGAATCGCGCACGATTTCAATAACCTGCTCACCGTGATCATCGGCAATGCGGAAATCCTGGCCGACGAGCTCCAGAACAACGAGCGGCTGCAGCCGCTCGCACAGGTTACGCTCGACGCCGCCGAGCGCAGCGCAACGCTAACGCAGCGCTTGCTTGCATTCGGCCGCCGTCAGCTGCTGGAGCCTCGCGCAACCGACACGAACCAATTGCTCGGCGACATGGCGGACCTGATCGAGCGCGCGGCGGGCCGCGGCAAGCTCGTCTACCAACTTGCTGAGGACCTTTGGCCAGCGATGGTCGACCCCGGTCAGTTGGAGACGGCCGTCCTCAACCTGGTGGTCAATTCGCGGGACGCGATGCCGGCAGGCGGCAGCATCACGATCGAAACCGCGAACGCCGAGCTCGATGACTCCTACACACAGATGAACCCGGACGCGAAGCCGGGCGAATACGTCATGGTGGCTGTCTCCGACGCCGGGGCGGGCATGCCGCCGGAAGTCGTCGCCCGCGTCTTCGAACCTTTCTTCACCACCAAGGAAATCGGCAGGGGCACCGGCCTTGGCCTGCCGACGATCTACGGGTTCATCAAGCAATCCGGCGGACACGTGAAGATCTACTCAGAGGAAGGCCACGGAACGGTCGTCCGTATGTACGTCCCGCGCGCCGACGCGCCGTCCATCGTGCCCGGCTTGACGGCGACCAGCGCGGAGCAACTTCCGCGTGGGCGCGAGTTCGATCTTGCTGGTCGAAGACGACAAGTTCGTGCGCACACACACCGAGAAACAGCTCATCGAGCTCGGTTATCGTGTGACATCCGCGACCAGTCCCGCGGAAGCGATGAAGATCGCGCGCCTCATCGGCAAGCCGGATTTATTGCTGACGGACATCGTGATGCCCGGTGGTGAAAACGGTTGCGAGCTTGCCGCGCGCATGCGCGAGCGTTGGCCCGACCTCAAAGTCCTTTGCACCTCGGGTTACGCGGATCGCGCGATCGAAGGTCTGGCCGTCGGGCTCGCAGACGGTATTCATTTTCTCGGGAAGCCGTTCCGGCGCAAGGATCTCGCGCTCAAGGTGCGCGAGGTGCTCGACACGCCCGTGCCGTTGCGCGAAGCGGTCTGAAGATTTAAGCGATCAGGTTGGCTGGGGCGCCAGGATTTCGAACCTGGGAATGCCGGAATCAAAATCCGGTGCCTTACCACTTGGCTACGCCCCAATTCGACGGGGAACTGTCGCGCGGATGCAATGATCGATGCCGCGCATCAACGCGCAAATCACATATAGGCTCCGCGTTAAAAAAGGTAGCCGGTCGAAGAGCGCGCCTTGAAGCAGCGAAAGTGGGCTGCTAAGAGCACGCGAAATCGGAGTGTAGCGCAGCCTGGTAGCGCACCTGCTTCGGGAGCAGGGGGTCGCAGGTTCAAATCCTGCCACTCCGACCAATCCCCAAATTTGCGTCCTAGCCCCTTCTCACGGCTTCGGCTTCCACGCCGATGGCCGCCGCCTGCCGCCTGCGCGAACGGAGCGCGTATTCGCGCGCGATCAAGCCTGCGCCGAGAAGAGCGCCGATAACATTGAAGTAGATCGCCTGCGGGAACAGCGCGATCGGCGCCAAGAGAAACGCACCGACCACCATGAAGGCCGCGCGATCGGCCCAGCCGATGGCGCGCATGCTGTAGCCGACAAATCCCATCGACATCAGCCAGATCCCGGCGACCGCCGTAACAAAGTCGATGGCGATGTGCACGGGGTCGCCGACCATGAGCAAGGTGGGCGAATAAACGAACAGGAATGGCACGATGTAGGCGACCCACCCAAAGCGCATCGAACTCGAATCCGGTTCGGAAAGGATCAGTCTTGCCGATGCTTGCTGCAGCGAACGCAGCTACCGCAACAGGTGGCGTGACGAACGACATCATGCCGAAGTAAAGCACGAACATGTGCGCCGCGATTGGGAGCACTCCGGACTCCGTCATTGCCGGCGCCACCAGCGCAGCAAGCAAGACGTAGACCGCAACCGTCGGCATGCCCATTCCCAGCACGATCGAGATGAGCGCAGCCAGGATCAGCAGTAACAGCAGGCTGCTCTTCGCGAATGTTACGAGCGCGAGCGTCAGACCAAAGGCGAGGCCACTTACAGCGAGAACTCCGACCACCATGCCGGCGCCGCAGCAGATCATGATGATGTCGAGGACGCCGTATCCTGTGTCGCGCACCGCAGTGACCAGCGCGCGCCACTGCGGCCTGACACCGCGATAGCCGAATAGATAGGTGCAAGCGATCAGCGTCACGCACGAATAGAGCGCGGACTCTTCGGCTTGCATGTTCAGCCAGAACAGCGTGTACACGAGCACCGCGAACGGCAGGGTGAAATGCCAGCCATGACGCATGACGTAGAGTGTGCGTGGGATCAGTGACTCTTCGATGCGCGTAATGCCGGCCCTGGCAGCTTCCAGGTCCGCTACGACGAACAGGACGACGAAATAAAGGATCGCCGGAATAGCCGCAGCGACCATGATGTCGCCGTAAGTGACCTGGAGGAATTCGGCCATGACGAACGCTGCAGCTCCCATCACCGGTGGCATGATGCTTCCACCGGTCGATGCGACTGCTTCGATCGCAGCTGCCTGGTACGGCCTGTAACCTGCGCGCACCATCATCGGGATCGTGACGATGCCGCCGGAAACCACGTTGGCAACCGCACTGCCGGAGATGGTGCCAAACAGCGCGGAGCTGACGACCGCGATTTTCGCCGATCCGCCGCGATAGCGGCCCATGGTCGCGACGGAGATGTCGTTGAAGAAATCTCCGCCACCAGTCGAGTTGAGCAAATTTCCGAACAGCACAAACGCGATAACGATCGTCGCCGCGACCATGATCGGCGTGCCGAGGATCGCGTTGGAATCGAAGCCCAAATAGTACACCAGCTGCGCGGGAGCTGTCGGTCGCGCAGCCATGATGCCAGGAATAAGATGCCCAATGAGCCCGTAAACAAGGAAGACCAGCACGGTGATAACGAGGGGCCATCCGACCGTGCGCCTGATGCCTTCGAGCGACAGGACGATGACGACGGCGGAAGCTATCAACCCGTCGAGCGGGTGGAAAAACATCTGCGTGCCAAGCTCGACGAAGCGCAGTGCGATGTAACCGGCCGCGGCGAAGCCAGCGACGCCGAGCAAGATGTCGTACCAGGGCGGGACTGCCTGCGACCTGCCGGAGCGCGCCGGCACGGAGATAAACAAAAGAAGAAATGCAATCGCGAGAATGATCGAGACGTACTGCTCCATGAACAGCACGAGTCCGACTTTGCGATAGAGGTCGGCGGCCCACGCGACCGATGCAGCCACAAGCAGAATAGCGAGAGCAGACCGGGCGAATTCAAAGAACCGGGCTCCTGCGGAGCCCGGTGCTGAATCTTGCGTCGCCATTTCGACTATCCGTCGAGGCGCCTTTCGCCGTGGTGGCTACTTTTGGTGCCAAAGACCCTTTTCCCGGTAGTACTTGATTGCGCCGGGATGATAGGGAACTGCGTCCGTGACTTTGGCCATTCCATCCGTCGTGAAGCCGCGCAGGGTGGGCGAGGACTTTGCCACCGCCTCCGCCTGCTCGTGCAGCGTCTTCGTCACCTTGTAGACCACGTCCTCCGACGCGCCGGCGTGAGTCACCATGACTGCGTCGTACGCCATGATCGGCGTCGGCTCGAAAATGCCGGCGACGCCGGGCGCGGGACTGACGACTTGCGTGTACGCGGGCGGAAAGTGCTTCTTGTAAGCGGCCTGCGTTTGCGGTCCCTCAGGTAACGGCAGCGCGCGTACGCCGTTCACCGACGCATCGACTTCAGTCACCTTGGCCGAGCCGAGCGCGAAGAAGAATGCGTCGGACTTGCCGGCGGCAAAATCGTCCGCCCCGCGCACGACCGTCGGGACGGGAACCGGAGAAATGTCCTTCTCGGTCAGTCCGACCGCATCGAAGTGCGCGAAGATGAGCGGCATGATGATGTTTTGCTGCGCGAAGCCCCACACCATACGTTGCCCCTTGAGATCGGTGAGCTTCTTGATCGGCGAATCCTTCTTGACGAAGATTGCCGAGCGCAGCGGACCAGTGATCGTCACGAGACGAAGGCTTTCGTTCTTCTTGCCGTTGAAGAAATCGAGGCCTTGGGCCGCGAGATAGACTTCGTAAATGTTGGCAAGGCCGAAATCGATCTGGCCGGCATTGACCGCGGGCAAATGGATGTTTGGGCTGGAGAAGGGTTGAATGCGAACTTCGATCGCGCCCTTCTCGTTCAGGATCGGCGCGAGCGCTGAGCCCTGCGTGTGATAGAGCGAGCCGGCGGGACTCGTGGCCATTCCGACGGTTTGCGCCGTCGCGGCGCCGGCGCCGATCAAGAAAATAAGACCGGCAGCCGAAGCAATGTATTTCGCGAGCATGAATTCCTCCCTAAACGCAGCGGGTTGGGTCCCGCGGTTTGAGCTTGCAGTGAACCGTAATCGGCCGAAGCGTGCAACCGGAGGCGCGAAGCCTAGTTGCGCTCGAACTGGCGGCGAGCCCTGCTTTGGTCGAAGGAGGACAGCGGTGGCATCTTGAACTTGCGCAGTTCAGACGTTTTCGCCGGTTCTCCCACGCCCACGGGACGATCACCTTTGATTGTGACTCGCTCCATGAGGCGCCGTTGCGGATAATAGTCGTGCACCGCGGAATGCTGCGCGGAGCGATTGTCCCAGAACACGAGCATGTCCGGCTCCCAGCGGTGCCGGTACTGGATCTCATGGATCGAGGTGAGCCGGAACAAGGTGTCGAGCAGCGTGCGACTTTCGCGCTCCTCCATGCCCTTGATGAAGAGCGTGAACTGAGGATTGACGAAAACGGATTTCTTGCCGGTGACCGGATGCACGCGAACGACCGGGTGGACTATCGGACGATAGATTTCCTCGAAGTGGCGGAGCTTCTTCCAGCCTTCCTCGGTTTCGGAGAACAGCGCTTTGAACGGCTTGAAATCGTGGACGGCTTCGAGACCGGATATGAAATTCTGCATTCGATCCGAGAGGCTGTCGTAGGCGGCGGTCATGCTGCAGAACATCGTGTCGCCGCCGAGCTCCGGTACGATCTTTGAGCACAACATCGTTCCCATCGGAGGCGCGTCCCGGAAAGTTTCATCCGTGTGCCAGACGTCGGTCGCCGCGGGCGGATTGCCCTCCTTGTTGTCGTAGACGATCAATTCCGGATTCTCGGCGGCATTGGTGGAAAACGGATGCACGCTCAATTCGCCGAAGTATCGGCCGAAACGCATGAGATCCTGGGCGCTGATCTTCTGCTGCGGGAAAACGAGGACTTCGTAGCTGGCGTGCGCGTCGGAGATTGCGCGCACGGCGGCCGCGTCAAGCGGCTTTGCGAGGTCGACGCCGGTTACTTCGGCCCCGAGGAACACTCCGACCCGGCGGGTCTTGATTGGCGCGTCGGTCTGGCTTGCCAAGGTGGCCGGTTTGCTCATGGCGTTCTCCCGAGGACTCCTAGCCGCGTTGATCGACTATCCGGCATGCGGCCGCAACTCTCAAGCCGAACCAGGTCAGGCCCGACCGGTAGGCAGCGGAACGCGGTCAATGTGCTCGATTTCTGCACGCGCCAGGCGTTCCAGCATGAGCGACTTGATGGCTGCGTGACCGGACGAGTCCCAGAGGTTCACGAATTCACCCGGATCATCTTTCAGATCGTACAGCTCGCCCCACGGCGCGTCGTGATACAGGCTCAGGCGGAATTGGTCGTCAATGACCGAATGGACGCGGCCGGGCGCAATCTTGCCCACCAGCGGACGCTGCGTATCGAACTGTACGAACGCGGCATCGCGCACTGAGCGCGCGGATCCGTCGATTACCGGCAGCATGCTCCGTCCTTGAATGCCCGCGTACGGTGCAACGCGCGCGAAATCGAGAATCGTCGCCGGAATGTCGACCGTCGATCCCAGTGCGGCCGACCGGCGCGCCTTTCGGTCGGATTCCGGTTCGTACCAAATGAAAGGGACGCGGAGAATGCTTTGGTATTGCTCCGGGCCTTTCAGCATGAGCCGGTGATCGCCAAGATGGTCGCCGTGGTCGCTCGTGAAGATCAGCACGGCGTCCTCGGCGCGGCCGCTCTCGTCGAGTACGCGCAGAATTTCTCCGATTGCATCGTCGACGCATGAGATCATGCCGCAGGTGAGCGCTTGCGCTTCCTGCGCCTCGCGCGCGGTGATCGCGATCGTATTCATGCCGAGCAACTCAGAACGGCCCTCCTCCCGCGCCGCGATCGCCGCGGCCACGTGCGGCGGCGGCGTCCAGTCGTTGCGACGGAAGGCCTCGGGCACCGGAAAATCGTCCGGGTCGTACAGGTCCCAGTAGCGCCCCGGCGGATTAAACGGGTGATGGGGATCGGGGAACGACACCATCAGGAAAAATGGCGCGTCGTCATTGCGCGCCCGCAGGTATTCGGCGGCCCGCTCTGCGATGTACGTGCTCGAGTAGAGTTCCGGCGGGATCGCCGTTCGCACGGCTTGCGGGCAAACATAGTTCGAGGGCAACGCGTTCTCGGCGCCGATCAACTTGCGCGCATTGGGTTCGCGCGCGAGCAGCCAGCGCGCATAGTCGCCGCCGAGGTCATCGCCGTGACCGGTAACAAGCTCGACATGGTCAAATCCGTAAAACGGTGTCTGGACTGCGGCTTCCGGCGCGCGCCAGTAGTCGGGCTTTTCCTGACCATAGTCGGCCGTGGCAAGGTCATGTCGCAGCGCTTCGGCGAGTTCTCGCTTGGGCAGCCGATATCCCTCTGGCGCCGGGGGTGCCTTCACGATCGGCGCTCCAGGCGTGAAGTTCTGCAGGTGGCTCTTGCCTATCAACGCGGTTTCGTAGCCCGCATCACGCAGGAGGTCGACGAAGGTGACTGCCTTGCGTGACAGGGGAATTCCGTTCGAGCGCACGCCGTGAACGGAGGGCATGCGGCCGGTCATCAGGCTCGCGCGGTTCGCCATGCAGACGGGACTCGCGACGTAAAAGCGGTCGAAGGCGACGCCGCCGGCCGCGATCCGATCGATGTTGGGCGTCTTGAGTAAGGGGTGGCCGTAGCAGCCGAGGAAATCGGCACGCTGCTGATCGGTAATGAAGAGAACGAAATCGGGCCGCTTCACGCCGGCTCCCAGCGCAATTCTTCAACTTCGGCAATGTAGGGCATTCTCAGCCTTCAGCCGAGCCTGGCGCCGGCTGTCCTTCATGCCGGTCGCGGCCCCCGATGAGATTTGTGTTCGCGCGGCCCCGTCCGACCGTGCGTTCCTGTGTCTAGCCGGCCTTCAAATTGCCCGCGGCGGTCCTGCCGCGATCTGTTGTAACGACGTCGTAGGAGACCTTCTGTCCTTCGACCAGCGTGCCCAATCCGGCCTGTTCGACAGCGCTAATGTGCACGAACACATCGCGGCCGCCGTCAGACGGCTGAATGAATCCGTACCCTTTCTGCGGATTGAACCACTTCACGGTACCGGTAGCCATTGGTCTTTCCTTCAAGTACTCGCGCGCCCCAAAGCGCGACCATTGCGACAAAAAATCAGACCTTAATCGTGGTCCCCCGTCAAGCATTGATCGTAGTCGGCGGCTTCGACAATCCTGCCGTGTCTCGCATCGCGAAAGAATGAGTGCGCATGCGTCTTTTGCGATGAGCGCGGCGCGCGACTCGGCTATTGCAAAGCTGACGTTTCGCCGCTTGAAGAACGGAATGGCAGACGAGATCCTATTCGACCGCAAGTTCGACGTCGCCGCGGGAGAAGCCGCGAAGGTGGCGCGCGGTGTGCGGCGCATTCTTGCGCCGAACCCGGGCCCGTTCACCTTCACAGGAACGTGCACTTACATCGTCGGTGCAGGCGAGCTCGCCGTCATCGATCCCGGCCCCGAAGACGCCGCGCATGTGGCGGCGATCCTGAATGCGACACGCGGAGAAAAGATCACGCAGATTGTCGTCACGCACACGCATCGGGATCATTCGGGAGGTGCGCCGCTGCTTCAGAAAGAGACCGGCGCCAAGACCTTTGGGGAAGGCCCGCATCGTGCGGCGCGGCCGCTACATGAAGGCGAAACCAGCCGTCTAGAAGCGGGCGCTGATCGCGATTTCAGTCCCGATATCCGAATCCGTGACGGCGAACGGATTGAGGGGCGCGGTTACGTGCTCGAGGCGATTGCCACGCCGGGACATACCGCCAATCACTTGGCTTTTGCGCTGCGGAATCAGGATTGCCTGTTTTCAGGCGACCATGTGATGGCCTGGTCCACCCCGATCGTGGCACCGCCGGATGGATCGATGGGCGACTATCTGCAATCTCTCGAGAAGCTGCGGACGCGGGCCGAGAATTTTTACCTCCCCGGTCACGGCCCCGCTGCGCGCAACGCACGCGTTCTCGTCGAGCGCTACATCGAACACCGCGCTGCACGGGAGGCAGCGATCGTGCGCAAACTCGAGCGTGGCGAGAGCGATATTCCGGATCTGGTCCAGGCCATCTATATCGGTCTGGATCCGAGACTGGCGGGCGCGGCCGGACTCACGGTTCTCGCGCATCTGGAGCACCTCGTGAGCCAAGGGCGCGTCGCGACCGACGGCGCGCCGGTGGCCACAGGGCGATACAGACTTCGTTGATCAGCGGCGGCGGCGCGCCTCGATCAGATCCGCAAAAAAACTTTCTATGCGCCGGGCGTTCGAGCCCATGTCGTGGTTGCCGTAGCGGGAGGCGGATCGCATGTCGATGCGCACGCCGCTGCCAATCGTTCGAATGCGGACGGCTACGTCCTCGCGAAAGCCCATCAGGAAGGTCAGCGCCACGGCCTCAATCCGTCCCTCGCGCTGACCTCCGCGCGGCGTGACGCTGTCGAGTACGCGCCATCCGCGGCGTTCGATCATGGCGAGCGCGGAATTGAACAGCTCGTCGGCACTGCCATCGACTTCATAGGGCTTTACACCCGGGTAAGCGATGCGCTGGCGCATTGCCGTGGCTTCGCCGGGGTACGCCACAGGGTTTGCTCCGCTTGGCCGTGCCGACGCAACCGCGAGAAAACGCGGTGGGTCGGAGGGGTCGGTCGTCACGTCAATGATCGCCGGCAACGTGACGCCCCGGACAAACTCGATCGCGGGCCAAGCCAACACGACGATGCCGATCGCGCAGGCGGCGATCGCGCGGCCGAGACCGCGCAAACCTTCGTTCCAGATCACGATGAAGGCGGCGGTAGCGATGAGAACCCCCAGCAGCGCGATCGCCAGCCCCGCGAGCAGGGTGATATAGGCAACCTCGTACTCGACAAGGCCGAGCCGGTGCAGCCCGATCGCCAGGACGATGACGGGCAGCGAAAAGATTGCGATGCGCCGGCTGAGCGTCGCGAGCCAGCTGACACGCACCTCGGTGTAAAGACGGCGACGGATCATACAGACTGGCCTACGAACAAGTCCTCAAACCGCCTCATCCTTCGAGACGCCCTCCGCCGGACATGGTCCGGCGGAGGGCTCCACAGGATGAGGCGTCGATTTTTATCTCGACAAGCAGTTATTCCGCGGCGGTCGGCAAGCGGTAGTCGCGAAATTGCTCGCGCAAGGTCATCTTCTGGATCTTGCCTGTTGCAGTGTGGGGAATCTCGCTGACGAACACGACGTCGTCAGGCAGCCACCATTTCGCGACTTTCCCCTCCAGAAAGCGCAGCAGATCTTCCTTGCCCGGGCGGCGATCCTTCTTCGGGACGATGATCAGCAAGGGACGCTCGTCCCATTTCGGATGACGGACCCCGATCACGGCTGCTTCCGCCACGTCGGGATGACCGACGGCAAGATTTTCCAGCTCGATCGATGAAATCCACTCGCCGCCCGACTTGATCACGTCCTTCGAACGGTCGGTGATGTGCATGTAGCCGTGCTCGTCCATCGTCGCGACATCACCGGTGTCGAAGAAGCCGTCCGGGTCCAGTATTTCGCCGCCCTCCCCCTTGAAGTAGGCCTTCGCAACGGCCGGACCACGTACCTTGAGCCGCCCGAACGTCTTTCCGTCCCAAGGCAATTCGTTGTTCGCGTCGTCCGTGATTTTCATCTCAACGCCGAACGGCGGATGACCCTGTTTGCCCTGAATATCGAGCCGCGCCTCCCCGGAGAGATGGGCGTATTCCGGTTTCAGCGAGCCGAGCGTGCCGAGCGGGCTCATTTCGGTCATGCCCCAGGCATGGATCACCTGCACGTCATAGGAATCCTGGAACACCTTGGTCATGGCGCGCGGGCATGCGGAGCCGCCGATGATGACGCGGGTGAGATGGGGGAGCTTGGCATTGGTTGCTTCGAGATGCTGCAACAGCATGAGCCACACAGTCGGGACCGCGCCCGTCATCGTGACGCGATATTCGTCGAGCAACTCGTAGACGGACGGTCCGTCGAGCTTGGCGCCCGGCATGATAAGCGCTGCGCCGGTCATCGGCGCGGTCAACGCAAGGCCCCAGCAGTTGGCATGGAACATCGGCACGACCGGCATTACGACATCGCGCGCCGAAAGACCCATCGCATCGGGCAACGCCGCGATCATCGAATGCAGTACGTTGGATCGATGCGAGTAGACGACGCCCTTCGGGCCGCCCGTGGTGCCGGATGTGTAACACATGCCCGCCGCGGTATTCTCGTCGAACGTAGCCCACTCGAAGTCGTCGTCGACCTCGCCGATCCAATCCTCATAGGCGACCGCGTTTTTCAGATTGGTCTTCGGCATGTGCGCGCCGTCCGTGAGCACGATATAGCGTTCCACGGTCGGCAGTTTGTCGGCGAGCTTCTCGACAAGCGGCACGAACGTAAGATCGACCAACAACACTCGGTCTTCTGCATGATTGATGATCTGCACGATCTGATCGGGAAACAGCCGCGGATTGAGGGTGTGATAGATGCCGCCCACCCCCATGATGCCGTACCAGGATTCAAGATGGCGCCAGGTATTCCACGCAAGCGTGCCGACGCGGTCGCCCAGCTTGAGGCCGTCTTTCGCGAAGCGCTTGGCAACGCGCAACGCTCTGCGGCGCACATCGGCGTAGTTGGTGGCGACGATCGGACCTTCCACTGAACGCGTCACGATCTGTCTTCGCGGGTGGTAAATCGCGGCATGATCGATGATGCGGTGGCAGAGCAACGGCCACTGCTGCATGAGGCCAAGCATGTTTCACTCCCCGACAAGGTGCCGGCCTCTTCGTCGGGCGCGGCTTGGGACCCAAATTAGCGCCCCTGCGTTGGTAGGCAAATGGTGATGAATATGCCTTCGCTTTCCACGCAGCCGTGCGTTTTAGCCGCGTTTCCGCCCATGTCCGCAACCAAGCAGCGTCCGTGCGCATCTGTCTGATTTTCCTGCTCGCATCGCTGCTCGTCGCCACAGGTGTCGCCTGGGCGGGCGTGCCCATGCCGATTCCGCGGCCGCAAACTGCCGCAAAAGCGGCAGGTCCGACCGCCCCTACGCGGGCGCCGGCAAGGTCCGCAGCCCGCTCCGGCGAACGGCCGGCGGCACGCGGTGGGGCAGTCAGCGACGCTCAGCCTGCCGATACGTCTTCAGCGCCTTGCACGGATCTTCTCGCGAGCGGTATTGCCGTCGTCGAACTCAGCGCTTCCGTCTCAGGCATTTCAGGCGATGCGCTCTGCGGTGACGTCGCGCCGGTCCGGATCAGCGCGGTGCGCTTGGAGGATGGCGGCCGAGTCGAGCTGCGCCCAGCCGCGATTGCACGCTGCGAGATGACCCTCGCTTTCGCGCGGTGGGTGCGGGAGGATCTTGCTGATGCCGTGAGACACGCAGGCGGCAAACTTGAGCGCGTGGAAATCGCCGCATCCTATACCTGTCGTCCCCGAAACAATGTTTCCGGCGCGCGGCTCAGCGAGCACGGCATCGCAAACGCCATCGACGTCGGTGCACTTGTGCTGGACAAAGGGCGGCGCATCACGATCGACGACAAGAATGCGCCGGCTGTGCTGCTCGCGGAAATGCGGCGCTCCGCGTGCGATCGCTTCACGACGGTGCTCGGCCCCGGCTCCGATGCCGCGCACGAGCATCACCTACACGTGGATCTCGCACGCCGGCGCGGCGGCTATCGCATGTGCCAGTGGACCATGCCCGCTTGGCCGATGCCGTAGAAATGCGAAGGGCGCGGCCCCCACCGCGCCCCCGCGCCCCCGCTACTGCAAAAAATCAGATCACGACGACGGTCGCCCCGACCGGCACGCGATTGTAGAGATCGATCACGTCCTCGTTCAGCATGCGGATGCAGCCGGACGAAATGGCGTGCCCGATGTACTCAGGCTGGTTCGTCCCGTGAATCCGGAAAAGCGTGTCCTTGTTCCCCTGGAACAAGTATAGCGCGCGCGCACCCATGGGGTTATGCGGACCGGGACTCACGTATTTCGGAAGATCAGGAATGCGCTTCAAGATATCGGACGTCGGCACCCAGTCCGGCCATTCTTTTTTCTGGCCTACCTTTGCGCTCCCGCGCCAGTTCATGCCTTCCTCGCCGACGGTGACGCCGTAGCGATAGGCCTTCCCGTTTTCTTGAACGAGAAAAAGGAACTTCTTGTCCGTGTCGATCACGACTGTCCCGGGCTTCTCCTTGCCGGGGTAATCCACCGCGTGGCGCAGCCAGTCCGAACTGGGCTTGTGCTGAAGATACGACGCGCTCTGGATGAGTTTCTTGTCGCGCGGAGTCATCACCGACTCGGGTACCGGGTCGAGTGTGTCGGTCAGCATGCAGCCACCGAGCGACAGCGCGACCAACACCATGGCAAACTTCGGGAGACGCATGGGCCTTCCTGTGGTCTTAACGGCTTTTTTCGTTGCTCAATGGATTACCGGAATCGATCCTTGCACCGCAAGATCGTGTTGCTGCGCAACGCGCTACCGCCAAAACCTGTTGCAGAAATGTCGCAAACCTGACGGGGACTTGCGCGGGATTTTGCCGTTTCCGCATTCCGCAAAAAACGGACTGTCTGCACGTTTCATCGGCAGGAAATGGTCGCATCGGCGTCGGACAATGACCCCGCTAATTGCCCAAAAGAGCCGCACTCCGCCCCCACCTACGGCATTGGGGCGACAGAGCGAAAAAGTCACTGTCCGGGAGGGAACCATGCCAAACGCCAAGGAGCCCATTCGCGCGCCCGCACAACAAAGGACGCGTACCGATCTAACGCAGCAGTATCGACCGATCGGAATCGGCGCGGTCGCGGCTGCTCTTACGGTCAAGGGCAAGCAGGAGTCGGACGCAGAGCAGGCGACCGACGCGCAGTCCGAGCAAGACCGGGAAATCGAGTCGCTCGCCGCGTAGTCCGCGGTTGACCCGGCATAGCGCGCATACACGATTTGTCTTGTCTCAATCCGGGACGGGTTATGGACGCGCCCTCGGCGGCAGGCTAGGGAACGCGCGGCTCATTTGGAGTCGCCCCTATGCTTGTCGCCTTCGTCCCCCGGGGTAGCGCGCTCGAGCGCGTGGAAGTGACGGCGGGTGGCAAGGTGCCCGACGGAACTATCTGGGCAGACATGCTCGCGCCGACCGCCGAGGAAGATCGGGCGGTCGAAAGCGCGTTCGGCATCATGGTTCCGACACGCGAAGAGATGGTCGAGATCGAGCCCTCGAGCCGGCTCTACATCGAAAATGGCGTTCGCTACATGACCGCGACGCTGATCTGCCACTCGGACACCGAGACGCCGAAGACGACGGTCGTGAGTTTCATCCTGGGAAACGGCCGGCTGGTCACCGTTCGTTACGACGAGCCTCGCCCGTTCGCGATCCTCGCGTCCCGGCTCACGCGCGCGTGCCAGCCAACCGCGAACGGCGAGAGCGTCCTCATCGAGCTGCTCGACGCGATCATCGACCGGTGCGCCGATATCCTGGAACGGATCGGTGGCGACGTCGACCGCGTCTCGCAGAGTATCTTCGAGAGGGAGTCGACCGCCGAACATTCGCTCAAGAGTTTCCGTGAGATTCTTAAGGACATCGGCAAGAAGGGAGACCTCAATTCCAAAGTCCGCGAAAGTTTGGTGTCGATCGGACGGCTCGTGTTGTTTCTTGCCAACGAAGCCGAAGGACTAAGACTTCAGAAAGATCAGCGCTCGCTCGTCAAAAGCATGCAGCGCGACGTGACCTCCCTCACCGACCACGCGAGCTATCTGTCCAACAAGGTTACGTTTCTGCTCGACGCGATCCTCGGCATGGTCAACCTCGAGCAGAGTAACGTCATCAAGATTTTCTCGGTTGCGGCCGTGGTCCTGCTCCCGCCAACCATGGTGGCGTCCATCTACGGCATGAACTTCCGGCACATGCCGGAGCTGGAATGGACCTTCGGCTACCCGTTGGCACTCACGCTGATGCTCGCTTCCGCAATACTTCCGTACGCTTTCTTCAAGTGGAGAAAGTGGTTGTAGGTAGTCCCTGCCATCGAGATTTTTGCTAACGGCTTCGAGCCGCAAACGATGATCATTCGCTGCCGTCGAATACTACTCGGTCTTCTTCTGGCGACATTCAGTCTGGCCGGGCAACTCGCCGCTAGCGAGCGCGTGGACCTTCTCCTGGTTCTTTCAGCCGATGTTTCCAGGAGCGTGGACGCGGAGAAATTCAAACTTCAACGGGAAGGGTACGCCACTGCTTTTTCCGAAGCCGCGGTGGTGCAGGCAATGACATCCGGGCCGCTTGGGCGAACAGCGGTGATTTTCGTCGAATGGGCCGGACATGGAGAGCGACAAGTCGTCGTCGATTGGACCCTGATCAAGGACGCGGACAGCGCTCGCGGATTCGGCGACGCACTGTTGGAGGCGCCGCGCTCTTTCGCCGGCCGAACTTCGATCAGCACCGGCATCGACTTCGCTATGGAGCAGTTCGCCCGCGCGCCCTATCAGGCCGATCGGCGGATTATCGACATCTCAGGAGACGGCACCAGCAACAGCGGCCGCGACGTGCGCGCGGCACGCGACGAAGCCGTGACGCAAGGCGCCACCATAAACGGGGTTGTAATTCTGAGCGAAGTGCCGCTGGCCACCTTTCCGGGGCACACGCATCCTCCCGGCGGCTTGGAGAATTACTATCGGGAGAATGTAGTCGGCGGAGACGGCGCCTTCGTTAGAGTGGCGGCGAATTTTCAGTCGTTCGGCCGCGCGATCATCAACAAGCTCATTACCGAAGTGTCTGCCCTGCCTGGGCCGAGAGCAACACCGTAGCGCGCGGCCACCGTATGGTTCACGAACCGTTAGTGCAGCGCGGCCCGGCTTAGGCAAAACGCAACGGAATTCTGGCACGGTCACCGGATGAATTTCATCCGGGACGGCGCCATGTCGGACAACAAAGCAGTCGAAGATATTCTCGCACGCGGCAGAATTGCCGCCGACGACGTTCTCAAGTTGCGTCATGAAGTGTTCTGGAAAGGCGTCGTCAACGAGAGCGACGCCGAGATGATGTTCAAGCTCAATGACCGACTCGGGTCGAGCGCCGATCCGGCGTGGCCGCCGTTCTTCGTCGAGGCGCTCGTCGACTATGTCGTGATGCAGGCGGAGCCCTCCGGCTACATTTCCGAGGACAACGCGTATTGGCTCATCGACCGCATCTCGCACTCGGATCATGTCGACACGGCTTGCGAACTCGAATTGCTGGTGAAGGCCCTGGAGCGCGCGAAACTCAGCCCGGTCAAGCTCGTGCAGTTCGCGCTTCAGCAAGTGAAATTCGGCGTCCTCGAAGGCGATGGCCACATCGGCCGCGATCGCAAGCACGAAGCTGGCGTCATTGACGAAGCCGAGGTCGAGTTGGTGCGACGCATCCTGTACGCGTTCGGCGGTGACGGAAACATCGCCGTCACAAAGCAGGAAGCCGAGATCCTGTTCGACATCAACGATGCGACCGCAGAAGCAAAAAACCATCCCGCCTGGTCGGACCTGTTCGTCAAGGCGCTCGCGAATTTCTTGATGGCCACGTCCGGCTACCAGGTACCGACGCGCCCGGAAGCGTTGCGGCGCGAGGCATGGCTCGACACGCCGACCGCCGGCATCGGCGGCTTCATGAGCCAGATGCTCGCGCGAAGCCTGGGCGCAGTTTGGGACGCCTACGAGTACGGCTCGCTCGACGGCGAACCGCGTAAGGCTGAACCGTCCTCAGGCTTGACGACGGGCTTTGAACCACGCGTTACCGCCGAAGAAGCGGGTTGGGCGGCGAACCGCGTCGGGCGGCAGGGCCTCCGCGCAAACGAGCTCGCGCTCATCAACTTCCTGAAGGGTAAGCACGCGCACCTGCACCCGAAGCTCCTCCCGATTCTCGATCGGGTGGCTGCGTAATTCAGACGTGCTGGCCGCCGTTGATGTGAATCTCGGCGCCGTTCAAGTACGACGCGGTTTCCGTGCACAGCACGTAGATGATCTTTGCGACTTCGTCCGGCTGGCCGAGGCGCCGTAGCGGTATCTGTTCGACCAGCTTGTCGGTCCCCGGCGAAAGGATCGCCGTATCTATCTCGCCCGGCGCGATGGCGTTGACGCGAATACCGAGCGGGCCGAAATCCGCCGCCATCTCTCGCGTCAATGAAGCGAGCGCGGCTTTCGATGTCGAATAGGCGGCACCGGCGAACGGATGCACGCGGGAGCCCGCAATCGATGTCACGTTCACGACCGCGCCGTGGGCGCGCCGTAACTCATCAACGAGTCCACGCGCCAATATGATCGGCGCGAAGAAATTCACCTGAAAAACATGCCGCCAGTCAGCATGCGAAGTCTCGAGCGTGCCGAGCCGGCCACCGTTGCCGTCCTTTGGGGAGATGCCCGCGTTGTTCACCAGCGCATGCAATTCGCCGCGGTCGAGCCGGCTCTTGATTTCAGCGATCGCCGCTTCGGTTGCAACGGGATCGGCGAGATCGACTTGGATGTGATCTTCCGGCCCAGCCTCCCACGGGCACTCCTCGGGAAAAGCGTGGCGCGAGCAAGTGATCACGCGCCACCCCGCGCTCGAGAAGCGCTTGACGGTCGCATGGCCGATGCCGCGGCTCGCGCCCGTGAGCAGCAACGTGCGGCGGGGTTGGTCGGGTCTCTTTGCCATCGCTCCTCAGGGATAGAGTCGCCGTTGTGCCCACGGCGCGTTCACATTCGCACGCGAAAACTCGATCCGATCGTGCAGTCGATACGGTTGCTCCGCCCAGAACTCGACGATAAGCGGGATCAGACGATAGCCGATCCAGTGCGGTGGCCGCGGCACGTCTGCGTCGCCGTACTTTTCGTCGACACGGGCAACGGCATTTTCCAGTTCGGAGCAACTCGCGAGCTTGCGCGACTGCTGGCTAGCCCAAGCGCCTATCTGGGCGCCACGGGGGCGTGAACCAAAGTAAGCGTCGGATTCCGCGTCGCTCACCGGTTCCACCGGGCCGCGCACGCGAACCTGACGTGACAAAGACTTCCAGTAAATGGCAAGGGCCGCCTTCTTCTGTGCGTCGAGCTCTCTGCCCTTCGCGCTTTCCCGGTTCGTATAGAAAACGAAGCCCGCCGGGCCCCAGCCTTTCAGGAGCACCATCCGCGCGTTTGGCAGCCCGTTTTCATCGACCGTCGCGAGCGTGACGGCGTCCGGATCGCGCGTCTCCTGCTGCTTTGCGTCCAACATCCAGGCGTCAAACGGCGCAAAAGGTTCCATGGCCGAGGCCGGGTCACTGAACGTTAACTGGGACGGGTGTTTCATCTTCGGATCGTTCGCCATGGTCGGGGTTCATGTTCGTGCGTATCGCCGACACTCCATACCACGGTTCGGGCAAGCCGCGCCTGAAGTCGGCCTTCAGTGCTGTCGCACTTGTCTGTCTGCTCGGCCTCGTGGCCGGCGGCTGCGCCATGTCGATGGAGCTCGGCTCGCTGTTCGGCAAAGACGACGACGCCAAGACAACCGACAAGAGCGACGCGCGCGACGTCACCGCCTCGCTGCAACTCGTGTCGACGCGATCCGAAAGCAGCATGACATCGATCGACTGGTCGCTCGCGACCATTGCCCTGCGCGAAGCGCTCGCCAAGAACGAGGACGGCATGAGCGTTCCGTGGCTCAACCCGAATACCGGCACGCGCGGAACGGTGACCCCGATCGCCTCCGCCTACGTACAGGCAGGATCCGCCTGCCGTAACTTCCTGGCGAGCCGCGTCGGCGACGGCCAGGAGGGCTGGTTCGAAGGCACGGCTTGCCGCGGCCACGCCGGTCAATGGGACGTGCGTTCGACGCGGGCTTTGAACAACCGCTAACGCGCGTTGCGAAACGGCCTAGGAAACCCCACATTTTCTTGCCGGGGCGGGCTGGTCCCCGACATGGAGTGAACGAGTTGCGCGATCCCTACGAGGTTCTCGGCGTGCCCAAGGGGGCGGATCAGGCCGAGATCAAAAAGGCCTTCCGCCGACAGGCAAAGAAGCTGCATCCGGATGCCAACAAGGCCGATCCGAAAGCGGCCACCCGTTTCGCTGAGCTGAATACGGCCTACGAAATTCTCGGTGAGGAAGACAAGCGCAAGGCGTTCGACCGTGGCGAGATCGACGCCGAGGGCAAGCCGCGCTTTCAAGGCTTCCAGGGTTTTGGCCGCGGTGGTCAACGGCATCCAGGATTTGAGCAGAGCTCGGGGTTCGAAACGTTCAATTTCGGACAAGGTGGATTCCGGCGTGCGCGCGGCGGCGGGGGCACGGCGAGCGGACGCGGCGCGAGCTTCGAGGACGTGCTCGGCGACCTGTTCGGATCATTTGGGCGCTCACAAGCGGGGCAGACCCAATTCGAGGAATTCGGGGCCGCCAGTGAGATGCGCGGCCCCGATGCGACCGCATCACTTACGGTAACGCTAGCCGAAGCTGCGACCGGAGCGAAGAAGCGGGTCCTGTTGCCGACCGGGAAGAACGTTGAGGTGACCGTCCCGGCCGGAATTTCCGACGCCCAGCCGATTCGGCTTCGTGGCCAAGGCTTCGCAACCGCGCACGGTGGTCCGGGCGACGCGATCATCACGGTTCATTTCGCGCCGCATCCCGAACTCAAGGCGGAAGGCGCGGACCTGCGCGCCGACGTTTCGATCCCGCTCGACGATGCGGTACTCGGCGGCGTAGCGCGCGTGCCGACGCTCGAGGGCGCAGTGGACCTGAAAGTCCCGCCGCATACCAACAGCGGCCGCACGTTCCGCCTCAAGGGCAAGGGCCTGCCAAAGAAGGGCGGCGGGCAAGGCGACCTGCTCGTGAGCGTGCGCATCGAGTTGCCGGAAGGGCAGAACGAAGAGCTGGAAGCGCTCGCGCGCCGGCTGCGGCAGAGCCGCGAGAAGTCCTAACGCTCGTAAGCTGCGTAGACACGGCGGGCGATGCGATCGAGCCGTTCGCGCTCAGCTGGCCCGGCCACAACGAACGCAAGTCCCGACTCGAACCAGGCGAGTGCGCCGAATTCACCCGACTGCCGCCACTTGAACGCTGTCTGGGTGTCCCGTGGTGCGCGCGCGGCGGTGATGGTCACACGTTCGCCGCCCGTTCCTTCGTACATGATCAGCGCTGTCGGGCCGCGCGATCCAGGCAACAGACGGCCACCGAGGAGCTTCAAGCCTTCGGCGTTAAGGTCCGGCGCACGTACGGGAGATCCGACGCGCCGTGACAGCCACGGAAGGAGATGCGCTTCGTCGGCGCGCACCTCGATTGGATGCCGCACTTCGCTGATGTAGAGGCGGTGCGCTTCGATCGCGGCGTCAGCGAGCGCGCGTGCGATCTGACGATCGTCCTCGACGCCGATATAGTCGCGCGCGAACCAGCCCGCAGCCGCGCCGACGAACAAGGCGATCACCGCCGCGGCGGCAACCTTGCGACGCAAGCCGCTTGCACGCATCACCACGTTGTCGAGCCGAAGACGCTCCGGCACCGTCTCGTCCGCTACTTCACCCCATCGTTGACGGATCGCCGAGTTCTGCGCGCGCCATTCGATCACGCGCGCTGCCGCGTCCGGATTGGCCGCGAGATAGCGCTCGACCGCCGCGGTGCGGTCGGCTGGTAGCGTTCCGTCCACGTAGGCGTGGAGCTCGTCGTCGGTTACGGAGGCGTCGGTCATTAATTCAGTCTCGTTGCTTTTACCGTACGCTCCGCAGCTGCGGCCTTTCGCCTTCGACATGCACGCGAAGTGCCGCGCGCGCGCGCGACAGACGCGACATGATCGTGCCGATCGGCACGCCCTGAACGTCCGCGGCCTCCCGATAGCTCATCCCTTCGAGCGTCACGAGCAGAAGTACCTCGCGCTGCTCCGGCGGCAGCAACGTGAGCCCGCGCTCGATGTCGCGCCCCGTCCCGTCCGATCCTGGCGCTGCGGCGGGATCCACGTCCTCGATCACCGCGAGCGTCGGACGGCGCGACAAGCCGCGACGACGGTTGCGATCGAGATTGAGGAGGATCGTGAATAGCCACGTTCGCAAGTCTCCGCCATGAAACAGATGCTCGGCACGCAGCGCCCGAACCATTGTGTCCTGCACCAGGTCGTCAGCGGTCTCCGCGTCACGCGACAATGCACGAGCAAATCGCCGCAACGCGGGGATCAGTGGCTCGAGACCACGGCGGACCGAAGACATGGCCGGCTCCATCGAAGGGATCGACCACGCATTCTGCGTCCTCCAGCAATAGAACGCGAGTAGACCCCCACTTATTCCGATGGCTTGCTGCCCTTTTGGGCGCATGCGATAGCTGCGCCTCTCGTTGAATTGGTCGATCGGGAGGTCCGGATGGCGGAAGTCGGCGCGCTTATGCGGGGCAAAAGCGGCCTCGTATTCGGGGTCGCCAACAACCGCTCGATCGCGTGGGGGATCGCCAAGGCCTGTGCCGGCGCCGGGGCCACCGTTGGATTGACCTACCAGGGAGACGCGCTGAAGAAGCGGGTCGAGCCCCTCGCCGCTGAGATCGGCGCCAAAGTCGTCGGTCACTGCGACGTCACGCAACCGGAAACCATCGACGCCGTTTTTGCTGAATCCGATCGCGCTCTCGGCGCACTCGACTTCGTCGTCCACGCGATCGCGTTTTCCGACAAGGGAGAACTCGACGGCCGCTACGTCGATACGACCGCGGACAATTTCTCGAAGACGCTCTTGATCTCCTGTTACTCCTTCACTGCGCTTGCGCAGCGCGCGGAGAAGCGAATGCCGGGCGGCGGATCGTTGCTCACGCTCACCTACTACGGCGCCGAGAAATGGATGCCGCATTACAACGTGATGGGAGTCGCGAAGGCTGGCTTGGAGGCGAGCGTGCGCTACCTCGCCGCCGACTTGGGTCAGAAAAACATCCGAGTGAACGCGATCTCGGCGGGGCCCATCAAGACACTCGCCGCTTCCGGCATCGGCGACTTCCGCTACATTCTGAAATGGAACGAGTACAACTCGCCGATGCGGCGCACGGTTACGATCGACGAGGTTGGCGACACCGCGGTCTACCTGCTCTCCGAGCTCGGACGCGGGGTGACGGGCGAAGTGCATCACGTGGACGCGGGCTACCACATC
Organism: uncultured Alphaproteobacteria bacterium; assembly: GCA_963711595.1. GTDB lineage: Bacteria > Pseudomonadota > Alphaproteobacteria > Rhizobiales > Xanthobacteraceae > JAUSIF01. The sequence goes on from CAVQER010000001.1 coordinate 516,160, forward strand.
GTCGGCATGAAGCACCCGGATGCCCCGGACATGTCGCCTGGCAAGAGCGAAGAATAAGCCGCGCCGGCGCGCCTTCCGCCACCCAAGGATTGATTTACGAAGAAGTGGTATCGGTACGCCACGCTAACCGTGGCGCCGAACGCGGTTTGACCCTCGAACCGTGCACTCCTACAACCGGCGCCCGTTAGCCGGGCTGCCTTCATGTCGCACAACACGTTCGGCCATCTTTTTCGCGTGACCACGTTCGGCGAAAGCCACGGGATCGCGATCGGCTGCGTGGTCGACGGTTGCCCGCCGCGCATTCCTCTCACCGTCGCCGACATCCAGCGCGATCTCGACCGCCGCCGTCCGGGCCAGAGCAAGTTTGTCACGCAAAGGCGCGAGCCCGATCAGGTGAAAATCCTTTCCGGCACGATGATCGACCCTGCGAGCGGAAGCGAACTGACAACAGGAACGCCGATCGCCTTAGTGATCGAGAATTTGGACGCCCGCTCCAAGGACTACGACGCGATCGCCGATCTCTATCGGCCGGGGCATGCGGACTACACCTATGATGTGAAGTATGGACTGCGCGACGCGCGCGGCAGCGGACGCGCATCGGCACGCGAAACTGCGACGCGCGTGGCCGCCGGCGCTATCGCACGCAAGGTGGTGCCGCAGATGCGAGTACGCGGCGCATTGGTACAGATGGGCGAAGTCGGTATCGAGCGGAAGCGCTGGGATTGGGAGGAAGTCGGACGCAATCCGTTCTTCTGCCCGGACGCCGAAGCCGCCAGCAAAATGGAACCATACATCGAGGCGGTTCGGAAGAAGGGTTCGTCCGTCGGCGCAGTGATCGAAGTGGTCGCCGAAAACGTTCCAGCCGGACTGGGCGCGCCAATCTACGGCAAGCTCGACGCCGAGCTCACCGCCGCGCTCATGGGCATCAATGCCGTGAAGGGTGTGGAAGTTGGCAACGGCTTCGCCGCAGCACGTCTGTCGGGTGAGGAAAACGCCGACGAGATGCGCGGCAGCAATGAGGGGCGGCCAACCTTTCTCTCGAACAACGCCGGGGGAATTCTCGGCGGTATCTCCACTGGAGCGCCGGTCGTCGTGCGCTTCGCGGTGAAGCCTACCTCTTCGATCCTCACGCCGCGGCGGACCGTCGATCGCTACGGAAAAGAGACGGACGTCTCTACCAAGGGCCGTCACGATCCGTGCGTCGGGATTCGCGCCGTTCCGGTCGGCGAAGCAATGGTCGCTTGCGTGATCGCCGATCACTTTCTGCGTCACCGCGGGCAAGTCGGTGAGAGTGCGGCGTGGCCGTTTCCTCAGGGAAAGAAATAAGTGCACTATGAACGTAATGAGTGAGAAAATTCATAGCGTCGGCATGGCCATCGAGGCATTTGCCCGAGGCGAGATCGTCGTTGTCACCGACGACTACGACCGCGAGAACGAGGGCGATCTGTTCGTTGCCGCCTCGCTCTGCACACCTGAGAAGATGGCTTTTATCGTGCGGCACACGAGCGGCATCGTTTGCGCGCCGCTCACCGCGGAAGACGCGCGTCGGCTACATCTCGATCCGATGGTGGCGGCAAACAGCGCCCCGCTTGGCACCGCATTCACCGTTTCGGTCGACGTGCAACACGGCCTGACCACGGGCATTTCCGCCGAGGAGCGCACCAATACCGTGCGCGCACTCGCGAACCCGAACATGGGAGCGGTTGACTTCGTTCGCCCGGGTCACGTGTTTCCGTTGATCGCGCGCGCTGGCGGCGTGCTTATGCGGTCCGGGCATACGGAAGCCTGCGTCGATCTTTGCCGGCTTGCCCGACTTCCCGCTGTGGGTGTGCTTGCCGAACTCGTCAACGACGATGGGACGGTTATGCGCGGACCGCAGGTCGCCGCATTCGCGAAGCAACACAAGCTGTTGCAGATTTCGATCGCGGATCTGATCTCGTGGCGCCAAGCACGCGAAAAGCTGGTCGAGCGCGTGTCGACGTTTCCGGTGCAAAGTGAAATCGGCGAGCTAACCGGACACGCCTACGTCACGCCGTTCGATCAGGTCTATCACATGGCCTTCGTGCACGGCCGGGTCGGCGATGGACACAACATTCCGGTGCGATTGCATCGTGCGGACATCGTGCGGGATCTGTTCGGTGAGGCGAAAGCGTTTCACGGTTCGCTCGCTCGCTTCAAGGCCGAAGGTCGCGGCGTGCTGGTGCTTCTGCGCGACGGTACAGCCGGTGTGCCCGTGTTGAAGCCGGGCGAGCCAAGCGCAGAAACCGTGCGAGACAGTCAATGGCGGGAGATCGGGCTGGGGGCGCAGATCTTGCGCGACATCGGCATCTCCTCGATCCGCCTGCTGACCTCGAGCACCCTCACCTATGTCGGCCTTGCCGGTTTCGGTATCGAGATCACTTCCACCGAGGCCATCGAAGGCTGACGCCCGGAACCATCCACTCCCCACCCTTTTTGTCGCCTTGGTGCGGCGTGCAAAGCGTGGCAACATTTTCCGACGGTCACCCGAGGGATGGCGATGATTCGGGGCCTTGCAGGTTTGTTGGGTGTCGCAGCGCTCGCAGTGCTTTCGGGCGCAACAGCGAATTCCGCTGACGAGCGGCCGCCTGTTGACGTTGAACTCGTGCTTGCCGTCGATATCTCGTACTCCATGGATTACGACGAACTCGCTTTGCAGCGCGAGGGTTACATCCTCGCGATCACGTCGGAACAGTTCATCGATGCCCTGCGACGCGGTCCGCTCGGCAGGATCGCCGTGACATACGTGGAATGGGCTGGCTCGGGCGAGCAACAGATCGTCGTGCCCTGGCAGCTGATTGATAGTCCGGCGAGCGCCGATGCCTATGCGGAAAAACTTCGGGGCGCACCGATCCGGCGTGCGTATCGGACGTCAATTTCGGGTGCGCTGAAATTTTCCGCCGAGTTGTTCGGCACGAACTACAAGGGCATCCGCCGCGTGATCGACGTCTCCGGCGACGGAACGAACAACCAGGGCGACCTCGTCGAGCCGACTCGCGACGATGTATTGCGCAAAGGAATCACGATCAACGGCTTGCCGATCATGCTGAAGACGCCGCTCGCGTCGATGATCGATCTGCCGGAACTCGACGTTTACTACGAGGATTGCGTGATCGGCGGGCCTGGCGCCTTTCTTGTTCCTGTGCGCGAGCGACATCAGTTCGCGGACGCAATCCGCAACAAGCTCATTCTTGAAGTGGCAGGCGTCATGCCGCGCAAGAACGCATTCGCGGAGCAGCTGGTGCAGCCCGCGGCAAGCCCGCCTCGCGTGTCTTGCACGATCGGCGAGCAGATGTGGCAACGGCGCTGGGGCGGCGGCCAGTAACCTAGCGGTCGAAAATTCCCACCAGTTCTACGTGCGCCGAATAACGGAATTGGTCGATCGGCACGACGCGGCCAAGCTTGAATCCGGCGGAGATCAGAATCGCTGCGTCGCGCGCGAACGTCGCGGGACTGCACGAGACATAGACGATGCGCGTCGCGCCCGAGATCGCGAGTTCGCGCACCTGCGCTTCGGCGCCTTGCCGTGGCGGATCGAGAACAACAACCTTGCACGGGACAAGCTCGCCCGCCGTGAGCGGGCTGCGGAAGAGGTCTCGCGTTCGGGCGTCGATCGGCTTCAGGCCGGGCGCGCCGGCGGCGCGCTTCAGCGCGGCAATCGCATCGGCGTCGTCATCGACTGCGAGCACCTGCGCGGTCTCCGCCATCCGCAGTGCGAACGTGCCGATTCCACTGAATAGATCGGCGACGCGCCGCGCGTTGCCCACAGCCTCGGATACGATTCTGGCGAGCGCCATTTCCCCGGCGACAGTAGCCTGCAGGAAGGCGCCCGGCGGCGGGACGACTGCAGCCTTTCCGATCTTGATCATCGGCTCTGCCAGCCGAACCACGAGTTCGCCGTGGCGCGTCAGCCGCGCAATTTTTTCCTCGCGCGCGATCCGGGCCAGCGTCTCGATCGTATCGGCCGTCAGCGGCCCCGAACCACGGATATCGACGTCGAGCCCTCCATCGGTTGCGGTGACCTGGATATCGAGCGGTTTCCCCGCTGGATCGAGGGGCTCCGCGAGCTTCCAGGCGATCGCGATCGCCCGTTCAAGCTGCGGCGCAAAAATCGGACACTGATCAATGGGTACGATGTGATGCGATCGGCGGCCCGAGAAACCCACAACCAGAATCTTCTTTCCGCCGCGCCGCGCATGAAGCACCGCGCGGCGACGACCGTCCCCGTGCGCGTCGATCAGTTCATCGATCGGTGCTTCGACGCCAGCCTGCGCAAGCGCGTTCGCGACCAGCTCGCGCTTCCATTCGCGATACTTGTCCGACTGCCAGTGCTGGACAGCGCATCCACCGCAAGTCCCAAAATGCGGACAGATGGGTTCGATGCGGTCAGCGCTCGGCTCGAGTACCGAGATGATCTCGCCGCGCTCGCCCTTGATTTCCACTTCAACGCGTTCGCCGGGCAAGGCATACGGAATAAAGATCGGACCGATCGGCGTTGGCGCGACGCCGTCGCCGCGATGACCCATGTGTTCCACCGCGAGACGCTCGATCTGGCGCTCGGGCTGTTTCTTGGCTTCCTGCATCATGACGAGGGCGATATCCGGCGCAGCTGCCCGTCTCCAAGCCCTGAAGGCAGCGCTATTCCGCCGCAGTGCGCAGTGCCGCGCGTTCTCTCGCGTCTTCCGCCCAGGACGCACCCTCCCGTTTCGTCCCGCCGGAGAGCGCAGGCAGATAGTGCCGCGCTGTCAGCCGATGGAATCGCCAAATCAGGAGCGATGCATACACGAAAAGTCCAAGCGTGAGTCCAATCCAAATTCCGAATGCGCCGTAGCCGAAAGGGAACCCCAACGCGTAAGCGCTCGAGAAGCCGACGAGCCAGAAGCCGATAGCGGCGAACAAGAGCGGGACACGCGTGTCATTCAGTCCACGCAATGCACCTGAGCCTATGGTCTGCACCCCATCGAACACGAAGAAGCTCGCGCCCAGCGCAAGCAGCATCGAGGCGAGCGCCGCGGCTTCGGAAGCACCCTCCACGGCCTCACCGAGGAACCATGCGGGGATGACATCCTTCATAAGGATGACGAGCAGCGTCATCACGGCCATGAAGATCGTACCAAGGGCGATCGCGGTGAAGCCAGCCACTCTCGTTCCCGGCGCGTCGCCGCGACCGACGGCGTGGCCCACGCGAACGGTCGCCGCCATGGAAATTCCGAACGGAACCATGAACATGATCGCCGCGGTCTGCAGTGCGATCTGATGGCCAGCAAGCGCCGCAGTGCTGATCCGGCCCATCAGCAGTGCAGCGCCGGCAAAAAGACCGTACTCGAGCAGGAATGCAGCCGAGATGGGCGCGCCGATCACGACGAGCTGCCAGAACAACGGCCAGTCCGCACGCCAGAAGCGTCCAAGCACGCGGTACTTCCGGAAGGGGGCGCGCGCGTAGCAGACCCAGATCGCGGCCGCGCACATGCCGAGATTGACGATCGTGGTCGCGACGCCGGCGCCGAGCAGGTCGAGCTCGGGAAATCCGAACGCTCCGAAAATCAATGCGTAGGCGAGCAAAAAATTGACGGGGATCGCCACAAGCGTGATCCAGAGTGCCGGCTCCGGCCGGTTCACCGCGCCCATGAAATTTCGCAAGGCCATGAACCACCAGCCGGGAACGAGACTCCATGCGAGCCCCGTCAAGTATCGATGCGCATGCGCGGTCGCATCGGGAGACTGGCCGAGCGCGAGGAGGATCTGTTCACCCCACATCTGCAGGACTGTGAGGGGTATCCCGAGCATCAGCGCCGCCCAAAGTCCGACGCGTAGCGACCGGCGCACCAGCCGCGGCCTGCGTGCGCCGAACGCCTGCGCAGCAAGCGGCGCAACGGCCGAAACGAGCCCCATGCCCAGCACAAACGCCATGAACAGCACGGTCTGCGCGAGCGCCGCCGCGGCCACCGCGGTATCGCCGAGCCGTCCGACGAGCGCCAGGTCAGTCGTCATCATGGCGATCTGACCAAGTTGGGTGAGCGCAATCGGAAGCGAGAGCTTGACCGTCTCGGTCAGCTCCGTCCGCCAAACTCCCCTGCCCGTCGGCGGGGTTACACCGCCGACGATCTCGGTCCTCGGTAACGTCATGGGCGCAACATAGGGGCTGTCACCGCAAAGGAAAGCGCGCCGGTTTCGGGTGCGACGCACGAAAACGTGTTTTCGTGACAGCGCGGTGTCAGGAATGTGCGCAGGATTAGCGCCGCGGATCAGGAACTTACCCGACGAGCGCCTAGGAGAAACTCCCGATTGCCATCGCCACCAGCGACAGGTGATTCGATCACACCGAGTACGTCCCAGCCGAGTGTCGCTACGAATGCTATGATCTCTTCGCAAGCTGCACGGTGCAGCTTCACATCGCGCACGACCCCTTTGCGCGCAAGCGTCTTTCCCACTTCGAATTGCGGCTTGATCAAAGCCACCATCTCGGCGCCCGATCCAGCGAGAGCTAGCACAGGAGCAAGAATTTTCTTCAGCGATATGAAGCTCACGTCGATGACGATGACTTCAACGGCCCCCACAATTTGTGAGCGGTCGAGCTTGCGGATATCGGTCTTCTCGAGCGAGACGACTTCAGAACGGCCACGAAGCGAGGAATGCAGTTGGTCTCGCCCGACGTCGACCGCGTAAACGCGCCGCGCGCCCCCGCGCAGAAGCACGTCGGTGAATCCGCCGGTCGAGGCACCCACGTCGAGACAGACTCTGTCGATAGGGTCGATACGGAAATAGGCGAGTGCCGCTGCGAGTTTCAACCCACCACGCGACACGTAAGGATGCGCAGGCTCGGCTTCGAGCAGCGCGCCCGCCGAAATCGTCTGCGCCGCCTTCCGTACCCGGACGCCGTCGGCGGTTACGAGACCGGCACCGATCGCGGCTTGCGCTTTGCTTCGGCTTTCGAACAGCCCCCGCGCTACCAACAAATGGTCTGCTCGCATACGTGCATTCATCATGAATTGATCCGTCGCGCCGAGACTAGGCATCACTCCGCTGCGAGCCAAGAAGGAACAAATTGACCTGCTGAATTGTTGGGGCCCACGGATGGTGCTACCAAGCGCCGGGGGCCCGCTGTGCCCCACTCCGGCTACCCGTGAGGACGTTCATGCGCCGCGCATTTAGCGCAGCCCTGTTGCTCGCCGCACTTTGCGCGTTCAGCGCACCGGCGTGGGCGCAGCAAAGCGCCACCTCAAAGCAAAGCGGTGCAAAGGCGAAGCCCAGTTCAGCGAAGAAAACCGTAGCTGCCCCGAAGGCTCTACCGAGCTGGCGCATGACTCGGAGCGCAGGCGTGCCCTCGCTCGAGTTCGGCGGGCCGGCAACAGCGGAGCGAGTCATCGCCTTTTCATGTCAGCCAGGTAGTGGCCTGGTGCGCGTCGTCTCGCACGTTGGATCGCGTGGGCTTCGCCCGGGCGATGGCGCTGCGATCCGTCTGACCAACGGAAAGGCCAAGTTCGAAGTGGCAGGGACTGCGTTTTCCGCCGAAGCGGACGAAAACGTGGACGTCGGCGGCACCACGAAGCTCGATGCCAAGCTGTTTGCCCTGTTCAAGACCGGCGATTCGATGGTGCTGGAAGTTCCGGGTCGCAAGCGTACGCTGCCGGCTGCAAGCGGACGTCAAGCGGCCGACGCGCTCGAGCGAGCGTGCGGTCAATCCTCAGGCTAGCCGCTTACCGGGCTCGATCTCGCCGGCGAGCGGAATTCGTTCTTTCTTGAGCGCGGTGAGTGCCGCGGCCGCAATCCCTGGCGCGTCCAGCGCGACGGCAGCGTACATGTTCGCGGGCGAATCGTGCTCGATGAAGAGGTCCGGCAACACGAGCGGCCGGAATTTCAGGCCACGATCGAGCAAACCTTCGCCGGCAAGAAGCTCGAGCACATGGCTCGCGAACCCTCCGACCGAGCCCTCCTCGATCGTCATCAGCACCTCGTGCTCGCGCGCGAGACGAAGGATGAGCTCGCGATCAAGCGGCTTGGCAAACCGCGCATCGGCGATTGTCGCCGTTACCCCGCGAGCCACGAGATCGTCAGCCGCCTTCAGGCACTCGCCCAGGCGCGCACCGAAATTGAGGATCGCGATCGAATTGCCCTCGCGGAGTACGCGTCCGCGCCCGATTTCGAGCGGGCGGCCTTGCTCGGGTAGCGGCAGACCGAGCCCCTCACCGCGCGGATAGCGGAACGCACACGGTCGATCGTCGATCGCCGCCGCCGTCGCGACCATGTGGACGAGTTCAACCTCGTCCGCCGCGGCCATCACTACGAAACCCGGCAAGCAGGCAAGATACGCGACATCGAAGCTGCCGGCATGCGTCGGGCCGTCGGCGCCGACGAGTCCCGCCCGGTCGATCGCAAAGCGGACGGGCAACTTTTGAATCGCCACATCGTGTACAACCTGGTCGTAGGCGCGCTGCAGAAAGGTCGAATAGATGGCGGCGAACGGCTTGTACCCTTCGGCGGCAAGACCGGCTGCGAACGTCACCGCGTGTTGTTCGGCGATGCCGACATCGAAGCAACGTTCGGGAAACTCGCGTGCGAATATATCCAGGCCCGTTCCCGAGGGCATTGCAGCCGTGATCGCAACTATCTTCTTATCCTTGCGCGCTTCCTTGACCAGACTCTCGCCAAACACTTTCGTGTAGGACGGCGCCGACCCTTTGCCCTTGGCCTGCGCGCCGGTCGCCACATCGAACTTGACTACGCCGTGGTACTTGTCGATCGAAGCCTCGGCAGGGGGGTAGCCCTTCCCTTTCTGCGTCACGATGTGAACGAGCGTCGGGCCGCGCTCGTTGTCGCGCACGTTGCGCAATACGGGCAGCAGGTGATCCAGATTGTGCCCGTCGATTGGGCCGACGTATTCGAAGCCGAGCTCTTCGAACAAGGTGCCGCCAGTGATCAATCCGAGGGAGTGACCGAAGGCGCGGTGCAGCGATTTTGCGAGCCGTTGCGGAATTCTCTTCGCGGTCCATTCCCACAGATCGCGCATCCGCGAGTAGGTGCGGCCCGACAAGCGACGCGCAAGATAAGCAGACATCGCGCCGACTGGCGGCGCTATCGACATATCGTTGTCATTGAGAACGACAATCACGCGCTTTCCCATTGCGCCGGCGTTGTTCATCGCCTCGTAGGCCATGCCCGCGGACATGGCGCCGTCGCCAATCACGCAGACAACGTGAAAATCCTCTCCCGCAAGATCGCGGGCCACTGCCATACCGAGGCCAGCGGAAATCGAGGTCGACGCGTGAGCCGCGCCGAAGGGGTCGTACTCACTTTCAGCTCGGCGCGTAAAACCGGAAAGACCGCCGCCCTGGCGGAGCGTGCGGATCCGGTCGCGACGGCCCGTGAGAATCTTGTGCGGGTAGGCCTGATGGCCCACGTCCCAGATGATCTTGTCGTTGGGCGTGTCAAACAGGTAGTGCAGCGCGACCGTGAGTTCGATAACGCCGAGTCCGGCGCCGAGGTGTCCGCCTGTCATCGACACCGCATCGATCGTCTCGCGACGCAATTCGTCCGCCACCTGGCGCAGCATCTCGGGCTGCAGCTGCCGCAAGTCGTGCGGCAGGCGGATCATGTCGAGCAGTGGAGTGGTCGAGTGCTCCGCCAAAGCGGTCCTCCTCAGCGCTGCTCAAACGCGCCAAAGCCTCAATGCGAGGGTTATACCAGTGCCGGGTGACCGGCAATCCGACGTTCGGTCGCGGTCAGCCGGCCGTGTATGGGCGATTCTCGGGTAGCGGAATGAAGTCGATTTCATCACCCGGGACCTTACCGAAGTGTCCCTGCTTCCATTCTTCCTTCGCCTGGTCGATGCGATCCTTGCGCGAGGAAACGAAGTTCCACCAGACGTAACGAGGTCCATCGAGCGGCGCGCCGCCGACGACAGCGATGCGGCTCGGCTTCACCGCTTTTACCGTCACGCGGTCCCCAGGCCGAAAAATCAATAGCCGGCCGGTGTCGAAACGATCGCCCGAGATGTCGATTTCGCCGGAACTCACATAGACCGCGCGTTCCTCGTAGTCGGCGTCGAGCGGCATCGCCGCGCCGGCCTCGAGCGAGATGTCTGCAAAGATCGTTTCCGAAGTTGTCTTGAGGGTCGAGGCCGCTCCGAACATCTTGCCGGCGACTATGCGCACCGTCTTCCCCTCGCCGTTCACAACCGGCAGTTCGTTACCGCCGAGATGCGCAAAGCTCGGATCGATCTCCTCGTCCTTCGACATCATCGCGATCCAAAGCTGGAGACCGTGGAGCGGCTCGCCATCCAACCGTCGCTCCGGGGCAGTGCGTTCCGAATGTACAATTCCGCGGCCCGCGGTCATCCAGTTCACTTCACCCGGATGAATTGCGGCGTTCACGCCGAGCGTGTCCCGATGGATAATCTCGCCGTCATAGAGATAGGTCAGAGTCGATAGGCCGATGTGCGGATGCGGACGCACGTCCAGGCCTTTGCCCGATCGAAACTCCGCGGGCCCGAAGTGATCAAAGAAGACGTATGGGCCGACCGTGCGACGCGTCGAGTGCGGAAGCGCGCGGCGTACGGCGAAATCGTCGAGGTCGACGCTGCGCGGGACGATGACGAGTTCGAGCGCTTCGCATGCGAATTTGTCACCCGCCGATGGATCCTTGCCGGGAAAGAAGCTCATAACCGGTCCTCAGCACAGATTGTCGAGTTCATATAGGCGCGCCACCACATACGGCCAAGCCACGAGACCGTGACGTCAGTTGCCGTCCAGCGGCTCTGTGCCGGTCGGCCGGCCCGCGGCGTCGCGCGTGATCTTTTCGACCCTCGCCTCAGCCTCGCGCAACAGCGTCTCGCAGCGCCGCTTCAACGCCTCACCGCGTTCGTAGATGCGGATCGACTCCTCGAGCGCGACATCCCCCGCCTCGAGTCGTCCCACGATCGATTCCAGTTCGGCAAGCGCCTTCTCAAAGGGCAGTGCGGCGACGTCACCGTTCGCGTCTTTAGCGTCCTTAGCCATCGGCGCTTCCTAGCACGAAGATATTCATCCGCGCATCAACGCCTTTACGTGTGCGGCAACGGACTGCGACAAGCCCTGCAAATCGTAACCGCCTTCCAATACCGAAACGACACGGCCCTGGGCGTGCTTGTCCGCAACTTCCATCAGTTTCTGCGTAACCCAGGTGTAGTCGCCCTCCGTCAGATTGATGTTCGCGAGCGGGTCGCGCATGTGCGCGTCGAATCCCGCGGAGATGACGACGAGATCCGGACGGAAAGAATCAACTCGAGGTAATATCGCGGCTTCGACCGCCGCGCGGAATTCCGCGCCGCCACTGCCGGCGGCCATTGGGACATTGACGACATTGTCGTGTTCGCCGCGCTCGGAACGCGCGCCCGTGCCGGGATAGAGCGGCATCTCATGCGTCGAGCAGTACATGACGCTCGCATCCGACCAAAAGATTTCCTGCGAGCCGTTACCGTGATGAACGTCGAAGTCGATGATTGCGACGCGTTCTGCCCCATAATGCTTCTGTGCGTGACGCGCGGCGATCGCGGCGTTGTTGAAAAAACAAAACCCCATCGCCGTTGCGGTTTCGGCGTGGTGGCCGGGCGGGCGCATTGCAACGAATGCGTTGTCTGCGTGTCCGTTCATCACTTCGTCGACCGCGAGTACCGCGCCGCCGACGGCGCGAAGAATCGGTTCCCAGCTGGTCGATGACAGGGCCGTGTCTGCGTCGATGCGGGCCAACCCCTGCTTCGGCACCGCCGCCCGCATGGCCTCGACGTAAACCATCGGATGGACGCGGGTGATGGCCTCAAATTCGCCCTCCGGAGCAGGTTCCCGGGCGAGATCCGCGAACTGTTCCTCCTCCAGGACCGCGTTGATCGCGCGCAGGCGGTCGGGCCGCTCCGGGTGGCCGGCCGGCGTTGCGTGCTGGAGGCCCGAGTCGTGGCTCAGCAAGAGGGTGGTCATCATTCCCGTCCGTCATGCAGGCTACGCGAGACACCGGCGCCTCACAAATCGGGGATAAGTGCCACGCGGCCATCAGATTTTCGCCGTGACGACGCCCGGTCCCGCCCCTAATGGCGCCCAGTTGTTCGAGTGAATCCGCGCCAATTCGAGCTTGGCGCAGTGCTGCAGGGTTTCGTTAAGCATGTTGCGCGAGCCTCGGGGGCGGACTAGTACGGAGTATTGCGATGCGACCGCTTCCCGGCGCCGTTTTGGCGCTAACTCTCCTGCTTTCAGCTAACGCCGCTGACGCCGATACCATTCGTATCGTCGCGATCGGCGACAGCAACACTGCGGGCTTCGGCGTCTCCCAACCGAACAAGTATCCCACGCAGCTCGAGCGCGCGTTGCAGACGCGCGGCTATGACGTCGAGGTCGTCAACGCAGGCGTCTCAGGCGACACCACGAGCGGCGCGCTCCGCCGCCTCGAGGCCGCGCTTCCGGACGGCACCGACATCGCGATCGTGTTCCTCGGACGCAACGACCTTCGCTTCGGATTTCAAACCTACACAACCCGGCGCAATCTCGACGAGATCGTTAGCCGTCTGCGAGGGCGCGGGGTGGAAGTCATCCTCGCCGGATTTCACACGCGGGACTTTTCCGACATCGCAGCCACGCACGGGGCAACCTACTATCCCGACTTCTTCGACGGCGTCGCAGTGGATGGCGTGAAGAAACCGGGTTACCGGCTGTTCTGGGACATCATCGGGCACCTGAACGCGTCGGGCTACCAGGAAGTCGTCAGCCGGCTTTCACCTGTCGTCGAATTTCAGGTGCTGAAGGTGTTCTGCCGCCGCCTCGGCGACGCGATCATGTTCGCGCCCGAGTGCCGGACTCCGGAGATGCAGGCGCAACTTTCCGGCGATACCTTCCGCCGCTAGCCCTTCGCCGCCCCCAGCCGAACGGACGGCGGCGGGGCGATTTCCTCCGGCACGAAGAAATCAGGCGCGAGCGCCTCGTTCGGATCAACGCGATACTGATCGAAATCAGTCACGCCTTCGGCGGCGAGAAAGTTGTCGTCGATCAGAAAATTGCCGGTGAACTCCCGGGACGGCTTCTGAAAGATCCGGTGCGCGGCCTCGGCGATGATGTCGGGCTTCCGGCTCATTCGCATGACCCGATCACCGCCGAGCAAATTCTGAATCGCCGCAGTCGCGATCGTCGTGCGCGGCCAAAGCGCGTTCGCGGCAACGCCCTTCGAGCGCAGTTCGCCGGCGAGACCCAGCATCACGATGCTCATTCCGAATTTGGCCATCGTGTAGGCGACATGCGGAGCAAACCATTTTTCCTTCATGTCGAGCGGCGGCGAGATCGCCAGGATGTGCGGGTTTTGCGCGCGCAACAGGTGCGGGATGGCGTACTTGGACACCATGAACGTTCCGCGCGTGTTGACCTGGTGCATCAGATCGAACCGCTTCATGTCCGTGTCGGGCGTGCGCGTGAGCTGGATCGCGCTTGCATTGTTCACGACGATGTCGATGCCGCCGAAGCGGGATGCGGCCTGCTCGATCGCACCTGCGACTTGCGTTTCCTCGCGGATGTCACAGGCAATCGGGAGCGCTTTCCCGCCGGCCTTCTCGATCTCTTCGGCGGCCGTGTGAATGGTGCCCTGAAGCTTTGGGTGCGGCTTGTCAGTTTTCGCCGCGATCGCAACGTTTGCACCGTCGCGCGCGGCGCGGAGCGCGATCGCGAGACCGATGCCGCGCGACGCGCCGGTGATAAAGAGGGTCTTTCCCTGAAGCGACATCAGTTGGCCTCCACGCCGACGGCGTCGGCAACGTTTTTGAACCCGTCGCGCTGCAGCAAATCGGCCAACCCGTGCGTGATCCGGCGCACGACCCCCGGACCCTCGTAGACGAGCGCGGTCAACAATTGCACAAGCGAGGCACCCATCTTGATCTTCGCATAGGCGTCTTCCGCCGTGAACACTCCGCCCGATGCCATCAGCGCATATCGGGAGCGATCGATCCGTCGCCACATCTCCCGCAGGCACGCATCGAGCAGCGCCGCCGCCGGCGGCCCGGAAACCGCGCCCGGCATCGCGTGCCAGACCTCCGGCCGCGAGCGAAGAAACTTTGGCTTTTCGCTCGGCAGATTGAACATGAAACCTGAAATGAAAGAATGCGGGGCCGCGGCCAGCAACACTTGCTCGATCATCGGCACGCCGCCGAGCGGCGAGACTTTCAGGAATACCGGCTTCCTCAATCCGACCTCGCCGATAGCCGCCAGCGATGCATCGAGATGGCCGCGATCCGCAAAGAAGTCGCGACCGTCGTGGGTGTTTGGACAACTGAGATTGAACGTCAGGTAGTCGGCGTGCGATTCCAGGGCACGTGCGGCATCGACATACTCGCCGATGATCTGATCGGCGCCTTCGGGTGGAGCAGCGCTCCCGCGATTGGTTTTCACAATATTGATGCCCAAGGGGACCGGAAGTCGCATGCCGGAGAGGCGCCCGGCGACGGCGCGCGCACCGTCATTCGGTACGCCATAGGCGACCACGATGGCGCGGTCCTCGGGCAGACGAAACAGGCGCGGCCTGGGATTGCCGCCGGACGGATCGATCGAGACCGAACCGATCTCAACGAAGCCAAAGCCGAGCGCCGCCAAGGTCTCGATCGCCTCGCCACTCTTGTCGAAGCCGGCGGAAAGGCCGATCGGTGTCTCGAAGCGGATCCCGGCCACATTCGTCGCAAGACGTGGATCGGTTACGCTGTAAATCGCTCGCAACGCCGGTGCTGCGAATCGAGCCATCCCACCGGCGCGCAAAGCGAGACGATGCGCGCGTTCCGGATCAAGCCGGAACGCGAGCGGTCGCACGATTGTCGAATAAGCGCGCATCGTGATTCACTTGGCGCAACTCAGGCCACGAGTGCGGCCTCCGACTGCATCACAGAGTCGGCACCCGAAATGATGGAGTGCTCCAGCCCGGTGACCACGGGCAGCAGATTTTCTGCATAGAAGCGCGCGGTCGCGATCCGTGCGGCGTTTGCTGGATTCGTTTTACCCATGGCGTCGGCGGCGAGCGCCATTTCGGCGAGGTACGCAGCGCCAGCGGTCAGTCCGAACAGACGCTGATAGGGCGTCGCGCCCGCCAATGCCGAATCCGGTTTGCTCCCGATCTCGCCGAGCAGGTGCTTCGAGGCACGTTCGACCGCTGCGATGGCGTCGGCAAGCCGCGCCGCAGTCGCACCGAAAGCGGGATCGTTCAGTTCGGAGACGCGACGTGCGATCGCGCGATAACCGCCGAGCACACGCCGCAAAGTCTCGCCACCCGCCTGGCCGATCTTGCGGGTGACCAGATCGATCGCCTGAATACCGTTCGTGCCTTCGTAGATCGCCGTTATGCGGGCATCACGGTAGTACTGCGCGGCCCCGGTTTCCTCGATAAAACCCATGCCGCCGTGCACCTGCACGCCGAGCGACGCCACTTCAATGCCGCTGTCCGTCGAGAACGCCTTGGCAACCGGCGTCAGCAAGTTTGCCTCTTCCTGCGCGTTTGCACGCTCCGCCTTGTCGGCGTGATGACGCGAGCGGTCGATCGCGTCCGCGTTCTTGAGACAGATCGCGCGCGAGGCTGCCGTGAGTGCGCGCATCGTGAGCAGCATACGCTTCACGTCCGGGTGCGCGATGATCGGGCTCATCTCCTTGCCGTTGGCGCGCCCCTGCCGACGTTCCTGCGCGTAGGCGAGCGCGTGCTGGTACGCGGCTTCGGCGACGGCGACGCCTTCGACGCCGACGGCGAGCCGCGCGAGGTTCATCATGGTGAACATGCACGCGAGACCCTTGTTCTCCTCGCCGATGAGATAACCGACGGCACCCTCATTCTCGCCGTAGAGCATCACGCAAGTCGGTGATGCATGAATGCCGAGCTTGTGCTCGAGCGAGCCGCAACGCAGGTCGTTGCGGGGCCCGAGCGAGCCGTCGTCCTTCACGAGAAACTTCGGCACGAGGAAGAGCGAGATTCCCTTCGTACCTGGAGGCGCATCGGGCAAACGCGCAAGCACGAAATGGATGATGTTCGAGGTGAGGTCGTGCTCGCCGTAGGTAATGAAGATCTTCTGGCCTTTGATCCGGTAGGTGCCGTCCTTGGCGCGATCGGCGCGCGTACGCAGTCCGGAGAGATCGGATCCCGACTGGGGCTCGGTGAGCTGCATCGTGCCCATCCATTCGCCGGACACGAGCTTGCGCAGATAGCGCTCCTTCAGCTCGTCGCTCGCATGCGCGTCCATGGCTTCGATCGCAGCCTGAGTGAGCATCGGTCCGACACCGAAAGCCATCGCCGCCGAGTGCCAGTACTCGACGCAGGACATGTTCACGAGTGAGGGAAGCCCCTGCCCGCCGTATTCAACCGGCCCCGGCAAGGCGTTCCAGCCGGCCTCGGCCCACGCGCGATAGACCTCTTTCCAGCCTTTCGGCATCGTGACGACGCCGTTCGCGAACGGCGTGCCCTCCTTGTCGCCGGTACGGTTCAGCGGCGCGATCTTCTCGCTCGCGAACTTTCCCGCCTCCTCCAGCACCTGCGCGACGAGTTCGATCGAAACGTCGGCCAGCTCGCCTTTGCCCGCGAGCGCTTTGAGGCTCGTGCAGTGGTCGATGAAGAACATCGTCTCTGCGACCGGCGCGCGATAAGGCATGGCTGTCTCCGCTTCGAGGGGGTGGCCCGCGCTTGACCGAAGCCGCGCCAGGACCTACCGCCCACCCTTGGTTCGGCCGACAGTGGCCGCGCCCATCGGAACCGTCAACGTGAATACGAGCGTCCCAGGCGAAAAGCGCAGCACGCGCGTGCTTCCGGCGAACGCCGCCGGAATCGCTGAAGCCGCGCGCTTGCTTTCCGCGGGCGGGCTCGTCGCGTTTCCGACCGAGACGGTCTACGGCCTCGGCGCCGATGCCAGCGACGCCCGTGCCGTTGCACGACTTTACGAGGCGAAGGAGCGGCCCGCGTTTAATCCGCTGATCGCGCACGTGGCGGACATCGACGCCGCGCGTGCGGCTGGACGGCTGAGCGAATTCGCCGTCCGGCTCGCGAAGAAGTTCTGGCCGGGTCCGCTGACATTAGTCGTTCCGACCGCGCCGGACTGCCCGGTGTGCGAACTTGCACGGGCGGGTCTCGACACGGTCGCGTTGCGGATGCCCGCGCATCCGGTTGCGCAGCCGCTGTTAAGAGCGGTCGGCAGGCCGGTCGTGGCTCCGAGCGCGAACCGCTCGGGCCATGTATCGCCGACTCGAGCCGATCACGTGCTGACGGATCTCGGCGGCCGCGTCGACATCGTGCTCGACGGCGGGCCGACTCCGCTTGGACTGGAGTTTACGATTATCGATTGCACCGGGACGAAGGCCACGTTGCTTCGGCCGGGCGCGATCGCACGCGAAGCCATTGAAGGTGTGCTTGGCGGCTCGCTGGAAAACGCGTCGGCGCGGCGCGGCGAGAACCCCGTTTCACCCGGTCGCCTTCCTTCCCACTATGCAACGCGCGCGCGTCTGCGGCTCGATGTCATGGAGGTGGAGCCGGGAGAAGCGCTGCTCGCCTTCGGTCCGACGCAGCCCGCGGGCGCCGAGCGGGCGAGCCAGGTGCTGGATCTTTCGCCCAAGGGCGATCTCATCGAAGCGGCGGCAAACCTGTTCGCACATCTGCGTGCGCTGGACGCGACAAATACCGCAAGCATTGCGGTTGCCCCGATCCCCGCGAATGGGCTCGGGGAAGCGATCCGCGATCGTCTGATGCGCGCGGCAGCCCCGCGTTCAACCTGATATAAGCCGTTCCATGAACAAGCCCGCAGGAAAGCCCGCGACGCCTGTCGATCGGTTCGCGAAGATCGTCGGAGAGAAGTATGCACTCCGCGATCCGGCGGACATCGCGCCCTACTTGCATGAACGGCGCGACCTCTACGAAGGGCGCGCGGCGGCCGTGTTGCGGCCGGGATCGGTCAAAGAGATTTCGCAAATTCTTAGGCTCGCGAACGAGACGGGCACGCCGATCGTGCCGCAAGGCGGGAACACCGGTCTGTCGGGCGGGCAGGTTCCGTTCGACGAGAACGCCCTCGTGCTTTCCACGGGCCGGCTCGACAAAATTCGCGAGGTCGATCTCGCCACCAACTCGATGACGTGTGAAGCGGGCGTGATCCTGCAGCGCGCACAAGAAGAGGCAAAAAAGCACGAGCGGCTGTTTCCTCTTTCGCTCGGCGCGGAAGGCTCCTGCACGATCGGCGGAAATCTTTCGACGAACGCA
Organism: uncultured Alphaproteobacteria bacterium; assembly: GCA_963711595.1. Taxonomy (GTDB): domain Bacteria; phylum Pseudomonadota; class Alphaproteobacteria; order Rhizobiales; family Xanthobacteraceae; genus JAUSIF01. The sequence goes on from CAVQER010000001.1 coordinate 534,391, forward strand.
GGCGGGACCAACGCGCTCACGTTCGGTGTTGCGCGCGATCTCGTGCTCGGTCTGGAAGTCGTGCTCGCCGACGGTCGTATCTGGAACGGTCTGCGAAAGCTCAAGAAGGACAACACCGGCTACGACCTGCGCCACCTTTTCGTCGGCGCGGAAGGGACGCTCGGAATCATCACCGCAGCCGTGGTGAAGCTTTTTCCTGCGCCGCGCTCGATGGAAACAGCTTTCGCTGGAGTCGCCTCACCCGAAGCGGCCCTTGAATTGCTGAAGATCGCGCAAGCGCGCGCCGGCAACGCCGTGACCAGCTTCGAGCTGATGACGCGGATGGGCATCGAATTTGCGGTGAAGCATCCGCCCGGCGCGCGCGAGCCGCTCCGGACGCCCCACCCCTGGTACGTGCTGATCGAACTCTCTTCCCCCGCTCGTGAGGGCTTGCGCGAAACCATGGAGGAAATCCTCGAGGCCGCGAGCGAGAGCGGGGTCATTGGCGACGCGACGATCGCAGCGAGCCTGGAGCAAGCTCGCGCTTTTTGGCACTTGCGCCTGATCCTGCCCGACGCACAACGCGGCGCGGGCGGCTCGATCGCTCACGACATCTCCGTGCCGGTTGCAGCCGTGCCCGCGTTCCTCGACGAGGCAAGCAAGGCGGTGCTCAAGATCGTGCCCGGAGCGAGACCGCTCCCGTTCGGGCATCTCGGTGACGGCAATATCCACTACGCGGTTTGCAAGCCCGAAGGCATCGATCGCGCTGCCTTCCTCGCGAACACGGACGCAGTCAATGCGGCGGTCTATGAGCTCGTTGCAAAGCACCACGGATCGATCTCGGCGGAGCACGGGATCGGCTTCATGAAGCGCGAACTCCTGCCGGGCGTGAAGGATCCCGTCGAGCTTGAGCTCATGCGGTCGATCAAGCAGTTGCTCGATCCAAAGGGGATTCTGAACCCCGGCAAGGTCCTCTAGCCGCCCGCCGCGGGCGCTACGTTTTCGGGCCCATCGTTCTGGTAGCTGTTGACGCGAGGCGAGACCTCGTACGCCTCCAGGAAATCGTTCGGCGCGGGACCCACGAGCGCGGCCGCCTCGGTGGCGTTGATCTTCACTGCGTCCAGCCAGGCATCGTGATGCGCCGGCGGAACGACCACAGGCATACGGTCGTGAATCGCGGCCACCTGTTCGTTCGCGGCGCAAGTGATGATCGTTGCACTTTCAACAGCGTTGCCGTCAGGATCGGTCCAGGCGTCCCACAGGCCCGCAAAGGCGAACGGTTCTCCGTCGCGTGAACGAAAGAAGAAGGGCCGCCTCTCCTTCCCGTCCTTTTTCCATTCATAAAAGCCGTCCGTCGGAATCAGGCAGCGTCTGCTTTGCATCGCGGCGCGGAACGCGCGTGTCGTGTTGATGCCTTCCAGCCGAGCATTGATCAGCAGCGGAGCGCGTTTCGCATCCTTCGTAGACGCCGGAATAAGACCCCACCGCGCCAGCGCGAAGTGACGCGCGCCATGGTTCAGTTTCACAATCGGAATGGGCTGCGTCGGGGCGACATTGTACCGGGGCGGAAAGTTCGGCTGCTCTTCGTAACGGAGTAACCGCCGGATGGCGTCCGGAGCCGAGGTGATGACAAAGCGCCCGCACATGGAAGGTGATATGTGTGTCCGGTCAGTCATGCGCGATAGCACAAATCGACCGGTCCTTGCTGCGAGTGCCGCCTGTTTCCGCGAAGGGCGGCTGCTACTCGTGCGGCGCGCGAATCCGCCGCAACTCTGGACGCTTCCCGGCGGCCGAATTGAATTGGGCGAGAGGGCGGCCGATGCCGCGCGGCGCGAGCTGCTCGAGGAAACCGGAGTGGAATCCGAGATCATTGGCTTTGCCGGTTATCGGGAAATGGTGCTGCGGGACCAAGGAACGCCTCAATCGCATTTTGTGATCCTCGCCTTTGCGGCCCGCTGGCGTGCCGGCGCGGGAACCGCAGGATCCGAATTGAGCACAGTCGAATGGATCGATCCTGATGCTCTCTCGAAGTTCGAGACGACGGAGGGATTGGCCGAAATCGTTAGCAATGCGCGGCGACTGCTCTAGCGCCTGCCTTGCTTGCGCCTTCGATCGGGGGCATATGGCCGCGCGAGGTTTGCTGAATATGGCTCGGTTCATCGCGCTCGCTGTTCTTGCGCTCGCGTTCGCTGGTTCCGTGACGCCAGCGCACGCGCAGGGGGATTTCTTCCGCATGATTCTCGGGCCGCCGCGCCTGGCTCCGCCACCACCCCCGGCACAGAAGGCGGCGCCTCAACCCGGGGCGATTCCGGCTCGCCTGCCGGCCCCGGACCAGAAGGCGAAGGTCACCGAAACACCGCCGGCCTACGAGCAGGAGATGTCGCGGCTCGCGGAGATCCTCGGCGCACTGCACTTCTTGCGACCGTTATGCGGATCCCAGGACGGCAGCCGCTGGCGCAACGAAATGCAGGGGCTGATTGAAACCGAGCAGGCGCCCCCGGAGCGCCGCGACCGGATGATCGCCGAGCTTCAACCGGTCGTACGTCGCCTATGAGCAAACCTACCGGACCTGCACGCCGGCGGCCGGCGTCGCCATCCGCCGCTATCTCGACGAGGGCGCGAAGCTCTCGCGCGAAATCGCGACGCGGTACGGGAACTGATCGCACTTTGGGGATCGCGTTAACCTTCTCGAAAGGTGGCGCGCGACCCGACAGGGCCTTCCCGATAATGTGATCCAACTCGATCGCCGCCCCGACCGCGGAGCCTCCCCTTTGCGCGCGATTTCGCTGCATAAACCATCCAGCGACGAAGCTGTTGCCGAGTCCGAAGGCGAACGCCGGGCGGCGCTCGCCTATCTTTCCGAGGCTTGGGAAGAGGCCCGCCTCGAAGGGATCGATGGCGACTGCCTCGCGCAGGTCGCGCTTTTCACGGCGATGCACGAGCTCATTTCGACGTACGGCGAAGAAGTCACCGCCCGTTTCGCCGAGGGCCTCGGGGACCGCATCCGTCGCGGGGAGTTCTCGGTTCCGCCAAGCCGCCAGTAGCGCGCTCGCGCTTCATCACATTTCGTAGCGTCGCCTTCTCCGCCGTGTGAGCGGATCTTCCGCACGCGCATGCGTCCGCTCCGGGCGGTGAAAATCTTGAGTCGCTTCAAGCGGATAAAAGCGCTGCGCGAAAAGCGGGCAACTCAAGCTTCGGGCGAACGCCAGCTCAGAGGAAGATTCAACTCGCTCGCGCGAGCTTGCGTACTCGGGTAGGCTTCCTTGGCGCCCTTGGGGACCGCCATGATCAGACTGTCGGGTCCGATTGCCGTCGTGCTGGCGTTCGCCCTCGCCGCGCCCGTGCTGGCGCAAGGCTCAGTGAAGACCGAGCAGGTCAGCCCAAAGGGTGCGGCTCCCGGTAAGCCAAATGCGGGAAAGAGCGGCACGCCGGCCGCCCTCCCCGAGCCGATCAGCGATCTCTCGAAGCTGCCGGACAAAGTCCGCCAGACCCGCACGCGAATCCTGGACGCGGCAAAGAGCGGCGACCTCACCAAGGTACAGACGGCAATGCAGGCGAACGAAATGATGCCGGTGTTCTCGTTTGGCGGCGAAAAAAACCCGGTTGAGTTCTGGAAATCGAGCTATCCGGACAGCGAAGGGGTCGAGGCGCTCTCGATCCTCGTCGAAATCCTGGAAATGCCGTTCGTCCACCTCGACAAGGGGACGCCGCAGGAAATGTACGTGTGGCCTTACTTCTACAGCATGCCGCTGAAGCAGTTGTCCGCCGAGCAGAAGGTCGACCTGTTCCGTCTCGTCACCGGAAGCGACTGGCGCGAGATGCTGGACTTCGGCGCCTATATCTTTTTCCGCGTCGGCATTGCGCCCGACGGCGTGTGGCACTTCTTCGTGGCCGGGGACTAGCTATTGAAGCGGACCGGGGCGCCGGTTGAAGGCGCCGTCAGTTCGCCGTCCCACATCACTTTCGCTCCGCGCACGAACGTACCCAGCGGCCAACCGGTCACCTCGACTCCGTCGTAGGGCGTCCAGCCGCTTTTTGAAGCGATCCAGTCATTGCGGATCGTCTGCTTTCGCTTGAGATCGACAACGGTGAAGTCGGCATCGTTGCCGACGATGATGCTTCCTTTGCCGGCGATCGAGAACAGTCGCGCGGGCGTGGTGCTCGACAACTCGACAAAACGCTCAAGCGTCAGTCGTTTAGCGTTCACGTGATCGAGCATGAGCGGAACGAGCGTCTGCACACCGGTCATACCCGATGGACTCGCCGGATAAGTCTTTGCCTTCTCGGAAAGCGTGTGCGGCGCGTGGTCGGAGCCCAGGATATCGACGACACCACTCGCGATCCCGCTCCAGAGCGCTTCGCGATGACGGCCATCGCGCACCGGCGGGTTCATTTGCGCTCGCGTGCCAAGGCGATCGTAGCAATCGGGCGCCGCCATCGTGAGATGGTGCGGCGTCACCTCGACACTCGCGACGTCCTTGTGTCCGGCGAGGAAGTCGATCTCCTCTGCCGTGGTCACGTGCAGGACGTGAACTTGCTTGCCGGTCTCGTGCGCGATCCCGACCAAGCGTTGGGTCGCGAGCAGTGCCGCCGTCTCATCGCGCCAAACGGGATGCGATCGCGGATCGCCTTCGACGCGCAACTTCTTGCGCTCCTCCAATCGTTTTTCATCTTCGCAGTGAAACGACGCGCGGCGGCGAATGACCTTCAAAATCGCGCGTATCCCCTCGTCGTCCGGCACGAGCAGCTTGCCGGTCGATGAGCCGATGAAGACCTTGACGCCGGCCGCTCCCGGCAAACGCTCCAGTTCAGGAAGCTCGTTGACGTTCTCGTGCGTGCCGCCGACGAAGAAGGCGAAGTCGCAATGCATGCGACCCCGCGCGCGTCCGACCTTGTCGGCCAGGGCGGCGGCGCTCGTGGTCAACGGATCGGTGTTCGGCATTTCAAACACCGCGGTGACCCCGCCCATGACGGCGCCGCGTGATCCGCTTTCCAGATCTTCCTTGTGCTCCAGGCCGGGCTCGCGGAAATGGACCTGTGTATCGATCACACCGGGAAGCACATGCAGTCCGCGGCAATCGACCTTCTCGCCCGCTGCAGCCTGTGCAAGGTCGCCAACTGCCGCGATCCGGCCGCCGCGCACCCCGATATCTGCGCGCGCAGCGCCGTCCCGGTTCACCACCGTGCCCCCCGATAGGATCAGTTGGTAGTTATCGGCCATGCTTCCCCACGTCGCGATTCTGCGGACTTGCCCCGCATCGCGTGCGGCATTACGTGTCGGCGCACGGCTTTGCAAGCAATGAGGCATCCATGCGGGCGATCCTGTTCTCCGACCGCGCCGTTGCGCGGGTAACGGGTGACGACGCTACGCATTTTCTCAACGGGATCGTGACGGGCGCCGTCGACAAACTCGCGCCCGGTGCCGCCCTGTTCACCGCGCTCCTCACGCCGCAGGGAAAGATCGTCGTCGATTTCTACGTGGTCGCAATCGACCCGGAGGAAGGCGGCGGCTTCGTGCTGGATGGACCGGCGGTCCTCGCCGACGAACTCGTCAAGAAACTCAATTTCTACAGGCTGCGCGCCAAGGTCGACATCGTGGCGCGACCGGACCTCGCGGTCGCGGCCGTTCTCGACAAGGAGCCGCCGGACGACCTCGGCCTCGTCTACCTCGACCCACGCCATGCCGGGCTGGGCTGGCGCGTCGTGCTTCCGGCGGAAGGCGCGCAGACTTCGCTCGCGGGTGCCGGTGCACAGATCGTCGATGTGAAGAACTGGCAAGGAAGACGCATCTCTCTCGGAATTCCCGAGGGCGGCAAGGATTTCATCTATGGCGATACCTTCCCGCACGAAGCGGACATGGACTTGCTCGGCGGAGTCGACTTTCACAAGGGCTGCTTCATCGGTCAGGAGGTCGTTTCTCGCGTAGAGCGGCGGGACGTGGCGCGCAAGCGCGTCGTGCCCGTGGCGTTCGAGGGGGCCGCGCCCGAGTCCGGCATCGAGGTGCGGATCGGCGACCGCGCCGTCGGATACATGGGATCGGCAGCCGGCCGGCTTGGTCTTGCACTCTTGCGGCTCGACCGTATCGACGAGGCGATGAAGGAAGGCGGAAAGCTCTCTGCGGGTGGTGTCGAATTGCAGCTGGTGAAACCCGATTGGGCCGACTTTCCCTTCCCCGGTGAAGCAACGGTGCAGAAGTGAAATCGATCAAGCATCCCGACGGTCTTGAGCGTTGCCCTTGGTGCGGCAGCGACCCGCTTTACGTGGGCTATCACGATACCGAGTGGGGCGTGCCGGAGCGCGACGATCGCGCCCTCTTCGAGAAGCTGCTGCTCGACGGATTTCAGGCCGGCCTCTCATGGATCACAATCCTGCGGAAGCGCGACAATTTCCGCCGCGCGTTCGATGGCTTCGTTCCGGAGAAGATCGCGCGCTACGACAAGCGCAAGCTCGCCTCGTTGATGAAGGATGCCGGCATCATCCGTAACCGAATGAAGATCGATGGCTCCGTCGCCTCGGCTCGAGCCTATCTTGAAATCATGGAGAAGGGTCCGGGCTTCTCAAGATACTTGTGGGAGTTTGTCGACGGCGAGCCGATCGTAAATCAACGAAAGACGATCAAGCAAATTCCGGCGGAGAGCGACGTGTCACGAAAACTTTCCAAGGATCTGAAGGCGCGTGGGTTCAAGTTTTGCGGCCCGACGATCGTCTATGCTTTCATGCAGGCGGTCGGAATGGTCAATGACCATCTGGTGACCTGCCATTGCTATGGCACGCTCAGGAAGTCGCGAAAGCGGCGCTAGCGCCTGGAGCGCACCGGCTCTTTCTGGTCGAGATCAGCGTCGAAAATCGCCATCTCGAAGAAGAATGCGCGCTTGCCGTTCTGTTCCTCGGGATAAACAAGTCCGATGAAACGGTCACCAATGAATACTTCGGCATCGGGCGGGTGCGACACCAGACGGAGTCCCTTGACGCCGAGCGTTTGACGCAGATGCAACTCGATCTTTTTCGTTTCACCCGCGGTGATCGGTTTGGGAAGATTGTCGATCGGCGCACCGGGGGGCGAGCCAATCGCCCATGCGAGCGGCGGTCCCGCATACAGCTGCGGAAGCGCGATCGCGCAAAGTATCGCGAGCAGTGCTACTGCAATACGCATCATCGCGCCCTCCTCGGCGGCGCAGGGTCATCCCGTCCGGCACGCAGTCTATGCCATGCTGGGCGCCACGTGCACTGGTTTTCAAGCGCGTCATGTTGTGGGAAACGCTCACGGGAACGGCGCTAATTGGATGATGGCCCTCATACGACAATGACTTTCCACGACAAACCGCACCGAGCCTGGCAGCGCATGCTCTCCGGGCGCCGGCTCGATCTTCTGGATCCCTCGCCGCTCGACGTCGAGATCGAGGACATTGCGCACGGCCTCGCGCGAGTCGCACGCTGGAACGGTCAAACGAAGGGACCGCAGATTTTTTCGGTCGCGCAACACGCGCTGCTCGTGGAGCTGATTTCGCGGCGCCTCGCACCGAATATCGACATACGCTGGCGGCGGGCGGTGTTGCTGCACGATGCGCCCGAGTACGTGATCGGCGACCTCATCAGTCCATTCAAGGCGGTGCTGCGAGACGACTACAAGAAGGTGGAGGCACGCCTGCTCCATGCCGTGAGCGTGCGCTTCGGCCTGCCGGCGCGATGGCCGACGCAGCTCGTCAACATCGTCAAGCGGGCGGACCGTTCTGCAGCGTATCTCGAGGCGACCCGCCTCGCCGGCTTCGCCGAACGCGAGGCACGGCGCTTCTTCGGAATGGCGCCGCCCCTCGACGCGGCCGCGATCAAGCACTATCTAGACGGCTGGACCGCGGATGTCGCGGAAAAGCGATTTCTCAAGCGGTTTCACGAGTTGTCCGACACAAAACCATGATCCGAGTTTGTTCGCTCGCGCGCCTGAACGAGACGGTCGCGGCTTGCCGCGCCACGCACGTGGTTACGCTCGTGCGCGATGAGGCGCGGGTGTTTCGCCCCAACGGTATTGAGCCGGTGAACCACCTCTGGCTGCAGATGGACGACATCGCCGATCCGATCGAGGGCATGATCGCGCCGAACGAAGAGCACGTGACGCAGCTTGTCGAGTTCGTTGGCCGCTGGGAGCGGACGCAGCCGCTTGTCGTGCATTGCTTCGCCGGAATTTCCCGTTCCACGGCGGCCGCCTTCATTGCCGCGTGCGCGCTTTTTCCGGAGCGCGACGAAGGAGAGATCGCGTTGCGGCTCCGTGCCGCCTCCCCAACCGCCAGCCCCAATCCACGGCTCGTCACGCTCGCCGACGCCCACCTCGGGCGAGACGGCCGTATGGTGCGGGCCGTGTCGCAGATGGGTTACGGCCTTGCCGCTTACGAAGCGGAGCCGTTCGAATTGCGTCTGGATTGAGCTTTGCCGGCATCTCGGCCCGGCGCGCGACGTGATATTTTCCAAACATGGCGCCGCGACCCCGCACTCCTGTCGAAATTGGGCTGACCGCCGCGATCGTCGCGATGCGTGGCGACGCGCCGCAGATCCTCGTTGCGGCAAGCGGACCGACCGAAGGCATAGGCTTGCCAACTGGGCCGTTCGATCCGGTCGTCCATCGCACTTTCGAGCTCGCCTTGCGCACGTTCGTCGCCGAACAGACCGCGCTCACGGTCGGTTATGTGGAGCAACTTTATACGTTCGGTGACCGCGGCCGGCACGCGCGCGCCGGCGATCGCGATCCGCACGTAGCTTCCGTCGGCTATCTCGCCCTGACGCGACTACCCGAGAATGGGAAAACACTTGCCGCCGCGGGCGCAAGTTTCGAACCCTGGTATCGCTTCTTTCCCTGGGAGGATTGGCGCGGCGGGCGCCCCGCTCTCCTCGACAAATCGATCCTGCCCGCACTTTCCGATTGGGCGAAGGTGACCGGCCGCGCATCCGCGGGCGTTGTCCCACGGCGCGAACGGCTACGGCAGGCGTTTGGGAGCGAGGGATTTCCCTGGGACGAGGAGCGCGCGCTCGACCGCTACGAATTGCTGTATGAAGCAGGCCTTGTCGAGGAGGCGCGGCGCGACGGACGTGAAGCCGCACAGAAGCGCGGCAAGCTCGCGCCCTTCGGCGAAGCGATGCCACTCGACCACCGGCGAATTCTTGCAACGGCCATCGCGCGGCTGCGCGCGAAAATGAAATACCGCCCGGTCGTGTTCGAGCTGATGCCGCCGGAGTTCACGCTTACCGATCTGCAGCGCACCGTCGAGGCCATCGCTGGCCGGCATCTGCACAAGCAGAATTTCCGCCGGCTCGTGGAGGGCACCCAACTTGTTGAGCCGACAGGCGACACCTCCACGGCCACGGGCGGGCGACCGGCGGCGCTCTATCGCTTCCGCCGCGAGGTGTTGGCGGAGCGCCCGTCGGCGGGACTTCGATTTGGTGTGCGCTAGATCTCGATATCGAGCGCCACGTCGAGCGATGGCGCCGAGTGAGTCAGCGCGCCGGACGAGATCAGGTCGACGCCGGTCGCCGCGATCGCGGCCACGGTCTCTAGCGTCACGCCGCCGGATGCTTCTGTCTTGAGCATTCCGTCGGCAAGTTTGACTGCTTCCGCCAGCATCGTCGTATCCATGTTGTCGAGCAGAACGACGTCCGCCTTGCCGGAGGCGAGCACCTCCTTCAGCTGCGCAAGACTGTCGACCTCGATCTCGACCTTGACCAGATGCCCCACCGCTGCGCGCGCTTTCTCGAGCGCCTGCCGCACCCCGCCCGCGACCGCGATGTGGTTGTCCTTGATCAACACCGCGTCGTCCAGGCCATAGCGATGGTTCACGCCGCCGCCGCAGCGAACGGCGTACTTCTCCAGCGCGCGCAGTCCCGGCGTGGTCTTGCGCGTGCAACACACCCGGGCCTTCGCGTTTCCGATCTTTGCCACATAGCCCGCTGTCAGGGTCGCGATTCCGGAGAGATGCCCGAGAAAATTGAGCGCGACGCGCTCGCCGGACAGAATAGGCGCCGCGGGTCCATCGATTTCTGCGAGAAGCGCGCCCGCCTCGACCTTGTCACTGTCGCGTTTGCGGGCGCGAAAGGAAATACTCTCATCGAGCAACTCGAATGTACGCGCGGCGCAGGCAAGACCGGCGATGGTACCGGGCTTGCGCGCGACAAGCTTCGCGCGCGCTTTCGCGCCAGCCGGAATGGTTGCCGCCGTCGTGATATCGCCGGCGCGGCCAAGATCCTCGTCGAGCGCCCGGCGAACCGCGCCTTCGATTACAAGCGGCGAAAGGAAGGTGCCGGCGGCGAGCAGCTCGTGCATTACGCCGCCTTCGCGTCGGCACGGGCGGCGATGGCGCGTGCTTCCGCGAGCGTCATGTAGCTTCGCTGCGCCTGCGCGGGGTCGGTCGCCGGAAAATCCGAGCGGAACTGTCCGCCGCGGCTCTCAGTACGGCGCCAAGCGGCAGCTGCGACAAGCATCCCGGCGAGCGCCATGTCGCGCGACGCGGCAGAATGCGCTTCGCGCTCGATCGCGACCAATTCGCCGAGCGCACGTGCCAATCCCGCGCCACTGCGGATCACACCAACGTCCGACGTCATAAGTGCCCGCAATCGACTATCCGCCTTTGTCGGATTCGCCGACCGCGACGACGAAGCGGTCCGTCCACTTGCGGCCATCGGCCGAGTCCGCGGCATCGGCAACAGGCTGCCAATGTCCTCGGCGATGCGAGCAGAGAAAACGATCGCTTCGAGCAAGGAATTGGAGGCGAGCCGGTTCGCGCCGTGCGCGCCCGTCGAGGCAACCTCGCCCGCGGCCCAGAGGCCGTCGACTGACGTACGCCCATTCGCGTCGGTCAAGATCCCGCCCATGTGGTAGTGCGCGGCGGGTGCGACCGGAATGGGTTCGCGCTGCGCGTCGATGCCGGATTCACTGCAGGCGGCGAAAACCGTCGGAAAGCGCTCCGCCAAATCCTTGATCTTGCGTGCATCGAGCATGGGCCGCCGTCCGGCGGCGACTTCTGCGAACACTCCGCGCGCAACCACGTCACGCGGCGCAAGCTCCGCATCCGGATGCAACTTCGTCATGAAGCGCTCGCTCTTTGCGTTGACAAGGATCGCGCCTTCGCCGCGCAGCGCCTCGGTCGCGAGCGGCGCGGGGTCACGTCCCACGTCGAGCGCCGTAGGATGAAATTGAACGAACTCGACGTCTGCGACGACCGCTCCCAAGCGCGCTGCTGCCGCCAGTCCGCGTCCCCTCGCCTCGCGCGGATTGGTGGTGACGGCGTAGAGCGCGCCAATGCCGCCGGTCGCAAGAACTGCCGCCTGGGTGGAGATTGAGACCGCTTCCCCGCCGGAAACAGGACGCGCGTGGATTCCCGTCAGATGACGGCCATCGCCGAGCAATTCGTCCAGGACAAATCCTTCCAGAACGCGGATCGAGGGCGTACGGCGCACGGCAGCGATCAACGCCTGCATGATCGCGGCACCTGCGCGATCCCCCTTCACATGCACGATACGGCGCGCCGAATGCGCGGCTTCGCGTGACAGCAGAAAGTGACCTTCAAGGTCGCGGTCGAAGGGCACTCCATAGTGCAGGAGGTCCGCAATTCGGGCCGGCCCTTCGCTCGCCATGAGGGTCGCGATGTTGCGGTCAACCAGCCCCGCCCCCGCCTTGATCGTGTCGGCGACGTGCGCCTCGATGCTGTCGCCTTCGCCGACCGCAGCCGCGATGCCTCCCTGCGCCCACGCGGACGAAGCGCCCTCGCCGATCGGCGCGGCTGTCACCACCGTGACCGGCCGTGGCGCGAGCTTCAGTGCACAGAACAAACCGGCCAGGCCGCCGCCGACAATGACGACGTCGTCGATGCCGCCCCAGGACTGAGGCGTCAGCTCTTCGAGCGTGCGCGTTGATACCGACATCCAACCCCTCCCGGGGCGGGAGGAAACTCAGTGCTTCAGCCGCACCATGCGCTCGACGGCGCGACGCGCCCGATCGGCGATGGCGGGATCGATCTCCACTTCCTCACGAAGATAGACGAGGCTGTCGAGAATCTTCGGCAGCGTGATGCGCTTCATGTGCGGGCAAAGATTGCACGGCCGCACGAACTCAACGTCCGGCGTTTCAGCCTGCACGTTGTCCGCCATGGAGCACTCGGTGACCATGACGACCTTGCGCGGCCAATTCGTCTTCACGTAGTTGATCATGGCCGACGTCGAGCCTGTGAAGTCGGCTTCAGCGATCACGTCGGGCGGGCACTCCGGGTGCGCGAGAATCTGCACCTTCGGATCGGCCTCGCGATACTTGCGAAGCTCCTCGCCCGTGAAGCGCTCGTGCACTTCGCAGTGGCCTTTCCAGGCGATGATCTTCACCTTCGTCTGGGTCGCAACCCAGCGCGCCAGGAACTCATCCGGAATCAGGATCACGCGATCGACGCCGAAGCTTTCGACGACCTGTACAGCATTCGACGACGTGCAGCAGATGTCGCTCTCGGCCTTCACGTCGGCCGACGTGTTCACGTAGGTCACAACCGGTACGCCGGGAAAGCGTTCGCGCAGCAAGCGCACGTCGGCACCGGTGATCGAAGACGCGAGCGAACAGCCCGCCTTGATGTCGGGAATCAGGACGACCTTGTCCGGGTTCAAGAGTTTCGAAGTCTCGGCCATGAAGTGGACGCCGCCCTGCACGATGATGTCGGCCTTCGTCTTCGTGGCCTCGCGCGCAAGCTGCAGCAAGTCGCCGACAAAGTCGGCAACGCAATTGTAGATCTCCGGCGTCTGATAGTTGTGCGCGAGCAGCACAGCATTGCGCCGCTTCTTCAGCTCGTTGATCGCTTTCACGTAAGGTGCAAAGAACGGCCACTCCACCGGCGGTATGACCGATTTCACGCGCTCATAGAGGTGCGCAGTTTCCTTCGCGACCTGCTCATTCCACTCGAGCGATGGCATCGGCAGCACGCCGAGCCGGCGCGCAGCCGCGCCGGAGCCCGGCCGCGGCGCAGGCGCCCGGCTTAATCCGCGCGTTGGCTGAACCAGCTCGAAATTCGGAGTTGCGATCATGGCAACCTCCTCTCGCCCCGCCTATTTTGCTCTAACTGAGCATATTAGGCACCTCAAAATTCCGGCTCGCGCCGGAACGCCCGGAATTATCCTCAATCCGAGCAAAAGCGAATATAGTCCAATTCAGGCGACAGCGCCAGAGGGTGGCCGTTCAAAAATTGCATGCACCGCGCAATCAGCCATGCGCCCCGGCAATGGCTGGCTTCAGCAATATTCGTTTGGGACTGCTTCCAAGGCGCACTAGGGTCCGCGCTGACTGCGCCGTTCTGCGACTCCCCGAGGTCCTCATGTCGATTGCAAACCCGAGCCAGTCGTCTGCGCGCACGAATTTCGTCCTGCTGATCTTGGTCGCCGGCTGCATGATCAGTGCGCTCGGCTTCGGCCCGCGCGCGGCACTGGGCTTGTTCCTTTCGCCGATGTCGCAAGCGAACGGCTGGGGGCGCGACGTGTTTGCGCTGGCGCTCGCCATTCAGATCCTCCTGTGGGGCGCGGTGCAGCCGGTCGCCGGCGCGATTGCGGACCGGTTCGGGCCGGTGCGCGTACTTTGCGCTGGCAGTGTCCTCTACTCCGTCGGCCTTGCGCTGATGGTGTACTCGACGACACCGCTCACGCTCGTGTTCAGCGCGGGCGTCCTCATGGGCTTTGGCATTTCGGCGAGCTCCTTCACGCTCGTGATCGCCGCGTTCGGCAAGCTGTTGCCACCGGAATGGCGTTCGCTCGCGTTCGGCGCGGGTACCGCCGCGGGGTCGTTCGGGCAGTTTCTGTTTTCGCCACTCGCTGTTGGATTGATCCACGCCTTCGGCTGGCAGAACGCGCTTCTCTCGTTCGCGGTGATCGTGCTGCTGATCATTCCGCTCGCGCTCGTGCTCGCGGCTCCTTCGTTTGAGTCCAGCACGCAGACCGCTACTCCCGCGCAAAGGCAATCGCTGCGCGACGCGTTGTCGGAAGCGTTCGGCCACCGAAGCTACGTGCTGCTGGTGCTCGGCTTCTTTACCTGCGGCTTCCAGCTGCTGTTCATCACCGTGCACCTGCCCGCGTATCTCGTCGACCGCGGCCAGTCCGTCGATGCGGGCGCATGGACGATCGGCGTAATCGGCCTGTTCAACATTATCGGCTCGCTGCTCGCGGGATGGCTCGGCGATCGCATGCCCAAGCGCTATCTGCTCGCGGCGATCTATCTGTTGCGATCGGCCGCCGTGCTCGCCTTCATCATGTTCCCGGTGACGCCAGCGTCGGCCGTCACATTCGGCGCGGTGATGGGACTGCTCTGGCTCTCGACGGTTCCACCTACTTCCGGCCTGATCGCGTTGATGTTCGGTACAAAATGGTTCGCGACGCTGTTCGGTCTCGCGTTTTTCAGCCACCAGCTCGGCGGATTTCTCGGCGTATGGCTCGGTGGCGTGCTGTACGAAGCGTTCGGCTCGTACGACCCGATCTGGTGGGGCTCGATCGCGCTGGGGATCGTCTCCGCCCTGCTGCATTTGCCGATCGTCGAGCGGCCGGTCGCTCGGCCAGTGCCGGCTGCCGCCTGATCCCAAGCCCGTGCTAGAAGCGCGGCATGGCCAAATTCACTGCCGTTCTGATCGAAAAGACTGAAGGCGGCCAGAAGGTCGGCTTCACCGAATTTAACGAGAGCGACCTGATGGATGGCGACGTGACCATCCGGGTCGAGTGGTCGTGCATCAATTATAAGGACGGCCTCGCCGTCACAGGGCTCGCGCCGGTCGTCCGGCGATGGCCGATGATTCCCGGCATCGACCTGGCGGGAACGGTGGAATCCTCCTCCCACGCGCATTGGAAAAAAGGCGACTCGGTCGTGCTCAATGGATTTGGGCTCGGCGAAAGCCATCTCGGCGCATGGGCGGAGAAAGCCCGCGTCAATGGGGACTGGCTCACCCCTCTGCCGCAGGGAATGACGACCCGCGACGCGATGGCGATCGGAACCGCGGGTTACACCGCGATGCTCGCCGTCATCGCCCTCGAGCGGCACGGCGTGTCGCCGGACAAAGGCCCGATTGTGGTGACGGGAGCCGTCGGCGGGCTGGGCTCTGTTGCAATCGCGCTTCTGTCGCAGCTCGGCTATCACGTGGTGGCTTCGACGGGGCGCGCGAACCAGGCGGACTATCTAGGATCGCTCGGCGCAAAAGAGGTGATTGAGCGCGCGGAACTGGCGGGTCCGGTGAAGCCTCTCACCAAGGAACGTTTCGCTGGCGGGATCAACTCGGTCGGCTCAACCACACTGGCAAACGTGCTCTCCATGACTCGCTACGGCGGTGCGGTCGCAGCGTGCGGTCTCGCAGGAGGACTGGAACTGCCCACCACGGTCGCTCCGTTCATCCTCCGCGGCGTCTCCCTGTTGGGGGTCGATTCCGTTTACTGCCCTCAGCCGCAGCGGCGCGAAGCCTGGCGCCGGCTTGCCGTAGATCTCGACCGCGCCAAGCTCGCCGCCATCACCAGCGAGGTTCCATTGTCCGGCGTGATCGAAACCGCACGGACGATCGTGGACGGCAAGTTGCGTGGCCGCCACGCTGTGAGGGTCGCGTGATCAACAGGGATAACGAACTCTTGACAAATTGGTGTGCTTGCTGCGCACCCTAGCGTGCGTAGGGGATGGCTCCATGTGCCGCACATATTTGGCCGCTTTGACGCTTGGGCTGATGGTCACCGCGCCGGCCGCCGCCCAGGAAGTGATGACCGCTTCTGCCGCGCAGAGTTTCGTCGCGGGAAAGCAATTCAGCTACTCGTGCTTCGACGGCACCGAGGGTTCCGGGAAAGTCTTCGCCGACGGTTCCGCGTTCGGAACCATCCGACCGATGGGACGCGGCGACATGCGCCACATGCAGCTGCCTGCGGGCACGCTGTTTGTGAGGAATGATCGCATCTGCGCATCGATCCGCGGGCTCCCGTTCGAGCCATGCTTCTATCTCACCAAGACGAGTGAGACGAGTTTCCGCGGTTCCGTCTCAGGCCTGGGCTTCATGTATTGCGAGTTCGAGCGCGGGACGTTGACACAGCTCGCCGCACGCAAGCGCGCGCCGCGGATGGAGTTGCGAGGAATTCTCGCAGGCGCCGCGCCGGACGCGCCCTGATCACAATCAGAGTCATTCGGTGACATCGCAGAGCGAGCGCTCGCGTAGTTAACGCTGCGTGGGCGGGTCTGCGGACATTTGCGCGTGTTTGACACGCTCGCGAATTAATCCAATTGGCAAATTCTCTTTGACCAGGGTGGTGTCCGTGTCGCATTTGCGCCATGTTGCGATGCGAAACGCCAGACCGGTCCGGCAGAGACCGGCCCAAAAATCAAAATCGAAAATCGAAGCGGGGAGTTCAGGTTGAACAAGACCATTCAGATTTGCGCGGCCACATTTGTCGCCGCGAGCGTTTTCGCTGGGCCCGCTCTCGCGGAGCGGCTCCTGACCGGGGCTGAAGCGCACGCGCTTCTATCCGGACAGCGATTCAATTTTTTCTGCGTCGACGGAACGCGCGGAGAAGCGAGCTACGCGAAGTCGGGGGTCGCTACGGCGAACTACCGCCTGCCGGTTTCGCCGAACGAGGGCGAGATGCTGACCGATCAGGGCCGCGTGCGGCATGAAGGCGAGAACATCTGCATTCGTTGGAAGACGCTCGACGGCGGCTCCGAGTCCTGCTTCCGCATGACCGAACGTCAACCCGGTCGTTACCGGATCGCGACCGATGACCGGATGCGTTGGTGCGACCTCACGGTGCGCGGCGTCTCCGAACGAGCGGAACGCAACTAGTCACGCAATTGCCGGGAAAATAAAAAAGGCGCCCGCGGGCGCCTTTTTTTGTGAGAAGAGGTCAGCCGCCGCTCCCCGGTGCACTTCCGCCGCCAGCAGACGTGGGCGGCGCGTCCTCTTTCAGGCCGTCGGTGAGCTTCGCCTGAATTTTCGGCGCATCCTCGGGTTCAGGCTTCAGATCGAGAGCGTGCCGCCACTGGAAGCTCGCCTCGAGGCGACGCCCAACTTTCCAGTAGGCATCGCCAAGGTGATCATTGATAACCGGATCCTCGGGGCGCAACTCGATCGCGCGCTCGAGTTCCTTGACCGCCTCTTCAAAACGGCCGAGGCGGTAATAGGCCCAACCGAGACTATCGACGATGTAACCATCGTTCGGCCGCAACTCGACCGCCTTCTTGATCATGTCAAGGCCGCGATCAAGGTTCACGCCCTGGTCAACCCAGGAATAGCCAAGATAATTCAGGACTTGCGGCTGGTCGGCGTTCAGCTCGAGCGATTTCAAGAAGTCCTTCTCGGCCTGCGGCCACTGTTTCGAGCGCTCAAGACTGATTCCGCGGAAGTAGAACAACGTCCAGTTCTGGCGGGCCGGCTGCTTGATGAGCGCGACCGCCTTCGAATAGACATCGGCCGCTTCCGCGTAGCGCTTTCGCGCACGCAAAACATTGCCGAGGGCGCTGATGGCTTCCAGGTCGTCAGGGTGTTTCTGGATCAGGCTGGTAAGCCGTTCGCGCGCTTCATCGGTGCGTTCGAGGGAGTCGAGGTTGAGCGCGCGCTGGATTTCGGCATTGCGCTTCAGCGGTGAATTCTGAGGCAGCTTCCCAAACGCGTCGATCGCCAGTTCCGGCTTCTTCAGCGATTCATACAGATCGCCGAGCGACAGCAGCGCAAGCGGATGCTCGGGGTCGAGGTAGAGCGCAAGATTGAGATACACGAGCCCAAGGTCCTCGCCGCCTTGCCGGCCCAGGGCGGAACCGAGCCCGAAGAGTACTTCGGCAGCGCCGGCTTGCGCTGAGCGAACGAGCGGCGCCGGCATGCGGTTCGCTTCGATTTCGGCCACCGTCGCGTCCATCAGCGGGTGCTTGGGTAGGACTTCCGAGAATACCGAGTAGACCTCAAGCGACTTCTTGCGATTGCCATTTCGAGCCAGCCAGCGCCCGTAGGCGTCAACCGTTCGGAGCGCGTTCTTGTCCTGCTCATAGGCGCGCTGCAAACGGGCGCCAGCGTCGCGACGCTGACCTGCGCTGTCGAGGACAAGGCCGGCGTGCAGATCCTTGAACGCGGCGTACCAATCCGGTCCCTGCAGCCGATCAATGCTCGCGACGCCGTTCTTGAAGTCCGCGGGCGCCGTGAGAGTCCAAGCGGTCATCAATGTGGCCGTGAGATCGGCGATCGGGCCGCGAACGGAAAGTCCGAGATGCGTGCGAGCGTTTGCGAGTTGATTGCGCTTGATCGCGCGGGCGGCAAGCGCCAGCCGGGCTATGCGGTGGCTGCGCTCGAAGCCGATCAAGCGCTCAGCGAGAGGAAGCGAGTCTTCGATATTTCCGGTCGCAAGCACCACGAGGAATGTGCGCTCGACGAGATCGGGGTTGCGCGGATCGGCGCGCAGTGCGCCGCGATAGTAGGCCGCGGCAGCTTCCATATCGCGCGCCTGACCTGCGATCCGCGCGGCCAGATAGTTTCCAGACGGCGAGGTTCGCGCGATTTCAGTCGGACTAGGTACGTCAGCCTTTGCGAGCGGCGCCTGGGTCGCCGCCGCGATCGAAGCAAATGCAATGGCAATACGGAGTTGCACCCTCGTCAACGGCCTTCTCCCGCGGCCGCAACGTGCGACCCGAAACTCAATTCATGGGCGATAACACGTCCACCATGCCCCCTATTCATGGCAGCCGCAAGGACGGGAACCACCCCGTTGCGCGTCCTTTGCAACGCGGCCATGCTCAAAATCTGTCCATGTCGAGACTGCAAACCTCCGCCCCAGCCAAGGTCAATTTGACGCTACGCGTTCTCAGCCGGCGGCCAGACGGCTATCACGAGCTTGCGAGCCTGGTGGCCTTCGCAACAGTCGGCGACGATCTCTTGCTGGAACCCGCGGCGACCATCGAACTTGAAGTCGTTGGTCCCATGGGTCCGGCGGCTGGCATCAAAAGCGACAATCTCGTGCTCAAAGCCGCGCGGGCATTCGCTGGATCGCGTACCCGGGCTGCAAGCGGGTCACTTTGTGCTGACGAAGAATTTGCCGAGCGGTGCAGGACTTGGCGGCGGCTCGAGCGACGCTGCGGCCGCTCTGCGTCTGCTCGCTCAATTGAATGGGCTCGCGATCGACGATTTGCGCGTTGCCGACGCGGCAGTGACGGTTGGCGCCGACGTTCCGGCATGCATGGAGCCTCGTGCCCGATTGATTCACGGGATCGGAGACGAACTTTCGTCACCGGTCGATCTCCCGGCACTCGATGCGGTCATCGTTTTTCCGGGAACGGGTGTGGCAACGAGCGACGTCTTTCGCGCACATACGTCGATCAGTGCAGGACGTGGACGCTATCTGCCGGCACAGATACCCACTCACCGCGCTGCCCTGCTTGAATTCCTGGCCCATGAAAGCAACGACCTCGAGAACGCGGCGACAGACCTTGTGCCGGCGATCCGCGATGCGCGGAGCTTCTTGGGACGAACTGAAAGACCCGAGCTTACGCGAATGACCGGATCGGGCTCCGCGGTGTTTGCGATTTATGTAAACGCTGACGCCGCATCAAAGGCGGCCGCAAGAGTTCGCGACGAGCGTCCGGATTGGTGGGTTGCGGCAACGACGCTGCGTTAGCCGCTAGTGGGCGCGAGCGACACAGAAATCGACGACTTCGAGCAAAGCGCGCTTGCCATCGCTGTCGCCGAAAAGTGCCAGTGCATCCTTTGCAATCGCGCCGTAGTGGCGCGCACGCTCCACCGCATCCTCTATCGCTCGGTGCCGGGCGAGCAGGCCCACCGCACGCTCAAGTTCGGCGTCGCCAGTCACGCCGGCTTCCATCGCGCGACGCCAGAATTCCCGCTCCTCGGCGCTCCCGCGGCGAAACGCCAGGATAACGGGCAACGTTATCTTGCCCTCGCGGAAGTCGTCGCCAACGTTCTTGCCGAGCCGAGCCTTGCTGCCACCGTAGTCGAGGGCATCGTCGACAAGCTGGAAGGCTGTTCCAAGGTTCATGCCAAAGGAACGGCACGCGGCCACTTCCGAGTCCGGCCGTCCGGAAAGTACTGGACCAACTTCGCAAGCCGCCGCGAACAATTCCGCGGTCTTGCCGCGAATGACTCCGAGATATGCGTCCTCGGTCGTGTCGAGCTGCTTTGCCGCGGCGAGCTGCATCACTTCGCCTTCCGCGATCACGGCCGCGGCAGCCGACAGAATTTCAAGCGCGCGAAGATTGCCGACCTCCACCATCATCTTGAATGCCTGACCGAGCAAAAAGTCCCCGACGAGGACCGAGGCTTCGTTCCCCCAGACCATGCGCGCGGCTGCCTTACCGCGCCGAAGCTCGCTCTCGTCGACCACGTCGTCGTGCAGAAGCGTAGCCGTATGCATGAACTCGACTGCGGCTGCGAGCCGGATGTGCCCTGTTCCCGCGTAACCTGTGAGCAGCGCGGTCGCCAGCGTGAGCATCGGTCGCAACCGTTTTCCGCCCGACGAGATCAGGTGGTTGGCGACTTCCGGAATCATCGTGACGTCAGAACCGGTACGCGACAGGATCATCGCGTTCACTCGGTCCATGTCGGCGCGCACAAGCATGTTCAGCCGCTCGATCGAGGGCTCATGCTGAGATCCAAACGGCAGAACGACCGCCACGGGCGTGCTCCACTGGTCTGCAGGATGCAAAGACATTAGAAAGCGCAGCACCGACCGGCAAGGCCGAAGGCGCCAAAGGGGCGTTTAGGCGTCGGGCCGATTCGGCTACATTGGCAAAATGAGTGTGACAACGAGACGAAACACACGGGCCGCCCCCGCTCGCCAATCCGCGATTCCCGCAGGGCGCCGCATTGCCGTGCTCGTGCCCTGCTACAACGAAGAAATCGCCATCACAAAAGTGATCGCCGCGTTCAAGAAGGCGCTGCCCGACGCAGTCATTCACGTTTACGACAACAATTCCTCCGACCGCACAGCCGCCGTAGCGCGGAAGGCGGGCGCCGTCGTCGGCAATGAGTCGCGACAGGGAAAGGGCCACGTCGTCCGGCGCATGTTCGCGGACATCGACGCCGACGTCTACGTGCTCGTCGACGGCGATGCCACGTACGACGCGCCAAGCGCACCGGCAATGGTCGCAAAGCTGGTGAATGAGAATCTGGATATGGTTGTCGGAACGCGCGTCGATCGGGAGGCGAGCGCATACCGGCGCGGCCACCGGTCGGGAAATTACCTGTTCACATGGTTCGTCGCCGGAATCTTCGGCAGCAGTTTCAGCGACATCCTCTCCGGCTTCCGGATCTTTTCACGGCGATTTGTGAAATCCTTCCCTGCCTTGTCCACCGGCTTCGAGATCGAGACCGAGCTCACGATCCACGCGCTCGAGCTCGGCATGCCGGTCGGTGAAATCGAAACGCCGTATTTCGCGCGGCTCGAGGGCTCCGCGTCAAAGCTCAGCACCTGGCGCGACGGCCTGCGTATTTCGTGGACGATCCAGCGGCTCTATCGAACGGAGCGGCCACTGCAGTTCTTCGGCTTCATTGCGCTCGTGCTCGGCGCGTTGTCGATCGCGTTGGCCGTGCCGGTCATCGAAACCTACCTTGCGACCGGCCTCGTGCCGCGGCTGCCAACCGCGATCCTGGCCACCGGTCTGATGCTCGCCGCATTCCTCGCGCTGGCCGCGGGACTCGTTCTCGACACGGTCACGCGCGGCCGGCGCGAAATAAAGCGCCTCGCCTATCTTGCTCATCGCGCGCCCCATCTCGTGGAGCGGCGCAGCGATCAAGCATGATTGAACTCCTGCGCACAAACGACGCGGTGCTGATCACAGCGATCGAGGCGCTGTTGAGCGGCGCTAAGATCGAATTCGTCGTGGCGGACCGCCACATGAGCGCGCTGGAAGGATCAATCGGTGCCCTGCCGCGGCGCGTCCTTGTCCCGGCAGACAACGTTATGAAGGCTCGAAGGTTACTCACCGAAGGCGGACTTGGCCATGCGCTCCCGCCCGGTTGAAAGCTCGCAAGTCCCTTTCGCCGTGACGGACGATGCCGTGTTGGGCGGCCGCCTCAAATTGCTCCAACCCGTTCGCGGCCATCGTGCCGGTCACGATGCGATCCTCCTCGCTGCTGCGGCTCCGAAGTCGGTGCATGCGATCGAGTTGGGCGCCGGAGTTGGCGCGGCAGGACTGGCATTGCTTGTCCGCGGCGCTGCGCGGGACGTGTTGCTTGTCGATGCCGATGCCGATCTCGTGCGGTTGGCCGCAGCGAATGCGGAGCGCAACAACTATGGCGACCGAGCGGAGGCGATTGCTTGCGACGTCGAGCGCGTCGCACGCCGCGGAGGCCCCGCGAGGCCGGCTCCTGCGAGCGCAGACCTCGTCATCATGAACCCGCCGTTTAATGATCCGGAGTCACGGCGTGCCTCTCCGGACGCCGCTCGCCGGCGTGCGCATGCAGCTCCCGTCACGAACCTCGAACACTGGGTGGCGGCAGCCGCGCGGCTGCTCAAGGACAGCGGACGACTCGTGTTGATCCATCGGCCGGAAGCGATCGCGACCATCCTCGCGCTTGTCGAAGGACAGTTTGGAGCGATCGAAATCATTCCCCTGCACGCACTGGCAAACGGCCCGGCAATTCGCATCATCCTGCGCGCGCAGAAGGGGAAGCGCACGCCACCGGTCATCCGTCGCTGTATCGTGCTTGCCGGCGACGACGGGCGGCCGACCCACGAAGCAGACGAAATTCTTCGTGGCGCGGCGGCGCTCGATCCGGCATAACGCGGAACCCAGGCGGTTGACGCCGACTTTCAATTCCTCAGACCAGGTGAAGAGCCGACGGCGAGCATGGCACAGACTTTTTTTCAGCGATTGACCAACTTCCTGCCGCGGCGGTTTCGCCGGGGTATTCCATTCGTTCCCGTGGTGCGGCTAACCGGTGTCATCGGGTACACGACCCCGCTTTCGCCCGGCATGACTCTCGCCTCGGTATCGAAAACGCTTGATCGTGCGTTCTCCATGAAGCACGCGAAGGCGGTTGCGCTCGTGATCAATTCGCCGGGCGGCTCCGCAGTGCAGTCCCATCTCATTCACATGCGGATTCGCGCGCTAGCCGACGAGCACAAGAAAAAGGTGATCGCGGTTGTCGAGGACGTGGCCGCGTCTGGCGGCTACATGATCGCTACCGCAGCGGACGAGATCATCGCCGATCCCTCCTCGATCGTCGGCTCGATCGGCGTGATCAGCGCGACCTTCGGCTTCGATAAGCTCATCAAACGCTTCGGGATCGAGCGGCGCGTCTATACGGCAGGCGATCGCAAGATGATGCTCGACCCCTTTCAGCCGGAAAAGGAAGACGACGTAAAGCGTTTGAAGGCAACACAACTCACGGTCCATGAGCAGTTCATCGCGCTGGTGAAGGCGCGTCGCGGAAGAAAGCTGAAGGCCCCGGACAAGAATTCTGTTCTCGGGAGAATTCTGGACCGCCCCGGACGCAGAAAAATACGGGTTAATCGACGGTATCGGCGATCTGCGTCGTGTTTTGCGCGCTCGCTACGGCAAGAACGTAGTAATTCAGCTGATCTCGCCCCCGTCCGGGTGGCTCAGTCGGCGCGTTCCAGGCACCGGAGCTGAAGGCCACGCGGATTGGGCAGCGACCTTGATCACGGCGATCGAGACCCGCGCGCTGTGGTCGCGATACGGACTATGACGGGCGCAAACAGCGAGGAGATGCACGCATGCCTCCGTTGATCATTTGGGCGGTTGGTGCGATCGGCGCGGTCGCCTTCGCAAAATTGCTCGCCAATGCTTCTCGAAAGGCGAACGAGGAGCTTGAGGGCATCCGGCGTGGACGCGCGGTTGAACGGCCGGTCGAAACGCTCGAGCGTGACCCGAAAACGGGCGATTATCGGCCGCGCGGGTCGTGATCCGCACGCTTGATCTGGCTTCATCCGGTCCCTAGGGTCGCGCTCCTTTTCCCGCCACTGCGCCATGACTGATCCCGATTCACTCCGTCCCGACCGTTCTTTCCAAGGGCTCATTTTCGCCCTGCAGCGCTTTTGGGCGGAGCAAGGCTGCGTGATCCTGCAGCCATACGACATGGAGGTCGGCGCGGGGACGTTTCATCCTGCGACGACCTTGCGCGCGCTCGGCCCGCGACCGTGGAAGGCAGCGTACGTCCAGCCTTCACGTCGTCCCAAGGATGGACGGTACGGGGAGAATCCGAACCGGCTGCAGCACTACTATCAGTACCAGGTCATCCTGAAGCCCTCGCCGGACGACATTCAGGATCTCTATTTGAAGTCACTCGAGGCAATCGGCATCGACCGTTCGGTACACGACATTCGCTTTGTCGAAGACGACTGGGAAAGCCCCACGCTCGGGGCGTGGGGTCTCGGCTGGGAGTGTTGGTGCGATGGAATGGAAGTCTCGCAGTTCACCTATTTTCAGCAGGTGGCCGGATTTGAGTGCGCGCCGGTCTCGGGCGAACTGACTTACGGACTGGAACGCCTCGCCATGTACGTTCAAGGCGTGGAGAACGTGTACGATTTGAATTTCAACGGCCGCAATGGTGCGGAAAAAGTAACCTACGGCGACGTGTTTCGGCAGTCGGAGCAGGAATTCTCGCGCTTCAATTTCGAGTTCGCGGATACGGACATCCTGTTGCGTCATTTCAAGGACGCTGAGGAAGAGTGCAAGCGACTGATCGCGGCCGGGAACCAGGGGAACCGCCATCTGCTCGCGCTGCCGGCCTACGACCAGTGCATCAAAGCGAGCCATGTCTTCAATTTGCTGGATGCACGCGGCGTCATTTCGGTCACCGAGCGGCAAAGTTATATCCTCCGAGTGCGGGACCTCGCCAAGGCCTGCGGCGAAGCCTGGCTGAAGACCGAAGGCGGCGGCGCTTAGGGACCGATCCACGCAAAGATTTTGCAAACCATCTCTGCACGGATTTTTTGATCGAGGCGCGGCTCGCACTTCAACGCCACATTCTCAGGGTAGAGACGATCCCATGAGTTCCCCGAAAACATTGTTGCAGATGGCTGGCGTCAACGGTGCGCGCCCGCCCCTGTCCGAGTCGGTCGTCGTCGTCATCGACGCCCAGAACGAATACGTGAGCGGGAAGCTTCCGCTCGCTGGCATCGAGCAGGCACTAGATCGTATCGAGCAGCTGCTCGGCATGGCCCGCGCCGTGGGAGCGCCTGTGATTCACGTCGTACATCGCGGTCGCGCGGGCGGCCTGTTTGACCCGCTCGGCAAGACGTTCCAAATCCATCCTCAGGCCGCACCGGCCGAAGGCGAAAAAATCATCGAAAAGGAACTGCCCAACGCATTCGCCAAGACACCGTTGCATCTCGCCCTGCAGGCGACCAGGCGCAATTCCCTCATTCTTGCGGGATTCATGACGCATATGTGCGTCTCGGCAACCGCACGCGCGGCCCTCGATCATTCCTGGAAAACGACGGTCGTCGGCGACGCCGGGGCAACCCGCGACCTTCCCTGTGCGCTCGGCGGCGATCCGCTTCCGGCGGCGGAAGTGCACCGCGGTGCACTTGCAGCGCTCGCCGACCGCTTCGCCTCGGTCGCAAAGGTGGCGGACTTCAAATCCTGAGCGTACATCACGTGGCTGATTGCGGCTGATTCTGCGCTCGGACGCCGGGTTCACCGATGCCCCAATGGCCGATCTGGCTCGTTGTCACGGCGATCGCCGCGTACGCGGTCTATCTCTTCAATCAGCTCGTTCGTACCCGGCAGATGGTGAATGAAGCCTGGAGCGGCATCGATGTGCAGCTTAAGCGGCGATCGGATCTGGTCCCCAATCTCGTCGAGGCCGTGAAAGGTTATGCCGCGCATGAGCGCGGGCTATTGGCGCAGGTAACCGAGCTCAGGAATGCTGCGCGCGCCCTGCCTCGAGACGACGTGGAAGCACGCGCAAAGGTCGAGGGTGCGCTCAGCGCGGGACTTGCAAAGCTCTTTGCCCTTGCCGAAGCCTATCCGGACCTGAAAGCGAGCGGCAATTTTCTCGAATTGCAGCGGGAATTGAGCCGCATCGAGAACGAACTGCAAATGGCCCGCCGCTACTACAACGGCGCGGTGCGTAATCTGAACACGATGGTCGAGACCGTGCCAAGCAATCTGATCGCTCGCCCGTTTGGCTTCGAAGCGCGAAATTATTTCGAGCTTGCTGACGCGGGCGACCGAGCCGTCCCGCCGGTCAGCCTTCGCTAGCGCAGGCGGCGGTGAGCAAATCGCCTCAGGGCTTCTCAGTGGTTTCACGCGCTCTCATGTGCGCGGCCGCTCTGCTTTTCCTGCAACTCGGGAGCGCCTTCGGCCAAGAGGTAATTCATAGCTTTGACTCGGTCGTCCGCATCGCGCCGGACGGTACCCTCACGGTTACCGAGACGATCCGGGTTCGGGCCGAAGGCGCCGAGATCAAGCGCGGCATCTACCGCGATTTCCCACTGACGTTTCGCGATACCACGGGCCGTACGCGCGAAGTGAGCTTCCGGCTTCTCGGCGTCATGCGCGACGGCCGCCCGGAGCCGCATTTCACAAAGCGCCAGGGATCGTTCATCCGAATCTATGCCGGGCAGGAAGACGTGCTGCTCCGCCGCGGCGATTACACATACACCTTCAGCTACGAGACCGGCCGGCAACTGCGCTGGTTCGATGGTGGCGCCGAGCTTTACTGGAACGTGACGGGCAACGAGTGGAATTTCCCGATCTATCAGGCCACCGTTCGCGTGGAACTGCCGGGCAGCGCGCGGCCTGCCCGTTGGGCCGCCTACACCGGACCGCTGGGTGCGCGCGGCACCGCATGGCGGGGATCGGTGAATTCGGGTGGTGCGCTCGTCGCCGAGACAACGCAACGGCTTGGGCGGCACGAGGGATTCACGATCGTCGTCGAACTGCCCGCAGGCACGGTTCAGCCACCTGGCCCCGCGACGCGATTTTGGTACGTGCTGCTCGACAATCGAAACTGGATCTTCGGTGGGCTCGGCCTTCTCTTCGTGCTCGGGTACTACGCATTCGCCTGGAGAGCGGTCGGCCGCGATCCCAAAGGCGGCACGATCATTCCGCTGTTCCATCCTCCGGAAAAGGTGTCACCCGCGCTTGCGAACTATGTACGCAACTGGGGATTCTCCGATCAGTGGCGCGCGTTCACCGCGGCGGCGTTGTCGCTCGCTGTACGCGGATTGCTCGTGTTCGACGAGCGCGACGGCAACCTGACGCTGAAGGGAACGGGGCGCGCGCCGGACGGCAATCTTCCGCCAGCGGAGCTCGCGATTTTGCAATGGGTGCAGGAACGATCTGGCAGCGTCGAGATCGGCAGCGAAAACGGCGCGGCGGTCGCGGAAATCGTCAAGCAATTCCGCTCGCGCATCGAAGGTGAAAGCAAGAACCGCTTCTTCCGCCGGAACTTCGGTTACTTCCTGGCCGGCGCCGGGCTAACCGCGCTCACGATCATCGGCATCATGATATTCGGCGGGCTTGAGCAGGAAGAGTACTTCATTCTGTTCGCGATCATGTTCGTCAGCGTGTGGCTCGGTGCTTTCCTGATTCCGATCCTGCACTCGATCTTCAAGGCCGCAAGCGCGAGCGCAATATTTCGAGTGGCGCTGGGTTTCTTCTTTGTGCTTGGCATTTTCTTCTTCACGTCGGCCCAGTTCCTGGACAGCGTGCCCGGCACGGTCGGGGGTATCTGGTCCCTCGTGGGAGGAGCGGTCCAGGACCATCCGTTTCCGTTCGCGCTCGCGACTACCTTCGCAACGGTGAATGGCTTGTTCCTGTACCTGTTGCGCGCGCCGACCGACCTCGGCCGGCGCGTGATGGACCAGCTGGACGGTCTGCGGCTCTATCTCACGACTGCCGAGACGCCACGCCTGAACATGCAGGCGCCGGAAATCACGACCGAGCGATTCGAGGCTTTGCTGCCCTATGCGGTCGCGCTCGATGCCGAGGAGCCCTGGTCGAACGCATTTGCAACGGCGTTCGCCCGCGCCCACCCAGGCGAGGACTTCTCGCAGCACTATCAACCGGCCTGGCGCGGCGGCGCCGGTTGGTCGAGCGGTGACTTCGGACGATCGGTCAGTTCGAGCGTAGCGGGCGCCAGCGGCGCGTTTTCGAGCGCTGTTCCGTCGTCGTCCGGCTCGTCAGGCTTTTCTTCCGGCGGAGGGTCCGGCGGTGGAGGCGGCGGGGGCGGTGGAGGCGGCTGGTAGCCGGTGACATCCCCCGGCGCGCTTGCTAGCAAGCGTCAAGTCTCCTCTCCGGTCGCAAAGCATGCCCGACCTTCTTCTCGAATTGTTCTCCGAAGAGATCCCGGCGCGGATGCAGGCGCAGGCCGAGGAGAATCTCAAGAAGCTCATCACGGACGCGCTCGTTGCGCGCGGTCTCGTGTACGAAGGCGCGAAAGCGTTTTCCACGCCGCGGAGGATCGCGCTCGCGGTGATCGGCCTGCCTGCGCGTCAGCCCGACCGGCGCGAGGAAAAGAAAGGCCCGCGGGTCGGTGCGGCGGAAAAGGCGATTGACGGTTTCCTGAAGAGCGCCGGCCTGAAATCCATCGACCAGGCGAAAATACAGAAAGACAAGAAGGGCGATTTCTACGTCGCACACGTGGAGACGAAGGGGCGCGCGAGCGCTGAACTCGTGGCCGAAATCCTTCCGGAGGTTGTGCGGACGTTTCCGTGGCCAAAATCCATGCGCTGGGGCGCGGCGTCAAGGCAGCCGGGCAGCCTAAGCTGGGTGCGGCCGCTTCACGCGGTCGTATGTACGTTCGGGCCGGAAACGGAGGAGCCGGAAATCGTTCGGTTCCAGATCGACGGACTTGCGTCAGGCAACATCACGTACGGGCATCGCACCCTTTCGGCAGGGCCAATCGAGGTCCGCCGCCTCGACGATTGGCAAAAGAAGTTGCACGCCGCCAAGGTGATGGCCGACCGCGAGCAGCGCAAGCAGACGATCCTTGCCGACGCCCGCAATCTCGCACTCGCACAGGGACTCGAGTTGATCGAGGACGCCCCGCTGCTCGAAGAGGTGGTCGGGCTTGTCGAGTGGCCGGTCGTGCTCATCGGCGAGTTCGATAAGGCCTTCCTCGATATTCCCCAGGAAGTGATCCGCTCCACCATCCGCAATAACCAAAAGTGCTTTGTGTTGCGTGATCCGAAGAATGGCCACCTCGCGAATAAATTCATCAGCGTCGCCAACATAGAGGCCAAAGATGGTGGTGCGGCGATCCAGGCAGGCAACGCAAGGGTGATCCGAGCTAGAACTCGCCGACGCAAAATTTTTCTGGGACAGCGATCGGAAGATCCGGCTCGAAGATCGTCTGCCGAAATTCCAGAAGATCGTGTTTCACGACCGGCTCGGTACCCAGGCGGAGCGGATTGAGCGCACGGTGCTGCTCGCCGACGCGCTCGCGCCTATCGCCAAGGCCGACCCAGCCAAGGTCGAGCGCGCGGCAAAGCTCGCAAAGGCCGATCTGCTCACGGAGATCGTGGGCGAATTCCCCGAATTACAGGGCCTGATGGGCAAGTACTATGCGCTCGCAGAGAAAATCGACCCGGAAGTAGCAGAGGCTTGCGAAGAGCACTATCGCCCGCAGGGCCCTGGGGACCGGGTGCCTGCGAGCCCGGTGGCCGTAGCGGTGGCGCTCGCCGACAAGCTCGACATGCTCGCCTGCTTTTGGGCGATCGGCGAAAAACCGACGGGATCGAAAGACCCATTTGCGCTGCGCCGCGCTGCACTCGGGGTGATCCGCATCGCGATCGAGAACAAGCTCCGCTTGCCTCTGCGCGACACGCTATGGCGTCATTTCGCGGCGATCCGGAAGGACGAAGCGCTGGCAGAAGCGATCGCGATCCTTGGGCCGTTGCATGCCGATATCGCCGAACTCTCGGCGGAAGACGTGGAAACCGCCATCAAGCTCGAAGCGCTCGCTTCCCAGATCGAGCGGGACAAGCGCGTCGAGCTGACCAGCCTCGTCCAAGCCCACAAGGACTACGATCTGACCGCCGACCTGCTCGCGTTCTTTGCCGATCGGCTGAAGATCCACTTGCGCGACCAGGGCGCCCGACACGACCTCGTAGACGCTGTCTTCGCGCTGCCGGGTCAGGACGATCTGTTGATGATCGTGCGGCGCGTCGAGGCGCTCGGTCACTTCCTCGACACGGACGATGGAAAGAATTTGCTCGTCGGTTACCGGCGCGCAACCAATATTCTTCGCGATGAAGAGAAGAAGGACAAGCGCAGCTACGAGGGCGGACCGGACGAAAAGCTGCTGACAGCGGCGGAGGAAAAGGCGCTTGCGAGCGCGATCGCGCGCACCGAAAGCGAGGTAGCCGCGGCGCTGAAGAAGGAGGATTTCGCCGGGGCGATGACGGCGATTTCCAAACTCCGGGCACCGGTCGATGCTTTCTTCGAGAAGGTGACCGTCAACGCCGAGGACAAGAAAGTGCGCGAGAACAGGCTCAAGCTTCTTGATCGCATCCGCAGTGCGACACTCTCGGTGGCAGATTTTTCCCGGATCGAAGGTTAGGTCGCTAGGTCACGCAACCGAGCAACACGACCATCGAAGACGCGACCGCGATCCAGAAATGATACTGGGCCAGAAACGCGCTGGAGGGAACGAAGTGTCCAAAAAGCGCCAACGCGAGGAGCACCAGCGCAGTCCAGTAGACCGCCTCGGAAGGCACGTGAATTCTCATTGCAGTCCCCTCTCCGGTTTCGCCGTTGTGCGAACATTGGCCGAGTCGCGGCCATTGTCCAAGTCCAGCCCCGGCCCCGCTGAAACGGTCGTTGCAGCACCCAAAGCCACAGGCTAAGCATCGGCCGCCTCCCGACCGATCCGGAATCTCGCATGGCAAAGTGGGTTTATTTTTTCGGCGGCGGACGAGCCGAAGGCAATGCCGCCATGCGTGACCTGCTCGGCGGAAAGGGAGCGAACCTTGCCGAGATGTCCAATCTCGGCATGCCCGTGCCCACCGGCTTCACCATCACGACCGGCGCTTGCGCGCACTACTACGCGAATTCGAAGAAGCTTCCCGGCGATCTGAAGCCGCAGGTCGAAACGGCAATTGAGAAAGTCAGTCGCCTTACCGGGAAGCGCTTTGGCGACAAGAAAGATCCCTTGCTCTTGTCGGTGCGCTCCGGGGCGCGCGCCTCGATGCCGGGCATGATGGATACCGTGCTCAACCTCGGTCTCAACGATCAGACCGTGGAAGGGCTGGCGCGAGGCGCAGATCCGCGCTTCGCCTACGACAGCTACCGGCGCTTCATTCAGATGTACTCAAACGTGGTGCTCGGCGTCGATCACCACCATTTCGAGGAACTCCTTGAAGGCTACAAGGACGAGCGCGGCTATTCGCTCGACACTGATCTGAAAGCCGACGACTGGAAGAAGATCGTCTCGCGCTACAAAGACCTCGTGCTTTCTGAGCGCTCGGCGCCGTTTCCGCAGGATCCCGCACCGGCAACTTTGGGGCGCAATTTCTGCCGTGTTCGGTTCGTGGATGAACCAGCGCGCCGTCACCTATCGACGGCTGCACAACATCCCTGCGAGTTGGGGAACCGCGGTGAACGTGCAGGCCATGGTGTTCGGCAACATGGGCGAGGATTCAGCGACCGGCGTTGCGTTCACCCGCGATCCTTCCACCGGCGAGAAAGCACTTTACGGCGAATTTCTCGTCAATGCGCAGGGGGAAGATGTCGTCGCCGGCATTCGCACCCCTCAGGATCTGACGGAGGAAGCGCGGCGCAAGGCGGGGTCGGACAAGCCCTCGCTCGAAAAATTGATGCCCGCACTGTTCAAGGAATTCGAGAGGACCGCGGAGAAGCTCGAGCGCCACTATCGCGACATGCAGGATCTCGAGTTCACGATCGAGCGCGGCAAGCTCTACATGTTGCAGACCCGCTCGGGAAAACGAACCGCTCGCGCGGCGCTTCGCATCGCGGTCGAAATGGCGAACGCGCGGCTGATCTCGCGCGAGGAAGCCGTGGCGCGCATCGATCCGGCGGCACTCGATCAGCTTCTGCATCCGGCGCTCGACCCTGACGCGCCGCGCACCGTGATCGCGACGGGGCTCCCCGCTTCGCCGGGTGCAGCCGCCGGCGAAATCACTTTTTCCGCCGATGAAGCAGAGTCGCTCAAAGCGAGCGGCCGACGCGTCATTCTCGTCCGTATCGAGACCTCACCGGAAGACATCCACGGGATGCACGCTGCCGAAGGGATCTTGACCACGCGCGGCGGCATGACTTCGCACGCTGCCGTGGTCGCCCGCGGCATGGGCAAGCCATGCGTCTCGGGCGCCGGCGGCCTGCGTGTGAATTACGCGAGGCGCGAGTTGACCGCGGGCCCGCACCTGCTTCGCGCGGGCGATACGATCACAATCGACGGAACCAGCGGACAAGTTCTTCTCGGCCGCGTGCCGATGCTCGAGCCCGAACTCTCCGGCGAATTCACGACGCTCATGCGTTGGGCCGACAAATGCCGGCGCATGGGCGTACGAGCCAACGCGGACACACCGGCGGACGCGCGTACCGCGCGGAATTTTGGCGCTGAGGGAATTGGTCTTTGCCGAACGGAACACATGTTCTTCGATGAGGCGCGCATTCTGGCCATGCGTGAGATGATTCTCGCCGATGATGAGAAAGGCCGCCGCGCGGCATTGGCGAAATTGCTGCCGATGCAGCGGGAAGATTTTGTTTCACTATTCGAGATCATGAAGGGCTTGCCGGTCACGATCCGACTTCTCGATCCGCCTCTGCACGAGTTCCTCCCGCATTCGGACGCGGAAATTGCCGAGGTCGCCGAAGCCATGCGGGCCGATCCGGAAAAACTACGTCGCCGCGCGGACGAACTATCCGAGTTCAATCCGATGCTCGGATTTCGCGGCTGCCGGCTCGCGATCGCGTATCCGGAGATAGCCGAAATGCAGGCGCGTGCGATTTTCGAGGCGGCGGTCGCGGCTGCTCGCAGTACGGGTGCCGCCGTCGTGCCCGAGGTGATGGTACCGCTGATTGCGACCAAGGCGGAGTTCGATCTGGTGAAGGCACGCATCGACGCCATGGCCAGCGCGGTCGCGACCGAGACGCGTTTCAAAATCGACTATCAGGTCGGCACCATGATCGAGCTGCCGCGCGCGGCGCTACGCGCGGCTGAGATCGCAGAGACCGCCGAGTTTTTCTCATTCGGCACGAATGACCTGACGCAAACGGCATTCGGCATTTCGCGAGACGACGCGGCGCTGTTTCTCGGCACTTATCTCGAGAAAGGCGTGCTCGCGAGTGACCCGTTCGTGTCGATTGACCGGGAAGGCGTCGGAGAACTTGTGAAGATCGGCACCGAGCGCGGCCGCTCGGTCCGGCCGAAGCTCAAGGTCGGAATATGCGGCGAGCACGGCGGTGATCCTGCTTCTGTCTGGTTCTGCGAGGAAGTGAGGCTCGACTATGTTTCGTGCTCCCCCTTCCGCGTCCCAATCGCGCGGCTCGCGGCGGCACAGGCGGCGCTGAAGGCGCGGGACCTCGAAAAACCGACAAAGGGACGAACGAAGACCCCCGCGCGCAAACGGCGCTGAGTGCGGTCATATCGCTACCTTCGCCAGAAAGCCTTCGACTTCGCCGCGCAGATTTGACACCGCTTTGCTGACGATGTCGGACTCGCCGAGCACGGTCTCGGCGGAACGCCGCGTCTCGGTGGCTGCTCCGGCGAGGTGATCGAGCACGGCGACGACGTCGCTCGTGCCACGCGCAGCGCTCGAAACGCTGCGGGAAATCTCGGCGGTCGCGGCACTTTGCTGCTCGACGGACGCTGCGACCGCTGCGGCGTGCCGATCGATGTCCTGCATACGAGTTGTGATGCGCTCAATCGCGTCGACCGCGAATTTCGTCGAATCCTGGACGGAGACGATCTGACGGGAAATTTCCTCAGTTGCCTTCGCGGTCTGCACCGCCAGCGACTTCACTTCGGAGGCAACCACGGCGAAACCCCTGCCCGCCTCTCCGGCGCGCGCCGCTTCGATCGTCGCGTTCAAGGCGAGCAAGTTGGTCTGGCCCGCGATACTGCGGATCAACTCCACAACATCGCCGATCTTCTGCGAGGATTGCGCGAGGCCGGCGATTTGTTCATTGGTTGCTTGCGCCTCGGATGCAGCGATACGCAGCGCACCGGTCGTTTGGGTAAGCTGCTGGCTCATGTCTGCGATCGCGGACGAGAGCTCGTCGGACGCGGCTGCCGCCGTTACCACGTTGGTTGAGGCTTCGTCCGTCGCTCGGACCGCGGTTTCCGCTTGCGACGACGTCCGCTCGGATGACGCGAATAGCGTGGAGGCCGTGGACTTCATTGCGGTCGCGCTCTCGCCGACCGAACGCAGCACGACCTCGACCCGCTCGCGGAACGACTTGATAGCGCTCTCGACTACCGTGCGGCGATCCTCATGCGACTGCATAGCAAGACGCTGCTGCTCGGCCGCGTACTGCTCGGTGACGTCGTCATGCGTCGCTACCCAGCCTCCCTTGTCCAACGCGCGCTCGCCAATCGAGATTCGCCTGCCGTCCGTCAACTGCAGGATCATGTTGCTCGCCTGACCCTTGGCGATCCGCTCCTTGATCTCCTTCATATAGACGTCGATATCGCCCTTGAACTGGCCAACCGACTTCCGGTGTTCGATAACCTCGCGGAGTGAGGCGCCCGGCCGAACGATCGCGGGAGACATCCCGTACATCTGAACGTATCTATCGTTGCACAGGATAATCCGAGTCTTCGGATCGATCATGCAAAGACCTTGGGTCATGTGATTTACGGCGGTGTGAAATTGCCCGTTCTGATGCCGCACACGTATGTAGCCAACCGTAATCACCACTCCGTACAGAACGGCGCAGGCAAGCAGGAGTACAGGCATCATCGTGAGGCCGCTCTGGTCACTCGTATTGTTCAAAAATTCAATCATTCGAAGACTCTTGCCTTCCTGCCTTGCGCACCGTCTATACAGCGACCTTGTCGAGGAACGTCGCCACCTCGCCGCGAAGATTCGTCAACGCAGACTCGACGGATTGTGACGCGTCAAGCACGGTTTGTGCGGACGCTCGCGTTTCCATGGCTGCCCCGGCAACGTCTTCCAGCACAGCCACGACAACTTGGGCGCCGTCGGCAGCCCCCGCCACATTCTTGAGGATCTGGCTGGTCGCTGCGTTTTGCTGCTCGACGGACGCAGCCACCGCGGACGTGGATCGATTGATCTCGTCCATACGCTCGGCGATGCGGCGGATCGCGCCCACTGCATCGGCTGCCGACGTCTGCACGGCCTGAATCTGGCCGCCGATATCCTCCGTCGCCTTCGCGGTCTGCACAGCAAGCGACTTCACTTCGGAAGCGACGACTGCAAACCCGCGGCCCGCGGCACCGGCGCGCGCAGCCTCGATGGTGGCGTTGAGCGCGAGCAAGTTGGTCTGGCCCGCAACATCGCGAATGAGCTCAACCACGTCGCCGATCTTCTGCGCTGCGTGTGCGAGCGTCGCGATCTCGGTGTTGGTCGACTGTGAGACCGAAAGCGCACTCCTTACCTCTTCGGTGGTTCGTTCGAGCTGCCGACTGATCTCGCCGATTGAGGCGGACAATTCCTCCGCGGCAACGGCTGCTATTTTCACGTTTTCCGAGGCATTGTTCGATGTGTGCACGGCACGATCGGCCTGTTGTGAAGTGTTGCTCGACGAGCCCAAGAGCGTGCTTGCAGTCGACTTCATCGAGCGCGTGCTGTCGCCGACAATTTTCAGGAGCGTCTCGATACGATCACGGAACGATGAGATCGCGGAGTCGATGCGGGTCCTGCGCGTTTCCTGTTGCGCAAGCAAGTCCCGCTGCTTCTCGAGGTTGAGCTGCTCGGTCACATCCTCGTGGGTACCGACCCAGCCGCCCCCGTCCAGCGGACGATTAATGACAGAAATCAGCCGTCCCTTTCCCGAGTCCGAGATGATCTTGCTGGTTTCGCCGCGCGCAAGCTTTGCGAGCAGCTTCGTTCGGTATTCGTCCGGATCCACTGCAAGGTTCGCGCGAGCGGCCCGATGCTTAAGCACCTCACGGAACGAAATGCCCGGTCTCACGACCTGAGGCGAGAGATCATAGATTTCTATGTAGCGCTTGTTATGGACGACGAGCCGTTCCTTGTCGTCGAACATGACCAGCGCTTGCGACATGTGATCGTAAGCGGTGACCACACGCCGGTAGCGCGTACGCATGCGTTGGAATGCAACGGCGACGGCGACGGCAAGACCGGCCAGAACAGCTGCACCGACACCGGCATACAGCCAGTCCAGTACGATTCCGTGCTGGGTGAATTCCACCGGATCCCGCTCCCTCGCCTCGAGCGCGGATTATTCGCGGAGTCGTATTTCCGAAATGTTAACCAAAGGGGCGTCGCGCCACTTTTCTGGCAGAAGCGGCGCGGGCGGCCATTAACGGGGCCGCAAGGTTAAGCCGGCGATAACACGATAGTTCAAATCCCTCGGGCCTCCTGGGCACCGCGGGCGTGTTGTTGCGTTGCGTAGGTAATTCCAATGCTTGCGGCGTTCGCCCGTCGGGCTCCGTTCACAGCCCGGTCGGTCTTCGGTGTAGCTCTGTTGATCTCGGGCACCGACCAAGCCGCCTATCAGGACCTCGTCAGTCTCTTTGTCCACCAGCCGAGTATCGTCGAGCGGGCGCGCACCCTCACGCAATCCGGATCGTTCGCCTCGCTCCGTATGGCGACTTTCTCGCTGCCGAACCCACTCGGGGCGTCAATTCCACGTCTTCCGATCCCCGACCACTTTGAGGTCCTCAATGCGTCGCTTTCGCGCGCACCTTCTGAGCCGGCCGACGCGCCCGAACCGATCGATCCACGCGAGGCGGTTTCGGTCAATCGCATCGCAAAGGGCAACCGGCTGTTTCCGAGCGTGACCACGAATTTGCAACTGCTCGAGCCGCGCAAGGCCGAGCCTGCATCGAGCGCGCGCAATGGAATCATCGGCGAAGACCCCTACCTTGCGGTCATCGACGTAGAGCCGTCCGACGAGCAAGCCGGCCATGCGGGCACGATCGCGCGATCGATCGACCCGGTCCCTTCGTCCGGCGCTCTCGTGCGCCTATCGCGGCTTTTCTTCGGCTCGGACCGGGCAGAGCTTCCGCCGCAGGCATTCGAGCATGCGTCGCCCTCGCCGGTCGTGCGCCTTGCCGCACTTTCCGATAGCAGCGAAGACGCGAGCTCGATTGCGCGGAAGGGTGTGGTCACCGGAGACGACGCGACGCCCAAGAGTCCGGCGGAACGGCTGGCGCTTTCCGGCGCGAAACGAGCGAAGGCAGAGAAATGTCTCGCCGACGCGATCTACTTCGAGAGTTGGGGCGAGCCCGAGCGCGGGCAAGTCGCCGTGGCGCAAGTCGTCATCAATCGCGTTTTCTCGGGCTTCTACCCGGAGGATGTGTGCGCGACGGTGTACCAGAACGCGCATCGCTTTCTCGCATGTCAGTTCACCTTCGCCTGCGAGGGAAAGAAGCTGGTCGTAAACGATCAGCCGGCCTGGGACCGCGCGACGCGGATCTCGCATGAAATGCTTGACGGCAAGCTGTGGCTCACCGACGTCGGCAAGGCCACGCACTACCACGCATCCTGGGTGAAGCCGGCCTGGATACGCGAGATGCGCACGATCCAGCGGATCGGCGTGCACACCTTCTATCGTCCGCGCGCATGGGAAGAGAGCGACGGCTAGTCGGATGCTCCCGTCGGTCTTCCCTTCTGCAGCCCCCACGGGCCCCAGCGCCACGGATCCAGACAATTCGGCGATGGCACGGGCTTGCGTCCCCACGGACCTTCCTCGGTGATCTGGGGCGGAAGCTCATCAACTGGCGCGCGCTCTTCGCCGATGTCGCGGATCGGGTCCGCCGTAGACTCGAGCGACGGAATCACGCCGGGATCGCGTCCACCCGCTGATTTCACCAATGCTTCGACCCGGTTGCCGATCGAGGGATGCGTAGAAAACAAATCGACGAAGCCCGAGTGCGGATTGTCGACGCACATCTCCATCACCGAGGCAGTTGCTCGATCGAGTTCACCGCGACCCTCGATCTTCCGCAGCGCCATGATCATGCCGTCCGGATTCTTCGTGAGTTCCACCGCACCGGCGTCGGCGAGATACTCACGCGTGCGCGATAACGAGAAGCGGATCACGATGGAAAGCAGCCAGGCAACCATGATGATGGCGAGCGCGATGAGAATGGCGATGGCGGCGCCGCCCTTGCGGTCGCTGGATGAGCGGTAACCGCCGGTGCGAAAAATGCCGCGAAACACGAGCTCACCGAAAAACGAGATCACGCCCGCGATCACCACGGCCACGACCAGCAGACGCACGTCGCCGTTGCGGATGTGCGTGAGCTCGTGCGCGAGCACCGCCTCCAGTTCGGGCGGCTCGAGCCGCTCCATCAAACCGCGCGTCACAGAGATTGCGTACTGCTTTTGATTGAGGCCCGTCGCGAAGGCGTTGAGTGCGCTGTCCTCAACGATCTTCAGCTTCGGCATGGGGATGCCGCGCGAGATGCACAGGTTTTCGAGAAGGTTGTAGAGCTTCGGCTCGTCGGCGCGCGTGACGTCGTGGCCGTCAACCATCCCATCGATCATGCGTTGGTGGAATTGCCAGGCAATCCAAAGCCAGATCAGCGTGCCGATCGTGGCGATTGGAATCGCGGGAAGGAAATTCCTGCGCGCGACCTGGAGAAGATAATCGAGCGGGGCGTCACCCTCGGTGATCACGGCTGCGATGAGCGAACCGGCAAACGCCAACAGGTAGACGAGAAAAAACAATCCGGCGATCAGAAAGACCGAACGGAAACGGTTCGCGCGGATGTGCGAGTAGAGACCGTAGGCGGCCATGCTAAGTTCTCATACGGTGTCGTCCCCGCGAAAGCGGGGACCCAAGAACACCGCGCGTGCGGACAAAAGCGAGGTCGGTGTTCATGGGTCCCGGCTCTCGCCGCGCAGGCGGCTCGGCCGGGACGACGACCTAGAATTTCACACTCGGCGGAGCCTCCAACGCCGTTCGGTTCTCACCGAGATCGAAGAACTCGCGCCGCTGAAAACCGAGGGCGCCCGCGAACAATGCGGCGGGAAGCTGCTCGATGCCGGTGTTGTATTCCTGCACCGCGTTGTTGAAGAAGCGGCGCGCGGCCGCGATCTTGTTCTCGATGTCGGCAAGCTCGGTCTGGAGCTGCTGGAAGTTCTGATTCGCCTTCAAGTCCGGATAGGACTCCGCAAGGGCAAAGAGCTGGCGCAGCGCGCCGGTCAATACATTCTCGGCTTGCGCCATTTGCTGCGGGCCTTGCGCGGCGACCGCCGCGTTTCTCGCCTGCACCACGGCCTCGAGCGTCCCACGCTCATGTGCAGCGTATCCCTTCACGGTCTCGACAAGGTTGGGAACGAGGTCGTGGCGCTGCTTCAACTGCACGTCCACGTCCGCGAAGCTCTGGTTCACGCGCTGCCGCAGCGCGACCAGGCCGTTGTAGACATAGACGATGTACAGAACGATCGCTGCGAGTACGCCGATGACGATCCAACTCGTGGACATGCGGAGCTCCTACCGGTCTTGGCCGCGGGGCAGAATAGCCTAACTGCCGCTGTTGCGTCATCGTATCAGGCGGCG
The DNA here is from genome assembly GCA_963711595.1 of uncultured Alphaproteobacteria bacterium. Classification (GTDB taxonomy): domain Bacteria; phylum Pseudomonadota; class Alphaproteobacteria; order Rhizobiales; family Xanthobacteraceae; genus JAUSIF01. The sequence continues at coordinate 573,980 of CAVQER010000001.1, forward strand.
CCCCAAACCTCTCGCGCTGTCTCGACCACGAGCGCGAGCTTGCGTTTCTCGTCGTCGATCGTCAGCTGATTGCCGGCAATCGTGCTTGCAAAGCCGCATTGCGGGCTGAGCGCGAGACGTTCGATCGGCACATATTTCGCGGCCTCGTCGATGCGATGCTTCAGGTCATTTTTCGATTCAAGCGCGGGCTTCTTGGTGGTGACGAGGCCGAGCACGGCCACTTTATCGCCGTTCAGATGACGCAACGGCTCAAATCCGCCCGCGCGCGCGGAATCATACTCCAGGAAAAAGCCGTCGACGTTCATCTCTCCGAACACGATCTCGGCGACCGGTTCATAGCCGCCTTCGGCGATCCAGGAGCTTCGATGATTGCCGCGGCACATGTGCAGGCAAACAACCATGTCCGCCGGCTTGCCCCGCAACACATCGTTCATCATGCGCACGTAGAGCGCGGGCAACGCGTCGGGGTCTTCCCCGATTTTCCGCGTGGCCTCGCGAAGCGCTGGATCGCAAAGGAACGGAAGATTGGTGTCGTCGATCTGCAAATAGCGACAACCGGCGGCGTGAAGTGCACGAATTTCCTCGCGATAAACTTCGGTGAGGTCGGAGAAGAATTCTTCGATGTCGGGGTAGATTTTTTCGTCGACCGCCGCCCGGCCGCCCCGGAAGTGCACGCACATGGGCGACGGGATCGGCTGTTTGGCGACGAGACCCTGCCGGTCAGCGAGCGGCTTCAAAGCCTTGAAATCATCAACCGACAGCTCGCGCGAGCGCTTCACCTTGCCGTGCACCTCGAAGCGCGGCGGCTTCATCTCCACCTCGCCCTGCTCGTTATGGAATTTGATCGGGAGGCCACCGTGGGTCTCGACGCCGTCGATCTTCTCAAGAAAATCCAGAAACCAATGGCGGCGGTGAAATTCTCCATCGGTGCAGACGCGCAGCCCGGCCGCCCTTTGCATCGCGACCGCGTCCTCGACAGCCTTCGTCTCGATCTCCCAGAGCGCCTCCGCGGTGATCTCGCCCCTCTCGCGCTTTGCGCGCGCATCGTGGATCGACTGCGGGCGGAGCAGACTGCCAACGACGTCGGCCTTGAACGGCGGCTTCGAATTGCTCATGCCATCCCTCGCTCCCTCGAACGAACAGGCTACCGCAAGTTTCCGGTTTCGGTCATGCTGTCCGCCCAACGAACCTGTTTTCGAAGTTCGGAGAACGCGCGATAGCTGCAGCGACAGAAGAGTCGAGGGAGGAAACCATGAAAAGAATACTTGCCCTGTCCGTGCTTGCCGCGCTTTACGCCGGCACGGCAGCGGCGCAGGAATGGCCGTCGCAGGCCGTCAACATCATGGTCGGCTTCGGGCCGGGATCGACCCCGGACCTCGTTTCGCGCGTCGTCGCCGAGTACCTGAAGAACAAGCTCGGCCAGCCTTTCGTCGTTCACAATCGCCCGGGCGCAGGCGGCAACATCGGGCTCGAAGCGGTCGCAAAGTCCACGGCCGACGGATACACGATCGGAACGACGATTCCCGGACCGATCATCGTCAACCCGATGACGATGAAGATGACCTTCGACGTCAAGAAAGAAATCAGGCCGGTGACAATTCTCGCGACGCAGCCAAGCGTCCTGGTCGTCACTGCAAAGCTCGGCGTCGACAATCTCAAGGACCTGATCGCGCTGCTGAAGGCAAATCCAGGCAAATACAATTATTCATCGATTGGCGTCGGGTCGATCTCGCATCTGGCGATGGAATTGGTCGCGCAAGAGAGCGGAACGCAAATCCAGCACATTCCCTACAAGAGCTCGCCCGAGGCGATGGCGGCCATTCTCGCCGGCGAGACGCACATGGCGACGCTCGCTCCGAACGCGGTAACCGGCCAGGCCGAGGCCGGAACAATCAAGATGATCGCCGTCTCCACCCCGAAGCGCTGGCCGGGGCTGCCGCAAGTGCCGACGTTCGCGGAACAGGGCATTGAGGGCGTGCAAGCGGAAGCGTGGATGGCGATGGTGGCGCCCGCGCGGACGCCCGATGCCGTGATCGACCGGCTCTACAAGGAAGTTAAGCAGGCGCTCGATTTTGCCGAGGTGAAGGAGCAGATGGTGAAGTTCGGATTCGAACCGGTCGGAATTTCGCCGGCGGAATTCGCGAAGCGCATCGAGGAAGAAGAGAAACGCTGGTCGAAGGTGGTGGACGCCGCCGGGTTGCGCGCAAAATAGCTGCGTGCGCCGTCACATGTTCGGGTAGTTCGGTCCGCCGCCGCCTTCGGGCGCCACCCAATTGATGTTCTTGTTCGGGTCCTTGATATCGCACGTCTTGCAGTGAACGCAGTTCTGCGCGTTGATCACGTAGCGTGGTGCACCGCCTTCTTCGACCCATTCGTAGACGCCGGCGGGGCAATAGCGCGCCGATGGGCCGGCGTAGACGCCGAGCTCCGACTTCTGTTGAAGCGCGATATCGCGCACCACGAGGTGCGGCGGCTGGTCTTCTTCGTGGTTCGTGTTCGAAAGGAAGACGGACGAGAGCTTGTCGAATGACACGACTCCGTCGGGCTTCGGATACGCGATCGGCTTGAATTGCGCCGCCGGCTTCAGCGTTTCGGAATCGGGCTTTCCGTGACCGAGCGTTCCGAACAGGGAGAAGCGCAACAGCGTGTTCATCCACATGTCGAGGCCACCGAGACCCACTCCGACGACGGTGCCAAAGCGCGACCAGAGCGGCTTCACGTTGCGCACGGGGTAGAGATCACGCGCGATGTGCGACTCACGCCAGACTTCCTCGAGATTCGACAGCTCGTCGTTCTTGCGTCCGGCCTGCAGCGCCGGAACGAGGCACTCGGCGGCCAGTACGCCGGAGATGATCGCGTTGTGGCTGCCCTTGATGCGCGGCACATTCATGAATCCGGCGGTGCAGCCGATCAGCGCGCCGCCCGGAAACGCGAGCTTCGGCACCGATTGCCATCCTCCTTCGGTGAGAGCTCGTGCGCCGTAAGCGATGCGCTTGCCGCCCTCGAAGATCGGCCGGATCGACGGATGATTCTTGAAGCGCTGAAATTCTTCGAAAGGACCGATGTAGGGATTTTCGTAATTGAGATGAACGACGAAACCGACCGCGACCTGCTGATCGTCGAAGTGATAGAGAAACGAGCCGCCGCCGGTAGAATTATCCAACGGCCATCCAAAGGTGTGCTGCACGAAGCCGGGCTTGTACTTGTCGGGTGCGACCTTCCAAATTTCCTTGAGACCGATGCCGAATTTCTGCGGCTCCCTTCCCTGCGCAAGCTTGAAACGCTCGATCAGTTGCTTGGTGAGCGATCCGCGCGCCCCTTCTGCGAACAACGTGTACCTTCCCCGCAACTCCATGCCGCGGGTGAACCCTGCATTGGGTTCGCCACTCTTTCCGATGCCCATGTCGCCGGTGGCGACACCCGCGACCGCGCCATTCGCGTCGTAAAGCACTTCAGTGGCGGCAAATCCGGGATAAATTTCGACGCCGAGCGCTTCCGCGCGCTTGGCGAGCCAGCGACACAGATTGGCAAGCGATGTCACGTAGTTACCGTGGTTCGACATCAAGGGCGGCATGAGGAAGTTCGGGAAGCGGATCGCGGCGCGCTCAGTGAGCCAATAGAAGCGATCTTCGCTGACCTTAACCTTCACCGGCACTTCCGGATCGCCCGCCCATTCTGGAATCAACCGATCGAGTCCCGACGAATCGACGACCGCTCCCGAGAGAATATGTGCGCCGACTTCCGACCCCTTCTCGACGATGACTACGGTCACGTCCGGCGCGCTTTGCTTGAGGCGGATCGCCGCGGCAAGGCCCGCGGGCCCTGCCCCGACCACGACCACATCGAATTCCATGCTTTCGCGCGCGGGAAGTTCAGCCATCTTTCCTCATCCCCATTCAGGGACCTGAAATCGTTTTCCACCGTTTCGTTGCGGAATACAACGCCGAACGGCCGTAGATGTTATGGTCTGCCGATGAATTCCGCGAGCCGACGGCAAACCGCCATCGACGCCCTTGCGTTCCAGTTGGAAGCGGGCGTGGATGTTGCGCTCGCAGAAGCGCCGTTCAACCGTTTTGAGGATCGCCACGCGGAATCGCCGGTCGAGCGAACTTCGGCCCCTCCACGCGATGTATCGTCGATCACGCCAGCCACAGTCGCTCCGGCCCTGCCCGCGGCGGAAGAGGCGGTCTTTGCGGCGCGCGAGCTGGCAAAAGGCGCCAGCACCCTGGAGCAGTTGCAGGCAGCGCTTGCCGGGTTCGAAGGATGCGCGCTGCGCTTTACCGCGAAGCAGCTCGTATTCGCAGACGGCAATCCGAATGCACGCGTGATGTTCGTCGGCGAAGCGCCGGGCGCCGAGGAGGACCGGGAAGGGCTTCCGTTCGTCGGGCGCGCGGGCAAGCTCCTCGACCGGATGCTCGCCTCGATCGGTCTCGATCGCACGCAGGTATACATCGCGAACATTGTGCCATGGCGCCCGCCGGGAAACCGCACGCCGACGCCGCAAGAGTCAGCGATCTGCTACCCGTTCATTCGCCGGCAGATCGAGCTCGCGAATCCGGATTTTTTGGTCTGCCTCGGCCGGCCATCGATGCAAACGCTGCTCGGCATCAAGGATGGAATTCGCGGGATCCGCGGCCGCTGGTTCGATTTCGACACCGGCACGCGCACGATCCGCGCGCTCGTGTCGTTCCACCCCGCGTATCTCTTGCGTTCGCCGCTCGAGAAGCGCCACTCGTGGCGCGACATGCTCGCGTTGAAGAAGGCCTTGAACGGGTAACGACTAACCCTTGTTCATGTACGCCGGCGTGCCGCCTGCGAGAAAATCCTCACGTGGGGGCCCGAACACGTCGATCACTTCCGTGTCTTCCGGAAACCACGCCTCGTGCTCGACATCGCCAGGGATCACTGCGAAGTCGCCGGCGCCACAGGTGCGACGCTCGTCGCCCAGGCGAAAATCCATCTTGCCCTTGAGCATCCAGAAGATCTGCTCGTGCGGATGCCTGTGAGCGGCCGCGTGCGCGCCCGCCTTCATGCTCCACCAGACGATCATCGTCTTGTCGCCGGCCACGAGCCTGCGGGTGATCTTGTCGGTGACGCGCTCCTCTTGCAGCGTCTTCAGCGAGCCAAATCCCGTGAGCTTTGGCATTGCATGACTCCATGATTTGTCAGGACAGGCCTGTTAGCTGCAGGCTGAGCTCGCGCAACTTTCTGCGAGCGCTCGCGTCGTACGCCTGTTCATTTGCGCGCGATTCATCAACGCCATTGAAGAACAGACCGCTCTCGCCCTCGACCTCGTCCGAGATGACAAGTTTCATTACGGCGTCCGCGCCTTGGTCCACGGTACTCATCGGCTTCGTACCCGTTTGGCGCACCATGGTCGTATCCATGAACGTGGCCGGGTGCAGGCTGTTCACGGTGACATTCTTGCCGGCCAGTTCCTGGGCGAGATCGATCGTGAACATCACCTGCGCCAGCTTGCTCTGACGATAGGCGCGACCGCCGTCGTAAGTCCGCTCGAGCATCACGTCCTCGAATTCGATCGGCTGCTGACCGACCGACGACACGTTGACGATACGCGCGGGCGCCGACCTCGTGATGGAAGGAAGCAGCAGGTAGGTAAGCAGGAAGCCCGACAGATAGTTCACGGCAAACCGTAGTTCGTGGCCGTCGGAACTCTCCGCCCGGGTCGTTACCGGTGCCGAGCCGATGCCTGCATTGTTCACAAGCGTGTCGATGCGGCTGTGCGCCTTTGACACCGTCTCGGCCAGCTTTCGCACTTCGGCGAGCGAGCCGAGGTCGGCCTGATAGAAGGTGGCCGCGCCCTTTTCGGCGGCACGAATTTCGTTCACGAGCGCAAGGCCTCGTTCCTTGCTGCGGCCGTGGGTCAGCACGTTCGCGCCGGAGGCAGCAAGTCGCTTCGCGACAAGCCTGCCGAGGCCGTCAGTGGAGCCCGTGATCAGGATGGTTTTGCCTGCAACGTTCATGGCGAAATATTTGCACAAAAGCGCACCGTGGCGCGCGTCAAAAAATCAGCCCTCGTCCTGAGGAGGCCCGCGGGATTGTCTCGAAGGACAAGGGCGGCTTACTGTCTGGGGCCGCCCCACCCTTCGAGACGCGCCCTTCGGGCGCTCCTCAGGGTGAGGCGGAACTCTATATCAACCCACCGCGAACTTGATGGCGAACAGGATCGCCAGGATCATGATCGTCGGGCTCGCGTCCTGCGCCTTACCGGCGAGGATCTTGATCACGACGTAGGTGATGAAGCCAAGTCCGATGCCGGTTGCGATCGAGTAGGTGAGCGGCATCGTCACTGCCGTGACGACCGCGGGAGCGTACTCGGTCACGTCGTCCCAGTTCATCTCCGCCAGACCGCGGGCCATGATGCACGCGACGTAAAGCAACGCGGCGGCCGTGGCGTAGGCCGGCACCATGCCGGCGAGTGGTGAGAAGAACAGGGCCAACAGGAACAGGATCGAGACGACGACGGCGGTGAGACCGGTGCGACCGCCGGCGTTCACGCCTGCCGCGCTCTCGATGTAACTAGTCGTCGTCGAGGTGCCGAGAAGCGAGCCGCCCATGGCCGCAACGCTGTCCGACAACAGCGCCTGGCGAAGACGCGGGAGCCTCCCCTGCTTGTCGAGCAGGCCGGCGCGATGGGTGACGCCGATCAGGGTGCCCGCGTTGTCGAACAGATCGACGAGGAACAACGTGAGCACAACGGTGATAAAGCCCAACTCCATCACGCGCGTGAAGTCGAGTTGCAGGAACGTCGGCGCCAGCGACGGCGGCATCGAAACAAGGCCGCCGAACTGCGCGAGTCCGAACGGAATGCCGATGATCGACACCGCGAGGATGCCGATAACGGTGCCGCCGAGTATCCGGCGATAGTTCAACGCGGCGATCAACACGAAGCCGACGAGAGCCAGGATCGCCGCCGGCTGCTTGAGATTGCCGAGCGTCACGAGCGTCGCCGGATGATCGACGATAATCCCTGCGCTCTGCAGGCCGATGATCGCGAGAAAGAGCCCGATGCCGGCGGAGATCGCGAGCTTCAAATTGTAGGGGATGGCGTCGATGATGTACTCGCGAATGCGAAACGCCGAGACCAGCAGAAACAGCACGCCGGAACAGAAGACCGCCGCCAGCGCTTGCTGCCATGTGTACTTGTAGGTGAGCACGATCGTGAACGCGAAGAATGCATTGAGACCCATGCCGGGCGCGAGCGCGATCGGATAGTTCGCGTACATGCCCATGATGAACGTGAATATCGCCGAGGCAAGACACGTGGCGACGAAGACCGCGCCCTTGTCCATGCCCGCCGCACCGAGGATCTGCGGGTTGACGAAGATGATGTACGCCATCGTCAGGAACGTCGTGACACCGGCGATGACTTCCGTTCGGACGTCGGTTTTGTTGGCCGTAAGGCCGAAATAGTTGTCGAGCGTATCGCTGAAGCCGGACGAGCCGGCCGTTCCCGCTTTCCTAGCCATGGTGTCCCCCATTACGGCGCGAGGTGTCGGCGGCGAGGCATCGGAGCGCGATGCCGACCGCGGCCGCGCCCGCACGCCAATGCCCCTGCGCAGCAAGTCTTGAGCATATCTCTGGCAGCCCTAAGGCACTCGCCGATTTTTTGGGTTGTCCACGGGACCGGTGCAGGGCACCCGTGCATATTGTCAGCAAAGCGCCCGCAGGAACTGATTGGCCGGTCAAGGGTTTTGGACGGCGTCGTTGCCCATCTCTATCCCACGAGCGCATACTCGATCCGCGCAACCTGCCGGACATCCGGGCCAGCATCATGGATTTCGATCCGCTTCTGCTCGCGCGCGTCCAGTTTGCTTTCACGATCGCCTTTCACATCATCTTCCCGAGCTTCACGATCGGGCTCTCCGCCTACATCGCGACGCTCGAGGTGATGTGGCTCCGCACGCGGCGGCGCCACTACCACACGCTCGCGCGTTTCTGGACGAAGATCTTCGCAGTCTCGTTCGCGATGGGCGTGGTGTCGGGGATCGTTCTTTCCTACCAGTTCGGCACGAACTGGAGCCGGTTCTCGGCGAGCGTCGGCAACATCATCGGCCCCCTTATGGGCTACGAGGTGCTTGCTGCGTTCTTCCTCGAGGCTACGTTTCTCGGGGTCATGCTGTTCGGCTGGGACCGCGTGCCGCCGTGGCTCCACGTGTTCGCTTGCATGGCGGTCGCGGTCGGCACCGCCATGTCCGCATTCTGGATTCTCGCGGCGAACAGCTGGATGCACACACCCGTCGCCTTCGAAATGCGGAACGGCGTCGCCTATCCCCTTGACTGGTTCGCGATCGTCTTCAATCCGAGCTTTCCGTACCGCTTTGCGCACATGCTGACCGCTGCGTATCTCACGACAAGTTTCGTCGTACTCGCGGTCGGAGCGCGGTACTTGGTTGCCGGCAAGTATCTCGACGAGGCGCGCACGATGCTGCGCATGGGCGTCGGCTTCGCCGCGATCGTCGCGCCGCTGCAACTATTCATCGGCGATCAGCACGGCCTCAACACGTTGAAGTACCAGCCGATCAAGATAGCCGCGATGGAGGGGCACTGGGACGGCTCGAAGCCGGGTGACTTTCACATCATCGCGTGGCCGGATGAAAAGGCCGAGATGAACCGTTTCGAGATCTCCATCCCGCGCGGCTCCTCGATCGTCCTCACCCACGACCCGAACGGGCTGTTTCCGGGGCTGAAGAGCGTTCCGCCAAGCGAGCGACCGTCCGTGTGGATCGTCTTTTATGCGTTCCGCATCATGCTCGCGGTCGGCTTCTTCATGATCGCGTCGGCGCTGTTCGGCGCTTGGCTGTGGTGGCGCGGGCGCCTGTTCGAGACACGTTGGTTCTTGCGACCGATGGCGCACACCTGGTGGATCGGGTTCGTCGCGGTCATTGCGGGCTGGACCGTGACAGAGAGCGGGCGGCAGCCCTGGCTCGTCCAGGGCGTGATGCGAACGGCCGATGGCCTGTCCCCGGTACCGGGCGGGAGCGTTGCAACTTCACTTGCGCTTTTCGTGCTCGTCTACGGCATCGTGTTCTCCATGGGCATTTATTACATCAACCGGATGATCGCGAAGGGTCCGCTCGTTGCCGCCGGACAGTCGCCGCATCCGACCGGGAGCCGTCCGCTCGCGGAGGGCGGCGCGGCGATGCAGGAGCACCCGTCTTAGACGACGGAGGGAAGCGCCATGGAATGGTATCTCCCGCTCATCTGGGCCGCACTCATCGGCACCGCTGTGGCGATGTATGTGATCCTCGACGGTTTCGACCTCGGCGTCGGAATCCTGTTTCCCTTCTCGAAGTCAGAGCGCGAACGCGACCAGATGATGAATTCGGTCGCGCCGTTCTGGGACGGCAACGAGACGTGGCTCGTGCTCGGCGGCGCCGGACTATTCGTCGCTTTCCCCCTCGCCTATTCCGTGATCATGCCGGCGCTCTATCTGCCGGTGATCTTCATGTTGCTCGCGCTTATCTTTCGGGGTGTCGCGTTTGAATTTCGCTGGCCAGCGCAGACCAGCAAGAAGTACTGGAACTTCGCATTCGCGGCCGGATCACTGGTCGCGGCATTCTTTCAGGGCGTCATTCTGGGTGGTTTGATTCAAGGCATCACGGTGCGGAACGGGCAGTTCGCCGGCGGCGCATTCGACTGGGCCACGCCATTCGCGCTTCTCGTCGGCGCCGGCATCGTCGCCGGTTATGGTCTTCTCGGCGCAACGTGGCTCGTGCTGCGTACCGAAGGGCCGGTCGCCGACCGGGCCCGCCAGCAGGGCAAGTTTTTTCTGGTCGCCGTGCTTACCGCGATGGCTCTCGTCAGCCTTTGGACGCCGGCGGAATTTGAACGTATCGCGGCGCGCTGGTTCAGTACTCCAAACATCTATTTCCTTTGGCCAGTCCCTCTCGTGACGGCACTACTCGCGCTCGGCGTCTGGACCTGGCTCGGCAGCGGGCGCGACGCACCACCATTTCTTGCTGCGATCGGCCTGTTTCTCCTCGGCTACCTCGGCCTGGTGATTTCGAATTTTCCGTACCTCGTGCCGCCGACGATCGACATTTGGCAGGCAGCGGCAGCCCCCGCGAGCCAGATCTTCATGCTGATCGGGACACTGTTTCTGCTACCGATTGTCCTCGGCTACACCGTTTTTGTGTACTGGCTGTTCTGGGGGAAGGTGCGCGAGGGCGAGGGCTATCACTAGCTGTCGTCCCGGGCGAGCCGCGCTTCGCGCGGCGCGACCCGGGATCGTCCGCCGTGACTCGCGGAACGCGGTCCCGGCTCTCGCGCTTCGCACTCGGCCGGGACGACGATGATTATTGTGGCTTCGGGGGAATGATCGCCCAGCCCAATCGCGTGAAATCCAGATTGCCCGAGCGAACCCAACGCAAAACGAGCGGCGCTTCCGTGACGAGCGGCGGCAAGTTCGCCGCGAGGTTCGCGGGTGGTGCCGCGTCGCCGCCGCGCGTCCGCCAGACGACCACCGCCCCAGCCGTCTCGATCTTGGCGCGGTCCGCCCACGGCGCCCGCGCAGGGTCCGCATCGATAAACACGGCGGGTTGGTCTCGACTGAGCAGCGCGAGCGAACTCGCCGTCGTGATGTCACCGACTACGTACTCCAGCCGGCGCCCGGTGCGCGTGCGATAGACATCGGTGATGTAGCGGCTCGCGTCCGCGGCGGGCCAATTCGTGGGCCGCGCGTCGCCAATCCACGGAGAAACGAACGCAAGCGCAATCTCGAGCAAGGGAGGAAGCAGCAGAAGCGTCAGACCGGCAACAGCCACGGTGCGCTGCCGGTGAACGCGGAGTTCCTGGGGCGCGAGTACAACCGCGAGCAATCCCGAATAGAGCAGAAGTGGGGCCGCGGCAGCGGTGGAGCAGCGGATGCCCGGTAAATAGGTCGCGACGAACGCGAGAAGGGCCGGCAGGACGGCGATCAGGATGGCGGTCCAGGTGGCAAAACGCGTGAGGTCTGGCCGAACGAAGACCGGCGCAATGTCACCGTCGGTGGCACGATACGAGGACCCGAGCACGACCATCAGCAACAACCCGACGTGGCCGAAAATGACCGCGGTCGCGACCCCGGTTGCAGTGGTCAGCGAACTGCTGGCCGCTGCCAGATCGAGCCCAATCGTGACTCCCGCAAAGCCGTGATCCTGGAGCCAGATCATCCTCGGGGTCAGCAGCAGCATGAAGAGGAACAAGGCGAGGACTGCGGAAAATACATCCTCCTGCGAACGCAGAGCATTGCGTCCGGTCGTGCTCGTGACCGTGATGAACCCAAGGGCGAGCATCACGAAGACCCACTGCACGCCGGCGTAGGCAAGCACGCCGCACGTCACGCCAAGGACGACCCACGCGATGCGGTTGCGTTCCGTAACCGCGCGCCACCATGCCAACACGGCAAGTGCCACAAACGGCATTTGCACGAGATCGGGATCGAACGATGCGACCGGAAACGCTACGGGATGCACGCCGACCATGAGAAACACGGCGAGCGCTCCGTGCCGATCTCCGACGATGTGTCGTGAGAAAGCAAACACAAGCCAGCCGGCGAGCGCCACCGTCAGCGGCCCCAGTGCATAGGCCGCGACGAGCCCTCCGAGGCGATACGCGATCTCGAGGATCCAAGGCGCAAGCGGCGGCGAGTTGACGTAACCGAGCTGCCACTCGCGGCCGAGCGCGTGTCCGATTGCGAGCTGCGGATCGGGCGTCGGATTAGCGAGCCAAGCGGCAACCGTCCATATCGCCGCGTGCAGCAAAAGAAAAAGGCCGACGAAGAATGCCGGACGTGCGCGCAAGCCTTCGACGTAGATCGAGGCTTCGAGCGGACTGGTGAAGGCGGCGGCGCGCATCAACCCTCGGCGACGGAAATTCCGCGCGAGAGAGTGACGGGCTCGAAGCTCGCACGGTGATGCGGCGACGGACCGTGACGGTTGAGCGCGGCCATGTGCAACGCTGTGCAGTATCCCTTGTGCTGCTCGAAACCGTAGTTTGGAAACGCGAGGCCAAGCCGGCACATCAGCCGGTCACGCATCACCTTCGCGACAATGGAAGCGGCTGCGATCGAAGCGCAGAGTGCATCGCCATCGACAAGCGGCTCGATCTGGCAATAGCCGTCCTCGAGCGGCGGGCGGTGCGGGCCGTCGACGTAGACGAGCGCGGGCCGGAACGGCAGGGCACGCACCGCCTGAGCGAGGGCCCAGAGGCGGGCACGGAGAATGTTGTCGCGATCGATGCGCCACGGTGGCGCAAGGGCGACGGCGACTTCCGCGGTCGCGCAAATCTCGGTGAACAATTCCTCGCGCTCCTCGGGTGTCAATTTCTTAGAATCGTCGAGACCCTTCGGGACGCGCTTCGGATCGAGAATGACCGCGGCGGCGGCAACTGGACCTGCCAGCGGCGCAACACCGGCCTCGTCGCACCCCGCGACGGGAACAACGCCGCGGGCATAAGCATTCCTCTCGCGCCGGAAGTTCGGGAGCATGCGCCGTGATGCCCTTCGTTTTGTGCGACTCACGGGTGGCCCCCTTCCCGATCGTCGCAATGGTGCAGTCTGGCTGCGCTTGCCGCAATCCTCGTATGGGTCTTAACTCACAGCCCGGTCACAATCGTGCTGCAAATGCGGCAGAGGCAAAGCGCCGCTGGAGCGTCCCATGAGATGGGAAGATTACCGCACGAGCGACAATGTTGAGGATCGTCGCGGTCAGGGTGGGCCGGGTGGCGGATTCCCAATTCCGATGGGCCGGGGCGGCGGCCTTGGAATCGGCGGTCTGATCATCGCCGGCATCCTCTTCTTCGTGTTCGGCATCGATCCCCGTATCGTCGTCGGCATCGACGAGGTTTTGAATAATCCGCAGTTCCAGCAGCGCGGGCCCGGCCAGCCTACAGGGCAGCCGACGGGCAAACAGGGTGCGCCGACGGACGATCTAGGTCGCTTCGTCTCCGCGACGCTCGCGCAAACCGAGGACGTTTGGCGGCAGGTCTTCTCCGCGGCCGGACGCCGCTACGAAGAACCTCGTCTTGTGATCTTCTCCGGCATCACGCGGTCGGCGTGCGGCACGGCCCAATCCGCGATGGGACCGTTCTACTGTCCGATCGACAAGCGCGTCTACCTCGACACGAGTTTCTTCCGCGACCTGCGTGACCGTTTTCGCGCGCCGGGCGACTTCGCGGCGGCCTACGTGATTGCGCATGAGATCGGGCATCACGTGCAGAACCTCACGGGTATTCTGCCTCAAGTGCAGCAACGGCGGCAGGCCGTGTCGCCGGCGGAGTTGAACGCGCTTTCGGTGCGCACTGAATTGCAGGCTGATTGTCTCGCCGGTGTGTGGGCGCACCACGCTGACAGCAAGCTCAAGACGCTCGAGCCGGGCGACATCGAAAAGGCGCTCGCGGCCGCTTCTGCTATCGGCGACGACCGGATGCAACGACAGACCCAAGGTATGGTGGTGCCGGAAAGCTTCACGCACGGTAGCTCTAAGCAGCGCATGGCCTGGTTCATGCGGGGCGTGAAAGCAGGCTCGATGCAGCAGTGCGATACATTCAGCGAGCGCAACCTTTAGGTCCTCGCTCCTTCGCACCGGCCGATCTATAAAGACGCCATGCCCGGCATCGACCCTGCCCGCAAATTCGTGCCTCTTTCCATCGCAGTTCTCACTGTGTCGGATACGCGCGATCTTGCGGAGGACAAATCCGGAGCGTTGCTCGCGGAGCGCATCGAAAAAACCGGGCACTCGCTTGCCGCGCGCACGATCGTCAAGGACGACGTGAAGAAGATTCGAGCGCAAGTGAAGAAGTGGATCAAGGACAGGAAAATCGATGTCGTGATTACGACGGGCGGCACGGGCTTCACCGGGCGCGACGTCACGCCTGAGGCAGTGGAACCGTTGTTCGAGAAGCGGATGGAAGGCTTCTCCGCCATGTTCCTCCTGGTCAGCGCACCAAAAATCGGTCCGTCGGCAATTCAGACGCGCGCTACTGCAGGCGTCGCGAACGCCACCTATATTTTCTGTGTGCCCGGCTCGCCGGGCGCGTGCCGGGATGCGTGGGACGAAATCCTCGTTCACCAACTCGACTACCGCTATCGGCCGTGCAATTTCGTAGAGATTCTGCCGCGGCTCGATGAACACTTGAAGCGCGGGAAGGCCAAGGTTCGCTAGCTCCCGCACCAAAGGAGCCGTGCTTTGGAAAACAATCCGGGTCGGCCGCAAGTCGTGATTGTCGGCGGTGGCTTTGGCGGACTGGAAGCCGCGCATGCCCTAAGACGATCGTCAGCCGACGTCATCGTTGTCGACCGGCACAATCACCACACCTTCCAACCCCTGCTCTACCAGGTCGCGACCGCCGCGCTCGCTTCACCCGATATCGCGTGGCCGATCCGCTCTATTCTGCGCGATCAAGAGAATGCGCGCGTCGTGATGGCGAATATCACCGCTATCGACACGACAAAGCGACGTGTCCGCGCCGACACGCTTGAAATTCCTTACGACTATCTGGTGCTCGCAACCGGTGTCACGCACTCGTATTTCGGTCACGACGAGTGGGCGCCCTTCGCGCCCGGGCTCAAGACCGTGGAAGACGCGATGGTCGTGCGTCGAAGGATCCTGCTCGCATTCGAACGCGCGGAGATAGCCGAGAATGAAGCCGAGGCGCGACGGCTCCTCACGTTCGTCATCGTCGGCGGCGGACCTACCGGGGTCGAAATGGCCGGCGCGATCGCCGAGGTCGCCCGCTACGCGCTGCGATCGGATTTCCGCCGCATCGACCCGAGCCACGCCCGCATCATGCTCGTCGAAGCCGGTCCACGTATTCTTCCAACCTTTCCTGAACGGCTTTCTGCCTATGCTGCGAAATCGCTCGCCGGCATGGGAGTGGAGGTGCGCACTTCGGCAATGGTAACCGAGTGCAGGAAGGACGGAGTGTCGTTGAAGGACGAAAGCATCGAAGCCAGCACGATCATCTGGGCGGCTGGCGTCACCGCATCTCCTGCCGCACGCTGGATCGGCGCGGAGACCGACAAGGCGGGACGCGTCAAAGTCGGACCCGACCTCAGCGTTGCGGGACATCCGGAAATTTTCGCCGTCGGCGACACTGCGGTGCCTGCGGATCCGAAGGCGCCGCCGATCCCAGGCATTGCACCGGCGGCGAAACAAATGGGTCGTTATGTAGGCAGCTTGATTGCGCGACGTATCGACGGGCAGAACCCGCCCGCTCCGTTCTCCTACCGGCACTATCTCGATCTGGCGGCCATAGGCCGCTCGTCGGCAGTGGTGCGCCGCGGCAACCTTCAGCTCACAGGCTATCTTGCGTGGCTATTCTGGGGAGTTGCGCACATCTACTTCCTGATCGGCGTGCGCAATCGCTTCGTGGTCGCGATCAACTGGATGTGGAATTACCTGACGTTTCAGCGTGGGGCGCGGGTAATTACCGATAGCGGCGCCTGAGGAGTCAAGGATCAATTTGCGGCACGAAACAATCGCGCCGCTGCTGCGTTTCGCTCCATACGTTTGGTTGCAGATTGATCATGCAGGTTCCGCTCGAGATCGCATTCCACAACATCGACAGCTCCGAGTGGGTCGAACGAGAAATTCGCGCACGCGTGGATGATCTCGAACGCATCTACGGCCGACTGACGTCGTGCCGGGTGCGCGTGGATCAGCGCGCCAAGGGCCGCGTCGGATCGATTCCGCCGGTGGTGCGGATCGAGCTTGGGATTCCCGGGCGGGCGGACATCGCCGTCTCGCATGAGCCCGAGCATCTACAGCGGAAATTTCAGACGCCCGATATCCGCAACGCGATCCATGAAGCGTTCCGTATCGCCGAACGCCAATTGCGCGAGATCAAGGAGCGGCGCGAGGATCGCTCGCAACAGCCTCCGCATGAAGCAGAGCGCGAATTTCTCGGTCAGGTCGCAGAGCTGCATCCGGACCGCGACTTCGGCTTCCTCATCAACAACGCCGGTTCGCTGCTCTACTTCCACCGGTCGAGCCTCCTGAACGGCGACTTCGACAAGCTCACCCGCGGCGACGAGCTGCACTACGTCGAGGACATCGGCGATACCGGGCCGATCGCCACCAAGGTGCGTGTGAAAGCGAAGACCTAGCCCGGCAGCATGATGCGCGTGCGCATCACCGTTACGCGGCCACGGCCGATCATCTTCAGCAGACGATCGTGTGCGTCGTGCCCGGGAGAGTGGCCGCCCAATGTCCGGTAGTAATGCTTCGCGATCAATAACCCCTGCTCCGGCCGCGGCCGACCAACCAGAGCGAGCCGGATGGCCGCCGACGTTTCGCGAAGCCGCGCCGCTGGACCCTCAGCGTCGACCGCGAGGCGAAAGGTCGCGACACGGTCGGCGGAAGCGTTCTTGCCGGCGACAAAAAGCCCGACCTCGCGCGTCCAGATTTCTTCAAGGACCGCGCCCGGCTCGAGGAACAGGATCCAGTCGCTGCGCGCGACTTGTGCTGCTGCACCCAGCCGTAACCCTTCATCCGATGGTCCGGCCACGATCTCGCACCCGGCCGCGTCGGCGATCGCATGCGTTCCGTCGCGGGATCCGCCGTCAGCGAGCAATACTTCCCGCACCAGCCCCTCCGCCGACCCCTGCACCAGGGCGGCCAGGGTCGCGACCAGCGATCGTTCCGAATCGAGGGTGGGGATAACTACGGTGATCATTGGAACCCGCTACATATTGTAATCGTTCTGTATTGCGAACACCCGATTTTGCGGCTTGTTGACGCCGAGTTTTTCTGTTCTTGTTCTGTTCTAGCGGGGGCATAGGATGCTGCGATGGACCAGAAGTTCGATGATTTCGGACAGGAAGACCCCGCTGCGGAGCCGGCAAACGACGGACTGCGCGGGACGGGCGTCGAATCCGAGCGCCGGCGCGGCCGCGGGGCTGCCTCGAACGCGAGCGGACGTTTCGAGCCGCAGGCGCGCGTCGTCTTTGACGACGGTTGGCAGAGCCTAGAAGAACTGCCGCCGTTCAAGACGTTCGTTCAGGAAGAACGCGCGCGGAAAGTCATCACCCGAAATGACTCTCCGGATCTCGGCTTCGACCGCTCAATCAATCCGTATCGGGGTTGCGAACACGGCTGCATCTACTGCTATGCCCGACCCACACACGCTTTTCAGGGCCTATCCCCGGGCCTTGATTTCGAGACCAAGCTGTTCGTGAAACCTGACGCGCCGGAGTTGCTCGCGCGCGAACTCGCGGCGCCTGGCTATCAGCCGAAGATGATCGCGATGGGGACGAATACCGATCCGTATCAACCGATCGAGCGTAAGTGGCGCGTCACACGGCGCATCCTGGAAGTGCTGCGGGACGCCAACCATCCGGTCGGAATCGTGACGAAATCTTCACTCGTGATGCGCGACATCGACATTCTTTCGGAGATGGCTGCAAAGAAACTGGCGAAGGTAGCGCTTTCGGTTACGACCCTCGACGCGAGGCTTGCCCGCGCCATGGAGCCGCGCGCCTCCACGCCGAGCAAACGTCTCGAGGCCATCCGGGCGCTCACCAATGCTGGAATTCCGACTGCGGTGATGGTTGCGCCGATCATTCCCGCCATCAACGACAGCGAGATCGAGCGCATTCTCGACGCTGCGGCCGACGCGGGCGTGACAGAAGCCGGCTACGTGATGTTGCGGCTTCCACTCGAAATCAAGGACCTGTTCCGCGAGTGGTTGAACGAACACTTTCCGAACAAGTTCAACCACGTGATTTCGCTCGTGCGCGACCTGCATGGCGGCAAGGACTACAACTCGACCTTCGGCAAACGGCAGACCGGAAGCGGGCCTTATGCCTGGTCAATCGGCCGCCGCTTCGAGCTCGCCTGCCGCAGGCTCGAACTGAACCGGCGGAGGCTGCGGCTTACGACGTCGCTGTTCAAGCCGCCGGAGCGCAAGGGCAATCAGCTCGATCTCTTTGCGGCGTAAGCGCGGATGGACTGGCCACTACAGTTGCATCTCGTAACTCTCGGCGTCGCCGACGTAGAACGTGCTGCGAAATTCTACGGAGCGCTCGGCTTGAAGCAGCGCTTGAAGAAGGCCGAAGGTGTCGCCTTCTTCGACGCCGGAGGCGTGGTGATTTCGCTCTACGGTCGGGAAGCGCTCGAGCGCGACGCGGGACTGGAAGGCTTGAAATCCGGCTTCGGAGGCTCAAGCCTAGCGTTCAACGTGAGCAGCGAAAAAGCCGTGGATGACGCTCTGAATGCTGCGGAAAATGCAGGCGCGAACATCCTGAAACGCGGTCATCGTGTTTTCTGGGGCGGCTACATCGGCTACTTCCGCGACCTCGACGGCCATGTCTGGGAAGTTGCGCACAACCCCCAATTCCCCTTCAACGAGCACGGGCAACTGGTGCTTCCCGACTAGTTCAACGGTCAAAATCGTAACGTCTGATTAAGGTTAGCCTTTACTCCGCTTTTACCCGCGGCGGGCAAAGGTGCGCTGCGTCCGTTCCTGTTGCGTAGCGCGTAGACGGTTTTGCGTCATGACAGTTGTGCGTAGCGGGGCGCCCAAACGGGCGCCCCGTTTAACCCCGGACCCCTCGAACGTAGACCGCGTTCTTGTGGGCGATTGCGTAACCGTTCTCGACAAACTGCCTCCAGAGTGTGTCGACCTCGTTTTCGCCGATCCTCCGTACAACCTCCAACTTCAAAACGAGCTGAAGCGTCCCGACGACTCAAAAGTCGACGCCGTCGACGATGATTGGGATCAGTTCGCGAGCTTCGCGGCGTACGACGAATTCACCCGTGCCTGGCTCACCGCCTGCCGCCGGGTGATGAAGCCCTCGGCGACGCTCTGGGTGATCGGCTCTTATCACAACATCTTTCGCGTCGGCACGCTCCTGCAGGACACCGGGTTCTGGATCCTGAATGACGTCGTGTGGCGCAAGACCAATCCGATGCCGAACTTCCGCGGCCGGCGCTTCACCAACGCCCACGAGACGCTGATCTGGGCCGCTCGCGACCGTGAAACGCGCTACACGTTCAACTACGAAGCGCTGAAGGCCGGCAACGAAGACGTGCAGATGCGCTCCGACTGGACCATTCCGCTCTGCACCGGGGAAGAGCGGCTGAAGGACGGAACCGGCCGCAAGCTTCATCCGACCCAGAAGCCGGAGGCGCTCGTCGCGCGTGCGATCCTATCGGCGTCAAAACCCGGCGACGTCGTCCTCGATCCGTTCTTTGGAACCGGCACGACCGGGGCCGCGGCACGCCGGCTCGGTCGGCATTATGTCGGCATCGAACGCGACGCGACCTATGCGGCACGCTCCGAGGCGCGTATCGCCGCGATCGAACCTCTGCCCTCGCCTTCGATCGCCCCGTTCATGACCGCCCGTGAGGCGCCGCGTGTGGCGTTCAATATTCTCATCGAGCGCGGCCTCGTGCGGGCCGGCGCCAAGCTCACGGATGCAAAGGGCCGCGTGAAGGCGCTCGTGCGTGCCGACGGCACGATCGCACTCAAGAACGGGAAAGACGCGAGCGTCGGCTCCATCCACCGCATCGGTGCGCTCGCGCAGGGACTGGACGCCTGCAACGGCTGGACTTACTGGCACGTCGAGGACGGCGCCGGCCGCAAGCCCATCGATACCCTGCGCGCGCAAATCCGCGCCGAGCTGACGCACCTGTAAGATCGTCAGGACTACGAAGTCTGTACGGGCGCCACGGCAGCAGCCGTTGTTAATGCGCGCGACTGTCCCAGCGCATAGTCCAGCATTCCGAGGGCGATCTCGCGTTCGCCCATAATCGTATGGCTGGCGCCGTGCGCGGTTAGATGATCGACCTCCGCGTCGGAATGGGCGCGCGCGATGATCGGGAGATCCGCGCTCCGCTCGCGCGCCTGGTTGACGATCTGACCGGCTTCGAACGCGTCCGGAATAGCAACAAACAGCCAGCGTGCACCTTTCAGGTTCGCAGCCTCGAGCACGCGCGAGAGCGCGCCGTTCGCCGAGATGACCTCGATCCCTTTTCCGCGCAACTCGGTTGCGATCGGGCCCTGCTCCTCCACGACCAGGAACGGCAGCTTGCGGCGTATGAGCTCTTCGCCGATGACGCGGCCTACGCGGCCGTAGCCGATCAGCACCGCGTGATCGTTGAGCTTTGTCGTCGGGATTTCTGCGGGCTCCTCAACGACCTGCGGTTGTCCCTCAGGGTGCGGCTCCGTTTTTTCTTCCCCTGCAGACATTATTCGCTCAAGCCCGAAAAACAGAATCGGATTGGCGATGATCGAAATCAGCGCTCCCGCCAGGATAAGGTCGCGCCCGGCTGCGGGAAGAATCTCCAGGGCGACACCGAGCCCAGCCAGGATGAAGGAGAACTCGCCGATCTGCGCGAGGCTCGCTGCGACCGTCAGAGCCGTGCGCATCGGATAGCCAAATGCGCGCATGATCCCGAAAGCCGTAAGCGAATTGCCAATCAATATTACCAGGAGCGTCGCAACAACGAGGAGCGGTGCGCGGATCAGGATCGATGGGTCGAACAGCATGCCGACCGAGACGAAGAACAGCACGGCGAAGGCGTCGCGAAGCGGCAGCGATTCTTCGGCAGCACGCTGGCTGAGCGGAGACTCGTGCAGCATCATGCCGGCGAAGAATGCGCCCAACGCAAATGAGATGCCGAAGAGTTCGGTCGCGCCGTAAGCGACACCAAGCGCAATCGCGAGCACCGAAAGCCGGAATAGCTCGCGCGAACCGGTGTGCGCGACATAGTGCAGAATCCACGGAATGACGCGGCGCCCGACGACGAGCATCAGCGCGATGAAAGCGGCGACCTGACCCAACGTGAATGCGAAGGTCGTGAGAATATCCTGACGCTGCCACGGGCTAATGGCGTCGGCAGGGGAGGCTCCCCGCAAGAGATCGGTGATTGCGGGGATCAAGACGAGGACGAGGACCAAGATCAGGTCTTCGACGACAAGCCAACCGACGGCTATGCGTCCCCTTGCCGTCTCGATGAGACGGCGCTCCTGAAGCGTGCGCGTCATGACTACTGTGCTGGCCACCGAAAGTGCCAGCCCGAAGATAAAGCCAGCTTCGATTGGCCAGCCCTGCATCCGTGCGAGGCCCATGCCAAGCAGCGTTGCAACGGTCATTTGGATAATCGCTCCGGGTAGCGCGATCGAGCGCACGGAGAGCAACGATCCGAGCGAGAAGTGCAGTCCGACTCCGAACATCAGCAGGATGACGCCGATTTCGGCGAGGGCACTCGCCAGGCCCTGGTCGGCAACGATACCGGGCGTGTACGGCCCGACCAGCACTCCCGCAAGCAGGTAGCCGACAAGCGGCGACACGCGGAGCCGTTGGGCTAGCGCGCCGAGAACGAACGCCAGCACCAAGCCAAGGACAACGGTTGCGATGAGCGGGTGGGGAGTCATGGATGACAATTAGCGCGCAGCGACGACCATGATCTCGACCGTGAACTGCGGTGCAGCAAGTCTGGCTTCCGTAGTCGCTCGGGCTGGCGTGTTGCCGGGCGATACCCAGGCCTCCCAAACCTTGTTCATCTCGTCGAACTTGCCGATGTCGGTCAGAAAAATCTGGGCCTGAAGCAACTTGGTCTTGTCGCTGCCGGCCGCGGCAAGCAGTTGATCGATGATTTGAAGAATCTCGCGCGTTTGCTCTGTAACGCTTTTTCCAGCAGCTTGCTTGGCTACCTGACCCGCCAGGTAGACGGTCTCGCCATGAACCACCGCCTGGCTCATGCGCGGACCGGTTTCGTGACGCTCTATCTTCACGGCTTCCCCCAATGATTGATTTGTTGATGCAAGCCTAACCGATCGATCGTCGGATTGCGACCGCCAGCCGCAGCGGTATCGCGGCTCACCGCCGTGCTCTCGGCTTTCCGTTCACCGCGTCGCGTGCGCGATCACCTTGCGCATGAGCGAAGACAGGGCTTCCGCATCGAGTGCGGCGGCGGCGACGAAGCGCATGCCTTTCGGGGCGCGCGTACGCACGCCGACGTCGGTCGAAAGAACGGAAAGCTCCAGCGGAAAATGCGTGAAGACGTGACGCACGACCCCAGGCAATGCGCGCCACACGACGCTGCCAGTTCCAAAGGCGATCACCTTCGCCGCGTCCGATCGAGCCCGCGCCGGCTCGAAATCCGGCAGCCACTCCGTGGTCGGCACCTCAATCATGCCGCCGAGCAATCCCTTGGGTGGCCGCCGCCGGACCAGCACCGCGCCATCGGTGCGACGCACCACGTAGGCCGCGCCTCTGCGCAACTGCCCTTCGCGTTTCGGTGCGCGAAAAGGAAATCGTTCGGGCCGACCCTCGAGCAGAGCTGCACAGTCATCACGCCAGGGACACACGCCGCAGGAAGGACGCTTCGGAACGCAGATCGTCGCACCGAGGTCCATCATCGCCTGCGCGAAGTCGCCTGCACGCTTGTCGGGGACAAGATCCGCTGCGAGGCTTCGCAACCCCTGCTTCCCGGCGGGCAACGGCGTCGCGACGGCGAAGAGCCGGGCCACGACGCGCTCGATATTTCCGTCGACGGGCGCGGCCTTCCTGCCTAAAGCGATCGCTGCGATTGCCGCAGCGGTGTAGGCGCCGATGCCAGGCAGCGCCCGCAGCTCTTCTTCCGTCGAAGGGAAGCGGCCACCGTGACGAGCAACGAGCGTTCGCGCGCAGGCGTGCAGGTTGCGGGCGCGTGCGTAGTAGCCGAGCCCAGCCCAGAGCTTGAGGACTGTGTCCTGTCTCGCCGCAGCGAGGTCCTCAATCGTCGGGAAACGCGCAAGAAAGCGGTCGTAATACCGAACGACGGTCTCGACGCGCGTCTGTTGAAGCATGATCTCGGAGAGCCAAACGCGATACGGTTCCGGCGTTTCGCCCTGCCGCGCCCGCCAGGGCAGATCGCGGCGGTTCCGGTCGTACCAAGCAAGCAGCGTCGCGGGGTCGGGGCTGGGGATTACCGGTTTGCGGCGGACAGCGCGCTTTGCGCCTGCTAGCGTCATGCACACCGATTGACAGAGCGCGACCTCTTGAACAAGCCCGTACGAAGCAGAGCCAAGCCGCTTGCTGACCTTGTCAACGGAACGCTGCAGACAGCGTTCGCGCGGCAGGGGTTCGCCGCCGTCGACATCATTACCCACTGGGAGGATATCGCCGGACCGGAGCTCGCCGGACGAACCGAGCCCCTGCGTCTCGTGTGGCCCCGCCGCGACGACCCGGAATCCACTGGCGTCCTGACCATCCGGGTAGAAGGCGCCTACGCGATCGAGCTGCAACACCTCGCGCCGATCGTCATCGACAGGGTCAACCGGTATTTCGGCTGGCGCTGCGTAGGGCGGATCGCTATCCGGCAAGGCCCCGTCACACGGCGCGCGCGCACTCCGGATCTGCCACTCGAACCTGCGGAAGAGGCGGTCGCCGAGGTCGAGCGCAACCTCGGGGCGTTCGAGGACAAAGGGCTAAAGTCCGCCCTTGCACGACTCGGGGCTCTGGTCCGATCGCGCGTCACGCGGGCGTGATGCGCTGCTTGCGGTGGGTACCGCAACCTTGCCACAATCGGCCTCGTTCTTAGCTCAGCAATTGCAAGTCTTGGAGGACACCGTGATGCTTTCGCGCCGCCACGTCATCGCCGGGATCGGCACGCTCTCCCTCGCGGCCACCGGCGGGATTGCGATCGGTCCGGCGGCGGCCCAGGACGTCAGCACAGAAATCCTTCATAAGGCGGGCCCGCTCGGCGACAAGGTCATCGGCGCGGAAAATGCCCCCGTGACCATCGTCGAATATGCGTCGGTGACGTGTCCGCATTGCGCGGCGTTCCACCGGGATACCTATCCGACGTTGAAATCGAAATATATCGATACCGGCAAGGTGCGGCTCATCTTCCGCGAGTTCCCGACGCATCCGCCGCAGATCGCCATCGGCGGCTTCATGCTCGCGCGCTGCGCAGGGGACAAATACTTCCCGATGCTCGATGCGCTCTTCGAACAGCAGCAGAACTGGGCGCAGGACCCCTATAACGGCTTCCTGCGCATCGCGCGGCAGGCGGGCCTTTCCGAGGAGCGCTTCGAAGCGTGCCTCAAGGATCAGAAGCTAGCCGAGGCCATCCAGGAAGTGGCGGTACGCGGCAACAAGGAATTCAAGGTCGAATCGACTCCGACCTTCTTCATCAACGGGAAGAAGTATGCCGGTGCGCTCTCGATAGCTGAGCTGGAAAAGATTCTCGAGCCGCTGCTGAAGGCCAGCTGACCCACCAAGTTCTTCGTGAAATGAGGCACTTCCGGCACTTGCGAGGGGCGGTTTCGCAACGCATCTTGGGACGAATGCGAATCACGCGCGTCCGCGCGTGAGCGCGTAAAGGCGTTGCGATGCAATTCACCCGGCTTCGGCTGATCGGCTTCAAATCCTTCGTTGAGCCTTCCGAGTTCCTCATCGAGCGGGGGCTGACGGGCATTGTCGGGCCGAATGGCTGCGGCAAATCAAATCTCGTCGAAGCGCTGCGCTGGGTAATGGGCGAAAGCTCGCATAAGGCGATGCGCGCGCCCAACATGGACGACGTGATTTTCGCCGGGACGAATACCCGGCCGGCCAGAAACATGGCCGAGGTCGTGCTCACGATCGACAATGCGGATCACACCGCGCCTGCCGGCCTCAACGAGGAAACACTCGAAGTCTCGCGCCGGATCGAACGCGAGGCGGGATCCGCCTATCGGGTCAACGGCCGCGAAGTGCGGGCTCGTGACGTGCAGCTCCTGTTCGCGGATGCCTCGTCGGGGTCGCGGTCGCCGGCGCTCGTTCGCCAGGGACAGATCGGCGAGATCATCAACGCGAAGCCGGAGCAGCGGCGCCGCATCCTTGAGGAGGCGGCGGGCATCGCCGGCCTGCATCAGCGCAAGCACGAGGCAGAGACTCGGCTCAAGGGGGCGGAGCAGAACCTGCAACGCGTCGAGGACGTGATCACGCAGATCGCAAGCCAAATGGACGGACTGAAGCGGCAGGCCCGGCAGGCCGCACGATACAAAACGGTGTCCGCCGAAATCCGCAAGCAGCAAGGAATTCTCGCCGCGCTACGGTGGCGCGATGCGGAGGCTGCGGTCGCGGAAGCCGAACGGGCGCTCGATCTTTCCGTCCGCCTCGTTGCCGAGCGGACGCGAGCCCACGGCGAGGCAGGCCGCATTCGTACGGAGGCCTCGCAGCGTATCGCGCCATTGCGTGATGCTTCCGCCGCCAGTGCCGCCGCGCTGCAACGACTGACCGCGGCGCGCACCGATCTCGAGCGCGAAGAAGCGCGTGCGAAGGCGCGCACGGAGGAGCTCGAGCGGCGCCTCACACAGCTCGCGCAGGACGTCGAGCGTGAGCGGGCGCTTGCGGCGGACGCGCACGAGGTGCTCGCGCGACTCGCCCGCGAGGAGGAAGCGCTCAACGCCGGTACCGACGACAGCGATACCGAGGCAGCTGCGCGTGGCCGGCTTGCGGCCGCCGAGGCCGCCGTCGCCGGCAGTGAACAGACATTCGGAGAAGCAACGACGGCACTCGCCGATCTCGCGGCGCGGCGTACGCAAATCGATCGCTCGATCGAGGAAGCAGTGGAACGCATCGCGCGCCTCGAGCGGGAGATCGAGGACATCGACCGCGAAGCGAAGGCGCTGGAAAAAACCGCCGACGACGATCTCAAGAAGCTCAGCGCGGAAAGCGCTACAGCCCAGGAGGCACTGAGCCGGGTAGATGCCGACGCATTGCGCGCGGAAGCTGCGCGCTCCGCCGCGACGCAGGCGCTCGATGTTGCGCGGCGGCCGCTTGCGCAGGCCGAGCAGCAACTGCACCGGCTCGAGACCGAGGCGCGCACTCTCGCCAAGGTGCTCGACGTCGAGAAGAAGAAGCTGTGGCCGCCGGTACTCGACACGATCAGCGTCGATGGCGGCTTTGAAACCGCGCTCGGCGCGGCGCTCGGCGACGACCTCGATGCGCCAACGGACAATGCCTCGCCCATGCACTGGGCGGGCGCGGACGTCGCCGGCGATCCGGCCTTGCCCGCGGGCGCGGAGCCCTTGTCGGCGCATGTCAACGCACCGCCTGTCCTCGCCCGCCGCCTCGCCCAGATCGGCGTCGTGAGCCGCGCCGACGGCACGCGGCTCGCGGCCCGGCTCCGCCCCGGCCAGCGCCTGGTTTCCCGCGAAGGCGACCTCTGGCGTTGGGACGGTTTCACGGTCACCGCAGAAGCCCCGACCGCGGCGGGCCGCCGCCTCGCCGCGCGCAACCGGCTTGCCGAGCTCGATCGCGAAATCGAAACGGCCCGCACAAATGTGAAGCGCCTGTCGGAAGCGGCCGCCACGGCCGAAGAAGAAGCCCGCGCAACGGAGGCCGCGGAAACCGAGGCGCGCGGAAGATACCGCTCCGCGCAGGCAGCCGTTGCCTCCGCGCGCGAAGCCCTCTCACAGGCCGAGCGCAAAGCCGGCGACCGGCTGACGCGTCTCTCCGCGCTCGTCGAAGCTCGCACACGCCTCGATTCCGGCCGCGATGAGGCAATCGCCGCGCAGGGTGAGGCGAGCGCCGCCCGTGGTGCGCAGGGCGAGCCCGCCGCACTCGAGGCACGGCTGGAGGAAAACCGCCAGATTCTCGCCCGGCATCGGGTAGCCCTCGCCGCCGCGAAGGCCGAGGTCGAGGGCATGGAGCGCGAGCGTGCTGCGCGAGCGCACCGGCTGACCTCGATCAGCGCGGAACGTGCTGCGTGGCGCGAACGTGAAGAAGGGGCGACGGCCCGTCTCAAGGCGATCGAAGAGCGTTCGGCGGAAACACGCACAGAGCGCGCGAACCTAGATGACGCCCCGGTCGCCTTCAACTCACAGCGTCAGGACCTGCTTTCCAAGATTTCCGAGGCGGAGGGCCTGCGCAAGGAGGCGGCTGACCGTCTCGCCGACGCCGAGAACGCACTTTCCGACGCAGAGCGCGCTGCGCGTGCAGCACAGGACGCGCTCTCGGGTGCTCGCGAGGAATCGGCGCGAGCCGAGGCACGGGTCGAAGGTGCGCGCGAACGGCGGGCGGGTCTCATCCGCGATGTGAGCGATGCACTCGGCGGGGCGCCGGATCCGGCGCGGATCTCGGCCGTACTCGGCGAAGATCCAAGGGCGGTGGATGTAGCCGCCGTCGAGGCCGAGCTTGAACGGTTGAGCGAGACACGCGAGCGCCTCGGCGGGGTAAATCTGCGCGCGGAGGAGGAGTTGCGCGAGGTCGAGGCGCAGCACGGCGGGCTCTCGGCAGAGCGGGACGACCTGATAGAGGCGATCAAGCGCCTGCGTCAGGGCATCACCAATCTCGATCGCGAAGCACGTGCGCGGCTCATCGCCTCGTTCGAGGTGGTGAACGGACACTTCAAGAAGCTGTTCACGGGCCTCTTCGCCGGAGGCCAGGCGGAACTGATCCTCACCAATGCCGAGAACTCGGAAGACCCGCTGGAGGCCGGCCTCGACATCATGGCGCGGCCGCCGGGCAAGAAGCCGCAGACGCTGTCGCTGCTATCCGGCGGCGAGCAGGCGCTGACGGCCCTCTCGCTCATCTTTGCGGTGTTCCTCACGAACCCGGCGCCCGTGTGTGTGCTGGACGAAGTGGACGCCCCGCTCGACGACAACAACGTCGAAAGGTTCTGCGGACTGCTCGACGAGATGACTCGCCTCACCACGACGCGCTTCGTCGTGGTCACGCACAATCCGATCACCATGAGCCGCGTGCATCGGCTCTACGGGGTAACGATGGCCGAGCAAGGCGTTTCGCAGCTCGTATCCGTCAACCTCGAGACCGCGCAGCGCTTCCGCGAGGCGAGCTGAGCCGCGCGATATTCGGACACAGGCCGCGTGGCGAATACGTCCACAATTTCAAAGCGTTAATTGGACTCCGGCGGCGCGCGTTCCTTGACTCGCCTCACCCTCGTCTCTAACTTGCCCGCGGCTCGCTTGGCGGCGGGCTGTTTCCGTAGTGCGAAGGGTTGACGATGGCGGCCAACCGCCCACCGGACGGTAACAGCCGGCGGGCACGCGATGCTGATGATGCTGCGCTCGATGCGCGGCTCCGTCGGCTCGGCGAACGGTTGGGTGCTCTCAAGCCGAAGCCGCGCGAACCCGAGGAAGAGACCGGAAGTATTGTGGAGAATCCGTCGAACCTCGGTCGTGCGCTGCGGCTGTCGAGTGAGTTCGTTGCCGGCATCATCGTCGGCGGGTTCATCGGCTGGCTGATCGACCGACTGACGGGCTGGTCGCCGTGGGGGATGATCGTGTTTCTCATGCTCGGCTTTGCCGCCGGAACATTGAATGCGATGCGCTCGGCAGGGCTCATCGCGAAGCAGAACTCGGACCGGAATTGAGACGAAGGGATTGACGGAGCAGACGAGATGGCCGCCGACCCGATCCACCAGTTCCAGATCAAAAAACTCTTCACGCTCGGCGAAATCGGCGGAGTCGAGATCGCCTTCACCAATTCAGCTGCGTTCATGCTCGCGGCGGTCGCCCTGACGGCGGGCGGACTCGTCCTCGCGACCGCAGGTCGTTCGCTTGTGCCGGGCCGTGTGCAATCGGTCGCCGAGGTGACCTACGAATTCATCGCCGACATGGTGCGGCAGTCGACGGGTGAAGAAGGCATGCGCTTCTTCCCGCTCGTGTTTTCATTGTTCAGTTTCATTCTCGTCCTGAACATGTTTGGCATGATCCCCGGACTGTTCACGGTCACGAGCCACATCATCGTAACCGCGCTGCTTGCGCTGCTCGTCTTCTTCACGGTGATCGGCTACGGCCTCTACAAGAACGGCGTCAAATTCTTCAGGCTGTTCGTGCCGAGCGGCATTCCCATCTACATCATGCCCTTGATCGTGCTGATCGAGGTGATGTCATTCCTGTCGCGGCCGATTTCGCACAGCGTCCGGCTGTTCGCGAACATGCTCGCGGGCCACATCACGCTGAAAGTATTTGCAGGCTTTATCGTGATGCTGAGCGGCTTCGGCATCGTCGGCTGGGTCGGTGCGCTCTTGCCGCTCGCCCTCACGGTCGCGCTCACGGCACTCGAATTCCTGGTGGCATTTCTGCAAGCCTATGTCTTCGCCATCCTGACCTGCATCTACCTCAACGACGCGCTTCACCCGGGACACTAATCCGGTTCATCCACCCACCCTCTCGAACAAGGAGTCTTCCAAATGGATCCGATCGCCGCAAAGTACATTGGTGCAGGAATTGCCTGCATTGGAATGGGCGGCGCCGGCGTCGGCGTGGGCTCGATCTTCGGCCACTATCTAGCGGCCGCATTGCGCAATCCGTCGGCTGCGCAGGCGCAGTTCGGCAACCTGATTTTCGGGTTCGCCGTGACGGAAGCGCTCGGCATCTTCTCGCTGCTGATCGCGCTGCTCCTCCTCTTCGCACTCTGAGGCAGATCGCGGCTCCCGCTCATGGCAACCGCTCAGGCGCAGACGAAGGCGGCGACCGAGTCGCACGGCGGACCTAAGGCGCCCTTCCCGCCGTTCAATCCGGAGACATATGCCTCACAGGTCATATGGCTCGTGATCGCGTTCGTCGCCCTGTACGTGCTGTTGTCGCGCGTTGCCCTTCCCCGCGTGGCATCGATCTTCGCCGCGCGTAGCGGGAAAATGAAGGGCGATCTCGACGCTGCCGATCGGCTAAGGGCGGAAAGCGAGGCTGCAATCGAAGCGTACGAAAAGGCGCTCGCCGAAGCACGCGGCAAGGCGCAGGCGATTGCGAGCGCCACGCGCGCGGACTTTGCTGCGAAGTCCGCTGCAAAAAAGAAGGAGCTCGAGGCCGGTCTCGCGAAGAAGCTTGCCGATGCCGAACGCCAAATCGAGACGACCAAGAAGGCTGCCATGGCCAACGTTCGCGGAATCGCCAGGGACGCAGCAGCGGAAATAGTGAAACGCCTCGTCGGCACAGAGCCAAACAAGCAGAACCTGGATCGCGCAGTCGACGCCGCGCTGCACTGAGGAGATTGAGTTGCTTCACGAACCGGAATTCTGGGTTGGCGTCGCATTCGTGATCTTTGTCGCGGTGCTGTGGCGCGCCGGCGCGTTCGCTCAGATCACGTCGGGTCTCGATGCGCGCTCCGCGCGCATCCAGCATGAGCTTGGCGAGGCGCGACGCCTTCGCGAGGAAGCGGAGAAAGTGCTCGCCGAGTACAAGAAGAAGCGCGGCGAGGCTGAGGGCGAGGCGAAGGCGATCGTGGCCCAGGCGCAGACCGAAGCCGCCGAACTCACGGCCGAGGCGGAACGCCGCATGGAAGAGTTCGTCGCGCGCCGAACCAAGATGGCGGAAACGAAGATCGCTCAGGCAGAAGCGCAGGCACTCAACGACGTGCGTGCCGCAGCCGCGGAAACTGCGGTTCGCGCCGCAGAGCAGATCCTTGTGGAGACCGTGAAGGGCAAAACCGCGGACGAACTCATCGCGGGCGCGATCAAGGACGTCAAGTCGCGGCTCGGCTGACCGGGCCGGCCTTAATCAAATCTCGAACGATCTGCGTCAGCCGCCCTGGCCGGGCGGGGGAGCGAACACGCCGGGCGGCGGGCTCGGCGGGGCGTCAAACTGCGGCTGCGACTTGCCTGACGGCGCGGTGCCCGACGGCGCCTTGGCGGGGGCCGGCGCGGGCGTAGAAGCCTTCTTCGTTGCCGGTGCTGATGACGGCGCAGGTGTCTTCGCTTTGGCCGTACCCTTGGCGGCAGAAGCAGCGCCCTGCGGATCGAAGCCGACATAGACGATGTAGTTGTCGACCCGCTTGTTCGCCGGGATCGGGAACGTGAGATCGTCCTCGACCTGACTGAAGATCGCCTGGCTCGCGTTCGGCGGGACCGCGACAGGCACCGAATAGAACTTGCTCCAGATCGGCCGCGGCGTCGGGCCTTCGGCAACAAGTGCAATGCGCAGGGGTACGTTCACGTTGCCCGCACCACCCTGTGGACCCACGAGAATGCGGCCCTCGACGCCGACACGCATCGTCATGGTTTCGCCGAGCACGGCGCACTCGCGCGCGAGCTGTCCAAGCGACCCCTGATAGCGAACGTTGTTCGGTCCGGAGCCGGAGGAGATCTGCCACGCGGCGGCGCCGCTGCGGACCGTGACCGACGGACAGTCGATGTCCGACGATCCCGATGACGTCTGTGCGGTGGCCATCACCTGCCCTTCGGAATCTCCGAAGGTGACAACGCCGCCGGACTTGGTTGCGCCGGGCGTGCCGGGCGCGGACGCGTTACCAATCGGGCCGAGCGGAGATTCCACGGTCGCGCAGCTTGCGACGATGACGCCTGCGAAGATGAGCGCGAGACCGGTCTCTTGGGATTTCCGCTGCCGATGTTGCCTCTTACGCTTCACGGCTCGTTCCTCCCCAGGGAATCCTTTCAGCGCTGCCGTTATAGCAGCGTCGTAGACGGGCGTGAAACCGCGAATATCAGCCTCGCACGGCGGAGGGCGGAGGCGGGCTTGGCAGCGGGTCGGGCCGCCCAACCAACGTCACGAGCAAGCGGGCGTCGGTAAGAAAACGCTTTGCTGCGCGCTGAACATCCTCTGCCGTGACGGCCTGAATGAGGCCGTTGCGGCGATCGATATAGTCGATCCCCAGATTTTCCAGCTGAATCTCCAGCAGCTGGCCCGCGATCTTGCCGGACGTATCGAACCGCAACGGAAAAGAGCCGATCAAATAGCTCTTTGCCTTGACCAGCTCGTCGCCCGTCGGACCGGAATCCGCGATCTTCTTGATCTGTTCGCGGATGATGTTGAGCGATTCCGCTGCGCGATCATTGCGTGTGGACACGCCACCCATGAAAAGCCCGGTGCGATCGTACGGCGCGAGGTAGCTGTACACCGAATAGGCCAGACCGCGCTTCTCGCGGACCTCGCGATAGAGGCGCGAGGAGAAGCTTCCGCCGCCGAGAATGTGGTTCAGAACAAAGGCGGGGATGAAGTCCGGATCCGCACGCTTGAAGCCGGTACCACCGAACGCAATCACCGTCTGCGGCACGTCTAGCTGGACAACTTCCTGCTCGCCGGCGCCTTGCGGCGCGATTTCCGGTACAGGCACAAGCTGTGGGCGCTGCGGCAACGGCGCAAACGCCCGCTCCACCAGCTCTGCGATTTCCTTGGCATCAATCGAGCCGATCGTCGCGATCTTCAAATTCGAGCGGGCGATGGTATTGCGGTGGAAATCGCGCAGGTCGCCGACGCCGATTTTGGCGACCGAGTCGAGGGTGCCTCGCGTGGGCCGGCCGTAGGGATGGTCGGGGAATGCCCGGGCAAACCAGCGGTCCCCGGCGATATCGCTCGGATTGGTCGTGCGCCGCCGCAGGCCGGCGAGCACGCCCGCGCGAACCCGCTCGATGGCCTCGGCTTCGAAGCGGGGCGAGTTCAGTGCCAAGCGCAGGAGGTCAAAGGCCGGCTCGCGATGGTCGAACAGCGTCTTCAGCGAGCCGCGCAACAAATCGCGCTGGGCGGAAAAGGAAATGCTGATCGCGCGCTCGTCGAGACGCTCCTGGAAAGCGCGGGCGTCGAGGTCGCCGGCGCCTTCGTCGAGAAGGGAGGCAACCATGTTCGCGACACCCGGCCTGTCGGCCGGATCTTGAGCAGAGCCGCCCTCGAAGGCGAACTCCACGGACAGCATCGGCAAGGTGTCGTCACGCACGTGCCAGATCTCGATCCCGCTCGGCGTCAGGATGCGTTCGATCTTGGTCGCGGCGGCGGCGGTGGATGCGGCAGAGACGAGTGCGAAGGTCATCAGGGCACAAACAGCAAAAAGACGTTTCACGAAGGCTTCTCCGTCGTAGCCGGCGGAGGCGTCAGATAGCCTGTAACCGCGCGGCGCAAGTCCAGCCAGGTGCGGGCTGCCGCACGTACTTCATCGGGTTTCACGGTGCGCACGCGATCGGGCCAGGCGCGAATGTCGTCGACGCTGAGGCCGACGGTGAGACCGGCTCCATACATCCTGGCGAGACGCGCCTGACTGTCCTGCGCGAAGACGGAGTCTGCGATCAGGCGTGTCTTGGCGCGGTCCAGTTCCTCCGCGGTCACGCCGTCCACGGCAACCTTGGCTACGATCGCGTCAATCTCGGCTTCGAGCGCTTCGAGCTTCACGCCGGGCCGAGGCGTCGCATAGATGCCGAACCGGGCTGCATCGAGCGCAGTGCCGCTGTACCAAGCCCCGGCATTCGCCGCGATTCCGCGGTCTGCCACGAGCGTCCGGTAGAGTCGGCTAACCGAGCCTGATCCGAGGATGTGCGAGAGGATGTCCAGGGCCTCGGCCTCACCGGGCTTCGCGAGGCGGTAGGACGGCACAAGATAGTTGCGGGAGAGCTGCGCCTGTTGCACGCGCGGGTCGGCGAGCGAAACGCGACGATGGGCAAGCAGTTCCGGCTCGGCGGGACGAATGCGCGGCTTCACGTGCGGCTGCGATGGGATCGATCCGTAGGCCTTTTCGACAAGCGGGCGTACTTCGTCCGCTGTGACATCGCCGGCAACGACGAGGATCGCGTTATTCGGCGCGTAGTGCTTCCGGTAGAACGCAAGCGCATCCTCGCGATTCAGCGCGCGAATCTCATGCTCCCAGCCGATGATCGGCCGGCCGTAAGGGTGATTCACAAAAAGGGCCGCCTGCGCGGACTCGGAAAGCTGCGCCGCCGGGTCGTTGTCGGTGCGGGAGCGCCGCTCCTCGAGCACGACGTCGCGTTCGGGCAGCACGTTTGCATCGGTCAGCACGAGACCGGTCATGCGATCGGCCTCGAACTCCATCACGGTCTTCAAGTGCTCGCGCGAGGCGCGCTGGAAGTAAGAGGTGTAGTCCTGCGATGTGAACGCGTTCTCCTGGCCGCCGATCTCGGCGAGAACTTCGGAGAACTTGCCGGCCGGATTCTTGGCGGTGCCCTTGAACATTAGGTGTTCGAGGAAATGTGCGATCCCCGATTTGCCCGCCTCCTCGTCCGCGGAGCCGACGCGATACCAGATCATGTGCGTGATCACCGGAGCCCGGCGGTCAGGAATGATCACGACCTCAAGCCCGTTCTTCAGCTTGAAATGAGTAACCTCCGGCCCGGCTGCAATCGCGTCGACCGGACGAGGGGCTGAAAGCGTGGCCGTTCCGGCAATCGCAACTGCCGCAAGCGTCTTCATGATCTGCCTATGCACTTTTGTTGCTTCTCCAGCATTGCGCGGTCCCGCCCGGGGTTGCCGCGACGTGCGTACTCGGTCGGACGAAGTCTTGCCGGCCGCGCCGATCGTATGCTCACTTACCTTTTCACGTTCGGATCATCCGGATGCGCCGTTCGATCAAAGAAAGACGTCGGCTTGGGCGGTCCGGGCGTGGCGGTCACAATCCCATACGGCGCGTCTGAGGACGGCGTGCGCAGTCCCGGCGGCGGCTCGGTCAGAGTCCTGCGCTCAGGCTCGCCGGTAAAGACAACCGTTTCTTCCTTCTTGGAGTTCCAGCCCTTGAACCCCAGCTTGTCGGGCGAGTAGCGCTCGCGGCCCGCCGCGTATTCGTCGCCCGCGGTCTCGGCTTCAGGCCGCTTGGCTGCAGAGTCGCGCCTCGTCTGCTCTTGCTTCGAGAGCTTCTTCGGCCGGTTCAGCTCGTCCGGACGCAGCGGTCGGCCGGAATAAAATTCCTCATCCGTACGCTTGTCGTCGGCGAGCTCCCCGGCCCGGCGCCCCTTGAAGGAGTCGTGGTCGGCCGGCCAATCAGGATTGTTCACCGATATATCGCCCGGCTTGCGTGGCGCAATGAGGGAGCTTGACGGCGGAACCACGAGCGGCGCGCGCTCGCGATAGTCGGGCTCCTCGCGCGGAATTTCCAGGAGGCCCAGTGTGCCGAGAAATTTTTGTAGACCCGTTGGTTCGCTCTGGGCGAACGCGGGCGCCGTCGTCGCGAGCGTCAAGATGAGAACGCTTGCCGCAAGAGCAGAGTCGAAACGATTCGCCATGGTACCCCGATGAGTCCCGCAGGCCCCTCGGCCCCGCTTGAGGTCTCCGCCGTCAGGATCGGCCCGATGGCGGCGATTTCGTGACGCTCCCCGTGAACGCATCGTACAGGAGGCCAACTACCCCGGCAACGATCGCCGCGTCGGCTAGGTTAAAGACGTACCAGTACCAACCGAACCCGTGCAGGGACACGAAGTCGACGACCGCGCCGTAAACCATGCGATCCAAGGCGTTGCCGACCGCGCCGCCGACCAGGAGGCCCAGCGAGAATGCAACGACCCACGACTGCGCGCGGACCATCCAGACAGCAAAAAGGGCCGCTGCGGCGAGGCTGAGCGCGACGAGCGCCCAGCGGCCAAGTTCCCCATCCTGCGGCAAGAGGCCGTAGCTGATTCCGCGATTGTAGGTGAGGACGAGGTCGAGAAAGGGCGTGACCGCGTAGCGCTCGCCGAGGTCTAGCCTCAGGCCATGCAGGACGAGGAGTTTCGTCAGTTGGTCGGCCGCGAAGACGATGGCGGCGGTCGTTACCCCGAGGCTGGCGTAAGGACCCGGCCGCAAAGCGCGCACGGCGTCCGCGCGCGTCATTCGGCCGCGCGGCGCGCCGCGTGGAACTCGCGGAGAGCCTGCGCATCGCGCGGAGTGACGTCTGGATATTCGCGGTCGCTTCCGACCAGCGGAGAAAACTTCCATGACCGCGCGCACTTTTTTCCTTCGGCGCGTTTCGGCTCGACTGCGACGCCCGGCACGTCCGGCAAGCGGAATGCCGACGCCGGTCCCTCGTCCGCAATTACCTTTGCGTCGGAAGTGATGCAGACCTCCGCGAGGTCGACGACGGAAAGTGCGTCGCGCAGTTTTGGATCGGCGATGTGCACAACCGGCGCGGCTTCGAGACTCGCTCCAATCCGCTTGGCGACGCGCTCCAGTTCGAGCGCGCCGGTAACGACGCGGCGAACGAGCCGAACCCTCTCCCATTTCTCGGCGAGTTCATCGTCGCGCCACGTACGCGGCAGTACGGGGAACGTCTGCAGATGGACCGATCCGTCGGCGGCAGCAGAGCGCGCGAGCCACACCTCCTCGGCGGTAAACGCAAAGATCGGCGCGAGCCAGGTCGTCACACAGCCGAAGATTCGATCGAGTACCGTCAGGCACGCCTTGCGAGTCGACGACGAGAGCGGATCGCAATAGAGCGCATCCTTGCGGACGTCGAAGTAGAACGCGGACAGCTCGCTCGTCATGAATGAGTTCAATGCCGCAAACACGCGCTTGTAGTCGAACTCCGCGTAGTTGCGCCGAACTTCCTCGTCCAACTCCGAGAGGCGGTGCAGGATCAGCCGCTCCAGCTCGGGCATTTTTTCGAACGGCACGCGCTCGAACTCGTGAAAATGATGCAGGCTTCCCAACAGCCAGCGCATGGTGTTCCGCATCTTGCGGTAGGTCTCGACCATGTTCTTGAGGATCTCCGGACCGTAGCGCACGTCGTCGGTGAAGTCCGACGCGGCGACCCACATTCGCAGAATGTCTGCGCCGAAGGTCTTTACGACCTCCTGCGGCGAGGCCACATTGCCCCGCGACTTCGACATCTTGTCCTCGCCCTTCTCGTCGAGAAGGAAGCCGTGGGTCAGCACCACGTCAAAGGGCGGCCGGCCGCGCGTTCCGGAGGACTCCAATAGTGAAGACTGAAACCAGCCGCGGTGCTGGTCCGAGCCCTCCAGATACATCACGCGGTCGGGACCGTCTGGCGGTCGCGCCGCCTTCAGGTCAGCACGCACCTCAAGCGTGAATGCGTGTGTGGATCCGGAATCGAACCACACATCGAGAATGTCGGTCACCTTCTCGTAGTCGGCGGGATTGTGCTCGGGCCGTAGAAAACGCGTGCCGTCGGCATCGGCGAACCAGGCGTCTGCGCCCTCCTTTTCGAAGACATCGGAGATCCGCTTGTTCACCTTCTCATCGTGCAGCAGTTCACCGGACTTCTTGTCGACGAACACGGTGATCGGCACGCCCCAGGCGCGCTGCCGCGAGATCACCCAGTCGGGGCGGCTTTCGATCATCCCGGTGATGCGGTTCTCGCCCTGCGGCGGCACCCATTTCACCGCTTTGATACCGTCGAGTGCGCGCTTCCGGAGTGTGTCCCCCTTGCCCGCGATGTCCTTATCCATCGCGATGAACCACTGGGGCGTATTGCGAAAGATGACAGGCTTCTTCGACCGCCAGGAGTGCGGGTATTGGTGCTTCAGCCGTCCCCGCGCGATCAGCGTGCCGGCGTCGGACAGTGCCTTGATCACCGCATCGTTGGCGTCGCCCTTCTTGCCCTTTTCGTCGATGACGCGCTTGCCCTCGAAGCCGGGCGCGTCCTTGGTGAAGAACCCGTCCGCGTCGACGGAATAAGGGATCGTCGGGTCGATGCCCCGCGCCTGAAGGGCGCGGCCGTTCGCGGTCCAGACATCGAAGTCGTCGCGGCCGTGGCCGGGCGCGGTATGAACGAAGCCGGTGCCGTCCTCGTCTGTGACGTGATCACCTTCGAGGAGTGGGACCGCAAACTCATACCCCCTTCCCTTCAATGGATGGGCACAAGCCTCGATCATCTTCGCACTCGCCGCTGCACGGCGCTCGAAGGACTCCACGCGCGCGGCCTTCATCACTTCCGCTGCAAGCTTGTCGGCGACGATGAGCTTGTCGCCGGGCTTCGCCCAGTTGTCCGCTGGCGCGCCCGTGACCTCGTAAAGTCCGTAGTCGATCTTGCCTGAGAAGCTGATCGCCCGGTTGCCGGGAATGGTCCATGGGGTCGTCGTCCAGATGACAACGCTCGCGCCCTTCAATTCAGCGGGCCCTTCGGCAACGGGAAACTTCACCCATACCGTGTCGCTCGTGTAGTCCTCGTACTCGACCTCCGCCTCGGCGAGCGCGGTCTTCTCCACGACCGACCACATCACGGGCTTCGAGCCGCGATAGAGTTGCCCGCTCGTCGCGAACTTCATCAGCTCGCGCGCGATCGCGGCTTCCGCGTCGTAACTCATGGTCGTGTAATAGGTCTCCCAGTCGCCCTCGACGCCCAGGCGGCGGAACTCTTCCTTCTGCACGCCGATCCATTTTTCGGCGAACTCGCGGCACTCGCGCCGGAACTCGACGATCGGCACCGTGTCCTTGTTTTTTCCCTTGGCGCGATACTCCTCTTCGATTTTCCACTCGATCGGCAGTCCGTGGCAGTCCCATCCTGGCACGTAGTTCGAAGTCCCAGCCCGCCATCTGGTGGGTGCGGGTGACGATGTCTTTCAGGATCTTGTTCAGCGCGTGCCCGACATGAATGTTGCCGTTCGCGTACGGCGGGCCGTCGTGCAGGATGAATCGGTTGCGACCCTTGCTCGCTTCTCGCAGGCGCCGGTACAGGCCGATCTTCTGCCAATGCGCGAGCAGCTCCGGCTCCTTCTGCGGCAGCCCCGCGCGCATCGGGAAGCTCGTCTGCGGAAGAAACAGCGTTTCGCTGTAGTCGTTGGCTTCGGCCGGCTTCTTGTCGGCGGACATCAGTTCGAGACTCAATCAGTCATGCAAGCGGTGCGGGCGTTCTAGCAGCCGCAACTAGCGCTTTCCAGCCCGGCTACGCGCGAGAATCGCGCGCGCCTCGTCGCAGTCGACCGCCATTCGCATCTTCAACGCCTCGACAAACTCGAATTTCCGCTCAGCCCGGATCAAGCCGACGAACTCGACCGTGAGCACGCGGTCATAAAGGTCGCCGGCGAAGTCGAAGAGCATGACTTCGAGCAACGGCGGGCCGTGATCAAACTGGGGCCGGCGGCCGAAGCTTGCCACCGCGTCGTACTCTTTTCCCTCGGCGAGCACGCGCACCGCATAGATGCCGTGCATTAATCCGCAATCGGGATCGAGCTCGATATTCGCGGTCGGAAATCCAAGCGCACGCCCGCGGGCCGCGCCGCGGATCACTTCGCCTTCGATGAACCAATTGTAGCCGAGCAGATCGTTCGCCTCGGCAATATCGCCCTTTTCGAGAGCTGTTCGGACGGCACCCGAAGACACGGGCTTGCCACGCCAGGTGACCCGGTCGAGTACCTTCACCTCGAAACCAAGGCGCGCGCCCTCGGCGCGAAGAAGTTCAGGCGTGCCGCCGCGTCCCTTTCCAAAGCGGAAGTTGTCGCCGACTACGACACCGGCAATTTTGAGCCACTCGACGAGCGTGCCCGTCACGAATTCCTCAGCTGTTCGCGCGGCGAGAGCCGCGTCGAAGTTCATCACGACTGCGCCGTCGATCCCCGTGTCGGCCAGCACGCGCAGTTTCACCGGCTCCGGGGTAAGGCGAAATGTCTTTGCGTCGGGCAAGAAGAAACGACGCGGATGCGGCTCGAACGTGAGCACGAGGGCCGCCCGCCCCTGCCCGCGAGCACCCGCGATGGCCGCATCGATCGCGGCGCGATGACCGCGATGCACACCATCGAAATTACCGATCGCGACGAACGCCCCCGTGAGCCGTGGCGGCAGGGAGCCGCCGTCGCGCACAACGGTGAACGCGGACGGGAGCGCGGAAGAAACGATCATGATTGTTGAAGTTCGATGAGGCGCTGCAACGTGCCGCCCAGGGGCTCGCGCGTCAAGCGGACCGCGCGGGCGGTTCGTAGTAGTTGCGCGTGAGCAGCCACAGGACCGTGAAAAATGATCAGGAATCCGGCGAAGTGACCGTCAACGAAATGTCACAGCGCTGCTTCCTGGGCCGGCAACGAAGGAAATCTCTGGCTCGACAACGACAGGCGCCTGCCGGGATTGAATTCGAGATCCTTGGCCGGCCGAAAGTTGATGCAGGCCTGCTTCGTCACCTTTCCCCCTGCGCAACCCACCGGCCCGTCCCCACGCGGTCCCTATTACCTATGCTTGGGCGTCGAGGGAACCCTTCATTAACCAGTTGGCAAGTCTGGCTCGTTAGTTTTCGGATAGGACAGGGGCGGGTCGCCGCAACGGCCGCAACTCACAACGATCACGGACGACGTGTCCGGTGCTTCGGTCCGGCACACGGGGGTGCATGTGAACGCGCGTGACGGAGCAATGTCGATGCCTGTCGATGCCGCCATGCCGATTCTGGTCGTCGACGACTACAAGACGATGATCCGCATCATCCGGAATCTCTTGAAGCAGCTGGGCTTCGAGCACGTCGACGAGGCAGCCGACGGATCGGAAGCGCTCAAGAAGATGCGCGAGAAGAAATATGGGCTTGTCATTTCCGACTGGAACATGGAGCCGATGACCGGCTACGAACTGCTCAAGGAGGTGCGCGCAGACACGCAGCTCTCCAAGACGCCGTTCATCATGGTCACCGCGGAGTCGAAGACCGAAAACGTCGTCGCGGCGAAGAAGGCGGGCGTAAACAACTATATCGTGAAGCCGTTCAACGCGCAGACGCTGAAGAGCAAGATCGACGCGGTGTTCGGCGAATAGTCGCTCCCACAGCAGTGAACGGCGCTACCACGCCAATCGACGGATGATAGCCACGGGCCACGCGCCCGCCTCGGCGAAAAGTTTGGCGTCGAGGCCGTTTGGCCCATCGATGTCAAGCTCAGCGGCGTGAATCCCCTCTGCCACGAACAGGCATTCGAAATTCTGACGCACGGCACCGACAAGGTCCGTGCGCACGCCGTCGCCGATTGCGAGCACACGGTTGCGAGGGACCGACTTGCCTCGCATTTCAGCAGCGCGCTCAAGAGCGAGATCGTAGATCGGCGCGTACGGCTTGCCGGCGTACACGACCTCGCCGCCGATCGACTCGTAGTCCCGAGCGAGCGCGCCCGCGCACCAAATAAGCCGGTCGCCGCGCTCGACGACGATGTCGGGATTGGCGCAGATCATCGGCAACTTGCGTTCGCGGAAACGCGCAAGCATGTCGCGATAGTCATCGGGGGTCTCGACTGTGTCGTCGAAGAAGCCGGTGCAAACGACGATCTCGGCGTCCTCGAGGCCGACGAGCTGCAAATCGAGCGCCTCATAGTTCGGCATGTCGCGCTCGGGGCCGAGATGAAAGAGCCTCACGCCGGGGCGACGGCGCAACTCGTCGCGCGTCACGTCGCCGGAGGCCACGATCGTGTCGTAGCACTCACGCGGCACCGCGAAGTGCACGATCTGCCGTTCGATCACTGCACCCGGGCGCGGCGCGTTTGTGATGAGAATGACGGTCGCGCCGGCGGCGCGCGCGCGCCTCAGCGCATCAACTGCCTGCGGATGTGCGGTGCGCCCGTTGTGCACGACGCCCCAGACGTCGCACAGCAAGAGGTCGTAGCGCGAGACCAGCGGCTCGATTCCATCGAGGACGGGAGGTGCGGCAGCGTGCAACATGGATCAGCTCGGCGGCGCCGGACTCGCACGTCCGAGAGTTTCGCTCAAGGGGGCGAAAAGTCACGCGCGCGCGGCGCGGATGACCTCGGGCACCTGCGGAGCCGGCGCTTCGCCGTACAGGACTTCGGCGCGCACCGGGCGCGGCTGGGCGAACAGAAAGCCCTGACCATAACGGACGTCGAAATCGAGCAGATCGACAACGATGCTCTCGGTTTCGATGTGATCGGCGACGAGGTCGATTCCGTAGCGTCCGAGCATGTCCGACAGGTCGGCCGGATGAATGTGCCCGGTCTCCTGCTGCTCCGGACTGAGCATTAAATCCGCCGGGACCTTGATAAAGCGCACGCCGCGTTCCGCCAATGCGCGCGCATCGATTCGGAAGTCCTCGATGCGATCGAGGGAGAAGCGGAATCCGCGCTCGGCAAGCATCGAAAGACTGGTCAACTCAATGGCGCCGAGGTTGCGATAGGCGCGCTGCGGCATTTCCAGCATCAGCGATGTGCGCGAGGGCCCGGTTTGCTTCGAGATAACCAAGGATCTCGCTGAACGTTGCCCGGTCAGCGAGCGTTTCGGGCGCGATATTCAGGAAAAGGCCGATCTCCCGATTCTTGGCGGCCAGGCGGCGTACGATCTGCACGCAATTCTGCACGAGCCGCTCGTCGATCTTTGGCAGAAGTCCCGCCGAACGCGCGGCCGGAATGAAGCGCGCCGCCTCGATCACCGACTCTCCCGGGAGCTGAATACGCGACAGCGCCTCGTAGTAACGCACCTTGCGTTGGGGCAGCGTCACGACCGGCTGCAGATAGAGCTCGACGCGGCCGTTCGCGATCGCTTCGCTCACGATCGCTTTGAGTTCCTGATCGCCCTTGCGGGGAAGACCCGTTCGCGGAGTTCGCCGGACGCGGCGAAGGAGACTCGACGACTTCCGCCGGCACGGCCGCGACTGGCGCCGGTTGCGGCCGTGAGGCGAGCATCGCGTCGTGCACGGCCACCGATTGCGCCACGCTTTCTATGAGCTCGGCGAGGGCGGCAATTTCCTTGGCAAGCGGATCGGTCGCGGCGCGCGTGTCGGGAACCGGCTCCTTTTCCAATGCGACGACCCTGTGGCGCAGCTCGCCCACTTCACGGGCGATCTCGGTCGCAGCGCGCGCAAGGCCTTCAAACCGGTCGGCAAAATCGGCGCGGTCCCGCCGCCGTGCGGCCGAAACTTCCAGCGTTACGAGGGCGAAGAGAAGCGCGAGGGCGATCAGGCTCGATTCTACGAGCGTCATCTGGGCAGCGTAGTGCAGCACTGCGCCGACGGACCCGGCAATCAGCGCCATGCAAGCCGCGACAAAGAGGGAGCCGTAGCCGAACATGCCCATCCGCGTGGGGCGGCGCGACCCCGCGACGCCCTACTTCCCGAAAGAGAGTGTAGT
Source organism: uncultured Alphaproteobacteria bacterium (assembly GCA_963711595.1). Taxonomy (GTDB): domain Bacteria; phylum Pseudomonadota; class Alphaproteobacteria; order Rhizobiales; family Xanthobacteraceae; genus JAUSIF01. The sequence goes on from CAVQER010000001.1 coordinate 616,621, forward strand.
CACGAATCGCCCGCGCCCACCATAGCTGGAGCGTGATTCGGGCGGAAGCGGCGGAAAAAAATTTTCAGGCCGATGCCTGAATCAGTTGGCCGAGCTTGTCGAAGATTTCGCCGATCTGGGCCTCGCTGATTACGAGCGGCGGTGTAAGGACAAGCGTCTCGCCAAGCGAGCGGAGCATGAGGTTCTCTTCGTGGAAGGCGCGGTCCATGGCTTCGTAAGCGCGCTTGCCGAACGCGTCGGGCCGCGATGCGAGGTCGACCGCGGCAGTAAGACCAACGGTGCGGATATCCAGAACCCCCGGCAAGCCCTTGAGCGACATGGCGGCGTCAGCCCATTTCGGCTCAAGCCTGCGGGCGCGCCCAAACAGGTCTTCCTCGCGATAAAGATCCACGGTCGCGAGCCCCGCCGCCACAGCGAGCGGATGCGCCGAATAGGTGTAGCCGTGGAACAGTTCGATCATGTGCTCCGGCCCGCGCATGAACGCATCATAGATGTGCTTGCGGACGATGGCGCCGCCCATGGGCACGGTTCCCGAAGTCACTCCCTTCGCGAAGGTGATCATGTCCGGAATGACGCCGTAGCGTTCGGCCGCGAATGCAAAGCCCAGACGTCCGAAGCCGGTGATGACCTCGTCGAAGATCAGCAGGAGCCCGTACTTGTCACAGATGGCCCGCAACCGCTCGAGGTAGCCTTTGGGCGCCGGCAGCACGCCGGTGGAACCTGCCATCGGCTCGACGATCACGGCGGCAATCGTCGATGCATCGTGCAGCGCGACGATGCGCTCGAGCTCGTCGGCGAGATGCGCGCCCCATTCCGGCTCGCCCTTCGTAAACGCCTGCTTCTCGCGATTATAAGTGTGCGGCATATGATCGACGCCGGCGAGCAGGGTTCCGAAGTGGCGGCGATTGTTGACGATGCCGCCCACCGAAATGCCGCCAAACCCGACACCGTGATAGCCGCGCTCCCGACCGATCAGCCGCGTCCGGCCTGCCTCCCCGCGCAGCGAGTGATAGGCAAGCGCGATCTTCAGCGCGGTGTCGACCGCTTCCGACCCTGAATTGCAGAAGAACACGTGATCGAGGTCGCCGGGCGCAAGTGCGGCAATGCGCGTCGCAAGGGTGAACGATTGCGGATGTGCGAACTGGAACGGCGGCGCGTAGTCGAGGTCAGCCGCCTGCCGCTGGATTGCCTCCACGATCGACGCGCGATTGTGGCCGGCATTGCAGCACCACATGCCCGCGGCACCGTCCAGCACGGCGCGACCGTCCGGCTTGTAATAGTGCATGTCCTTCGCGCGCACGACGAGACGCGGACGCTTCTTGAAGGCGCGGTTCGGCGTGAAGGGCAGCCAGAAGGCCTCGAGATCGTTCGGCGCCAGCGCGTCGACGTCTCGCGGCTTGGTTTGTGCACGCGACATGCGAAGTCATCCCCGGAGAAATTTCTCGCAGCCTAACAGGCGGACGCGACGCGACAATCCGCGTTCAAGAGATTCCAACGTGCGCAATCTAAGTGCTTGCCGAATAAAAGGTTTGTTTACCCTGATAGGCCAATACTGAAGGCCTCGGGGGCACTGGAGCCGTGCCCCACGCCTGTAGCCAGTCCGCGTCGAGGGGTCGCCCGGCCATGGTAGGTACAAGAGGCTCGTCAGAGCCCGTACGCGTTCTTGTCGTCGATGACGATCCGGTTGCGCGCCGCCTGCTTGCGGCCGCGATGAACTCGTCCGTTTCGCACGAAATTCTCGTGCGCGAGACCGCCGACGCTCATGAGGCGGAAGCGCTCTTGCGTGGAACCGCTTTCGCCGGCGCGACGGTGTCGCTCGATCTCGCGACGGCCAGCGACACGATCACAACCCTGCGTCGGGCCGGATTGAGCGGGCCGATCGTCGCGACCAGCAGCCGCGGATCGGTGTCGAGTGCCGTGGAGGCGATGCGCGCCGGCGCCGACGATTTTCTCGTGAAACCCTATCAGCCGGCGGAACTCGCGCGGCGCCTGCTAACGCGGCTCGCAGAGCCCGCGCCGAGCATCGTCCCGGCTCCTGGTACGAGTACCGAGCAGCCGGGATTTCATCATTTCATCGGCGGGTCGTCCGCCATGCGTGCGCTTTACGAGCAGATCCGGCGCGTCGCGCCATCGAAGGCGCCGGTGTTCGTCACCGGTGAAAGCGGGTCGGGCAAGGAAGTATGCGCAGAAGCGATCCATGCCTGCTCGACGCGCACGAGCGGTCCGTTCATTGCGATCAATTGCAGCGCGATCCCGCGTGAGCTGATGGAGAGCGAGATCTTCGGCCACGTGAAGGGGGCCTTCACCGGTGCGCACGAAGATCGACCCGGCGCGGCGGAGCTCGCCCACGGCGGCACGCTGTTCCTCGACGAAATCTGCGAGATGGATCTCGCGCTGCAGGCAAAGCTGCTGCGCTTCGCGCAGACCGGCACTGTCCGCCGCGTCGGCGACACGCGGCTGCGGCACGTGGACGTCCGTTTCGTGTGTGCGACCAACCGCGAGCCCGTGCGCGAGATCGAGGCCGGACGGTTTCGCGAAGACCTCTACTACCGTCTGCACGTGTTGCCGCTTCGACTGCCGCCGCTTCGTGAGCGCGGAGATGATGTCGCGATGCTCGCGCGGGCGTTCCTCGTGCGCTTCGCGGAGGAAGAAGGACGGTACTTCCGCGGCTTTACGCCGGAAGCAGAGGCTGCCATCGAAGCGCACGCTTGGCCGGGCAACGTGCGCGAACTGCAAAACGTGATCCGCCGCGTCGTCGTGCTGCACGACGCGGAGCGGGTGAGCGTCGAGATGCTGGCTCTCTGTTCCCCGCATGAGGCGGCGCGCGACACGGGGCCCCTGCCCCGCACCGAGGCCGCTTGCATTGATCCGTTCTGGCGGCAGGAACAGCTAATCATAGAGCGCGCGCTCGCGGCCTTCGACGGCAACACGCTCAAGGCTGCCTCCGCTCTGGAAATCAGCCCGTCGACGATCTACCGCAAGCGGCAAAGCTGGGCGCAGGGCCGCGGGACGGCGTAGTCCTTTCCCCTCTCCCCGTTTACGGGGAGAGGGGAATCGGCGCGGCGCTTGACTTGTGCGGCGTGGCCGGGCTTGTCCCGGCGAACTGCCATGGGGGTCGAGATGACTGTCGCCGCAAACATTCTCGTCGGATTGGTCGCGCTCCTGCACATCTACTTCCTGGTGCTCGAGATGTTTCTTTGGACAAAGCCGATGGGGTTGCGCACCTTTTCGCAATCGCTCGAGAAGGCGAAGGACTTGGCGGTGCTCGCGGCCAATCAAGGCCTCTACAATGGGTTTCTGGCTGCCGGCCTGATCTGGGGACTGCTGCATCCGGTCGCCGCGACGGGGTTTCAGATCAAGGTGTTTTTCCTGCTCTGCGTGATCGTGGCGGGCGCCTACGGCGCGTGGAGCGTGTCGCGACGGATCCTGTACGTGCAGGCCGCGCCGGCGGCGATCGCGCTGGCACTTCTGTATCTGGCGCGATGATCTGAGAACGACGCATGGCCACCGACAAGCCGAACAAGCTGAAGCCGAAACTCCCGCGCGGGCTCGCCGACCGCGGCCCGGCCGAGCTCGCCGCCACGCGCGCGATGCTCGGCAGGATCCGCGCGGTCTTCGAGCGGTATGGCTTCGAGGCGGTGGAGACGCCGGCGATCGAATACACAGAAGCGCTGGGAAAATTTCTGCCCGATGAGGACCGGCCGAACGAGGGCGTGTTCTCGTTCCAGGACGACGACGAGCAGTGGCTTTCGTTGCGTTACGATCTCACGGCGCCACTCGCGCGCTATGTCGCGGAAAATTTTGACCGGCTGCCGAAGCCCTATCGCAGCTATCGCGAAGGCTGGGTATTCCGGAACGAAAAGCCGGGACCCGGCCGCTACCGTCAATTCATGCAGTTCGACGCGGATACGGTCGGCGCCTCCTCGGTCGTCGCCGACGCCGAGATGTGCATGCTTGCCGCCGACACACTTGAAGCGCTCGGCATCAAGCGCGGCGACTACGTGATCAAGGTGAACAATCGCAAGGTGCTCGACGGCGTGATGGAGCTGGCAAAGCTCACCGGAGAGGCGAATGCCGGAAAACGGCTTACCGTCCTCCGGGCGATCGACAAGATGGATCGCCTTGGTCTCGACGCAGTAACTCAATTGCTCGGAAAAGGGCGCAAGGATGAGAGCGGAGACTTCACGAAAGGTGCTGGCCTAGACCAGAACGCGATAAATGCGATCGTCAATTTCGTCGGCGCAAAAGACGTTCGAGTCTCAGGCGCGCAAGGTGTGAGCAACAATGCCACGCTCGCGAACATAGAAACTAGAGTAAAGGCATCGACGATTGGTGCAGAAGGAGTTCGAGAACTTGCCGAATTGGCAAGTGTGGTGGACAGCGCTGGCTATTCGGATGGCCGGATCATCGTCGACACCTCCGTCGTCCGCGGCCTCGAATACTACACAGGGCCGGTCTACGAGGCCGAGCTCACCTTCGAAGTGAAAGACGAAAAAGGAAATCCCGTGCGCTTCGGGTCCGTGGCGGGCGGCGGACGCTACGACGGTCTCGTCGCGCGCTTCCGCGGCGAGCCCGTGCCCGCGACTGGTTTCTCGATCGGCGTGTCGCGCCTGATGGCGGCGCTGCAGCATCTCGGCAAGATCGACACGAAAGCCGAAGCCGGGCCGGTGGTCGTCACCGTGTTCGACCAGGCGCGCATCGCCGACTACCAGAAGATGGTGAAGCAGCTGCGTGACGCCGGCATCCGCGCCGAGCTCTATCTCGGCTCCGGCAAGATGGGTCCGCAGTTGAAATACGCCGACAAGCGTGGCTCGCCCTGCGTCGTCATCCAGGGCGGCGACGAGAAGGCAAAAGGCGAAGTGCAGATCAAGGATCTGATCCTCGGCGCCAAGGCGGCCCAAGACATCGCGTCCAATAAGGAGTGGCGCGAGGGACGGCCAGCGCAATTCTCGTGCAAGGAAGAAGACCTGGTCGACGAAGTGCGCCTGGTCCTCGCGAAGCACGGAATCGTCTAATCCGATTTCCTGACGTAGTTTCGGTAGCTTAGTGGCTCACTCAGAAACTCCGAGAAACGTAGCGGCGTCTCATTTCGCCTGCTAAAACGCCGCGCAACCTGGATCCGATTCCGATGACCGGCGCTTCCAACCTGCGAGCGCGCAATGGCCGCGCGACCGGGCTCGTGGACCTCTACGAGCGCGCTGGATACGTGCGCGTCGAGCCGCCCGTGCTGCAGCCGGCCGACGTGTTCATCGAGCTGTCCGGCGAAGCACTTCGCCACCGGATGTTTCTCACGGAGAATGCCGGCGGCGAGGAACTATGCCTGCGCCCAGATCTAACGATCCCTGTCTGTCTCGCGCACATCGCGAACAAGGCCACACTGCCGGCAAGCTATTGCTATCTCGGTCCGGTGTTCCGCGATCGCGGCGGCGGCTCGGGCGAATATCTCCAGGCGGGGATCGAGTCGCTCGGACGGCAGGACCGCGAGGCAGCCGATGCGGAATGCGTCGCGCTCGGGCTCGAGTCGGCGAAGCATTACGGCTGCGCCGCGCCGTCGATCCGCATGGGCGACGTCAGCCTGTTCTCGGCGCTCATCGCGGCGCTCAACCTGCCGACGGTCTGGCAGCGGCGCCTCATGAAGGACTTCAACCGCACCGGCACGCTCGCCGCCGACCTTACCGCGCTCAAGCGCGGTCCAAAGTCGGGCTCGGACCAGGCCGGCGTGCTCGCGGCTCTGCAAGGATCGGACCCTGCGGCCGCGCGCGCGTTCGTGACCGATCTCCTGTCGATCGCCGGAATCTCCACGGTCGGCGGCCGGACGGTGACAGAAATCGCGGAACGGTTTCTCGAGCAGGCGTCGCTTGGGGCTACCAGCGGGCTCGCGCGGGAAACCACGACCGTGCTCGAGCGCTATCTCGAAATCGAAGGTGACCCGGATGAGGCGCTCTCTGCGCTGCGTTCGCTCGCATCCGAGGCGAAGCTCGACCTTTCCGCAGCTCTCGACGCCTTCGAGCGCCGCACCGGTTTCATTGCGGCGGGCGGCGTCGACGTGCGCTCGATCCGCTTCGCTACCGCGTTCGGCCGCCCGCTCGACTACTACACCGGCATGGTGTTCGAGATGAGCGACGCGCGCGGACGCGTGAAATGGCCGATCGTCGCGGGCGGACGCTACGACATGCTGCTCACCACGCTCGGCGCGCCTGAGCCTGCGCCGGCGGTCGGCTTCGCCGCATGGATCAGCGAGCTCGAAGCGGCCGGGAGTGCCAAATGAGCGCGCTCGTGATCGGCGTCCCGTCGAAGGGCCGGCTGCAGGAGAATGCGAACGCCTTCTTCAAGCGGGCGGGCATGACTCTCGTACAGCCCCGCGGCGGCCGCGACTATCGCGGGACCGTTCCGGAGCTTTCCGGAGTCGAAGTTGCGTACCTGTCCGCTTCCGAGATCGCTAGCCACCTCGCGCAAGGCTCGATCCACCTCGGAGTCACCGGCGAGGACTTGTTGCGCGAAATGATTCCGAATGCCGACGAGCGCGTCCTGTTGATCGACGGGCTCGGCTTTGGCTTTGCGAACGTCGTAGTCGCCGTGCCGCAGGCATGGATCGACGTCCGCAACATGCACGACCTCGACGACGTCGCGACAGCGTTTCACGCCAAGCACGATCGGCGCATGCGGGTCGCTACGAAGTACGTGAACCTGACACGGGGATTCTTTGCGCAGCACGGTGTCGCCGACTATCGGATCGTGGAGAGCCTGGGTGCGACCGAAGGCGCGCCCGCTACCGGCGCCGCCGAGTTGATCGTGGACATCACGACCACTGGGGCAACGCTTGCCGCCAACGGGCTGAAGGTGCTCGAGGACGGGATCATGCTGCGATCGCAGGCGAATCTGGTCGCATCGCTCGGCGCGAACTGGGGCAACGACGAGCGCGCGGCTGCGCGTGCGCTGCTTGACCGTGTTGCGGCGGAGCGGCGGGCGCGCACGATGCGCGAGGTTCGCACCCGCTTCAAAGGCGCGGACGCGGAGCTGGTTGCCGAAGCGAAAGGCCGCTTCGGCGTCATCGCCCCGCTCGGCGCTCCGACGTCGTCCGGTATGGTGACGCTGCTGTGCCCGCCCGACTCCGTGCACGAGCTTGCGATTTTTCTGCGTGAGGCGGGGGCGGAAACGGTGATCGTCGCTTCGCCGGAATACGTATTCTCGGACGAATTCGAGTACTACGACACGCTGGTGCGGCGCCTCGGCGGCAACGCCTGACTGTTGCTTTTTGCGCGTGATCCTTTCCGAAAACCCGGTTCCCACCCCCGGATCAAGTCCGGGGCAGGCTTTTTCGGGATCGCGCGCTAGCCGGTGCGGAATACGATCAGGCGGGCCAGCGAGAAATTCACGATAAAACCGGCGCCGATTCCGAAAAGCTTTGCGACGACCAGCGGAACGTAGGGTGCCGCAGCGACCAGCACGACGGTATTCGCGAGAAACCCACCGACCTGCGTCAATACGAAGGTGAAGTAATCGGGAAGACGAAGTGCTCCTCGCGCGAACGTAAATCGAGCGTTCAGTACGTAAGAGGAGCTCACCGCCACGATCCACGACATCGTGTTTGCGACGATGAGCGAGTTGGTCACAGTCGCGAGCGCCGTGAAAAATACCACCGCGTCCACCCCCGCGTTGACGAAGCCGACGAGGCCGAAACGCGCCATTTGCGACAGCAGAGCTTTCACGAAAGTCTCCGGCTACCAACCTGAACTCCGCGCGTGCCTAGCATGCGTCCGGGCGATCAGTCCGCCCCGATTTTGGCCGTGCGCAGTCGATACGCATCGCCTACTGGCTCAAGGTCGAGCCTTCGCTCGTGCAGCGTATGCAGCGTCTTGCGATGCCCGATCGAGATCAAAGTTGCTCCGGGCAATCGGCTTTCGAGCAGCCGATAAAGGTCCGCTTCCGCCGCCTCGTCGAGCGCGGACGTGGATTCGTCGAGCAGCAACAAGTCGGGCTTCGAAAGGATCGCCCGCGCGAGCGATATGCGTTGCTGCTCGCCCTGCGAAAGCACATGCGGCCACGACGCCTGCGCGTCGAGACGCGGCACGAGCTTTTCCAGTTGGACCGCTTTGAGCACCTCCGCGAGTTGCGCAGCGGTGAAGCGGGTCGGCGCATTCGGATACGCGAGGGCCTCATCGAGCCGACCGAAGGGCAGATAGGGCCGCTGCGGCAGCACCATCAAGGTCTTCCCTTTGCCCAGCGCAATCTTCCCGCTACCGAACGGCCAGATGCCCGCGATCGCCCGGAACAGCGTCGACTTGCCCGATCCGGAGCGGCCGGTCACGAGCACGGACTCATCCGGCGCGATCACCACATCGTCGGCGGACACAATCGGCACGCCCGACGGCAGGCGCAACCTGAGATCGGCGATCGAGAGCGGGGCTTTCGGATCTTCTGAGAGCACGATCTGCGAGCTCGCCTTCAGTCGTTCGGCTTGCTGCATTGAGTCCTCGAAGCCGATGAGACGCTCGGTGACGGCGCGCCACTCGGCGAGCTGGGAATACGCGTTGACGAAAAAGCTGAAGGCGGTCTGGACCTGACCAAAGGCGGAGGCGGTCTGCGTGAGCACGCCGAGTGGAATCGTGCCGGCGAAGAAGGCCGGGCTTACGACCACGTAGGGAAACACGATCGAGACTTGGTCGTAGCCGGCGGTGAACCAGGTGAGGCGTTTGCGGGCCGTCATGATGAGGCGGAAGTTCGCGACGAGCGTCGCGAAGCGGTCGCCGAGGCGCGCACGTTCCGCATCCTCGCCGGCGAGCAAGGCAACCTGCTCACCGTTTTCGCGGATTCGAACGAGGTGATAGCGAAAGTCGGCCTCGTAGCGCTGCTGGTTGAAGTTGAGCCGCACAAGCGGGTGGCCGATCAGATGCGTGATCAGCGTTCCGCCGATCGCATACAGCAACGCGATCCAGACGAGATAACCGGGGATCACGCCAAGATAGGGCGTCTCCGCCTGATCGGACAGGCGCCACAAGATCGTGACGAACGACGCGAGTGTCGCAATCGCGCCGAGGAAGCCAATGCCGATCGCGATTGCGCGTTCGGCGAACAGCTCGAGGTCTTCGGCGATGCGTTGGTCCGGATTGTCGGCGACGTCGCCCGTAAGCCGCATCCGGTAGTGGGTGCCATCCCGGAGCCATCGAACGAGATAGCGCTCGGTCATCCATTGACGCCAGCGAATACGCAGCCAGAGCTGCAGATAGAGCTGATAGACCGCAGCGGCAATAAACAACGCGGCGAGTCCGCAAAACAGCAACAGCTCGAACTTGAACGACTCCCAGTCCTTGGCCTCGATCGCATTGTAAAAGCGGGCGTTCCAGGAATTGAACAAGACGTTGAGCGCGACAATGGAAAGCTCGAGGGCGATTACGGACAGCAGCAGCATGCGTCCCGCCAAGCGGTCCTCGCCGTAGAAATACGGCGATGCGATCCGGCGCACGTCGGCGAGAGCGGCGAGCAGTCGGCGAAATTGGGGCACGGCGGCCTCCGTGAATCGGGGACGTCAGGGGAGATTAGCGGACCCCTGCCGACTATTGGTTGAACCAAACAAAAGGGCGCGGCCGAGGCCACGCCCTTGCGATTCTCGGCTGTGAATGACGTCAGAAGCCCATGCCACCCATGCCGCCACCGCCGCCCGGCATGGGCGGGGTTTCCGGCTTGGGAAGCTCGGCGACCATCGCTTCCGTGGTGATCAACAGTCCCGCAACCGAGGCCGCGTCCTGCAGTGCCGTACGCACGACCTTGGCCGGGTCAACAATACCCGCCTTGAACATATCGACGTAAGTCTCGTTCTGCGCGTCGAAGCCGTACTCTGCGTCCTTCGACTCGAGCACCTTGCCGACCACGATCGATCCCTCGAAGCCCGAATTCTCGGCGATCTGCCGGATCGGGGCTTCCAGGGCGCGGAGCACGATGTTGATGCCGGCCTGGATGTCGGGATTGTCGCTCTTGGTTCGATCAATCGCCTTCTTGGCGCGCAGCAGCATGATGCCGCCGCCAGGCACGATGCCCTCTTCAACCGCGGCACGGGTCGCGTTTAGCGCGTCATCCACGCGATCCTTCTTCTCCTTCACCTCCATCTCGCTCGAGCCGCCGACTTTGATGACGGCGACGCCGCCGGCGAGCTTGGCGAGGCGCTCCTGCAGCTTCTCCTTGTCGTAGTCCGAGGTGGTTTCCTCGATCTGCTGCTTGATCTGGGCTACGCGCGCTTCGATTTCCTTCCTCTTGCCGGCGCCATCGACGATCGTGGTCTTCTCTTTCTCGATGATGACCTTCTTTGCCCGGCCAAGCATGGCGAGCGTAACGTTCTCGAGCTTGATGCCGAGGTCCTCGGCGATCATCTGGCCCGCCGTCAGGATCGCGATGTCCTCGAGCATGGCCTTGCGCCGATCGCCGAAACCCGGCGCCTTGACGGCGGCAACCTTGAGGCCGCCGCGCAGCTTGTTGACGACGAGCGTAGCGAGCGCCTCGCCTTCCACGTCCTCGGCGATGATGACGAGGGGCTTCCCCGTCTGCACGATCGCTTCCAGCAACGGAACCATCGCCTGCAGACCGGAGAGCTTCTTCTCGAACACGAGAATGTATGCGTCCTCGAGCTCGGCGATCATCTTGTCCGCATTCGTGATGAAGTACGGTGAGATGTAGCCGCGGTCGAATTGCATTCCCTCGACCACCTCGAGCTCGGTCTCAAGAGACTTCGCCTCTTCGACGGTGATCACACCCTCGTTGCCGACCTTCTGCATTGCGCCGGCGATCATTTCACCGATCGCGGAATCGCCGTTCGCCGAGATTGTCCCGACCTGAGCGACCTCCTTGGAAGACTTCACTTCGCGCGCGCGGCGGCCGATTTCCTTGACGGCTTCGGCGACGGCCAGGTCAACGCCCCGCTTGAGGTCCATCGGATTCATGCCGGCTGCGACCGCCTTTGCGCCTTCGCGCACGATTGCGTGCGCGAGCACGGTCGCGGTCGTGGTGCCGTCACCAGCCTTTTCGTTGGTCTTCGAGGCGACTTCGCGCACCATCTGCGCGCCCATATTTTCGAACTTGTCCTCGAGTTCGATTTCCTTCGCGACGGTCACACCGTCTTTCGTGATGCGCGGTGCGCCGAAGCTTTTGTCGAGCACGACGTTGCGGCCTTTCGGGCCGAGCGTCACGCGGACCGCATTCGCGAGGATGTCGACGCCGCGCAACATGCGGTCGCGTGCGTCGGCCGAAAATCTTACGTCCTTGGCAGCCATTCAACTTTACTCCGTGTCCTGAGCCTCATCCTGGCGGTATGAAGCAATGAAATTCTACGCGTCGTCCTTCGAGACGGCCGCTGCGCGGCCTCCTCAGGACGAGTTTGCGAATCACCTCTTGCCGATGACGCCCATGATGTCGGACTCCTTCATGATGAGGAGGTCCTCGCCATCGATCTTGACCTCGGTACCCGACCACTTGCCGAACAGCACCTTGTCGCCGGCCTTGAGCTCGATCGAGACGAGCTTGCCCTTTTCGTCGCGGCCTCCCGGGCCGACGGCGATGACTTCACCTTCGCTCGGCTTCTCCTGGGCGGTATCGGGAATGATGATGCCGCCGGCGCTCTTCTGGTCGGCGGTCACGCGTCTGACAACGACGCGGTCATGTAGAGGACGAAATCTGGTTTTCATGGATGTCCTTTCGCGGAAGCGCGGAGCTGCCGCTCACGGGATGATCGGCTTGATGAGGTCTGGCGCCCGGAATTCGAGAGTGCCAGCTGCGTGCGGAAATAGTCGGGGCGTTGCGCCGAGTCAAGGCCGCACGGCGGGGGCGCCGGATAAAGCTGAGTTACCGCAATGCTTTAGAAGAAATACGCGCGCAACGCGTCGAACATCAGTTTCGCCGCAGCGAGTGTTAGCAGCACATAGCACCAGAAGAATAATCGCCGTCGCTCGAGACGGTCGTGCAGCCACTTCCCAGCCCACACGCCGAGCGGGACTGCTGGCGCGAACAAGGCCGCCGAGACGAACGTGCTTGGATGCGCCCACATCAACAACCCGTAGGGGAACAGCTTCACGAAATTGCCGACGGTGAAGAGTGCGAGGTTGGTTCCCGCAAAACGCGTCTTATCCAGTCCACGCCACAACAAGTACATCTGGGCCGGCGGGCCCCCAGCATGCGCAACGAAAGTAGTGAAGCCCGAAGCCGTTCCCGCAACGAGCGCGAACGGCGGAGAAATCGGATGACCTCCGGCCGGTGCCAGGCGTCCACGCAGGAAATAGTCGGCCGCAAAAACAAGCGTGATCGTGCCGATCGCAAGTCCAACGAGATTCGCGTCGACAAGCGCGAAGAACACGTAGCCGAGCGCAATGCCCGCCAGCAGACCGGGCATCAGCCAGGCGAGATCAGGCTTCGACCAGGTTTTCGGCCCGAAGCTGCCCAGTGCAAAGATGTCCATGAACGAAACGAGCGGCGCGACGACGATCGCTGCCTCGATCGGCGACATCACGAGCGAGAGCAGCGGCACCCCGATGATCGCGAGACCGCCGCCGAAGGCGCCCTTGCTCAGCGAAATTACGAACGTCGTGGCAAGGCCGACGAGGTAGAAGAGCGGATCCGTGGGCATTGGGTGCTGCTGCGAGTCGGTCGGGCAATGTAGCGGTTCCCCGGTGCGCGGGATACGGTACGCTACTCATGGGAGCCATGCCGGAATGCGAACGTCCGGCGGTTGTTCGCCTTGGGGTGGTCTGTCAGAAGTGCTCGTGCAACCCGTCCCCACCTCGCCCTCGGACTCGATCGCATGAATTCTCTCCGCCTCCTCGCCGGACGCTGGAGGGCGGTGCCGATCCTTGGCCTCACCCAGATCCTCGCTTGGGGCGCGCTGTTTTATCCGCCGGTTCTGACGATGCCGCTGCTCGCCGCCGAGCGCGGTTTCTCTCTTACTTTCGCAATGAGTGGATTTTCATTCGGATTGCTCACCGGCGGTTTGATTTCGCCGAAGGTGGGCCAGCTCATCGATCGGCACGGCGGGCACCGCGTGATGGCCGTAGGCTCGCTCGCCGGCGCGCTCGGACTCGTCCTGCTCGTACACACGAGCAATCCGTTTCTTTACTTTGTGGTCTGGGGATTGCTGGGCGCCGCAATGGCTGCTTCGCTCTACGATCCGGCATTCGCAACGCTCGGCCGAATCTTCGGCCGCGAAGCGCGGAAGCCGATTACGTTGCTTACCTTTGTTGGCGGCTTCGCGTCGACGGTAAGCTGGCCGGCCACCTACCTCCTCCTCGAGGCCTCGGGCTGGCGCGGCACCTACCTCTTCTACGCGCTCCTCCTTGCGCTCGTGGCGGCGCCGCTCCACTTCTTCGCATTGCCGCGCGAGCGCGCTGACCCGCAGGCTCCTGCGGATGCCGGGGCGCCGGTTACGAAACTGATCCCCGCGAGCGGCCTGGCATTTGCCCTCGTTGCCGCGGCATTTGCGGTCTACGCGTTCGTTCCCTCGGCGCTATCGGCGCATATGCTGGCGATCTTCGAGCGTATGGGGGTGGGTCCGAGCACCGTCATCCTGATCGGCGCGCTGTTCGGGCCGTCGCAGGTCGCTGCACGTCTCTGCGAGTTCATCTTTGCGCGCAACGTGCATCCACTCGACATCGCCCGTTTCGCGGTCAGCCTCCTGCTCTTTGCTTTCCTCTTGCTCGCGATATTCGGAGCCTCCGCCGCCATTGCAGGCGTGTTTGCGGTTCTTTTCGGCATCACCAATGGATTGATCACGATCTCGCGGGGAACGGTCCCGCTCGCGCTATTCGGACCGAGCGGGTACGGGGGCGTGATCGGCCGCATCGCGGGGCCTTCCCTCGTCTTGCAAGCGGCGGCGCCACTCGTAATCGCGTTCGCCGCGGAGCGCGTGTCGGACACAGGAGCGCTCACGGCCGTCGCCGGGATGGCGGTTCTTTCGCTCCTGGCCTTTCTGCTGGTACGGAAGCCGGCCTGAGCCGTGGATCCAGGCCGCGTGCGGCGGCAACGATTCGTCAACCATGTTTCTTTGGGACGGGCCGGAACTCGAATTGTAGCGAAGGGGTTTACGCTTCGGTCGTGACGAAGCGTTAAGGCTATCAATGGCGCGAATGTGTCGCGCCCCGGGCGACGGGTAGTAGCGAGTCCTTCCCATGCGAAAATTCCTGCTGCTTTCGATCACTCTGGCGCTTGCGGCTCCGGCCACGCCAGTCGCAGCCGACCCTTGGGCGGATCTTCGCCTTGCTCAAGCTTCCCCGCACCTCATCTCGCCACCGCGCGCGGCCCGAAACACCCGTGACTATGAGCGAACCCCGGTGGGCCAACCCGACTTCGCCAACCCGCCGCCGTCCGCGTACCAAAACGATTTCGGCGGCGGCTTCATCGAATTCCTGTTCACGGGGCGCGTGGTGCAGCCTAACCCGGGCGGTGCGCTGCCCCGGTCCCACTACCTTCGTCCGCAGTACGAAATGGATCGGTCTTGGCCGTACATCCAAGCCCGCCAGGATCGACCGGATGTCGGGGCGCGCTCACAATACAGCATCGACCCGCGTTTCCAGCGGCAGCGGGTAGCGTATCAAGGGAAGGAAGCAGCGGGCACGATCATCATCGACAGCTCGCAACGGTTTCTGTTCCTCGTCGAGGAAGGCGGCATGGCCACGCGATACGGCGTCGGCGTCGGTCGCGACGGCTTCGGCTGGTCGGGCGTGAAGACGATCAGCTCCATGAAGGAGTGGCCTGACTGGCGTCCGCCGGACGAAATGCTGCGCCGGCGTCCCGAGCTTCCGCGCTACATGGCGGGCGGTCCCGACAATCCGCTCGGCGCGCGGGCGATGTACCTGGGCGACAGCCTCTATCGCATCCACGGTTCGAACGAGCCGCACACGATCGGCCAGGCGGTTTCGTCCGGGTGCTTCCGTATGCGTAATGAGGACGTGATCGATCTCTACGAGCGAGTCAGACTAGGTACCAAAGTCGTCGTGCTCTGAGGGCGGCCCAAAAAGAGGAAACGGCCGCCGATGAGGCGGCCTTTCTTTGCTTTCAGCGAACGTCGCAGCGGAGGAGCAGCATGTACATATCGTTGGGCACTTCCCCGACGCCATACCGCTGCACGAACTTTGTCTGCAAAACGTAGGCTTCGCGCTCGCGCGCGGCAAGGCATTCGAACTGCTTGCCGCTTTCGTCCTGCAGGTGATGCACAAGCTCGTGCACGAGGATGTAGTCGTCGCGGCCCAGCGTGAAAGTCTCTGGTAGATAGATCGTGCCGTTCGTCTGCGCCGCGCGAACAGAGCTCGTCTCGCTTCTGTAGCCCATTGCGGAGCCGGAAAACGCGTGGCGGATTCGGTCCGGAGACAGAAATACGAATGTCGGCGGATGTCTGAGGTGCGGGCCGTACGCGGATTGCGCGGCAATCCAATCGACCAGCTCAGCAACGCGTTGCGCAAAGCCGTCGGGCGGATTGGCCGATGCCGGTCCCGCGCACCAGCCTGCTGCCAGTAAGGCACCAGACACAACTCGCATGAGCAACCGCTGCATCGGCGTCTCTCGACCCGAATCGAACGGTTGAAAGCATGCGCCGGTTCCAACGGACGCGAAAGGTCGGGACTAAGAATCTCACGGAAAGAGCCGCAACGGCGGCAAGACGCCCAGGATCGCGCTCCCCGGCATCTACTTCTCGGATGATGCTCAGTGCCAGCCTCCGGCGAACGCTCTCGCTCTCGCGCGCCGCCGCGGGCAGCATCCGGCAGGCGAGATCGAGCGCGTCCGTCATGACGCGGACGCTATCCGGCTCGTAAAACCGTTTGAATGTCGTGACGGCAGACGGCTCGGGCGCAGCCGTATGCCGCGTGTCCGAACCGCCGGTAATCATTATCTTGCCTCGTGCGTCAGGCAGCTCGGGCGCGCGATTGGGCTTTGTGGGCGACCTCGCTTGCCTCAGCGCGCGCAGTCTCCGCCGCCTTCGCCAGCGGCTGAGTCGAAACGCGGCCGAACTCGAGAAAGTGCTTCTGCGCCGCGAAGCTGTCCTGCATGACGCGCTCGAAGCTGCCGATGGCCCACTTCTGATACTCGCGCATCGCGTCGAACGGAGACTCGGCTTCGCACACCTGGCGCGCGGCCGCGAGCGCCTCCTGAGTTCCGACGTGCCGGCGCTCGAACCAGCCGTTGACGAGCTCTTCCATGCTGTCGAGCAATTTGTCCTGGGCTTCCCAGTAGCTGGAAGCGTTCTGCTTCGCCGCGGCTGCAAGGCCCGGCGAAGGCGGAAAAGCCCGCTGCATTACCTGAAATGGATCGAATGTGCCGCTTTCCTTCATCAAGTCCTCCCGTTGGGTGGTCTGGTCGCCGCCGGGCATGCGGCCGCGGAAAACGCTAAGAACAATTCCCGCCGCAACTGGCCGCAGGAAGCGACCTCGACTTCGCCCCTTTTTTGGTCAACGCCAGAAATGTGGCGATGCAATTAGCTTTTTCTGCGAACACTACAGGGAATTTTCTTGTCGATTGCCGCGACGGAACTGGAACGCGCGAATGAACTTTCATCCGTATGCATTGTTGCGAGTGACAAATGGTCTGCTGCTACTACGTGGTTCCACACGCGGACGCTTGGCTCGTGAAATTCGAAGACGGCGAATATGGCCCGTATCGAAACGAGACGGATGCAACGGATTTTGCCGTCAGAGCGGCGCGGCAGCTCGGAACTTGCGGTGAGCGAAGCGAAGTCTTCGTGCTGCGGCACGGCGAGCGGCAGATGGTACGCACTTGGAAGCCGTCGCAAAAACGTCGCGGAATCTGAGTAGACAACTCTGCGTACGATTAGAGCACCCACAACAGGAGCAGGCGTCATGAAGGCATTCACCGCCACGACGACGCATGAACCGGACGCATCGCGCTTGAGCGATCTTTCGCCGTGCCCGAACTGCGGTGAGCTGCTAATCGGCCCGCAGACGTCAACTTATCTGGGGCTTGGCAGGATCGAGCACGCATGGCTATGCGACGGCTGCGGCGAAAAGTTCCGCACTAAGACGCGTCTTGCGGGCGTGGTCGAAGACGCAGCCGCGTAACCGCAATCGCGCAAAAGCTGATCAGCAGCCTTCTTTAGCCTTCTTTTTGACGCGCACGTCGACGCGAATTGGACTTTGCGTTGGCGATCAATCGCGCAATCTGTTCGCCGATCCGCGCGCGCGCCGCGGGATCATCGATCTTCAGATCCCGATACTGCGGTCGCTTGGACCTCTCCACGTCGGGTCCCCACTCTAGATAGTCTCTGGTTGGCTCGCCCATATCGAATTCACCCTTTGGGCTCACCCCTTGTAGAGCGAACGGCTCTCGATGGAGTCGGTTCCGGAATCGCGGTTAGAACGCGTCAGAATCTTGTGAAATTGCGTAAACTGAGTTCGGCTCGGCCGTATTCGCTGAAAGAAATGCGCCGGGAACCCGAGTTCCCGGCGCGAAACTGAACAATCTTTGAGATTATCCGCGCGCAGCAGCGTGGGCAGGGGTCTGCTTGCGCTCGCGAACTGGCTTGCGCTGCGGAGCCGATACGACGTCCTTGCGCGGCAGCGGGTATTCCTTCGCCTCGTAGAACTGCTGAATCTCGCCGTGGCGGAAGCGCACTTCGTTCACTTTGAGAACGGCCGCGAGTAGATGCTCGCGCGGCAGTGTTTCCATGGCGAAGCGCAGCGCCTCGGCACCGCTGTCAAAGCGGTGATAGCGCACCGCGCGTGAGCCACGGATGCTTCGGCCGGTGAACAATTCCGCGGGCGCGTCGTAGTCGAACCGGGACATCAAAAACCTCGAAACGAATTGGCCTGGATGACACTCTATATGGGATGCCGTTGCGAAGAATGTAAGGCGTGAGCCTGCGCACGCTTGCCGTTTACCATCCCGACCTCGCTTAACGCCTGAATCGCAGGGATTTCCCCTGCGACAATAGATTACGCCTTAACGATCAGGCGGTAAGCAGGAATCGTCAGGAATTCCTCGAAATCCAGCGCAAGCGACATGTCCGTGAACAACTCGGTCGCCTCCTCGAAACGACCAGCATCATAAGTCGTCGGCCCTACTGCGGCGCGGACCTTTGCCATCTCGTCCAGGAGCACGCTGCGCAGGAATTCGCCCGTAACCTCGCGGCCGTCGTTCAATCGTGCGCGGTGATAAAGCCACTGCCATACCTGCCCACGTGAGATTTCGGCCGTCGCAGCGTCCTCCATCAAGTTGTAAAGGGGCACCGCACCTCGTCCGCCGAGCCATGCCTCGATGTACTGGATGCCGACCCGAATGTTCTCGCGCAGGCCTTCTTCCGTGCGCTCGGCCTCGTGCACCTCGAGCAGGTCGTCGCGCGCGACGGCCACGTCGTCGTGCGGTTTGTCCAACTGGTTGGGACCAGGCATCAGCCGGTCGAAAACCCGCTTCGCGACCGGGACTAGATCCGGATGAGCCACCCAGGTGCCGTCGTGGCCTTGTTCGGCTTCGCGCTCCTTGTCGGCGCGCACCTTGGCAAACGCGATTTCGTTTACCTTCGGATCGCCGCGCGCTGGAATCTGCGCCGCCATACCGCCCATCGCGAACGCGCCACGCCGGTGGCAGGTCTTCACGAGCAGTTTGGCGTAGGTCGCCAGGAAGGCCTTTCCCATCGTCATCGCCGCGCGGTCGGGCGTAAGGAAGCGCTTGTTCTTTCCGAGCCGTTTGATGAACGAGAAAATATAGTCCCAACGCCCGGCATTGAGGCCGGCGATATGTTCGCGCAGTTCGAACAGGATCTCATCCATCTCGAACGCGGCGGGCAGGGTTTCGATCAGGACGGTCGCCTTGATCGTGCCGCGGGGCAAACCGAGTTGCTCCTGCGCGAAGATGAAGACGTCGTTCCACAGGCGCGCTTCGCGATGGGTCTCGAGCTTCGGCAAGTAAAAGTACGGGCCCGAGCCCGCCGCGATCGCCTTCTTCGCATTGTGAAAGAAGTAGAGACCGAAATCGAAAAGTGAACCAGACACCGATCGGCCGTCGACCTGCATATGCTCTTCGTTCAGGTGCCAGCCGCGGGGCCGGACGATCAGCACCGCCGGCGTTTTCCCAAGTGCGTAGGATTTCTTTGTTTCGGGATCGACGAAGCTGATCTTATTGTCCCAGCGGTCCTTCAGATTGATCTGGCCATCGACGATGTTGGACCAGAAGGGAGAGCACGCGTCCTCGAAATCCGCCATGAAGACGTTGGCGCCCGAGTTCAGCGCATTGATTACCATCTTGCGGTCAACGGGCCCGGTGATCTCCACGCGCCGATCCAGGAGATCCTTCGGTAGTGACCCAATCTTCCAGGTCCCTTCGCGCACCGCGCGCGTCTCAGGGAGGAAGTCCGGCAGTGCGCCGCCGTCGAACCGGTGCTGCATGTCGGTGCGGCGCGAAAGCAGGTCGTGGCGCTTCGTATTGAAGTTTCGATGCAGCTCGGCGACGAAAGCAAGCGCGTTTTTGCTCAGGACTTCGCTGTAGCGCGGTCCGAGGTGGCCGATGAGTTTCACGCCGGAAGGCGTGGCCAGAGCTGGCGCCTTGATTGCTTTCGCGGGTACGGATTTTCGCGCGCGCGCCTTCGGCTTGCGGACCGACTTCCGAGCGGCCTTGCGCGCAGTCTTCGTAACGGTGCGCCGCGCAGGCTTGCTCTTCCGCTTCTTTGCCGGTCTCTTGCCTGGCTTCTTCGCCCGCTTCGGCATCAGCAACTCCTGTGCGCAATATTTCAAGCAATTCCTTGGCAGAAGAACGCGCGTCTCAACGCGCGCGTGAGACCGTCGTTCCGGGCGCGTTCTATCAGGTAACGGGACGGCCGCCACGCGACATTAGGCCAACGCACTGCCTCGAATTGCAGCAGGGGTAGGACCACCGGTCGCCCAGTCGAGCAACTCGACGGTGTGCACAACGGGGATCGTGGTGCCGGAGCCGATTTGGGTGAGGCAGCCGATATTGCCGGTCGCGATCGCGTGTGGGCGTGTGCTCTCGATGTTCTTGATCTTCCGGTCGCGCAGGCGCGCGGCAATTTCCGGCTGAAGCATGTTGTACGTCCCGGCCGAGCCGCAGCAGAGGTGGCCCTCCGGTATGTCCCGCACGTCGAAACCAGCGCGAGCAAGCAGCGCCTTGGGCTCACGCGTGATTTTCTGACCGTGTTGCATCGAACAGGCGGAATGGTAGGCCAGCCGAAGACGACTTTTCTTGGCCGGCATGAGGTCAAGTGCGGCAAGATACTCGGAAATGTCGCGCGCAAGCGCGGCCACGCGCGCTGCCTTCTCGGCATAGGCCGAGTCAAAGCGCAGCATGAAGCCGTAGTCCTTCACAGTTGTGCCGCAACCGGACGCGGTAATCAGAATGGCATCGAGGCCCTCGCCCTCTATCTCGCGAGTCCACACATCGATGTTGTTTTTCACCAAAGCCTTCGCTTCGTTCTCGCGTCCGAGGTGATGCGAGAGCGAACCGCAACATGCTTCGCCGCTTGCGAACACAACCTCGATACCGTGACGCGCGAGGAGTTGCGCGGCCGCATCACGCACACGGGGCGCGGCTACCTGATCGACGCAACCCGACATTAGCGCGACGCGGGCTTTGCGAGCGCCCTGCGCTGGGACCGTCCCCGCTGCCGGGAATTGTGAGGCGCGCGGAGGAAACCACGGCGCGAGCGTTAACATCGCCGCAAGACGAGGCATGCCGATCGCCTTGAGCAGAGGTGCGAACGGCTTGCCCAACGCGGCAGCATAGAGGGCGAGGCGGAAACGACTTGGGTAAGGCATGAGCCGCGCGAGGAAACCGCGGCGAAGCCGGTCGAGAACCGGACGACGGAAGGTTTCCTCGATATGCGCGCGGGCGTGATCGACAAGGTGCATGTAGTGCACGCCGGATGGACACGTGGTCATGCACGCCAGGCAGGAAAGACAGCGATCGATGTGCAGTGTGTCTTCCGCAGTGGCCGGGCGACCCTGCTCCAGCATCTCCTTGATCAGGTAAATGCGGCCGCGGGGACTATCGAGCTCGTCGCCCAAAAGCACATAAGTCGGGCATGTCGCGGTACAAAACCCGCAATGCACGCACGTGCGCACGATCCTGTCCGCTTCGGCAATGTTCGGATCGGCAAGCTGGGCGAGAGAGAAACTGGTCTGCATGCTCGTGTAGTGGTTCAGCCGCTCTATGGACAGCGCCCCTGCAGAGAATTGCAGAGTTGGAGCAAGTGCTTAACAGAGCGGGCGGAAGTGTCGAATCGGGCTTGCTGGACCTGGGCATTGGCAACTTGCTTCAACTCGATTGCGGCTAGTGCAGGGGCGCCCGATCGCGCGCCTCGACGGCCGGACGGGAAGTCGGCTGGCGTTCCAGACCGCCCCAGCCGCGCCGGCGCCATAGGCGGCGGACGAGCCCACGTCCCACCGGCTGAGGCAGGTCGATGTCGCTCACGATCCTCGCCCCGCCAGGCCGAGTCTCAAGTACGATCTTGCGCTCGTGAAACGCCTCGAGCTCGGGCCGGTGGCCGACGCTCAGGATAGTAATGCCGGGCAGCCTGTTCTCCACCAACTCCAAGAGCTCGCGCTGGCTCTCCTTATCGAGTGCGGATGTGGACTCGTCCATTACGAGAATGTCGGGTTGATGGATCAGGAGCCGCGCGAAGGCGACCCGCTGCTTTTCACCGCCTGATAGCGTCTGATCCCACGGTCCTTCCTCATCAAGCCGCTCGAGATGTTCTCCGAGGCCTACCGCTTCGATCGCATCTTTCACCTTCGCGTCATCGACCTCCTCCGCCCCCATCGGGTAAATGACAGCTCGCCGGAGTGCGCCGAGCGGAATGTATGGCCGCTGCGGCATGAGAAACATCTTCGCGCCAGGCTTGATGGAAATCTCGCCATCGCCCCATGGCCACAGCCCGGCGATCGCGCGGACGAGCGTGCTCTTGCCGCTTCCCGATTCGCCGACGAACAAGACCTTCTCACCCGGAACGATCTTGACGTCCGCATCGCCGACGACGACCACCCCATTGTCGAGCGTCACGGAGACGTCCTTGAGCTCAAGTGCGACGCCCTCGGAAGCGTCGTTGTGCTTGATCCGGCCCAAGCCCTCGGAAGCCTCGGCTTTCTCCAGGCCGTCAAGCGACACGAGAAACGAAGCGACGCGGCGCGCCGAGGCCGACCAGTCAGCGAACCGCGGATAGTTGTCGACAAGCCAGTTGAATGCCGTCTGAACGGTGACGAAGGCGGAGGCCGCTTGCATCACCTGCCCAAGCGACATGCTGCCGTCGAGGAACTTCGGAGCGGAAAGGATCACGGGGATCACGGGGGCGACAAGGAAGCTCGTCTGGGCGACCGACGTAGTACGCATGTACTGCCGCATGATCTCACGCCAACGATCGATCACGAGGTTCAGCGACTTGGTAAGCTCGTTCTTCTCCTCTTCCTCGCCGGCAATCAGCGCGATGCTTTCACCGTTTTCTCGCAGACGCATGAGCGAGTAGCGCAGCTCGGCCTCGGACTGCATCTTTTTCTCAGATGCGACGACATAGCGACGGCCTATCCACACCATCATGCTGCTCGCGAAGATCGCATAGGCGACGGCGGCGACAACGAGGAAGCCGGGAATCGTGATGGTCGAACCGGCGAAATCGAACGTGAGATCGCCGCCGACGACCCACAGCACGGTAATGAAAGTCGCCGCAGCCAGAAGCGCCGCGAGCAGCCCCGCGCCGAAATCGATCGGCGACTCCGTGGCGACGCGCACGTCTTCGGCTATGCGATGTTCGGGATTCTCGTGATCGCCCGAAATCAGATTGAGATGATAGTAGTGCCCTCGGGCGAGCCAGCGATCGACGAGGTGCAGGCTCAACCACCGCCGCCACTCCCGCTGAATTGTCGTCCGCGCGTAGACTATTGCTACTGCCGCCGCGATGCTGCCGAGCGCGAGCGGAAAGAAGACCATCGCCTGAAACAGAACCTGCGACGAGTTACGCTGCTCGAGCGCATCGAAGATCTCGCGATTCCAGAAATTGATTCGGTACTGCACGTAGGTTTGCGCGACAACGATAATGGCGAGCAGCACGGTCATCATCCACGCGCGCCTGCGGCGTCGGCCGGTCCAAAACTCCCGCGCGGTCCGCCAGAATCGTCTGACCAGGGACCGGCGCTTGGCTATCTGGACGTCGTCTTCATCGATGTCTTCGGACATGTTTCTGCGAATGCGCGTCGGTACGCTGCGACGGCCAAGTACAAACAAGAAGCCGGGAGAAAAGTTCCCGCGGGTCAGATGCCCGCGTATATGCGTCCAGGATTGAGAACGCCCTTTGGATCGAAGCTTTCCTTGAGACGTTTCGACAAGGCGGCGAACGCGGGGTCCAGAGGTTCGAAGACGTGGGCGCTCGCGCGTACCGCAGCGTCGGCTCGAACCAGCAGTGCGTGTCCTCTGCCGGCCACCGCCGCTCGCACGGTCGCTTCTTCAGCGATCGCAGTCGGCATTTCGACCCAAACCAGTCCGCCGGCCCAGTCGTAGAAGACCTCGGCACGAGTTGACGCCTGGAGCGCCGCGCCGACTTTGGGACCGTCGCTCGGTGCGACCGAAATGCGCCAGACGGCGCGTGTGCTGCCGTCGGAAAACGGCCTAACGTCGCGGACGCCTCGCCAGAATGTAGCGGACTCGTCGGGGCCCAGCGTTTCCAGCAGGCCGAAAGGCTGCAGAATCGTTTCGAGCTGGCGGCGCCGATACGCCACCGAGACGGGAATTCCTTCGAGGCGCAGAGCTGTCAGACCACGATCGGTGCGGATTCCAGCGGGCAGGTCAATTGATGACGCTGCGCCCGCGGGCAAGTGGGCAGCCGCCGACACCTCGCAGGAGGAGCCCATGGCGGCAGACATTGCCTTTACGGCGGCAACCGCTTCGAGACCGACCACGAGCACCGTCTCGACGTGCTCCGCGCGCGGGAGAACCTTGATCGTCAATTCCGTGAAAACTGCGAGCGTCCCCCACGAGCCAGCGACGAGCTTCGACAGATCGTAACCGGTGACGTTCTTCACCACGCGGCCACCGGATTTGAACCGTTCGCCGCGGCCGGAAACGGCGTGTACGCCGAGCGCATGGTCGCGAGCGGCGCCTGCCTTGATGCGGCGCGGGCCGGAAAGATTTGCGGCGATCGTACCGCCGAGCGTCGCCCTGCCCGGCTCACCGCCTAGCAGCGGCCCGCAATCCATCGGCTCGAAGGCAAATTCCTGATCATTCTCGGCGAGCAAGAGTTCGATTTCTGATAGCGACGTGCCCGCCTTGGCGGACAGGATCAACTCATCCGGCTCGTAGAGGTCGACGCCCGAGATCGATGAGACGTCGAGCGTCAGATCGTTCTGCGCGGCGCGGCCGATGGCCCGCTTGCTGCCGTGACCCACGACTTCGAGCGTCTTGCCCTCGCCGGCGGCCCAGGCCACCGCTTCGGCGACATCATTCGCATCGCGGGGCTTCAGAACGTCAGCCATCAGAAGCGCGGCAATTCCGGAAACGGCACCTTGCCGGCATGCACGTGTATGCGTCCGAGTTCCGCGCAGCGGTGCAGCGTGGGAAATACCTTCCCGGGATTCAGCAGCCCCTTGTCATCAAACGCGCACTTTACTCGCTGCTGCTGAGCGAGGTCGACCTCCGAAAACATCGTCGGCATGAGGTCGCGCTTTTCGACGCCGACGCCGTGTTCGCCGGTTAGCACGCCACCCACTTCCACACAGTACCGCAGAATATCGGCGCCGAATTTTTCTGCCCGCTCCAACTCATCGGTCTTGTTCGCGTCATAGAGGATTAGGGGATGCAGGTTCCCATCACCCGCATGGAAAACGTTCGCCACTTGCAGTCGGTATTTTTCCGACAGCTCGCGAATCCGCGTCAGCACTTGCGGGAGGCGAGCGCGCGGGATCGTTCCGTCCATACAGTAGTAGTCGGGCGCGATGCGTCCGACCGAGGGAAAGGCCGCCTTGCGACCGGCCCAGAATTTCAGGCGCTCTTCTTCCGAAGTCGAGACACGAAGCGTGGTAGCGTCGCAAGTGCGGGCGATTTCGCCGACCCGATCGAGCAGGTTATCAACTTCCGCTTCGGGTCCATCGAGCTCGACGATCAACAGCGCTTCGACGTCTAGCGGATAGCCCGCGTGCACGAACGCCTCTGCTGCATGAATCGCCGGCCGGTCCATCATCTCCATCCCGCCAGGAATGATGCCAGCACCGATGATCTTCGCGACGCAGTCGCCGGCTGATTCCGAAGACGGAAATCCGATCAGCGCGGCGCGGGCGGTTTCCGGCTTTTTCAGGATGCGAACAGTGACCTCGGTCACCACTCCGAGGAGGCCCTCGGAACCGCACACGAGCGCGAGCCAGTCGTAACCGCCGGAGTCGAGTTGCTTGCCGCCGACTCGGATCACCTCGCCGCCGATCAGCACCATCTCCAGGCCGAGGATGTTGTTTGTCGTCATGCCGTACTTCAGGCAATGCACGCCGCCGGAATTCTCCGCGACGTTGCCACCGATCGTGCAGGCGATCTGCGAGGACGGATCCGGAGCGTAATAGAATCCGCGCTCGCCAACGGCGTCGGAGATACCGAGGTTTGTCACGCCTGGCTGCACGACTGCCGCGCGGTTGTTGTAGTCGATTTCGAGAATTCGGTTGAATTTGGAAAGACCAAGTAACACTCCGTCGCCGAGCGGCAGTGCCCCTCCCGACAGCGACGTGCCCGCGCCGCGCGGCACCACTTTCACCTCGCGCTCGCTGCAGTAGCGGAGAATGCGGGAAACCTGCTCGGTGGTTTCCGGCAGCACGACGACCATGGGGAGCTGGCGATAGGCGGTCAGCCCGTCGGATTCGTACGGGCGCATCCCGACTTCGCTGTCGATCACGCCCTCCCCCGGCACGATGGCGCGCAGCGCGGCGACAATCTCGCCGCGGCGAGCCAACACGGCCTGATCAAGGGCGGGCATCGCAACCATGGATTTCCTCCGGCGCCAATTCTAGCAGATTGCCGCGCGCGATAAGGGGGCGGCTCACGGCGCTTTCCGTGCCGGAATCAGAAAGGGCGGGTGGCTCGAAGCCCCCGCCCTACAAAATGAACGACGCCGCCTGTGGCTAGTTTCGGGTCGCCGGATCGGTAACCGAAGCGTTCTGCGGCGCCGTCTCGGGCGTCGAGCCGCTCGCCGGGGTTGCGGGCGGTGTGCCGTTGCCCTCGTTCCCCTTCGGCTCGATTTTTGGGCGCTCAGTCGTCGAGGTTGGCGGCGAGCCGCCGATCGATCGGATATGGCTGATCGACTGGGAGTGAAGTGCCGGCGACTTGTCGATGTCGGTGTGGCCGACTTCGCCGCGACGCGAGAGATCGACATTGTTCAACGTACCGCGGAATCCCGATCCTCGGCCAACCGCGGTGCCCCAGCCATTCGTCGACGAATAGAAGTTGACGACGCGCGCGACGTTGGGGCCGGCGGTCATAGGCGCCGTCGGGTCGTACGCGATGATCAGCGGAACCGGCACGCTATATCTGGCCAAGTCCTCGGCCATCGAGAACGCCGCATTTGCGCCGAGAGAATGGCCGATGATGACGACGTTTTCCCGTTGACCGCGCCGGTAGCGTTCGCCGATCGCTTCGGCGAGGCTCGGATACTCGGCGTGGCCGTGCACCGAGGCGCGGATGCCGCTCCGGTTCAGCTTGACGCCGAGGTCGTCCATCCCTGTGGAGAAAATGTCCATGAACCCGCGCAGCAAATAGACGTGCGTTCCGCTATTGCGCGGCGCGGCTCCTGCCTTTGCCTTTGGACCATCCTGAGCCGCGGCAATGGCAGCCGACAATGTGGCCACCACAAGCGCCGCTGCGAGAACCTGAAAATAACGCCTCATGTTCGCCCCGATGCCCTATTCCGTGTGTGTTCGACCGAGCCACCGCCTGAGCCACGTCACCGCTGCTCGCAGCGTGGTTTCACCGTTTATAAGCAGCGCGGTAAAGTGCGGCTAGTCCGCGGAGCTAATGCGGTTAGTTTCGGACAAAGATGTTGCGAAATTGTCACTAGAATCTTCCCCACGGAACACACTGTGAGGAGGCGGCAATTCGCTCCTAGTGGATCCAAGGAACGATACGCGCCGTGTGAGCCATGTACGCGCGATATTGCGCGCCGAACGCGTCGAGCATCAGCTGCTCCTCGCGCCCGACGCGAAACGAATAGAGAATTCCGAAGCCGATGAGGCCGGAGATCCCTGCCACCCAATTGGGCAGCAACAGGAATTGCGCGATCGCCCACAGGAAGAAAGCGGAATACATCGGATGGCGCACGTAGCGGTAGACGCCGGCCGTGACGAGTTCGTGCTTATCGCGCACTTCGAGCGATACCGACCAATTACGGCCGAGTTCCCGGTGGGTGCGCCAGAACAGCCAAAGCGACCCGAGAGCCGGAATGATTCCGAGCCACGCGACGAGTGGAACGAAGGATCGATTCGCGGCGGCGGGAAATCCGGTGAAGACGTAGATGATTGGAATAATGCCGAGGCCGGCAAGCGAAATGCCGAGCAGGACCAGCTCGCGCGCGTCGCGATGACTGGCGGCGACTTTTGCCTTCCTGGCCCGGCGTTCATAGGGGAAGCGGATCAGCCACCAGGCAATCACGCAGCCGAGCCACACATACTTGGCAATGAGCGGCGTCATAATGCCTTGCTCTTCTTGCTCGGAGTCGATTTCGATTGCGGTCCGGTTTCGACGAGACCCGGATCGAAGGTACCGTCGGCGGCAAACGCTTTCACTACGCCTTCGTGATAAAGCACGCGTTCCGGCAGG
The DNA here is from genome assembly GCA_963711595.1 of uncultured Alphaproteobacteria bacterium. Taxonomy (GTDB): domain Bacteria; phylum Pseudomonadota; class Alphaproteobacteria; order Rhizobiales; family Xanthobacteraceae; genus JAUSIF01. The sequence goes on from CAVQER010000001.1 coordinate 644,386, forward strand.
GGCACGGGGCCGCCCAAGATCATGTAGTAGTCGTAGAAGTAGCGCTGCTCGTTTCCCATCACGAATTGCCGGTGCACACGAAAGAAATCCCGCTTCAAGCCGGCGTAGGTCTCAGGCTTCAGCATGTGCTTGACGCGCACAATCTGAACGATGGGCATGTCGGCCGGAGGCAAGTCGAGGTCGGTGACGGGGTTGGATTTGTAGAAGTTGACGATGTCGGAAATGGCCTGGAATTCAGCCCAGTAAAGGCGCGGATCGTTTGCGACCGTGCGAACCGATTCGCGTACTTGTTTCGCCGCCGGGTGGAGCCCAATCTTCAATAATGACGAGCCGATTGTGAGGATCCGGACCGGCACCCCACGCGCGCCGAACTCGGGATCGAGGCGCTTTGCCCGATCGACGACGTCGATGGCCTGCACGGCGCCGAGACTGTGGCCGACGATCACGATCTCGTCTGCGGTCGAGTTTCGGCACAGATCGACGAGTTCGCGCGCGAAACCATCGAAGCGGTCATCGAGAGTCTTGCGGCGGCGATGCACGAGATCGCTGGCAAAATACCAGTCGTTCAAGAGATATCCGACGTAGAACGGTTTTGGCGGCAGCTTCAGGAGGCCGAAGACGCAGCCGATTCCGATCAGGATGGCGATCAGCGTCGGATATGGCACAGCGTCGCCGATCAAACGGCGCGAAAGGTAGAAGCCTCCAAAGCCGGCGAGGCCGATCAGGACGTACGGATAGAGAAAGAACAGCGCGTAACGCCAGTTGGTTCGGAAATACTCGAGGATCGCGCCGGAGAACACGAAATCGAACAGCGCGCGCAGCCCGACCCAGAGTTGTCGCGACTCAGAAAGTTCGAAATCCGGCGCGATGATGTCGCCCCACCAAAACATCCGATAGTCGGTATCTACTTCCCAATTCGGGCCCGACGTCTTCAACTTCCAGGCCGCCACATTGGTCTTTGCGTCGACGGAGGGCGGCGACAACTCGGTCTTCACATTCCACGTAGCCTCGAACGAGGGGAGTTCCTTCGCGAAGCGGCGATGATGGCCTTCCGGCCGCGAAATTTCGTAGCCGCAAACGAAGATCACGTCGCGTTTCTTGACGACCCTCGGTTCCATCGAAGCGATCCGGCTTATGGCTTGCCGACGACCAGGACGTGCAGTCCTTTCGGACCATGCGCGCCGTGAAGATGCACTTGCTCGATATCGGCGGAACGCGACGGGCCGGTGATCCAATTCACGGTGCGCGGCAACCCGGCACCGAATTTCTTGCGCAGCGCGTCCCACACGGTTTCGTAATTTCCAGCAATATCCTTCGCACTCACGACGACAACATGATGCTCCGGAAGAAAATTCAGCGTTGTGGGGTTGTCCGGACCCGACACCATTACAATCGTGCCGGTTTCGGCGACGCCGCCGAAGGCGTGCGAAACGGACGCGAGCTGCTTTCCATCCGAACGTCCGACCGAGATCTCAAGCGTTCCTTCGTTAGCCCATGGAATCGCTTCCAGGCGCGGATCGCTGCCGCGGCGTGCGCGCATGGGCAGGTTCTTCGAGCGGAGATAGGCTGACACCGCCGCTGGCACTGCTTCGGGCGAGGCAAGTTCTTCTACCGTACCATTCGCTTCGGCCAGCATTTCGCGAAATTGCTTGATCCGTTTCCGCGCCGGCTCGGTACCGCGCTCGGGTATCAGTCCGCGTGGATGACGGGCGAGCCGTTCGTCGGCCGCGGTCTTGCGCGGCGCTTCGGTGCCGCTAACGCCGAGCGACCGCCGTATCGAACCGAGAACGAGATCACGCCCGCTCACGCCGCGCCCTCCGATTTCACTTCGGCCTCGATGCGCGCCTTACCGCGCAGATGCTGCTTCCAAAGCGCCTGAAAAGTGTCGCGCTCGGGAACCGGAAAGTCGCGATGCTTGGTCCAGCCGCGCGCGAGCGGCAACCACTTGAAGCGGCCACGTTTACCTCCGAGCAGAGACAGCGTCTTCATCGCAAGCCGCGTCGCAGGCCGGTAGAGCCAGGGCCGGCGCGCGAACGCCGCCCAGAAAGCGAGGCCCTGACGCAAAGTCGCCGGCGAAAGGTGCTTTTCGAACTCCCGTTCGCGCCAATGACGCATCATTTTTGGCAGCGGAATACGCACCGGACATACTTCTTCGCAGCGCCCGCAGAAGGTGGAAGCGTTCGGAAGATGCGCCGCCTTCTCGATGCCGATCAGAGCCGGTGTCAGCACCGAGCCCATCGGGCCGGGATACACCCAGCCATAGGCATGCCCGCCCACCGATAGATAGACCGGGCAATGGTTCATGCACGCGCCGCAACGGATGCAGCGAAGCATGTCGCGAAACTGACCGGCCAACATCGACGAGCGGCCGTTGTCCAGAATGACGACGTGATACTCCTCCGGCCCGTCGACGTCTTCGGGGCGGCGTGGGCCGGTGGAGAAGGTCGTGTAAACCGACATCTCCTGGCCGGTCGCCGAGCGCGCCAGCACCCGCAGCATCGTGGAAACGTCTTCCAGCGTCGGCACGACCTTTTCGATCGAGGCGAGCACAATGTGCGCCTTTGGCAGTGTCTGCGTGAGATCTCCGTTTCCTTCATTCGTGACGATCACAGAGGTTCCGGTTTCCGCAATCAGAAAATTCGCGCCGGTGATACCCACGTCCGCGCGCAGGAACTTGTCGCGCAATATTTGGCGCGCTTCGGCCATCAAGGACACCGGCTCTTCAAGATTGCGCTCCGGCGGCAAGCCCGTGTGCACGCGACGGAAGTCGGCCTCGATCTGATCCTTGTTCAGATGAATCGCGGGGGCAATGATGTGCGACGGCACCTCGTGGCGGATCTGAACGATGTATTCGCCAAGATCGGTCTCTACAGGCGTCATGCCGTTTGCTTCGAGGTGATCGTTGATGCCGATCTCCTCGCCGATCATGCTTTTGCCCTTGGTCACGATCTTGGCTGATCGGCGCTTGCAGATCTCGAGGACGATGTTACGTGCGTCTTCGGCCGTGGCCGCCCAGTGCACCTTGCCGCCCGCTTCGATGACGCGACGTTCGTAGGCTTCGAGGTAAAGATCGAGGTGCGCGAGCGTGTGATCCTTGATGTCGCGCGCCGCGTCCCGTAGCGCCTCGAATTCAGGCAGGCGGTTCGCCACCTGAGTGCGCCTGCTGATGAAACCCGCCTCAACCTTGCCCAGCGCTCGCTGGAGCTGCGCATCCTTCAGCGCAGCGCCGGTGTTGCCCTTGAAGTTCGGCGAGGTGATCTGAACGGTCATTGGCCGGCCGCCGGTTCGTCGATCAGTTTTTCTACGATGACGACATCGCGCCAAACGCCGTCGAGCTTGGCGTGGCGCACGTACGTGCCCACCTGGCGGAACCCCAGCGACGCGAGTAAGTCAAGGCTCGTTTTGTTTTCCGGGAACACACGCGAAAGCAATTTCCAGTCTCCGCGGGAGCGCGCCGTCTCGATCAGCGATTCGAGCGCGAGCCGCCCGAGACCGCGCCCGCGCGCGTCGCGCGAGACATAGACCGAGAACTCGCGAACGCCCTGATAACAAGCGCGCTGACGATAGGCGAATGCGCTCGCGAAGGCAGTGACGCAACCCTCCCCCTCGACGACCACCATGGTCCGCCCCTCGTCGAACCATCGCAGGACATCCCGCTCCGTTCGCAGATCCGTCTCGAAAGTCGCGACGCGGTCCTCGATTCCCTCGTTGTAGATGCGCGCGATTTCAGCGGCATCCTCCCGGCGCGCGGGACGGGTGAAGAAAGGCGTGGTTCGTTCGGCGATCTTGCTCACGACCCATTGCTCCTGGGGGGCGCGCCGATGCCCGGTTCGTTCGCCATGCCGGCAAGAACCTCGGCGACGTGACGAACGGCGACCGGCTTGCCGATACGCTGCAGCTTGCCCGCCATGTTCATGAGGCATCCAAGATCGCCGGCGAGCAACATAGGTGCGCCGGTCGCGGCCGCATTGGCCACCTTCTTCTCGACGATCGCATTCGAGACATCGGGATACTTCACACAGAAGGTGCCACCGAAGCCGCAGCAAACGTCGGCGTCCTTCATTTCCGCCAGGCTCAAACCCGCCACCGTCCCCAACAGTTTGCGAGGCTGGTTTCTGACACCGAGCTCGCGCAAGCCGGAACAGGCGTCGTGATAAGTCACGGTCCCCTCATAGATCGCTTCGACGCGCTGCACCTTCATCACATCGACGAGGAAGCTCATGAGCTCATAAGTGCGCGCGCACAACGCATCGACGCGCCGCAGCCAGTCAGCGTCGTCCGCGAACAATTCAGGATAATGGACCTTGATCATGCCGGCGCACGACCCGGACGGCGCCACGATGTAATCATAGCGCTCGAACGCGGCAACGACCTGTTCAGCAATCGTACGCGTCGTCGCCCGGTCACCGGAATTGTATGCCGGTTGTCCGCAGCAGGTCTGCGTCGGGACCTCGACCGTGCAACCCGCGTCCTCCAAAAGCTTCACGGCGGCGAAGCCGATGCTTGGGCGGATCAGGTCGACGAGACAGGTGACGAAGAGCCCGACGCGCGGGTGCGAGCCGGTCGCGGCAGCCATGCGGCTTACTCCCTCGCCCGGCGGCACAACGCACCGGCGCCGAGGCGTACCGCCGCAATTTGGCCGATGGCAGGCGGGCACGCAAGCGAGCGCGGCCTACTAGAGCCTCAGTCGCCGCGACATAGCCGCCCGTGCGGACCGACGACCGCTCTTCCTTAATATCCGTAGCGGGCATGTTGCCGGAAGGTATGTGTCCAACCTACCGGCGCTACGACGCCAGCCTGCCGTTCGGATCTCCCGAACGCTGGTCGCGATTACATCGGCGGGGTCATTCCCTCGCGACCGACGCCGATACTCCCAGTGGTGAGCGTGCCATCCGGCTGCTTCTGAGCCGCCATGATAATGATCTTCGCGCCGGGCTGGAGCTCATCCATCTTGCCGGGCGAGTAGGAAACAATCGGCGTGCCGGCTGGAACGACGAGTTTTTTCTCGCCGTCCTTGTACTTCAAAAGGATCGATTGGCCGTCAGTGACACTCGACACTTCGGCGACAGTCGCGTTCGTCATCGTGCTGCCTGGCTGGACATCGTAAGGCGTGTGGCCCTCGGCGACGCCGCGCAACGCTTCAGGAAATATGTGGATGTGCAGCGCGCGCTGGCTGCCATCGGGCTGCGGCATCGCGGACGTGCCGATGTACGAGCCAGCCTTGATATCGGCGAGCGACGCTTTCACCACACCGCTCACACGCGCATTGTCGGAAAGCTTGACTGTGACGTCCGCACCGTCACGTCCTTTGATCAGCAATGTGTTGCCCTCTACCTTCACGATTTCACCGCGCACGCGTACCGGCGGTTGTTGTTGTGCGGAAGACACGGAAGGAGTGGCTGTTGCCGCAACCAGAGTAGCGCTCGCCACCAGAACCAATTGCCGGAGTTTTCTCTGAAGCATTGCTTCCTCCCAAGGTCGGTCAGCGGCCTCGCGCCGCGTCACAGGATCAACCCCGTCGGCAGGCGAAGCTTCCAGACGATTGCAGGATTTCTAGGGCGCACGGCACTTCGCGAGGCGGCAAGCCGCTTGTTCTGGCCCTCGGCGATCTATCCTTTTCCCGCCGTGCAAAAGCGTCGGATGTGTATAGTTTGCGGCTGTTTGCCCGTCGGGGGACTGTCATGCGTCGCGTGCTCGATATTCTTCAAACGTTTTTCCGTCTCGCCCTGCCCTACTTCCGATCGGAAGAGCGGTGGCAGGCCCGGTTGCTGCTCGCCGCAGTGATCGTTTCCGAGTTTGGAGTCGTTTACGCGATCGTAGTGTTCAACATCTGGAACGCGTACTTCTTCAATGCCATCGAAGCGCGGAATTGGGACAACTTCCTCTACGCGCTGTTTCTATTTTGTGGAATTGCCGCTTGGACCGTCGTCGCCTACATGGCGCAGTTCTATTTCGGGCAACAACTCATTCTGCGCTGGCGCCGCTGGATGACGCGGCGCTTTGTCGGCCAGTGGATGGAGAACGGCCGGCACTACCGCATGCGCTTTCTGCATAGCGACGTGGACAATGTGCATCTGCGCATCGCGAACGATATCCTGATCTTCATCCAGAGAACACACGATCTCGGCTACAACTTTCTCGGCAGCCTCATCGCGCTGTTCTCATTCGCGTACATTCTTTGGGGAATATCGAGTTCGGCTCCGCTCTTTTTGTTCGGTGCGAACGTCACGATTCCCGGCTACCTGTTCTGGATCGCAATCGCGTATGCGTGCGTCGGTACATTGCTCGCGCACTTCGTCGGCAATCCGCTGATCCGACTGAACTTCAAGCAGCAGCACTTCGAATCCGATTTTCGCTTCGGAATCGCGCGCGTATGGGATCACACGGAGCCAGTGGCCCTCATGCGTGGCGAGGAGATAGAGCGGAAGGTGCTCGACAATCGATTTACGACTCTGATCCAGAATTGGCTGCGCTTGATCCGCCGACAGACGGGGCTCAACGCCTTCATCAACAGCTACGGCCAGGCGTCGGTCGTTTTCCCGATCCTTGTCGCGAGTCCCGCCTACTTCACGGGCGCGTTCTCACTCGGGGTGCTGATGCAGGCTTCGCTCGCCTTCCAGAAGGTCGAAACCTCGTTCGCCTTCTTCCTGCACTCCTACCCACGCATCGCCGAGTGGAAGGCATCGATGGACCGCGTGGCGCAGCTCGAAGCGGCCTTGAGTGCGGTCGATCACGAGACGATTCCAGCGGCGCAGATCGCTATCGACAGCGGGCCCTCACAAAATCTCGACGTCTCCGGCCTCGTGGTGCGGCTCTCCTCGCGTGCCGAAATCGCAAGCGTTCCGAAACTCTCGCTTGCGCCAGGCGAAGCGGCACTGATCAGCGGACCATCCGGTTCGGGAAAGTCGACCGTATTGCGAGCGCTTGCCGGAATTTGGCCGGTGGGCGAAGGCAGAATTGATCTGCCGGCCGGTGCCGACGTCATGGCGCTGCCGCAACGCGTCTATTTTCCGCTCGCTCCGCTTCGGACGGCAATTACCTATCCGACGACGCCCGAGCGCGTGAGCGAGGCGGAACTGCACGACGTCGTCGAGGCCGTAGGCCTCGCGCATCTGCTGCCTCGGCTCGATGAAGAAGCCGAATGGAACGTGGTGCTGTCAGGCGGCGAACAGCAACGGATCGCTCTTGCTCGGGCGCTGTTCCGGCGGCCCGATGTGCTCCTGCTCGACGACGCCGTGTCGAATTTCGACGAGGCTACGACGCACAAACTCTACCGTCTGCTTTTCGAACGACTGCCGGAGACGATCTTTGTTTCGATTGGACGGCCTACGGAGCTCGCGGGACTGCACCGTCATCGAGTGAGTCTCGACCGCATGCGGGATTCCGTGCCAGAAATCGAAGCAGCAATGGCGGCGGCGCCGGCCTGACCGATTGCAACGCGGAGAAGCGCCTTGAACGAGATGAATTATTACCGGACCGGATGGGACCTCGACGTTCCAGTCTGTCCATGTGACGTTCACTTCACCGACTTCCTCGCCGAGAAGAAGATCAGGAACGCGTCGATCTTCCACTTCGGCACGGGCACGCATCACCACGTCGGCATAACCTGCGCGGAGAACGGCTCGAACAACGCGGTGCTCGGCATCACCGCTTCCGTCGAGGAAATCGACGCCTACACGAAGCTCGCGATCGAGCGGCCCGCGATCTCGCGTCTCTACAAAGCCTTCTTCGGCGATATCTATCTTCTGGAGCGGCGGTTGCTGCCCGAGTTCGATGTTGCGTTTCTGCCGCACGTCAGCGAGTTCTGGAAACCGAAGGACGAGAAGTACGGCAACATGTCGGACCGCGAAGTCGTCGACTTGATGACCGATCTGACCCGGCCGGGCGGCTACCTGATTTTCTACACCGGTTCGATGGCGTGGAATTACGCTGGCCCACTCGTCGAACAATGGTCGAAGGAGCGCCCGGTGAAATCCGAAGGCGAGTACAAGACGCTCGCCGTCTATCGCAAGCAGTAACAGTCGACCGGCAAAATTTTCGAAGGAAGTGTCATGGCGAAGCAAGTTGAAGTGCGCGCGCTCGGCAAGAGCGGAATCCAGGTTTCCGCAATCGGGCTCGGCTGCATGTCCATGTCGGGCGTCTATGGAAAAGGCGACGACGCGCAGTCGACGGCCGCGATCCATTGCGCGCTCGACCAAGGCGTGAACTTTCTCGACAGCGCCGACGTGTACGGCAATGGGCAGAACGAGGAGCTTGTGGGCCGCGCGATCAAGGACCGCCGCGACAAGGTCGTGCTCGCCACGAAGTTCGGAAACCTGATGGCGACCGGCGGTGTCGATGGGCGGCCGGAATACGTGATCGAGGCATGCAACAAGAGTCTGAGCCGCCTGAAGCTCGATGTGATCGATCTCTACTATCAGCACCGGATTGATCCCAATGTGCCGATCGAAGACACCTGGGGCGCGATGAAGAAGCTCGTCGAGCAGGGCAAGGTACGCACACTCGGAATTTCTGAAGCGCATCCGAACACGATCCGTCGCGCGCACAAGGTGCATCCCATCGCCGCCGTGCAGACGGAATACTCCCTGCTCTATCGCGTTGAGGCGGAAGAGACGCTGAAGGTAACGCGCGAGCTCGGTGTCTCGTTTGTGGCCTATTCCCCGCTCGGCCGCAGCTTCCTCACGGGCACCGTAAAGTCACCCGACGAGGTGAAGAACGATCGGCGCATGGATCACCCGCGCTTTCAAGGCGACAACTTCGCGAAGAACCGTGAGCTGGTCAGCCGCGTGGAAGCGATCGCAAAGGAAAAGGGCTGCACGCCGGCGCAGCTCGCGCTCGCTTGGCTGCTCGCGCAAGGCAAGGACATCGTCCCGATCCCGGGCACCAAGCGGAAGGACCGGATCGAGGAAAACATCGGTGCGCTCTCGGTGAAACTCACTCCGCACGATGTCGCGCGTATCAGCGCGGCCGTCCCGGCAGGCTCAGCTGCCGGTCTGCGCTATCCCGAGGGCGCGATGAAACGGGTATACGTCTAGGCAGGGCAAGCCCAAGGGGAACGCCAATGAAAAAGCCGCGCATCTCATACGTCGATCCCGCCACCATCAAAGATCCGGCGATGCTTGTCGAGTTCGAGCGCAGCGCACGCGAAGGTACGCCGCGTCCGGAGAGCCAAGCCATTCGTGCGCATGTGCCCGCCGTATTCTGGTCGCTCGTGAACAGCTGGCGTGACGTTTTCAGGAACGGCGTCGCAGATCATTCAATCAAGGAGCTTTGCCGCGTCTACGTCTCGCGCTCGGTGAAGTGCGAGTACTGCGGAAACCAGCGCTCGGTGAAGGCGGCGAAATCCGGAGTCCTCGAGGACGACTACCGCGACCTCATCAATTTCGAATCCTCAACTCGCTACAGCGAGAAGCAGAAGGCCGCTCTTTCCTACGCCGAAGCGATCACATGGGATTTGCCCACCGACGACAAGTTCTGGGCTCGCCTACATGCGCATTTCTCCGAGCCCGAGCTGGTCGAGATCGGCTATTTCATTGCGCTGACGATGGGAAACCAGCGATGGTTGCGCACGCTGGACATCGAACACCATCAGGTGCTCCCGGGGACCGACGCGTCGATGGCGCCGGGATTCGAGACGGAAGAGGCGCTCAAGCGCTCGAAGGCCGCCGCCGACTACTGGGTGCGGCAGGGCCCGACCGTCCGCAACGAGGCGGCCGAATAGTCCCGCGTGTTGGGCGTGAAAGTGCCCGCCCATGGCCGTTGATCCACCTTCGACCTTGGGCCAACATGCCAACGAACAGGCGCGCCACGTCGCAAGGCGGAAGTGCGGCCCGGAGGAAACGCCATGTCGAAGCCTCGCATTTCCTATGTGACCCCGGCGATGATCAAGGATCCGGCAATGCTCGCCGAACTCGATCGTTGCCGACGGGAGGGTACGCCGCGACCGGAAAGCCAGGCGGTGCGTGCCCACGTGCCTGCCGTGTTCTGGTCGTTCGCCAATTCCTGGCGCGACGTCTTCCACACCGGCGTCGCCGACCACGCGATCAAGGAACTCTGCCGCCTTTACGTCTCGCGCTCGGTGCTTTGCGAGTTCTGCGGCAACCAACGCTCGATCAAGGCATCGAAGTCGGGTGTTGCGGAGGAGGATGTTCGCGATCTGATCAATTTCGAGTCTTCGACTCGCTACAGCGAGAAGCAGAAGGCGGCGCTGTCGTACGCCGAAGCGATTACCTGGGATCTCGCCACCGACGACCAGTTCTGGGCGCGGCTGCACAAGCACTTTTCCGAGCCGGAGCTCGTCGAGATCGGATACTTCATTGCGTTGACCATGGGCCAGCAACGCTGGCTGCGTATCCTCGACATCGAACACCATCAGATTCTCGCCGGTGAAAGCGGCTCGATGGCGCCCGGTTTTGAAAACGAGGACGCCTTGAAGCGGGCGAAGGCCGATCCGAACTATTGGGCGCGCAGAGCCGTCGCGCCGGTCGACAGCAACGAAGCGGCGGAATAGCCGGTGAGCGCCACGGCCGCGAACGTCGTCGACAGGCCGAAGGGCGCCGAGGGGCTCGCGAGCCCGCGCATCCGCGTACAGGGACTCGGCAAGCGTTACGGGGCGCTCGAGGTCTTTCGCGACGTCAATCTCGAAGTCGGCGACCGCGAAATCGTTTCCGTCGTCGGACCGTCCGGTTGCGGCAAGACCACATTGCTACGCTGCATCGATGGGCTGATCCCGCCGTCGAGCGGCGTGGTGCAAGTCGGCGGCGCGCAAGTCTCCTCTCCTCCGGCCGGCGTTGCGATGGTGTTCCAGCAGTTCGGGCTGTTTCCCTGGAAGACCGTGTTCGCAAACGTCGCGTACGGCTTGAAACTCGCGGGCGTGCCGAAAGCCGAGATCCGCGAGACCGTGCCGCGATTTCATCAAGCTTGTCGGCCTGGCCGGCTTTGAAGAAGCCTATCCCTATCAATTGTCCGGCGGCATGCAGCAGCGTTGCGGCCTCGCTCGCGCACTCGCAATCGAGCCCGACGTGCTGCTCATGGACGAGCCGTTTGCCGCCGTGGACGCGCAGACACGCGAAATCCTGCAATTCGAGTTGCTGCGCATCTGGCAGATACGACCGGTGAGCATGGTGTTTGTGACGCATTCGATCGAAGAAGCTGTCCTGATGGGGCACCGCGTCGTCGTGCTGAAGGGTAGGCCCGCGGCCGTTCACGAAATCATCGACGTCGACCTGCAGCATCCCCGCAGCCGCGCAACACTCACACATCCGCGCTTCGCGGCGCTGCGGGAGCATGTGTGGACCACATTGATGGACGAGGCGAAAGCGGCGGAGCTGCAACTGCAGAACTGAGATCTATATCGCAGAACGAAACGAAAAAAACTTTCGAACGGGAGGAAGGAATATGAAGCATACACGTCACGCGCTCATTGCGTGGCTTGCAATCACCGCCACAGCCAACATTGCAAGCAGCGTATCCGCGCAGGAGGCGATTACGATCGGCCTGCCCGGCATTCCGCCGGTCTTCGTCACGACGCAGGCCTACGTCGCTGAGCAGCAGGGCTTCTTCAAGAAGCACGGCCTCAACGTAACGCTGCGGCCGTTCGACTCCGGCGCCGCCGCGGCGCGTGCCGTTGCGTCAGGAAACATCGAGCTTTCGATGTCGCCGTCGCCACTCGTGGTCACCATGCTCTCGAACAATCCCGATGCAGGCATCTCCATGATCTATGGGTACGAGAAGCCGGACTGGCTGATCGGCTCAATGGATCCGGCGATCTCCAAGTGCGAGGATGTGAAGGGCAAGCCGGTCGGCGTCGACAGCCTCGGCGGCGCGCGGTCGATCGCTCTGAACCAGATGCTGCGCGCCTGCAAGCTTTCCGCCGAGGAAACACAGCAGGTGCCGCTCAGCGCGAACGTCGGTACGGCGATGGTTTCGGGGCAGCTTGCGGTGGGCGTGCTGCATATCGACGACGTGCCGATCATCGAACGTGAAGCGAAGAAGAAAGTCATTACCGTCGTCGACATGAACGACGTACTGAAGGTGAATCACTATCTCGCGCTTACGACCAGCAAGAAAGTTCTCGCCGAGAAGCGCGACACTCTTGCGAAGGTAGTCGCGGCCTTGATCGAAGCCGAGCGCTACATGCGCGATCCGAAGAACATGGACTCCGTAGCCAAAGCGGCGGCACCAACGAGCCGCAGCGTCGACGACGCCAAATGGGCGATCGGACAGTACGTGAAGATCGAGTTCTGGCCGCGCGAGCACGGGCTGAAGAAGGAGAACATCGACGCCATCCTTGCCGCGCAGAAACGGGTCGGAAACATCAAGGGCGAGCCCGCGAAGTACGAGCAGGTCGTGGATCTTTCGATCTACGAGGCCGCCCTCAAGCTTGTGAAGTAATCGTGCCAAACGCGGGCGCGGTTTTCGCCGCGCCCGCAAGCGTGTTCCATGGGACGTGAAACCCGCCTGCTTCGTTACGGAACTTACGTTGTCGCACTCGCCGTCGGCGCGCTGCTCTGGCAGTTCGTTGCCAGCAGGACAAATCCGGCCTTTGTCGCATCCTTCACCGCGACGATCGCCAGCCTGTACGAGATGGTCCAGTCCGGATTGCTGACGAACGCGCTGAAGAGTTCGCTCCTCGTCTACTTGACCGGACTTTGTGCGGCGATCGTGGTTGGGATCGGGATCGGTCTCCTACTCGCGCGCGTGCGGTTGCTGCGGGTCGCCCTCGAGAGCTACATCATGTTGCTCTACGCGACGCCGATGGTCGCGCTCATCCCATTCATTCTGTCGATGATGGGCTTTGGTTTCGCGCCGAAGGCACTCGTGGTCTTTCTGTTTGCGGTTTTCTCGGTGCTTTACAACACCATCGAGGGCGCGCGCAGCGTGAAGCCGGAAATGCTGGAGGTCGCGCATTCCTTCCGCTCCGGGGAATGGGGTGTGTGGCGCGACGTATTGATCCCCTACACCCTTCCCTATGCGCTCACGGGGGTGCGCCAGGGAATCGGGCGCGGACTCGTCGGGCTTGTGGCCGGCGAGTTCTTCCTTTCAGGAAGCGGGATCGGCCTTCTCATCATGCGCAGCGAGCGCGACTTCGACGTGCCAGCCCTCTACGGCTCGATCCTCGTGATCACCATTCTCGGCGTCATGCTGATGGGTATCGGTCGTGCACTTGAGAACCATTTTGCTGCATGGCGCGGACTCAATCGATGAGCGCGCCCGATATCACTCTCACCGAAGCCGCCGGTTCGCGCCGTTGGATCAGTCGCGATGCGGTCGCGCGCATCGCCGCCGGCATCGCGATCGTCACGATCTGGGAGGTCGCCGTTCGCTTGTGGGCGCCTGCTTTCGTGGCGCGACCGAGCCGCATTGTTGCGGTTTTTCCGAACGTGATTATCGACCCTGCGCTTTGGACGGCTGCAGGCGCGACGCTCGGTGCGGTGCTGCAGGGCCTGGCGATCGCGCTCGTCGTAGGCACGGCGATCGGCCTTGCGATCGGCCGGGTACCGACCGTCGACCGCTTCCTGCGGCTTTACGTGAGCGGCCTGTTCGCAATGCCGATGGTCGCGATCTTGCCGCTGCTGACGCTGTTCTTCGGCTACACCGGAGACGCGCGGTTGGCCACCGTCGTGTTCGCGGCGATCTTCGCCATCATCATCAACGTCTCGGATGGCGCGCGCGCTGTGCCCCCGGAATACGTGGAAGTATCGCGGGCGTTCCGCGGCTCAGGCTGGGCGCGGTTGTTCGACGTAGTGCTGCCATCGTCCGTGCCCTACCTCCTCGCCGGCATGAAGCTCGCCGCGGGACGCGCCCTGATCGGGGCCGTCATCGCCGAGTTCTACGCGGCGATCCCGGGTCTCGGCTTCTACATCCTGTTCAATACACGCACGTTCAAGCACAGCGAGGCGTTCGTCGCGGTCGCGATACTCGCGGTCGTCGGCGTGTTGTTCGAACTTGCACTCTCCAACGGAACGCGGCGGCTCCTTCCCTGGTATCGTCGCGACGAAGCACTCGATTGATCGATGCAAGACGCGCGCGTTAAATCCGCGATCTCGCACTGGGCTCCGCGGTTCGTTGCGAACGGCGTCGCACTCACCGATTTCGAGGAGGTGACCGCCTCGATCGCATCGTGGGACGAGTGGTGCGGTGCCTGGTCGAAGCGCGCGGCCATACACGAGCGAATGGGGCGCGAGGCGCTGGCCGCCGGGAAATTCCTCAGCGCGGGCGAACACCTGAACCGCGCCGCAGTCTACTACCACTTCGGGAAATTCCTGTTCGTGCATGACCTCGTGCAGATGAGGGCCGCGCACGAGAAGGCGGTCGAATGCAGGCGAGCGGCGTTGCCTCACCTGCGGCCACCGGGTGAACGCGTAGAGATTCCTTACGAAGGAAAGTTGCTTTTCGGAATCCTGCGGAAGCCTGCCGGCGTCGAGCGTCCGCCGGTGATGATCATGGCGATGGGGCTCGATTCCACGAAAGAGGAGACCGAGGCGTATGAGCAGCCTTTTCTCGCACGTGGGATTGCGACACTCGCCTTCGACGGACCGGGTCAGGGTGAAGGAGAGTATGACTTCGCGATCCGAGGCGACTACGAAGCCGTCGTGAAAGCGGTCGCGGATTTCGTTGAAGGCCGCCGCGACCTTGCCCTCGAACAACTGGGCCTGTGGGGCGTGAGTCTCGGCGGCTACTACGCACCGCGCTCCGCCGCGTTCGAGCCGCGCATCAAGGCGTGCATCTCACTCGCGGGGCCATATAACTGGTCGGAGGCATGGGACAGCCTGCCCGAGCTCACGCGGGAAGCGTTTCGCGTACGATCGAAGTCGGCGACGATGGAGGCCGCGAAACGTCACGCCGGCACGCTGTCATTGGAAGGCGTGGCGGACAAAATCACATGCCCTCTCTATATCGTGACCGGCAAGCTCGATCGCGTCATCCCGTGGCGGCACGCGGAGCGGCTCGCGCGTGAAGCGAAGGGTCCGGTCGAACTGCAATTGATCGAAGACGGCAACCACGTGGCTAACAACCGTGCCTATCGCTGGCGCGTGCAAAGCGCGGATTGGATGGCGGCGAAGCTCGGCGCGCGCGGCGGCTAGTTCTTGGACTGCGCCATCTCGCGGCAGGCGCGCCAGACCTTTTCCGGCGTCGCGGGCATGTCCATGCTCGCGGCAGCGCGGACGGGAATCGCGTCGGCAATCGCGTTCATGATCGCGGCGGGCGAAGCTGTCGTGCCGGCCTCGCCCACGCCTTTCACCCCGAGCGGATTTGTGGTCGCAGGCACTGGGTGCACGTCGCCAATCACGTCCGGCGCTTCGTCGGCGTGCGGCATCGCGTAGTCCATGAAGGAGCCCGTGATGAGCTGTCCGGTTTCACGATCGTAGACGGTCTGCTCGAGGAGGGCCTGACCAAGTCCCTGCACGACGCCTCCCTGAACCTGTCCTTCGACGATGGTGTGATCGAGCACGTTCCCGCAATCATCGACCGCTGTGTACGCGACAACCGCCACTTTGCCGGTGTCGGGATCCACTTCGACTTCGGCGATGTGGCACCCGTTCGGAAATGTCAGCGGGCTTTCGGTCTTCACCGAAGTATCGAGACTCTCAGCAAAAACCCCGCCCACCTGCAGCTCGCGCGCTTTCTCCGCGAGATCGAACAGCGGTATGCGCAGGTTCGTGCCCGACACCTCAAAAGCGCCGTTGCGATAGTCGATCTTTGCCTCATCCGCCTCCAGAACGGCCGCCGCGATCTTCTTTCCCTTGGCGACAACCGTCTTCACAGCTTCTGCAATCGAGTGACCCGCGGTCATCGCGCTACGCGAGCCCACCGACGCGTAGCCAGGAATTGCAAAGTCCGAATCGCCGTGGCGGTGGCGTACTTGCTCCGGCTCAATTCCGAGCCTCTCCGCAATCAGGCGCCCAAACACGGTCGCGTGTCCCTGCCCTGTCGAGTGGACATTGAGACGGAATTCCAGAGTGCCGTCGCTGTCGAACACGATGACAGCACCTTCCACGGGCATCGCTCCCGCGTGCTCAAGGAAACAAGAGACACCGATACCGCGCAGTCGACCGCGTCGCTTGGCATCGACCCTTCGCTTCGCAAAACCCGAGTAATCAGAAAGCTCGAGCGCGCGATCGAGGATCGGCTCGAAGTCGCCGCTGTCGTAAACGTTGCCGACCGGCGTCTTGTACGGCATGGCCGACCTCGGGATGAGGTTCTTGCGGCGCAACTCGACGGGGTCAATTCCGGAGACGCGCGACGCCTCCTGCACGAGCCGCTCCATGACGTAGTTCGCTTCGGGGCGGCCGGCACCACGGTAGGGGCCGGTGGGAACTGTATTCGTGAAGACGCAGCGCGCCTCGAGCGCAATCGCCGGGATCGCGTACATGCCGGGCAGACAACGCGTGAAGCTGACGACGCCGATTTGCGGGCCGACGGCGGCGAGGAACGCGCCCATGCTGACGGTATGCCGCACGCGCATCCCGAGAAACCGTCCTTCCCGATCCAGCGCAAGCTCTGCCGCGGTGTAAGCGTCACGCGCGTGATTGTCGCTTTCGAACAACTCCGCGCGCGACGACATCCAGTGCACCGCCCGATTGAGTTTCTTCGCCGCGACGAGAAGCGCCGGATACTCCGGGTATGGCGGCGTCTTCAAGCCGAACGCGCCACCGACATCCTCGGCGGTGACGCGCATTTTCTGCGGTTCGATGCCAAGAATCTTTGCGAGCGAATCTCGAAGCGCCCCGACCCCCTGTGTCGAGCTCCGCAGCGTGTAGCGATCGGCCGCCGTATCGTAGCTTGCGGTCGCGCCGCGCGGCTCCATCGTCACGCCGCAGATTCGCTGGTTCACGAGTTCGACGCGCGCCACGAGATGGGCACTGGCAAAAACGCGCTCGACCTCGTTGTGATGCGAAGCGCCGTCAGGCTCGGGGCCGATCCAGTCGATGGCGATGTTGTTCGGCGCATCGGGCCAGAGTTGCGGAGCGCCGGACTTGACGGCATCGCGGGCATCGACGACGGCGGGGAGCTCCTCGAACTCGATTGAGACAAGTTCAGCGGCATCCTGGGCATGCGCGAGCGTGTCGGCGACGATCAACGCGATGGGCTGGCCGACGTGGAGTACCCGCTCCGCGGCAAGCGAGGGCCGGGCAGGAATGAACATCGGCTTGCCGTGGCGGTCCGTCAGCGGCAGCACGAGCACCGTGTTGCTGATGCCCGCAACCTTCATGTCCTCAGCCGTCAATACGCCGAGCACTCCCGGCGCCGATAGCGCGGTGGAAACATCGACAGAACGGATGCGGGCAGAGGCGTGCGGCGAGCGCACGAAATATCCAATACCCTGCCCCGGCTCCGGCGCGTCGGCGGCAAAGCGGCCGAGACCGCGAACCAACGCATCGTCTTCGACGCGCGGACGCCACTTCGCGCCGGATCCCGCTTTCGTCATGAAGATGCTTCGACGGTAACGCTCGTGACAGGATCGGACCCGCCGGGGGGCGGATCTGCGCGGAGAGGTGGTACAGCTGGGTGGGGTCGAACCACCGACCTCCGGTTCCACAGACCGGCGCTCTAACCAACTGAGCTACAGCTGCACAGATCGGCGGGCGCAAGCTAGGGGCAAACCGTGGGCGGTTCAAGCCAATCGGAAGCGAGGAACCGCCCGCTGCGCAGAATGGCAAACGGGCCCGGCAGTGCCGGGCCCGTAAATTTTGCCGAATGCCTTCAGTTCGGTTTGAAGGTCTTGTTCACGCTCGACTTGAACGGCTCAGCCGCATCGGTCGCGACCTTCTGTGCAAGCGCGGAAAATTCCTTTGCTTGGGCGGACAGCGCGTCGAACTGTGCCCTGAGGTGAGTCGCGGAAAGCTCCACCGCCTCGGACATCGACTTCGCCGCGAGAATCTCACGAGCATAGTCGAGGTTCGCATTGACGTTCGTGCGGATTGCATCGATCGCCTTGAGATTGAACTCGGTCGCACCGCGCGTGGCCTGAAGATACGTGTCTTCCACCACGTCGGTTGCGTCTTCGGCAGCGGTGCGCAGACGCGCGTAGCTGTCCTTCGCCTGCTCGACGCTCTTTTCCGCCATCTCGCGGAAGACCTCGGGCACCTGCACCTTGGTCGGGTCGAACTTCGGCTCGTCGAATTTCGGCGCCGCGGCCTTCGCGGCCTTCTTCACGTTGTCTTTCACTGTTTCCGTGTCAGCCATGGGGCTTCTCCAATCGCGGTAACTGGCTTGCCCCGAGGACACCGCATCGTCCGGCGGGGCTGCGATCTCCACCTCCATATAACATTGATTTTGTGCATTGCAACATGAAAGGTTGCAACGCACAAGAAATACGCGAAGAATATTGAAGCGCTACCTATCCGCGTGGCTTGGCGGCGTTCATCGCACTCGCCGCGGCTTCCCCCAGGATCCGGGTCTGCTCTGCGAGTTTCTTTCCCTGCGCTTGGGCGAATTCGCTTTGCAGCCGAACGACCTCTTCGACGTCTCGAGCGCGCATGAGTTTGTCGATGAAAGCGAAGCTGTCGATGACGTTCTCCTGCGCAAAGCCCATGGCCTTCCGGCCAAGATCGCGTGCGGCTTGGGTCGCGCCGGTAGAGGTTTCCACCATGCCCAGCGCCTTTTCGGTGGCGTAGAGGTAACCTTGAAAGGCCTTCCGCGCCGCCTCGATGCTCTGCTCAGCCAAAACCTTCATCTCAGGAGGCATTTCGAACCCGGTGGATTTCATGGAGAACTCCTCGCAGGACTGGCCCGACGTGAAGGTAACGCGCGAGGCATGAAAAGCGATAGGGCCGAGTGATTACGGGGAGTTAGACCGGTCCGCCCAGCAGTTCTCGGCTCTGGCGATTAACCTCCACCCCGAAATGGACACGAAAGAGGCCCGTCCGGCGTGGATTTTCGGGGCTTACCGAACTATGAATGAAAGATAAATCCGGGGTGCCACGTCAGCACGCCCAGCCCGATGCATCGGTCATGGATCTCGCTCCCCGGCTCATCCAGCTCTTCTCGGACGCGCGGATCGGCGGCCTTTTTGGCACGCCGAAGCCAATGCTTGTCCTGGATGCCGAGGGGGCGGTGCTCCTCACCAACCGGGCCAGCCTGACACTGCTACGGGCTAGGTCGGTTGCGGACGCGGTGGCTACCGTCGCAGCCGAGGGGAGCCGGATCGTCGCGACGCTCCGACAGCTGCCCGATGGGCAGGCACAATCGCACACGCTCGCCTTCATGGTCAGCGGGGCGCCCAAGCTCGTCGAGTTTTCGTGTGTTCGCGTGCCGCTCGAAGACCGCGATTCGGCGTTCCTGCTCGAGGCGCGCGAACCGGTCGGCAGCCAGCCGGACGCCGCCGAGGAAGCGGCGGCTCTTTTCGGCAGCGAGCGCCAAGGGTTCGCGGTGCTGGAGGGCAGCGGACGGCGGATCTACGCCAACGCCGCGGCGTCCACGCTGATGAGCACGGCCGACAACCTTGCCGAGATCATTCCCGGCGCCCAACGTTCGCTCGCCTCAGCACGCGAACACGGCACGGCCGAGCTTACGTTTGGCGTTCTCCGTATTTTTCTTCGCCGCGTGGGCGCGCGAGGCAATTCCTATGTGATCGCGGCTTTCAAGGCGCCCGAGCGCGTCGGTGAGGGCGTGCGCGCCATGCACGAGGAGCCGGCGAAGAGAGCGATCGAGCCAGAAACAAAGCCGACGCGCGAGCAACCTTCGGCCATCGCCGACATCCCTTCGGTGGAAACCTTCCCGCAAAAATCCGATCCGCCGCTCGAGGCGGAAAAACCGCTTCCGCGCACGCCTTCCCGTTTCGTCTGGCAGATCGACGCGGAGGGCCGCTTCACGAGCGTTTCGGCGGAGCTCGCGGCGGTGGTCGGTCATGGACCCGCCGCGGTCGCCGGGATGAACTGGCCGGAAGCGGCCGCGACGATCGGCATCGAAGGCGTCCACGCAGTCGCCGCCGCCGTGGCGCGGCGCGACACCTGGTCGGGCGTCACCGTGCTTTGGCCGGTGGAAGACGCCGATCTGGTCCGGCCCGTCGATCTCGCGGCTCTGCCTGTGTTCGATCGCGAGCGGCGTTTCCTTGGGTATCGCGGCTTCGGTGTGTTCCGCGAGGCCCAGCCCCGGCCGAAACCACGCATTCAGGAAAAGCCTCTCCGCTCCGACGAACCGGTTCGCGAGCCGAGACGACCCGCTCCGTCGCGGGCTCAGCCGCCCGTGTTCGTCGAGAAGCCGGAAAATGTCGTTCCGCTTCACAAATCGACGCCCAATGACGATCAGCCGCGACCCACGCTCACGCCGGTCGAGCGGAATGCGTTCCGTGAAATCGCAAAGGTGATCGGCGCACGCATGAAGCGCGTCGACTTCGGCGAGCGCCGCGCCGAGGGCGTTGCATCTCCGTCGCCCGCTGCGAAAGCCGGCGCGCAGCCGCCACGATCGACAATCGAAGGAGAGCGCGCGGTACTCGACCGGTTACCGATCGGCGTGATCGTGCATCGCGCGGACAGAGTGCTCTACGTCAACCGCACCCTCCTCGACTGGATCGGCATGGCGAGCATGCAGGAGTTGACAAACGCCGGCGGTCTCGACCGATTGTTCGCGGGTGGCCGCGGATTTGCGGCTGACGACGGTGATGTTCGCCCAATCTCGATCCGCGGACGTGGCGACGAGCCGATCCCGGTAGAAGCGCGCCTGCTCTCGACTCCCTGGGATGGGGACATCGCGCTCGTCTATGTGTTGCGCCGGGCCGGCGCCGGCCTCGACGAACGCCTGGAGGCGGGCGAGCTTGCGCTGCGCGACGCGGAAGCGACTGCCCGCGAAATGCGCGCGATTCTGGATACGGCCACCGACGGCGTCGCGCTCCTCGACCGGACGGGCCGGCTGCTCGGCATGAACCGGTCTGCTGAGGCGCTGTTCGGCTTCGATTCAAGCGAGGTGGAAGGAAGAAATTTCACCGTGTTGTTCGCTCCGGAAAGCCATCGCGCCGCCGTCGATTATCTTGAGGGACTTGCAGTGAACAGCGTTGCGAGCGTCCTCAATGACGGGCGCGAGGTGATCGGGCGGGTGCGCGAAGGCGGGCTCATTCCGCTGTTCATGACACTCGGACGTCTCGGCGACGACACGGAGAAATTTTGCGCCGTATTCCGCGACATCACTCAGTGGAAGCGCGCGGAGGAGGATCTCGTTCACTCGCGGCGGGAGGCGGAGCGCGCGAGCTCGGCGAAATCCGAATTTCTGGCGAAGATCAGTCACGAGATCCGTACGCCGCTGAATGCAATCATCGGCTTCGCCGAGGTGATGATGGAGGAGCGGCTCGGACCGATCGGTAACGACCGCTATCGCGAGTATCTCAAGGACATCCACGCGTCGGGCGAACATCTCGTATCATTGATCAACGACCTGCTCGATCTGTCGAAGATCGAGGCGGGCAAGCTCGATCTCGTGTTCGCGAGCGTCGACCTCAACGGGATCGCGAGCCAGTCGATGGCGCTGATGCAGCCGCAGGCGAACCGCGAGCGCATCATCATCCGAACCGCGCTGTCGCCGGACTTGCCACCGGTCGTCGCCGACGCGCGTTCGATCCGTCAGATCGTACTCAATCTGCTTTCGAACTCGATCCGTTTTACGCCACCGGGCGGACAGGTGATCGTGTCGACGACGCTGACCGACGACGGCGAAGTGCATCTGCGCGTGCGCGATACCGGAATCGGCATGAGCGAATCCGATATCAAAACGGCGCTTGAACCATTCCGACAGATCGCGACTGCCGGACGCGCGAAGCAAGGCGGCACCGGTCTTGGCCTGCCGCTGACGAAGGCGCTTGTCGAAGCGAACCGCGCGAGCTTCTCCATCAAGAGCACCGTGAACGCCGGCACGCTCGTCGAGATCGCGTTCCCGTCCACGCGCGTACTCGCGGAATAACCTCCCCGTCTCCGCGACCGGTCATCGCGCCCTTGCGCGCCGGATCAGCGTTGACGTCCGGCAAAAAGGCTGCGATGAAAAAGAGTAGAGACGTCAATAAGTTATAACGATTCCAAAGAACGAAGCCGGATGATCGTCTGTTCCTGCAACGTCCTTTCCGACACGCAAGTCCGCGAAACCTGCGGACGGGCGAACGGTCCCCGCTCGACGTCGCAGGTTTATCAGTGCCTGGGGTGCAGCCCGCAATGCGGCCGCTGTGCCCGCACAATCCGCGCGATCATGGACGATGCCCTCGCCGCGGCCTGCGAGGCCTGCCCCGCAGAGTGTCCGCTCGCCGGCACCGTCTCCACTGAATAGTCGCTAAAATTCCACGGAACACTTGCCAGTGAGGGCGGTTAGCCCGCGCTGGACATTTGCTTGGAATAATTCCAATTTTCATCGACGCTGTAAGCAGCGAGGGAACCCATGAAGGGCGACGCGAAAGTCATCGAGTATCTCAACCGTGGGCTGCGGTCGGAACTGACCGCGATCAACCAGTATTGGTTGCACTACCGGATGCTCGAAAACTGGGGCTACAACGACCTCGCGAAGAAGTGGCGCAAGGAATCGATCGAGGAGATGCACCACGCGGACAAGTTCGTGGAACGCATCCTTTTTCTCGACGGCTTCCCTAATTTGCAGGTGCTCGATCCCCTGCGGATCGGACAGGACGTGAAGGAAATTCTCGATTCCGATCTCGCCGCCGAACACGACGCGCGCAGCCTCTATCAAGAAGCGGCCACCTACTGTCACTCAGTGAAGGACTATCCGTCACGCGATCTGTTCGAAGAGTTGATGCGCGACGAGGAAGGTCACATCGATTTTCTCGAGACGCAGCTCGAACTCGTGAAGAAGCTCGGTCTCGAGCTTTACGCGCAGCACCACATCGGCAAGTTGGACAAGGACGACTGATCGTTCTTTGCAATCGCTCCAACTAAGCGCTCTTTGGAATATCTTTAAGCTACTGAAATATCGGCTGATTTTGTTGACGCCGGGGTTCTCTCCTTCGTACGTCTGAACGCGAGGGCGCGCCAATTCCGCGCGCAGCCAATTCGCGAAGATCGAGGGAGTGACCGATGAGCCGTCCGTTCCGTGTCCGCAATGCGTTGCTTGCCGCGTTCGTTGCAGTTCTGCCGGTTACCACCGCCAGCGCTCAAGAGGTCAATCTCTACACGACGCGCGAGCCGGGATTGATCCAGCCGCTGCTGGACGCTTTCACCAAGGACACGAAGATCAAGGTGAACTCAATCTTCATCAAGGACGGCTTGGCCGAGCGCGTGAAGGCGGAGGGTGCGAACTCACCTGCCGATGTGCTGATGACCGTCGACATCGGCAATCTCCTCGACACAGTCGATCAAGGCGTCACGCAGCCTGTGCAGTCGGAAGCGCTGTCATCCGCAATTCCCTCGCACCTGCGCGACCCCAAGGGAGAATGGTTCGCGCTCAGCCTGCGGGGCCGGCTCGTCTACACGTCGAAGGATCGAGTGAAGGATTCCGCGATCACATACGAGGGGCTCGCCGATCCGAAGTGGAAAGGACAAATCTGCATCCGCCCGGGCCAGCATCCATACAACATCGCGCTGATCGCGGCGCATATCGTCCATCACGGCGCCGACAAGACCGAAGCCTGGCTCCGCGGCGTGAAGGCCAATCTTGCGCGCAAGCCGACCGGCGGCGACCGCGAGGTGGCGCGCGACATCCTCGGCGGCGTCTGCGACATCGGCGTTGGCAACTCTTACTATGTCGGCCTGATGCGGAGCGGCAAAGGCGGCGCCGAGCACTCGAAATGGGGTGAAGCGATCAACGTATTGTTGCCGACCTTCGAGGGCGGCGGCACGCACGTGAATATTTCCGGTGCATCCATCGCGAAGAATGCGCCGAACAAGGCGAACGCGGTAAAGCTTCTCGAGTATCTCGTTTCCAATGACGCGCAGGCGCTATACGCGCTGGCGAACTACGAGTACCCGGTGCGGCCGAGCGCGAAGTCCGATCCGATCATCGCTGCCCTCGGCACGCTGAAGACCGACACGATCGATCTGCGAGCGGTCGCAAAGGCGCGAAAGGCCGCGAGCGAGCTGGTCGACAAGGTAGGATTCGACAACTGATCGCACGGGACGGGCTCGACCCGCCGCGCGTGCTCCATCCGATGACCGCGAGAACTCTTCGTCCCCGCCAAGGCGCCGGGCGACGCATTCGGCTGGACAATTGGCGCCATCTTCATCGCGGCGATCGTGCTTGCGCCGGTTGTTTCGCTCATCGCGATCGCGTCACGCGGATCCGGGGATCTGTGGCCACACCTCGTGGCGTACGTGTTGCCGTACGCCCTGCGCGATACTGCGCTTCTGCTTGCCGGGGTCGGCGTAATCACGGTCGTTGTCGGCGTCGGCACGGCTTGGCTTACGGCAACCTGCCGGTTCGCGGGACGCGATTTTTTCGACTGGGGACTGCTCCTGCCGCTCGCGGTCCCGACCTACATCGTCGCCTTCGCCTATCTCGACATCCTGCATCCGCTTGGCCCGGTGCAAAGGGGATTGCGCGCGCTTTTTGATATCGCGGACCCGCGGGACTTTTCTCTCCCCGACATACGATCGATCTGGGGCGCCGCCTTGCTGCTCGGCTTCGTGCTTTATCCTTACGTTTACCTGGCGGCGCGTGCGCTGTTCCTGATGCAATCAGCTCCAGTGCTGGAGGTCGCGCGCACGCTCGGCGCGAGTCGCGCACGCACATTTTTTCGAGTTGCACTTCCGCTTGCGCGCCCGGCGATCGTGGTTGGGGCGACGCTCGCATTGCTGGAAGCGCTGAACGATATTGGCGCGTCTGAGTTTCTCGGCGTCCGGACGTTCACCGTGTCGATCTACGCGACCTGGCTCAATCGATCCAGCCTGCCGGGTGCCGCGCAGATCGCGCTTGTGATGCTGGCCGGCGTGGTGGCGCTGGTCCTATTCGAACGGTGGGCACGCAGGCGCCAGCGCTTCGTCGGAGGCAGCCGTCGGCATCACCCGCCCTCTCCGCTGGAGCTACGGGGCATGAAAGGCACGGCAGCATTGGCCGCGTGTCTGCTGCCGATCCTCATTGGCTTCGTGTTTCCGGCCACCCACCTCGCGCACGAGGCATGGAGCCGCGTCGCCGAGTTCGGTTTGTCGGTGCGCATCCTGATCGAGGCGCGCAACAGCGTAGCGTTCGCGGCCATCGCAACGGTGGTCGCGCTTCTTTTCGGTATCGTGCTTGCCTACGCGACTCGCATCGACAGGAGCGGCGCGGCGAGTGCCGCGGCGCGCGCCGCGAGCCTCGGCTACGCGATTCCCGGGACGGTGCTTGGCGTGGGAATGCTGCTACCGCTCGCAACATTCGACAACGCGATCGACGGCATGGCGCGGCAACTTCTCGGCATTGGAACGGGCCTGTTGCTGTCGGGCTCCGGCGCGGCCTTGGTGGTCGCCTACGTGATCCGTTTCCTCGCCGTCTCCGCGGGCAGCATCGAAGCGGGATTCGCGAAAATCCCGCACAGTCTCGACGGTGCGGCGAGAAGCCTTGGGGAAAACGCTGTCGGCACGGTGCGGCGCGTGCATCTTCCGTTGCTGTCGCCCGCGATCGGCGCGGCCGCGATTCTCGTGTTCGTCGACTGCATGAAGGAACTTCCCGCCACGCTGTTGCTGAGGCCTTTCGGCTTCGAGACGTTAGCGACGCACATCTATGCGGAGGCATCGCGGGGCACGTACGAGGATGGCGCGGTCGCAGCCTTGATGATCGTGCTCGCTGGTCTCGGCCCCGTTGTGCTGCTCGCTCGCATGAGCCGGCCGATGCTGATGCTGAGCGGACGATCGAACGGGTCGCCTACTCCCTGAGCGCCGGCAAGTCGCGATAAAGTTCCAGCGCTTCCGGGTTCGCGAGCGCTTCCGTATTCTTGACCGTCCGCCCGTGGACGACATCGCGCACGGCGAGCTCCGTGATCTTGCCGGAGCGTGTGCGCGGGATGTCAGCGACCGCGAGAACCTTGGCCGGCACGTGACGGGGGCTCGCGTCCTCCCGGATTCGGCGGCGAATGCGATCGATCAGCCCGGGATCGAGCGTAACGCCCTCACGCAGGCGCACGAACAGGACGATGCGCACGTCGTTCTCCCACTCCTGGCCGATCGCGATCAACTCCAAGACTTCAGGTATCTGCTCGACTTGGGCGTAAATCTCCGCCGTGCCGATGCGCACGCCCTGGGGGTTCAAGGTAGCGTCGGAGCGGCCGTGGATGACGATACCGCCGCGCGCCGTCCATTCGGCGAAATCGCCGTGGTGCCAAACTCCGGGGAAACGCTCGAAGTAAGCTCCCCGATACTTTTTCCCATCGGGATCGTTCCAGAACCTCACCGGCATCGACGGGATCGGCTTCAGGCAGACGAGTTCGCCGCGGCCCCGGTCGAGATGAGTCCCGTCTTCCGACCAGACGTCCACAGCCATGCCAAGTCCGGGCGCCTGGATCTCACCCTTCCACACGGGCGAGGTCGGATCGCCAAGCACGAAGGAAGAGACGATATCTGTGCCACCTGAGATCGAGGCTAAGTGCAAGTCTGATTTGATCGACCGGTAGACGTAATCGAAACTTTCCGGCGCAAGCGGGGAGCCGGTCGAGGTCATGAGCCGCATCGCTGAAAGATCGTGCGTGGTGGCTGGCTTCAACTCGGCTTTCTTCGCTGCGTCGATGTATTTCGCGGAGGTGCCAAAAACGTTGATCCTCTCCTCCTGCGCGTAATCGAACAGCACCTCGTTCGTCGGCGCAAAAGGCGATCCATCGTACAGGCACAACGTCGCCTCGCTCGCCAGGCCCGATACGAGCCAGTTCCACATCATCCACCCGAGTGTCGTGAAGTAGAAGAAGCGCTCGCCGGGACGCAAATCGCAATGAAGGCGCTGCTCCTTCAAATGCTGGATAAGCGTGCCGCCGGCGCCATGGAGAATGCATTTCGGCACGCCGGTCGTGCCGGACGAGTAGAGAATGTAGATCGGATGATCGAACGGAAGGCGCTCGAACGACACGGTCTTCGCGGAAAACGGCGCAAGGAATTCGGCAAGAGTCGAGGAGCGCGGAAGCATCCTCGCGACGGACACAGCGTCGCCGACGTAAGGAACGATCACCACCTTGTTTGCTGTGGGAAGATGCCCGACTATCGCAGTCAACTTCTCTTCGAGCGAAATTCTTTTTCCCGCGTACCAGTAACCGTCACAGCAGACGAAGACTTTCGGCTCGATCTGACCGAAACGGTCGAGCACGCCACGCTCGCCGAAATCCGGCGAGCACGAAGAAAAAATCGCACCGAGCGACGTGACGGCGAGCATCAGCGCGACGGCTTCGGGAACGTTCGGCAGCATCGCGGCGACGCGGTCACCTTGCCCGACACCGGCGGCGGCGAGCGCCTGCTGTAAGCGCGACACCAGCGCGTCAAGCTCCGCGAAGGTCAGTTTACGTTCCGCTTTGTCCTCGCCGCGAAAGATGATTGCTGTCGCGCCGTCGCGGCGACGCAGCAGATTCTCAGCGAAGTTGAGACGCGCATCCGGAAAGAACCGCGCTCCGGGCATACGATCGCCGTCGATGAGGCGCCGTTCGCCCTTTTCCCCGATTACGCCGCAGTAGTCCCAGATCAAGTTCCAGAACTCTGCGCGTTGGTCCACGGACCAAGCGTGCAGTGCCCGATAGTCGCGGAGGTCCAATCCGAATCGCTTGTTAACAAGTTCGCGGAAATGCGTGAGTTGGCTAGACGCCACGCGCTGCGGCGAAGGCGTCCACAATGGTTGCCCGGCCTTTTCCAGCATGGGATAGTTCGAGTTCCAGGGCCGCCAAGGCGGGGGCCGACGGCGGGGAGTCTTACTGGGTCGCGCCGCGTCTGTCAGGCCTTGAAAGCGACACAGACACGGCAGACCGAAGGCGCGACGGGGGATTCGGCGCGGTCGGGGCCGCACCGCCCACTCTCCAACGGAAACCGCGATGCGAGTGCGATTGTGAGCGTAACAATTCGTCTCAGGCACATGATCGCTGGCGCGTCCGCCGTCGTGGTCGTGTTGGCCGGAGGCTTGTTGGGCGCTCCGCTTTTTGTGTCCGAGGAAGCGGCCCGTCTTGCAGCCGTCGCCGCGTTGCGAAATGCGACCGGGGTTGAGCCTCGAATCGATGGGCCCGTCAGTCTCACGCTGCTGCCGCGACCGGCGCTCCGGCTCGAATCCATCCGCCTGGACGACGGGAAGCGGCCGGTTTTCACTGCCGCGGCGTTGCAGGCGAACGTCGAGGTGATGCCGTTACTTTCCGGCGAAGTACGTGTGGGATCGCTCATCCTTGAGCAGCCTCTGCTGACCATCGAGGTCGGGGAAGACGGTGCGATGCTCGTCGGCATGCCGCTACGGCCCCGGACGGCCAACGATCCGCCGATGCAGCCCGAGATTCGTTTTGTGGACGGGACGGTAGACTTTCGCACGGCAAGCACCGACCGGCTTGAGCCGCTCACCGCAGTAGATGCGGCACTCGCCTGGTCGGGATCAGGTCTCACCGCGACAGGTTCGGCCCGGTGGCGCGCGACTCCCGTGTCGGTAAGCCTGTCGATCGCGGACGCGTCCGCGTTCGGACGGGGAGACCGCACAGGTTCTCGAATTCGGATCGACGCCGAACCGCTTCGTCTCGCTTTTGAAGGCGGGCTCGCGTACCGAAATGGAATTCAGGCTGACGGAACCGTAGCCGGAGAGGCGAAGTCGCTGCGTTCTGCGCTTTCGCTAATGTCCATTGCGCCTCTCACGCGTGACGGTCTCGGCAGCTTCAAGCTGAAAGCTCAAGCGGCGCTGACCGGAAATTCGCTCGCACTCTCAGGCTTGTCGGTCGAACTCGATGGCAATCGTGCCGAGGGCGGGCTGACCGCCAAGTACGCCGGCGGGCGCACGCTCATCCAGGCGACGCTGGCAAGCGAGAGTTCGGACCTAACTCCGTACTCGGGCGGCTTCGCCGTCAATGACGATGGCGGGCGCGACTGGAGCCGCGAGGCGATCGACCTCACCGCGCTCGAGGGCTTCGATGTCGATGCTCGCTTGTCCTCGGGCCGCGTCGTCGTGCGCAAGACCGAATTGCGGCGCGTGGCGGCGACGATGTCGCTACGCAGCGGGGCGTTCACGTTGTCGATCGGTGAGGCGCAGTTCCACGGCGGCACGTTGCGGGGCCATGCGGCGGTCTCTGGCCAGGCCGACGGGACTCCGAAAGTCAAAGTCGAAGCCAACATCTCGGACTTCGACCTTGCGGGCGGCTTTGCGGCGCTTGCCGGAATTCAGCGAATGGACGGCAAAGGCACGCTGTCGCTGGCGCTGGAAGGCAGTGGCAAGCACATGCAGGCGATCACAAACGGCCTGTCCGGGAAGGTCACGCTAGCGGCCAAGGACGGCGCCCTCAACGGGATCAACGTCGAGCAGGCGTTGCGCCGCCTGGAGCGGAAGGCGTTGTCCGGAGCTGCGGATGTGCTGGGCGGGCGTACCCCGTTCGATCGGCTCTCTGCCCGGATCAACGTGTTGGATGGGAAAGCCACGATCGAAGAAGCACAGATGGACAGTTCGCTCGTAAGGGTGAAGCTCGCCGGCGCAACGTCGATCGTGCACCGCGACTACGATCTGCGCGGTATTGCGACGCTGGTGCGCACCGGCGGTTCAGGGAAGGCCGCTGAGCCGTTTGACCTGCCGTTCGTGTTGCTCGGAGCGTGGGATCGTCCGTTCCTGCTCCCCGATCCAACCGCGTTGATACAGCGCTCGGATGCCGCACCGTCGCTCGATGCCGTGCGCAACCGCTCGACGGACGAAACGGCGATCCCAAACCGCAACGTTCTGCCGGCGGCGCTGCAGGCGCCGGAACGGCAGTAAGTCATCTTCATGGCCATCGTGCCTTGTCGCGTCGCCCTCGCCTCGCTGACAATTTGGCTCGTGGCCGCGCCTGCCGCGGCCCAATCGCTAGAAGTGGTCGTTGCGCCTCTCGGCAGTGCTGCGAAGAACCTGCCGTTGCCCGTGGGCGCAGCACCGAACCTCTCGGTGACCGTGCGAAATCGGGGCAGCCGCCCGGTCGGTCCGATTGCGCTTACCGCGAGGGTGGGTGGCCTCACGGCGGTGGCAGCACAAGGCTGGCGCGTGGAATCCGGGAATCTCGTCGGAGAAATCGCACGACTTGGAGCAGGCGATCGCGTGGAGCGCTCGCTGCGCCTCAAGGTGGAACGTGCGCCGCCGCAGCCAAGCAAGCAGAAACTGACGGTCGAGGCGCGTGTTGCGGACGGCACCAAGGTTTCCGCCGATGCGGAGCTCAACGTTGCCGACTGCGTTGGCGCATACCGAGAGAAATTAGCGGTCTTGCGCGCGGGAGTTCTGCAGGCCGTCCGTGACACCGCGGAGAAATTGCGGGGGCTTGACCCCTCGCTGCCCGGCGCCCGCCTTTTTCCCCCACGGGCGCCCGCTCGGGCGACATCGCCAACGCCGAGCGTCTTGCCGCCACACTCGCCCTGCGTCAGGGCGGGGACCCGCAAATGGCGACGGAATGGTTTCAATTTATCATTCAGCGCTGGACGTCGGAGCTGACTCTCTATTCCAACCAGTCTGCGGCGCCCGGTCTCTGCGCCAACAACTATTATCAGATTGCCGGATACCGCCAGGGGCTGATGCCGATCACCAATCGAATCGAATCGATCCGTGTGGCAGCGGATCGTGCGCTCGTCGTTGCGCGCGAGGCCGCAAAGTCGGAAGGCGCCGACGAGACTCTCGCGGCGCTTGCGCAACGTGCGATCAAGATCGCGATGCCCGATGGCGGCGGAGATGACGCGGCCCGTCAACCGTTTGAAGCACTTGCGGCGGCCCGGGACTCGTTCCGAAGCAACGCGGCCGATCCGAATGCGGCGAGAGCGCTCTCGCTCATCGAGACGGCGGCTTGGCTCGTGCAAGGCGATCAGCGTGGACAAGCGCTCAAGCATTCGATCGAGCAGGTGTTCACGGCGATCGGCGCGGCGCACAAGGAGAGTTGTGTCTGCGCGTTCTGATGGTCAGGGAAGCGGGTCGTCGGCGACCCGCGCGAACAGGATGTGATCCTGCCACTCGCCCGCGATGCACAAGTACTTTCGGGCATACCCCTCGCGGGTGAATTTCAGCTTCTCCAGCAATCGCACCGAAGCGGCATTGTGCGGCAGACAGGCGGCCTCGATTCGCTTCAATCGAAGCGCGACGTGGGCGAACGGCATCAGTGCGCCGAGCGCCGCTGTCATATAGCCATGACGGGCGAACGGCTCACCCATCCAATAGCCGAGGCTCGCGGCCTGCGCGACGCCGCGGCGCACGTTGTTCAACGTCGCGCCGCCGACAACAGCGCCGTCCGTGGCACGAAAAATGAGAAACGCGTATCCGAGATCGGCCTGCTGGTCGCGCGTGTAGCGCTGCAGACGGCGCCGAAACGCGGTGCGGGTGAGATCGTCTTCGGGCCACGTCGGCTCCCACGGCGCGAGGAAGCTTCGACTTTGCTCGCGAAGGCGCGACCAGCCGCCGTAATCAATCTGGCGCGGCTCGCGCAAAAACACTCCCTTGCCTTCGATCGCTGGCAGGGAATCCGACCACAGAATTGAACGAAACAAAGCCATGGAAGACAGAAAGGTTACGCGGCCCGGCGTTCCAAAGTCTCGGCAATTCGTGCCGCCGATTCAAGCCCGCTTGAAGGCCCGAGACCCGCGAAAGTCGGTCGGCCCGAGGCGATGAGCATACGGCCCGCCGCGCGGACGTCCGCGACCGTCACCGCATCAATTTTTGCGACCAGTTCATCGAGCGGAATGGGGCGTCCGAAGGCTAGGATCTGACGGGCGATCTGGTCGGCGCGGGCTGAAGAGCTTTCCAGCATGCCCAAGAGGCCGACTTTCATGAGCGCCTTGGCGCGTGCGATTTCGGCTTCGTTTGCCGTTTCTGCTGCGTCGGAAAGTACATCGATCGAGACTGTCACGAGCTCCTTCGCGTCACCTGGATCCGTGCCGGCATAGATCGCGAAAATTCCCGCGTCGGAGAAAGGCTGATGATAGGAATAGATCGTGTAGCAGAGGCCGCGCTTCTCGCGCAGTTCCTGGAAAAGGCGTGAGGACGACCCGCCTCCCAGCACACTCGTGAACACCTGTACCGCGAAGTATTCCGGCCGCAGATAGGAACAGCCCTGCAGGCCGAGGACGAGGTGGGCTTGTTCGAGTGGACGCGCTCCCAGTTCAAGCCCGCCGGCATAGCGCGCTGGCGGCGGCGATGGTGGGGACGTCGGGGGAATCGAGCCGAGCCGACGAGAGATCTCGCCCACGATCGCCGCATGATCGACGTCGCCCGCCGCGGACACGATCATGCGCGGTCCGCGATAGTTGCGTGCGAGATAGGTCCGCAAGCCGTCGGGCGTGAACGAGCGGACCGATTGCGGCGAGCCGAGAATCGGCCTGCCGATCGATTGGTCGGGGAAAGCACGCGCCTGGAACAGGTCGAACACAAGGTCATCCGGCGTGTCGTTGGCTGCGCCAATCTCCTGAAGGATGACGCCCTGCTCGCGTGCGAGCTCCTCGGGATCGAAAGTGGAATCCGTCAGGATATCCGTCAGGACGTCGAGCGCGAGAGGAACATCGGCGCCAAGCACACGCGCGTAGTACCCGGTATTCTCGATGCTCGTCGAGGCGTTGAGGTCTCCGCCCACGGACTCGATTTCCTCGGCGATCTGGCGCGCGGTGCGGCGGCGCGTTCCTTTGAACGCCATGTGTTCGAACAGATGCGCGATGCCGTGTTCGTGCGCTTGCTCATTACGCGACCCAGCTCCTACCCAGATTCCGAGCGAAGCGGTGCGGAGATGCGGCATGCGGTCGGTGACGACTGTCAGCCCGTTCGACAGTTTCTCGAGGATCGCGCTCATGCCTCGGCTCCAGCCGCGGCGCGGCTCCGCTCCTCTACGAAACGCGCCACTGCTTCAGCGCTTGCAGGCAGCTTCGTCATTCGCTCACGCCGCGAACCGAGGTCAGCGAGGCGATCAGGCAGCCGCGGATGCTGCCCGATGGCGGCCTCGACGGCCTCAGGAAACTTGGCGGGGTGAGCGGTGGCGAGTGCGACGATGGGCGATTTTCCCTCGCCCTCGAATTTGCGCGCGACCGAAACGCCAACGGCGCTGTGCGGATCCAGCACATATCCGCTCGCCGCATGGACACGGCGGATGGTCGCCGAAGTCTCCGCCTCATCGGCGCGGCCCGCGGAAAATACCCGGCGGATCGCGTCGAGCGCTTCGCTGGAAATCGTGAAGCGCTTATCTTTCGCGAGCGCTGCCATCAAGCCGCGAAGCGCAACGGAATTGTGCTCGTATGCCTCGAACAGGAGGCGTTCGAAGTTCGACGAGACCTGGATATCCATCGCAGGCGACGTGGTGGCGACCACCGCGTGCGGCTCGTAGACGCCGGACGCGAGGGTGCGGGCCAGGCTGTCGTTGACGTTCGTGGCGATGATCAGCCGCTCGATCGGCAGTCCCATTCGAGCGGCCGCGTAACCCGCGAAAATATCGCCGAAATTTCCCGTCGGGACGGCAAAGCGGATGGCGCGCTCGGGCGCCCCGAGCGCCGCCGCGGCGGTGAAGTAGTAGACCGATTGGGTGACGATGCGTGCCCAGTTGATCGAATTCACACCGGTCATCTTCACGCGATCGCGGAAGGCGTGATCGTTGAACAATGCTTTCACGACCGCCTGACAATCATCGAAGGTCCCGTCGACAGCAACCGCGTGCACGTTTGCTTCCGTCGCGGTCGTCATCATGCGGCGCTGCACATCGGAAACGCGCCCGGCCGGGAACAGGATGACCATGTCGACGCGGTCTCGGCCACGAAAGGCTTCGACGGCGGCGCCGCCGGTGTCACCGGAGGTCGCGCCGACGATCGTGACGCGCTCGTCGCGCTCGGCGAGCACGTGGTCCATGAACCGGGCGAGCAGTTGCATGGCGATGTCCTTGAACGCGAGCGTCGGCCCGTGGAACAACTCGAGGAGATGCCCGCCCGGCGGCAGTTCGA
This sequence comes from uncultured Alphaproteobacteria bacterium, assembly GCA_963711595.1. GTDB lineage: Bacteria > Pseudomonadota > Alphaproteobacteria > Rhizobiales > Xanthobacteraceae > JAUSIF01. The sequence goes on from CAVQER010000001.1 coordinate 678,357, forward strand.
TGAGCGGAGCGACGTCGGGATGACCGAAGTCGCCATATGCCTCGGCGATCAGGCGCGCGAGATCGGCGTCCGAGATCGAGCCAGCCACGAACGGTCTAATCACCTCGAGCGCGACGTCTCGATACGGGCGCCCCTTGAAGCGCGCGATGACGCTGCGTTCAAGCACGGGCCAGCGCTCGGGCATGTAGAGCCCACCGTCGCGCGCGAGGCCGGCAAGCAGCGCGTCGGCGAAGGAAATGGCGGGCGACTCTCCGCGGGTGGAGACGTAGAGCATCGCAATCCTCGGGCTTCTGGCAACCTACGGAGCACGTCGCAACTAGGCAAGACAGTCAGTTGCGGCCTTGTAAACGCTGCCAAGCAAAGGCGGCGAACACGCCCGCAAGCGCGAGCGCCAGTCCGAACCAGGTGACCGCGTACTGGAGGTGATCATTCCGGAAATTGATCCGCGTCCGTCCGCCTTCGGGCAGGCCCCCCGGATTCGGCGTCGCATCGGCATCAATCGTGAAGGGCGCGACGCGTTCAAGCTTCAGTGCGCGTGCGATCTCACCGGGATCGCGGCGGTACCAGGCGTTGCGTGCCGGATCGTTCTCCGGCGAGAACAGCGTCGCCTGCTCGGGCATGCGTAGAAGGCCGGTGACGCTCGTTTGGCCGGCCACCTGCCCCGCGGATCGCGTGTCCGGAAGCCTGCGATCGAGTGGAACGAAGCCTCGATTGACGACCACCGCGGCGCCCGAATTCAATTCGAGCGGGGTCATCACCCAGTAGCCGGGCCCGGCCAAGCGTCCCTTCTGTTCCGAAACCACCGTGTAGACCTGCACCTCCCGGTCATGCCGGAAGGCGCCGCGCGCGGTGACACGACGATACTCGTCGCGTTCTGCGCTCACATTCTTCCAGTCGCCTTCCGATGGAATCGCCACGGCCGGCGCGTTCGTGCGCGCTTCGATCCGCGCGATGAGTTCCTCCTTCCAGACCCGGCGCTCGAGTTGCCAGAACCCGAGGCCGAGCAGGACCACGATTCCGAGCGTGGAAAAAATCCCGGCCAGGAGCACGCTTCGGAAGACGCCCGTGCTCACGACGCGTCCCTGTCCGCTCGTCCCTCTTCCGCCTTGTGGTGGAATTGCAGAGCGACCAGCAATCCCTTGAGTGGACGCAGGAGCCCTAGCGTCAGGATGAGAAGCAGCGGCAACCACAGAATCGCATGCAGCCAGTAAGGCGGCCGCCAGGTCGCTTCGACGACGAGCGCCGAACCCACGACGATGAACCCCGCGATCAGAATCACGAACACCGCCGGGCCGTCGCCTGCATCCGCAAAAGAGAAATCGAGATTGCAGCGCTCGCAACGCGGGGCGAGCGTGAGATAGCCCGCGAACAATCTACCCTCACCGCAACGAGGGCAGCGGCAGCGCAATCCCGCGGCGTAGGGGGACACCGAAGGGAGGGGCGAACTCATGCCCTTCCCTTTCGGCTCAATGGCCGGGAGCCGGTGTGCCTGCGCCCCACACGTAAATGAAGACGAACAGGAACAGCCAGACCACGTCGACGAAGTGCCAGTACCAGGCCGCCGCCTCGAATCCGAAATGATGGTCGGGTTTGAAATGCCCGAGGTACGCGCGGACCAGGCAAACCGTCAGGAAGATCGTGCCGATGATGACGTGCGCGCCGTGGAAGCCGGTCGCCATGAAGAAGGTCGAACCGTAGATGTGGCCGCCATAGGTGAATGCCGCGTGCGTGTACTCGTAGGCCTGCACGCAAGTGAACGCGACTCCGAGAATGACCGTGAGCCAGAGGCCCTGGATCACCCCTTTGCGGTCGTTCTCCAGCAGCGCGTGGTGCGCCCACGTCACGGTGGTGCCGGAGGTGAGCAGGATCAGCGTGTTCAGCAGCGGCAAATGCCAGGGATCAAAAGTACTTTTGAAGCGACCGTCTTCGGTCGGCACGGGCGGCCAGTGGCCGCCCAACAGTTGATCGCGCATGTACTGCTGCTCGTCGCCGGCGAGCAGTGCCGCGTCAAAGTACGCCCAGAACCAGGCAACGAAAAACATCACCTCCGATGCGATGAACAGGATCATCCCGTAGCGGAGATGAAGCTGAACCACCTTGGTGTGATGACCCTGATGCTCGGCTTCGTTGATCACGTCGCGCCACCAGGCGATCATCACGTAGACGATGCCGATGACCCCGGCGATTGCAATCAGCGAAGTGCCGCCACGGATCCAGTAAACGCCGCCGGCGGTGATCGCGAGCGCGGAGATCGCGCCGATAATTGGCCAGGGGCTCGGGTCGACGAGGTGGTAGTCGTGATGCTTGGCGTGGGCCTCGGCCATTCTCGCTCTCCGTCGCTCCCTTAGCGTCTTAATCCAATGAGCATGGCCGATAGCGTGCCGCAAGGGCGCGCTGCGGCCGCGCGGCGCGTCACATCGGCGCCCGGGAAGTGCCGCGCGCCGCTACCGGCTCGGGCTGCTTTCTCACGGGGAAGAAGGTGTAGGACAAAGTGATGCTTTGCAGGCCCTTCAGATCGGGGTCCTTGACGATCTCGGGGTCCACGAAGAAAGCGACGGGCATGTCCATGACTTCACCCGCGGCGAGCCGCTGGTCGGTGAAGCAGAAGCACTGGAGCTTGTTGAAATAGGCGCCGGCCTGTGGCGGGCTGACATTGTAGGTCGCCGTGCCGACGCTCGAATCGGAGCCGGCATTGCGCGCGATGTAGTGGATGAGCTTGGTCTCGCCGATCGCCACCTCGACGACGCGTATCTCCGGCGCGAAGTCCCAGGACAGTCCACCGGCGACATTGGAATCGAAGCGGATCTGAATGCGGCGATCGAGCGGTGCGGCGGGCGCCGAGGTCGCAACGAGCGGCGTTCCGCCAAATCCGGTCGTCCGGCAAAACCAGTCATAGAGCGGCACCGACGCGTAGGCGACGCCGACCATGGCGGCGACGAAGGTGCCAAGCGCAAGCGCAACTCGCGCATGGCGGCGCGCGAGCTGCGGCGCCTTCTGCGCGGGCTGCTGCCTTCTGGCGCTCTTGCGCGTTCATGCGTTCCTCAAATCGGCCGGTTCAGGATGCCCGGGCCGAGTTTCACGACGGTGACCGCGTAGAACAACACGGCGAGCGCTGCGAGCACGAGGCCGAGCGCAATCGATCGATTGCGCCGGCGGCGGCGCTGTTCCTCGGTCAAAACGATGCCGTCTCGTTCATCGCGCACGAAATCACCCGATCAGCGGCTCGGCGAGCAGCAGCGCAAACAGCAAGAACAGATACAGGATCGAAAAACCGAACAGGCGGTAGGCGGCGCGGTCCGCCGCCGCGCCGGTCCGATTGCGATAGACGTCGAGCGCAAACGCAATGAGTGCGATGCCGAGCAGCGCGGCCGCGACGCCGTAAATCATGCCGGCAAAGCCGAACGCGGTCGGCGCGACGGCGAGCGGCGCCAGCATCACCGAATAAATCAGAATCTGCCTGCGCGTTTCCGAACCGCCGGCGACAACGGGCAGCATCGGCACGCCGGCACGGGCGTATTCGTCTTGCTTGACGAGCGCGAGCGCCCAGAAGTGCGGCGGCGTCCAGAAGAAGATAATCAGGAAAAGAAGCACGCTCTCGAGTCCGATCGAACCCGTGGCGGCGGCCCAGCCGATCATGGGCGGGAACGCCCCGGCCGCGCCGCCGATCACAATGTTCTGCGGCGTCCAGCGCTTCAGCCACATCGTGTAGATCACCGCATAGAAGAAGATCGTGAACGCGAGCAACGCGGCGGCGAGCAGGCCGACGAACAGCCCGAGCATCAGCACCGAGGCGATCGACAACAGCAAGCCGAACGAAAGCGCCTCGCTCGGCGCGACGCGGCCCGCCGGAATGGGACGGCGCGCGGTGCGCGACATGCGAGCGTCTATGTCGGCGTCCCACCACATGTTCAGTGCGCCCGCCGCACCGGCACCGATCGCAATGCACAGGAGTGCCGTGAAAGCGAGCACCGGATGCAATTCGGCCGGTGCGCGCACGAGGCCGACGAGCGCCGTGAACACGACGAGCGACATCACGCGCGGCTTCAGCAGCTCGAAGTAATCACGAACCTCCGCGAAGTCGGCAAGCCGGTCCGCGGCGGGAGCCACGGCGGCGCGCTCGTTCATCAAAGGCTCGGTCACAAACGACATGGCTCGGGATCACTCCCGGAGGCGCATCGGCGCCTCGTTTGAACGGCGACCGGCGGGACATGCCCGCAGGCCGCATTCGACCGGCTCATCCGGCCTTACTTGATCCGCGGCAACACCTCAAAGGTATGGAACGGCGGCGGCGAAGAAACCGTCCATTCGAGCGTCGTCGCGCCGACGCCCCACGGATTGTCGGCTGCGTGTTGTTTCCGCACGAACGCATGAATGATCACGACGAAGAACACGACCAGCCCAAGCGCGGAGATGTACGAGCCGATCGAGGAGATCAGGTTCCAGCCGTAGAAGGCATCCGGGTAATCGACGTAGCGGCGCGGCATGCCGGCGAGACCGGAGAAGTGCTGCGGGAAGAAGACCACGTTCACGCCGATGAAGGTCAGCCAGAAGTGCAGCTTCGCGAGCGGCTCCGAGTAATTATAGCCGGTCATCTTCGGGAACCAGTAGTACCAGCCGCAGAAGATGCCGAAGGTCGCGCCGAGCGACATCGTGTAGTGGAAGTGGGCGACGACGTAATACGTGTCGTGCAGCGCCCGATCGATGCCGGCGTTGGACAGCACGACGCCGGTGACACCGCCCAGCGTGAACAGGAAGATGAATCCGATCGCCCACAGCATCGGCGTCGCGAAGCGGATCGAACCGCCCCACATGGTCGCGATCCAGGAGAAGATCTTGATGCCGGTCGGCACGGCGATGACCATCGTCGCCGCCATGAAGTAGGCCTGGGCGCCGGCGCTCATGCCGACCGTGTACATGTGGTGCGCCCACACGACGAAGCCGATGACGCCGATCGCGACCATGGCGTAGGCCATGCCGAGATAGCCGAACACCGGTTTGCGCGAGAACGTGGCGACGACCTGGCTGACGATGCCGAAGGCCGGCAGCACCAGGATGTAAACCTCAGGGTGGCCGAAGAACCAGAACAGGTGTTGGAACAGCACCGGATCGCCGCCGCCCTGCGGATCGAAGAAGGTCGTGCCGAAGTTGCGATCGGTCAGCAGCATCGTGATCGCGCCCGCGAGCACCGGCAGCGCGAGCAACAGCAGGAACGCCGTCACGAGCACGGACCAGACGAACAGCGGCATCTTGTGCAGCGTCATGCCGGGCGCGCGCATATTGAAGATCGTCGTAATGAAATTGATGGCGCCGAGGATCGACGACGCGCCGGCGAGATGCAGTGCAAAGATCGCGAGATCCATCGCCGGTCCGGGATGGCCGGCGGTCGAAGAAAGCGGCGGATATGCGGTCCAGCCGCCGCCGAAGCCGGTGCCGCCGGGCGGCCCTTCGACGAACAGCGACATCACCAGAAGGATGAACGCCGCGGCGAGAAACCAGAACGAGATGTTGTTCATGCGCGGGAACGCCATGTCAGGCGCACCGATCATCAGTGGCACGAACCAATTTCCGAAACCGCCGATCAACGCCGGCATGATCATGAAGAACACCATGATCAATCCGTGTGCGGTCACGAACGAATTGAACGTGTGGGGATTGGTGAAGAACTGCATGCCGGGCTCTTGCAGCTCAAGCCGCATGCCGACCGAAAGCGCGCCGCCGACCGTGCCCGCGATGATCGCGGAGATCAGGTACAGCGTGCCGATGTCCTTGTGGTTCGTCGAATAGAGCCAACGACGCCATCCGTAAGGTGTGTGGTGGTCGTCGTGGGCCGCTGCCGCATAAGCCATGATCTACCTCGTTCCTAACCGAACGCGACCGTCAACGCTGCGCTTCGGCCATGACCACCGGGTTCTCGACCGGGGTCGTCGCGTATTTCTTTTTCGCGTCGGCGAGCCACGCATTGAACTGCTGCTCGTTCACTACACGCACAGCGATCGGCATGAATGCGTGATTGCGACCGCACAATTCCGAGCACTGGCCGTAGTAGACGCCCTCGCGCGTCGCCTTGAACCACGTTTCATTCAGGCGGCCCGGAACAGCGTCGGTCTTGATGCCGAACGACGGAACCGCGAAGGCGTGAATGATGCCCTCGGCCGTCACCTGCATGCGCACGATCTTGTTCACCGGAACGACCATCTCGTTGTCGACGGCAAGCAAACGCGGCTGATCCGGCTTGAGATCCTTGTCGGCGATCATCGTGCTGTCGAACTGGAACCCTTGGTCCGGATATTCGTAGGTCCAGGTCCACTGAGCCGTGCCGATCGCCTTCACCGTCAGATCCGACTTGGGAATTTCCAGCTGATCGAACAAGAGGCGGAATGATGGAATCGCGATGACAACCAGGATGAGCGCCGGGATTACGGTCCAGGCGACTTCAAGCGCGGTGTTGTGCGTCGTGCGCGAAGGATTGGGATTGGCGCGCTCGTTGAAGCGAATGATTATGATCAACAGCAGCGCCAGCACGAAGACGGTGATCACCGCTGAGATGATGGTGACGAAGATGTGGAAGTCGTGGATTGCCGTCATGATCGGGGTAACGGAGGTCTGAAAGTCCATCTGCCAGGGCGACGGCTGGCCGGTACCCGCATGCGCTGGTCCTGCGAGATTTAAGAAGCATGACAGGGCCATCGCCGCGCCGGCCGCAATCGCGCGCAAGCCAAAGGATTTTTGCGTCATCGTGTCGATCTCTCTCCTGGGCCGAAGGCGAGAAAGCGGCATGCCGAAGCCGCATCCATCGGGTCCAAACTAACATTTCGTGCTCGGCCCCGGAACGAAACGCTCGGCGGCGTGTTGCCGCGCGCCCGGATTCGGCTCGATCACGGACCTCTAGGGTCCCCGCCCACGGACGACAAGCCCCCTGCACCGCAACGCAATGGCAACGCAGCTTTTTTGCCGATTCGACGTGCTGGAAAGGCACTGCCAGCATGGCATGTGCGCTGCAATCTTGACATCAACTCCGGGCGTTGTACCCCCGGGTTTCATTGCGGACGGCGGCGGGCAACCGCGAGCGATTCGCGGACCGGGAGATAGTTTCATGGCACGCTTTCGCCTCGGCGCTTTGGCACTGGCTGCCGCGCTGTCGACCCTCAGCGTCGAGGTTTCGGCGCAGGGCGTCGTGCGGTCCGTGCATGGCGACTGGCAGATCCGCTGCGACACCCCTCCCGGCGCGCAGTCCGAGCAGTGTGCCCTGATCCAAAGTGTGACCGCGGAAGACCGACCGAATGTCGGGCTCACGGTGATCGTGCTGAAGACCGCCGATCAGAAAAGCCGGTTGATGCGGGTGCTGGCGCCGCTCGGCGTGCTGCTTCCCTCCGGCCTCGGACTCAAGATCGATCAGACGGACGTGGGCCGCGCCGGGTTCGTGCGCTGCTTGCCGAACGGGTGCGTTGCCGAAGTCGTCATGGACGACAAACTGGTCGGTCAATTGAAAAGCGGCCAGCAGGCGACTTTCATCATCTTCCAGACACCCGAGGAAGGCATCGGCATTCCACTGAGCCTGTCCGGTTTCGGCGCGGGCTTCGACAAGCTTCCCTAATCCTGAACCGCTCGAGTTCTTCCGCACAAATGAGAATGCGCCCGTCGGGGGGACCGACGGGCGCAGGTACGGCAGCCGGGGGAGTGGGTATGGGCCGCCGGAGAGATCAGGAAACCAGGCGAATGTCAGCGCGCGTGACCGCGGCCCGCGGCTTGCGACCCGGGACGCGGCGCCGGGGACGAACTTCGCCCACATGACCGGCAAGCAGCTCAGTCGGATCGCGGTAAATCGGCTCCGACGCGGCGTTGCGTAGGTCGCTGCGATCGAGCCCGATGTCTTTCAACATGCGGTCGTCGCTACGCGCGAGCTGGCGCAGTACCCGGCGGCCTTCGTAAGCGCGAGCAATCCCCTCCACGCCACGGGTGATCCACTGGAAAACGCCGCCGAAGGGCAGCGCGAAAGATTGGCGCTCCGCTTCCCGGCAGTCGGAGAAGGTGTTCATGGCAAAGCTCCTTCAATTCGGCCGGGCAGAGTCGACTGCGTTCGCGCGCGGGATGCCCGTGCGCGGCCGAAATCACCCGGAGTGATTCATGTGCTGTCCGATATATGCACCTCGACCATTGATAAGTGAAACGAATGTTTTTAATCTGATCCATAAGTATGGGTGATGAAGCCAGCTCGGAGCCACGAATGACAGCCCTTCTCGATATCGATCAGCTGCGCACGTTCGTCGTGATCGCTGAAACCGGGAGCTTCACCCGAGCTGCCGAAGTCGTGCACAAAACGCAGTCCGCTGTGTCGATGCAGATGAAGCGGCTCGAGGAGCGGATCGGCAAGCCGGTGTTCGAGCGCGACGGGCGCGCGTCGCGCCTCACGGAGGATGGCGAGCGGCTACTCGACTACGCGCGTCGCATCGTGAAGCTCAACTCGGAAGCGCTTTCGACCGTTGCCGGCACCGGCCTCACCGGCAGTGTGCGTCTTGGCGTGCCGGACGACTATGCCGACCGGTACTTGCCGGAAATCATGGCGCGGTTCGCACGCAGCCATCCGGACGTCGAGCTGACCGTTCTCTGCGAACCCACGGTCGAGCTTGTCGATCGCATCGACCGCGCCGAACTGGATCTCGCCATCATCACGCACAAGGCAGCAAACCGTCCGAGCGAGGTGATCCGACGCGAACGCTTGCTTTGGGTCTCGTCGAGCCGGCACTCGACGCACCTCGAGGAGCCCCTGCCCCTCGCGCTTTCGCGCAACACCTGTGCGTGGCGGCGGGCGGCCGTTCCGCGTCTCGACGAGATCGGACGCGCTTATCGAATCTTGTACAGCAGCGGAAATTCCGCAGCCCTCAGCGCAGCAGTGCTTGCCGGCCTTGCGGTTTCGGCGTTTCCAGAATCGGCATTGCGGCCGGGGATGCGCGTGCTCGGACCTGCGGAAAACTTCCCTCCCCTGCCGGCGTTCGACATTGGGTTGCTGCGCAATCAGCACGAACCGTCGGCGCTCGCCGACGCGCTCGCGAACCACATCGTTCAGGGCCTCGACAATCTCGCCGATGCGGCGGCGGAGTGACGCACGATCATTTGCTCGTTGCCGCCGATTGAGGCGCCGACAGGACGACAACGTTTCCAATCAGCACGAAGAACACGCCTACAGCGGCAGAGAACGTCCATCCGTAGTTCTCGAAGAACGTGGACATGGCGAGCGCCACAACCGGTATGAGGACCGTTGAATAGCTCGCGCGGCCAGCCCCGACGCGGCCGAGGAGCGTAAGATACGCAGCAAAGCCGATAACGGTCGACGGTATCGCAAGCCACACGATCGAGAGCAGATAGCGCGCGCTCCACTCGACCACGAACGCTTCATTTCGCACCAGAGCGATCGCCGCGAACCACAGCGTCCCGTACAACATGCCCCAGGAGTTCGCTGCAAGGACGGGCAGACCGCTTCGCTGATAAGCGGCGGAGAACATATTGCCGGTACAGAAGAAGATTGTCGCAGCGAGACCGAGAGCGAGGCCGAGCACAGTGTCGCTGCTTGCCTCTACGGCTACGATTTCCGGGCCGAACAGCAGCGCCACGCCCCCTACGCCCAGCACGGCGCCGAGCAGGACCCGCGGCTCGGGGATTTTCCGAGTGATCACCGCAGCCAGCAATGGATTGATCACGGACGCGAGCGAAAAGACGACGGCGATCAAGCCCGAGGTCAGATAGAAGCCGCTGTAATACGCCGCGGCGAAATTGAACGAGAACAGGAGTGCGCCGAGCAGCACGAAGCGCGCATGGTCGGCCGCGCCAAACCGCATCCGATGACCTGCGAAAAAGAGCCAAGCGAACATGATCGCGCTCGCTATAGCGAAGCGCCACACGCCCGATACTTCCGGCGCAACCTCGCCCAGTTGCAAGTGGAGCGGTAGGAAGCTTGAACCCCAGACAAGCGACACCGTGGCGAAGAGCGCAAGGTCCGTGCGACCGAGCGCCGAGCGCCCTTTCAGGAATCCGAACACGAAGACGTCCTAGTAAGCGAGCGCGGTGAAAACAGGATCGACCGAACCGCGCCAATCGCCGTGGAATTTGGCGAGCAATTCATCGGCGGGTGTCTGGCCGCGCTCGACCAGTGCCTCGAGCGGCACCAGGAAATGGCTCTCGTCGCGACCGGAGCGGTCGAGCCGGCGGCGGCGTACCAACCCTGTGCGGGCAAGCGACACGAACTCGCGCGCGAGCCCGCGTACCTTGTCGCCACGAATTTCCGCGTTGAGGCCCAGGCGCGGAACATCGTCGCGCAGTTTCTGCCGCTCCTCCGCTGTCCAGTCCTTCACGAGATCCCATGCCGCATCGAGCGCGTTGTCATCGTAGAGAACTCCGGCCCATAGCGCCGGCAGTGCGCACAGCCGTGCCGAAGGTCCGCTGTCGGCGCCGCGCATCTCGAGATACCGCTTGAGACGCACCTCGGGAAACGCGGTGGTGAGATGATTTGCCCAATCGGAGATCGTCGGACGCTCACCATGGACCGATGCAAGCTTGCCCGCCATGAAATCGCGGAACGATTGGCCTGCCACATCGACGTAGCGATCGCCCCGTTTCAGAAAATACATCGGCACATCGAGCGCGTAATCGACCCAGCGCTCAAATCCCATTCCTTGTTCGAATGCCCAGGGCAGCATTCCGGTGCGATCGGGATCCGTGTCGCGCCAGATCTCGGAGCGATACGATAGAAACCCGTTTGGCCTCCCCTCCGTGAACGGCGAGTTCGCGAACAGCGCAGTGACGACAGGCTGCCAGGCAAGACCGACGCGCAGCTTCTTCACCATGTCGGCTTCCGACGAAAAATCGAGATTCACCTGCACGGTGCAGGTCCGGAACATCATGTCGAGACCGAGCTGGCCGACCTTCGGCATGTAGGCCGCCATGATCCTATAGCGACCCTTCGGCATCGCCGGCGTTTCTGGGCGCGTCCATTTCGGGCTCATGCCGATGCCGAGGAAGCCGACGCCGATCGGCGTCGCCACTTCGCGTAGCTGGGCGAGATGCGCATGGATCTCTCCGCAGGTCTGATGCACGGTCTCGACGGGAGCGCCGGACAATTCGAACTGACCGCCGGGCTCCAGCGTAATCGCGCCGCCTCCGGTGACGTCGGCGAGACCAATGATGTACTCGCCCTCCATGATCGGCTCCCAGCCGAGCAAATGGCGCATTCCATCGAGCAACGCGCGGATGCCGCGGCGGCCCTCATAGGGCACCGGCGCGTGTCCGGAGAGAGTGAAGGGAAGCTTCTCGTGTTCAGTGCCGATGCGAAAATCGGCAGGCTGCTTCGCCCCCGCGGCGATCCACGCCACGAGCTCGTCACGCGACTCGATCGGCGTGAGGTCGATTTGGTCGCGGGCCATGCGAGGAAGCGCTCCGGGGGTGGGCGGGGTAACCGGGCGCGGGACGATACACAAGCCGGGGCGTCAGGGAAATTCGACGTAGTGCCCTCGCCTAATCCAGCGTCGCCTCCGCGAGCCAGCCGGTAACGGCCTGCAGGGCTTCGGCGCGGCTGCCCGTCCGGTGTTCGGCCTCACGGTAGACCGCGATCTGGATATCCGCGCTCGTCCCTTGTTTCAGGATGGCACGCGCGGATGCCACCTCCTGCTCGCATCCGAGCGCGACCGCGTCGTCATGCAGCCGTTCGATCAAATCTTCGACAAGTTCAGGGATTGTGACGGCCCGGCGCAAGTGGCGGTCGACGAAGCTGCCGTGAATGCCATAGCGCTGCGCACGCCACTTGTTCTCGTTCGCGATTGCCGCATCTACGACGTTGAGACCGGCGTTGACTTTGGGATCGCGCACCAGATAGCGCACGAGCGAGCGGTAGATGGCGGCAATGGCAATCGTATCGACAACGCGTGTGCAGCTATCCGGCGCGCGCAGCTCGAGCGTGTTGTGCTTGAACGACGGACGCAGCGCCCACCACACGAAGCTTGAGTCCTCGATAACGCGCGCCTCGACAAGCGTCGCAATGTATTCGTCGTAGTCGGCCTTGCTCTCGAACAGCGGCGGCATGCCGGTGCGCGGCAGCTCGTCGTAGGCCGCCAGCCGATATCCCATCAGTCCCGTGCGGCGTGAGCGCCAGAACGGCGAGGACGTTGCGAGCGCGATCAGAAGCGGCACGTAAGGCGTCATGCGCCGCATGACGTCAACGCGGATGTCGGGGTCCGGCAACTCGACGTGCACATGCAACCCGCACAGCAGATTGCGTTCGCCAACCATTTGCAGATCGTGCATCACGCCGTCGTAACGGTGTGCCGGAGTGAGCTGTGCGTCGGACCAAGTTGCAGTCGGATGCGTGCCCGCGGCGAAGAACGAGATGCCGTGCCCGGTCGCGACCTCACTCACGGTCTTCCGCGCACGGCGTAGTTCGTCGCGGGCGTCGGCGATTGAGATCGCCGGTTGCGTCATCACCTCGAGCTGCGCCTGCAGCATCTCGCGCGTGACGGTCCGTCCGAGGTCCCGCTTCAAAGCGAGAATGAAGGCAGCCGGCATCTTGCGCTGGATCGCCTTGGTTTCGGCATCCACCACAAAATACTCTTCCTCGATTCCGAACCTGTACTCATGCGCCATGAACACTGTCTCCCGCCGCGCTGACTGACCGTCGAGACTTTTCAGCAGGACTACTTAAATTTGATGAGGGCAGCACACATCGGCCCGGTCCCAAACGGACAAAGGCCGAGGTGGCCGATAACGCGCGTTCGTGGCGAAAGTTTCCCCGTCGCCTCGATTGCCAGTGTGCACCTGCGAAATGGCCGGCTAGTGCCAATCGCCGCGTACGGCCTGCACAAGGGCGAGCGCGGCCACGGCGGCGGTATCCGCGCGCAGAACCCGGGGGCCGAGTGACAATTGCACGCTCCGGCGTTCGAGGAGGGCTCGACGCTCGGCTTCAGCGAATCCTCCTTCGGGACCTACCAGCAGAACCGTCGGACCGTCAGGGGCAAGTGCGAGCGCCGCAAACGGGTCCGCAACCTCGGCCTCCTCGTCGCAGAAAACCACAACCTGATCGTCGCCGAGTGCCGCCAGCCAGCGATCGAACGGCATCGGCTCGTCGACGCGAGGTACAGCAAGGACGCCGCATTGCTCGGCGGCTTCGATCACGTTTGCGCGCATGCGTTCCAGATTTACACGGGCAACTTGGGTATGCTGCGTAAGCACGGGCGCCAGCACTGCCGCGCCCATCTCGACCGATTTCTGTACCATATAGTCGAGACGCGCATGCTTGAGAGGGGCGAAGGCATAATTGAGGTTTCCTGCCGAGGTCTGGGGACGCGTGCGACCCTCCACCACCAATCGCAGTCGGCGCTTCTCGCCCGCGAGCCGGGCGCGCCACTCGCCGTCGCGGCCGTTGAAGACGAGCACTGCGTCCCCAGCGCCCAGACGCAACACGTTCTGTAGGTAATTGGTTTGGTTCCGCTCGAGGCCCGGCTCAGCCCCGGCGGCCAAATCGGAGGGCAGAAACAAGCGTGGGGTGCGGAAATCGTGGCTCGCCATGCCTTTACCTTCGCGGCCGGAGGGCTTGCCCTGATCTTGCCCCAACCGCGCGGCTTTTGTTACGCCTAGTGCCTGTGGGGAGTAGCCGATGAACGGCCGTCACGTCGCATGCCTGGTTTTGCTGCTGCTTGCCGTCGCCGGCATTCGCCATGCCGCCGCGCAGAACGACGCTTTTCAGCAAGCCGCGTGCCAGGACGAATTCACGAAGCTCCGGGCCGAGATGGAAAAGCGCGGCATGGCGTTGAAGAACGCGCAAAAAGGGTCCCCGGTCGAGGTCTGCAAGTTGCTTCGCAACTTCACCGCTGTGGAAGCGCAGATGGTGAAATTCCTCGCAGACAAGAAGACAGCCTGCAACATCCCCGATCAAGTCATCAAGCAGGCGGGCGAGAGTCACACCAAGTCGAATGCGATGCGCAACCAGGTGTGTCAGGCAGCAGCCGGCCCGGCACCTCCTCCGCCGAGCCAAGGATTGAGCGGAGCGCTTGGCAGCTCGCCGTTTGGCGGACCGCCGCCGGAAGTCGGAGGCGGCAGCGGCGTGTTCGATACGCTGACCGGCAACGTCCTTCGTCAATGAATGGCCGCGGCGAGCCATCGCTCGCTCCGGTCGCCGACTCTACGGGCAATTGGGTTGATCGCGCGGCGCCGCAATGGGCGCGGCCGTATCTGCGGCTTGCGCGAATGGACCGGCCGATCGGCTCCTGGCTCCTGCTGCTGCCGTGCTGGTGGTCGACCGCGCTCGCGGCGGTCGCGACGGATGCGCCTCGGCCGGATGCGCGGCTGCTCGCGTTGTTCGGCGCGGGCGCCGTCATCATGCGCGGCGCAGGGTGCGCATGGAACGATATCATCGACCGTGACGTGGACGCGCAGGTTGCACGCACACGGTCGCGGCCGATTCCGTCTGGTCAGATCAGCGTCGCCCAAGCGCTCGTTTTCGCTATCGCGCTCTCACTGATTGGCTTCGTCATCCTAGTGCAACTCAATTCGTTCGCGATTGCGACCGGAATCGCGTCGCTTGCCATTGTTGCACTCTACCCGTTCGCCAAGCGCGTAACGTTCTGGCCGCAGTTCGTGCTCGGTCTCGCGTTCTCTTGGGGCGCGCTTATGGGTTGGGCGGCCGTGTTCGGGAGCCTGGATTTCGCGGCGTTCGTTCTCTATGCCGGCTCGATCGCATGGGTGATCGGCTACGACACGATCTACGCGCATCAGGATCGCGAGGATGATGCCGTGATCGGCGTGCGATCGACCGCGCGCCTGTTCGGGCTCGAAACGAAGGCCGCGCTTTCAATTTTCTACGCGGCCGCAGTAGCGCTCGTCACGATCAGCATATTTCTCTGCGGCGGTGGCGTCATTGCATACGTGGGCGCCCTCGCCTTTGCCCTTCACCTCGCGTGGCAGATCCGAAAAATCGAGGTGAACAATCCGGAGCTTTGCCTCCGCTTGTTTCGATCGAACCGAGACGCGGGGCTGCTTTTGTTCGTTGGGCTCGCGCTCGACGCGCTCGCCCGCTAGTCGGCTTACTCCGGCGCGATGATTTCGCGCTCCCCGCGGTGGACGTCCATCTTGTCCATCGAGCGAGTACGGGAGCGACGGCCAAAAGCTTTCGGACGGCGTGAACGCAGGGCGGTACGCCGCTTGCGGCGGTCGCCGACGCGACCCAACGTCAACAAGCCAAGCGTCTCGAACGGCTCACGCAGCGAGCCATCACCTTCGGCGACAAGCAGTTTCTTGCCGAGCGCTTTTGCCCACAGTTGCCAGTCTGCGATCAGGTAATCCGTGTCGTCAGCCACGTGTAGTGGAACGCTCAGATTGTTGTCGCGATGTTCGAGAACAATCGCGACCGCCTCCTCCCGACGCTCGCCCGCAGGCATCAGCCGCACGGCAACGCCAAGAAAAGCGGAGAGCGGCAAGTTGAGGCGCATGAATACGCCGTGCACCGTGCGCGAAAGCAGCACCCTCTCACGATCGATTTCGATCGTGCGCGTGCGGCCGTCGGCATTCGCATCGTCGGCCGAAAAGCGGATCGGCAAGGTGCGCGGGTCGAGCCGCGCATTGCGGCTCGACCCGGCGGGCAGGCTTGCGCCTGCCGCAATTTGACGCCTCAATCTCAACTCCCCCGCCGGAATCTTTTTTTGTTCCGGCTTGGGTGGACGATGGCAGAAATTCGGCAGGATTGACTTAAGGGGCCTGGTTAATCGCCCATCACTGCGCGGTCGCGGCGCTTGCGCCGAACACGTGCGACCCGTAGACGGCAGGAATGAACGGTGTCGGCAAGGTCCCGTTAGCCAAGAACGAGTCCGGCGAATTGGCGGCGGCGGAGGCCGCGCGCGCTCTCGAGGTGGCCGTCGCTGAGGCCGGCAAGCTCGCACTCTCCATGCTCAACAAGGGCGTCAAATCCTGGAAGAAGGAATTCGATTCGCCGGTAACGGACGCCGATATCGCAGTCGATGCGCTGCTGCGCGAGCGGCTCCGCGCGGTCGCTCCAGCTTACGGGTGGCAGTCGGAAGAGTTGGCCGGACAATCCGGCCACGCGCATCGGCGGCGATGGGTTGTCGACCCGATCGATGGCACGAGATCCTTCATCAAGAAACTTCCGGACTGGTCGATTGCGGTCGCTCTCGTAGAACAAGGACGTCCTATCGTTGCGGTCGTGCATGCGCCGATGACCGACGAAATGTTCGTCGCAGTCGCTGGCAGCGGCGCCTTACGCAATGGCACGCCGATCACAGTCAGCAGTACTTCTTCGCTTTCCGCAGCGAGGATCACTGGGCCGCGCTCGACGATCGATGCTCTGCTCAAGGCGGGCCCTCGGTTCGAGATCGTGCCGCGCATTCACTCGCTCGCGCTGCGTTTCGCCCGTGTTGCTTCGGGCGAGGTCGATGTCGCCCTCGCCAGCGCACGCAGCCGCGACTGGGATCTTGCGGCGGCGGATCTCCTCGTGCACGAAGCGGGCGGCGTGCTCAGCACG
The DNA here is from genome assembly GCA_963711595.1 of uncultured Alphaproteobacteria bacterium. GTDB lineage: Bacteria > Pseudomonadota > Alphaproteobacteria > Rhizobiales > Xanthobacteraceae > JAUSIF01. Next base: position 694,870 of record CAVQER010000001.1, read on the forward strand.
GACGCGGGTACAAGGCTCGTTTACGATCGCCCGGATATGGAGCACCCGCCGCTGGTCGCGGCAGGCAGCGCTATTCATCCGATCCTGGTTGCGTCTCTCGGAAAAATTCTGCGGCGCGAGACCGCGTGAATGTCAAGGACATCAAGCGATGAGCCGATCTGCCCAGCAGCCGCAGAAGCAATTGTTGCACCTCGTATTCGGCGGAGAGCTCGTGAATCTCGACACGACCGAGTTTCGCGACCTCGAAAAGCTTGATATCGTCGGTGTCTATCCGAATTACGCGGCGGCCCATGCTGCCTGGAGAGCCAAGGCGCAGCAGTCCGTCGACAACGCCCTGATGCGGTACTTCATCGTGCACTTGCACCGGCTTCTCGATCCGGAAACCGACATCACGCGCAAGGCGCGCTGAACCCCGCTCGATGCGTATTGTATGGAAGAAGCTTCGCGGATCGCGGCCATTTCAGGTCGCACTGGGCCGTACCCTAGCGGCCTACCTGCGGCTCGTGTGGAATACCTCGTCGCTGACGCTCGAGCCTGAGAATATCTACGACACGGTGGACGGCGAGATTCCGTTCATCCTGACGTTCTGGCACGGTCAGCATTTCCTGATGCCGTTCGTCATGAAACCGCACCACCAGGGAAAGGTAATGATCTCCCGGCACGCGGATGCGGACATCAACGCGATTACAGCGGAGGCGTTCGGCGTCGGAACCATTCGCGGATCCGGCTCGCATGGCCGCGACTTCCTGCGCAAGGGCGGGATGTCGGCGACAAGGATCGCGATCGATACGTTGAAGTCGGGGATCACCGTGGCGATGACGGCCGACGTGCCGAAGATTTCTCGGGTGGCCGGCCTTGGGGTGGTCACGGTCGCTCGCTATTCCCAGCGGCCGATATTTCCGATCGCGATCGCGACCAGGAACCGATTTTTGGCCAACAGCTGGGATCGCGCGAGCGTGCATTTGCCGTTCGGCCCGGCCGCGATGGTCGTCGGAGACCGCATAGAAGTTTCACCGGACGCAGACGATGCGGAACTCGAAGCTGCGAGGGCGCTCGTGAAGATCCGCCTCGACAAGGCTACGGCGCGGGCGGAGGAGCTTGTCGGGCGGGGTGCGGGCGGGAGCGCGCGCAATGCCGGGTAAGGCGCGCCTGCCGTTCACGCTCCGGCTCTACCGCGCCGTGACGGCCTTGGCGGCGCCGCTCGCAACCCCGCTGCTGAACTGGCGCCTGAAGCGGGGCAAGGAAGACGCCCAACGCATGGGCGAACGACGCGGCATCCCGAGTCTTCCGCGGCCGCCGGGACCGCTGATCTGGGTACACGCGGCGAGCGTCGGTGAATTCGTTTCCGTGCTGTCGCTGCTCGAGCGCATCCGCGCCCGCGGCATTTCCGTGCTGCTGACGTCCGGCACGGTGACCGCCGCACGGCTCGCTGCCCAGCGTCTCCCGGATGGAGCGTTGCATCAGTTCGTCCCGCTCGACGTCCCGCACTTCGTCGAAACGTTCTTCGACCACTGGCGTCCCAATCTCGCGCTGATCGCCGAATCCGAGTTCTGGCCGAACCTCATCACCGAGGGGCGGCGGCGCGGCATTCCGTTCGTGCTCGTGAATGGCCGCCTGTCCGACCGCTCGTATGGCCGCTGGCGAATGGCGCGGGGGACGGCCAAGGCGCTGCTCTCGCGCATCGATCTCTGTCTCGCGCAGGAGTCCGACATTGCCGAGCGCTTCGAGCAGCTCGGCGCGAAGCAGGTGGTCACCACCGGAAACTTGAAGTTCGACACTCCGCCACCGCCGGCGGAGCCTGCGCAGCTTTCCGCGCTCGAGCGATCCATGCGCAACCGACCGATCGTGCTCGCGGCGAGCACGCATCCGGGCGAGGAAGCGATCATCATCGATGCGCATCTGCGCGTTCGCCGTCTCGTGCCGAGCCTGCTTACGGTCATCGCACCGCGGCATCCCGAGCGCGGTGCGCAGATCGTCGACCTCGCGGAGCAGATGGGTGCCGTGCCGATCATGCGCTCGCGCGGGCACGTGCCGGATCGGGGCACGGAAATCTACGTCGCGGACACAATCGGCGAGTTAGGGCTCTTCTATCGCATCGCGCCGATCGTTTTCATGGGCGGTTCGCTTGTGCGACATGGAGGACAGAACCCGATCGAGCCCGCGAAGCTCGATCGCGCGATCCTGCACGGGCCGCATGTCGGAAACTTTTCGGCAATCTACGCGCAGCTCAATCGAAACCGCGGAGCTGCAACCGTAACGGACGCGGAATCGCTCGCGAAAAGCATCGCTCTGCTGCTCGACGATGCAGAGCTGGTCCGGTCGATGGCGGCATCCGCGCACGCGACCGTCGATAAGCTCGGCGGCGCGCTCGAGCGCACCGTGAAGGCGATCGAACCCTACCTCGTGCAGCTCCGGCTGGGCTGAGATGCGCGCGCCCGGCTTTCATTTCGAGCCGCCAGGGATCGTCGCAAAATTGCTTTCCCCGCTGGCGGCGATCTATGGCGCGGCAGCGGCCGCACGGATGCGGCGGACGGGCAAGCACGCGGCGGTGCCCGTCATTTGCGTCGGCAACCTGACGCTCGGTGGCGCAGGCAAGACCCCGACCGCGCTGGCACTGGCGAATTTCCTCGCGGCCAAAGGCGAACGACCCGTGTTTCTCTCGCGCGGGTACGGCGGGAGCAATCGCGGTCCGATCGTCGTTGAGCTTGAGCGGCATCGAGCGGCGGAGATCGGCGACGAGGCGCTATTGCTCGCCCGCGCCTTCCCGACGGTCATTGCACGCGATCGGGTTGCAGGTGCCGCGCTCGCGGCCGAACACGAGGCGACGGTGCTCGTACTCGACGACGGATTCCAGAATCCGGATTTGCAGAAAGACCTATCGGTGCTGGTGGTCGATGGAGCCCGCGGTATCGGAAACGGCGCCGTATTCCCGGCCGGACCGTTGCGTGCGCCGCTGGATATGCAGGTCGAGCGCGCTCACCTCGTCGTTCGAGTAGGCGAAGGCAGCGGCGCCGACCGGGTTTTAAAACGAGCGACCGCTAGAGGAGTGCCGACCCTCATGGCCAGGCTAACGCCTGACAGGCGCGTTGCGGCCACGCTCGCCGGCCGGAAGCTTTTCGCCTTCGCGGGGATCGGTCATCCGGAAAAGTTCTTTGCGACGCTCAGAGGGCTCGGCGCCACCATCGTCGAGGCTCGCCCGTTTCCGGACCACCACCGCTATTCGGTTCGCGAGGCAAAAGAGATGCTTGCGAGCGCGAAGACGCGCGGCTTGCAACCGGTAACGACCGAGAAGGATCTCGCCAGGATGCAGGGCGAGCCGTCGCTCAACGACCTTGCGGCTGCGGCACAGACGCTGCCGGTGCAGCTGGAATTCGCCGATCCTGACGCGATGCGGGCCTTGCTGGAGCGCGCGCTCGCGAAGGCGCGCAAATAATTCAGCGGCGGCTGGTTTCGGGGTGGAAACGGCGCAGGACTGCCTCGGGGGTCGCGTAGGCTTCCTGGCGATCGACACTCCAGTATTTCAATTCGTCGAGGGGAATCGGGACGCCGCTCACCGCACAGCGCACGTAGCTGCCGGGCCGCACGATCCGGTAGTCGCCGTCGAGATAGCGCAATTCGGCCTCGCCGGCCGCCAGCGGTATGCGCTCGAAGCGGTTCATCAGTCCCTTGGTGCCGCAAAAATCGGGTGCAAGGCAAGATAATTCGGCTGTGCCGCCGTGGCCAGCGCCCGCCGATCACGATTGCACCAGCACGGTTTAGAAAAGGCTGCCCTGCCCTTGCTTGTCAGGGTTGCGGCGCTTGCGGGCCGCGGGACCGCCCGTTGCGACGGCGGGAACACGGCCGTCGCCAAATTCGATCTCAAGCGGATCGTTCGTTGACACCGCGCCGGCCGAGCGAACCGGCTCACCGGCCGCGTCACGCACAAGCGCGAAACCGCGCGCGAGCACTCCCTGATAGCTCAGCGCCGTGAGAATGCGTTGCAGGCCGGCGAGATGTTTGCCCAGACGGTCGAGACTCGCGCGAGCGCAGGGCTGCAAGCGCTTGGCGCGCGAGTCATAGCGATCGCGCCATCGATGCAGCCGGTTGCGCAACACAGACGGACTGAGGTGTGCGGCGGCCCTTGCGAGCTGAACGCGGTGGGCGTGCGCGTTCGCGCGCAAAGCGCGCGGCAGGCGCGCGGTCGCGGAATCGAGACGCTGCCGCGGAAGCGCTAGGACCTCGTCGGCGGAGGGCAGACCGCGCGCGAGCCCGCGTACCTCATTGCGCAGGCGCGTGACCAAGCGAAACACGGAGCCGCTGAGGCGCGCGCCGCACGTACGCACGTTTGCGAGCAGCTCCGTGCGTACCGGCACAACCATTTCCGCCGCCGCCGACGGCGTGGGCGCGCGACGATCGGAGACAAAATCGATCAGGGTAAAATCGGTTTCGTGACCAACTGCCGAAACAAGAGGGATCTTGCTCGCAGCTGCTGCACGCGCGACGATCTCCTCGTTGAAACTCCAAAGATCTTCGAGCGAGCCACCGCCGCGCGCGACGATCAGCACATCGGGCCGGGGGATCGGGCCGTTCGGTGCGAACTGGTTGAAACCGGCGATCGCGGCCGCGACTTCCGCAGCAGAGGTCTCGCCCTGAACTCGCACGGGCCAGACAAGCACGCGGCAAGAACAGCGGTCGTTGAGCCGATGCAGGATGTCGCGGATCACCGCGCCGGTCGGCGAGGTAATGACGCCGACGACGCGTGGCAGATACGGCAAGGCCTTCTTTCGCGCTTGGTCGAACAGACCTTCCGCAGCAAGCTTCTTTTTGCGCTCCTCAAGCAGCGCCATGAGAGCGCCCGCGCCGGCCGGCTCCAGGCTGTCGATGACAATTTGGTACGAAGATTTGCCCGGGTAGGTCGTTATTCTACCGACCGCGACAACGTCCAGTCCCTCTTCCGGTTTGAAGCGCAATCGCGCGAAGGTGGTTCTCCAGACAACGGCTTCGATGCGCGCGTTCGAGTCCTTGAGCGAGAAATAGCAGTGGCCCGACGAATGCGGTCCGCGAAAGCCGGAAATCTCACCACGCAGGCGCACATAGGCAAAGTTGTCCTCGACCAACCGCTTGATGTTGGCGGAGAGCTCGGAGACGGTGATCTCCGGCAGATTGGTGCGCGCTTCTGTGGATGCGGCCATGGGGCGCCCTGGGTCCTGCGGCTTCTATGCTACATCAGCGCGCCCGCGCGAAGTGCCCATTGGAATTTTCTGATGAAGGTATTGTTGATCGGCTCCGGTGGACGCGAGCATGCACTGGCCTGGAAGCTCGCCGCGAGCCCCCTGCTCACCAGACTTTACGCCGCCCCGGGCAACCCCGGAATCGCACAGGATGCGGAAGTCGTTGACCTCAAGATTACCGATCATGCGGCGGTCGAAGCGTTCTGCAGGTCCGAAAAGATTGATCTCGTCGTCGTGGGACCCGAGGCGCCGCTCGTCGCCGGAATGGCCGACCATCTCGAAGCGGCCGGCATCAAAGTTTTCGGTCCGTCGGCAAAGGCCGCGCAGCTCGAGGGCTCGAAGAGCTTTACGAAGCACATCTGCGCCGACAACAAGATTCCGACTGCGCGCTTCGCCGAGTTCCGCGATGCGGAAGCGGCGCGCAAGCATATCCGCGAGCACGGTGCGCCGATCGTGCTGAAGGCCGACGGCCTGCATGCGGGCAAAGGCGTCATCGTGGCGATGACGATGGACGAGGCGCTCGGCGCCCTCGATGAAGTATTCGCCATGGGCCGCGATGCGCCGGTCGTCATCGAGGAATTCCTCGAAGGCGAGGAAGCGAGCTTTTTCTGTCTCATCGATGGCGAGAAGATCGCACCGCTCGCTTCTGCGCAGGACCACAAACGCGTCTTCGACGGTGACAGGGGACCGAACACCGGCGGCATGGGCGCCTATTCGCCTACGCCTGTGATGACACCAGCGCTGGAGCAGCGCGCGCTCGAGGAGATCGTGCGTCCGACGGCGCGGGCAATGGCGCGTGCGGGCATGCCTTATCGCGGCGTGCTGTACGCCGGGCTGATCCTTACGCGCGAGGGGCCGAAGCTCATCGAGTACAACGTCCGCTTCGGCGATCCGGAATGTCAGGTTCTGATGCTCCGCCTGAAGGACGACTTGCTCACGTTGCTGCTCGCGGCGTGTGACGGCACCCTCGACAAAGTGAGCGTCCGCTGGCGTGACGATCATGCGATCACGGTGGTGCTTGCGACAAAGGGATACCCGGCCGCATATCAATCCGGTTCGGAAATTCGCGGCATCGATCGAGCGAACGATGTCGAAGGCGTCACCGTCTTTCACGCAGGCACCAAACGCGACGGCGCCCGACTGGTCGCGGCGGGTGGGCGGGTGCTCAACGTCACTGCGACCGGCAGCACGCTGAAGGAAGCCCAGATTCGCGCCTACGAGGCGGTCGATCGGATCGACTGGCCGCAGGGTTTCTGCCGGCGCGATATCGGCTGGCGGGCGTTGACGCGCTAGGATCGGCAAATGCCTGAATTGGCCGACCTCTATCCCGGCTACGAATCCCGCTTTATCGAGACGAGCGCCGGGAAGATCTTTGTCCGCATCGGTGGGCGCGGTTCACCCGTCCTGCTCCTGCACGGCTACCCGCAAACAAATGTGATGTGGCATCGCGTGGCGCCGGCACTTGCCAAGCAGCACACGCTCATCCTCGCGGATCTTCCCGGTTACGGGCAGAGCGACGCCCCGAAGTCCGCACCGGACCACTCGCCCTACACGAAGCGCGCGATGGCGCTGGCCATGGTCGAGACGATGGAGAAGCTCGGCCACGCGAAGTTTGCCGTCGTCGGTCACGATCGCGGCGGCCGCGTCGCCTATCGGCTGGCGCTCGACCATCCGCACCGGGTAACGCGCTTGTCCACGCTCGACATCGTTCCGACCTGGGAAATGTGGGACTCAATGAACGCGCGGCGCGCAATGAAAGTTTTCCACTGGACGTTTCTCGCGCAACCCTATCCGTTGCCGGAGATGCTGATCGGAAAGGCACCGATCGATTACATGGAATGGAAGATGCTCGCCTGGAATGGCGGGGAGACGAATTCGATCTTCGACCCGCGTGCGTTCGACCACTATCGCGCATTCTTCGCGCAACCGGAGCGCCTGCACGCGACCTGCGAAGACTATCGCGCCGGTCAATCGACCGACGTCTCGATCGACGACGCCGACGTGAAGGCCGGCCGCAAGATCGAATGCCCTGTGTTGGCCCTGTGGGGCGCGCGCGGAATTCCTTCCGCCGGCGAGCCGCCGCTCGAGGTTTGGCGCCGCTGGGCGCGGCACGTGGACGGCAAGGCAATCGATTGCGGGCATTTTCTCGCCGAAGAGAACCCCGAGGACACGCTCGCGGCGCTGCTGCCGTTCCTTCGCACATGAGCGGACTCGTCCCGTGCGGGATGAAACTTTCGCTCGATTGATCGGGCGTTGCCTTTGGAGCAGCGCGCGGTAGGTTCCGGCCATGAACCAATTCGACCGGCAAGCGGCCTATACGGGCACCACGGAAGTCGCGCAGGCCCTCGCGTTCGACACGTCGCGTCTCGAAGCTTACTTGCGCGAGCGGCTTCCCGGCTTTGCCGGCCCGCTGCAAGTCCAGCAGTTCAAAGGCGGACAGTCGAACCCGACCTATCTCCTGATCACGCCGAACCGGCGCTACGTGCTGCGGCGCAAGCCTCCGGGAAAACTCCTGCCTTCAGCTCACGCGGTCGACCGCGAGTTTCGCGCCATATCGGCGCTCTATCCGCGCGGCTTTCCCGTGCCGGAGCCGCTTGCGCTCTGCGAGGACGACGGCGTTATCGGCACCGCTTTTTACGTGATGGGTTATGCCGACGGCCGCGTGTTCTGGGAGCCGCACATGCCGACCTCGAGCGTCGCCGAGCGCGGTGACGTCTATCGCTCGATGGGCGAGACCATCGCGCGGCTGCACATGTTCGACCCGGCGGAGATCGGCCTTTCCGATTACGGCAAAGGCGAAGACTACATGGCGCGGCAGGTCGCGCGCTGGACGAAACAGTACGTCGCGTCGAAGACACAGGAAATCCCGGACATGGATCAGTTCGCCGCGTGGCTGCCCGGAGCATCTTCCGCGCCAGTCCGCGGTACGCGTCGTGCATGGCGACTACCGCCTCGACAACATGATCATCGCCAAGGATCGCCCGGACGTGATCGCCGTGATCGACTGGGAACTGTCGACGCTCGGCGACCCGCTCGCAGACTTTACGTATCACCTGATGCCTTGGGAAATGCCGACGGCTGGCGGATTTGCGACACTCTATGAGCGGGATCTCGCGTCGCTCGGCATTCCGTCCCGCGATCAGTATGTCGATGCGTATGTAGCGCGGACCGGTCTCGATCCACGCGGACAGATCGATGTCTACATGGCGTACAATTTCTTCCGGCTCGCTGCGATCGTGCAGGGCGTGGTGGGCCGCGTGCGCGACGGTACCGCGGCCAATATTCACGCTGCGCTTCGGGGCGACGCCGTACGGCCGCTGGTCGCGACCGCCGCACGGTTCGCGCGCCGCGCCGGAATGCCGGGGTGACTTCCGCCACGCCGCGTTCTGTCGCGATCGCGCTCGGCGCGGGCGGTTCACGCGGACTAGCGCACATACCGATCCTGGAGGCGCTCGACGAGTTGGGTGTGCGGCCGACAGCGATCGCGGGTGCTTCGCTCGGTGCGCTGATCGGCGCAGGCTACGCGGCCGGCATGCCTGCGAAGGAGATCCGCGCCTACGTTGTCGGTTTGCTGCGCGACCGCGGCGAGGTCATGCGGCGGCTGCTCTCGGTCCGGGTCGGACGGATGGTCGATCTGCTTGCCACGGGCAATCCGGTTCTCGCGGACGCCGAAGGCTTCGTCGAAAGATTTCTGCCCGCCAATATTCCCCTGGAATTCTCGGCGCTCCCGACGCCACTCGTCACGGTCGCGACGGACTTCTGGCAGCGAAAGGAGGTCGTAATCGGCTCGGGGCGGTTGCGATCTGCGCTCGCGGCGTCGATCGCGGTTCCGGGCTTGTTCCGCCCGGTCGAGCGCGAAGGCCGCGTGCTGGTCGACGGCGGCACGACGAATCCCTTGCCGTTCGATCTCTTGCGGGGAAAGGCTGACATCGTCGTCGCGGTCGATGTCACTGGCGGTCCGACGCATCGGAGCGGCGACATTCCCAGCCCGTTCGAGGCGCTGTTCGCGACCATCGGGATCATGGCGCACGCGATCGTCGGCGAAAAGTTGAAGAGTGGCGCACCGGAAATCCTGTTGCAGCCCAACGTCAGCGCGTTCGGCATGTTGGATTTCTTCCGAGCGACGCCAATCCTGCGTGCCTCGGAACCGATCAAGGATGAAGTGAAGTCGAAGCTCGGCACCCTGCTCGAGCTTTGAAGAGGTTAGCGGCGCGCGCGAAAGAATTCCTTTAACAGCGCCGCGGCACCAGCTGCGCCGATTCCGGCATATATCTCGGGCCGATGATGACAGGTCGGCTGCGAAAAAAAGCGCACGCCGGACTCCACGGCGCCGCCCTTGGGATCGGCTGCGCCATAATACAGTCGACGAACGCGCGCGAATGACATCGCGGCCGCGCACATGGCACAGGGCTCGAGCGTCACATAGAGATCGCATCCGGTAAGCCGCTCTTCGCCGATTGCACTCGCGGCCTCGCGTAGCGCCAGCAGCTCGGCATGCGCCGTCGGATCCTTGTCGGCGAGTGTGCGGTTGCCGGCACTGGCGATCACATGCCCCGCCTGCACGACGACGCAACCGACCGGCACCTCGCCCCGCTTGCCCGCGGCTTCCGCCTCGGCCAGCGCAAGGTCCATGAAATTCGGCTCGGCCATGCTCGTCTCCGGGGTCAGCGGCATGCTAGGCGCGGGCGCCGAACTCGCACGGAAGCCCATGGCCCGCAAGCCGGAATCAGGCCCGCAAGAGGCCGAGCGCATCGCCAAGGTGATGGCGCGCGCCGGGCTCTGCTCGCGGCGCGAGGCGGAAAGCTGGATCGCCGCAGGTCGCGTTGCGGTGAACGGGGAGACGCTGACCAGCCCGGCTCGCAACGTGTCCCGGCGCGACGAAGTAACCGTTGACGGCAAACCATTGCCGATGCGCGAGCGCACGCGGCTGTTCCGCTATCACAAGCCGAGCGGCTTGCTCACGACGAGCCGTGACCCGCAGGGCCGCCCGACGTTATTCGCGACGCTGCCGGCCGGATTGCCTCGCCTCGTAAGTATCGGCCAACTCGATTTCAACAGCGAGGGCTTGCTGCTGTTGACGAACGACGGAGGCCTGAAACGCGCTCTTGAGCTGCCGGAAACCGGCTGGCTCCGGCGCTATCGCGTACGCGCCAACGGTAAGGCGACGCAGGAGGACCTCGATCGCCTGAAGCACGGTGTCACCGTCGATGGTATTTCCTACGGCCCTGTGGACGCGAAGCTCGATCGTCAACAAGGGGCAAACGTCTGGCTCACTATCGGACTGCGCGAGGGCAAGAACCGTGAGGTCCGCAACGTGCTGCGCTCGATCGGTCTGCACGTGAACCGGCTCATCCGTGTTTCCTACGGTCCGTTCCAGCTCGCCGAACTCGCTCCGGGTGCCGTAGAAGAGGTCAAGATGCGTACGCTGCAAGAACAGCTCAGCGAGCGACTTGCACGGGAAGCGGGAGTCGATTTTACGGCGCCGTTGCGGGAGCCGGCGCCAGCGGAAGCGCCGATCCTAAGGGCGGCGCGGGCCGACGCGCCAGCGCCGAAGGTAAGAGTTTCGGCCCCGCCCTTGCGCCGGCCGCAGCGTAAAGGCGTAGGCAGAGCGCCTCGCTCGCGGCGCGGGCGGTGACATGCGCGTCGTCGCCGGCAAATTTCGCGGCCGCACACTGAAAGGGCCAACCTCCAACGCGATCCGCCCCACGTCCGACCGGCTGCGCGAGTCGGTCTTCAATATTCTTGTACACGCGCACGGCGATCCGATCGCGGATGCGCGGGTTCTGGATCTCTTTGCTGGTACGGGCGCGCTCGGCATTGAAGCCATTTCGCGCGGCGCGCGTTTTGCCCTGTTCGTCGAGGATTTCGCGGAGGGTCGCGCGATCATCCGCGAGAACGTCGATGTGCTTGGGCTCGGCGGAGTCACGCGTTTGTTTCGGCGCGACGCGACCAGGCTCGGCGACGCGCATCCGGTCGAACCGTTCTCGCTTGTGTTCTGCGACCCGCCCTATGAGAGGGGCTTGGCTGAAAAGGCGCTCACCAGCGCACGTGATGGCGGCTGGTTGGTCGACGGAGCAATCATAGTCGTCGAGGAGGCGACGAGTGCGAAATTCTCTCCGCCCGAGGGCTTCGAGGAGCTGGAGAGGCGTGACTACGACGAAACAGAGATCACGATCCTGCGAAGATCGTGAGAAGCGTTTCTCGTCATGCCGGGCTTGTCCCGGCCATCCACGCCTTTCTGATTTTTTGCGCAAAGACGTGGATGCCCGCGACAATCGCGGGCATGACGATGAGATCAGCGACGCCCGAACAATCTCTCGATGTCTTCCAGTTTGAGCTCGACGTAGGTCGGGCGGCCGTGGTTGCACTGGCCCGAGTTCTCCGTAGCTTCCATCTCGCGCAGGAGCGCATTCATCTCTTCCGGCTTCAGCCGGCGCCCGGCTCGCACGGAGCCGTGGCACGACATCGATGACGCGACCGCAAGCAATCGGCGCTCGAGCGGAAGCGACCCGTCCCACTCGGCAAGGTGCTCGGCGAGATCACGGACGAGACCCACGGCGTCGGTGTCGCCGAGAAGTGCGGGCACTTCGCGAACGAGCACAGCTCCGGATCCGAACGGCTCGACAACCAGACCAAGCTTGGCGAGATCGCCGGCGCGCTCGCCGAGCGCGGCAGCATCGTCCGGATCAAGCTCAACTACTTGAGGCACCAAAAGAATTTGTCTTTTGACGCCGTCACGCGCAAGCGCGCTTTTGAGCTTCTCGTAAACGATGCGCTCGTGCGCCGCGTGCTGGTCGACGACGATCAATCCATCGCGGGTCTGCGCGACGACATAGGTCTCGTGCAACTGCGCGCGTGCCGCACCCAGCGGTTTGTCGAGCAGCTCAGGCAACGCGGGAGCGACATTCGCGCGCGCGTCCGCAGAGGGCGCCGCCAACGCGGAAAAGATCGCCTGCTCTTCCTCGGCAAGTCCCGGCTTGAAGGCAGGCGCGGCCGCGCCGCGCCAGACTACGGTCGGTCGCGTGCCGCGGCGCGCAAACGCGACAAGCCGATCGGCGCCGGTCGTGGCCGAACGCATCGCACCCGCGCCGAGCGCATCTTTCAGCGCGCGGATCAAGAGCGCGCGCACGAGACCGGGATCGCGGAAGCGAACCTCCGTCTTGGCCGGATGCACGTTCACGTCAACTTCGCGCGGATCGAGCGTGAGAAACAGCGCCACGACCGGATGGCGGTCGCCGTGCAGAAGATCGGAATACGCGGCTCGAACCGAACCGAGCAGCACTTTGTCGCGCACCGGCCGCCCGTTCACGAACAGATATTGTGCAAGCGAGTTCGCTCGCGAGAACGTCGGCAATCCCGCGAGACCGCTCACGCGAACCCCAGCGCGCTCTCCGTCCACCGCAACCGCATTCTCGCGCAGCTCCGCGCCGAGGACGTCAGCCATGCGCGCAACCCGTCCCTCGTGATCAATGCCGCGCGCGGCGTAGGTGACCGGCGTGCGATCATCGGCAACGACCGTGAAGCCGACATCGGGTCGGGCGAGCGCGAGCCGCCGCACGGCCTCCACTGCCGCCGCGGTCTCCGCGCGCTCGGACTTGAGAAACTTCAACCGGGCCGGGGTCGCATAGAAAAGGTCGCGCACTTCGACACGGGTGCCCTCGCCCAACGGCGCGGGCTTAACCGGCGACTTCTTTCCGCCGTCCACGCCGATCTCGTTTGCATTGGCCCCGCGTTTCGTACGCGTGGTCACAGAGAGGCGCGCGACTGAACCGATCGAAGGCAGCGCCTCCCCGCGAAAACCGAGAGTCGAGATCGAGTTCGAGATTGTCCCCGTCGAGTTTCGACGTGGCGTGACGTTCGATGGCAAGCTCGAGATCGTCGGCGCTCATGCCCGCGCCATCGTCGGTGGCACGGATGAGGCGCGATCCGCCGCCGGCGAGCACTACTTCGATGTTGTGCGCACCGGCATCGAGCGCGTTTTCAACGAGCTCTTTCACGACGGAAGCCGGACGCTCGACAACCTCGCCCGCGGCGATGCGATTGACGACGGCTTCGGGGAGCTGACGAACGGGCATTTTGGTTCCCGACTCGGAGACTTCCGAGTGTACCGTCCGTATCCCGGCCGCGCGAGAACTGCACGCCTTTATCAAGCTGTTGTGAGTTGCGGTGATAGCAGCCGATCAGTCGAAGGAGCGGACCCGCCGCAAGTTTTTTACGTGCGAGCGATGTTTCTTCGTGTCGAGCCGCTGGCGCTTGGAGGATTTCGGCGGCCGTGTTTTCCGCCGTGGAACCGGGCGCTCCGCTGCCCTGCGAATCAGGTCGACCAGGCGTTCGCGCGCCTCGGCGCGGTTCCGCTCCTGGGTACGATGCGCGGTGGCGACGATCAACAGTACGCCGTCATTGGAGAGGCGCCGCCCCGCGAGCGTTCGCAGCCGAGCCCGCACGTCATCGGGCAGGGCCGAATTCGCTACATCAAAGCGGAGCTGCACCGCGGTCGAAACCTTATTGACGTTCTGTCCGCCGGGCCCAGAAGCACGCACGAAACTTTCGTCCAGCTCGCGCTCGTCAATACTGATGTGGTCGTTGACGCGGATCATGGGGTCGAAATCCGCTATTCGCGGCCCGCGAGATACTGCTTCGCCAGAACCTTGCCCTGCTCTACCGCTGGCTGGTCAAAGGGATCCACGCCAAGCAAATGCGCAGCGATGACCGTCTCCAACATGAAGTGCATCATCAGTGCGCCGAGCGCGCGCTCGTTGAGCTGTTCGACTTGTATCGTGCGGACCGGTCGGCCGTTCTTGGCGAGCGTGTCGGCGGTCGCCCGCCCCTGAGCGGCGACGAGGTCGCCGATGGTCTTGTCGCCGAGCCCCGGTTCTCCCGCACTTTCGGCCAGCACCTTTTCCATGCGCGGACCCGTCCCTGCGATACCTGTCGTGATTACGGTGAAAAGCTTGTCGCGCGGGCCATCGAGCCAAAGCTGCAACTGACTGTGCTGATCGACGGGGCCGAGTGCCGCGATGGGTGCCGCGCCCTTGCCGTTCTTGCCGAGGCTCTCGGCCCAGAGCTGAACCCACCACTTCGTAAACCGCTCGAGACGATCCGCGTAAGCCACCATGACACGAATCATTTTTCCTTCGGCGGCAGCTGCCGCCGACAGGGCGGCACCCACGGCCGGCGCGATGTCCTTCGCCGGCCTGCCGAGGATCAACGGCGAAAGCACCTCGCGCGCGCCCGCACGAATTTCCTTCGCGTCGAGACCGAGCACGAGCGCCGGCAGAAGGCCCACGTTCGATAGCGCCGAGAACCGGCCGCCGACACCGGGGTCATGGTCGAGGACGCGGCAATTTTTCGACTCGAGCAGCGCACGCAATCCCTTGCGGCCGGCCCCGCCCGGTTCGGAAAGTCCGATCAGATGCTCCGGTAACTTCCCACCGAGTCCGGCACGTTCGAGCGCGGTTATCACGGCGATCGTCTGCATCAACGTCTCTGGCGTCCCGCCGGATTTCGAGATCGCGACGAAGCGCGTGGTCGCGAGGGGCAGACGCTCGAGCAGCCTGCCGAAGGTCAGCGGATCGAGATTGTCGAGGAAGTGAATGCGCGGCGGATCGCGCAGGGCGTCGAGGCCGGGGACGGCGTAGTCGGCGAGTTGCGCGATCGCCTGGCCGCCGAGGCTCGAACCACCGGTGCCGAGAAAGACCAAGTCGCTCGATTGTGCGAGGGCGCGAGCTGTATCGGCAAGCGCATCGAGGTCGTCCGTCTTCTCGGGAAGCCGAAGAATCGGGAGCGAGCGCTTCGAGTAGGCGGACCGCAAGTCGGCGAATGCCTCCTCGGTGCGGCGAAGCTGATCGAGATAGGCGCGCCCGGGAATGCCGCCTTGGCCGATACCGCTTTGCAGCGCCCGTTCGACGGATTGGACATAAGGCATCGGCATTGCAGAACCTCAGGCGGCGCGTGCGCCGGAAATGATCTGACGCTTCATCGCGAGCGTCGCGGTGATCACCGTCAACGTCACTACTGCAATAAAGATCGTGCTTACTGCGTTAATTTCCGGGGTCACGCCGAGCCTGACCTGACTATAGATGCGCATCGGCAGCGTCGTCGCGCCGGGACCGGTCGTAAAGCTCGCGATTACCAGGTCATCGAGGGAAAGCGTGAAAGCGAGTATCCAGCCTGCAGCGACCGCCGGAAAGATAATCGGAAGCGTCACGCTCATGAATGTCCGCAGCGGCGGGGCGCCGAGGTCCATTGCCGCCTCCTCCAGGTTGCGATCAAAGCTGACGAGCCGGGACTGAACCACCACCGCGACGAAGCACATCGTGAAGCTGATATGCGCGAGCGTCACGGTCCAGAATCCGCGGTCGAGATCGATCGCAACGAACAGAAGCAGTAACGACAAGCCGGTGATCACCTCGGGCATCACGAGAGGCGCATAGATCATTCCCGAGAACAAAGTACGTCCGGGAAATCGTCCCAGTCGAGTCAGTGCAACCGCCGCGAGGGTGCCGAGAATCGTTGCGACGGTGGCCGAGACAAGGGCGACGCGGATGGTGACCCATGCGGCGTCGAGGAGCGGCTGGTTGTGCCAAATCTCTGCGTACCAACGGGTCGAGAAGCCGCCCCAGACCGTGACGAGACGGGAATCATTGAAGGAGAAGACGACGAGGAGGACGATCGGCAAATAGAGGAACGCGAAGCCGAGCACGAGCGACGTGACATTGAAGAAGTTGAGGCCCTTGCGCATTGGGCTCAACGTCCCGCTTCCAGCGAGCGCGCCTGGATGTTCTGGTAGAGCACCATCGGCACGACGAGGACGATCAGAAGCAGCACCGCGATCGCGGAAGCGGTGCTCCACGAACGATTGACGAAGAATTCGGTCCAGAGCGTGCGACCGATCATCAGCGTATCCGAGCCACCGAGAAGATCCGGAATCACGAACTCGCCGACTGCCGGAATGAAGCAAAGCAACGCCCCGGCGATGAGACCGGGCACCGACAGCGGGAATGTTACGAGCCAGAAGCTTTTCCACGGGGGCGCGCCGAGATCGGCGGCCGCCTCAAGGAGTGACTCGTCGTGACGATCGAGCGCTGCATAGAGCGGCAACACCATGAACGGCAGATACGAATAGACGATACCCAGCACGACGGAGGAATTCGTCGCCAGCATTTCCAGCGGCTCCTGGGTGAGACCGAGCCCGACCAGCAACTGATTGACGATGCCTTCCCGCGCAAGAATTCCCATCCAAGCGTAAATGCGGATGAGGAACGAAGTCCAGAACGGCAGGATGACCAGCAGGATCAGGATCGGGCGCCACGCGAGCGGTGAGCGTGCCATCGCATACGCGATCGGGTACCCGACCAGCATCAAGATAAAGGTCGAGAGACCGGCGATTGCAACACTCTGCAAATAGGATTGCACGTAGAGCGGATCGGTGAGAACGAATGCGTAGTTCTCGAAATCAAATGCCGCCACGAACTCGCGAAGGCCCGCCCATCCCGCGGAGAAATCCAGAACCGGAGCATAGGGCGGTTGCGCGAGAACATCATCCGACAGGCTGATCTTGAGAACGATCAGGAACGGAATGAGAAAAAAGAACGCGAGCCAAAGATAAGGAACGGGCACGATCAACGCGCGTCCGCCGAGGCCCGTGTTGCTGGTCATCGTCGCCTCGCCCTAATGCGTCAGCACAACGCCGGCCTCGGACGTCCAACTCAGAAAGACCTTGTCGTTCCAGGCGATCGGTTGATCGCTGACGCGGGTCATGTTGGGACGCGCCGCCTTGAACACCACACCGTTCTCGAGGGTCACACGATAAATGGAGAAGTCGCCAAGATAGGCGATGCCGGTGACGACCCCGCGCACCGTGTTTTCGGCTGCGTCTACCGGCTTGCGGACGGTGATCCTCACTTTCTCCGGGCGCAACGCGATCGTTACGCCCGTTCCTGATGCCACACTTTCATCTGCACTGGCGCGCAGAGGCGTAGCGATCATTTCGCTTTGCAGCAGGAGTCCCCTGTCGTCACGCCCACTCACCTTCGCTTCGATCAGATTCACGTCGCCAATGAACTCGGCGACGTAGCGTGTGGCTGGTTGCTCGTAGATTTCCGCCGGCGTCCCCATCTGCACGATGCGGCCGTGCTCCATCACGGCGATGCGGTCGGCCACCGCCATAGCCTCTTCCTGATCGTGCGTGACGATCATGAACGTCATGCCGAGCTTGACCTGCAGTTCCATCAACTCGAATTGGGTCTGTTCGCGCAATTGCTTGTCGAGCGCTGCAAGCGGTTCATCAAGTAGCAGCACCTTCGGCCGTTTCGCGAGCGAGCGGGCGAGCGCCACGCGCTGACGCTGGCCGCCGGAAAGCTGATCGGGTTTTCGCCGTTCGAGGCCCGTGAGATTGACGAGGTTCAGCATCTCGTCGACGCGGGCGGCAATCTCTTCTCTCGACGTGCGCTCCTGACGAAGGCCGAAAGCAACGTTGTCGAACACGCTCATGTGCGGGAACAGAGCATACGACTGGAACATCAGATTTACCGGTCGCCGGTATGGGGGAACGCCCGCCAGATCCTCACCGCGAAGCAGGACGCGTCCCGCGGCCGGCGTCTCGAAGCCAGCGAGCAAGCGCATCAGCGTGGTCTTGCCGCAGCCCGACGGACCGAGCAACGCAAAGAATTCCCGCTCGTAAATACTGAGCGACAGATCGTCGATCGCAGTGACGGCGCCGAAGCGCTTCGTCACGCGCTCGAAACGGATCAGCGGCGCGAGGGATAAATCCTTCCACGGCGCGAATTCGCGCGGCGCGCCGGCGGCTTTCGAATCTCGATCAGCAACGACATTCATTGAGGTCTGATTAGCGGGGAAGTCAGCGCGGCTCAACCTTAACTGCCGGGGACCGTTGGCCGGACGCGCCGTTCGCCATCGCCGCGTGCAGGGCCTCGACCTCGCTGTCGGACGCGACAAGTCCGAGCTTCGTCCGGCGCCAAAGCACGTCTTCGACCGAAACGGCCCACTCATTTTCCCGCAAATGGGCGAGCTCGGCCTGATACAGATTTGCGACGATACGCCCGCCGAGGTCCTCGAGACGCTTGGCGTCGCCGAGCAGCCCCCAGGCGAGCGTCCCGTAGCTGCGAGCCAACCGCCGGACATGCGCCTCGGACAGATAGGAATGCACGCGGCGGAGTTCCTCAATGAGGCCTTCGACCCCGCCCTGGCCGAGATCGCCACCGGGGAGGACTTCGCGATAAGTCCAGGCGGGACCGATCACGAGCCACTGTTTCAGCCGGTCGACGACCTTCTCGGAGAGTGCGCGATAGGTCGTGAGCTTGCCCCCGAAGATCGACAGCAGCGGCGGCTCTCCGTACTGGGCGTCGACGTCGATCCAGTAGTCGCGCGTCACTTCGGACGGCCGGGTACTGCCATCGTCGACGAGCGTACGCACGCCGGCAAAGGTCCACTTCACCTTTGAGGGCCGGACCTGCGTGCGGAAGAAAGAGCTCGCCGCGTTGCAGAGATAGAGAATCTCCTCCGAGCTCGCGGCAACCTCTGAGGTGTTGCTTGGCAACTCGACTTCGGTCGTTCCAATCAGTGTGAAGTCGTCGGCAAACGGGACGGCAAAAACGAACCGCTGGTCATCGTTCTGAAAGACGTAAGCGCGGTCGTGCGCATGAAGACGCGGGACGACGATATGGCTGCCCTTGACGAGACGCGCGTGCGCGCCAGGTCGCCGGCGGAGCACGGTTTCCACTACGCGCGCGACCCACGGACCGGTGGCATTCACGAGGGCGCGCGCGGTAACCGTCTCACGCTTGCCGCCGGACTGGATGACGAGATGCCACCGCCCATCCTCGCGCCGCGCGGCCGCGCACCGAGCGCGCGGCCGAATGACAGCACCCTTTTCGCGGGCGCCGATCGCGGTCGCGACGACGAGCCGGGCATCATCGGCAATACAGTCCGAATATTCGAACCCGAGACCGAAACCCGATTTCAGCGGGGCGCCGGCCGGGTCGTCCGCGAGGTCGAGCGCACGCGTTCGCGGCAGGCGCCCGTCCGTGCCGAACCAGTCATACAGCCTGAATCCCGCTCGGAGCATCCAGGCCGGCCGCATGCCGCGAACGTGCGGCAGGACAAACCGCATCGGCGAGACGAGGTGGGGCGCCAGCGTCAGCAGATGCGCCCGCTCCCGCAAGGATTCGCGCACCAGGCGGAAATGAAAGTTTTCGAGATAGCGCAGGCCGCCATGGATCAGCTTGGTCGAAACCGAGGAGGTCGCCGAGGCGAGATCGCCTTGCTCGGCCAGAAACACCGTCAGGCCGCGGCCCGCGGCGTCGCGTGCAATGCCGCACCCGTTGATCCCGCCACCGATTATCGCGACGTCGTAATCCGCCATGCTTACTCTCGTCCCACCCACGCTGAGGGTGCAGAACAAAGGTGACCGTACCGTGAGTATTCACAGCGGCGCGGGCCGCGACCAGTCGCGCGACAAACCTTTGAAATGGCCGCGTTTCGCGGCGAGGCGAACTGACGGTTGCGTGCAATTTCGGCGTCAACGGCGGCAAAGTGGGATGGACGCTGCCCACTGTCCTCGCGCAGCGCGAGGCACGCCGTCGCGGCTGACAGTCGGGCCGTTACAATGTAGAGGTGCCGCAGGAACCAGAACCGCAGCTCGAGTGCGGCACGGGAGGGGACGTTCAGATCATGTTGCGCGCGACCAAAGACATCATGCTGCCGACGACGATCACCGGGTCGCTGCCGCGACCGGTCTGGTACACGGAGAATCTCGGCACGCGCAATTTCCTCGATGCGATGGTGACCAATCAGTTCCGCGACCAGTACACGGACGCGGTGATGATCTACCTGAAGCAGCAGGAACTTGCAGGTCTCGATATCGTCACGGACGGCGACGCGCATTTCGACGCGGATGTGGGCGGCATGAGCTGGACGTCATATCCGGCACGCCACATGGACGGCTTTGATCGCCATAACGCCATCCCGACGCTCGCGGGCAAGGGCGGACTGGGCTTTCCGCCCGGCCACATCCTGCACGACTACCTCGAGGCGCGCGTCATGCCGCCGATCACCGGGAAAGTCGGCCGCGGGGACCTGCAATACAAGGCCATGTGGAAGGCGGCGCAGCGGCTGACGACGAAGCCGGTGAAATTCGGCACGATCGGTCCGGAGCTCGTCGCGTTCGCCGTTTCGGATCGCCACTACAAGACGATTCGCGATCGCATCGAGGCGATCGCCGACGCGCTCAACGAGGAACTGCACGACATCGCCGACGCCGGCTGTGCCGCGATCCAGTTCGAGGAGCCGCAGATCCACCTTCTCGCGGCGCGCAACATCGTCGACGACGTGATCAATCCCGCCTACAGCGTGGAGGTGTTCAATCGCACGGTGAAGGGCCTGCGCGCAAAGACCGAGGTCTGGTGCCACTCGTGCTGGGGCAATCCCTCTCAGCAGCGCATGTTCGCCGAGGTGCAGAGCTACAAGAATTCGCTCGAGCTGATGAACAAGGTGGATGCCGACGTCGTCACGTTCGAGTCGGTCAGCGCCGACGGCATGGATCTCGAACTATTCGGCAAGATCATCACGGACAAGAAGGTCGCGATCGGCGTGATCGACCACCACACGCTGCAGGTCGAGCGGCCGGAAGCGATCGCCGACCACATCCGCCGCGCGCTCAAGTACATTCCGGCGGAACGGCTCGTGATCAGCTCGGATTGCGGCATGGGCCGCGAGGGCATGAGCCGGCGCCACGCCTACTACAAGATGGTGGCGCTCGTTCTCGGCACCAATATCGTGCGCAAGGAACTCGGCCTGCCAGTGGCAGATGTGCTCGCGGCGGATGGCCGGTATTCGCTGGTGGAAAAAGCCAAGTAAAAATCGGCTAGGCTTGCTCCGGGACGGAACGTTCTCGGCAGCTTCGAGCGTGGGGGAGGGAAATGAACTGGGCTCAGAATTTCGACCTGAACAACGGGTTCAACATCCTGAGGATCATGTGCGGATTGTTCTTCATTCCGCACCTGTTCGTGAAATTCAAGAACCAGGACTTCGTGAAGGACTTCATGGGCAAGGTCGGCCTGAATCCGCCGATCCTGTGGCTCTATGGCGCCTTCGTCATAGAGATCATCGTCACGATCGGCCTCGTCTTCGGCATATACACCGCACCCGTCGCAGTGCTCGCCGGCATCTTTCTGCTGGTCGCCGCCTGGGCGAGCTGGAAATTCTCTCAGGGCAAGTGGATCTGGAATTTCGGCGGCGCCGAGTATCCGCTGTTCTGGGCGATCTGCTGCTTCGTCGTCGCGATGCAAGCCTGGAGGATGTGAGAGTTCGTCTCCAGCACGTAGGGTAGAATAGTGATCCGCGCGGCGATTGTTGGCATGGGCTGGTGGGGACGGACTCTCGTCGAGTCCGTCCAGGACAGCGACAAGATTCGCTTCGTCGCCGGCGCCACTCGCACGCGCACGGCCGAAATCGAAGCGTTCGCCGCACAGCACAAATTGCGGATGGCGGCCGACTACGACGCAGTCCTGAAGGATAAGGAAGTCGACGCGGTCGTTCTCTGTACGCCGCACTCGATGCACGATGAGCAGGTGGTCGCTGCGGCGAAAGCCGGGAAGCATGTCTTCTGCGAAAAGCCGTTTACGCTCACGAAAAAGGAAGCCGACGATGCGGTGGCCGCCGTGCGGAAGGCCGGCGTCACGCTCGGCCTCGGCTACAATCGTCGCTTCCATCCGGAAATGACCAAGCTGCGGAATCAGATCCGCTCGGGCGAGCTCGGGACAATTCTGCACGTCGAAGCCACAATGACGTTTCCCAACGCACTCCTGCTTAAGCCGTCGCACTGGCGTGCGCACAAGGATGAGACACCGGCCGGCGGACTCACGCCGATGGGCGTGCATGCGGTGGACGGAATGATCGACCTCTGCGGCGAGATCGATCACGTCTTTGCGCAAAGCTTCCGCCGCGTCGTCGAGATCGAGTCCGACGATACGACCTCAATTCTCTTCCGAATGAAGGCGGGAATGTCCGGCTACCTCGGCACGATGACCGCGACGGGGGCCGGCTTCAGCTTCCAAGTATTCGGCTCGAAAGGATGGGTACGGCTCGAGGGCGTGACGCACGTCGCCGGCGCATCTTCCGAGGAGCGTCGCAAGCGGCTGTTCGGAACGTGCCAATTCCAGCCGGTGAAGGGCGAACGCCAGACCTGGCAGGCGGAAACGCTGGACCTGCCGCGCGTTGAGCTCGAGGCGTTCGCGGCGGCTTGCGAGGGCGGCCCGCCCTACCCGATCACGCTGGAAGAAATGGTGCACGGCTCGGCCGTCACCGAAGCGATCGTGCGCTCGGCGGCGTCCGGCAAAGTCGAGCGCATTCCCTGAGCGGCCGAAGGAAAAAACAGGAGTAATCCATGGATCTCGGCAAGGGCCTCGGCCACCTCACCTATTCTACGCTGGTGCATCCGGCGGACGACTGGGAGCAGATCTGGCAGAGCCTCAACACCTACGTGCCGAAGGTGAAGGAGCGCTTTGCCGGCAATCAGCGCTTCGGCGTGTCGCTGCGGCTCTCGGCCAAGTCGGCGGAAACGCTCGTCAACAGCAAGGCCGAGCGCGACAAGCTTCGCAAGTTCCTCGACGATCAGAACATGTACCTCTACACCGTGAATGCGTTCGTCTACGGCCACTTCAAGGGGGACGTGGTCAAGGAGCAGGTGTACGAGCCGGACTGGCGTTCGGAAGAACGAACCCGCTACACGATGAACGTCGCAAGCGTGGTCGCCGACATCGCGCCGGCAGATGTGTTTCCGTCGATCCAGACCTCGCCGCTCGGCTTCAAGCCGCGGGTCACGGGTCCAGACGTCGTCCAAAGCTACACCGACAACGTCCTGCGTGTGACGAAGCATCTCATCGAGCTTGAGGCCAAGACCGGTGTCACGGTCACGCTCGGTTTAGAGCCCGAGCCTTACTGCTTCCTGGAAACGACCGATGAGACGGTCGATTATTTCACGAACCACCTCTATTCCGGCGCGTCGGCGGAGAAGCTTGCAAAGATGAGCGGCCTACCGATCGCCGAAGCGATCGCTGCGCTGCGCAAGCACGTCGGCATCGTCTACGACATCTGCCATCTCGCCGTGGAGTACGAGGACATTACGGAGTCGCTGCAGAAGCTCGTCGACGCTGGCGTTCCGATCGTGAAGCTGCAGGAGGCGGCGGCACTTCACATGCCCGAAGTAACGCAACAGGTGGTCGACGCGCTCAAGCGCTACTCGAAGACAATCTATCTCACACAGACGATCGAAAAGCGGAATGGCAAGTTCACCAAGTACCTTAATCTGGAGGACGCATTCGCAGCCTGGGAGAAAGACCCAGGACCGCGCGAGTGGCGCACGCACATCCACGTGCCGGTGTTCCTGGACGACCTTGGTCAGTTTCGCACGACGCGCTTTGCGATTGCGGATGCGCTCAAATTTCACAAGCAGAAGCCGCTGTCGCGCCACCTCGAAGTCGAGACCTATACCTGGGACATGCTGCCGGACAGCCTGAAGACCGGTGATATTGTCGAGTACGTCTGCCGCGAGCTCGACTGGGTGCGTGGCCAGCTCACCTGACGGAGACGGATCATGAAGGTGGGATTCATCGGGCTTGGCCGTATGGGCCAGGCTATGGCGACTCGCATGCTCCAGGCCGGGCATGAGCTCGCCGTCTTTAACCGCACGCCCGATAAGACGAAGCCGCTCGCGGACGCGGGCGCGAAAGTCGTGAATTCAATCGCCGCGGCCGCGACGTTCGGCGAGGTCGTATTCACGATGCTCACCGACGACGCGGCGGTGGAAAGCGTTGCTCTGCAAAAAGGCGGCTTGCTCGAGGTGCTGCCGAAAGGCGGGATTCACGTTTGTTCGGGTACGCACGGCGTCGGGATCATTCGTACCCTCACCGTCGAACACAAGGAGAAGGGCCAGATTCTCGTCACCGCGCCGATTCTCGGCCGGCCGGAGCAGGTGATGGCCGGCGCCGTCGGCGTCGTTGCGGGCGGCCCGACGGACGCAGTGAAGCGCTGTCAGCCTTTGTTCGCCGCGATCGGGCGGCGCACGTTCGAAGCCGGAAGCGAACCTGCCGCAGCAACGGCGATCAAGCTCGCCAACAACTTCGTGCTCGGCTGTGCGATCGAGGCGATGGGCGAGGGTTTTGCGCTGGTGCGCAAGTACGAGACGGCGCCGGAGGTCTTTTACGACGTGATGACAGATGGTCTGTTCTCGGCGCCGGCCTACAAGGTCTACGGCAAAATCATCGTCGATCAGAGTTACGACAAGGCCGGGCAGATGGCTGTCAATGGGTTGAAGGATGCAAACCTTGCGTTGGCTGCGGGCGATGCGGTCGGCGTGCCGCTCCCCTCGGGCCAGGTGTGGCGCGACCGGCTCGCTGCCGCCGTCAAGCGCGGCGAAGGCGAGAAGGATTGGGCTGTGATGGCGCTTGAGCAGGCGCGGGCGAGCGGGCTCGGTGGATGAAGGGAAGCCGGTTCAATTTCGAGCCGCTGCTCGCGCCCGGCCTGCCGCCGGGTGCTGTGAAGTGGACGGGCTGGCCGAAGTACAATTTCACGGGCGGCCACAACGACCCTGAACAAATCCCGGTCGACGACCTGATGGCGGCGGCTGCTTCGGTGCTCGCCCGGGAGGGCACGACGCTTGCGAAATACGGGTTGGAGAGCGGGCCTCAGGGCTACCGCCCCTTGCGCGAGTTTCTCGTCACGAAGCTCAAGCGCGACGCAGGCATCGTCTGCACGACCGATGAAATCTTACTGGTGTCCGGCTCGCTGCAGGCACTCGATTTGGTCAACGGCGTGTTCCTTTCGCGCGGCGACACCATCATCTGCGAGCGGGACAATTACCAGGGCACGCTCACGCGGTTCATGCGGCTCGGCGTTAACGCCTTGGGCCTGCCGCTCGATCGAGACGGTATGCGAATTGATGCCCTCGCTGATGCACTCGAAGCGCTCAAGCGCCGCGGTGTCCGGCCGAAATTCATCTACACGATCGCTACCGTGAACAATCCGACCGGCGCAATCCTCAGCCAGGAACGTCGTGCCGCACTCCTGAAGATCGCCGAAGAGTATGGAGTGCCGATCTTCGAGGACGACTGTTACGCTGATCTCATCTGGGACGGCCAGCGCCCGCCCGCTCTGTACGCGATGAGCAAGTCGGGCAACGTTATTCACATCGGGTCATTCTCGAAGTCGATCGCGCCCGCGCTCCGGGTCGGATACATCGTCGCCGGCTGGGACATTCTCTCGCGCATGCTTGCGATCAAGACCGACGCCGGATCCGGGGCGTTGGAGCAAATGGTGCTCGCCGAATATTGCGCCCCGCATTTCACCGAACGCGTCCCCGAACTGAAGCGTGGGCTCCGGGCGAAACTCGATACGCTGATGGACGCACTGAACGAACAGTTCGGCACTGCCGCGGAATTCGACGAGCCGAGAGGCGGGATTTTCCTCTGGGTGAAGCTTCCCGACAACGTGGACACGCGCTTGCTCGCACAGGCCTCACTCAAGGCGGGGGTCGCGATCAATCCCGGTCCGGAGTGGTCGACGGACGAGGCGCACAGCCGGTCCCGGATGCGGCTCTGTTTTGCGGGCCCGACGCACGACGAGATTCGAGAGGGGATTGCCACGCTTGCCGAGGTCTGCCGCAACGAGTTCGGCGTTCCCGCGCGGATCGCGAACGTTCAACGCGCGGGGAAGCAGCCGTGAAACGGTGCCTCAGCTGAACGCGGCTTTGTGATCCTGCACGAATTGTTTCGTGCTGATCGGTTCGCGTCCGAGGATGTCCTTGATCGGCTTCGCGTGCTCGGTCGAGAATCCGCCTTGCGCGGCGAGCTTCGCGATCACGAGCTGATGGCTGATCAGCCAATCGGGCAGGCCTCGCGCCTTCATCGCCTTTTCGGCCGCTTCGTACGGCGCCGCGATGTAGGTGATCGGTCTTGCCGAGCACCTCGGAGAAATCCTTGGCGAAGTCGCCATAAGTCGATTGGCGGCCGGTGTACTCGATCGTCTGCCCCGCATATTTCGGCGCATCGCGCACAACGCGCGCGCCGACAGCGCCAGCGTCGCGCGTGTCGATGAACGCGAGCGGAAGATCCGCAGCGAAAGGCAGCGCCATCTTGCTCTCGTTCTTGATGAGCGCGGCCTGGCCGAGCGTGTTCTGCATGTACAAGCCCGGGCGCAGGATGACCCACTTGAGACCGCTCTGCTGCATCGCGTTTTCGACGGCGTGGTGACCGCGTCCGACAGGCGTGTCGGAATCCACCGTCGCCATCGCCTTGCCGCCGGAAACCTTCACGATGTACTCGGCGCCGGCGGCCTTGGCCGCTTCAAGAACGTTGATCTGCTGCTCGCCCGACTGCGGATTGTGACCGGTCACGACGAAGACGCGCTTCACCCCCTGCAGCGCCTTCTCCATCGCCACGCGATCGTGCACCTCGGCGATCGCGACATTTGCATCCGTGCCGAGGACCTCACGCGCCTTCTCGCCGTTGCGGACGATGCAAATCGGATTTTCCCCGAGCGCGCGCAGTTCCTTCACGGCCGCGCGGCCCGTGTTCCCCGTCGCGCCAACCACCGCGATCATCGCAGAGTTCCCTTGAATGAATCAGACGCGCTCGAACGCGACCGCGACGCCCTGTCCCACGCCGACGCACATGGTCGCGAGCGACAGCTTGCCCTTCTTCTCGGCCAGCGCCCGGATCGAAGTGCCGGCGATACGCGCGCCGGACATGCCGAGCGGATGACCGAGTGCGATGGCTCCGCCGTTCGGATTGACGTGATCCGCGTCCTCGGCGATGCCGAGGCCACGCAGCACGGCGATCGCCTGGCTCGCGAATGCTTCGTTCAACTCGATGACATCGAAATCGGAGACCTTGATGCCGAGCCGGGCGATGAGTTTCTCCGTCGCCGGGATCGGGCCGATGCCCATGATGCGCGGCGGCACGGCCGCCGAGGCCATGCCGAGCACGCGCGCCATCGGCTTCAGGCCATGCTTTTTCGCCGCATCCGCCGACGCGAGGATGAGTGCAGCCGCACCGTCGTTCACGCCGGAAGAATTGCCGGCCGTGACCGTCCCTGGCGTGCGGAACGGAGTCTTCAGCTTCGACAGCACATCGAGCGTCGTGTCCTTGCGCGGGTGCTCGTCACGATCGACCATGATCGGACCGGTTTTGCCGCCTGGCGTCTCGACCGGAACGATCTCCCCCTTGAAGAATCCGCGCTCCTGCGCGGCCACCGCCCGTTGCTGCGAGCGCAAACCGAACTTGTCCTGATCCTCGCGCGAAACCTGGAATTCCTCGGCGACGTTCTCGCCCGTCTCGGGCATGGAATCGACGCCGTATTGCTTCTTCATCAGCGGGTTCACGAAGCGCCAGCCGATCGTCGTGTCGTAGATCTCGACCGTGCGCGAAAAGGCCTCGCTCGCCTTGCCCTGCACGAAGGGTGCGCGCGACATCGATTCGACGCCGCCGGCGATCACGAGATCGAGCTCGCCGGTCTTGATCGCGCGGGCGGCGGTGCCGACCGCGTCGAGGCCGGACGCGCAGAGACGGTTGAGCGTGACGCCGGGCACTTTATCGGGAAGGCCCGCGAGCAAGAGCGCCATGCGCGCGACGTTGCGGTTGTCCTCGCCAGCCTGGTTCGCGCAGCCAAAGAAAACTTCATCCAGCTTCGACCAATCGACGGATTTGTTGCGCTCGAACAATGCCTTGATCGGGATCGCGGCAAGGTCGTCGGTTCGCACCTTCGACAGCGAGCCGGCATAGCGGCCGATGGGGGTGCGGGCGTAGTCGCAGATGAAGGCTTCGCGCATGCGGACTATATGGCCTGTTTCAGGCCGCTTCGCCATGGGCGGCGGCGGTGCGCGCATGCAGCTCGCGCAGCACCTTCAATTCCTTGTCGGTCGGCGGCGGCGTTTCGCCCACCTTGTCAGCAAACTTGATTTTCCAGCCGGTGGCAGCGACCACCTGCTCGCGCGTGACACCTGGATGCAACGAGGCGACCGTCAGCTCCTTCGTAACGGGATCCGGTTCGAGCACGCAAAGATCCGTTATCACCTTGGTTGGGCCGTCGGTGGTGACGCCGAGCTTCTGGCGGTGATCTCCGCCCTTGCCGTGGCCAAGGGAGGTGACGAAGTCGAGCTTCTCGACGAAGGCGCGCTTCGAGTGACTCATGGTGATGAAGATGCGTCCGCAGTTAGTCGCGATCTCCGGCGCACCGCCGCCGCCGGGAAGGCGCACGGAGGGCTTGTCATAGGGGCCAACCACCGTCGTATTCAAATTTGCGAACCTGTCGATCTGCGCGCCGCCAAGGAACCCCGTGGTGACGCGCCCGCCCTGCAGCCAATAGCGAAACATCTCCGGCACCGAGACGGTGAAAAGCGCGGTTTCGCACAACTCACCGTCGCCGATCGAAAGCGGCAAAATATTGGGCTTGGTTTCGATCGTGCCGGACTCGTAGATCAGCACGATGTCCGGTGCATGCGTGAGACGCGCGAGATTGCAAGCTGCAGAAGGCGCGCCGATGCCGACAAAGCAGACGTCGTCGTTCTTTAGCGCACGAGCGGCCGCGACGGTCATCATTTCGGTGGGAGTGTAATTCGCCATTGTACCGCTCTCTCAAGCCGCGCGTTTCGCGTGAGGCGCGAAGGCGTCAGGCCCTTTTCGCATCACGTGCTCGTCGATCCAGGCGCGGAAGGTCTCGCGGTCGCGCGAGATCGCGTCCCACGCCTTGTAGAATGCGTTGTCGCGTTTGTAATAGCCGTGCGCGTACGAAGGGTGCGCGCCGCCCGGGACCTGCACGATCGCACCGATGGTCCAGCTCGGGAGGATCACCGCATTGGGCGAGCGCGGGCCGAAGTCATCGACGATCTCTTCGACGGTCACGATCGAGCGTTTCGCACACAGCACCGCTTCCTTCTGCACGCCGACGATTCCTTCGAACAGGACGTTGCCGTCCCGGTCCGCCTTTTGCGCATGCACGATCGCGACATCGAGCTTGATCGCAGGAACTGCGGAAAGCAGTTCGCCGGTGAACGGACACTTGATCTCTTTGATCTTCGGATTGACGCGCGCGAGTTCGGCGCCGCGATAGCCGCGTAGCACCGCAAACGGCAGTCCGGCGGCACCGGCGTCGTAAGCGCACGCCATCGCCGCATGACTGTGTTCCGCGATCGCGAGTGGTGCAGGCCAGTTGTTCTCGACGGCGTCGCGAAAGCGGTGCAACGAGCCCACACCCGGATTGCCGCCCCAGGAGAAGATCATCTTCTCCACCGCGCCGACGCCGATCAGCTGGTCGTAGATCAGATCCGGCGTCATGCGCACGAGCGTGAGGCGCTTGCGCTTCTGGCGGATCACCTCATGTCCTGCGGCATAAGGGATCAGGTGGGTGAAGCCTTCCATGGCGACCGTGTCGCCATCGCGCAGGTTCTGTTCGACCGCTTCAGCGAGCTTGAGAACGGTCGCCATGCACTTGCCTCCCCGCCTTCAACAGCTGGTTGATCTGTCCTAAGTTGTTAAAAAATAAGTTAAATTTTACTATTTGTCGACGACCTTAGGGCTCTCTCGCAAGGACTGTCAAGAAATCGCGACGAGCAAGTAGCCGCGCAAATGTTGGATTCCAGCCCGCGGCACCGCTGTCCGCGTTTACCACAATTGACCGCAGGCCGGCTATTTGTTCGACTTACGAACAATACAGCTTGATGACGCGCGGGTGGTTTCGCTATGCGGATCGACGGGGCACGGCACGGCACGATGGATGAGTTGAGCATCGCCGCTCTGCGGCCCAGCGATCCAACCGAACAACCGGATTTCGTCACGGCTCTCGCGCGCGGTCTCGCGGTGATCCGCGCGTTCGGATCCGATCGTCCGCGCATGACCCTCGCCGACATCGCGAAGCGTGTGTCGCTCCCGCGCGCGACGGTCCGCCGCTCGCTGATCACGCTCGCGACGCTTGGCTATATCGAAACCGACGGCCGCAACTTCGCGTTGACACCGAAAGTCCTCGCGCTCGCTAATTCGTATCTCTCCTCGTCGCCGCTGCCGCGCGCCGCACAGCCATTGCTCGAGCGGCTAGCTGAGACGACACGCGAATCTTGTTGGGCCGCGATCCTCGACGAGGAAGATGTTTTGCTGGTCGCGGGCGCGCGAACCAATCGGCTACTGTCGGCAGGGCTTGCTGTGGGAAGTCGGCTACCGGCTTTCTGCAGCGCGCTCGGACGCGTGCTGCTCGCGGGCAGCTCCGATGAGAAGCTCGACGCGTTCATGGAGCGGCTGGCACCTCGATCGTTTACGCCGCGAACGGTGACGGAGGCGGCTGCCATTCGGCGAGCCATCCTTTCCGCACGCGAAGAAGGTTACGCGATCTCCGACGGCGAAGTTGAAACCGGAGTGTGCTCGATCGCCGTGCCCCTGGTGGATCAACAGGGACGCACCATCGCCGCCTTGAATGCGACCGTGCCCTCGGCGCGGCTCCGGCGCAGCGAAATGATGGAACGCTTTCTGCCACTCCTGCGTCAGGCGGCGAACGACATCCGTCCGATCCTCGCCTGATCGAATTCTCTCAAACGCGGCGCGGTGCCGGATCGAATGCCGTGACGCGTCGCCCGGTCGGAAATGCCGACTGCGGCAACTCGCGTACGAGATAGTTGCCGAATCCTTTTTTTCCGACCAACTCGCCGTCACGCACGACGACATTTCCCCGCACCATCGTGAGCACCGGCCAGCCGGTCACTTCAATTCCTTCGTAGGGCGTGTAATCGCACGCGTCGTGCAGCAATTCGCTCGAAATGCGCACGCGGCGCTCGGGATCCCAGATTGCAATGTCCGCATCGGCGCCGACTGCGATCGCGCCCTTTCTTGGATAGAGCCCGTACATGCGCGCGTGATTGGTTGAAGTCAGCGCGACGAATTGCTCGAGCGTGATACGTCCCTTGCCTACGCCTTCCGAGAACAGGATCGGGAGGCGTGTTTCGACGCCCGGGATTCCATTCGGCACGTAGCGGAAGTTCGTGCGGCCCTTGGATGCTCGTTTGCCCCGCTCATCGTCATAGCGGAACGGGCAATGGTCTGATGAAAACACTGAAAATACGCCGCGGCGAAGCCCCTCCCAGCAAGCCTCCTGGCTCGCGGCATCACGCGGCGGCGGGCTGCAGACGAGCTTTGCTCCCTCGATGTCGAGGCCGGCGATGTCGGAAGCCTTGAGCACGAGATACTGAGGGCACGTCTCCCCATAGATTTTTAGGCCGCGCGCCTGAGCGCGCGCGATTTCCTCCATCGCCTGACCATTCGAGACGTGGACGATCATGATCGGGACGTCGAGCAGCTCGGCGAGCGAGATCGCACGATGCGTCGCCTCGCGCTCCACGGGGATCGGCCGGGACAAGGCGTGATTGATCGGCGCGGTGTGACCCGCGCGTTCGAGGCGCTCGGCAAGGAAGCGGATCGCGTCGTCGTTCTCAGCATGCACCATCACGAGCGCGCCGGTTTCGCGCGCAACCGCGAGCACCTGCAGGATTTCGTAATCCGCAAGCTTCAGCGCCTCGTAGGTCATGAAGATCTTGAACGAGGAATAGCCGTCGGCGACAACCGCCGGCAGCTCCTGGCCAAGCACGCTCTCGGTCGGGTCGGAGATCACAAGGTGAAAGCTCGTGTCCACATAACACTTGCCCTTGGCCTTCGCGTGATACTCGGTCAACGCCGCCCGCAGGCTCTTGCCCTTCTCCTGGATGCAGAACGGCATCACCAGCGTGTTGCCGCCAAATGCGGCCGAGCGCGTTCCTGATTCAAAGTCGTCGGCCATGACGATGCCCGGCCCGCTCGGCTGCGCAAGGTGCACATGGCTGTCGATTCCGCCGGGAAGAACGAGACGCCCGCCCGCGTCGATCGTGTCCGCGGCCGCTCCGAGATCGTGACCGAGCGCGGCAATCTGTCCGTCACGAATTCCAATGTCACTGATCGCCGTTTCGTTTTCAGCAACGACAGTGCCGCCACGAATGATCGTGTCGAATTTGGTCACGCAGATCACCTCGTCACGAATGGTACAACAGCAAGCGAGCGCGCGTTCGATATACGAACGAGGCGTCATTTCCAAGGTTTACCGCTTAACTCCTGCGGCGCTTTGCGTCACGCTGCCCGCGCGCCGCCACGAGTCCTTACAACGCGCTCCGATTAACTGAGCGAAACGGTGCGGACGCTCACTTCGCGCCATTCACCACGTGCACTCTTTGTCGCATTTGTACCGCCTTTGCTGCCCCACGGACGCCTAATTTCTCCAAGCATTTCCGTGACTTCCGAAACAGCAAGGGAATTGAATTAAATGCAGCGTTTCGCTTTGGCCGCCATGAGCTTCGTATTGCTTGCAATGGCAGCACCGAATGCTTCGACAGCCGACCCGTATCTCGACGACATGCGCGGTCAGGCTCAACTCTACAATCCCAAACACACGAACATTTCGAACCACACGAAGCTCGGGCGCAACGCCAGGGCAAGCCGCACCTCTCCCCCCGTGATGCAGACCGCCGACGTCGGCTCCACGCGCTGGATCGGTGTCGCGCGCGGTTACATGGGAACCAACCCAACCAAGCGCAGAAGTCTTTGGTGCGCGGACTTCATGAACCTCGTGCTGGAACGCAGCGGCATGAAAGGAACGTCTTCGAGCATGGCCGTTTCGTTCGCGAGTTACGGCCAAAGGATTTCCGGACCGCGCGTCGGTGCGATCGCGGTGATCAGCCGCGGCAGGGGCGCCAGCCACGTCGGCATCGTGACGGGAGTCGATGCCAGCGGAAATCCCATGATCATTTCCGGCAATCACAACAACACGGTCGCCGAAGCGCCGTATCCGGCGCGCCGGGTCATCGCTTACGTCTGGCCGGCCGGTTGAGATTCCGCGCCCTGGACCTTCGTCATGGCCGGGCTTGTCCCGGCCATCCCAATTCATTTGGCACGGCTGTGCCCAAAGAAGCGAGATCGCCGGGCCAAGCCCGGCGATGACAAGTCGTCGGGCGGTCCGTGGGACCGCGGACGGACTCAGGACCCGGTGAAGACGGGCCGCCGCTTCTCCATGAAGGCCCGGCGGCCCTCCTGATAATCGTTGCTTGCGAAGCAGTGCTGGACAAGCTCCGCGCAGCGGGCGAGATCGCGCTCGGATTCGTTTTTCAGCAACTCGCCGACGATGAACTTCACCGACGCGATCGTCAGCGGAGCGTTGGCTGCGATCATCTCGGCGTATTCGCGGACGTACGCTTCGATCTCGCCATCAGGCACGACGCGATTCACGAAACCCATCGCGGCGGCTTCCTTCGCGTCGAACTGGCGAGCGGTGAAAAACATCTCCTTCGCGAATGAAGGGCCGAGCACTTCGACGAAACGGCGTATTCCGTTGATGTCGTAACCAAGACCAAGCTTCGCGGCGGGCATGGCGAAGCGCGCTTCCTCGTTGGCGATGCGGATGTCGCAGTTCGACGCGAGGCCGAGGCCGCCACCGACGCAGTACCCCCGGATCAACGCAATCGTCGGCTTCTGCATCGCATGCACGGCAGTGTAGGCCCTGTCGACGGCGGCACTGTAGCGATCGACAGCTTCCTTCGTGCCGCGCTCCTGCTCGAACTTGGAAATATCGGCTCCCGACACGAACGCCTTGTTGCCGGCCCCGGTCAGCACGACCACGAAGATGTTTGGGTCCTGCGCGAAATTCGCGAGCACATCGGCAGCTCGCTCCCACATCCTGAGCGAGACCGCGTTATGGCGCTCGGGATTGTTGAAGACGAGGTAGCCGACGCGACCTTCCACGCGGGTGAGTAGTTTTTGGTCCTCGGTCATTTTCTTGCTGCCTCGGCTCAGGTTGGCTTCACGGGCGATGTATCCTTGCGTACCGGCAAAGGCAAAGTGGCGCCTAAAGTCGTGTCCGAGACGGCGCACGTCGGTCGCACACAAATCGGCGGCAAGGCGATCGTTGCAGCCAGCAAAGGAGCCATTTGTGCCCGAAATGGTCGCATCCTCTGGCATTTTCGGGCCGTCCGGATCGCTCAATCGGGCCGTTTCAGCGAAAGGCGCCAGCTTTCTCCTCTCGACACCACCCAGCCTGCCGTCGGCGCCGGAAAGTGGGTGCCGAGGATCAGCACTGGACGGTCCGCGTTGCGGCCGAGAAAGCTCCGGCGCGTCGCCTGCGCCTGCGCCATGCTCCAATCGAAATTGCTGGAGAGCTCCGGCCGCGCCATCTGGATCGGGTGGTGCATCATGTCGCCGGTGATGAAGGCCGTAATCCCGCGCGAGGAGATGCCGACGCTCGCGTGACCCGGCGTGTGACCCGGCGTCGGCTCGAGCCAGACTTCGTCCGTCAGCCGGTGGTGTGGATCGACCAGATCGTGCAGGCCCGCATCCACGATCGGCCGCACGGAGTCTTCGTAGACGACCCGCGCCTCGAGCACATTCTCGGCCACCTCAGGCGTGACGTCGCCCGTGATATTCGCGTCCTGCTCCTGGGACCAGTGCAGCCACTCCGTCCGGCCAAAGAGATAGCGCGCATTCGGGAACGTCGGCACCCAACGCCCGCCCACAAGCCGCGTGTTCCAACCGACGTGATCTACGTGCAAGTGCGTGCATAAGACCGTGTCGATCGACTCCGCCGGATAGCCGGCGGCGGCGAGCTTCGCGAGAAAATTTCCAGTTAGCTTGTTCCAAATCCCGCGCCGCCGCGGCTTGTCGTTGCCGACACAGGTATCGACGATGATCCGCTTTCCACCTGATTCAAGGACGAAGGCATGGATCGATCCGAGCAGGCGGCCATTCTCGGTGGCAAACTGGGGCCGCAGCCATTCCTCGCGCTGCACGGCTTCCGGCGTCAGCCCGCGAAACAAGTACTCCGGCTCGCGCGGACCCTCGAGTTCGACGACGCGCGTGACTTTGACGTCACCGATGCGCCATTCGTCCTTGCCGATGATGAGCGTCATGGGTGTCGGAGGGTCGTCCGCGGCGTGCCTGAAGTCTTACGTCACGCGAGGAGCTTCACATAGCGTGATGATATTTCAAGAATTATCGCGAAATCCGAAACTGGCGGGTCCGAGCGGCTTCTGCTAGGGAGGCCGCATGAGCCAAGCCGAACGCCAGAAACTGGTTCCGCCCGGCGGCCAGACCAAGGTGCTGCTGCATTCCTGCTGCGCACCGTGCTCCGGCGAAGTCATGGAGGCGATGCTCGCCTCGGGCATCGACTACACGATCTACTTCTACAATCCGAACATCCATCCCGTGCGCGAGTATGAATTGCGCAAGGAGGAAAATGTCCGCTTCGCGGAGAAGCACGGCGTGACCTTCGTCGATGCCGATTACGACAAGGAAAACTGGTTCGCGCGGGCGCGGGGAATGGAGTGGGAGCCGGAGCGCGGCATCCGCTGCACGATGTGTTTCGACATGCGCTTCGAGCGTACGGCGCTCTACGCGCACGAGCACGGATTCCCGGTCATGACCAGCTCGCTCGGTATCTCGCGCTGGAAAAACATGGACCAGATCAACGATAGTGGCCGGCGCGCAGCAGGCCGCTACGACGGCCTCGTCTATTGGGATTTCAACTGGCGCAAGGGCGGCGGATCGGCGCGCATGATCGAGATCAGCAAGCGCGAAGAATTCTATCAGCAAGAGTATTGCGGCTGCGCCTATTCGCTGCGCGATACAAATCTGCATCGCCGCCGCCAGGGCCGCGAGCCGATCGCGATCGGCAGGCAGTTCTATGGCCGAGCGCCGAACGGCGAAGGCGGCACTTAAAGCGATAGCGCCGCCGCGTCGTTTGTTCGTTCCGCTGCGAGCTCGCGGCGGCCCCCGTCCAATTGGACCGCCACACACCGAGCGTGAGCATCGGCCAGAGCGCATAAGCATGATTGCGACGCCGCGCGTCATGATCGCGCCAGAGCTGCCGTACGCCTTCAGGGCGCAAATAGGGCTCGAACACTTCCCGGGACTGCTCAAAGGTGTCGACACAGATATCGCGCATGGGCCCGCGCATGAGGCTGGCCAACGGCGTGTTGAAACCGCGCTTGGGTCCATCGACAACGTCGCTAGGCGCACCACGACGCCTCAGCGCGCGACGCAGCACCGGCTTTGTCGGCCCGTCGCCTGGAACGAGCAGATCGATCGAGCAACGAGCCGAAAATTCCATGATGCGTCGATCGAGCAGCGGCACGCGCAGTTCCACTCCGTTCGCCATGCTCATCGCGTCAGTCTTCATCAGCAATCCACCCGGCAACCGGTACGATTGATCGGCCACCACGCAACGCTCCAGCAGGGAGTCGCCAGCCGCGCGGTCAATGGCCTCGCGATAGCCCGCCAAAGGGGATTGGCCCATCAACGGACGCAAGGCGGATCCGTAGACATCGGGCATCAAGAACTCCGGCAAGTAGCGGCGCCATTCCGCGTGCGAGTAACGCGAGCCGGCGCCGATGCCTAAGAGAAACCGCGACAACAGCGTCAGGGCCGGCAATCGCGTTTCGTTCAACGCTCCCATCGCATAGGTCCGGCGACCCACGGCAGCTGCAAGTCCCGCGGGAAGAAATTGCCCCCATCGCGCGGCAATCGACGCCAACTCGATAGGTCAGATACCCGCCAAAAAATTCGTCGCCGCCGTCGCCACTCAACGCGACAGTAGAATGCTTCTTGAGCGACGCGTCAGCAGCAAGAGCGGTACCAGCGCTTTCATCGGCAACCTGGCCATCGAAATGATGGATCACGTTGGCGAGCGTCCTCTCCGGGTGCGGATCGGCGTCGATCGGTATGGGCTTGTGCGGCAGTCCGGTCCATTGCGCGACCTAAGCGGCCGCCCCCGTCTCATCGTGAGATGGGTCGTCAAACGACGCCGTGAACAAGGGAAATTGACGCGTGCTGGCGACAACATGCGACAAAGACAGCTGTCGATGCCGCCGCTTTGGAGAACGCCTAACGGGACGTCACTGACAAGCTGATCGCCGATCACGCGATCCCAAATGGGCATGAACGCATCGACCGCCTCGTCGAGATTGCGCAGAACAGGT
The DNA here is from genome assembly GCA_963711595.1 of uncultured Alphaproteobacteria bacterium. Lineage (GTDB taxonomy): Bacteria > Pseudomonadota > Alphaproteobacteria > Rhizobiales > Xanthobacteraceae > JAUSIF01. Next base: position 732,124 of record CAVQER010000001.1, read on the forward strand.
TTCCGACCGGGGCGCCAGAAAGTATCGGCCCGCACATCGCCCGCGCAAAAAGAAACGATCGTGCCCGGCGGCACTTGTCGGATTCCGCGAACCATACATTCGGTTGGACCGACGTGGCCGAGCGCGAGAAAGCGATGCACGACTTCCGGATCGAGGTCACACGACTGGTCCGGATCGGCGAGCAAGCTTTTTATCTCACTGCCGAAGCGAACCGTGCTCCGGTCAACCGAATAGAATAGCGGCTTGATGCCGATCGCATCGCGTGCCAGGACGAGCCGCCGCTCCTTGGTGTCCCAGATCGCAATCGCGAACATCCCTTCCAGGCGATCGAACAAGGTGTCGCCCCAAGCAAGGTAGCCCGCCGGAATGATCTCCGTGTCGCAATGCGTGCGGAACCGAAATCCAAATCGCGTTCCAGCTCGGCGCGTAATGGCCTGTCGTTGTAGATTTCCCCGTTGTACGTGACCCATACGCGGCCTTCCGGATCGTTCATCGGTTGGGCTGCGTCAGGACTGAGATCGCAAATCGCCAATCGCCGATGTCCAAGCCCGACGGAGTCATCAATCCAGATATCCTCGCCATCGGGACCCCGATGCGCGAGAGGGTGCGGGTCATGCGCTCAAGAACTCGCCGGTCGACGGGCGCGCCATCAAGACGCAAAAGTCCGGCTATTCCGCACATGATCCCACAGCAACGAAAGTCCGTGGTAGACGACTGAGCGTGTTTAGGTACGTCGTCATATCATTCATCGACAAGCCAACCGGTGCGGCGCCAGGATCACCATGGAGAGGAAGGACAGCGCGCAGCAAAGGCTCCACTACCACAAAATTCACGATGCCTATGAAGCCCATTATTTCGATCCCGCCTCAATGCGCTATCGCGCGCGGTTCATTTTCGATCCGCTGCTCGCCGGGCTTGATCTGCGCGGCAGGCGCGTCGCTGACGTTGCCTGCGGAAGTGGCTTCAGTTCCGTCATGCTGAAGCAACGTTTCGAAGAACTGCAAACGGTGGGCTTCGACATTTCGGAATATGCGTGCGACGCTACAGGAACATAACGGGGGAACGCGCCGAATTGGTTGACCTGACCCGGGAGTTTGCCGCGACAGACCCGTTCGACGCGGCAATCGTGATCGGCGGGCTGCATCATCTCGTCGCCGACTTGCCGCAGGCCATGCGCAACATCGCTGCCATCATCAAACCGGGCGGTCACCTTCTGATGATGGAACCGAGCTATGACTTCGTCCTTAACGCGGTGCGCACGCGTTGGTATGTGCGGGACACGTATTTCGACCACGAAACGGAGTCTGCGCTGTCGCACGACGCGCTACTGGAAGTGGCCCAGCCGTTCTTCAAGGGTGAGATGCTGCGATATTTCGGCGGTCCCGCCTATTTTCTCATCCTCAATAGTCTCATTACGCGCGTGCCCTTGGGCGCCAAGCGCTATCTTGGCCCTTACTCAAGCCCGTCGAAACCTTGCACGGCTCTTTGGCGTGGCGAGGTTTTCACGCGTGCTTCCTGGCTCGATGGCGCAGAACGGTCATAGCCTTAAAGTCATGACATGACGCAACGCGATGATCTTCGCGGTGAGAGTGACGATGAAACGTCATCGTCCCCGACGTTCTCGTCCGCAATCGCAGATGCGCAAAACTACACTCGCTGGATCACCGGCACTTTCGCCCCTTATGCTACGGGACGAATACTTGAGGTGGGCATCGGTCACGGGGGCTATTTCGTGTTCCTGAACAAGCTCGGTCGATATACGGGTATCGATATCGACCCGCACAACGTGGCGTCCGCGCGCCGGCGATTTCCGGAAGCGGACTTTCGACTATCCGATATCTGCTCCGACCAGTTCAGATCCGAATTCCCGCAAGAGAGCGTCGACACTATCGTCTGCTGCAATGTCATCGAGCACGTCGATAACGATGGCGTCGCGGTCGCCAACCTTGCAAACGCCCTCAGTCTTGGCGGCCATCTCCTCCTGCTCGTCCCTGCTTTGAAACAACTTTATGGCGATCTCGACCGCTTGGCCGGACACTATCGTCGCTATGACCGGCCGATGATACGCCGGGTGCTCGACGGGCTGCCATTGGAAATTCGCGAGTTGCAATTCTTCAATCCTATCGGAGGCGTGGCTTGGTGGATCAACACATTCTTCCGCCCGAGTCGCTCGACAGTGGCGCCGTGAATGCGCAGATCCGTATCTTCGATCGGCTCGCCGTGCCGGCCTCACGGGGCCTTAATTCCCTGACGCGCGGTTTCTTCGGCCAGTCCCTGATTTGCATCGCCCGGAAAACATGATCACGGTCGTCATTCCGGCCCTCAACGAGGACGGCGCGATTGGCCAAACGGTCAGCGCTATATCGGACACGTTGGCGCAGGCGGACTTGCGGCCATTCGAGATCGTCGTGATTGACGATGGCTCTAGCGATCACACCCGCCGCGAAGCCGAGAAAGCGGGCGCGCGGGTAATCGTCCACATGCACAATCTGGGCTACGGCCGATCCATCAAGGACGGCATCCTCGCGGGCGAGTCACGATACAATCGTGATTATCGACGCCGACGGCACGTATTCGATCGGCTCGATCCCGGAGTTGGTTGCGCTCTATCGATCCGGCTTCGACATGGTGGTCGCTGAGCGCCTTGGCCAGCATTATCGGCAATCTTGGCTGAAAATGCCGATGCGCCGGCTGTTGCGGTTTCTGGTCGGTGGACCACCGCGCGCCCAGTTCCGGACGCCAATTCCGGCTTGCGCGTGTTCAGCAAGGCTTCAGTGCTCCGCTACTTTCCGCACCTGTGCGACACCTTCAGCTTCACCACTTCGCTTACCTTGTCGTACATGATGAACAACAAATTCGTGGCCTACAAGAAGACTGAATATTATGAGCGATCAGGGCGGAGCAAGGTCAAGCTCGTCCGGAATCGCTGCTTACCCTGCAGTACATCGTTGAAGCCATCGTGTACTACAACCCGCTAAAGATTTTTCTCCTGCTCAGCCTGATCTGCGCCGCAGTTTCTATCGTGCTTCTTGTTGTCGCTCTTGCGTTTGGGAATCGTGACCCTGGCACTGCTCGGTGTCGGGACGAGCTTGGTGTCCATCCTCGTAATTTGTATCGGCCTCCTGGCCGTCCAGTTGAAGCAGATCATGGACAAAGCATAGTGTCCCGCTGACATGAATGCGAACCCGCGTTCATCAGCGCCGAAGGAACCGTTGCGTGGAACGGAGCTGGGCGCACGCACGATTGAGGATTTCGGCGACCAGTGGCTTCGCTACCGGGACAACGAAGGCTACTACGGCGAGATCGGCATGCTGGCCGACATTCTCGGCAAGCTACTGCCAGTTTCAGCGTTGAAGGGAGCCCATCGCCGAGATCGGCAGCGGTACCGGCCGCATCGTCCGGATGCTTCTTCAGGCCGGTGTTGCACCTTTCGTCACTGCAGTTGAACCATCCGCGGCATTCGAGGTGTTACGCGATAATCTGCGCGGGAGAATCCAGCCGCGTCACTCTCGTGTCGGGAACGGGTGCGGATCTTCACGCGGAACTCAATCTCGATTTCGTTCTGGCAATCGGCGTCATCCACCACATTCCCGAGCCGGATCCGGTTCTGGGCGCGGCCTATGGAGCGTTGCGCCAGGGCGGCCGAATGATCGTCTGGGTCTACGGCTGCGAAGGCGGCGGACCATTCTGTGGTTCATCAAGGCTTTGCGCCGAGTGACGACCCGTCTGCCGCACTGGCTGCTTGCGCCTCTCTGCCACGTGCTTGCGCTCTTTCTCGACCTCTACACGCTAGCGTGCCGCACTGGCCTACGGCTGCCGTTTCGGGACTATATTCTCAACGTCGTGGGACGGTTTCCGCGCTCGAAGCGGTATTTGGTGGTCTACGACCAATTGAAGCCCGCCTTCTCGAAATACTATGCGGCCGATGAAGTCCACGCGTTGATGCGGCGCGCCGGATTTGCCGAAGTACAACTGCATCTTCGACATGGCTATAGCTGGACGGCAATCGGCACAAAACAACCGGCCGCCAACAGCTAGGGCATGTGTCAGCGCCCGACCAGCATCGGACGAACGATGTTTGCCTGAGAAATCTGCTTCGGCCGATATGGCAAAATACAGAACTGCCTCGCGCGTTTGGGTATCAAGTTGCGGAAGCGGCTTTCCAAGTAGCTGGCTGTACGAAAGCAACGTGCTGGAAAATCGCACCAGGCCGGCATCGTAATAGGCAATCGCCTGTATGAGCGCGGGCGTGACCGCAAGAGCGGAAATGGCGATGACCGCGCCGTAGAGCCGACGGTGATCGACGAACAATCTCGCTTCAAGCCACCTGACCAGCAATACGCAAACACCGATGAAAAAGACGGGCTGCCACAGCATCAGCACGCGCAAATGATCTCGCCCCAGAAGTGGTACGCCGCGGCGGGGGGAGCAACACGAACGGCCACCAATGCGACCGGCAGCGTTATCAGCCATATTGCAAGGATCGATACGAGATCGGCTCCGATGACGCCAACGCGCGCCAACTGCTGGCGCAAAGGCGCAAGCGCCGAATTTCTCAGCGGATTCGAATAGCGTGACCCGCGGATAATATTTCGTGGCGGCGATCAGGGTGGCGGCAATCAGCAGGAGAACAATTGCCACCCCCACGGCCTGCCACAGGCCTAGCTGGGAAAGCAGCGTTTCACGACCGAACATCACTGCGATGCCGACAAGCACCGTCGCAATGACTTTCCGGTCAAACACTTGCGGCCGTGCCAGTGCATCGACGATCACCAGTAACATAAGCATAAGTCCGGCCATGCTCTGGTGCACAAGCATGAGAACGACGGTGAGTGCATAGGCGGCAAACCAGCTCTCGCGCCAGCGCAGCAGAAAAACAGCCACTGCACACAGATAAAATTGGTTGCGAGGCGTGTACCCGAAAATCGAATATTCCGGATGAACCGCAGCGACTTGGACGGCCAGATACGAGAGCGAATTCCCAACTCCATCAATCGTAGCAAGGTTTCCACCGGAAGTGAGGTTGAACGCGGTTTGCGGCACCACACCGGACAAGGCAATGGCAGCAACCCCGACCAGCGTGCCGAATGCGATCGACAGGTCCCTCGACGTAACGATGACCCATCGCAACA
>CAVQER010000002.1:0-65358 GCA_963711595.1 uncultured Alphaproteobacteria bacterium
TGCCGCGACACGCCCTACCACGGCGGGTTGCCCGGCGGAGGTTGGAAGCCGTAAGACGCGCAACGGTTACTTAGAGAGTGGACGCCCCGGTGGAGCTATAGGGGCGTTTTTTTCAACGAGGCAAGGCAGTAACTCAGTTATAAAATGCCGTTTGTTACTCAGTCGCAACTACGCTAAGTCACGCGACGCGTCGCAAACATTTCGTTCCCGAGGGCTCGTGATATTTCCGGGCTTTCGGACAAGACGAGCGGCTAAGTGTGCGCCGGAAACTGCAGTGATCAAGCGCCGGAGCGCTTTAGGCGCGAGCCGCGGTCCGCATGGCTACACGTGCCATTTCCTTCAGCTTGTCGGCGGCATCCGCACATCGAGCCGACGTCAGAGCGCTTCATGGTCACCCGCGGGTTCACCGGAAGGCTGCTCCTCCGGGAATAGTGAAGGAAAGTGGTCCTGTGATCGCATCAGGCCCGCACGCTTCATACGGCGTATGTCCCACTCGACCAAGTAATCCCAGACCATCGGCGTCTCTACTTATGCAGAATAAAGTTTTGTAATCAGTTGAAGGGCGGGACGGGGACTTAGGCGGCGGCAGCGACCTAGGCCTCGTTTGCCGTTCAAGGCGTCTGCAAGCGTAGCGGCTTTGGTAGGTCAGGGTGATTGCCCGTCGCCCGCAACGCATCAGCAATCGCTTGGCGCAGTTCTGCGACGTTGAAGGCTTTCTCAGAATCGTAAATCCCGCATTGGCGGCCGTCTGCGCGTGTTCGCTGTAGCCGGTCGCAAGAATGACGGGGAGAGATCCACGGTGCTCCTGCCGAATTCAGCGGGCGAGATCGAGGCCATTCGCACTTCCGGCATCACGATATCGGTCAGAACGAGGTGGACTCTCTCCTTCCGCTCTCGTAAGACCGCGCGCGCGGAGGGTGCGTCCAACGCGCACACGACGACGTATCCCAACTCTTCCAGCAGGCCACGTGTGACGTCTGCGACTTCCAGGTTGTCTTCCACGAGAAGGATGATTTCGCCTTCTCCGACACGCGGGGAAGCCTCGGTATCGCTGTTGTCAGTGGGGCTCGGTTCCACAGCTTCTTTGGAGCGCGGCAGGTATAAGGTCACGGTGGTCCCGAGACCCAGTTCGCTGGTGATCGCCGCGGTGCCGCCAGCCTGTCGCGCGAAACCGTAGACCTGCGACAGGCCAAGTCCGGTGCCCTTGCCGACTTCTTTCGTCGTGAAGAAAGGCTCGGAGCGCGGCCAAGAACTTCGGGCGGGATTTCCCCGCCGGTATCCTGAACGCTGAGTGCAACGAACTCACCGTCGAGATTTAGTGCGTTGGGCTGCGCAAACGTTCGTTGCGTGCGGTGATGTTCAGGCGCCCACCGCCCGGCATCGCGTCACGCGCATTTACCGCAAGGTTCAAAAGAGAAAGCTCAAATTCACTGATGTCGACTTTGGTCGGCCACAGCCCGTACGGAATGTTCGCCTCCACAGGGATGTCGCCGCGCAAGCTCGACTGCAGCATTTCCCGAATGCTGGGCAAGCGATCCTTTAAATCGATCGTCTTTGCCTCGTGCGTCTGGCGACGCGAAAAGGAGAGGAGCTGGCGGGTAATCGTACCTCGCGTGACGGCGCTTTCGATCGCCTCGAGTAAGCGGCGCTGGCGGTCATCGAGCGGCGCATGCCGTTTCAAGCGATCGACATTTCCGTCCACGACCATGAGAAGGTTGTTGAAGTCGTGGGCGACACCACCGGTCAGTTGCCCGATCGCCTCAAGTCGCTGCGATTGTTTCAGCGCGGAATCGGCCATTTCCCGCCGGGCGACTTCCTCTTCGAATCGCTTGGCACGGCGAAGCGCGTAAAGGGCCAGTCCGAACATCGCCAGCACCGCGGGACTGCCCACGGCCAGCTCAGTCAGAATCATGTTTCGAAATTCGCTGCTCAGCGCCCCTGTCTCCACGCCAGCTTGCACGTAGACCGGAAAGCCGGGGACTTTTCGGTAGCCGATACGTCGCTCGAGGTCATCGATCCGTGAGATTGCGATAAACAACCCGCTCTCAGAATTTATTGTGAGGGCTTTCGCGAATCCGTCCTCGGCCGTCGGCCGATCCAGTTGTGTCTCGGGAAAGCGCGCTAGGAAGGATCCATTCTCGCGCGTCAGCGCGAAAAGTCCCGGCCTCGTGAGAGTTTCCAATAAAACTCGCCGAAGTGCTCCGGCATGACGGTCACTCCAATCACACCGTCGAAGCGACCGGCCTGGTCACCCACGCGCCGTCCGCTGACCACGAAGAACCTGAGCGAGCCGACACGGGCGCGTACGACTTCGCCGACATAGGTTCCGGAATCTGCTTCCTTCTGGGCGCGGAAATAGTCTCGATCCGAATTGTCGAGATTGCGCGGCACCGGCAGGATCGTGCTGGAAACGAGCGGCCGTCCATCGCGATCGAACGCCCAGATCAATTCGATTTGCGGAAGTGCCTGTTGGGTCCGCTTGAACCGGAGAAAAAAATCCAATTCGTTTGCCCGGATCTTCTCCTCGGGCAGGCCTCGAAGGACCTCGTTTATTTCCGAAATCGAGCGTTCGACCGTCTGCAGAGCTTTCAGCGCGTGCTCCTGAAGCACATCGAGCGTACGCTCGATCCGTTCGTTCGCTTGCGCGTCAATGGCGAGGCGGTTTGTCCAGGAGGCGTATGCGAAAACGACTGCGGGTGCGACGAGGGTAAAGACTGCGATCAGGCGCAGAGGCCGGAAAACGCTGGGTTTTGAGCGCGCCACGCCCAGTTAGCCAGCGCCAGCGCGTTTTTCCAAGCAAACGAATGTTCGTTGCGGGCAGCAATTCGATCTCGTCGTCTACGATGGTTGCTGTGGTAGGGTCACCAGGAATGCCCCACCAGGATTGACGTTGGGATCGCGGAGCGGGGAAAGGGACATGTTCCGTCGGGTAACGGGCGTTGCGGTCGGAACGTTCCTCCTATTGGCCGCTGCTATCAGCGTCTGCGACGGGCCGCACGCGGCCGAGGACGCCAAAACGCTGATGCAGCCGCTGCCTCTTTCTCCTAGGGGACAGCCGGTCCCGGGACACCCGCAGGGAGCGCCTGCAAGCCCGCCCGATGTCTTAAGTCTCACCAACGCGGACATTGAGCGGCTGAAGGCCGGTAAATACAAAGCCGGGATCGCCATGCAGGCGCTCGACACGCCGTGGAATTCGCTCCAGGTGCAAGCGATCACCGAGACGCTTGGTAAATTCGAAATCGACGTGGTCGCTGTCACCGACGCGGCGCAAAACCCTGCGCGTCAGGCGGCCCATCTCGCAAGCATGGCGGACCGCAAGGTGGACGTGGTGTTCTCGGTGCCGATCGACCCTGCTACGCAGACTGCCGCCTATAAGAGAGTTTCGGACGCCGGCATCAAGCTCGTCTTCATGGACAACGTCGTGCACAACATGACGCCGGGGAAGGACTATGTGACCGTCGTCGCTTCCGACAATGAGAAGAACGCGATCTTCGCAACGGAGGAGTTGATCAAGGCGATTGGCGGGAAGGGCGAGGTCGGCCTGCTGACGTACTTCTACAATTCGTACTATTCGATCGCGGCTCGCAAGGCTGGATTCGAGAAAACCCTCCTCGCAAATCCGGCCGTGAAATTGGCCGCCACGGATCGCTTCACGCAGCCGCGCGAGGCTTATGAAAAGACCATCGCGATGCTGAAGGCGCACCCAAACATCAAAGGCATTTTTGCGGTTTGGGGCGATCCGGCAATGCAGGCGGTCGCCGGCGCGAAGGCGAGCGGGCGCCATGATGTCGTTGTCACGACCAACGATCTCGGTCCCGACACCGCGATGTATGTGGCCCGCGGAGAAATCCTCGCGATTGGAGCGCAACTTCCCTATGACCTGGGCGTCGCCGAGGCCAAGGCGGCGGCGCTGGCTCTGCTGGGCAAGCAGGTGCCTCCTTACATATCGCTCCCTTCGCTACGGGTGAAAAAGACGAACCTTATTCCGGCGCTCGAACTCGTCACGAAAAATCCCGTGCCCGAGGAAGTGAGACGCGTCTGTGCTGGTGCGTGTCAGTGACCCTTTCGTAGCAACGGCGTTTCCGAAAGTTGATTGATGGCGATGGCGCGCAGCTGTGCATTCGGGATAAATGGCAAGAGCCGCGCAGGTCGACGCTGGAGGAAGCGCCATGGACGCCGAGTACAACTTTGACGCCACTGACGTTGAATTGATGGCCAACAGAGAGAAAACTGCGTTCATCATCCGGGCGCAGGTAGTTGATCAACTTCCGGCGGGTCCACAGCGCAGCGGAAAATATATCCACCTAGCGGTAACAGCGAAGCAGGCAATGGCACTGCTAGCGCAATTGCGGGCCGCGCAGGCGCTATCTCCGCTTCCTGCTGAGCCTCAAGCGTCAGTGATATCCGTTCCTCCCGCGAAAGATCGAAACTAGCCCTCGTTTCTCGTCTTTCTTCTTTGGCTTTGGCTCACGTTGCCCAGAGGCTTGTGCGTTTTTGGGGAGCGTTTTCGGCATCCGTTTAAGCGGACGAAGAACGGTCGATACGAATGAGACAGGCAGCATTTTCATTCGGCCCGAAGGCTAGCAAGGCCGAACTATTGCCGGAACTCAATGCGACACGCGAGGCCACCTGGACGCCAATCGAAGTTCACTACACCGTTCAGTTCCGACCCGATAATCTGTTCGCAAACTCGCGTCCCAAACCCGCGACGAGTCGGCGGCTTGACAGGCGGGCCACCGCTTTCGTTCCAGTGGAGGACAGCGCGGCCGTCCGCAGCATGCGACCACTCGACGCGAACGCGGCCGGAGGGTACCGACAGCGCCCCGTATTTGGCCGCGTTGGTGGCCAATTCGTAGAGAACAATCGCAATCGACTGCGCCTGGTGAGAGTCCAAAATCATGTCAGGACCGCGGATTTCGGTGCGGGATGTTCCCTCTGAGCTGAACGGAGATAGTTCCTCCTTGACCAGGTTGCTGAGATCGGCACCGGTCCAACGTGATTGCGCAAGCAGTGTGTGAACTTTCGAAAGAGCCTGAATGCGCCCTTCGATTGCCGCTTTCAGATCATCCGCGGTCTCAGCGTGTGTGAGATGCACGGTCGCCTGCACGACGGCCAGCAGATTTTTCGACCGGTGGTCTACCTCGTGAGCGAGCAATCGCACATGCGAAATGTCCTGAACGTCCAGTAACACCATCGGGGCAGAATGACGCGGCAAAGACAATGGGCTAGCGTGGAGCAGAACGCTTCGAAGTTTCCCTGACGTTTCGAGATTGACCTCGAAAGGCCGGAACGGACAATTCTCGCAAATCATCGCGGTCAGTTCCGTTTCCAGCCGCTCGACGTTGAACGCGCCGCCGCCCACGGCCCGGAGTGCCACGCCTTTGATGGCGTCACGGGAAACTCCGCACAAGGTATAAAAAGCCTTGTTGCCTGTCTGGACGCGCAGTTCGCTGTCGAGAACGACCAGCGGATCGGGGACTGCGTTCAGAATCGCCTTGGTATATTCGCGTTCGTAAATCGCCTGATCGATACTTGCCGCGAAGGCGGTCACATTCGTAAAGGTGAGCACGACTCCGCTGTTCTGACCATCGCTCTCCACGAATGGTGCGATCCGAACGACGAAAGAGCTGTCTTTTGCACGAAGATCATGCTGTGTCGGCGCCCCGGTGCTGGCCACTCGCGCACACCAACTTTCAAGGTGTGGCAAGCCGGCAAGCACGGAGGTCGTGCCCGGCGAACGCCCCACGTCCGAAGACGCGAGGTCCAGCACGTCGATAGCCGCTCGATTGAAAAGCGCGATGGTAAAGTCGCGTCGAAGAACTACGATCGGAACGCCCACCGCCTCCAGGATGCCGAACGGATCCGCGGCGAGCGCCTCGATTGTCGCGTCGCCATCGCCCGCCTCGTGGCGGAAGCCGATCCAATTATCAGTGGCCGACACAGGCAACGCTGTCACTCTGGCCGACCGGTATAAAAATCACGGCTGCGCTGCAGCACGGGACCGGCAACCGCCGGCAACGTCTGGCGCAACGCCAACAACAAAGCCTGCGCGCGCGGCATGTTGAAGGGCGTTTCGTATTTGGACAACAAACGGTCTTCGAGCACGCGTGCCTCGGACGGGCCCACGGTTTCGCGTAGTGCATCCGCCACAGCGCGTTCGAGACGTGCGTAGTCCTCGACGGGGATAAGGTGCGAGTGGTTCTCCCCCAGCCTTGGGAGCATATGAGTGTGAATTTCGCCGTTAAAGTTGTCCATCAAGAAGGAGCAAAAGATTGCGATGTCCTGATCCTGGGCAACTCGATCGAACAGATCCTCTAAACTCATGCTCGCGGCTACGTCCCCGCGCTCCCACAGGACGTTGACCATCTCGCCCCACCACCGCACCTTGGGATAACGACCGCCGCCGCGGGTCTGCGCGATGATCTCTCCGGCAAGGCCCAGGAACACCGGTCCATCCGGCATCGCTGTGCGCATGAAGCGCGGGAGTAACTCATCTGCGTCTACGATTGTCAGTTGCCCGCGTTCCTGCGCAGCTTTCACATCCACGCCTTCGGCTTCGAGACGCGGACGAAAAGCATTCCAGTGCTCGGCAGTGGGGACGAGGATGAGACCCTCGCCGTTTGCTAGCGCTGCGCCGGCGAAGCGACAGACCGCGCGATTGAGGAAGTCCTGGTCCTGGTAGAGCTGCACCACGTGATCGTGGGGTTCGGCGCTCGCCAAAACATCTTCCCAAGGCTCATGTGAGTGATCCTGAGGACGCAAGTCAAATACGTCTGACATCGGCTTCTCGTTATGCACTTTGGCCCCAAAAGAGTGTGAAATAGGGCCTCTAGCGAGTCAACGGCGGGGCCTAGCGACCTTTTCGGCGAAACCTTCGCCATCGAGCGAAACTTTACGTCGCCGGTCCCAGCAGGCACATGGCCCCGAGGTGAAATCGGGCTGAAAAGCTTCGCGCTGTTCTATATCTCAGGACTGATTGCTCTCACGGGCGGACCGCAATCGTCAACGCGCACAACATCTGTCCGACTGGGGCTTGATCATCACCATCTTGGGCTGGGCAGCCACCTTCGGCGGCGTGCTGCGCATCGTCCTTTCCCCAATGGGTGGAAATCAGTTGGCTGAGCCGCCACTTTTACCGTGCGGCCCTATCGTTGCAGGTCCGCTCCGCTGTAGCGGCGGCGCGCGGCGGGGCACGCGGGCGTGTACGACACATACTAGCCCAGTTTGCGCGTACTCCACGGTCACGCGCCCGTCGCGCTCGCCTGCCACGCTGCGCTCGATGAGCTTCGTACCGAATCCACTACGCTGCGGTTCCTGCACCGGCGGGCCGCCGTGCTCGCTCCAGCGCAAGGTGAGAAGTCGGTCGAGCCCGAAGTCCTCCACTTGCCAGGATACAATCACGCGGCCCGCTGGCACCGAGAGTGCGCCGTATTTCGCTGCGTTCGTAGCGAGCTCGTTCAGCGCGAGCGCGAGCGAAAGCGTAAAATTCGGCGGCAACCACACGGCCTGGCCCGCGATCTGGAACCGTTCCGCGCCGTACGGCGTCGCTGCGGCGGCCACGATGTCGCGGAGTTCCGCACCCTCCCAGCTCTCGGCATTGAGCAGATCATGCGCCCGAGCAAGCGCGATCAGTCGCTCCGTCACCGCGGCGCGCGCGTTCTCGGGGCTCGTGGCAGTGCCGAGCGTCCGCGATGCGATAGACTGGACGGTCGCAAGCGTATTCTTCACCCGGTGGTTCAATTCGTGCACGAGCAGACGGCGCTGCTCCTCCGCCTTGCGCCGCTCGGTGATGTCAAGGCTGACCGAAACCGCGCCCTCGATCGCGCCCGTCTTGGTGCGAAGCGCGATCGCGCTGGTCAGCAGCACGACACGCGTGCCGTCGGGCAGCACGCACACGTACTCCTGCTCCTCAACGGTTTCGCCGTGCAGCACCCGAACGAGCGGCATCTCCTCGCGCCAATCGGCCGGTCATCCTTCATCAGGCGGATGTGATCCAGCGCGACCGCTCGCCCGCGGAAGCTAACGGCGTCTGGAACGTTAACGGTCAGGAGGTTCGCGGCAAATTCGTTCAGGATGATCTCGCGGCCCCGCGGGTCGTAAGTGAAGGCGACGATCGCCGGCAGGGCCGTGTCGAGCACGGCCTGCAGCTCGCGTGTGCGTTCGCTGATTTCGCTTCCCGCCGTCTCAAGGGCCTCGCCGACGAAGCTGAATTCGGCGAGCGGGGAACGCATTGGCGGCATCGGTCGCCCTTCGCCGATCAGAGCCGCGCGCCGCGCGAGCTCGTCTGCCGCCGCGGCGAACGTCTTGCCGAAAATGTACGCCATGACCGCAGAGAGAATGAGCGCAGCGGCGCCGATCGATGCTAGTGCTGCGAGCGAGCGCCAGATCGGAGCGTCCACTTCTGCCTTGTCGATGGCGCTGGCTACCAGCCAGTTTGCGAACGGCGACCGTACATAGCCCGCCAAGATTTCCCTTCCGTCTAGGCTTCGTGTCGTTAGCGTTCCGGAGGGGCCGGTCGCGCGTTGAAGGAAATCACCCCCGGTGCGCGTGCCAGTGAACTCGTCATGCCGCTCCGAGCGCGCGACGACGGTGCCGCCCGCGTCGCCGATGCCAATCAGCCAGCCGCTCGGGGTTGCGGAAAGGATCGTCTCGCGGATCCGCGCCGTCTGTAGCGTGATCGCAAGAATGTAACCAACCCGCTCCTGCATCCTCACCGGGATCGCGACGGCAATGCGGGTCTCGCCCGAGATCGGGCTCTTGTACACGCCGGAGATCACCGTCCGGCCCGCAGCGAACTGCTCGCGCTCATGCTCTGAGAGCGGCACCGGCGGCGGAAGCGCGATGCCGTAGTCCACCTGAGTATTAGCAAGCTGGCGAGGACCAAACTCGCGCAGGACAATCACGAGGTCGCCGCCTTCCGTCAAGCGACGCGCATCCGCATGGAATTGCGCGAGATTGCCGGACTGCAGCGACGAGGAAGCGGCCAATCCTGCAGCAGCGATGACGCGCCGGTCTCGCAACTCGGATCATTCCGGACGCGGCAGCTGCCCCGAGCCGCAGAACAATGTCGGTCCAGTCAAGTGTCATAGGTGATTACTACCCGGCCAAGGCGGCGTTTCATCGGCATTGACGAGTGACGCCTCGTGCTAAACGCTGATAGAGCGGCCGCGCTGCTCGGAGCGGTCGTCGCTTGGTATGCAGCCTGCGTTGGCGGGCGTCAGCGTGATAGTAGCGTTGCAGCCTTTTACTGGAATTGGGCGGACTGGAACGGGAAACGTCGCACCTAATCGACGCGTTTCTGACTAACGTCTCCAGCACCGAAAACCTTGCGGCGCCTCGGCGCGTCCGCCCGTCGGCGGGGCGGCGCGTCGGTCGGGCAATTCGCCAAGGCTGCCAGTGAGTCCGGCCAGACGATATCGGGGCCGTGACGCTCGATCAGCGTTTGTTTTCGATAGTGCCCGCGCCGGCCGCACGTCTCGCAGACGAGCCGCACCGGATCGAAGGGGAAAGCGGAGATCGGCGGGGACGAGTAGCGCGTCACAGCCATAGCGTCAGCGAACGCAGACACCGTAGATCGAACCCGATCCCTTCGCGCAACGTGAGCCCGGTCCGCAATCAGTGTCGAACGAGCACGTATTCCCGAACGTTCGGTTCGGATCGAGCGGCGAGGCGACCGGTTGGCGATCGTTCTGGTTCCCCGGAAATAGTCCGCCCGCGCAAATTCCAAAAAGAGCGCCGCTCGCCTTAATGCAACGGCTGCCAGGGGAGCAATCGGTATCAAAACCGCACGCGCTCGCGCCATCCCAATACCGAGGGCAAGCAGTGCACAGCCAAAACGGCAGAGCCATCGCATTCCTACACGCTAAGACCCAGTTCGTGCTTTGGCCAACCAATTGGAGTACCGCATTTCATTCAGCGGTTCTCCTCTTCCCTAGCGGACGCAATTTTTTCGGTTCGGCCGCTGCCGACCCAGGATCAACCCGATTGCTGGCATTCTGTTGATTCTCTTGGCGCACGAGCGTTCGAACTTGTGGCGTGACACAGACCGTGTCTCCTGCGAATGCTTCACGCCAGACGAAACCTGACTTGCACGAGTTCGGGCCGTAGGGCCCGCGAGGATCAACACGGGAAGCATTCGTAGCATTCTCTACGGCTGCTCGGTCGCGCGCAGCGGGTACTACACAGACCAGGTCGTTCGGGACGGCTAGGCGCCACACAAACCCGGACTTGCAAGTGGCGGGACCGGCGTGGAGTGAGCTGGTCGCTGCTGGTGCCGGTGCGGGACCGGGTGCCGGCTGAGTTGCCACTGCCGGCTGCGCTGCTGGCAGCGGACCACAAGTCAGACCAACGGCGTCAATGAAGATGCCGGCGCGGCCATGGAGGCCGGTGGCAAACTCGAACGCCGGACAGGCAGTCTCGACTAATTCCGTGCCGAAGGGGCCTGACCCGCGCGGGCGGTTCTCGGGCGTCGTCAGCGGTCCGAAGTGGCGCGCGACCAAGTCTGGTCCGTTCGCGATAGCGCACGTGAAGGCGATCGAGTGCCCGACGTTGGTCGGGCCGTCGCCCTTGGTTTCCTGATACTTGATCCGCGCGATTGCCCAATCTGCCGGGCACTGCGCTGACGAGGGACCGCCCCCACCGGAGACACCGATCCTCCCGCCAGCAGGACGCGGATTGACAAATTTCCGTGTGCTGCCGTCGAACGACGCGCAAACGATGCGGAGATTGTCGATCCACGCGCCGGTCCGACCTTCAAAGCCGGTCATAAAGGACCCAGCGGGACATGAGACGCGAAAGGGACCGCCACGGCCGCTGCCCTGCGCCTGCAGGTCTATCGCGAGGGCGGGTATCGTAGCGGAAGCGAAAAGTGTGCTGATAGCGATTGTGACTGAAGTCCTGCGGATCATTTTCGTCCCCCCGCCCGCACCATTGCCAGGCTGCCGGATCACCCTACCGTAATAGGGCTGCCGCGGGGAATCATGCCGACGGATGAGGAAGAGGGATACAAAAGTATAGGACCGGGCGCAGGTTAGGACCATCCGGCCTTTGACTGGTCCAGTCGATCGCGTGTGAGGGGCGTGAAATGCGGTGCGTAAAATTCAGATTGCTGGCCGCACCAAGGCCCCAGAGTGGTTTCGCTTGCCAAACAACAATTCAACACCTGATGCATCAACTCGCGGAAAACAGTGCCAACCCCATTGATATTGTTGAGATGTGGTGAGCCCGGATGGAAGCGGACCAATTGCGATTTTTCAGGGGCTTAGCGGCAGAGACTGCCAAACCTTCGTCCGTATTGCGTCGTTGAACGCCTTGGCGAATTTCTCACTTTGCCAAACCTGTTCTGTGTTGATTCAAACGCCGCCATGCTCAGTGAGATCGAAAGCGGTACCTCTTAACATTGGAGCGGCGATACAGCGGAAATCTTCCTGCGACCGCCAGAGATTTCTGACCTTCGCACGCCGACTTCTCGGGTCGTATCCACTTCGAGATTGCGAAAGATCTCACCGACGCCAAACATTCCAACCTCGGCGAGACGAAGTTGATGCCGGCATTGCTCTCGTCCAAGGGATTTGCCGGGGGCGCCGATGACCGCAATTCCTGCCGCCTACGCGGCATCACAAGCACAGAGAGTCCGATGACTTAAGAATGCTCTCCAGAATCGAGTTCAGATTCCGCGCTGCGGATACCCACCCGGTCGGCCGCGATCAGAAAGTTGCTAATGCGCGCGGCCCGCATGGAACCCGGAAAAACTTCCATCGTTAAAAGCGTTAAAACGGGCTGTCCATGAAAAAGGCAACAGAATATCGGCGTCAAGCTGAAGAGTGCAGGAAGTTGGCGGCTACGGCCGCCCTGCCGGAGCACCGCGCTCAGTTGATCAAGATGGCGGACACCTGGAACATGCTTGCCGAGCAACGCGAGCGCGAACTTGCTCGTCAAGCACGACTGAAATCGTTGTCGCCGAGCAACGGCGCACCCACCGCGGTTCCCGGTCGCTTGAGGATTCCCGGGTCTCAAGCCTCGCCGTCCGAAGCCGAGACTTGACCACCACCGCTCTCGAGTGCGCGGTACTTCAAAAATCTGTGAAGGAACCTATCCCTAAGTGTGAACCGGACTTAGGGTGATGCGTTGCCTCGTATGGAAGACGCAGCCAAATTCCGCCGAAAGGCGGACGAGTACTGGCGTCTGGCGCAGAAGATCGCTTGCGGGAACACCAGGAGCAGTTCCTGAATGCTGCCGCCGAATGGGACGCGTTGGCCGCCCGGGAAGAAAAATCAATGCTGAAAAAAAACGTTGGCCGCTCCAAAGAGAACTCGTCCTCCTAGGAACCTTCGCGGCCGTCACCGATTAAGAGTGCGCGACGGTTTTCCCATCACGCCCTCATCTCCCTAGCCCGTCGCATCAAGCCGCCCCGGTCGGATGTGCACCGGGGCCGCTTTTTGTCAGGACGCCGACACACCGCCACGCAGGACGAAATGCAGCAAGTCGCTGATTACAGACGCCACGCAGACGAATGCCGGCAACTTGCCGCCACTGCAACTATTCCGACGCACAGAGACCAGTTGCTGGAAATGGCGCGGACTTGGGAAATGCTGGCACACCAGCGGGAGAAAGAACTTGCCCGGCAGGGGAGAATTGCCGCGCTTAACAACGATGCTGGAAACCCGTGACGGTGGTGGAACGACTTGGAGAATTCGACAGCGTCCGCTGCTCCCTTCGAATGAGCGACCAACGCGTAATCAACTGAATGTACCCAACAAGATTGTAAGGATATACGCGAACACAACGGCAGTCGCTGCCGAGGCGATGTACTGCACTTGAACAGTCGTCATGGGATCGTGGACCTCTACGGCTCGAGTAGCTGGGGTGATCAGGGGCCACAACGACGGAGCGACAGTCACGTTCCCAGCGCAGAGTCGCACAGCAAACTCCAGGCGGCGATTTCCTCTGCGGCATTTGTTCACTTGCGAGGGAGTACTTTGCGAGCGATATCGTCGGCCATGAGTAAGCGTACGCGTAAGAAACACTTCGAACGATCACAATAAAAGAGTTGATGGCTCTTTCTAGCCGCCAGCTGCGCACGCGTGCATATTCCAAGCGTCCGCTCGTGGGACGGCCAAAACCTGACGCACCGTACACCGAGACCGGTCGCCTTGGTCCTGATGATTTGAAGCGCTGGCGTAAGCCGGAAAAGCCGATCGAGATCATCGGCTGATCCGCATCAGGGCCAGTACTTCTACCGACTGCCTTCGGTGCCGGTCCCGCGTAGGCCAAGGCGCGAACAAATTACTTTGGTGATTCGCGGGGGAAGTGCGATGTCGCCGCGATCGGGATGAACTTGTTCTATCCAGATCGCCGGTGCGAATTGTGCATCGAGCTTTCGACGCCGATTGACAGCACGATGCCGGAGAACACGGTTGTTCTTGACGAGGTTCGGCGTCTGCATGAAGCATTGGGGCGCATCATCAGCGAGCAACGTATCAACTGATGAAGACTGGCGGACGCCCGAGCCGCCAATTCGAGATTATCGGCTAAAATCTTAGCGCCACAGTGCGCTCGATGACGGAAGTTGCGACGGTGGCCGCCGCCTGCGTGTAGGTTCCGTCGTAGAAAATTACGTCGGCCCCCAGCAGCACAATCGATACCAATAGAACCGTGCGCGCCATGCCGGCATGCTGCATCGTGACGATTAAGGACGGATTACCGGACACCACAAACGCTGGCGGAAGCCCGAGAAGCCAAATCGTCGTTTAGGTTCATTTGCCTGGGCAGACGCCGGCACTCTTTGGCTGTCTCGCGAAACTTGGCGGCGGCGGCCAATGTCCGTTCCATGAACCGATCCCAGCAAGTTTCGAGGAGTTGAAGCTGCGCAAAATTGAACAGTTGGAACTCGCCTGAAGGCGAGCACTATTTGCTCTTGTTGTCGCCATTCGCTGCCGAGTGAGTGCTGAGGGCGCGCAAAAGCAGTTCCCTGACCGCAGCTGACCGAGTGAGAATGCGTTCCCGGAACTGGAAGTCCGAAATGGCCTCAAGCAGTTCGGGTTCAATGTCGACCGCGAGTCGGATAGTGCGCGGCTTCATACGTCGGCTAACGCACCAAACGCTAACTAGTTCAGTGGGAGAACGAAACCCGAATAGAGTTCCGCTTTCACTTGACCAGGACCTTTCCTAATTTCGTCGGCGCAAATCCTCATCGACAAGGCCGCACCGATCATTCAGCGAGTAGCGGCTCATAGCCAGCATCCGAACTAGCGAAAGGATCTCGGTAAATTGACCGACGGCTTCGGGCTTTAGGGAATGCGCGACGAGAAACCAGAAATATTTCGGCCTCACCGCCGCTGGATGAGGCCGAAGGTAGTCTGACTATATTCGGCGGTCGTCTACTTGGTCCCGCCGGGGTTTACCCCGCTCTCCGTTGTGCCTGTTTTGCCTTGCTGGCCGGTGGCGGACTCGCCCGACTTATTTTCTGGCATGCGGGGTGTGCCTTCAGTCACCATCCCGCGGGGTTCAGCGCCCTTGCTGGGGGGCGCGACGCCGCTTTCAGTCGTGCCTGTCTTGCCTTGCTGACCGGTCGCTGATTCACCGGACTTATTCGGATCCTGCTGAGCGTGAAGGTTCCCTGATCCAATTATCAACGCTGCTGCGGCGGCAGTTGCCATCAGTATTTCTCGTTTCATCAGTTCCTCCGAGCGGTTTCTCTGCTGTGAGAAAACGACGTCGCGTGCGATTTCGTTCCTCGTCGAGCTACGACCGTCAGCTGAAAGAAAACCGTACCGAAGCGCTACTCTGAAGCGCCACACTCTAGTGCAGCGAATGTCAGCGGACGAAGTCGTATTTCCTTCCGAGGATTTTCACGATGGCGGACAAAAAGCGGTGGCAGTCAGGAGGGACGACCTTTCCGGGTTGGGGCGTCGTTTCGGCAATCCACTTTCCAGCCCCTTCTGAGGCTGAAGTGACGACAACGCCGCTAACATAGTTGTCGCACTCCGGATAAACCTCCCGAAGCCTTTCCATGATCATTGCCTCAAGTTCCGAAGCAGTCTTTTCCTGCATTACCGGCGCTTACGAATACAGGGCATGCGAAGCCTATGAATGTTGCGACGGCGTTGCGACGAGGGGCGGCGAAATTCTCAAGCCATTGAGATAGTGGAGAAAGTTGCGCCTTTGACAGGGTGGAGCCAACCCTTGAACCAGCGCGTCCGCTGTCGCAGCCATTGCGCTAATGCGACCGGCGCTTCCTCCCAGGTTGTCGAACCGATGACACCGGTCCGGTAACCGAAACGGGCAAGCCGCATTCCGAGGTCGGCGTCTTCTGTGACGTTGAACGGGTCCCATCCGCCGACCTTCCGCAGCACGTCGGCGCGAAAATGGTTCGAAGTGCCGCCGAGCGGCAGCGGGAGGCGCAGCTTCGCAAGTGCCGGGAGAAATACATCGAACTGGCCCGCGTACTCCGCCGCGAAATGCCGGCTAAGCCATCCATCGCTCGCATTGTCAATCGCGAGACGCGCTTGCACGCAGGCGAGCTCCGGTGGCCCAACTGCAAACGCAGCCAGTGCCTGGCGCAACTGGTCCGGCTCCGGCTCGTCTTCGGCATCGAATACAACGACGAACGAGCCCCGTGCGAAGGGCAGGGCGCTTGCGAGCGCTTTCGGCTTCGTGCGCGGACCGGACCGCGGGGGCGCGATGATTTCGAACGGCGCCCCGACACCAATTCTCGCAACCGCGGCGCGCGTCTCGAGGTCGTCCTCCTCGAGCACGAGTTTGATATCGAGCTTCTCCGGCGGATAGTCGAATTCGCTTCAACGCGGCGATCAGGTTCGCCACGACCGCCGCCTCGCCGCGAAGCGGTGCGATGATGGTGTAGATCGGCAACGAGCGATCGGGAATACGGGCTGCACGTTCGGGTATAACGGACACGGCGCACGCCGCCAGACGCAGCACTGTCCACGAAATAAAAAGAAGCGTGAGAAGATATTCGGTCGCGACATGCAGTGAGTTCATGGCGAAGAGTACGGCCGCGATCATTGCGGTTCCCGCTGCGGCCGCGAACCGGCGGGCATTGTCGCGGCCGTATCTTGCCGCCGAGAGGTCCGGACGCGATGTCCGAAGCCCGTTCACCGCCTGCTGGGTGAGTTGCGGGCGGAAAACTTTGCGTACGTGGTTCGACAGTCTTTCCGGCGATGCGATGCGAAGGTGCGCTGCGAGCCGTGGCTCCCGCGCGATCGCCGCGGCGAATCGCCGGATGCCGTTGCCGCGCGGCGCGACCGTGATCAACTCCTCGCCGCGCGTGCCTCGCCGCACAAGGACGCCCTTGCTCGCTACGTCCAGGCGGGTGGCCGGATCGTCTTCCCGGAGCGGATCCAGGAAAACGCCGAGCTGCTCGGCGAGCGCCGAGGCGATCAGATCAGGCGAGAGAATTCCGTGGCAGCGCAGCACCTCGTCGACGCCCACTCCGAGCGCGTCGGCGCGGCGTGAGGCCGCATCAAGCAGGGCCGGATCAACGAGGGATTCAAAAATGCGCGCTTCAGTCGAGAGCAGCGAGGCGCGACGTCGCGCGACCCCGGCCGGATGGGCTCGCACGGCCCCAGCCGGAGCCAAGCGCTCCGAAGCACCCCGAAATGTACGCATCCCCGCCCACCGCGCTATTTTGCGCAAAAGGCTAGGCGGCCGCCGTGACGGGCACTATCCGGGGGCCGCACAAAAACTCAAGAATCGGCCCGTTGCTCGCGCGACTAGGCCGCCGGCCGTCACCCGTCTAAAAGATGCATTCACCGGACAAGGTCGACCAATGCGCGTTCCCAAAGCTAAGACGGCCCTCGTTCTTTGCGTATCTTTCCTCCTGATTGCCTGTGCGTGGACGTCCCAGCCGGCCTCCGCGCAGACAGGCAACGTCATGGTCCCCGGTTTCTGGGACCCGAAGCGCCGGCCCGAGCGGCCCGACGTTTCCCGTTTGCCCTCGATCCGCTTCATGACGGAAGAAGACTATCCGCCATTCAACTTTCGCGGTCCGGGCGGACAGCCCATCGGGTTCAACATTGATCTCGCCCGTGCGATCTGTGTCGAGATCGGTGTCACTTGCACCGTGCAGGTGCGCCGGTTCGACACTCTGCTCGGCGCGCTCAGCGAAAATCGCGGCGACGCGATCATCGCCTCGCTCGCCATCGCACCAGAGTTGCGCGCCCGCGTAGCTTTCACGGACCGCTACTATCGGACGCCGGCGCGTTTCGTCGTGCAAAGGTCCTTTCCGCCCGAGGACCTCACACCGGAGCGAATCGCGGGCCGTCGCGTCGCCGTCGTCGCAGGCAGCGCGCACGAAGCCTACTTGCGCGCGTTCTTCGCGGAGACCGCGCTGCATAGCCAGCCAACGATGGAAGCCGCACTCACCGCGTTGAAGCGCGGTGAGGCCGACCTCGTGTTCGCCGACGGGATCGCGCTTTCGTTCTGGCTCAACGGCACCGGCTCCGAACGATGCTGCGAGTTTCGAGGCGGGCCTTTCACGGAGAGCCGCTACTTTGGTGAAGGGGTTGGCATCGCCGTCAAGCGCGACAACGATTTCCTGCGCCGCGTCCTCAACTACGCGCTGTTCCGGCTCTGGGAAAAAGGCGTCATCGCGGACCTCTATCTGCGCTATTTCCCGAGTCGGCTTTTATTGATGGCCACGGCCGCATCGATTTCTGACGCCCGCAAAGCGGAAGAACGGCGCGCGCTTGGGGTCGCATGCGGCGCGCACGCGCTCCACGACGGCTACACCGACCTCATCTACGTGCTGTTGCCGATCTGGCAGGCTGAATTCGGGCTGAGCTACGCAGAAGTCGGCTTGCTGCGCGGAGCTTTCGCCGGCGCTATGGCCGCGTTCCAGATCCCCGCGGGCTGGCTCTCGGAGCGGATTGGCGCGGCGACCATGCTCGCCGCAGGCACCGCCCTCTCGGCGTTTGCTTTTCTGCTGGTCGGAACGGCGGCGGGATTCGTGACTCTTGTCGCGCTCCTGTTGGTCGGCGGCTTGGGTGCGAGCGTTCAACATCCCATCGCGTCTTCGGTTGTGGCGCGCGCGTTCGCGGGTGCGGGTTCGCGCATCGCAATCGGCAACTACAATTTTGCCGGCGACATCGGGAAAATGGCGCTTCCCGCTGCTACGGCGTTTCTGCTCACGGTCATGACCTGGCGGACGGCGCTCACCGTGATCGCCGGCATCGGTGTGGTCGCTGCGGTCGCGATCTTCCTGTTTACGCCCCGCATGGACGATCGGCCTGCTGGCCGAGGAGAAAAACATGACGAGAAAGGGCCCGGACTTGGCGCAGCGCAAGGCGGATTCGGATATCTACTCGGCATCGGCGCGATCGATAGCGCGACACGTATGGCGTTTCTGACGTTTCTGCCCTTCGTTCTGGTCGCGAAGGGTGCATCGATCGCGGTCGTTGGTGTTGCCTTGGCGCTGGTATTCGCGGGTGGTGCTGCGGGGAAACTCGTCTGCGCCCATCTCGGCGTCCGCTACGGCGTCCTCGCGACGGTCCTTCTCACCGAGGCGCTGACCGCGGTCGGGATTGCCGCGCTGCTGCCGCTGCCGCTTTGGGCGTGCCTGACGCTGTTGCCCGTTGTCGGCGTTGCCTTGAACGGAACGTCCTCCGTGCTTTACGGGTCCGTGCCCGAACTCGTGGCGCCGGAGCGACAGGCGCGCGCCTTCGGCGTTTTCTATACGGCAACGATCGGATCGGGCGCAATTGCCCCGGCGATCTACGGTCTGTTCAGCGACTCGTTCAGCGTGCCTGCCGCGATGCTGTTGATCGCGGCGGTCGTTCTCGCAACGCTGCCACTCGCGCTTCTGTTGAAGCCGGCATTGCCGCGATCTGCCGCCTAAGGTGCTGGAACGTCGCGTCATTCTGCGCTAGCACGGCGAATGAAGGAATCTCCATGACGGCAGTTGGCGACCTCGGACAGAATCTGCGCACGTTCGCGGAAAGCTCGCACGCGTGGCCATTCGAGGAGGCCCGTAAGATCGTCGCGCGCCTCTCGAAGCGTCCGAAGGACGAAGTCATCTTCGAGACCGGCTACGGGCCGTCGGGACTGCCGCATATCGGCACGTTCGGCGAAGTCGCGCGAACGACCATGGTCCGGCATGCCTTCCGTATTCTCACTGATGACAAGGTGAAGACGCGGCTGATCGCGTTCTCCGACGATATGGACGGGTTGCGCAAAGTTCCCGACAACGTCCCGAACAAGGACCTGCTTGCACAGCATCTCGGCAAGCCGCTCACCAAAGTGCCCGACCCTTTCGGAACGCATCCCAGCTTCGGCGAGCACAACAACGCGCGGCTGCGCAGCTTTCTCGATCAGTTCGGCTTCGAGTACGAGTTTCTCTCGTCGACCGCCTGCTACAGCTCGGGCCGCTTCGATGCGACGCTGCTGAAGGTGCTCGCGCACTATGAAGCAGTGATGGAGATCATGCTGCCGTCGCTCCGCGAAGAGCGTGCGCAAACCTACTCTCCGTTCCTGCCGATCTCGCCCCGCAGCGGCATCGTTCTGCAAGTGCCCGTGGTAGGTCATGACGCCAAGGCCGGCACGATCACCTACGAGGACCCCGACAGCGGCGAGCGCGTCACGACGCCCGTGACGGGCGGCAAAGCCAAGCTGCAATGGAAGCCGGACTGGGCGATGCGCTGGGTTGCGCTCGGCGTCGACTACGAGATGGCGGGCAAGGACCTGATCAACTCCGTGAAGCTTTCGGGGGAGATCGCGCGCGCGCTTGGCGCGGCGCCGCCCGAAGGGTTCAACTATGAGCTTTTCCTGGACGAGAAGGGCCAGAAGATTTCCAAGTCCAAGGGCAATGGCATCACGATCGAGGAGTGGCTCCGCTATGCCAACCCGGAATCGCTCTCGCTCTTCATGTATCGCGAGCCAAAAGCGGCAAAGCGCCTGTACTTCGACGTAATTCCGCGCCACGTCGACGAATATCTGCAGTTCCTCGAAGGATATCAGCGTCAGGACTGGAAGCAGCGGCTGGGCAATCCGGTCTGGCACATCCATTCCGGCGAACCTCCGCAACCGGAAATTCCGGTGTCGTTCTCCTTGCTGCTCAATCTCGTGTCCGCATCGAACGCGGAGAACGCGAGCACGCTTTGGGGCTTCATTGGCCGCTACCGCCCGGGAATTACCCCACAGTCGCATCCCAAGCTGAAAGACCTCGTGGAGTATGCGATCCATTACTTCCGCGACTTCGTGCTGCCGGCGAAGAAGTATCGGGAGCCGACAGACGCCGAGCGCGCTGCCCTTGGCGACCTGCGCGATGCGCTATCCCAGCTTCCGGTCGGCGCTACTGCCGAGCAGATCCAGGACGTGATCTACGAAGTGGGGCGGCGCGAGCCGTTCCTCGACCGGAACAAGAAGGCCAAGGACGGCAAGCCGGGCGTGTCGCTCGAATGGTTCAACACGCTCTATCAGGTGCTGCTCGGACAGGAGAAAGGACCGCGCTTCGGGTCGTTCGTCGCGGTGTACGGGGTCGACAACACAATCGCGATGATTGACGGGGCGCTCGCCCGCTCGGCCTGACTTATTGTTTCGCCCAAATGATGCGGGCGATCCAAACCACGTCCGCTGCCGGCAGGACGCGGTCCTTGTGTGCGGAATTGAGCGAGCGCAGTTCGATGCTTTTCGACGAGCGACGCTTGAGCTCTTTCGCCAGCACTTCTCCGGATTTGGTCTTCACGACCACGCGGTCGCCTTGGCGTAACCGTGCCGCAGGCGAGACGATCAGGATATCGCCCTTGCGGTAAAGCGGCTCCATCGAATTCCCCGAGACTTCGAGCGCGTACGCGTGCTCGTCGGCCACGTCCGGAAAGGAGATTTCGTCCCAGCCGGACCCCACGGGAAACCCGCCGTCGTCGAAGTATCCGCCTGTGCCGGCTTCGGCGAGGCCAATCAGCGGCACGGGCATAGCCGGGCGTTTCGGCTTCTTGGTCAGAAGCGAGATAAATTCTTCGACCGGTGCCCCGGTAGCGGAAAGAACTTTCGCGATCAACTCGGTCGACGGCCAGCGTGGGCGACCCTCGGGAGTGACGCGCTTGGACTTATTGAAGGATGTAGGATCGAGGCCGGCCTTCTTCGCGAGGCCCGAGGCCGAATAGCCGTATCGCGCCGCGATACGGTCGATTGCGGCCCAAACCTGCGGGTGAGACAGCATGATTGCCATGACCAACTCCACTCATCCTGTGGGATTTGAAATCATAGGAATAATCACCCAAGGGCGGTCTGTCCATCGGATATCCACCGCGGGACCGACAATTTTGCCGCCGCAATTGTGGCAGACGCTTGCCCGTCCCGCGTCGCGAGGTTAGCGTCTGGCGGTCCGCCGTGATTTCGCTTCTCGATCTCGCGATTCCGATTGCCCAGCGGCTCGATCCCGAGCACGCGCACGGGCTTGCCTTGCGTGCGCTCGCCGCGCTGCCCCAATTCTCGCGGGGGGCCCCCGATGCGCGTCTGCGAGTCTCTGCCTTTGGACTTTCATTCCCGAATCCCGTCGGTCTCGCGGCCGGCTTCGACAAAAATGCGGAAATCCCGGACCCGTGTCTGCGGCTCGGCTTCGGGTTCGTTGAGGTCGGGACCGTCACGCCGCGGCCGCAGTCGGGAAATCCGCGGCCCCGCATGTTCCGCCTGCCCGCAGACGAGGGACTGATCAATCGTCTCGGTTTCAACAACGAAGGCTTTGCCGCCGTTCGAGTGCGCCTCGCCGCGCGCGGAAGGCGCAATGGAATTCTTGGCGTCAACATTGGCGCGAACCGCGACAGCAAAGACCGTATCGCGGACTATCTGGCGGGCATCGAGACGTTTGCCGCGCACGCAAGCTACCTTACGATCAACGTGTCGTCCCCCAACACGCCCGGCCTGCGCGAATTGCAGGCGGGAAGCACACTGGACGATCTGCTCGGTCGCGCAGTCGAGGCTCGCGACCGCGCGCCGGTTCGACGGCCGCTCCTGCTGAAGGTCGCGCCGGATCTGTCGCTCGCCGAACTCGACGACGTCGTCATCGTCGCACGGAAGCGCAAGCTCGACGGCATGATTGTCTCGAATACCACTGTCGCCCGTTCGCGCGACCTGCGCGATCCGGCAGCAAGCGAGGCGGGTGGGCTCTCGGGAAAGCCGCTGTTCGCCTTGTCGACGTGGCTTCTGTCGGAGACCTTCAAGCGCGTCGAAGGCGCATTCCCCTTGATCGGCGTCGGGGGGATCGATTCGGAGGAAGCCGCTTGGCGCAAGCTGCGCGCGGGCGCGACCCTTCTCCAGCTTTATTCCGGCTTCACCTACAAAGGGCTTGGGCTCATTGGCCGGATCAACAAAGGCCTTGCCGCGCGGATTTCCCGCGCAGGCGTCCGATCGGTAATCGACGTCGTCGGGTTGGATGCCGGCCGTTAGCGGCCCTGGGTCGAACGAAGCAGCCGCACGATCAGCCAGATCGGAATGACGAGAACGGCACCGAGGAGGAAGTAGCGCCACAGCCAGGCGACGGCATCCCAGCCGAGATCGAGGATCCGACGGATCAGGCGTTCGACGCTTTGCAGGATATTCCACGGGTCGAGACCCAGCGCCGACAGAAGCACGCCGATCACGATCGAGAGCAGAACCAGCCGCACCACGACCCAGAGCGGCGAGCCGCCGAAAAACCGATCGACCGTTCCGTTGCTCATGAACTCGCTCCCGCCAAGCGCGAGCCGTCTAGCACGCCGAACAGGGGCCTGCGAGTGCCGCCTTTTGCCGCTCAATCCCTGCGGAAGATGAAATTCGCGAGCAGTCCCGTGCCGAGCGCGAGCATTGCGGTGGCGAGTCCGTACATGAACCCGTGTTCCCGGGCGGCTTGCGCGAACAGCTCTTCGAAACCTGTCTTGACGACCTCGATCGCCGTGGTCTCACGCGCGATCACCGCTCCCGCGGAGAGGAGCAGCGTCTCCACCTCATAGTTGCCCGTCGGCGCAATACCCGGAATCGGCACGGTCGCCCGGAACAGTGTCGGCGTAAGGAAGGTGACGCCCGTCGGCTCCTCGTAGAAAAGCCCTTCATCCATCTTCACGCGCAGGAACGCCGCTCGGAACGGATCCTGAGGCACCACATCCGCATAGTCGGCGCCGATCCGCTGCTGCAGCGTGTGATTGACGATGCCGATCCGATTCCTCCGCAGGAAGTCCGGCGTTCCAAGCTCTTTCGAGGGGCGGCTGGTCATCACGGCGAGATACGAGGGCACCTGGATGAACTGCCGCGACTCGGCGTTCACCCAGATTCCGAGCACGCGCGCTTTCCTCCGCGCGATGAATGTCTGCGCCGGCCCCCGCACGGTCACGACGATATCGTAGCCGCCTTCGCGGTTTGCCGGCTTGTCGTCATCCTCGATCGACCCGAACAGTACGATGTCGGTACCTGTGAAGTTCGAGCTGATCAGGACACGGTGCGATGAGACGGAGGTCACGAGCCTTTCGGCGCTCGCCTGAGGCCCGATCGTCAGCCCCGCGACCACGAACGCAGCGAAAGCTGTCCAGCCGCGGATGGCATTCATCGCGGTTGCTCCGCTCCGACGACCGTGAACAGTTCCTGGGGCGCGGCTACAAGATCGATGGCGACGCGCAGCGCGACTCCCACCACGAGTAGCCCAAGCAGCAGTCGCAGTTGCTCGGCACGTATTGCCTGACCGGCGCGAGCGCCGAATTGCGCTCCGATCACGCCGCCGACCATGAGCGAGAACGCGAGCACGATGTCGACCGTATGATTCTCCATCGCGTGCAGCACGGTTGCGATCAGCATCGTGCAGAGTGTGATGAAGAGCGACGTCGCCACCGAAACGGTTGTCGGGACGCGCATCAGGTAGATGAGCGCGGGAATTAGCAGGAAGCCGCCGCCGATGCCCATGATCGCGCCAAAGAACCCGATACCGAATCCGATGGCCGTGATCGGCAGCGCCGAGACATAGATGCGCGACTGCCGGAACCGCAGCTTCAGGGGAAGGCCGTGAAACCAGGCATGCGTTCCGGGGCGCCGTACTACGGGCGGAGAACCCTGTTGCGCACGCAAGATGGCGCGCGCGCTCTCGGCGAGCATGATACCGCCCACGATTTCGAGCAGCGTCACATATGACAGGCCGACGACAAGATCGAGTTGGCCCATGCGGAGCAGCACCGCGAAAACCCAGACGCCGACCGCTGTTCCGATAATACCGCCGGAAAGCAGCACGAGCCCGAGTCCGAGGTCGACGAGCCGCCGTCGCCAATAGGTCAGCGCGCCCGACAAGGACGAAGCCGCCATGTGGCTGGGCACGTTGGCAACTGCGACCGCAGGCGGAATGCCGACGAGGATGAGCAGCGGAGTCATCAGGAAGCCGCCGCCCACCCCAAACATGCCCGAGATGAATCCGACCGCGACCCCGAGTCCGAGGATGACGAAGAGATTGACCGGTAGCTCGGCGATCGGAAGATAGATCGACACGGTAGGGCCCAGGTCACGATCCGGAATCGGGATCCGCACCGCGTCCCGCGGTGCAGTTGCATGAACATGCCGCTGCACCGGATTGTCAATCGGATCAGCGAATTAAGCGTTTATTTTTTGACCGAGCGCTTGCGGGGCTGTCCGTCGGCTGTGTCCCACTCCGGCTTTAGCTGCACGTCATTCGCCGCCGCATTGGGCGTGAGGGCGCTCCAGGTCTGCACCGCGAGCTTGGCCGCCACGAGCGTCTGCACGTCGAGGCGTTTGCCGACGTCGTCGCGCTTTTTGCTTGCATCGCTGTCGCCCTGGTTGGCCGCGAGCGAAAACCAGCGGAAGGATTCGGTCAGATTCTGTTCGACTCCAAGCCCGCGGGCATAGAGCACGCCGAGGTTATACTGGCTGTCCCGCACGCCGCGCTCGGCCGCCATGCGGAACCAGCGTGCGGCAACGCGGTAATCGGGTTTGCCGTCGAGACTTTCGGCGTGCATGACGGCGAGGTTATGCATCGCTTTCACGTTTCCAGCGTCCGCGCCGAGCATGTAGTAACGCATTGCCTCGGCGCCATTTTTTGTGACGCCGTGCCCCTTCTCGTAGATATTCCCGAGCCGGTAGGCCGCGGGTGCCGAGCCCTTGGCGAGAGCGCGCTCGAGCCACGCGATCGCTTCGGTCGGATCGGCACGGACACCGCGACCTTCGAGATAGCGCGCGCCGATTTCGTAGGTGGCAATCGGGTCGCCCGCGGACGCCGCGGCTCGCAAAGCCGGTGTGCCGAGCGCGGTCGCAAGATCGGAAGCATCTCCGGCTGGCGAAGCAGCGACGGCCGTCTGGATCGGACTCTTCGCCGGTTTGCTCGCCGTCGTCCCGGTCGTGGCCGGGTCGACGGCGGTGTCGCCGAGGAAAGCTAGCTCGCGGCCACCGCCGATGATGCCTGCCGGTGGCGCGCCGGCAAGCGAGTCGTTCGGTACGGACAGCGATGACCGATCCTGAGATGCTGTCGCCGTTTCGGGATTGGATCCGGATTCGGTCGCTTTCGGCGCGACGATGACGGGCGCGACGGGATCCATCACGAACAGGTCGGTCAGACCGCCGTCGAAGAAACGCGTCGCCCCGAAGATTAGCAGGAAGGCGACAACGGCGATCAGCAGGGCACGTCTCATGCCGCCGAATTTCGCCGTGACGGCGCTGACGGCGGCCGCATCGACAATCCTGGACGGCTCGCGCCCCGGCTCCGACGCCGCGGATTGTGCAGCGCGACGCGCAGCCGCGATGAAATCCGACGTGCGTGAGGGCGTCGCCGAGGCGGACGTATCGATTCCGTCGAGCACTGCCTCGGACTGCGCTACGCGCAGCGCGGCACTCTGCAAGCGCATGCGCGGCGCCCCCGAGCCCGGTTCGAGCGGCATGTCGGCATTCGGATCGGAAGCGACATCGGCAGGTGCAAGCGGACGAGCCGCCACTAAAGGTTCAGCCCTGATGGCGGGCGCGCGTATCGGCGCGTAATCGATTTCCGCACGCTTCGTCTCGACGTCGGCAGTCGGACGGCGCGGGCGATCTGTTGAGTCTGCAGCTACCGGCGTGTCGACGTCACGCCCCGGTCCTTGGCCGCGGTCGCGCGCGCTCGAACGCAATTCCTGCAACTGTGCGAAGACATCACGCAGGCTGCGGTCAATCGTGCCCAGATTTCCGAGACCGGATTCAGCCGCGTCAAGCTTTTCCGAAAGCGCGCGGAGCGCGGAATCGATCGATTTGGCGGGCCCTTGACCGACGTTTACAACGGCAGTTTGCAGCTCGTCGAGCCGGGCGCGGATCTCATCGAGCGCGGCCTGCGATGGACCCAGCCCGCTGGTCGCGTCGATCCGATCCGAAAGCGTTTCGATGCGGCGATCGAGGCCGGCGATCACGTCGAGCAGCGCATGGTCCGGTGCCGATGCGCCGCTTTCGAACTTCTGCACGAGCAATTCGATCTGCTCGACGAGTGCCTTGAGCACTTCGCTTGGAAGAGCGCTGGAAAGCAGCTCGCGAATTTCCTCGGTCTGCTCCTGGAGGCGGGTGACCGTATCGCTGTCGACGCCGCGCGCGTGCAAGTGATCGAGCTTGTTCGAGAGCTCGCGAAGATACCGCTCGACCGACGTGAAGCTTTCGGCCGGCCGCACGTCGGCAAGTGCCGAGCGAATGTCATGCAGCGCCTGGACAACCTCACCGAACGTCTCGTCCGGACGGCTACCGCCGGCGCGGTCCAGACGGCGAGCGATTCCCTCGACCGCGGCTTCGAGCGCTTGAAGCGAATTGCGTGGAGCGAGGTCAGCGAATTGGCGCGCGATCGCTCCCATCTCGTGACGCAGCGTTTCGATCGAACCCGCCTGCGCTCCGGCACGCCGGATGGCTTGCATCTCGTCGGCGAGCGTCTTGAGCTGATTTTCCAGCCGGCCTAGATCGAGCGCTGGCGCGTCTGGAACGCGCTTCAGCTCGCGCGGGGGCGGCAAGCCGTCGAGCGCAGATTGGCGCATCACGATCTCGGCGACGGCTGCATCGAGTTCTTCGCCCGGCGTGCGCGGTCCCTCGAACTCGACGCATTTCTTCCTGTTCGAGGCGACGGCTCAGCGTCTCAATCGCGCGGGAGACATCGTCGACCTTGCGCTCGATCTCTGGCGCTTCACCGGCGGCAGCGAGGCCGCCGCGCGTCAGGAGTTCCTCGATCCGATCGTCGAGCCGTTGAATGGCCGCCTGCACTTCCGTGGGGCCGTTTCGCTCGCCGCGCATGTCCCGCGTCAGCGCATCGACGCGATCGTTCAAGGCGTCGATCGAGGCAAAGAGGGCGAGTTCGCTCTGATTGCCGCGGCCGGGAGGAGCGGGCTGCTCCGGTCGCTGCGCGAAGTGGTCAAGCCGCTCGGCAAGGTCTTCGAGCCTCTGTTCGATGGCTCTCGAGGGGCCCTGCGAAGGCGGGCGCTGTACCCGAACGGTTTCGTGCGCTGAATCCCGGATCGCGCTTTCCAGCCATTCGCCGACGGAAAGGCCGGATCGCCGCGCGGCGTCCCGGGCCGTAGCCCACGCCTCCGGATCAACCGCGCTCACGCTCCACGGCACGCTTGCGGCCATTGCGGGTCCCGTTCGCGGCGTGCGGGTCTATGAATTACGCGTGACCGGAATCGTGCCGCTCTCCCATGCAGACCTTCGACTTGGTATGGTAAATGCCGGGTTAACTTGCGCTGACGGATCGTTAAAGGGGCGGTATCGCGGTCTGCGGCGGGCTGCCACCAACGCGATTGTCCGGCGGAGTGCCGTGTTCATGCGGTCGAAGGAAAGAGAAAGTAGCTTCGCCTGAGCCCGCTTGATCGCGATCGCCGCGGCGAAACGACCCGTCGATGACTCGACCGCACGGGGCTACTGCCCCGGCTAGCCGGGAATGCGAGGAGGGAAAATGCCGAGCTACAAGGCCCCCGTGGACGACGTTCTGTTTCTCTTGAACGACGTCTTTCACATCGAACGCTACGGAAACGTGCCTGGCTTCGCGGACGCGAGCCCGGACATGGTGGCCGCCATCCTCGCTGAAGGAGGCAAGCTGTGCGAACAGACGCTCGCACCCCTCAATCGCGTGGGCGACATCGAGGGCTGCACGCGCAATGCCGATGGATCGGTGACGACGCCGAAGGGATTCAAGGAGGCATATCGGGCGGTGGCCGAAGGCGGCTGGATCGGTCTTTCCGCCGAAGCCGAATATGGCGGGCAGGGGCTTCCGCACACACTTTCCGCGGTCATGAACGAATTTTTCAATTCCGCGAACATGGCCTTCGCCATGTACCCGGGACTGTCACAAGGGGCCTATGCCGCTCTGCGTCTGCACGGAACCGAGGAACTGCGAAAGACCTATCTGCCGAAGCTCGCCTCAGGCGAGTGGTCGGGCACGATGAACCTCACGGAGCCGCATTGCGGCACCGACCTCGGCATGATCCGCACCAAGGCCGCAAAGCAATCCGACGGAAGCTACAAAATCACCGGCACCAAGATTTTCATCTCCGCCGGCGAGCACGATCTTACTTCCAATATCATTCACCTCGTTCTCGCGCGCATCGAGGGTGCTCCTGCGGGCACGAAGGGTATTTCGCTTTTCGTGGTGCCGAAATTTCTGCTGAAACCAGATAACACGGTCGGCGCGCGGAACGGTGTCGCCTGCGGCTCCATCGAAGAGAAGATGGGGATTCACGGCAACTCGACTTGCGTAATGAATTACGACAGCGCCACCGGCTGGTTGGTCGGCGAAGAGAATCGCGGGCTGCCGGCCATGTTCACGATGATGAACGAGGCGCGGCTCGGCGTCGGCATCCAGGGCCTGTCGCTTTCCGAAGTCGCGTACCAGAACGCGGTGACCTACGCGAGGGAGCGGCTGCAAGGACGCTCGCTGACCGGGCCGAAATTTCCTGACAAGCCAGCCGACCCTATCATCGTGCATCCCGATATCCGTCGCACGCTGCTGACGATCCGCGCTTTCAACGAGGCTGCGCGTGCACTCGTGCTCTGGACGGCGCTGCAGGGCGATCTCTCCGTTCGGGCCGAAGACGACAAGCTGCGCCAGTCTGCCGACGACTACATGGGCCTGATCACGCCGGTGATCAAAGGAGTGCTCACCGACAAAGGTTTCGAGAACACCGTACTCGCCCAGCAGGTGTTTGGCGGCCATGGCTACATCGCCGAACACGGAATGGAGCAGTTCGTCCGCGATGCGCGAATCGCGATGATCTATGAGGGTGCCAACGGCATCCAAGCGCTCGATCTTGTTGGTCGCAAGCTCGGCAAGGATGGTGGCCGCGCGGCCATGGCGTTCTTCGGCGAGGTGCAGGCGTTCGTGAAGAGCCACGCCAACGATGAATCGATGAAGCCATATATTGCGCCGTTGCAAGCAGCGCTCGGTGACCTGCAAAAGGCCACAACCTGGTTCATGCAGAACGCCCTGCAAAAGCCGGACAACGCCGGCGCGGGCTCCTACGACTACATGCACCTCTTTGGCTTGGTCGCCCTTGGTTACATGTGGGCGCAAATGGCCAAGGCAGCCCTTGCGGGCAAAGGCAAGGGGAACGGGGCTTCCGGGGCCATGGACGCCAAGCTCACGACCGGCAGGTTTTTCATGGAACGCATGCTTCCCGAGACGGGCACGCACCTGGCCAGGATCCAGGCGGGTGCCGGGACGGTCATGGAATTGCCGGCCGACGCATTCTAGGGACTCCCGCCTGGCCCCTCCGTCGGGCGATACTACATCAAGCTGGTAGAGCACCCGGCAACGGGGGAAGGTAGGAGGCCATGTCCGACGCATTCATCTACGATCACGTCCGTACCCCTCGCGGCCGCGGCAAGGCAGATGGGTCGCTGCACGAGGTCACCGCGTTGGAGCTGGCGCGCCAAAGCCTCGTCGCGATCAAGGAGCGCAACGAACTCGATCCGCTTCTCGTCGAAGACGTAGTCCTCGGCTGCGTTGATCCTGTGGGCGAAGCCGGCAGCGATATCGCGCGGGCGGCGGCGATCGCCGCCGACTACGGCAAGGAAGTCCCGGGCATCCAGATCAACCGGTTTTGCGCATCAGGCCTTGAGGCCGTGAACTTCGCCGCGGCACAAGTCATGTCGGGTGCCAAGGAAATGACGATTGGTGGCGGCGTTGAGTCGATGTCCCGTGTCGGCATCGGCGCCTCGGGTGGCGCCTGGCCGGTCGATCCGTCGATTGCGATCAAATCCTACTTCATGCCGCAGGGCGTTTCCGCCGATCTCATCGCCACAAAATACGGTTTCTCGCGCGACGACGTCGATCAATACGCGGTGCAAAGCCAGAAGCGTGCGGCCAAGGCGTGGGAAGACGGACGCTTCAAGAATTCGGTCGTTCCCGTTGAGGACGTGAACGGTCTCACGATCCTCGACAAGGACGAGCACATGCGGCCTACGACCGACATGCAGTCGCTCGCGCAGCTGAAGCCTTCGTTCGTGCAGATGGGGGAGTTCGGTGGCTTCGACGCGGTGGCGATCCAGGCGCATCCCGACGTTGAGTATGTCAAGCACGTGCACCACGCCGGCAACTCGTCGGGCATCGTGGATGGCGCGGCGGCGGTGCTTGTTGGCTCGAAGGCTGGCGGCTCCGCTGCCAATTTAAAGCCGCGCGCAAAGATCCGCGCTTATGCCTCGATCGGGTCCGATCCGGCGCTGATGCTCACGGGGCCGATCGACGTCACCGAGCGCGTCTTGAAGAAAGCCAAGATGAAACTCGAGGACATCGATCTCATCGAGATCAACGAGGCATTTGCCGCAGTCGTGCTCCGCTTCATGCAGCATTTCGGCATCGACGATAAGCGCGTGAATGTGAACGGCGGCGCGATTGCGATGGGCCACCCGCTCGGCGCGACCGGCGCGATGATTCTCGGCACCGCGCTCGACGAGCTCGAGCGCACCGGCAAGTCCACCGCGCTGGTGACGCTTTGCATCGGCGCGGGAATGGGTACTGCGACGATCATCGAGCGAGTCTGAGGTGCCCAAGATAGATATCAACCGCGCGACAGTGCGGACGGGGAGCTCCTATCCGGCTGCCTTTCAGCACGTCGTGCAGGGTCGCGAGAAACGATCACTTGGAACTCTTGCGGGCCTGACGCAATTCGGCGTCAACATCACCCGCCTGAAGCCGGAAGCCGCCTCCGCATTGCGCCACTGGCACGAGCGCGAGGACGAGTTCGTCTATGTGCTCGAAGGCGAACTCGTATTGATCGACGATGGCGGCGAGACGGTAATGAAGGCCGGCGACGCGGCCGGCTTTAGGGCCGGTGAGCCGAACGGACATCATCTGGTCAACAAGTCGGGCGGCGACGCCGTCTATCTGGAGATCGGTACCCGCGCCCCGGTCGAGCGCGCGCACTATCCGGACATCGACCTGGTCCACGAGAAGGACGTGCGGGGCGGTCAATTCAAGCACAGATCCGGCGAGCCCTATTGAGATGATGCGGAGCAGGTCATGACCTACAAGAACTTCAAACTCGAC
This sequence comes from uncultured Alphaproteobacteria bacterium, assembly GCA_963711595.1. GTDB lineage: Bacteria > Pseudomonadota > Alphaproteobacteria > Rhizobiales > Xanthobacteraceae > JAUSIF01. The sequence continues at coordinate 31,457 of CAVQER010000002.1, forward strand.
ATCGACTCCGACGGCATCGGCCTCGTCACATGGAACATGCCGGGACGCTCCATGAATGTCTTCACCGTGGAGGTGATGGACGAGCTGAACGACATCGTCGAGAAAGTCGCAAACGATACGGCGATCAAGGGCGCGGTAGTCACCTCCGGAAAGGACGCGTTTTCCGGCGGCGCCGATCTCACCATGCTCGAGAGCTTGTCTAATGTGATCAAGGAGATCGACAAGGCCAAGGACAAGAAACTCGCGATGCAGGAATTCTTCGACCAGTCGCGCAAGATGTCGATCATCTATCGGCGGTTGGAGACAAGCGGCAAGCCCTGGGTCGCGGCGATCAACGGCACGGCCATGGGCGGCGCGTTCGAACTGGCTCTCGCGTGCCACCACCGGGTGGCGTCGGAGAACGAGAAGACCCGGCTCGGATTGCCCGAAGTAAAGGTCGGCCTGTTCCCGGGCGCCGGCGGCACGCAGCGCCTGCCACGCATGATTCCAGCCGCCGATGCACTGCAGATCATGTTGCGCGGCGACCAGATCCGGCTCGATCGCGCGAAGCAGATGAAGCTCGTCGACGAGGTCGTTCCGCAGGACAAGCTCGTCGAAACCGCGAAGGCCTGGATCAAGGGCGGCGGCAAGGCCGTGCAGCCCTGGGATCAGGAGGGCTTCAAGCTTCCCGGCGGCCCCGTCTATTCGAAGGCCGGCATGATGGTTTGGCCGCCCGCGAACGCGATTTACCGCCGTGAGACCTATGACAACTATCCCGGTGCGCGGGCGATCTTGAAGAGCACCTATGAGGGGCTTCTCGTTCCGATCGACCAGGGTTTACGCATCGAATCGCGCTATTTCGCGAACGTGCTGCGCACGCGCGAAGCGGCCGCGATGATCCGTACGTTGTTCGTTTCCATGCAGGAGTTGAACAAGGGCGCGCGCCGACCGACCAATGTTGCGCCGACGAAGCTCAAGAAGGTCGCCGTGCTGGGCGCGGGCTTTATGGGCGCGGGGATCGCCTACGTCACGGCTTCCGCCGGCATCGACGTCGTGCTTGTCGACAAGGATCAGGCGTCCGCCGACAAGGGCAAAAGCCTTTCCGACAAGCTGATCTCCGACCAGGTCAAGAAGGGCCGCGCCAAGCCCGCCGACAAGGACGCGCTCCTCGCCCGCATCAAGGCGACCGCCGATTACAAGGATATCGCCGACGCCGACCTCGTGATCGAAGCCGTGTTCGAGGATCGCAAGGTCAAGGCCGAAGTCCTCGGCAAGGCGGAGGCGGTGCTTGGCGACAAGGTCATCTTCGGCTCCAACACCTCAACTCTTCCGATCACCTCGCTCGCCGAATTGTCCAAGCGCCCCGACCGCTTTGTCGGCATCCACTTCTTCTCACCGGTCGAGAGGATGATGCTGGTCGAAGTGATCAAGGGTAAGAAGACCGGCGACGAGGCGATCGCGGTCGCGCTCGACTATGTGCGCGCAATCAAGAAGACTCCGATCGTCGTGAACGACAGCCGCGGCTTCTTCACTTCGCGCGTGGTCGGCACCTACATCCGCGAAGGGCACCTGATGCTCACGGAAGGCGTGCCTGCGGCGATGGTCGAGAACGTGGGGCGGATGGCCGGCATGCCGGTCGGACCGCTTTCGCTGAACGACGAAGTCGCCGTCGACCTGGCCTGGAAGATTCTGCAGGCCACCAAGGCCGACCTCGGCGCTGATCTGATCGATCCACGGCAGGAAGCGCTGCTCGAAGAGATGGTCGTCAAGCGCGGCCGCCTCGGTCGCAAGAACGGCAAGGGCTTCTATGATTATCCGGAGAACGCGCCGAAGCGCCTTTGGCCCGGTCTGGTCGAAGTCGCCGGCGAGCCGCGTCCGGCGGAAACCTTCAGCGTCGAGGAGCTGAAGCAGCGCTTCCTCGCGATGCAGGCGCTGGAAACCGCACGCTGCGTGGAGGAGGGCGTGATCACAGATGTACGCGACGCGGACGTCGGCGGGATTCTGGGCTTCGGCTACGCGCCGTTCACGGGCGGGCCGCTCTCGTACATCGATGGCATGGGCGTGAAGGAGTTTGTCGCACTTTGCGAGCGGCTAGCCGGGCGGCACGGAGATCGCTTCAAGCCGGCGCCACTGCTTGTGGACATGGCGAAGAAGGGTGAGACGTTCTACTCGCGCTTCGCGCCGCCTGCGGGGAAGCGGGCGGCCTGAACCGTCATCAGCGCGACATCGCTCCAGAAATCCAGAAGAAGAGGGCGATCAGCCACATCGCGATCGATATGATCGCGGTGTATTGCGCGAAAGTGAAGTAGGCATCCCGCAGCACGGTCGACGCAGCCCATTGCGCGTAGCGTTCCGGCGGCCGGAATTCCTTCGGCAGCATGATCCACATTTCGGTTCGTTTGTAATTCTGGGTGAGGGCGTATCGCGCCTTTAGAATCAGGATGAAGGTCATCATCAATGTGAGCAGGCCGCCAGCCTGAAACATGGTCTTCGGGCCGCCCATTCCCATCATGACACAGACGATTGCCAGGACTCCGAAATCCGCACGCGCGCGCCACCAATTCAAATGCGGCTTTTCGCATCTCTTCCATGAGGGCGCCCCCGGATTGAAGAGTCCTGGAAATCCGACCGCTCGTAAACTCTAGCACAATCAGTCTGCCGGCCGCCGACGCAATTGGCGCGCACGGCATCACGAGAATTAGGCTAAAATGACCTAGAGCCGGTACTGGAAGAAATTGAAAACGGCGGGCAGTGACAGCAACGCCACCCCGGCCAACCACATCCACATCGACAATTCGGTCAATTCCTTCGCTCCGATCCAGCGTTCATATAGCGCCGCCGGAACACCGCCCAGCATCAACGTGAGCGTCGAGAGCAGCAGCGATGACACGAAGAAGATGACGGCGATGCTGTCAGTCAAAAAAGCGGGCGACAGGATCACCACGAAGGGCAGGACTGCAATGACGAACGGCGAAAAGATTCCATTGATGGTAGCGAACAGCATGATGGCGATGATGTAGGGCTGCCGGCTCATGATCCGGAGACCCCGGTGGCCGGTAACGCACCGAGGTTCGCAACCACCGTCAGAAACACGATCCGCGCAGCGAGCAGCCAGACGAACGCGAACAAGAGCACGACGATCGGCGGCACCGACCGCGGCGTGACATAAGCCACCGCTTTCAGCACCGGATCGGTAAGCCGCACAAACGCACGCCAGATGTAATTTCGCGACTGCGGGTCGAAAAAGAAACTAAGCATCAGGCGCCCAAGCAGCGTGTACATCAGCGCCGCCAGAACGAAGTTCGGCAGGTGGAACCACCATTGGGCGATGACGGGATTCGAACTCACGGCAATCTCGTTTGCTTGCGCGCCGGTTCAAGCACGTTCGCATCTTCAAGGGAAAGGCAAAGAAAAAGGCGGGGTCCGGAGGACCCCGCCGATCTTGTAGGCCCGAGGGTCAGTCCTTCTCTACAAGGACCGTCCGACCGCGCGGCTTGCGGATCTCGTCGACGAAGGCTTGCATCTCCTTCGACGGTTCCTTGCCCATAAGGCTGACGACGATGATCACCAGGAAGCCCAGCGGCATCCCCAACAATCCGCAGTTGATGTTGTTGAGGTCGAACCATCCGACTTTGTTGGCCATCGGGTGGGCGAGTGTCGGCCAACTCTCCATGGCGTTGGGCAGCGCCATGGCTTTTGCGATGTCGACGAGCGGCTGGCCCGTGATCGGATTGATCAGCGAGCTCATGCCGGCATACTTCACGCCGAAGCCCGGGAAATAGCGGGTGACGACGAGATAGAAGATGCACAGGCCAAACCCTGCGATCATTCCGCAGATAGCGCCTGCCGTTGTCGATCGCTTCCACCAGATGCCCATGACCAGGGTCGGGAAGTTACCGGCCATGGCGAGCGAGAATGCCCAGCCGACCATGGCTAGAATGTCCGACGGTCTAGTCGCGGCGGTAGCGGCCGCACCCACGGCAACGAAGAACAAAAGAACGCGCGCTACCGTCAGCCGACGTATGGTCGGGGCGTTCGGCGCGAGCATCTTGTAGTAGATGTCGTGGCTCAGTGCATTGGCGATGGCGAGAAGGAGCCCGTCGGCGGTGGAAAGCGCCGCCGCGAGGCCGCCCGCGGCCACCAGGCCCGAGATCACGTACGGAAGGCCCGCGATCTCCGGCGTGGAGAGCACGATCACGTCCGTATTGATCACGAAGTCCTGCAGTCGGAGCACGCCGGGGTGGCCGGCGATTGCTTTACAGGCGGCTACGACCGCTTCGAGACTTGCGGCGTTCTTGCCGCAGACTTGGATCAGCCCCAGCTCGCCCCAGCTGAACATCCACGGTCGGATTTGCGAAACATCCCGGCCGATGATGTTCGTGTAGAGCTCCAGCTTCGAGAACGCCGCATAGGCCGGCGCCGAGAAGTAGAGCAGGAAGATGAAGAACAACGACCACGCCACGGACTGGCGCGCCTCACGCACCGAAGGGGTGGTGAAGTAGCGCATCAGGATGTGCGGCAGCGACGCCGTGCCCACCATCATGCAGAAGATAATGCCGAAGAAGTTGAGCGGGCTGTAATTGATGAAAGGCTGAATGTGCGGTTTGAGCGATCCGGCCGGACAAGAGGCAGCCGTGCACAGCACCGCAAGCCCGTCCTTGACCATCTGTCCTTCGCGGGCCGTGATTTCTGCAATCGCCGCGCCGTAGGTGAGTTCGGGGATCGGAATCCCGTAACGTTTGGTGGAGAGGATCACGATCGGCGTAAGGTAGGCGATGATGAGCACGATGTACTGGGCGATCTGTGTCCAGGTCACCGCGCGCATCCCGCCCAGCATCGCGCAGAGCAGGATGCCGACGAGGCCGACGAACACCGCGATCTCGAACTGCATGCCAAGGAAGCGCGAAGCGATGATGCCGGTGCCGTAGATCTGCGCTGTCACGTAAGTAAAGGACGCAGCCACGAGGACGATCACCGCGAGGAAGCGGGCAAAGTTGCCGCCGAACCGGTACGACATGAAGTCGGGCACGGTATAGGCGCCGAACTTGCGCAGGTACGGTCCGATCAGGATCGACACCAGCACGAAGCCGCCGGTCCAGCCGAGCACCCAGGCGATGCCGTCATAGCCGAATAAGAACAACGTACCGGCCATGCCGACGAAGCTAGCCGCCGACATCCAGTCGGCGCCGGTCGCCATGCCATTGTAGAAGGCCGGCACGCGGCGGCCGGCGACATAGTATTCGGAAACTTGCGCCGTCCGCGTCATCACGCCGATGATGGCGTAGACCGCGAGCGTGAAGAACACGAACAGATAGCCGATCACTCAATTCGGTACGCCCAAGTACTCCAGGATCGCGAGTAGGACGACGAATGCGATAAAGCCACCCGTATAGGTGCCGTACATTCGGCCGAGCTGTTTATAGAAAGCAGCAGAGGCGTCGGTTTGAGTAGCGGTAGCCATGATCTGATCCCCCTCAGTCGTCTTCAGCGACGCCGAATTCGCGATCGATGTTGTCTTGCTGTCTGGCGAAAACGAACAGCATGACAACGAACACGATCAGCGACCCCTGGGCGGCCATGTAGAAGCCGAGCGGGAAGCCGAGGATCGGGATTTTGATGACGTTCAGATAGTTGACGAACATGTGGATGATGTAACCGAAGAAGAACCAGATCCCGAGATGCGTGAGCATCAGTTTCGTCGTCTTCTCCCAATGCGCTTGGTCGTTTTGCGATGTCGCCATGGGTCGTAACCCCTCCTGATTTCGCAACGGCGCGCGAGCCATGCGGATCGCGGCACCCCAGCCTCGGATGCGAAGGAAAAATCATACCGGCCATTGGATCAGCCGGGCGTCTCCTCCAAGGTGACTTGGCCCGCCAGTTCTTGTTGTCGTCGCGGGTCCGTACCTCAAGAATTAACATTGCGTAATCTTCGCGCCCTATACGACTTTCGGCTCACCGTGGATTCTTAGGCCTTGGAATTCCTAGCTTTTCGCATCGCAATACAACGCTGGCGGCGGCCCGGCTGTGGACCGATGCTTTCGGAGGGAATCGAAGACTTTACAGCCCCAAAGTGCCGCTCCTGCAGGGCGTTTTCTGAGCGAACGGCTCGTTCACAAACCCTTTGACACAGGCCGGGCGCCCCGCATCATCCTTTCGTCGGACGTGATATGAAACACGGACCGATCCCAACCGCTCGACCCGGAGGGGCATCTACCGTGGTGGATTCGCCCGCACACTACCAATTCGTCGTTGCCGACGACCATCCGCTGTTTCGCGGCGCGATGCGTGAGGCGGTGTCGACGCTATTCGAGCCAGCCGACGTCTTCGAGGCGGGAGGGTTGGACGACCTGCAGGCCTTACTCGAGCGTGAGGCCGATATGGATCTCGTGCTCCTCGACCTCACCATGCCCGGCGTGCGTGGATTTTCCGGGCTGCTATTTCTTCGCGCTCAGTTCCCGGGTGTTCCCGTCGTGATCGTGTCCGCGAACGAAGAACCAGACGTGATCCGCCGCTGCATGGAATTCGGCGCGTCCGGGTTTCTGCCGAAGACGCTGGACGTCGAGATTATGCGCTCCGCTATTCGCAGCGTACTCGACGGTGGCGTATGGACTCCGCCCGATGTCGATCTTTCCGGTGAGGCCGATGCGGCGACGCGCGATCTCGTTGCCCGCCTCGCGACGTTGACGCCGCAACAGGTGCGCGTGTTGATGATGCTGTCCGAAGGACTGCTCAACAAGCAGATCGCCTTCGAGCTCAAGGTATCCGAGGCGACTGTGAAGGCCCACGTATCTGCGATCTTGCAAAAGCTCGGAGTCGAGAGCCGCACCCAAGCGGTAATTGCGGCGTCAAAAATCGAAATGGGAAATTGGTCGCGTTCGATCAATTGATTCCGGCCAAGGCTATTCAGCCGCCGGCCGCGCCACTCTCCACTGCGCAAGAAAAGCCCGCATCGCAGCCGGTTTCACCGGCTTATTGAAAACTTGAATGTCCCGCGCGCGAGCTGCCTCGCGTACTGCCGGACTCCGGTCCGCAGTGACAAGCGCAGCGGGCATCTCGTCGTCGAGCTGTTGGCGCAATGCGACGATCGCATCGATGCCATTGCCCTCGTCGAGGTGATAGTCGATCAGCAAAGCATCCGGACGCAATCCGCTTTCCCAAATCACCGCGAACGCCGCCGCAAGATCCGGGACCGCCAACACCTGGCAGCCCCACCCCGAAAGCAGGGCATCCATGCCGGCAAGTACCTGGGGTTCGTTTTCGATGCAGAGCACGACAACCCCCTCAAGGGGCGCGGCGGGCACTGCCGCATCGAGGCGCAAGGGTCGCAGTTCGGGGGCGCTTGTCGCGATCGGCAATTCCACCGCGAAGGTCGATCCCTTGTTGGAAGCGGAACGCAGCGTCACCTTATGATCAAGGATGCGGGCGATCCGTTCGACGATCGACAGCCCGAGCCCCAGGCCCCGCGCGGCTTTTGCGCCCTGCTCGAGGCGCTGGAATTCCTTGAAGATGATTTTCTGTTTCGAGGCGGGTACCCCGAGGCCAGTGTCGATTATCTGGATGGCAAGACGTTTTCCGCGTCGACGAGTGCCGACGAGAACTCGGCCCGTCAGGGTGTACTTGATCGCGTTTGAAACGAGATTTTGCAGGAGGCGGCGCAGCAGTCGCCGATCGGAACGGACCGCCAGCGATGACGGCACAAACGTGAGCTCGAGCCCTTTTTCCGCCGCAAGCGGTTCGAACTCCACCTGCAACTGGTCGAAGATTTCGTCGATCCGGAAGACCGAGAATTCCGGCTGCATCGCGCCGGTATCCAGGCGCGAAATATCGAGGAGAGCACCCAGGATTTCTTCGACCGCTTCGAGTGAGGCGTCGATATTCGTCGCAAGCTTTGCGTCGTCGCTCTGACGTTGCCGCTCGACCAGGCTCGTCGCGTAGAGTCGCGCCGCGTTAAGCGGTTGAAGAATGTCGTGGCTCGCGGCGGCAAGGAATCGAGTTTTCGAGATATTGGCGTCGTCGGCTTCCGATTTCGCCCGCGCGAGCTCGGCATTGAGCTGGGTCAATTGCTCGGTGCGTTCCGTCACGCGTCGCTCCAGATTTTCGTTCGCCCGCTCAAGCGCGTCGGCCGCCTCTACGGTCGGTGTGATGTCCGTATAGGTGACGACGATGCCGCCGTCGGGAAGCCGGTTGGAGCGCACTTCCACGACAATTCCGTGGTTCAAGAAGCGCTCGCGGAAGCTCGTTGTTTGATTGACGTATCGTTCCAGGCGATCGGTGATGAACTCGTTTCCCCGTCCGGGTCCGAAATCGCCGCGCTCAGTGCCGACATGAAGGATCTCGTCGAGCCCGACGCCAAGCCGCACCACATCCGACGGAAGATCGAGCATTTCGCCGAACTGGCGGTTCCAGCAGATCAGCCTGAATTCCTTGTCGAATACTGCAATGCCTTCCTGCACGTGATCGATCGCATTCTGCAGGATCTCGCGGTTGTAGTGGATCGCAGCCGAAGCGTCGTCGAGCAGCTTGAGGGCCGCCTGCGGCGAGACCGACCCTTTACGCAGCAAGAGCGACAGCACGAGCCGCGAAGACGCCGCGCCGATCGCGGACGCGAGCAGATGCTCCCCATAGCGGAGCGCGTGGATGTCGGCTTCGCGCCGCGGGTCGAGCGGCAGGCCGCGCGTCGTCGCGTAACTCTCGAAAGACCGCCTCGTTCGTTCCTCGCCGAGATAGCGCGAGACGGTCGAGATCAGTTCGTCCTCGGTGACCGACGAACGCCAAAGCCTGAAGCTCGGCGCAATCGGTGCGCTTTTCGCCTCGACAAAGATATTCGCCTGCAGTCGTTCGATCAATTCCGCAGAAGTGACCAAAGAAATGCCGATAAAAGCGAGAATGTTGAGGCCCAGGCTCCAGAAAACGCCGTGGGTGAGGGGAGCCGCCTCGAGGCCGAACAGCGCTTGTGGCCGCAGTTCCGTGAAACCGAACAAGCCGGCGTCGAGGATCGTGCGATCAATCAGCCCGGCAGCAACGAAGCTCGGTAGGAGCAGCGTGTATGCCCAGACTCCGACGCCGATCGCGAGCCCAGCGATTGCGCCACGTGCGTTCGCGCGCCGCCAGAACAGGCCGCCGAAGAATGCCGGCCCGAATTGCGCAACGGCGGCGAAGGACAGAAGTCCGATCTGCGCGAGCTGAGCCTCGCCGGCGATGTGATAGTAGAGATAGGCCAGCAGCAACACGAAAAAAATGGAGAGGCGGCGCGCCCGCAGCAACAGCGCGCCCATGTCGTCACGCGTTCCGGCCGCCGCTCCCCGCGCTCGAAGCACGAGCGGAACGATCAGGTCGTTCGAGACCATGATTGCAACAGCGACGCTCTCGACGATCACCATCGCGGTCGCGGCCGACAGTCCGCCAACGAACGCGAGCAGGGCGAGCATTTCTGAGTTGGCGGCGAGCGGCAGCGCCAGCACGAACATATCGCTGTCGACGTTTCGTGCGGGGAACGTGATCAGTCCCGCTATCGCGATCGGGACTACGAAGAGATTGATGAGCACGAGATAAAGCGGGAATAACCAGACCGCGCGGCGCAGTTCATCCTCGCCGTTGTTCTCGACGACCATCACGTGGAATTGACGCGGCAGCAGTACGATCGCGAGCAGCGACAGTACAGTCATCGTGAGCCAAGTCGCGGGATTGATGCTGCTTGTGAAGATCGGAAGAATGTTGCCGCGCTCGGAAGCCTTCGCGATGAGGTCCATCGGGCCGTCGAAGAGGTAGAAGATCACGAACAAGCCGACGACGAGGAACGCAACGAGCTTCACGAGCAACTCGGTCGCGATCGCGAGCATCAGTCCTTCCTGGTGCTCGGTCGCATCGATGTGGCGCGTACCAAATAGGACAGCGAAAGCCGCCATCGTCACTGCAACGACGAGCGCAAGGTCGCCGAACGGGACAAATGCTGAGACGGATGGTTGCTGGCCGAGAATGGTCAGCAGCGACGCCGAGACCGCCTTGAGCTGCAGGGCGATGTAGGGCACGGCGCCGATGACGGCGACGACGGTCACGATCGCCGCGACCATCTGGCTCTTGCCGTAGCGTGCCGCGATAAAATCGGCGATCGAGCTGATGTTCTGCGCCTTCGCCAACCGCACGATCTTCAGCACGAGGGGGAAGCCGAAGATCATCATCAGCACCGGGCCGATGTAGATCGTGAGGAAGTCGAAGCCCTGCGCCGACGAAAGGCCGACCGAGCCGAAGAACGTCCATGAGGTGCAGTAGACCGCGAGCGACAGCGGATAGATCCACGGCCGGCTCTTGCGTTCGCCCGAGCCTGGTCGCGCCCGGTCGCCGTAGCTCGCGACGGCAAACAGAAAGCCGATGTACGCCAGCGCAATGCCGACGACGACCCAGCCTTGCAGCATGTTTACACCTGGGCCACTCTCGAACACCGGGTCGATCTCGCCCGGCTCCCAATGGGAGCACTTTAACTCATATATCCTTTGCGTGCAGCGAGTTCGCGCCCGCGAGTTCCGGAGCCGCCATGGGAATTTTCGATTGGTTCAAACGCCCACCGCCGATCGCGGACCTAGCGGCTCTCGCGGATTTTCTCGACAGTCGTGCCGCCTTCGTCGTCCAGAAGGGTATTTTCGACTACACGCGCGCCATCTCCGGCCCGAGTTTCAGCATGCTGATCGAGGAGGCCGCTTTCTCCGCTGCGGTCGACGAGGCGCGCTGGAAGAACTATCCCCTCGTGCTTTCGATGGTCACCGAAATGGTCGATGGCGTACTGCGGCCATACGCGTCGTCGAAGGAGGCGCTCGGAAGCGCCCTGGCCCGGACCACGCTGGATACCTTCGACCGGTATCCGGTGCCGGCCGCTATCGGGACCGAAGCTTGGTCGGCCGCACGGGGCGATCTGGAAACGCAACTCAATAGAGTTACGTTGCATGCAACAAAATATGCGAAGGACATTCCGCTTTCCCTCGCTGAGGCGGTGTTCAATGGAATGCCGATCCACGAGCGGCTGCGCGGAAACCATATCGAGTGGGTGCGGAACAGTTTGCGCTCCAATCTGATCCGCATGCACGAAGAATTCACCGAGCGCGCGGATTGCGTGGCGCTCGTTGCCGCGCTTGGTGTGGCATCTCCGGCTCGCGCGCCGCAGCCGACCGCCTGAGTATTGCGCCGTGGTGGACCGCGCGAGCGCAACGCCTCTTCTCGCGCTCGACGCGGTCGTTCTGGACACAGAAACGACCAGTCTCGATCCATCCCGCGCGCGTCTCGTCGAGATGGGCGGTATTCGTCTGGTCGGCGGACGTGTCGAGGTGACCGAGCGCTTTCACGCTTTGGTCGATCCAGGCGAGCCCGTTCCGCCTGCCTCCACCCGCATTCACGGCATCGACGCCGCCCGACTCAAAGACGCGCCGCAATTCGCTGAAGCTTGGTCCGGGTTTCGTGAGTTTCTTGGCGACAAGGTCGTGGTCGGACACACGATCGACTATGACCTTGCCGTCCTCGCGAACGAAGCGAAGCGCGCGAAATTGGAATTCAAGCCCCCACGCGCGATCGATGTGAGGATCCTCGCTGAGCTTGTAAAGCGGGACCTTGCCGGTTTCTCAATCGAGGAGCTCGCCGCATGGCTCGGAGTGAAGGTCGAGCATCGACACTCGGCGCTGGGCGACGCAGTAACGACCGCACGCATCTTTGCTGCACTCGTGCCGCACCTGCGCGAGAGCGGCATTCGCACATTCGCCGAGGCGGAAGCCGCGTGCCGGGAGTTCTACGAAGCTGTCGGGCGTCCCGGAATGAGCAGTCGCGCGGCAGATAGCGACCCGGAAGGGCCGCTCTCCCGCCTCGACTCGTACCCCTACCGGCACCGCATTCGCGACGTCATGTCGTCGCCACCACTCTTTATTGGATCCGACGCAGCCCTGAAGGCAGCGATGGACCTGATGATGCAGGAGCGCGTGAGCTCCGTGTTTGTCGCGACGACAACGGGTTCCGGGCAAGCGGAGGAAACCGGCATTCTCACGGAGCGCGACGTTCTACGAGCGATCTCAAAAGGCGGAGCGGACGCACTCGAACGGCGTGTCGGCGACTTTGCGAGCCGTCCGCTTTCCGCGGTGCCTGCCGATGCATTCATCTACCGTGCGATCGGTCGCATGAGCCGTCTCAATGTGCGTCACCTTGGCGTGGTGGACGAAACCGGAGGGCTCGTCGGTGCGCTCTCCGCGCGCGATCTCTTGCGACTCCGGTCCGGAGGCGCGGTCGCGCTCGGCGACGAGATTGACGAGGCGGCAGACGTCCACGCGCTCGGCAGCGCTTGGGCGAAGCTGCCCGCCGTCGCGCGCGGGCTTGTCGCCGAGGATGTGGACGCCCGCGCTACCGCCGCGGTGATTTCCCGCGAGCTTGGCGCACTCACGCGACGCGCAGCCGTTCTTGGTGAGCAACGCATGCGCGACGCAGGCAAAGGCGATCCTCCGGTCGCCTACGCCGTGCTCGTGTTGGGCTCCGCGGGCCGCGGTGAAAGTCTTCTCGCGATGGACCAGGACAACGCGATTGTCTTCGCCGAAGGCGAGCCGGACGGAGCCACCGACCGCTGGTTCGCCGAGCTCGGCAAGCATATTGCCGACATCTTGCACGAAGTCGGCGTCCCCTATTGTCAGGGCGGCGTCATGGCGAAGAACGCAGCGTGGCGAGGCAGCGCGAAGACCTGGCGCGAGCGCGTCGCCGAGTGGATCAGCCGTTCGAGTCCGGAAGACCTGCTCTCCGTCGATATTTTCTTCGATCTGCGCGCGGTGCACGGCGATGGTGGGCTCGCCGAAAACTTACGCCGAGAGGCGCTCGATCTCGCCAAGGGTCAGGTCACGTTTCTCAAGTTGCTGGCGGAATCCGCCGGACCGTTCGAGCCGCCGCTGGGATTTTTCGGCATCAAGACCGAAAACGGCCGCGTCGACCTCAAGCGAGGCGGGCTATTTGGAATCGTGGCGACCGCGCGGGTTCTCGCCTTGCGTTTCCATGTAGGGGAGCGCTCCACGCCTGCACGGCTTTCGGCCGTGAAGTCGCTCCATGTGGGGGCCGAGCGCGATCTCGAGGCATTGATCCAGGCGCACCGGGTCCTTCTGGGAGAGATTCTCGATCAGCAGCTCGTCGACATTGGCGCCGGAATATCAGCGTCGAACAAGGTCGAGACACGGCGGCTCGATTCCGGCGGGCTTGCAAAGCTGAAGGATGCCCTGAGGAGTCTCAGGTATGCAGACGAGATGGTGCGCGACCTGCTTACGGGGGAGTGACGCGACCACCTTTCGGGGAGGAGGACCACATGCTTCGGGAATTTCGCGAGTTCGCCATCAGAGGCAACGTCGTCGATCTCGCGATCGGCGTGATTATCGGCGCAGCCTTCAACGGGATCGTGCAGTCGATTGTCGGCGATATCTTCATGCCGATCATCGGCGCGGCGACCGGCGGTCTCGACTTCTCGAACCAATTCATTCCTCTTTCGAGCAAGGTCACCGCCGACACCCTCGTCGAGGCGAAGAAGCAAGGTGCCGTGCTCGCCTGGGGCAACTTCATCACGATCGCGATCAACTTCGTCATTGTTGCCTGGGTATTGTTCCTGGTGGTGAAGGCGATCAATCGGTTGCGCAGGCAGGAGGCCGAGAAGCCCGCGGCCGCGCCAACGCGCCAGGAAGTGTTGCTCACGGAAATCCGTGATCTTCTGAAGCAGCGCTGAGCTGCGATTTTGTGGGAGCGGGTATCACGGAATCGAATTGGTGAGACCGTTGGCGCCGCGCTATAGCGCTTGCGCGACGCGCAAGGATTCCGATGTCAGCCGTATCCGTACGCTCCCTCGCAAATCCCGGGCTACTCGACCACGTGCGCGCGGCTTCGACCGGAATGAAGGCGAGCGGAATCGTCGAGGCGATGAAGCATGGGTTCGGCCGCGAAGGGTTGATTCCGCTTTGGGCCGGGGAGGGCGATTTGCCGACGCCGCAGTTCATCGCCGACGCGGCGGCGCAGTCACTCAAGGCCGGGGAAACCTTCTACACGTGGCAGCGCGGCATTCCCGCGTTGCGGTCCGCACTCGCGCAATATCATGCGACGCAATTCGGGGTCGCCCCCGATCCAGAGCGCTTTTTCGTCACTGCCTCGGGAATGCACGCGATCCTGCTCGCCTTCGCGCTCGCTCTTGAGGCAGGCGGCGAAGTCATCGTCCCCACTCCGTCCTGGCCGAACGCCGGCGCCGCCGCGGACGCCGCTGCAGCAAGACCGGTATTCGTGCCGATGAGTCTCCGGCGTAACGGCTTCGCCCTTGACCTCGAACGGCTCGCGGCGGCCGTCAATCCGCTTACGCGGGCGATTTTCCTCAACAGCCCAGGCAATCCGACCGGCTGGGTCGCGAGCATCGAGGACTTGCGCTTCATCCTCGCGCTCGCCCGCAAGCACGGCCTCTGGATCGTCGCGGACGAGGTCTACGGGCGATTCTACTGGGGCGAGGGAAGTCGCGCACCGTCATTCCACGACGTGATGTCGTCGGACGATCGCATTCTCTTCGTCAACACGTTCTCGAAGAACTGGGCGATGACCGGCTGGCGAATCGGCTGGATCCAGACGGATCCCGCGCTCGGACAGGTGATCGAGAATTTGATCCAGGCGTCGACGTCGGGCGTCGCCGTGTTCATGCAGCGCGCCGCGGTCGTGGCGTTGGAGCGGGGCGAGGAGTTCGTCGGACGTCAGGTCGCGCGCGCCCGTCGCGGTCGCGAGATCGTCGCGGCACTAGCCGCGCATGGCCGCGTGCGGCTCGTTCCGCCCGCCGGCGCCTTCTATCAGCTGCTTTCCATCGAGGGTGAGCCGGACTCGCGTGCGCTTTGCTTCAAGCTGATCGACGAGGCGAACGTGGGCCTGGCACCCGGAGCCGCCTTCGGCCCGGGTGCCGAGCGCTATCTCCGGCTCTGCTTTTCGCGCGGCGAAGAAAGTCTCTCGGAAGCGGTCCGGCGCCTCAGCGCATGGCTCGAACGCTAGATTGCTCCGCCCATAATCCAATAAAATGAAGAATTTCCTTTCGGCTTCTCGCACGAACGCGCCGCTTGCGACAGCGATTACGCTCGTCGTCGCTGCGGTGGGCGGCACCGCTCTCGCGCTACTCAATGTTCCGGCCGGCTGGCTTTGCGGCGCCCTCGTCGCCGTGACGGCGCTCGCACTCGCCGGGTTTCCGGCGCGCGTCCCCGATATCCTGCGGCGCGCCGTGTTTCTTGTGCTCGGCATTTCCATGGGCGCGGCCGTCACACCGGAGACGATCGCCGGCATTCGCACCTGGCCCATCACGATGGGCCTGCTCGCATTGTCCGTCCCTGTCACGATGGCAGCGGTCGTTCTTTATTTGCGCTGGGCCGGCTGGGACCGGGAGACCGGATTTTATGCAAGTGTGCCCGGTGCGCTCTCGAGCGTGCTTGCTCTCGCGCATCAAGCCGGTGTCGATGTTCGTCGTGTGGCGTTCGCGCAGACGCTCCGCGTGTTCCTGCTGATCGCGGCGCTGCCTGGCGTTCTCTCCTTGCTCGACCTCGGTGTCTCGGGGGGTCTCGTGATCGCCGTGCCGCCGGCCGGCGGCGACATCCGCGAGATCGTGTTGATGGCCGCGGCAGGCATTGCCGCGGGTCTTCTCGCCGAGCGCCTCAACGTACCGGGCGGATTGATCGTCGGCGCGATGGCGGCAAGCGCCGCACTGCACGCGACCGGCTACGTCTCGGCGCGTCTGCCGCCGTACGCCTTGATCCCGGGCTTCATCGTGCTTGGTGCGCTGATCGGCGCACGATTCATGGGCACCGATTTCGCATTGCTGCGTCGTCTGCTTTTCAATTCGGTCGGCGCCTTTGTCGTCGCGGTCTTCGCCTCCGTCCTGTTTGCAATCGGCGCGGCGGCACTCGCAGGCGAGGGGCTCGGCAAGACGATCGTCGCGTATGCGCCGGGCGCGCTTGAAGCGATGATCATTCTCGCCTTCATGCTCGATCTCGACCCGGCATTCGTCGGCGCGCACCACCTCGCGCGCTTTCTCCTCATCGCATTGTTTCTTCCGTTTGCGGCGCGCCTGCTGTTCGGCCGACGGAAGCCGAACCTCTGACGCAAAGCGGCCGGCTCGCGCCGGCCGCCCATCGAGTAGCTGCAGCCGACTATTTCTTCATCTTGTCGTCCTTCATCATCTTGTCGTCTTTCGACATCTTGTCCTTCTCCATCTTGTCCTTCGCCATCTTGTCATCCTTCGCCATGTCGTCCTTTTTCGTCTTGTCGTCCATTTTGGCCTGGGCGAGCTGGACGCTCGAGATGCCGGGCATGGCGGGTGCGTAGAAGGCCATGACCAGCGTGGTCGAGCCGAGGAATGCCGCGGCGGCGATGAAGGCGGTTGGCGCTTTCATGAAGGGCTCCCTGAATAGAGTGAGTGCACAGGGCGGCCAGGTCGGCAGGCTTTGGGAAAGCCGGCGCCAGGCTGCCATCCAGTGAATTCGTTGCGGCGCGCCGTTTGTTACGCGGCCGCGCTCAATGGTGGCCGGGAACTTTCCGGAATGCCCTCCGACTACTCACTTCGGAATGAAGACGACCGCGGCAAGCGCCACGACGACTCCGACCAGCAGCCAGCTAAGTACCAGAACAGCGCTGATCGTTACCTCGATGTTGGTTCGGCGTGGGGTCTTTAGTTCCCGCTGAAGTGCGAGAGTAAATTGATCGCGTCGGAGCATGCGTAGCAAACGCGCGATTTTAACGGGCGTTCCGATCTTGATTGAATGCAGCAGCCCGACCTTTGGGGAGGCCGGGCTTCTACGCCACTTTCTTTTGCTGGCTGAGCAGGGGATGATTCTGTCCCCGGTGGCGCGATCATCTAGCTCGATGAAAGGGGCGGAAAAGTGAACCCGCCCCGGGATGCGGGGCTGGGGGATTTGCTTCCCGAGTAGGCATTCAATGGCCTGCTTAATGCGACGAACTCAAAGGGGCCGAAGGAGTTGAGTCCTCGCTCCTATCAATGACCGGTTCCAACTTTTTGGCCTCAGTCACCTGCAGATAATTGGCGCGTTCAATCCAGGAGTCCCGAAGCTCTAGGTAGAGCTGGCGCTCGGAGGGGTCGGACACCACAGCAGCCCGCATCGCGGCATAAGCTGCCTGCGCCAAAGCGTAGTTCACTTTTTTCGCTGTCTTTGTTTCGGACACTGAGATCGCCTCAGCTCACATGTCCCCTCCGGAAAAAATTATTATCGACGCAGAGCGCTCGACAAGAGAAATTTCAGTACGAAAACGTACAAGGATTTCAGGGATCGACTTGTGGTCGGCAGGAATTTATTGAGCGCCGATCGTTTTTCACCGCTAGATCGGCTGCACGGCCCCGTCGCCCACAGCCTCAGACGGGGCCGTGGCGCGCTACGTCTTCCTCGGTCCGCGCTTCCGGCCGGGTATCGATCTCGCGTCAGCCAAGAAAGAACCCCGCCTCGAAGGGTGACGCCGAGGCGGGGTAGAGACTATGCACTGGCAGCCCGCAGCATTGGGGAGGAGCGAACTGCCTCAACGCCCCGAAAAATGCGGGGCGAGAGTATTCGTTCCCAAGGCGATCAGAAAAAGTCAGTACGAATTCGTACCGGGTGGACGAGACGATGTAGTGATTTGCGAACGCTATTCAGTGGGCGTTGTTTGCGAGGTAGACGCGAAGCCGCTTCATGCGGATACTCTCGTCGACATCCGCGCCTTGCGCGCACTGAATGTCGTTCGCGATCACGATCCAAGAATCGCGGAGCCGCAGAAACAAGTCACGCCGCTCTGGGTTTGAAGCGTTTGCCGCCAGCTCGGCGCAGGCTGCTGCTTGCGCCCAGGCATTCGATGCCGTTCTCTGTCCGAATTTCTCAGTCGGCATGACTTAATCTCACACCCGACCAGCTAATTTTATTCTTGAGGAGAAGCGGCCGTATCAAAAAAGTTGGTACGAATTCGTACCGAAATTTCCGCGGAACGACACGTGCGCTGAGGGAATTTATTGAACGCCGATCGCTCTTTCACCCTTAGGTCGGCTCCACGGCCCCGCCGCACCCTCCCGGATGGCGGGGCCGTTTGCGCCCCGGGCCGGCAGGCCTTAAATCACTGACGGAAAAGGCCGGTTAGTCCATTTCCTTTTCTTTTCCCGGTGGGCCTGCTTCGGCCAGCCGCCTGCTCAGGTGACTTTTTCAACTTTGCAATGGGCGCGGCCGTCATGGCGCGCTCCAAATCATCGCTCTGCAGTACACCCTTCAGTTTTCTAACGAGCGCGCGTTTCGGCACTTCCCCAGCGTCTCGTTGGCCGGAATACTGGGCCAGGATTTTCCTCGCCCTTCGAACGTGAGCCAGAACTATTCTCAGTCGTTCGGCGTCGGTCATGAACTCACTCCGAAAAACTGCCGGCCCCGTAAAGGGGGCTCTTTTACGGGACCGGCGCTTCCCGAGCCAAGAACCGTTCCGTAAAATTCTTGGCTCTGTGAAAAAAATTCGGTTCTCACCTAAACGGTTCCGCGACCGGACCGCGATTTGCGGCCGCATCGCTCGCAGACGAGCAGCCCCGCGTCGAAGACGTGTAACGGGATGGTCTTCCCAGCAGACTTGTTATTAGAATTTTGGCGCGCCTACATTTTGGCTATGCGCCACAACCCCGACCCGCATGACGATCCGCCGAAACGGAAGCCGCGAGATGAACCCGGCCCCGTACCGACGCTCGCGGAGCTACGTCGACTGCTCGCACTCTGCGCCGATGGCGCTGGTGCCGCTGATCCGTTGTGGCGGCGGAACGACAAGCGACCGGCTTCGGTACTGCGCACGCTGCAAGAAGTGCGGAGGGAAGGGCGCTTCGCTCTCGCACCCGAGCTACGTCGATAGCGTCGTGGGGTTTCAGCCGTTCCCGTTGACCGATCAGCAACAGCTCCCTTTCGCTCCGCCCTCTTTCGCAAGCCACCGATCGCGCGGCTTGCAGCTCGCTGGGCGGCGTTTCAGGGTCACGCGCACGGTCTCTTCGTCAACTTCCAGACCAAAAAATCCGAACAGCCGCATGGCGCTGTCGGGATCGCTGACTTCAAACGTCAGCTTGCTTTCCGGATCGAACGGCACCTCGTCCGCGACCTTCTTCATGATGGCTAGGAATTTCCAAACAGGCATTCTGTCGCGTCCCTGTTCTACCGGAACGTCCCAGAGTTGAATGAACGTCTCGCTCCAGGCTTCCGGGTTCGCGCCGCAGTCGAGCGCGTCGAAGCGGCCGGACTTCACTTCGGTCACATGGTAGCCGGACTGGATTTCGCGACCGTCATAGAAAAACGTCAGCGACTTCTCCCGGTGCGGAGCGAGAGCGTCGAGCAACGTTCGGGTTGAGGCTTCAACTGACCAGCTGGTGGGGTGCGTAGCGGACTTGTCGAGGGCGAACATTGGTTGTATCCTCATTTCAATGATTCCATAATTCAAGGATGATTGAAATATGAAGGAAGGTCAAGCCCTCACTTCATTGGCCGCCATTTCGCAGGAAACCCGGCTTCGCATCGTCAGGAAGCTCGTGCGCGCCGGTCCGAAAGGCGTCGCGGCAGGCGCTCTCGCGGATGGCCTTGGCGTCTCGCCGTCGAACATGTCCTTCCATCTGAAGGAGCTGGATCGTGCGGGGTTGATCGGGGCCCGCCGCGAGGCGCGTTCGATTTTCTATTTCGCGAACTACGAGACGCTGAACGGCCTTATCCGCTTCCTCATGGAGGATTGCTGCGACGGTCGCCCGGAAGTTTGCACGCCCGCACTCGCCGAATGCTGCGCTCCTGCGGCGAAACCGAAACGGGAGCGGGTGGATGCCTGAAAGAACGTTCAACGTCTTGTTTCTGTGCACCGGGAATTCCGCCCGCTCGATCATGGCCGAGGCGATCATGAACCGGGCCAGCGCGGGAAAGTTTCAGGCGTTCAGCGCCGGTAGTCAGCCGAAAGGCGCGGTCAACCCCCACGCGGTCGAACTACTCGATCAACTTGGTTACGCCACTTCGAAGTATCGATCGAAGTCTTGGAGCGAATTCGCGACGGGGGAAGCTCCGCGGCTCGATTTCGTTTTCACGGTTTGCGATAACGCGGCGGATGAGACTTGTCCGGTTTGGCCGGGACAGCCGATGACCGCGCATTGGGGAATTCCAGACCCGGCAGAAGTGAAAGGTTCTCCCGCCGACATCGCTGTCGCGTTTCGTGACGTCTATCGAATGCTGGAGCGGCGCATCCAAGTTTTCGCCGCACTGCCCTTCGCGTCACTCGATCGCTTGAGCTTGAAGTCGAAGCTGGACGAGATCGGAAAGTTCCCACGGGCAGTCCGCGAGCGGGAGAAGTGCGGTTGAACGGCCAAACGCTGGCACGGCGGGCCGTCGCGGAGGCGATTGGAACCGCGTTCCTCCTCGCGGCGATTGTCGGCTCCGGCATCATGGCGGAGCGACTTTCCGGCGGGAACATCGCGCTTGCGCTCTTATGCAACGCAATCGCTACTGGAGCGGCGCTCACCGTTTTGATTTTTGTGTTCGAACCGCTTTCCGGGGCGCATTTTAATCCAGCAGTCAGCATCGCATTCGTGGTGCGTGGCGAGATGGACACCCGATCGATGGCGACTTACGTGGTCGCCCAGTTCGTCGGCGCAATTCTGGGTGTATGGCTCGCGCATCTCATGTTCGAATTGCCAGTCTTTCAGATCTCAACAACGGTTCGCTCGGGCCCGGGACAATGGGTTGCTGAGATCGTCGCCACGCTCGGTTTATTACTAACCATCCTCGGCTGCATGGCTAAGAACCCGAGCGCCATTCCAGTAGCTGTCGGTCTGTACATAGCGTCCGCGTATTGGTTCACGGCTTCGACATCATTCGCGAATCCGGCAGTGACCGTCGCTCGATCGCTCTCAGACACCTTCGCCGGGATTGCGCCGGCCGGTGTTCCGTTCTTCGTAGTGGCCCAGCTTCTCGGAACGATTGCGGCTGTTGCGTTGGCCCGCTGGCTATGGAGGAGGAACTAAAACGAGCGTCTCCTCGCAGCGACGCGAGGTAGATCGGATTCTTGCCTGCGTACCCATGGCGTACCCAGGGCAGGCGAGCACCCTCGGAGCGGAACAAAAAATCGGGTCTAACCCGTTGAAGTGAAATGGTGCTGCCGGTGTGGATTGAACACACGACCTCCCCCTTACCAAGGGGGTGCTCTACCACTGAGCTACGGCAGCATTGAAAATGACGAATGCGCGACAAGGAGGCCGCGAACCGGCGGGAACGTGCCATAGGGCAGGGCGGGCCCGCAAGCGGGCTTGCGGCGCAAAGGTCGCAGGAGTACCGCTTTTTCATGAGTGACAAGCACATGTCCGGCCCGCAGCGCGGACGGACCGCCGACCGGTCCGAGCGACTCTCCAAGGCGCTCCGTGCCAATCTGCGCCGCCGCAAGGCGCAGGCACGCGGACGGTCGGTTGCCGAAACACCGGCGGCCGCGGCGAAAAAACCCGATGAATCCAAGCCGTCGCGGGACTGAGATGACGCTCGCACGCCATCATGTCGCCCCGAGTCCGGCGCTAGCGTCCCGCCGCTCGCACAATCCCGCCGCAGGAGACTGAAATGGATCGCATCCGCATTCGCGGCGGACGACCGCTAAAGGGCACGATCCCGATCTCGGGCGCGAAGAACGCGACGCTGCCGCTGATGATCGCGAGTCTCCTGACGGAGGAGACGCTCGTTCTCGACAACGTCCCGCGCCTCGCCGATGTGAACCTGTTGCAGCACATCCTTGGCAATCATGGTGTCGACGTAACTCTCAGCGGAAAGCGCATTGGCGCCAGCGAGGATACCGGCCAGACGCTCCGCCTTTCGGCGAAGAACATCGTCGACACGACGGCGCCTTATCACTTGGTTTCCAAGATGCGCGCGAGCTTCTGGGTGATAGGCCCGCTGGTCGCTCGCATGGGCGAGGCGTGCGTATCCATGCCGGGTGGTTGCGCGATCGGTACGCGGCCCGTGGATTTCCATCTCGACGCGCTACGCGCCCTCGGCGCGGAAATCGATATCGAAGGCGGTTACGTGCTCGCCCGCGCGCCGAACCGTCTGAGAGGTGCGCGCATCCAGTTTCCGAAGGTTTCCGTCGGCGCGACTCACACCGCGGTCATGGCCGCCTCGCTCGCCCGTGGCGAGACGCTGATCGAAAACGCCGCGCGCGAACCGGAGATCGTCGACGTGGCCGATTGCCTGAAGAAGATGGGCGCCAAGATCGAAGGCGCGGGAACCTCCACGATCAGAATCGAAGGCTCCGATCGCCTCGGCGGTGCGCGGCATCCGGTGCTCGCGGACCGCATCGAGACCGGCACCTACGCAATGGCCGTCGCGATGGCCGGGGGCGATGTTGTCCTGGCGGGCGCGCGCGCCGACCTTCTTCAATCCGCGCTCGATCTGCTGGCCGAGGCGGGCATGGAAATCCATACCACCAACGAGGGCATCCGCATCCGTCGCGATGGCGCGGGCATTGCGCCGGTCGAAGTCACGACCGCGCCGTTTCCAGGCTTCCCCACCGACTTGCAGGCTCAGCTCATGGCGCTGATGTCGCGTGCGCGCGGCACCTCGCGCATCACCGAGACGATTTTCGAGAACCGCTTCATGCACGTTCAGGAGCTCGCGCGGCTCGGCGCGAGAATCCATCTCGATGGTGAGACTGCCACCGTCGAGGGCGTTGAACGTCTCAAGGGAGCGCCGGTCATGGCGACAGACTTGCGCGCGTCGGTGTCGCTCGTGATCGCCGGTC
Organism: uncultured Alphaproteobacteria bacterium; assembly: GCA_963711595.1. GTDB lineage: Bacteria > Pseudomonadota > Alphaproteobacteria > Rhizobiales > Xanthobacteraceae > JAUSIF01. Next base: position 54,197 of record CAVQER010000002.1, read on the forward strand.
TGGCGGCTGAAGGCGAGACGATGGTCCACCGCGTCTATCATCTTGATCGCGGATTTGAGCGGCTGGAGCAGAAGCTCGCCGCATGCGGCGCCATGATCGAACGGGTCGCCGGCTGACGAAAATACGAGAATAGGGTCGAGTGGGGCCGAAGAGTTGGCCATACGCGTCACTGGTCGGCTTGGTTATCCGCTTATTAACCGGCTGGCCCGATGGTCGGTACGCCGTTACTGCAAAGTGCGACGTCTGCCCATGAGCACTGGATTTCTCGGTCGGCTCGACCATTGGTTCGAGCGATTCTGCACGATCGGCGTGCCCGAAGGCGCGAGCGAAGAGTTCGTGGCCCGCATGCGGGCTGAGCAGTTGCGCGTTTTCCGCCGGCTGATGCCGGTGATGATGATCGGCACCATTGTCAACGTCGTTGTTCTCTTCTGCGTCTTTTTTGGCCGCACCAATTCGGTTGCCCTTTCGCTCTGGGCGGTCGCCTCCATCGCGATGGCCCTGGAAGGCCTGCGTGGTTGGCGAGCCGTGCACGGTCGCCCCGCCAAGCAAACCGCCTCGCTGCGCTCGATCAAGCGCGCCACCTTCAATTCAGGATTGATGGCGCTGATCTGGGCCTACACGGACTACCTTTTCGTCGAGCATGCCGGCGCAAACGAGATGCTGATCGTCGCCGCGATCAAGGCAGGCATGATGGGCGCCGGGGGATTCGGCCTCGCAACAATTCCTTCGGCCGCGATCGCATATGCAGCGCTCGTCGGCCTGCCGTCTCTGGCCGCACTCATGAGCGTCGGCGGGATGACCATGTACGGCCTCGCCGTGATCCTCGTCACCTACTATGCGATCATCGCGAATATTGTGCACTCTACGTTCACCGTGTTTGTCGAGCGGCAGCTTGCGGAAGCGGCGCGCGAGCAACTTGTCGAGTTCGGAGCGCGCGACGATGGTCGGCCGGGAAAAGCGCACCGCGCGGGTCGATCGATTGATTGCCGCCTTCGATGGCGCGGTCGCCGCGTCGCTCGACAAGATGTCGAATGTCGCGGGGGAGCTTCACCAATCCGCCGGCGAATTAAACGCGCGTGCGGTTTCCGCAGGCGCGTCGACCCGATCGGCGACGGCGCGCGCCGAAAATGCGAGCGCCGCGATCGCCTCGTCCGCATCCTCCTGTGAAAGCATTCTCGTGTCGATCCGCCAGATCGCCGAACGCAGCCGCCACTCCGTCGAAGTCGGCGAAAGCGCGATGGAGCAGGCTTCCGGGACAGTCCATGCGATCGCATCACTAGACGCGGCGGCGCGTGGAATCGAGAGCGTCATAGAGATGATCCGTGCGATCGCCGCGCGCACGAACCTCCTCGCCTTGAATGCAACGATCGAAGCGGCACGTGCAGGCGAGGCAGGTCGTGGCTTCGCCGTCGTCGCAGGCGAGGTAAAGCAGCTCGTCGCACAGACGGCACGGGCGACCCAGGAAATCGCCAGGCACGTCGCGGATATCCAGGCCACGTCCGGCCGCACCGGAAGCGCTGTTACGGACGTACGCCGCACGATCGACGAGATGTCCGTCATCGCCGCCGACGTCGCGGGGGCTGTGGAACGTCAGTCATCCGTCGTCGCACAGATCGCACGTGACGCGACGCGCGCCGCCGAAGGCGCCCGCGCCAGCGTCGCAGACGATGAACGGGCGGGGGAGGCGGCATCGGCAGCGGAGCTCGTCGCCACACAGGCGCAGGGACTGGCGATGAGTTCTCACGCAAGAGACCGAAGCGCTCAACGATGTCGTGCGCAGCTTCTTGCGTGACGTGCGCGCGGCCTGAGCTCAGTTCTTGAGCCGGTAACCGGTCCGGAAGATCCACCAGACGACGATGAGGCACGCCGCGAGGAAAAACAGCGTCATTCCGAGACTTACCGCGATGTCAACGTCCGCAATCCCGTAGAAGCTCCAGCGGAATCCGCTGACCAGGTACACGACCGGATTGAACAGCGTCACCGTCTGCCAGAACGGGGGAAGGACGTTGACGGAATAGAACGTGCCGCCGAGAAAGGTCAGCGGCGTGATCACGAGCAACGGAATGATCTGCAGCTTCTCGAAGCCGTCGGCCCAGATGCCGATGATGAACCCGAGCAGGCTGAAGGTGATGGCCGTGAGGAGCAGGAACGCGACCATCCAGATCGGATGTTCGATTTTCATGGGGACAAACAGTGCGGCCGTAGCAAGAATGATGAACCCAAGAACGATCGACTTGGTCGCCGCCGCGCCCACGTAACCGAGCACGATCTCGATGTAAGACACAGGCGCCGAAAGGATCTCGTAGATCGTTCCAACGAAGCGCGGGAAGTAGATCCCGAACGAGGCGTTCATCGTGCTCTGCGTGAGTAGCGTCAGCATGATGAGGCCCGGAACGATGAACGCGCCATAAGCGATTCCGTCGATCTCGGTGATGCGCGAACCGATGGCGGCGCCGAACACGACGAAGTAAAGCGAGGTCGAGAGGACGGGCGACACGACGCTTTGAAACAGCGTGCGCGCCGTCCGCGACATCTCGAAAACGTATATCGCCCGAACCGCACGAAAATTCATTTGCAGCTCATTTATCGCTTTTGCTGTTGCGCACGAGGCCCACGAAGATGTCCTCGAGCGAGCTCTGCGTCGTTTGAATGTCGCGAAATCGAATTCCGGTGCGGCTAAGATCGCTAAGCAGGGCCGTGATGCCTGTGCGCTCGCCCTGCGTGTCGTAGGTGTAGACAAGCTCACAGCCGTCGGCCGCGAGCGCGATCCTGTGCGCGGCCAATTCCGCGGGTATGGCGTCGAGTTGCTTCTGCAATTGCAGCTTCAGCTGCTTCTTGCCGAGCTTCCGCATGAGCTCGGACTTCTCCTCGACCAGGATGATTTCGCCCTGATTGATTACTCCGATACGGTCCGCCATCTGCTGCGCTTCTTCGATGTAGTGCGTGGTCAGGATGATCGTAACACCGGATGCCCGCAGATCGCGCACCACCTGCCACATGTCCTTGCGCAGTTCGACGTCGACGCCCGCTGTCGGTTCATCGAGAAAGAGAATGTTCGGCTCGTGCGAAAGCGCTTTCGCGATCAGGACCCGGCGCTTCATGCCGCCGGAGAGCGTCATGATCTTGCTGTCCTTGCGGTCCCACAACGAAAGGTCCTTCAAGACCTTCGCGATATGATCCGGATTGGCCGGCTTTCCGAACAAGCCGCGACTGAACGAAGTCGTCGCCCAGACGGTCTCGAATGCGTCGGTGGTGAGTTCTTGCGGGACAAGCCCGATCAGCGAACGCGCCGCGCGATAGTCCTTGATGATGTCGTGGCCATCGACCGACACAGAACCCTCGGTCGCGTTCACGATTCCGCAGATGATGCTGATGAGCGTCGTCTTGCCGGCCCCGTTTGGCCCGAGCAATGCCAGAATCTCGCCGCGCCGGATGTCGAGGTTGACGTGCTTGAGCGCGTGAAACCCAGACGCATACGTCTTCGACAGGTTCGAGACGGAGATGATTGGTTTGGTCGAGGCGTCGGTTCGTTGCAGCATGCACACCGTCGGCAGGAACAATAATCGGCGATTTGACGCGCATATGTAGGGGAAGCCGCTACCGCTCGCTAGGCTACGGTAACGAATGTTGATGACAGCGCGTGGCGCACAATCGTTCGGCTTGCGCTTTGCCTTGCAACACCGCTATCTCGCGCCGGAAAGGCAAATTTATGCCCACCGATCCGAAGGATCTTCTCAAGCTGATCGCCCTCGACGCCGAGGACCTCGCCGTCGTGTCGGCTCACTTGCAGGATTCGCTGGCGCGCGTGGCCGACATGGCGTTCCTGCCGCGTGAGAAGCGCTTTGCCATGGTGCTCGACCGCTTCGACTGGGCGTCGCTGGACGCGGGCCAAGCCGAACGTCGGCGCGCCGGCGTGCATTTTGACCGTGTCTTGAAGGCGCAAACACGCGGCTTCGACCTTGCTGATCGCGACACGGAGCTCAATCTTCTGGCCGTCGAATTCGCGGAAGACGACGCACCGGCCGGCGTGGTCACCCTGTTTTTCGACGGCGACGCCGCGATCCAGCTTGAGGTGGAATGTCTCGAGGCGGCGATGAGCGACCTTGGACCAGCCTGGCCGGCCGACCGCGGCCCGCGCCACGGCGAAGCGAAGTAGATCTGCCATGCCGACCCGACTTTCAACGCGCGACGCCGATTTCGCCGATCGCTTCGCCGCATTTCTCGGGACGAAGCGGGAGTCCGCCGAAGACGTGGAGGCGGCCGTCCGATCCATCATTGCCGACGTGGTCGCGCGCGGCGATCGAGCGCTAATCGATCTCACCAAGAAGTTCGATGGCGTGGAGCTGACGGCATCCACTCTGAGAATTCCGGAATCCGAATTCGACCTTGCATTCGCCGCCGTCGACCCGCGAGCGCGGGACGCGTTGCAATTCGCGCGCGACCGCATCGAGGCACACCACCGCCGCCAGTTTCCAAAGGACGAAACCTACGTCGATCCGATCGGCGTAGAGCTCGGGCACCGCTGGAGCGCGGTCGAGGCGGTGGGACTTTACGTGCCTGGCGGCACCGCGGCCTATCCTTCGTCGCTGCTGATGAACGTGATCCCCGCCAAGGTCGCGGGCGTGAGCAGGCTTGCCATTACGGTCCCGACGCCCGGGGGAAAGATCAACCCGCTCGTGCTTGCCGCCGCAAAGCTCGCGGGCGTCACCGAGGTCTACCGTGTTGGGGGCGCGCAGGCGATCGCCGCGCTCGCCTTCGGCACCGAAACGATCGCTCCGGTCGCGAAGATCGTGGGGCCGGGGAATGCGTATGTCGCAGCAGCCAAGCGGATCGTGTTCGGTCGGGTCGGTATCGACATGATCGCGGGGCCTTCAGAAGTGCTGGTGCTCGCGGACGGCGGGGCCGAACCCGACTTCATCGCCGCAGACCTGCTCGCCCAGGCCGAGCATGATGCGGTGGCGCAGCCGATTCTGGTCACTAACGACGCAAAGCTCGCCGAGGCCGTCGAACTTTCAGTTGCCCGCCAACTGCAAAGCCTCCCGCGTGCCTCGATCGCCGGCGCGAGCTGGCGCGATTTCGGCGCCATTATCCTGGTCGAGCAAATCGAGGACGCGATCGTCCTTGTCGACCGGCTCGCGCCGGAGCACGTCGAGTTGATCGGCGCTCAAGCCGAGAAGCTTTCCGGCCGGATTCGGAATGCCGGCGCCATTTTCATCGGACCGTTCACGCCCGAGGCGATCGGCGACTATGTTGGCGGCTCAAACCACGTCCTGCCGACCGGCCGCGCCGCCCGCTATGCCTCCGGATTGAGCGTGCTCGACTTCATGAAACGAACATCCATCCTGAAGTGCGGTCCTGAGCAGGTGAAGCAACTCGGTCCGTCTGCGGTGGTGCTTGGCGAGGCGGAGGGACTCGAAGCTCACGCGCGCTCGGTGCGCATGCGGCTCGACCGCAGCTGATGCGATGCCTGAGCACAAGCGACTCGTCTCCGTCGTTCTCGATGAAGCCTCGATCGGCCGCGCTAATCCGGACGTCGAGCACGAGCGGGCGATCGCGATCTACGACCTGATCGAAGAGAACAGTTTCGAGCCGCTTGGCGACGACGGCGGGCCCTATGCGCTCAGGATCGGCCTCGTCGAGAATCGCCTGGTTTTTGAAGTAATGCGCGAGGACGGCGCGGCTGTCATCACGCACATGCTGTCGCTCACTCCGTTCCGGCGCGTCGTGAAGGATTACTTCCTCGTCTGCGAGAGTTACTACGCGGCGATCAAGACGGAAGCGCCCGCGCGCATCGAGGCGATCGACATGGGTCGCCGCGGTCTGCACAACGACGGCTCGAAGCTCTTGGTCGAGCGCTTGCAGGACAAGATCGCCGTCGACTTCGACACCGCGCGTCGATTATTTACGCTAATTTGCGCGCTCCACTGGAAGGGCTGATGGACGCGGCAGGCAAGGGGCAGCCGCGAGCCGTGTTGTTTCTGTGCGGGCACAATGTTGTCCGTTCGCCGATCGCCGCGGCGTTGACCGAACAGCTGTACGGTCAGAGCCTGAAGGTCGCCTCGGCAGGCGTGCGCACGGACGATCCCGATCCGTTCGTGACCGTAGTGATGGACGAGCTCGGCATCGATGTGTCGCGCCACCGGCCGATGTCGCTGGACCAACTCGCCGATCTGGAGGGACTGGATTTCGATCTCGTGGTGAGCCTGTCGCCGGAAGCCCATCACGCTGCGCTTGATCTCACGGGCGATCATCCGCTTGCCGTGGAGTATTGGCCGACCGAGGATCCGACGGCCGTGGAAGGCAACCGCGAGCAGCGGTTGGATGCTTACCGCGCCGTGCGCGATCAATTGATGAAGCGCATCCAGCAGCGGTTCGGGACGACAACCGCAGCGCCGGTATAACGCGCAGTGTCGGTTCACATTGAGCCGGCTTTCGGTTATTTTCCCGCCCCGCGGCGGCGACCTGACGAAGGGTCGCATCACTTACCGATTCAAGTAACGAGAAGAGAATGATCGGCAGGCCGAAGCTAGTGCTCGCCTCCGGCTCGCCGCGCCGGCTTGGGCTGCTAAATCAGGCCGGTCTGGAGCCGGACTCGCTTGAGCCCGTCGAGATCGATGAATCCCCCGAGCGTGGAGAACTGCCGCGTACGCTCGCCGTCCGGCTCGCCCGCGAGAAAGCGGAAGCTTGTCTTGCCCGCGTACGCAACCGCGAGGAGATCAAGGACGCCTTTATTCTATCCGCTGACACGGTGGTCGCGGTCGGGCGCCGCATCCTCCCGAAGCCTGAGGTCCTCGAAGAGGCGGCAGCCTGCCTGCGGCTGCTGTCCGGTCGTACACATCGTGTGTACACCGGTGTGTGCCTGGTGACGCCGCGCGACGCGCTGCGGACGCGTCTCGTAGAAACACGGGTGCGTTTCAAGCGGCTGTCGAACGACGATCTCGAATCCTATCTCGCCTCCGGCGAATGGCGCGGCAAGGCGGGCGGCTATGCGGTCCAGGGGCTCGCCGGCAGTTTTGTCACCAAGCTCGTCGGCTCCTACACGAACGTGGTTGGGCTGCCCCTTTACGAAACCACCGCGCTGCTCGCCGGTGAAGGGTTCCCGATTCATTTCAGCTGGCTCAATCCACCGTGAGCCGGGCTTCCCTTGCGCGCTGCGTTTCACGCGCCGATATTTAGCGCATGATTGATCGTGAAAGCGGCAGTCCCTCCGCAGCGGCGCCTTGTCCGGTTTGTCGGAAGCCGAGCGTCGAGCAGTTTCGGCCGTTCTGCTCGCGCCGTTGCGCCGACGTCGATCTGCATCGCTGGTTCTCGGGCCAGTACGCGATCCCGGTGAAAGAGGACGAAGACGAGGATGGCGCTCTACCGGAGAGCAACGCACCGGCGCTGGGCGGCGATCCGGAAAAGCATTGATCGCTTGCGGGATGCGGCACTCGCCGTGTCTGGACAGGCCGAAGTCGAATTCCTATAACCCCCGCGCCTTCCATTGCCCTGCGGTCAGCCGCTGGGTACGGCGCCCAGGTAGCTCAGTTGGTAGAGCACGTGACTGAAAATCACGGTGTCGGCAGTTCAATTTGTCCCTGGGCACCAATCACCCCCGAAACGCATACGCAAAAAAGATGATAGTCATTCGCTTCCTTCCAAATGCTCACCGTGCGCACCGGCCGTCGCGGAGCCTAATAGCGGCGTCCTCGATGCTCGGCGCTGGAAGACCCTCTTGTCACAGGGCCGAGGGTCCGGACTAGACTGTATGGCGATCCCGGACGATGCTTTCGTCCATCGACTTCCGGCCCGCCCAAATTTCCTCTCTTCGCGCAAGATAATGACCAACCTATAGAGTCTAGTGACCAGACCCGGCTGGTTGAGCATCGGCGCGACCCTGGTCGTGCTTCTCTTCGCCATCGGTTTCGCGCGGGCGTTCAACTATTCGTTTCGCGCGAATGACGACACGGTGTGGTGGTATTTGACGGGTGTCGAACTGGCGAGCGCGAGTGCGGTTGCGCCACTGAATGACGCCGTGCGCACTTACCTTGCTGAGCAAAAGGACGCCGACGTTGCGTTTCCGCGATGGCAATTGCGCGAGCGCTATACAAAAAACTATCTCCTCCCGAGCGCACTCATCTATGTATCGAGCCGCGCCGTCGAACGCTTTGTCCAGGCATTTCGCGCGCCTTACGGGCTATTCTTCACCTTGTCCCTCGCGCTCGGCCTGGTTCTTTCTGCATTGGTTGCTGTGAGTCTGTTGCGATGGGTCATCGTTACGTCGAGGGACCTGTCGATCGCATTCGGCACGCTGGTCGGGGTTGCTGCCATTGCCTTGTCCGGTGTGGTGCCGCAAACCGCGTTCAACCTCACTTCCGGTGGAAACCTTGCTACGATTGATGGAGTTGGGAATTCGCTCTCGTATCTGGCCGTCCAAGTCGCTGCGGTTCATCCGGAATATTCGATTTTCGGGTACACGCCTCGCAACCAATTTTATCTGTGTGCAGTGGCTGTTTTTCTGCTGCGCTGGCGCGAGAGCTGGTTTGCCGCCTATGCACTCACCGTCGTTCTCATGCTTGTGCACCAGAGCATGGCCGGAATCATGCTTATGTTACTGGTGATCGTCGATGCACTGGCACGGCCGCAAGTGTTTGACCGGAAAGTCATTGCGACGGTGCTTGTCGGCATCGCAGTGATGTTCGGTCGTGAAACGCTGCTTTCCCAGCTAGGCCTGTGGCAGGCCGTGGGGGTGGCAATTGTTCTCCTGCTGATTGCCGCCACCCTGATCGCCGCCACGAAATATTATCCGCGGGTCACGCTATTCGAGTCCGCCGACAAATTTGCGCTCGCGCCTTTGCGCCAGCAGTTGGCGCGCGTTGGCGTCATCGGAGCCGATCTCGTATCGATCCTTGCAATATGGCTGATAACGCTGCCGGTCGCATTGGTGGCCGTTCGTGTTGCTCCCCCCGCCGCGGCGTACCACTTCTGGGGCGAGATTCATTTGCGCGTGCTGATGCTGTGGCAGCCCGTCTTTTTCATCGGTGTTTGCGTATTGCTGGTCAGGTGGCTTGAAGCGAGATTGTTCGTCGATCACCGTTGGCTCTACGGCGCGGTCATCGCCATTTCCGCTCTTGCGGTCACGCCCGCGCTCATACAGGCGATTGCCTATTACGATGCCGGCCTGGTGCGATTTTCCAGCACGTTGCTTTCGTACAGCCAGCTACTTGGAAAGCCGCTTCCGCAACTTGATACCCAAACGCGCGAGGCAGTTCTGTATTTTGCCATATCGGCAAAGCAGAATTCTCAGGCAAACATCGTTCGTCCGATGCTGGTCGGGCGCTGACACATGCCCTAGCTGTTGGCGGCCGGTTGTTTTGTGCCGATTGCCGTCCAGCTATAGCCATGTCGAAGATGCAGTTGTACTTCGGCAAATCCGGCGCGCCGCATCAACGCGTGGACTTCATCGGCCGCATAGTATTTCGAGAAGGCGGGCTTCAATTGGTCGTAGACCACCAAATACCGCTTCGAGCGCGGAAACCGTCCCACGACGTTGAGAATATAGTCCCGAAACGGCAGCCGTAGGCCAGTGCGGCACGCTAGCGTGTAGAGGTCGGAGAAAGAGCGCAAGCACGTGGCAGAGAGGCGCAAGCAGCCAGTGCGGCAGACGGGTCGTCACTCGGCGCAAAGCCTTGATGAACCACAAATCGGTCCGCCGCCTTCGCAGCCGTAGACCCAGACGATCATTCGGCCGCCCTGGCGCAACGCTCCATAGGCCGCGCCCAGAACCGGATCCGGCTCGGGAATGTGGTGGATGACGCCGATTGCCAGAACGAAATCAGAGTGAAGAATCCCCGCGTGAAGATCCGCACCCGTTCCCGACACGAGAGTGACGCGGCTCGATTCTCCGCGCAGATTATCGCGTAACACCTCGAATGCCGCGGATGGTTCAACTGCAGTGACGTGTGCAACACCGGCCTGAAGAAGCATCCGGACGATGCGGCCGGTACCGCTGCCGATCTCGGCAACTCGGGCTCCCTTCAACGCTGAAACTGGCAGTAGCTTGCCGAGAATGTCGGCCAGCATGCCGATCTCGCCGTAGTAGCCTTCGTTGTCCCGGTAGCGAAGCCACTGGTCGCCGAAATCCTCAATCGTGCGTGCGCCCAGCTCCGTCTCACGCAACGGTTCCTTCGGCGCTGATGAACGCGGGTTCGCATTCATGTCAGCGGGACACTATGCTTTGTCCATGATCTGCTTCAACTGGACGGCCAGGAGGCCGATACAAATTACGAGGATGGACACCAAGCTCGTCCCGACACCGAGCAGTGCCAGGGTCACGAAATTTCAAACGCAAGAGCGACAACAAGAAGCACGATAGAAACTGCGGTGCAGGATCCAGGCTGAGCAGGAGAAAAATCTTTAGCGGGTTGTAGTACACGATGGCTTCAACGATGTACTGCAGGGTAAGCGGCGAGTTCCCGGACGAGCTTGACCTTGCTCCGCCCTGATCGCTCATAATATTCAGTCTTCTTGTTGACCACGGGGTCTGTTCATCATGTACGACAAGGTAAGCGAAGTGGTGAAGCTGAAGGTGTCGCACAGGTGCGGAAAGTAGCGGAGCACTGAAGCCTTGCTGAAACCGCGCAAGCCGGAATTGGCGTCCGGAACTGGGCGCGCGGTGGTCCACTCCACCAGAAACCGCAACAGCCGGCGCATCGGCATTTTCAGCCAAGATTGCCGATAATGCTGGCCAAGGCGCTCAGCGACCACCATGTCGAAGCCGGATCGATAGAGTGCAACCAACTCCGGGATCGAGCCGATCGAATACGTGCCGTCGGCGTCGATAATCACGATTGTATCGTGACTCGCCAGCGAGGATGCCGTCCTTGATGGATCGGCCGTAGCCCAGATTGTGCATGTGGACGATTACCCGCGCGCCCGCTTTCTCGGCTTCGCGGCGGGTGTGATCGGTGGAGCCATCGTCAATCACGACGATCTCGAATGGCCGCAAGTCCGCCTGCGCCAACGTGTCCGATATAGCGCTGACCGTTTGGCCAATCGCGCCGTCCTCGTTGAGGGCCGGAATGACGACCGTGATCATGTTTTCCGGGCGATGCAAATCAGGGACTGGCCGAAGAAACCGCGCGTCGGGAATCGAGGCCCCGTGAGGCCGGCACGGCGAGCCG
>CAVQER010000003.1:0-182656 GCA_963711595.1 uncultured Alphaproteobacteria bacterium
GACGCCCAGGTGTAGCCATCCTTCGCTCGCCTCGAGACACGTTCTTCGTGCCGATCGAGCCGGATGCGCCCGCTTGATTGACGACCACAACCTTCTGGCCGAGCGCCTTCTCGAGGTCGGCCGCGGTGATGCGGATGACCTGATCGGTTGAGCCGCCAGCCGCCCACGGCACGACGACCGTGATGGGCTTGTCCGGCTTCCAGCTGTATTGCGCCGAAGCCGCGCCGGACAATCCGACGGTGGCCGCGAGCGCGAGCGTAATCATGCGAAGCATTGTGTCCTCCTTGGCAGCATGGTCTTCCGTTCATCTTTGCCGGTCTGTCGTGCCGGCGTTTCTTCAGCCTTTTGCAGCTCACGCGAATCCGTGAACCGCAAGCAATTTGGTCATGCGCGCCGCCGCGCGATCGGGATCGTGCAGCACGCGCGCCTTGTCGGCGAGGCGAAACAGTTCGGCGAGGTGCAGCAGCGATCGTGCACTCTCCTGTCCGCCGATCATGAGGAAATGATCCTGCAGGCCGTTGAGCCATGCAAGGAAGACCACGCCGGTTTTGTAGAAGCGCGTCGGATCCTTGAAGATATGGCGCGAGAGCGGCACCGTCGGCTCGAGGATGCCATGGAAGCCCTGCACATCGCCCTTTGCGAGGCGGGCTAACCCGGCCGAGGCGGCCGGAGCGATCGCGTCGAAAATGCCCAGAAGCGCGTCGGAATAGCCCTCTTCGTCGCCCGCAATCAGCTCGGCATAGTTGAAGTCATCCCCGGTGTACATGCGCACGCCCGCCGGCAAGCGGCGGCGCATGATGATTTCCTTCTCCTTTGAGAGCAGCGAAATCTTCACGCCGTCGACCTTTGTGGCGTTCTCTTCGATGATCTGCAGGCAAGTTTCCATGGCAGCGAGGTGGTCGCCGCTGCCCCAGTAACCGGCAAGCGCCGGATCGAACATTTCGCCCAGCCAATGCAGGATCACCGGCTGTTTCACCTGGCGAAGGATACGTCCGTAAACACGCGCGTAATCCGCCGGCGAATGTGCCGCGCGCGCAAGCGCTCGGCTCGCCATGACGATTAGCCCTCCGCCCATCGCCTCGATCGCTTCGATCTGCTCCTCATATGCTCGGATCACGTCGTCGACGGAAACGTCGGGTCCCGGTGCGATGTGGTCGGTACCGACGCCGCAGGCGATCTTCACGCCGCCTCTCGTCTTCGCTGCTTCGAGTGCGCGTCGGATCAGCTCGCGCGCGCCGTTCCAGTCGAGGCCCATTCCACGCTGCGCAGTGTCCATCGACTCGGCGACGCCAAGACCGAGATCCCAGAGATACTCGCGGAAGGCGATGGTCCGATCCCAGTCGATCGAGGCGTCAAGCCACGGATTGTTGTCGACCAGCGGATCGGCGACAACGTGCGCGGCTGCGAAGGCGACGCGATTGAAGGATTGCGTCTCCTTCTTGGTCGGGAACACAATCGGCTCGCCCGTCGTGTAGGGCTCGAACTTCCGGTTTTTGGTGGGAAGCGAGATCGTTGCCATCGTCAGATCTTCAGCGCCGGCACGTCGAGCCAGCGGCGCTCCTTCCAGCTTTGTAAACCTAGCTCGGCGAGTTGTACGCCCTTCGCGGCTTCGACAAGATCATGCTTCCACGGCGTGTCGGCGCAAACGTGGCGAATGAACCCTTCCCACTGCACTTTAAAGCCGTTGTCGTAGACGACGTTGTCGGGCACTTCGTCCCACTGCGAATAGAAATTCATCTTCTGCGGCTCATCGGGATTCCACACGGGACGCGGCGTGTTCACGCGCGACTGCGTCCAGCACCGCGTAAGGCCGGCGACTGCTGAGCCGTGAGTGCCGTCGATCTGGAAAACGACGAGATCATCGCGGCGCAACCGTACGGCCCAGGAGGAATTGAACTGCGCGATTGCGCCGCCTTCCAGCTCGAACGTGGCGTAGGCGGCATCGTCGACATCGGCCTTGTACGTGGCGCCCTTCTCGTCCACGCGACTCTGGATGTGATTCACGCCGAGGCAGCTCACTGCTTTCACCGGCGCGAACACGTGGTCGAGCACGTAGCGCCAATGGCACAGCATATCGAGGATGATGCCGCCGCCTTCGGCGCTCTTGTAATTCCAGCTCGGCCGCTGCGCGGGGATGCCCCAATCGCCTTCGAAGACCCAGTAGCCGAACTCGCAACGCACCGAGAGCAGCCGGCCGAAAAATCCGGAATCGCGCAGCATCTGAATCTTGCGAAGTCCCGGCAGGAATAGTTTGTCCTGCACCACGCCGTGCTTGATGCCGTTCTTGCTTTTCGCAAGCTTGGCGAGCTTCACCGCCTTGTCGAGCGTGTCCGAGACCGGCTTCTCGCAATAGACGTGCTTGCCGGCTTCAATCGCGCGCGTGACGAGATCGGCGCGCATCTGTGTCGTGCCGGCGTCAAAGAAGATCTCATCCTTCGGGTTTTTCATCGCAGCAGCGAGGTCGCCGCTGTGGCGCTCGATCCCATGCTCACGTGCGAGGGCCGCAACTTTCTCCGCGTTACGTCCGACGAGAATTGGATCGGGCATGACGCGGTCGCCATTCGGGAGCGCGACACCGCCCTGCTTGCGAATGGCGAGAATTGATCGGATGAGATGCTGGTTGAGGCCCATGCGCCCGGTGACGCCGTGCATGATGATGCCGAGCGAGCGCGTGGCCACAGCGTCCTCCGATGACTCTTTTTGCTTCGGCCACTCGCCGCTGAGGCAAGTAACCAGTTGGTTACAAGTGCATCATGGCGACGCCGGGCGGTCAAGAGTAGCTGCGGACCCGCCGGGAAGCGAGGCTCCTCGCTAACTAACGCCAACTGCTGGAAATTTTCTGCAATTGCAAATCATTCGCAAGTGTGTAGATTGCGACGGGACCTCGGAGTATCGATGCTGCAAACAGTGGCGGGAGCCAAAGGCGCTGCGGAGGGTGGCTGGCGTCGGGAGCGCAACCGTCCCTCGCTCGCGGAAGTGTTCGGCTCGATCCGGACACGAGCCGAAAGGACCGTTCTGGAGAAAGCTCGCTGCCTTCCTCGGCCCCGGCTATCTCGTTGCGGTCGGCTACATGGATCCCGGCAACTGGGCCACGTCGCTCGCCGGCGGCTCCAAATTCGGATACGCGCTGCTCACGATCGCTCTTCTCTCCAACATTATGGCGATCATCCTGCAGGCGCTGTGTGCGCGGCTCGGCGTCGCCGGCGGCCGCGACCTTGCGCAGGCGTGCAGCGATGCCTTCCCGCGCTTTGTCTCCTACCCGCTCTGGCTGCTTGCCGAGATCGCGATCTGCGCCACCGATCTTGCGGAAGTCATCGGCACCGCGATCGGCCTGAACCTGCTGTTCGGAATTCCGCTCGAGCTCGGCGTGCTGATCACCGCCCTCGACGTGTTCCTGATTCTCTGGCTGCAGAACCTTGGCTTCCGCTGGATCGAAGCACTTATCGTCACGTTGCTCGGCGTGATCGCCGTCTGCTTCTCGATCCAGATCGCGCTTGCGGATCCCGACTGGGGCGGCGTGATCCGCGGCTTCGCGCCGACCACTGAAATCATCACCAATCCGGAGATGCTGTATCTCGCGCTCGGAATTCTCGGCGCGACAGTGATGCCGCACAATCTTTATCTGCACTCCGGCGTCGTGCAGACGCGCCGCTTCGGGACGAGCGTTCCGGAGAAGCGCGAGGCGATCAAGCTTGCGACGATCGATTCCACGATCGCGCTGATGTTCGCACTGATCATCAACGCGTCGATTCTGATTCTCGCCGCCGCCACCTTCAACAAGACCGGACAGACGGATGTCGCCGAGCTCGGCGAAGTGCACTCGTTTCTCGCGCCGCTGCTCGGTTCGGCGATCGCGCCGACGCTGTTCGGCATTGCCCTGCTCTGCTGCGGTATCAATTCCACGGTCACGGCGACGCTCGCCGGTCAGATCGTGATGGAAGGATTTCTTGATATCCGCCTACCCGGCTGGGCAAGGCGGCTGATCACGCGCGGTATCGCGATCGTGCCGGCCGCTATCGTGACAATCTGGTATGGCGAAGCGGGAACAGCGCAGCTCCTGATCCTTAGCCAGGTCATTCTAAGCCTGCAGCTTTCGTTCGCTGTCGTTCCGCTCGTGATGTTCACCGCGGATCGGCGCAAACTCGGGGAACTCATCGCGCCACGCTGGTTGACGCTTGTCGCCACGATAACCGCGGCGATCATCATCTTGCTCAATCTGAAACTGCTCGCGGACTTCTTTTTCGGCTGATTATTTCTTCAAACGCGCAAGGCGGGTGGCGGATGCGGCATTTACCGCACCCTCGGGCACGCGCCCGGCAACAAGCTCCGCGACCTGACGCACGGTCTCCAGCGCCTGGTGCTCGATCGCTTCGGGCGTGAGGCCGGCGATGTGCGGTGTGGCGACTACATCATTGCGGGCTGCAATTGATCGCGTCGGCATCTGGTCTGGCGCCCGGCCGACATCCATGGCTGCTCCGGCGATGCGCTTCTCATCAAGCGCCCGGGTGAGCGCGGCTTCGTCGACCAGGTTTCCCCGCGCCAGATTGATGAAGAATGCCGTGCGCTTCATCTGGGTGAAGGCCTTGGCGTCCATGAGATTTTCCGTTTCTGCGTTCGCCACCGCGAGACAAACGACGAAATCGCTCTCAGCGAGCAGCGTTGCGAGATCGACCTTGCGGAAGTTTCGATCATCAACCGCCTGGTGTGGGTCGGCGATAAGAACCTGCATGCCGAGCGCCGCGCCGAGCGGTGCGAGATACCTGCCGATCGCGCCGTAACCGATGATGCCGAGCGTCGCTCCTTTCAGCTGGCGACCCATCGCAACCGGCGGCTTCTCCGCCTTGCGATAGGCGATGACCGAGCACGACACACCGCGTGCGAGATCCACCATCATGCCGAGCGCCATCTCTGCGACCGGAGCAATGAAGCCCGGGCTTGCGTGCGTGACGAGGACGCCTGCGGCGCTCGCGGCGTCGACGTCGATACTGCGAATGTCGACGGCACAGCGAAGGAAAGCGACCACATCCGGCGCCGCTCTGAAAAACTCCGCGGGCCCCGGCGTCTGCCGGTCGGATACGACGATTTCGCAGCCGCGTGCCGCGTTGGCGAGTGCAGATGCATCGAGGACCTTGCCGTCCGGATTGATGCGTACCTCTCCAAGTTCGCGCAAGCCGGCGAGCGCGCGTTCTCCGTAATAGTTCGTGAGCGCGTCGGGTGTATGCGTGAGAAAGATTCGGGCCATCGTCTCAGTGCATTACGGCTTCAGATAGGCGAGCACGACTTCAATAATGTGCTTGCCGCGCGCCGCGAGGCTCTCGGGCGCGATGAGGTCGCGACCGAAAATCGTGGACAGCGTGAAACGGTTCGACATGTAGAAGAAGCCGAGCGCTGCTATCGAGATGTAGAGTTCGACCGGGTCCACGTTGCGGCGAAACACGCCCTGTCTTGCTCCACGCTCGAGCAGATCCGCGATCATGCCTACCAACGGCGAGTGAAGGTCGCGGATCTTCCTCGATTTCTTCAAGTAAGCCGCGCGGTGCAGATTCTCCGTCCCGAGCAGGCTCAAAAATTCCGGGTGATCGATGAAGTAGCGCCAGGTGAACAGCACGAGCTCGCGCATACCCTCGACCGGGTCTTTGTCGGAAAGGCGCAATCCGAGTTCCGCGGTGCGGATGCCGGCATAGGCCGTCTCAAGCACCGCAAGGTACAGCCCGTCCTTGTCGCCGAAGTAATGATAGATCATCCGCTTGTTGACGCGGGCGCGGCGCGCGATCTCGTCCACGCGTGCGCCGCCGAGGCCCTTCGCCGTGAACTCGGCGGTCGCGGCTGCAAGAATCGCCGCCTGTGTGCGTTCGGGGTCGCGCGAAGAACTCGCGCCGTTGCGAGCGGACTTTTGCTTTTCCAGGCGTGCGTCCACGTCTCTACCCTCGCGGCGAAAGGCGGCGTAGCGCGTCTCACTATTCGGGACAACTCGACCACGTCATCCAGCTTGTCGGCGGCCGTCGCGTCATCAGTCGAGCCCAAGCGACCCGCGCACATCATGGAGGAAGAGGAGCGGCGCCGCCGCCGGCCAGATGCGGACGAGCTGATCGACTTGGTTACAGGAACCTGAGCTCACGCGTTATATTGCATAATACTGCATGGATTCCGGATTTGCTCGACTTGGTAATTGATGCAAGCGTTCTTTCGAGGGAGAAAGCGTAATGGCTGACGGCGCTTCCGCGCTCGAAATGGTGCTGACGGGCGATGCGAAGCTTTACTCCATCGTCGCGCTGTCGCTGTACATCAGCATTTCTGCGGTGGCGCTTGCTGCCCTCATCGGGTTTCCGCTCGGCGCGTTTCTCGCCCTTGTCCGCTTCCCGGGCAGGACTTTCATCGTCGTCATCATCAACGCCTTCATGGGCCTGCCGCCGGTCGTGGTCGGACTTGCGGTTTTCCTGCTGCTTTCCCGCTCCGGTCCACTTGGATTTCTCGGCATCCTGTTCACCCCGCGCGCGATGATCATCGCGCAGGCGCTGCTCGTGCTGCCGATCATCGCCGCGCTTGCCCGACAGACGATCGAAGACCTCTGGATCGAATATCGGGACGAACTGACCGCGATGGAGGTCAGACCCGCGCGACGCGTCGCAACGCTGCTTTGGGATGCCCGCTTCAGCCTGGTGACGACGCTTCTTGCCGGCTTCGGCCGCGCGGCAGCGGAAGTCGGCACCGTGATGATCGTCGGCGGAAACATCGACGGCTTCACCCGTACGATGACGACCGCGATCGCGCTTGAAACGTCAAAGGGCGATCTCCCGCTCGCGATCGGGCTGGGAGCGGTGTTGATCACGATCGTCATCGGCGTCAACGCGTTCGCTTGGGGGGTCAGGCGCGTGGGCGAAGTTCGTGCGGGATAGGCCGATGCACGCAGGCTTCAGCGACCTTCCAATCCGCTTCGACGACGTCAGCCTGCGGGCTGGCGCGCTCGCCATCATCGATCGCATATCGCTCACGATTGCACCGGGCGCCCCTACCCTGTTCGTTGGCCCGAACGGTTCAGGCAAGAGCACGCTCATCCGCCTTGGCATGGGCCTGGTCGAACCGAGTAGCGGCGGCATGACCTGGGGCGGCCGCGAGCGGAACGACAGCACGCGGCGCGCGATGGTATTTCAGCGGCCGGTGATGTTGCGCCGAAGTGCCGCCGACAATGTCGGCTACGCGCTGAGTTCGCGCGGTCTCCGCCGCAATGACTACCGTGAATGCATCACGTCGCTGCTTGAGCGCGTGGGCCTTTCACACCTCGCCGACCGACCGGCCCGCAGGCTTTCAGGTGGCGAGCAGCAACGGCTTGCCCTCGCGCGCGCCCTCGGCCGGGATCCTGAGGTTCTGTTTCTCGACGAGCCTACCGCGAGCCTCGATCCAGCAGCCATCAAGGCCGTCGAGGACATCGTGCGGGCGACCGCGGCTTCAGGCGTGAAGGTCGTGATGGCCACGCACGATCTCGGCCAAGCCCGCCGTATCGCCGGCGACGTCGTGTTTCTCGTCCGCGGCCGCGTCTGCGAGCACGCCACGGCGGAAAAATTCTTTGCTTCGCCCACAACCAAGGAAGCCGCGGCTTTCGTTCGCGGCGACCTCGTCATCTGAAAATTCACGAAGGAAGAGCCTTATGTTCAACCGCCGCTTGTTTCTTGGTGTCGCAGTCGCGCTCGCGACGATGTCCGGCGCCGCCGTCGCGCAGGAAAAGTCGATCGTCGTCTCGTCAACGACTTCGACGACGGACTCCGGCTTGTTCAATCACATTCTTCCGCTGTTCAAGCAGGAGACTGGCATCGACGTGAAAGTCGTGTCGCAGGGTACAGGTCAGGCGCTCGACACCGGTCGGCGCGGCGATTCCGACGTCGTGTTCGTCCATGCCAAGGTACAGGAAGAAAAGTTCGTCGCCGAAGGATTCGGCGTGAAGCGCTTCCCGGTGATGTACAACGACTTCATTCTGATCGGACCGAAGAGCGATCCGGCCGGCATCAAAGGCAGCAAGGACATCGTGGCGGCTCTCAAGACGATTAAAGGAAAGTCGTCGCCGTTCATCTCGCGCGGCGACAAGTCCGGCACGCACAGCGCCGAACTCGCGCTCTGGAAGGCGGCAGGGATCGATGTAGCGGGCGCCGACAAAGGCGACTGGTACAAGGAGATCGGTCAGGGCATGGGCGCGGCGCTCAATACCGCTTCGGCTTCCAACGCCTACGTGCTCTCCGACCGCGGCACCTGGTTGAACTTCAAGAACCGAGGCGATCTCGACGTTGTGGTCGAGGGCGACAACAAGCTGTTCAACCAGTACGGCGTGATTCTCGTGAACCCGGAAAAGCACAAGCACGTGAGGAATGATCTCGGCCAGGCCTTCATTGATTGGCTCGTGTCGGCTGACGGCCAGAAGGCAATTGCCGACTACAAGATCAATGGTCAGCAACTGTTCTTCCCGAACACAAGCGCGCCCGGGGCTTGACCCTCGCAGTTGGTTGTCGAGCTGTCGTGCCGAAGCATGGAATCGCACTACGATATTGGAGGAATTGATGAAGATCAGCGCTCGCAATCGATTGAAGGGCAAGATCGTCGAAGTGAAGAAGGGTACGACGACCGCACACGTGAAGATCGACGTGGGCGGCCAGATCGTGACGGCGGCGATCACGAACGAGGCCGTGGACGAACTCAAACTAGCCGCGGGTCAAGCCGCGTACGCGGTCGTCAAGGCAAGCGACGTGATGGTCGCGATCGACTAGAATGAGCGGGCGCTGATCGCGGTTGCCCGGATGATGCTCAATCGACGTAGTGTCGTTGCCGGATTGTCGGCCGCGCTTGTCGCGCCGCGGACCGCGCACGCGCAAACGGTCGCCGACGGCGCCGGTCGGCAGATACCGATCCCGAGGATTGTGACGCGGGTCTTTCCGGCGGGACCGCCCGCCGCGATCCTGCTCTACACACTCGCGCCCGACCTCCTGCTCGGCTGGCCGCGCGCCAACCGCGGCCCTGAACTCGAATACCTGTTGCCTGAAGTTGGGCGCCGGCCGGAGGTCGGCAGGCTGACGGGTCGCGGCAATACAGCCAATCTCGAGGTCGTGCTGGCACTGAGGCCCGACCTCATCGTCGACGCGGGCAGCGTCACGGAGACCTACATTTCACTCGCCAATCGGGTCGAGGACCAAACGCGGATTCCTTACGCGCTGCTCGACGGGCGGTTCGACCAGATCCCAACGAGTTATCGCACGCTCGGACGCCTCGTCGGCCGTAGCGAAGAGGCCGAGATGCTCGCCGAGTACGCGAGCAAGACAATGCAGACCGTGTCGGCACGCGTCGCCGACATTCCGGAAGACAAGCGGCCGCGCGTCTACTACGCGCGCGGACCGCGCGGACTTGAAACCGGCCTCGGCGGATCCATCAACGTCGAGACGATCGAATTTCTCGGCGCGCGCAACGTTGCTGGAGAGCAGCGCGGCGGTCTCGCGAACGTATCGATCGAGCAGGTGCTTGCCTGGAACCCCGAAGTGATTGTGACGATCGATCAGGAATTCGCGGATGGCGTCCGAAAAGACTCGCGATGGGCGTCCGTCGCGGCTGTGCGCAGCGGACGCGTGCATCTATCGCCAAAGCTTCCGTTTGGCTGGGTCGACTTTCCGCCGGCGGTGAACCGGCTGGTCGGGCTCTGGTGGCTCGGCAAAGTCCTCTACCCGGAGCAATTCCGGGACGACCTGCGGGCGAAGACGCGGGAGTTTTACACTCAGTTCTATCACGTGGCCCCGAGCGAAAAGCAGATCGCGCACGTGCTGTCGGGACGAGATTGAAAATGAGCCGCTCGGCGGCACCGGGACTGGTGATCGCGTGCCTGGTGCTAGCGGCGGGATTTGCCCTCGCTTTCACGGTGGGGCGCTACCCGGTCGATCTCGCGGACGTGGGCCGGCTTCTCTTGGCAAAGCTGACCGGCAATCCGGCTGACCTGCCTCCGGCGGTGGAGGCGGTAATTCTTCAGGTGCGCGGACCGCGTGTGCTCGCCGCCGTGTTGGTAGGTTCGGCGCTCGCCGTCGCAGGTACGGCGTTCCAGGGCCTCTTCCGAAATCCGCTCGTGTCGCCGGATATCCTCGGTGCCTCCTCCGGCGCAGCGCTGGGCGCCGTTCTTGGCATCTATTTTTCGCTCGGCGTGGTCGGCATCCAGGGACTGGCCTTCGCCGGCGGGCTCCTGGCCGTCGGCGCGGTTTATGCCGTCGGGTCAACCATCCGGGCCCGGGACCCGATTCTGGTGCTGGTTCTGACCGGGGTCGTCATCGGCTCGCTTCTGGGAGCTGGGGTCGGGCTCGTGAAGTACCTTGCGGACCCCTACAATCAGCTGCCGGCAATCACCTTCTGGCTTTTGGGAAGCCTCGCGGCGAGCGGTGTGTCGGACCTTATTCCGCTGTTTGGGCCGGTAGCGATCGGGACAATCGTCCTGATCGCCCTGCGCTGGCGCATGAACGCGATGTCGCTTCCCGACGAGGAGGCCCGAGCATTGGGTCTCGCGACCGGCCCTTTGCGGGTCGCGATCGTCTCGGCAGCCACTCTCGTTACGTCCGCGAGCGTCGCTACCGCGGGGATCATCGGCTGGGTTGGCCTGGTCGTCCCCCACCTCGCGCGCGCGCTCGTCGGC
Source organism: uncultured Alphaproteobacteria bacterium (assembly GCA_963711595.1). GTDB lineage: Bacteria > Pseudomonadota > Alphaproteobacteria > Rhizobiales > Xanthobacteraceae > JAUSIF01. Next base: position 10,649 of record CAVQER010000003.1, read on the forward strand.
CCTGATTTCGCGCGATTGTTGCCAACCGCAGCAATCCTGGGCGGCGGCTTCTTGCTTCTGATCGATACCCTTGCCCGCACCATGGCGGCGATCGAGGTGCCGCTCGGAATTCTCACGGCCGTCATCGGCACCCCGTTCTTCATCTGGCTGCTCGCAAGTGCCAACCGGAACTGGTCATGAATCTCAGCCGGGCAACGCCTCACGATCGGCTACCGCGACCGGCTGGTCGGGCGCGACCTCGACGTCACCATTGCAACCGGCGAGGTCCTGGCTCTGCTCGGTCCGAACGGCAGCGGCAAGACCACCCTGCTTAAGACACTGCTCGGTCTGATCGCGCCGCTCGGTGGAGAGGTGCGTCTCGGCGGACGGGGGCTCGGCGATTACTCAGCGCGCGAGCGCGCCCGTTCGATCGCTTACGTGCCCCAATCGCACGCGCCGACCTTTGCGTTTCCGGTCGAGAGTATGGTGCTCATGGGCCGGACCGCGCACGGCAACCTGTTCAGCCGTCCGAGCGAACGCGACCGTGCGGCCGCAGCGGATGCACTCCAGCGCCTCGGAATCGCGCACCTGGCCGAACGGCCCTACACGATGATCTCGGGCGGTGAGCGGCAGCTCGTTCTCCTCGCCCGTGCGCTCGCGCAGGATCCGAAGTTCATTGTCCTGGACGAGCCGACCGCCAGCCTCGACTTCGGCAATCAGGGAAAGCTGATGGACGAGATCGAGCGGCTGGCCGAACTCGGGACACGGGGTCTTGTTCACGACCCACGATCCCAATCATGCGCTACGCGCCGCCGACCGTGCCTACCTCCTGCGCGACGGCGAGCGCGTCGCCGAGGGAGATGTCGGCGAGGTGCTCACGCAGAAAAATCTTGAATCGGTCTACCGGGCGCCGGTGCGTGTGCTCGTCGATGCCAAAGACGGCACGAACGCTTTTCTGCCGGGATAAAAAATCATTCCGTTATGGGTGCAGCCACTCGCGGCCTAGATTTCTTCGATCGAGTCTACGCGGGCGGCATAGAAGGCGAGATATTCTTTGATCGGCGCGACGGCATCGAACGGCGTCTCATAAGTCCAAATCGCATTCTCGGAAGTCCGCTCGCCAACACGGATCGAAAAATAGGACGCGTCGCCTTTGTAGGGACAGTAGGTCGAGTGCTCGGTGCGAACCAAGAGAGAGCCGTCCACGTCAGCTCGCGGAATGTAGAACACGAGCGGATACCCACCCTCGTGCATCACGAGCGTGCGTGAGGAATCTGCGACCACAACGCCGTTGAATTTTACCCGCACGCGCTTCGCGTGCGGCGCGACCGAGATCGGATGATCCGGCCCCGGAATCTTGACCGGCTTGTGCAGGCGAGTCGCCGAAACTTCCATGACGTTCCTGTCACAGCCAATACCATCCCGCTGCCCAACGCAAACGACAATCTCGTGAGCGATTCCGATTGACGGATCGGTTTGCCGCGTGAGACTCGCACGCAACGGAGGGTGACATGGCCGAGACCGTCAACGTCATCGTTTTTCCCGGCGGGTTCAATCTGCCGATATGGGCGGCACAGAAGCAGGAATTTTTTTTGCGCCGCGGTCTCGACGTGAAACTGCATCTAACGACCAGCTCGGTCGAGCAACTCACAGGTCTGATCGAAGGGAATTACGAAATCGGCCTCACCGGTTTCGACAACGTCGTCGCCTATCAGGAAGGACAAGGCGAGGCCAAGATTGATCGCGAGCCGGACCTGTTCGTTTTCATGGGAGGTGACGACGCATTCCTTCGTCTCGTCGTGCAGCGGGACATCAAGTCCTACTCGGAACTGAAGGGTAAGACGCTCACGGTCGACGCGATGACGACCGGCTTCGCCTTCGTGCTGCGAAAGATGCTGGCGGTGAACGGAATCGCGGAGGACGAAGTCAACTTCGAGCGCGCGGGCGGTGTGATGCAGCGTTGGGAAGCGCTGAAGGCGGGCAAGCACACGGGCACCTTGCTGCTGACACCGTTCGATTTGCTCGCCGAGAAGGTCGGTCTGCGCGTTCTGCAGAAGGCATCAGACGTATTTTCCCACTATCAGGGCATCGTCGGAGCGACGCGCCGCTCTTGGGCGAAGGAAAATGCAAGCGTCCTGCAAAATTTCATCCGCGCGCATCTGGACGCGCTCGCCTGGTTGTTCGATCCAGCGAATTGGCGGGCAGCGGAACTCATTCTGGTCGAGAAAGTACCGAACATGACTCCGGAACTTGCCGCCGCGACATGCGATATTTTCCTTGCGAAGCGCGGTGGCTTCGAGCAAGAAGCGCGCATCGACGTCGAAGGAATCAAGCAGGTGCTCGATTTGCGCAGCGAGTTCGGTGAACCTAAGAAAAAATTTACCAATCCGCGCAAGTATGTCGATCTCAGCTTTTTCGACGCCGCGCGCGCAATGAGTTGACGAGGACGCGGCCCTCCTCGCCTGAAGTAACAGGCGAAGCTGACACTCCGATTCAATCCAGCTTGATCTCGTACCTTAGGACGCCATTTCCGCGTCGGAAAATTCGTGAATCAACGCAAGGCGATGCGACAAGCCGCGAATGCGGTGATTCCAGCCATTCCGGCCGAAGAAAACGATTCATGCGGCGCCGAGATTCCGATTCAACTTGCCACGCCGACGAGCCGCTATCCGAGCCGGAATGGGCCACGTGGCGCCGTGTGGATGCTCTCGGCGCCATTTTGCGTGATCACGACACACTCGCCCGTCTGCACGCCCGCTTTTTCGTCGAGCGTGATCACGTTGGGCTGGATCACAAGCATCATTCCCGGCGCGAGCGTGAGATCGGGAAGCGGATCATTCTTGCGCGTCGGTGAGCCGATGATCGGCTGCAAATAACCGCCGCCATATCCGTGCACGACGTCGTCGTAGAAACTGAACCCGGCACGCTCGATCAACTTCGCCGCTTCGGCGAGTTCTCGTGCGTGCGTACCCGGACGCGCCTTCGCGACGATCGCTTCGTACGCAGCCTCCGCCGTGTCGTGGAGCTGGCGATAGAGCGGCGTCGGCTCGGCGCCGACGAAGAACGTCCGCAGCACCTGCCCCTGCGCATCCCAGAAGCTCGCCGTGATCTCCGTCGAGATCGCGTCGCCAATCTGGATTTTTCGCGTCGAGGGATGCTGACGCGGAACACAAATGTCAGAACTCGCCATCGACGTGACGCCGAAGAAATGGATCACGTTCGATCCACCCCATGGCGTGTACGCACCCTCGACGATCGCACCAAGATCGCGCTCGTCGAGCCCGGGGCGAACTTCGCGACGCAGCGCGTCGATGGAGAGATCGGAGAGTCGCGCCGCGATTCTCGCCCAGTCGATCTCCTCCTGCGACTTGACCATCCGCAAACCGAAGTAGGCGCGGTTGAGATCCTTCACGTCCCCGAACTTCGCGGCGAGCGATTTGTAATTTCCGATAGGCAGGGCACCCATCACGCCGACACGGTCCGGTCTCGCGCCGCGCGCGACGAGTTCCCCGATCACTTCCTTGATCGTCGACTCGCCGCCCCAGCGCACGTCGGTCGCCGGCATCATTTTTCGCGCGAGCGGGAGATGATTAAAAAATTGCACGAAGAGCGTGTCGCGTTTTCCCGGTGTAACGATGAGCGCTGCTTCATACGTCGTGTGCCAGTCGCTCACCCAGTGGACTGCACCGCCGCGAAAGCCGGCGCCGTAGACGAGAAGGTGGTCGACCCCGCCGTCGAGCATCGCCTGCTCGACCAATTTTCGGCGCCGACTCATCTCGCTGGAACTGAATCGCGGATACTCAGCCTCGACGATTGTCATCAGGCGGGGGTCGAGCTTGAGATCGGCCTTCGCCATTTTCAGTACGGTGTGACCGTCGGCTGACCGAGCGAGTTGACGTGCACGCGTTCGTTCGGCGCGGGTCGGCCTTCGATCCGATCGAGGCACCAGTCGGCGAGCATCACCGACCAGCTCTCGCCGAGATAGTTAGCGGTGTTTCCGCCAATCGCATGGCGCTCGCCTTCATAGACGACAAATTTTTTCGGAACCTTGAGCTTGTCAACGAGCGTTGCCGAATGCTCGATGGGCGAAAGCTCGTCGTCCTCACCGCCTTGCACGAGCACCGGGCATTTGATCCGGTCGAGGAGCGGCATCAGCGTGAACTTGCGCGCGAACTCGTCGAACTTCTCCTCGTCATCGAAGCCGGACATGTACATGAAGCGCATCTTGAAGGACGGCGACGACATCTCCATCAAGTTGAGCAACCCCGGATCGTGATTGACGTAGGTGACGGCGACGCCCTTGATCCGCTCGGCGAGCGCCGCTGCCGCCTGGAGCGCGAAAAAGCTGCCGAAGCTGATGCCCCAGACGACGATGCGGTCCCTGTCGATGTTCGGATGCTGGATCAGCCGCTCATAGACCGCGAGTGCTGCATCCATGTGGTTGGTCGGCGTCACGTGCAGGTCGTGGATCGTGCACTCGCCCTGCCCCGGACCGTCATAGATGAAGTTGGCGAAACCGCGCTCGAGGAAGCGGTCGCCATACATCGAGCACATGATCTCTTTGGAGCCGTCCATTCCGTCGATGCCGATCACGAGCGGAAACTTCTCGCCGGGGCCCGGCTTATGCGGAAGATGCAGATAGCCGGGGAGAAACTTGCCTTTGCCACCAAACGGAATCTCGAAGCGCTCGATTGGCCGGTTCATGTGCGCGGCGAACTTGTCGTAACACCGCACCATCCGCGTGTTGTAGTCGATCGACAACTCATTGTTCTCGAAAATCGGCCAGCGCGCGGCTGAATAGAGCATCGAGGCGATGAAGTAGCCCTCGCGGGCGGCCACCAGTCGGTTCTGCTTTTCGAAGTTCTCGGCCTTGATTTCGCGCCGGCGGGCGGCGGCGGCAAATTCCCGGTGCATGTCGGCGAATTTCTTGACCCGCATGCCGACCGTGCGGAAATCGCCGACGGCGTCGGGGCCTGCCGGATACATCGTGTAGATGAGCCGCGGCTGGTCCCATTCCATGCCGACGGCCTGAATTACGGAGTCGATGGCCCAACGCTGTTCCATCCAGCGCCGGACCATGTGTTCGGTCTTCTGCCGCATCGTACGGGTACTCCTGGGATTGGGTCGGTGGCGCTACCACCAACTCCAACGCTGGCCGAGTAGTACGAGCGAAAGGCTCGGAAACAGGACGGTAATGAACAGGACGACGACCATCGTCAGGGTCATCGGTGCCGTTCCCTTGAAAATCTGCCAGGTGGTGATGCGTTGGTCGTCCAGATTGGCTTTCACTACGAAGACCGAGACCCCAAGGGGTGGCGTTAGCAGTCCGATTTCGATGGCGATCACGGTGATCAGCCCGAACCAGATCATGTTGACCTGGAAGGTGTCCATTACGGGGAGCACAAAAGGCAGCAAAATCAACATGATGGATACGGAGTCGAGGAAGCAGCCCATGATCACGACGACGACCAGATAGCCGGCGAGAATCACGAGGAAGCTCAGGCCGGACGACTGCAGCCATTGGCCGACCGCATAGGGAAGCCCGGAAAGCGTCAGCATCTGGGTGTAGAGCTGGGCCGCCATCAGCAGAAAGCAGATCGCTGCGGTCACACGCCCGGTCTCGAGGGCAACCTCCCAGAATATTTTGGGCGTGAGTTCCCGCCGCAGCAAAGCGATGAGAAATGCGGCCAGCGCGCCTGCTCCGCCCGCTTCGGTCGGCGTGAAGAAGCCGCCGTAAATGCCGCCAAGGACCACACCGACAAGAAGGCAAATCGGGAGGAATTTCCACGCAATATACCAGGCGGGCTTGCCCTCCAGCGGTCCGCTATAGGTGCCGTGCTTTCGGTGCGGATCCGCGAAGACAAACGGCTCGTAGAAATACGACAGCAGTGAAATCGTGGCGCAGAAGGCAAGGGAGAGCAGAATTCCCGGCAGGATACCCGACGTGAACAGATCGGCGATCGATACGTTCGCGATCACACCGAAGATTATGAAGAGGATGCTCGGCGGGATCAGCATGCCGAGCACCGAGCTTCCCGCCACCACGCCCACCGAGAAGCCTTTCGTGTGACCGTATCGCACCATTTCCGGGACCGCGATCTTCGTGAAGATGGACGCCGATGCGATGGAGGTGCCGGTGCACGCGGCGAAAACCGCATTGGCCGCTACAGTGGCCATGGCAAGGCCGCCACGAACCCGGCGCAACAGCGATGCCGCGACATCGAATGTGTCGCGTCCCATGCTGGTGGCCGATACGAACAGTCCCATCAGCACGAACAGCGGAATGACCGCATAGGCATCCGACGCGATCGAAGTTGCGGCGGATCGCGCCAGCAGCTTCCCTGCGATGTCGATGCCCTTCATCGAGAAAACGCCCACGAACGACAGGAACATCAGCGCGACGCCGATGTGCATGCCGGTCTGGATCAGCACGAGGCTGCCCAGCATGCAGAGCGCGCCGATCATCACGTCGCTCATTTGGGCGGCGCGTCCTCTGCTCCGAATGCGCGACCGAATTCCCTCGCCGCGAAGAGCAGGTATTGTATCGCGGTCGCGACGCCGCCGATCACCACCGGCGCGACGAAAATCCAGATCGGAATCTCCACGACGTTCGCCGTACCCTTGTAGTAGCCGGCGCGATACATCTCCACGACGATCGGCCAGACGAACCAGACAATGAACGCCAGCAGGAACGCGCCGATCAGGTTGAATACGCCGTAGAAGAAGTACGCGATGCGGGGACGATGCACGCCGATCGCCTGCATGATGATGTCGTTCGAAACGTGCCGTCCCTCACGCAACGTATTCGCGAGCTGCAGAAAAACGACGGCCACAATCGAAAGGCCGATGAACTCGTTCACGCCCGGGATGGGATGATTGAACGCATTGCGTCCAAACACGTCAGCGTTCACGGCGATCGCCATCGCGACGATCAGGATGGTGCCGACTGATATTGAGTGTTGCGGTGAACGCGCCAAACCACGAAGAATTACTGAGGGCGCTCGTCTTGAGCGCCCTCAGATCGTCATGCTGCTGCGGTGGCGGGACTGAGGCCACGGCGGTTTCTTCTCTCGCCGAGGCGACTCACTTGTCCCAGTCGCGAACTGGCTTCGCGCCGGCCTTACGCATCTCGTCCATGTATGCGGACAGGACCTTGTTGCCCGGGAAGCCTGCCTTCTCCGCGCGTTCTGCCCATTCCTTTGCGACGTTAGGCATGGCGCCGGCCCACTTCGTTTGCTCGTCGCGCGGCAGGTTGAACACCTTGCCGCCCGGAGTCGCCGACACCGACTTGGTGCCCTCGTTGCCGAGATTGAGCATCGCCTTGTCGGCTTCGGCGTTCCACGCCTCGCCCGCCTCGTGCAACACTTTGCGCAGTTCAGGGGCCAGCTTGTTGTAGGTGTCCTTGTTGATGATCAAGGCAGCCGCGTACTGCGCGCCAAACCCCACGTTCGTGAGATAGGGCGCGGATTCGGCGTACTTCATGCCCGGATTTGCGGACGGGAAGATGATGAAGCCGTCGATCACGCCGGTCTTCGAGGAGTTGTAGTACTCGGTCATGTTGCTCTGAACCGGCGTCGCGCCCGTGCCGCGAATCCACTGCAGCGCGGCGCCCGCGGTGGCGAGCTTCTTGCCCTTCACGTCATCAGTCTTCGCGACGGGAAACGTCGTAAACATTTCGTAGGAATCGAAGCTGCTGCCGCCGAGACGAACGACATTGAACTTGTCGTACATCGCCCGGTACTCCGGGAAGGTCGCGTGCATCTTGTTCATCGTGCGGCCGACGAGTTCGACGTCGCTCGTAACGAACGGGGTCGCGAAGGTAATCTGTTCGAGCGGCAGCTTGTCCGGGTGGAAGATCGTCGGCTCAAAGCCGATGTCGGTGATGCCGTCGCGCGTACCCTCGAGCACCATCGTCGGCTTCAGGAGCGATCCAGCGTAGGCTTCCTTCCAGTTGATCTTGTACTTCTTGTCGAGACCGGCGGCGGCCATCCGCTTGTTGACCTCCGGAATGAAGAAGTCGCTGACCATGGCGAGCGGACGCATGGCGCGCGTCGGTTGACCGGCCGCGACAGTCAGCGTGATTTCCTGTTGGGCGACGGCTTGCGTCGTCAGCGCTGCCGGCGAGCAAACGACCAAGACAGAAGCAGCAAAGGCGAGCTTAGTTGCGAAGTGGCGCATGAATCCCTCCCTGTAACGTGAGCGCCGGCGCCTTTTTGATGGCGTGTTGCTCGACGATCGAATTCTATTTTGCGGGATCGTGGGGAAGGTGCCGGTTGCCGTCAATAGCAATCAAAAAGGGCGGGATCACTTCTGCCAAATCGGCGGGCATCGAATGGATCGCGGTGGGCAGGCGCCTACAGAGCCGGGGCGTGCTTACAAGCCACGGGTCAACCAGAGGGAGATTTCCGGGAAGGCTATCAACAGCGTCATGATGATCACCTCGCACCCGAGAAACCAGAAGCAACCCCTGAAGATCGTCTCCAACGGAATCTGATCTCCGACCACGTTCTTGACGACGTAGACGTTAAATCCGACCGGCGGGGTGAGCAGACCGATGCCGATGTATTTTACGACCAGCACGCCGAACCAAACGAGATCGAGGTCGAGTGCGGCGAACATGGGCACCAGCACCGGAATAGTCAGCAAGATCATGCCTAGCGGATCGAGAAACATGCCAAGCACGAGGTAGATGAGCGACGCCGCGATCACCAGCAACAGGGGATCAACCGCCCAAGTACCGATGAGCTGCGTGAACATGTCTGCGGTGCCGGCGAGCGCAAGGAAGCGGATGTAGATCACCGCACCAATGCCGACGAAAAAAAGCTGCGCGGTGGTACCGATTGCATCTTTGAAGCTGTCGACGAACCCCTGCCAACTCAGTTTGCGGCGAACGACGCCAATAACGACTGCAAGGAGAGCGCCCGCAGCGCCTCCCTCGGTTGGTGTGACGACGCCGGCGTAGAGTCCGCCGATCACGCCAAGGATCAGTACAAGTACCGGCCAAATTTCGCCGAGCGACGCCCAGCGTTCACGCCAAAGTGCTGCGCGGTCCTCGAAATGGATCGGCGGCGCGATTTTCGGGTTGAGCCATGCGCGCCCCATGATCATGGCCATGTACACGGAAGCCGTAAGAATGCCCGGCAGAATACCCGCGAGCAGCAGCTTCACGATCGAGACCTCGGCGAAGATCCCGTAGATCACGAACGCGATGCTTGGCGGTATCAGCGCGTCGAGCGTGCCGCCGCTTGCGCAGACGCCGGTGGCGAGGCCCTTGTCGTACTTGTGCTTCAGCATCTCCGGAATCGCGAGACGCGCCATCACCGCGGCCGCGGCGATACTCGATCCGGACGCCGCTCCAAAGCCCGCGCACGCCCAATTCGTTGCGACGGCCAGACCGCCGGGCAGCGCGCCGAACCAGGCTACGGCCGTGCGGAAAAGCGCTGTGCCGATTCCGGAATTGCTCGCAACGGCACCCATAAGCAGGAACATCGGAATCGCGGACAGATCCCAGTTGGCAGCGAACACGAATGGCGTATCGCGCAGTACGCTCAACGCCACATTCAAGTTGCGCAGGTACCAGAGTCCGCAGAACGCAACCGCGCCCATCGAAACACCGATCGGAACGCGGAGTCCGATCAGAGTAAGAATGCAAGCAAGGCTGCCAAGCGAGATCGTGAGAGTGCTCAAATGCCACCCTCCCGCAGATCACCCTCATGCTGAACGGGACGGTATCCCCGACCGATGTCACGGATGATGCGAAGAGTTAGGTAGATTCCCATCAGTATCGCCGCTGCCGGCAGCACCCATCTGCTCGGCCATACCGGAATAAATCCGCCTGCCGCCTCCCATACCTCGCCCGCTTGCGTCTGCTGGAGCGCGCGGATCGAGGTCTGCCACGCGAACACGGAGACGTAGATGAGCATGAAGATCTTCACAGCGACTTCGATCCAATAACCAAACCAGGCGGTGCCAATATGCTCGAATACGCCGGCGATGATGTGATTGTCGTTTCGCGTGAGCCATGCCCACGGCAGGTAGCAAACGGCGACCATGTACCAGGCCGACACGATTTCGGTCGTGCCGGCGAATGGACGGTTGAATACGGTGCGCCCGGTGACGTCCACGCTCACGTGGATCATCATCAAGAAGCCTGCGATGAGGCCGATCCAGAGCAGTATGTTGATCGGCCACTCGAGCCAGTTGAGTAGCCTGTCCACCGTTCTCATCGAGCCCCCACTCGGACGCGTGCGTTGGCCGGGACAGCCATCGTGAGCGGCTGTCCCGGCCGATTTCGTTCAGAACTTCGCCTGATCGAACTTGTCGTAGACCTCGCGCATGAGTGCGTCACGCATCTTGTTCACGTCACGCCCGATCTCTTTCGACAAGGGTCGCCACTTCTCCACGTTCTTGAGGTAGGCGTCCATGATCAACTCGGCTCCCTTCACGCCGAATTTCTTGGCGGCCTCGATGTTGGCTGCCCGCTGCTTCGGCGCGAACGCGGCGATCACCACGTCGACTTCCTTGTCTCCCGGATTGAGCGCGATGCCCTTCTTCTTCGCTTCTTCCAGAACACGCTCGCCTCCGAGAATGAACGTATCGATCGCCTGCATCGCGCTTGCGAGCGCGGCACCGCGGATGATCGCTTTCTTCTCGTCAGGCGAAAGGCTGAGCCAGGTGTTGCGATTGAGATAGAGCGCCATCGCCGGCCCGCCAATGCCCATTGGATGCAGGAACACCGACTTGGCCACGTCCCAATAGCCGAAGCTCTCGAGCCATGCCGGGTCGCCATGCACGCAGTCGAGCGTGCCGCGCTGGAGCGCCGTCGTGGCCGAACCTGGATCCATCGCGACCGGAACGGCACCGAGGGCTTCCATGAGCTGTACGCCGCCTGCCGAGGCGCGGATTTTCTTACCCTTGAGGTCGGCCAGCGACTTGATGTTGTCGCGGCACATCGGCATGTAGGCCGACGCGGTGAACCCGCCGAGCGGAAGCGCGTTCTGCGCCTTGTGCTCGTCAAGGCATTCCGGGCAGTTCAGGATCACGGTCTCGACGGCTGCGGCCGTCGCCGCCACCACGTCGTTGCCCCACACGTGCGTGCTGAAGATCATGTTGGTCGCCGGCTGCAGGTTCGGCACATACGGCGCGATGCCTAGGCCCGCGTCCGCGAGGCCGTCCTTCACGCCCGGCACGGTTCCGCGTGCGTCGAGCAGCGCGCCGCCCGCGACGAGCTTCCAGGTGATACCTCCCTTGGTATCCTGCTTGATCTGCTCGAACACCGCGGCAAGCGTTTTGGTGTTGTACGGATCGCGCGGCGGGGTCCAGGATCCGAAGGTCAGTTCGCGTGCTTGCACCTCGCCCCCGACGATCGCCGTGCACAAAACAACGGCGGCCAGCTTCCCGGCATATTTCGTCATGCGTTTCCTCCCTGACAACGAATGTCTGGTCGAATTGCGGCGTCTGCGCACCGCTTGCGATGCGAGGCCGGGGATCGCCCGACCTCGCCGTTGCCGTCGTGAGAAGATCAGAGCTTGTTTATGTCGATCTTGGAAAACACTTCGCAATTCAGCACATCGGTGAACTTGTCGATGTCGCGACCGATGTCCTTCGACAGACCGCGCCACTTCTTGTCGATCAACCGCTCGTAGGTATCGATGATCTTTTCCGGCTCCTTGACGCCGAAGCCTTTGGCGGTCGCGATGTTCGTGGTGCGCTGCTGCTGCTTGTACGCTTCGCCGACCGCGTCGAACTCCTGGTTGTTCACCTTGGTCAGGGTGACTCCCTTGTCCTTGACGATCGTCTGCAGCAATTCCTCGGTGGCAATGAGGAAGTAGCCGATGGCTATCTTCGCACTCATCCACGCCGCATACTTCATGTGAATCTTCTTCTCTTCCGGCGTGAACTTGTTCCAGGCGTCGCGATTCATCATCCAGCCGATCGCCGGTCCGGAAAGACCGAGCGGATAGTCGATCACGTGCTTCGCGAAGTCCGCGTAGCCGAAAGTGCGCATCCAATCGGCAACGCCGTGCTGGCAATCAATGCCGCCGCGCTGCAAGAGGCTCACCGCCTCGACCAACGTGGCGCCAACCGGCACCATGCCCGCGGTCCGCATGTAGTCGGCATTGCCGCCCGTCGCACGCACTCGCTTGCCCTTCAGGTCCGCGAGCGACTTGGCCGGCTCGCGGCAGGCAAGCAGATAGGCGGAGCTCGTCCAGCCGCTGAGCGGCACGGAGTTCAGTGCCCTGAATTCTTCGAGGCACGATGGGCAGTTGAGATAAAACGTTTCGAGTGCTGCGCCCGTCGCGGCAACCACGTCGTTATGGCCGATAATGACGGTCGTGTAGATCGCGCCGAGCGAAGGCACGAGATTCGGGACGTAGGTCGCGATCGCGAGCCCGCCCTGCATCAGGTTGTCCTTGATCGCGCTGAACGTGGTCTTGCCGTCGGCGAGCTGCCCGCCCGCGATCAGCTTCCATTTGATCTTGCCGTTCGTCTCTTTCGCGATCTGCTCGAAGACGTACGGCATCACTTGCGCGTTCTGATATTCGCGCGGTGGCGTCCAGTTGCCGAAAACAAGCTCCTCTTGCGCGACCGCCGTCTGACTTACGAACAGCGCGCCGGCAAGCGCGGCACCCGAAATTGAAGCAAAGCGATGGAATTTCATTCTGGCGTCCCTCCTACTCGTCGCCGGTCTGGCTCGCTTGTCGCGAGGCATTGTTGCTGCTGCGGCGTACCCAAGCTTAGCGAAAGCTCGGGCCTCCGTCTTAGTTATGACGTATAACATTCGCTCCGACGGCCGACAATCGGGACTGACACGAAAGGCCAATTGGGAAATGGCCCAAGGCGCCCCGATCAGCCCCAGATTTCCCGCGCGGTCTCGACCACAAGCCGGAGCTTTGCGATTTCCTCATCAATCGTGAGCCGATTACCCTCCGAAGTAGACGCGAAGCCGCATTGCGGGCTGAGGCAGAGCTGGTCCAGAGAAACGTACTTGCTCGCTTCCTCAACCCGACGCTTGAGCGAGTCCTTACTTTCAAGCGCCGGGCGCTTGGTCGTCACGAGCCCGAGCACCACCATCTTCCCCTTCGGCACGAAGCGGAGCGGCTCAAACCCGCCGGACCGCGCATCGTCGTATTCGAGAAAGAAGCCGTCCACAGCGAGCTGGTTGAATAGGGCGTCGGCTACGTGCTCGTAACTCCCCTCGGCCATCCAACCCGATTTGAAATTACCGCGGCAAAGGTGTGTGCAGATCGTCATTCCGGCAGGCTTGTTTGCGATCGAGGCGTTGAACAAATTGATGTAGCGAAGATGCTGCGTTTCGGCGCCCTCCCCGAGCAGGGCGCGGCGATTGGGATCGTTCAGGAATGCGAGGCTCGTGTCGTCCAGCTGCAGGTACGTGCAACCGAGTTTGTCCAGCCCGGCAATCTGCGCCGAATAGATTTTTGCGAGATCGTCGAAGTACTGGTCGATATCGGGATAGACTGTGCGATCAACTCCACGGCCCGCCGGATAGTGCATCATGCTGGGAGACGGGATCGTCTGCTTCGCGGTCGCTCGGGTCGCCGATTTCAGGAACTTGAAATCATCGGCAAAGATGACTTCGTCGAGCCGAATCTTCTCGCCAATCCGATAAGCGACGAACTCGAAATCCACCGCGCCGCCGTCGCTCGCGAACGGGACCTTCACGACCTCATCGAGCTTTTCGATACCGCCGATGGCGTACTTGAAGTCCATGAACCAGTCGATGCGCCGGTACTCGCCGTCGGTGATGCCCTGCAACCCGACGCCCTCCTGCATCTTCACGACGTCGCGGATCGCCCTGTCTTCGAGCTCGCGCAGCTCCGCCGAGGAAATACGGCCGGCCTCGCGATCCGCGCGGGCCTGCAGCAACTCCTTCGGCCGCAATAGACTACCGACGTGATCGGCACGAAACGGCGGCTTCGCTCTCGCACTCATCGAACCTTCCCGCTTTAACGGTTACCGATTGCAGGCTCACCCGTGAAGCTGCAATAACTCAACGAATAAACGGGGGAGCTTCATCGTGGCAGTTTTTGTTGTCGCACACGGCGCGTGGTCGGCCGGTTGGGCGTGGAAGAAAATGCGCCCGCTGATGCGGGCGGCTGGGCATGAGTTCTGGACGCCGACTTATACCGGCGTCGGCGAACGATCGCACCTCGCGAATGCTTCTATCGAGCTTGATACGCACATCCAAGACATCGTCAACGTGCTGGAGTTCGAGGACCTGCGCGAGGTCGTGCTCGTCGGTCACAGCTACGGCGGCATGGTTGCGACTGGCGTCGCCGACCGCGCGCGCGACCGGCTATCCCAGCTTGTTTATCTCGACGCGTTCGCACCGGAAGACGGCAAATGCCTGCTCGACTATGTGGGCGAACACGGGAGAAAGATGCGCCAGGCAGCGGACGACGGCTGGCGCGTTCCGCCAAATCCGATGCCCCCCGATACCGCGCCCGCGGACGTCGAATGGGCGGGACCGAAGCGCATGCCGCAGCCGATCAAGACGATTGCGACCCCAATCCGGCTTTCGGGCAAGCCGTCCCTTCCCGTCACATACATCTACTGCAAACGTTTGCCGCCCGGTGACCCGTTCGGGCAGTTCGCGAAACGCGCGCGGCAAGAAGGTTGGACGTACTACGAGCTCGACGCGAGCCACAATCCGCACATCACGATGCCGGAGGAGCTTGCGGCGCTCTTCAACAAGATCGCCGCGCGCTGATTTTCACAGGTCGCGATGGCCCCACAATTCCTTTGAGGCAATGCGCGCGCCTTCGGCGAGCGTCTCGAGCTTCGCCCACATTACTTGCGGGTGTACGCGCTGAATGCCCTCCAACTGCGCAAAGCCGCAGTCCGTGCCGCCGATGACGTTCTCGCGCCCGATGACGTTGGCGAATTGGATTAGGCGGTTGGCGACCAGGCGTGGATGCTCGACTGTCGTTGTGTGGTGCGTGACGACGCCGGGGATGAGGATCTTGTCCTGCGGCAACCTCACCTTCTCCCACACGTGCCATTCATGCTCGTGACGGACGTTGGCGGCCTCGATGGAGTACGCGCCGGCATGCACCTTCAGCATCAGGCCGGCAATCGCCTCGAGCGGGGCGTCGGCCACGTGCGGCACATGCCAGCTGCCAAAACAAATGTGATAGCGGATGCGGTTTTGCGGGATGCCGCGAAGCGCGTGGTTGAGCGCGGCAACGCGCAGCTCCGCCCATTCGTAGTAGCGCTTCGGATCGTCCTGTGCGAGCTCGTCGTACATGTTGGCGAGCACGGCGTCGTCGATCTGAAGCACCAAGCCGGCGTTGTAAATTTCCAAGTACTCTTCGCGTAACGCCTCCGCGAGCGCGAACACGTAGTCATGCTCGGTGCTGTAGAACTCGTTCTCGGCGTCGTAGCCCGTGCTCGCCGGCGCGACCGCGGTGAGAAACCCTTCCATGACATTGGCGCCATTTAGCGCCGCCTTCACATCGCGGATGTTGCGCCGGATGCTGTCATAACCCTTGTACTGGATCGGCCCCGTGCAGGTGTGTCCGGGCACGCCCTTCGCACCGCGCGGAAACTCCGCTTCCATGAACTCGCTGAAACGAATTCGATCACGGCCGAGCCATACGGCTTCGTACAACTTGTTCGGAGTTGGCTCGAACCCGGTCATTCGGTCGAGCACATAGTTCGCCCAACTGGATTTTCCCCACTCACCGTCATTGACGACATCGATGCCGGCTTCGGCCTGACGCTTGACAACCTCGACGGTCTTCGCGTGAAGGAGATCCAGGTACTTCTTCTCTTCCTGCGGCCTGTCCCTGGCGGCCGCCGCCGCCTTCAGCAAATCGGGCGGGCGGACCAGACTGCCGACATGCGTCGTCAGGATGCGATGATCGCTCTTGTTCATTCCCCGGCTTCTCCCCAGACCTCGCCGCAGGCGAAAACGGTCGTGCCCCCGACCGCCTCGAAGAGTTTATCGGCGTGCCTCGAATCCCGATAGCCGGGCAGACGTCAAGACGCCAAGGCCTTGGTTCGCCAGCCGTCCGCGTAGCCGGTCCTTGCGACCTGAGAATAAGGCACAGGGCTGACGACGCCACGAACCTCGGTCTGAACATGGCGCTCGACCAACGGCTTCGCCGAGCCTCCTCCCGGCTCGCCCCAAACAAGGGTGACTTCCATGCCGGGCGTGGCGAACTCGGCGTCCATCACAGCAAGCGTGAGCATCTTGCCTTCGTTTGCGGTGTAGCTGATCCAGGTCGAAACACCCGCCGCCTTCCCCTTCGCGAGCACGGTGTCATACGGGTGCATGGAGTACACGGCGCTCGGAAACTCCATGAACTTGGCCCGCTGGCGCGGCTCTTTGAACGCCGAGCCCATCACACGCAACACGTCGTCGTCGTTCAGCGCCAGCGTGACCTTCTTGCGGTGGGTCTTGCCGGCCATCTTCTCGAGTGCTTCGCGGCCGACGAAGTCGTGGTCGAACTTGACGAAGTTGCCGTAACCGAGATCCCATGGGGTGAAGTAGTAGTCGTCGATGCGATCAGAGTAGAAGCTTCCGCCGATCGAAGTCTTGCCCTCGTAGCCCTCGGCCGGCAGCCACTCGCGATACGCTTTCATCGCAGCGCCCGAGTACACAGCGGGCAAGGGTGACGGAATCCAACCGGACTCGACGGTGTTTGACGAATAGGCGCGCCCGCCGACCAGCCGCATTCCGTAGTCTTTCCCCGCCTCGATCAATGCCTGGCGCACCTCCTCACCGTCGTCCCAGGGCCCGAACAGTTCGAGCCCCGGCTGCCCAGCCATGCCGTGACGCAGGGCCCACGTCGTCCTCCCGGCGATCGTGAGCCTGTCCATGTTGAAGAACTTGACCTCAGGCACAGCCCGCCCGATCGCTTTCGCGATCACCTTCATCGCGTTCGGCCCTTGCACTTGAAAGCGATAGGACCGGCGTCTGCTGGGATCCTTTCTCGCCGCGGTTCGCTCGTCGCGCTCAGTGCGGACATCATAACCGCCGCTCGCGGCGTGATACTCGACCCAATTGATCGCCGGGGCGCGGCCGACCAGCACGAATTGGTTCTCCGCGACATAAAAGAGGATTACGTCGCCGATGATGTAGCCGTCGTAGCTGCACGGCGCGAACTGCTTCGCCTTGCCGACGGTGAATCCTTTGAACGTGTTGTAGGCGAGGTGGGAAAGGAGCTTGGACGCGTCACGTCCTTCCACCACGAGCTCGACCATGTGATACGACTGATTGAACAGGACGCACGTTTCCTGCCACGCGCGCTGCTCGTCGCGCCAATTGGTGTATTCGGGGGGAACGCCAGGGTAGACGTTTGGACCGGTCTGCTGGTTGTACAGAATTGCCGTTACGCTTTTTGAAGCTCGAACGAGGTCTTCCAGGCTTCGTGCCGCCATGTTCCTGTCCCTCTGGCGCTGAGTTGAGAACTTTTTGGGCGATGCCGCCAACTCGCCTGCACCAATACGCGCGCACCCTCCGTGTATACAGAACAACCGCTAGCGAGGGCGTTTGCCGCTTCTACTAAGGCTGTTTCTATTGAAGCCCGCGTGACTTGTATACAGCGCCCCTCCACCGTTCGTTAGCAGCGGCCGCCTTACGCGGCCTTCCGGCCCCACAGTTCGCGCGAGGCGATGCGCGCACCTTCGGCGAGGGCTTCGAGCTTTGCCCACATGATCGAGGGGTGGACGCGTTTGACGTGCGGCGCCTGGGCGAATCCGCAATCCGTTCCGCCCATGATGTTCTCGCGGCCGACGATTTTCGCGAGACGTACGAGACGTTCCGCAACGAGGTCAGGGTGTTCGACGACGTTCGTCGAATGGCTGATGACCCCGGGGACGAGCTTCTTGCCCGCCGGAAGCTTCGCGGTCTCCCACACGCGCCATTCGTGCTCGTGACGCGGATTCCCCATCTCGATGCAGTAGGCACCGGCATTCACGCGGAGCACCAGGTCGACGATGTCCTTCAGCGCGACGTCGCTCACATGCGGCGTGTTAAAGCTGCCCCAGCAGATGTGATAGCGCACCTTTTCCTGCGGGATGCCCTGGAGTGCGTGATTGAGCGCATCGACGCGCACGCGTGCCCAATTGCGGAAGCGCTCCATGTCGGTGCCAGCGAAGGCCAAGTCGTACATGTAAGGCAGGAACGCGTCGTCGATTTGCACGTACAGGCCGGAGTCGACGATCGTCTTGTATTCCTCGCGTAAGGCTTCGGCGATCGCGAAGACCGCCTCATCTTCGTTCTTATAGAACTCATTCTTGAAGAGTGGGACCGCGCTCGCGGGCGCCACGACGGGCATGAAACCGTCGACGTCGACGCCCTTCAGCGCCTTCTTGAAAATCTCGATATCCTTCCTGAGCGCCGCCTGTCCCTTGTATTTCACCGGCGCGACGGTGAAGACGGTGCCCCGCTTTGGCAGCTTCTGGGTCGGAAAATACTCCGCATAGAACTCCGGAAACAGCTTGCGATCGGCGCTGCCGCCCCTCGCCTCGACTATGTCGCGCTCCTCGATGCCTTCCAGGCGATCGAGCACATAGAAGGACCACGAGCGAAACTTCCCGTATTCGCCGTCGCTGACGATGTCGATGCCGGCTTGCTGCTGGCGCTTAACGACTTCGTTGACCGATTGCTGGAGCAGCGCGTCGAAGGCCTGCATGTCGACCTTGAGGCCCTTCTCGATCGCTTCGATATATTCGACGAGCTGCGGCGGCCGAACGAGACTGCCGACATGCGTCGTCAAAATGCGATCGTCGTTGCGCGCCATCGTCGCGTCCTCCCCACTGGTCGAGATGCTATAGTCGTAAGCCAGAACGGGGTCCTTATCCATGCAGCATCTGGAAGGCAAGACGGCGGTCGTCACCGGCGCCGCCTCCGGTATCGGACTGGGTATGGCGCGCGCGTTTGCGAAGAACGGGATGTCCGTCGTTCTCTCCGACATTCATGAAGAGCGTTTGGCGGCGGCGCTGGCAAATGTGCGCGCGCTCGGTGCAAAGGCGATCGCGCTTGCGGCAGACGTCTCGCGGCAAGCAGAGGTGAAGCGGCTCGCGGACGCCGCGCTCAACGAGTTCGGCGCGATCCACGTTGCCTGCAACAATGCGGGCGTCACGATCCAAAGCAAGGGCGTATGGGAAGTGACGCCGAACGAATGGGACTGGATTAGTGGAGTCAATCTGGATGGCGTTATGTACGGCATCCAAACATTCCTCCCGATCATCCAGTCGCACGGCGGCGACGGTCACATCGTCAACACTGCGTCCATTGCGGGTTTCCAGGTGGGACTGCTACGGCGCGGTGGCGCCTATGCCGCCACGAAGTTCGCAGTGGTTGCGCTGACGGAATCCCTTTGGAACGATCTGGACGAAACGCCGGTTGGTATCTCGGTGCTCGCACCGGCGGCAGTCCGGACACGCATCTACATGGCGAGTGAAAGTCGGCCGGAACGTTTCGGTGGCCCTTACAAGGCTAAGCCGCACCCGCTGCATGACGAAATCGAATTGGCCGGACTCGATCCCGATGTAATCGGCGAACGGGTGGTTCGTGCGATCAAGAACCGTGAACTCTACGTCTTCACGCATATGCAGACGAAAGAGTGGCTGCTCGCCCGCCACCAGCGGATTATCGACGCGTTCGATGCATGCGAATCATGGATTTCGGAAGAGCCGCAGCAGCGAACGGCTAAACGGATCGCCTACGCGGCCCGGAGTGAGCAATGAAGTTCTCGTACTTCCACCTGATGCCCTGGACCGAACTCGACGAAGCGCCGCAACAATGGCCGGCGAGCAACAAGACCTTCGACCCGGCGCGCGGAAAGGAGCTTTACGACTCCTACATCGACACGATGGCGTTCGCGGAGCAGTGCGGCTTCGACTGGGTCGGTTGCAACGAGCATCACTTCAGCCCGTACGGCCTGATGGCGAACTGCAATCTGATCGGTTCCGTGCTCTCCCAGCGCACGAAAACGATCGGGCTTGCGATGCTCGGCAATCTGATCCCGCTGCTGAACCCGATCCGCGTCGCCGAGGAATACGCGATGATCGACGTGATGAGCGGCGGCCGGCTGGTCGCCGGACTCATTCGTGGCGTTCCGCACGAATACATTGCCTACAACGTGGTGCCCGGTGAGTCGCGCGAACGGCTGCGCGAAGCGACCGCACTCATCATCAAGGCGTGGACGGAACCCGAGCCCTTCGGCTGGGAGGGCGAGTACTACCAGTATCCGTCGGTCTCCATCTGGCCGAAGCCGATGCAGCGGCCGCATCCAAAAATTCTCATGTCCGCGAGTAACGAGGAGTCTGCCGAGTTCGCCGGCCAGCACAAAGCGATGATGGGTATGACGCTGATCGCCGATCTCAAGATCGCGCAGCGGTGCATCAACGTCTATCGCGACGCAGCCAAGGGTCATGGGTTCGAGCCGCAGCCCGAGCACATCCTGATCGGCCAGAATACATGCATTGCCGACAGCGACGAGGAGGCGAAGGAATATCTGAGCCAGGGCTTGAATTATTTTCACAAGGTGCTGATGCATTCGATCCGCGACGCTATGCGGCTAGTCGTGCAGAAGTCCCGCTTCTTCGCGCAGGAGCAATATGGCGAGCGCTTCGTTTCGCGCCTCGCGACGCTCAACGCGCGCAACATCGACGAGATGATCGAAGCCGGATCGGTGTTGTGCGGCAGCCCGAAGACCGTGATCAAGCAGATGAAGCGAATCCGGGATGAGCTCGGCAACGGCCGGTTCAATCTGAACATGAAGATCGGCAACATCCCGGACAAAGTCGTGCGGCGCGGAATGGAACTGTTCCGCGATCAGGTCCTGCCGGAAGCGGCGAGCTTGTGAGGCGGACATGAGCAATTTCGTGGAACAGAAGATCGAACTTTCGACCGGGCCACTGCATTTCCTGAAGGGCGGGACGGGCCCTGCGCTGCTCCACCTCCACAGCGCCGCCGGTCCGCGGGTATCCCCGGCGCTCGAGCGTCTTGCCGGCAAGCACACGATCTACATGCCGACGATGCCTGGCTTCAACGGCACGCCCCTGCACGCGAAGGCGGCGAACGTGTACGGGCTCGCCGAGCTCGCGGCTGAATTCATCGGCAAAACGATCGGCAAGGGTTGCGACGTGATGGCCGAGTCCTTCGGCGGCTGGATCGCATTGTGGCTCGCCGTGAAACATCCGGATCTCGTCGAGCAACTCGTGCTCGAAGCCCCTGCGGGGTTACGGACGAAAGGTGTCGGCGGCCTTCCTGCCGATCCCGCCGAACGCGACCGCAAGCTCTACGCGGTGCCGGACCGCGCGCCGAAGGATCCGCGCTATGCCGCGGCGATGCCGGCGAACCTCAAGGCGCTGCAGGCCTACGCCGGTGGCGAGACGCTCGATGACGCATTGCTGAGATCGCTGCCGCAGATCAAGGCACGCACGCTGCTCCTCTTCGGCACCAAGGACGAAGTGATGCCGGTCGACGACGTCGGCCGCCGGCTCAAGAACGGCATCCCGCAGTCGTATCTCAGCTACATTTATGGGGCGGCGCATGCGGTCGAGTTCGACCAGCCGGAACGCGTGGCGCGGCTCGTCGGCGCGTTCCTGGAACGCGGCGAAGCCTTTGTCGTGCGAACCGCGGAAGTTGCCTGATTTCCGCCGACTATCCACAGGGCATCCTCGCCGACTCGGCGCCGCCGCGTATAGTGACCTGCGTCCGCGACACGCGGATGAGAGCAGGCACCGATGCGGTTTCACGCCGACCTGCACGTGCACTCGAAATATTCGCGCGCCACGAGCCGCGACCTCGATCTTGAACATTTAGCGGAGTGGGCCGCGCGCAAGGGAATCAGCGTCGTCGGCACCGGCGATTTCACCCATCCCGCGTGGGCCGCGGAACTGAAATCGAAGCTGGTGCCGGCGGAGCCGGGATTATTCCGTCTCAACAACGAAACCGAGAAATCGGTTGCCGCGCGGTTGCCCGCCGCGTGCCGCGCGCCCGTGCGCTTCATGCTCGAAGTGGAAATTTCCACAATCTACAAAAAGGGCGACAAGACACGGAAGGTCCATCACCTGATCTACGCGCCGGATTTCGAGACAATGGATCGCTTCTCGGCGCGACTGGCGACGATCGGCAACATCGCGTCCGACGGGCGGCCAATTCTCGGCCTCGACTCGCGCAATCTTCTGGAGATCGCGCTCGAGTCGGGCCCTGACGCGTATCTCGTCCCGGCGCATATCTGGACGCCTTGGTTCGCGGCACTCGGCTCAATGTCCGGCTTCGACTCGATCGAAGATTGCTATGGCGACCTCGCGCAACACATTTTCGCTGTGGAAACGGGCCTGTCATCGGACCCCGTCATGAACTGGCGCGTGCCGTCGCTCGACCGGTTTCGCCTCGTTTCCAATTCCGATGCGCATTCACCCGCAAAGCTTGGCCGCGAGGCGACTGCTTTCGATTGCGACATCGACTATTTCGCGATGCGCCGGGCGCTTGAGACGGGTAACGGCTACGTCGGCACGGTCGAATTTTACCCAGAGGAAGGCAAGTATCATCTCGACGGCCACCGCAAATGCCAGATTCGTTTCGAACCGAGGGAAACCAAGGCGCACGGCGGGATCTGTCCGGTGTGCGGGCAGCGCGTGACGGTCGGCGTCCTGCACCGCGTCGATGCGCTCGCCGGGCGAAGCGAGGCTGAGGCGCAGCCACCGGCGACCGCGGGTACGGCGATTAATCTCGTGCCGCTCCCAGAGGTGGTGTCAGAAATCGCGAATAGCGGGCCCGCGAGCCAGAAGGTCGAACAGGCCTACAACCGAGCCATCGGCGAGCTCGGCCCGGAACTGCAAATTCTCGAGCAAGTGCCAATCGAGGACATCGCTAGAACGGATTCTCTTTTAGGCGAGGCCGTCGCGCGGTTGCGCGTCGGAAAAGTGATTCGCCAATCCGGCTATGACGGTGAATACGGAGTGATCCGCCTGTTCGAGGAGGGCGAGCTCTCGCGCCTCTCCGGCGTCAGTCAGCTATTTGACGCGCCGGTTTCAAGGAAGCGCGCCAGAGCAAACCCTGAGGGCAATGGCCACTCCCATTCGAGCGCACCGGCACCCACGCCGTGCGCGAGCCCAATGGCTTACTCGAACAGAAATGGCAGCGGCGAATTTCTTGATGACAAGCAGCGTCACGCCGTCGAAACAGTCGAAGGGCCGCTCTTGATCGTCGCGGGACCAGGCTCAGGCAAGACCCGCACCCTCACGCACCGCATCGCACTCCTGGTCACCGAGCATGGCCGCGCGGCTGAAGAGTGCGTCGCGATCACGTTCACGCGCCGAGCGGCGGCCGAGATGCGCGACCGACTCGCGAAACTGCTGCCGGCGGACCAGGGGCAAGTGGCGATCCACACGTTCCACTCCCTCGGGCTCGCCATTTTGCGAGAGCACGCTGCGACCGCCGGGCTCAACCGCGGCTTCCGGATCGCGAGCGAGAGCGACAAGGCGGCCATTTTCGCGGACGTACGGGGCTTCTCGCCAAGCAAGATGGACGGTCTTCTGCGCGCGGTCTCCAAGAGCAAGCGCACCGGCACTCCAGTGAACGAGGAGACGGCGGAACTTCATGCCGCGTATCAGCGCGCACTGCTGCTTCGCAACCTCATCGATTTCGACGACCTTGTATGCCTGCCGGTAAGGATGCTCGAGCGGGAACCGGAAGTGGCCGCAGAAATCCGCGAGCGGCAACGATCGATTTCGGTAGACGAGTTTCAGGACATCGATGAGCAGCAATACCGGCTGATCCGGCTGCTCGCGCCGGACGGCAAAGATCTCTGCGTGGTCGGCGACCCGAACCAGGCGATCTACGGTTTCCGCGGCGCGGATGCCTCTTGCTTTGAGCGGTTCAGTGTCGACTATCCCGACGCAAAAATTGTCCGGCTGCAACGCAATTATCGCTCGAGCGGCACCATCGTTGCCGCTTCGACCCAAGTGCTCGCCACGGCGAACGACAACAATTCGCTGGCCCAAGTCGTGCGCGAGATGCACGAGCGCATCATGGTGCACACGGCGCCGACCGATCGGGCCGAAGCCGAGTTCGTGGTCCAGACGATCGAGGGACTGATCGGCGGGCACAACTTCTTCTCGATCGACAGCGGCCGTTCAAACGGTGCCGGAGAAACATTGTCCTTCGGCGACATTGCGGTGCTCCATCGAACGGGCAGCCAATCCGCCGCGCTCGTCGAGGCATTTGACCGGTCGGGCATTCCCTACAAACGACATGCGCATGCATTGCTTGCGGACGATCCCGCCGTCGCCACGCTGCTGCACGAATTGTTCGACGTGGCGGGCGACGACCCTTTGCCGGTCCGGCTCCGCGCAGCGGCGGAGCGAGTGTTCACACGCGATGCTGTCATCGATCGTGCCGGCGTCGAACTCGCCGTGAAACGATTGTCGACTATCGCCGAGACGGGGGTGCGCGAGGGAGTCCGCTTCGCAGACGCCGTCGCGGTTGCGAGCGAGGCGGACTTCTTCGATCCTCGCGCGGAGCGGGTTTCGCTACTTACGTTGCATGCCGCCAAGGGACTGGAATTCCCCGTCGTGTTCATCGTCGGATTAGAAGATGGAGTTTTGCCGCTGCACTGGGGAGGGCCGGCTGAGGCGAGCATCGCCGAGGAGCGGCGCTTGTTCTATGTGGGCATGACCCGGGCGATGGATCGGCTGATCTTGAGTCGATCGGAGGAGCGGCATTGGCGGGGCAAGTGGCAGGCACTTCCGCCCTCCCCGTTTCTCGCGGACATCGAGCGGGAACTGAAGTCGCAATGTCGGCAGCCGCCGCGCCGACGCGAGGAAGACCGCCAACTCAAGCTGCTTTGATCGCGACGCGATTTCGGTCGGCGGCGATCGTGTGCTTTAATCGGCATATGACGCGCATTCTGCACCGGCAAATCCGGGACGAGTTGCCGGTGGCAGTCGGCGGCCATGGCGTCTATTTGCGGGACGCGCAGGGACGCGAATACATCGATGCATCGGGCGGCGCCGCCGTCTCATGCCTCGGGCATAACCATCCTGACGTGCAACGGGCTCTGCACGACCAGATCGACAAGCTCGCCTACGCGCATACGAACTTCTTCACTACCCAAGTCGCTGAAGAACTCGCGGACACCCTGATCGCCGATGCGCCGGAGGGTCTGTCGCACGTCTTCTTTGTGAGCGGGGGATCCGAAGCGATCGAGTCCGCACTGAAGATGGCGCGCCAGTATTTTGTCGAGCGCGGCGAGCCGCAGCGCAAATACTTCATCGCCAGAGAACAGTCGTTTCACGGCAATACGCTCGGCGCGCTCTCGATCGGCGCACACGCCCAACGCCGGAAAATGTTCGGCCCGCTGATGATCGACGTGCGCCACATCGCGCCATGCTTCTCGTATCGGCATCGGCGCGCGGACGAGAGCGAAGAAGCCTACGGACGCCGAGCGGCCGACGCGCTCGAATTCCGCAATCGGCGAACTCGGCCCAGAGAACGTCATCGGCTTTGTTGCCGAAACGGTCGTCGGTGCGACGGCGGGCGCCGTGCCCGCGGCGCCCGGTTACTTCAAACGCATCCGCGAAATCTGCGACCGCCATGGCGCGTTGCTGATTCTCGACGAGGTTATGTGCGGGATGGGGCGTACCGGCACGCTGCATGCGTGCGAGCAGGACGGTATCGCCCCCGACATCATTGCGATCGCGAAAGGGCTGGGCGGCGGCTACCAGCCGATCGGCGCCACGCTGCTCAGTCGCAAGATCTTCGACGCGTTCGCTGACGGTTCGGGCTTTTTTCAGCACAGCCACACTTACATCGGCCACCCGCTTGCCTGCGCCGCGGGACTCGCCGTGCAGAACGTGATCAAGCGGGATCGCCTGCTCGACAACGTCAAGAAGATGGGCTGGCTGCTGGGGCGGAGGCTTTCTGAACGGTTCGGCAATCATCCATTCGTGGGAGACATTCGCGGCCGCGGGCTACTACAAGGGATCGAGCTTGTGTCGGACCGAACGGACAAGACGCCGTTCGACCCTGGTCTCAAGCTGCACGCGACAATCAAGAAGGAAGCGATGGCACGCGGACTGGCCGTTTATCCGGCGAGTGGGACGGCGGATGGCACGGCAGGGGACCACGTGCTGATCGCACCGCCCTTCATCATCGACGCCTCACAGGTCGATGCGATTGTCGAACGCCTCGGCGACGCCGTGGACGCGGCCACCCGCAGGCCCTAGCCTATTGAAAAGCAAGAAGGAGGAGAGAACGATGTTGCATACTCGGAGTTTACGCGCGTGCCTGATCGGCGCTTCGGTTGCGGTCGGGTTGGCTACGACGGCCGGGCCCGCCGCGGCGCAGCAAAAATTCGTAACGATCGGCACCGGCGGCGTTACCGGCGTCTATTACGCGGTCGGCGGCGCGATTTGCCGGCTGTTGAACAAGGATCGCAAAGCGCACGGCATCCGCTGCTCAGTCGAGTTCGACGGGTGGATCGGCGTTCAACGTCAACACGATCCAGGGCGGTGAACTCGACTTCGGCATGTCGCAGTCGGACGTCGCGTTCAACGCGATCAAGGGCGAAGGTCAGTATAAGGGCAAGGCGTTCGCCGATCTCCGCTCGGTTTACTCCGTGCATCCCGAGCCGTTCACGGTGCTCGCACGCAAGGAAGCGAACATCTCCAAGTTCGAGGACTTCAAGGGAAAACGATTTAACGTTGGGAACCCGGGCTCCGGCACACGCGCATCGATGGAGCAGTTGCTCGAGGCGATGGGCTGGAAGATGTCGGATTTCTCGCTCGCCTCGGAGCTACGTGCCGACGAGCATGGTCCGGCTCTTTGCGACAACAAGATCGACGGTTTCTTCTATGCCGTCGGGCATCCTTCGGCGAACATCCAGGATCCGACCACGACGTGCGGCGCTCAGTTGATTTCGCTCACCGGCCCCGCAGTGGAGAAGATCGTCGGGCAGTATCCGTACTACGCGAAGGCGACCATTCCTGGCGGCATGTACGCGGCCAATGCGAAGCCGACGGAAACCTATGGCGTGCTAGCAACACTCGTGACGTCGGCGAAAGTGCCGGATAGCTCGGTGTATGAACTCGTGAAGGCGACGTTCGAAAACTTCGACGAGTTCAAGAAGCTGCACCCGGCGTTCGTGAACCTCGATCCGGCGAAGATGGTCAAGGACGGGCTGTCCGCGCCGCTGCATCCAGGCGCCGAGAAGTATTACAAGGAAAAAGGCTGGATCAAGTAGTCCGCTGAATTCCGACGACACCTAGGCGGGGCGCCGCTGCGCCCCGCCGTTTCCCGAGTGCGCGACGGAGGGGCCCGTGTCCACCAAACCGAATGCGGCTGCACCAAGCGTCGATCTTGAGCAGCTCGTCGCCGAAGCGGATACCGGCGGACGGAAGCCCGCAGGACTCAGCGCAGCAGATCATTATCGGCGTAGCGATCTTCTGGGCGTTGTTTCAACTCTGGTACGCCTCGCCGCTTCCCTTCATTGTCGGTTTTGGCGTTTTCAATGACACCGAAGCCCGCGCAATTCACCTCGGACTTGCGCTGTTTCTCGCCTTCACCGCCTATCCTGCGTTCAAGTCATCGCCGCGCGCCTACGTGCCAGTGATCGACTGGGCGCTCGCCTTGGCCGGCGCATTTGCCGGTGCGTACCTTTTCCTCTTCTACACGCAGGTCGCGCTGCGTCCGGGCCAGCCGACGACGCTCGATCTCGTCACGGCCGGTGCTGGCATTCTGCTGTTGCTCGAAGCAACACGGCGTTCGCTCGGCCTGCCGATGGTATTCGTCGCGACGTTCTTCATACTGTTCACATTCGCCGGCCCCTACATGCCGGAATCGTTCAGCACAAGGGGACATCCCTTTCGCGGTTTCTCACGCACCAGTGGCTCGTCACCGAGGGCGTGTTCGGCGTCGCACTCGGTGTATCGACGAGCTTCGTCTTCCTGTTCGTGCTGTTCGGAACGCTGCTGGACAAGGCCGGCGGCGGCAACTGGATGATGCAAGTCTCCATCGCCCTGCTCGGGCATCTGCGCGGAGGCGCCGCGAAGGTTGCGGTGGTTTCATCTGCGCTCAACGGGGTGGTGTCAGGCTCATCAGTGTCCAACGTCGTTTCCGGCGGAATTTTCACGATTCCGCTGATGAAGCGGTCGGGTCTTTCCGGCGTGAAGGCGGGCGCAATCGAAGCGTCCTCCTCGATCAACGGCCAGATCATGCCGCCAGTGATGGGCGCCGCGGCGTTCCTGATGGTCGAGTACGTCGGTATTCCCTACTCGGAGATCATCAAGCACGCGGCGTTGCCGGCAATCGCGTCCTACATCGCGCTCTATCTACATCGTGCATCTGGAGGCAGTGAAAATCGGCTCGACGCCGATCGAGCGGGCCAATCGCGCCGCTGCGAAGACGCGGCTCATTCGGAGCGGGTTCGGAATCAGCGGCATGTCATCGTCCGATGTGCGCGATCTACTACGGGATCGAAGGCGCGCGAGCTGCATTCGGCGAAGCGCGGGTTGGCTATTGGGCGCGGCCGGAACTCGCGATTTACCTGTTCACCATCTGGTATGCCGCGCGCCATCCGGATCTTGCGATCGACGACCCAAACGCACCGATCATGCATCTGCCCATGGCTTGGGACTGGTGCGAAACGGGAATGGATTTCCTGATTCCGCTGGTCGTTCTTCTATGGTGCCTCGTCATCGAACAGATGTCGCCCGGCCTCTCGGCGTTCTGGGCGACGATCGCCGTGCTCGGCATCCTCGCCACACGCAAACCGTTGCTCGCCGTATTTCGTCGACAGGACATCGGCGATGCGGTGCGCGTCATGACATACGAAGTCACGCGATGGACTGGCCACGGGCGCGCGCAACATGATCGGCATTGCGGTCGCGACTGCGACCGCAGGCATCGTCGTCGGCACGATCACGCTCACGGGTCTCGGATTGATGATGACCGAGTTCGTGGAGTTCGTGTCGGGCGGCAACGTGATCGCGATGCTCATACTGATTGCTGCCGTTTCGCTCGTGCTCGGCATGGGCATTCCAACCACCGCGAACTACATCCTCGTCGCCACGCTGATGGCGCCCGTTGTGGTCGAGCTCGGCGCGCAGGCTGGGCTCGCGATACCGCTGATCGCGGTGCACCTGTTCGTCTTCTATTTCGGCATCATGGCGGACATCACGCCGCCCGTTGGACTCGCCGCATTTGCTGCAGCA
This sequence comes from uncultured Alphaproteobacteria bacterium, assembly GCA_963711595.1. Taxonomy (GTDB): domain Bacteria; phylum Pseudomonadota; class Alphaproteobacteria; order Rhizobiales; family Xanthobacteraceae; genus JAUSIF01. Next base: position 39,824 of record CAVQER010000003.1, read on the forward strand.
GCGATTTCTAAGGAGGATCCGATCGCGACCGGATTCCAGGGCGCACTCTACTCACTGCGCACTGCGATCCTTCCGTTCATGTTCATCTTCAATCCTGAAATGCTGCTGATCGACGTCACAAGTTGGCCGCACACGATCTGGGTGATCGTAGTTTCCATCATCGCTATCCTGCTGTTTTCGGCGGTGACGATGAACTGGTTCATCACCAAGAGCCGCCTGTGGGAATCAGCCGTGCTGCTGGCCTGCTGCTTCACGCTGTTCCTGCCCGCGTTCTGGCTTAACCTTTTCTACCCGCCGACGGTGGAGGTGCCGCCCAGGGACCTGCTGACGCGCGTCGAGCGAGCGCCTGACGATCAACGGCTGACGATCGTGGTGCAGGGCGTCAATCTGGAAGGCGAGGATGTCCGCAAAACCGTGAGCATCCCGCTTGGAAGTCCGCAGGAGCCTCGGCTGCGGCTGCGGACCGTCGGCCTTGGCGTCGCACCGGCAAACGATAAGGTAACAATCACCAACGTCGCGTTCGGGTCCTATGCAAAACGCATCGGACTCGAGGTAGGCTACGAAATCGTCGCGATCGTCGAGCCCGCGGAACGGCCGTCTACTGCAATCCCTGTCACGATCGCGTTCATCCTGGTCGGCGGAGTTATGGCGTTGCAACTAGCGCGGCGCAGAAAGTCAGTCGAAGCGCTGTCACCGGCCTAAAGATCTACTTCCGGAACATCTGCTCGAGCTGCTTGAGGCCGCGATCGAAGATCGCGGAGAAAATCCCGGTCACGGTCTCAAGGTCTGCCTCCTTCGGATAGAACTCGCAGGTCCAGTTTACCGTGCAGCGGCCGGGGCCGCGATCGACCACGGAAAGCGTCGCCTTGTGCCGCTCCACCGGGACCGCGCTCTCGACGATGCTGTAGCTGCAGCGGCGTCCGCCCCAATCGTAGTCGATCAGATCTTCCACGACGGCCCCCCCGACCTTGAGGGTCAACGTGCGGCGCTTGCCTTCGTGCGACAGGTCGCTGCGCGCGACCCCTGCGTTCCATCGCGTAAGTCCGTTGAAGTCGCCAACTACAGCCCAGACGTCGTCCGCGCTCGCCGGCAAGTCGAGCGTCTTCGTCACCGTGCCTCCCCCGCCTCGCGACATGTCAGTCATCCCCGTCCGCCCGTCCTCGATCACATCTCGATCACGAGATATTCCTCGTCGACCGTCACCGCAAATGTCTCGGCGACATAGGGCCCCTTAACGAGATTTTCGCCTGGCTCGACCTTTACCTGAAAGTTTCGCACCTTGGTGGACTTAGGATCGCACCAGGACTGGCCGGTGCGGATGTCGAATTCCCATCCGTGCCAAGGGCAGCGCACGAATTCGCCCGGCCGCTCGACGCGATACTGGCCGGGGCTGTCCGAGAGGACGATGCCGGTGATCATGCCCTGACAGAGCGGCCCGGCTTCGTGCGGGCAGCGGTTGGAGATCGCGAAGAAATCCCCACCGATGTTGAAGATGCCGACCTCGCGGCCCTTCACGACGACGACCTTCGAGCGGCCGGGCTCGATCTCGGCCGCCTTGGCAACCACGTGCCGGTTCATTGCAGGCCGTATACCGCCTTCGCGTTACCGCGGAAGACCATCGCTTTTTGCTCTTCGGTGAGCGCGAACTTGAACGCGTGGCGCGGATGGTCGAAGTCCCAGTGCGGATAGTCGCTCGAGAAGATGAGGCGATCCCAGCCGAGCCAGCCGATGATATCGACCAGATGCTCGGGCTTCTGCGGTTCCTCGATCGGCTGCGTCGTGAACCAGAACCGCTCGCGCAAATATTCGGACGGCGGCCGCTTCACGTGCGGAATCTCCGAGCGCATACGTTCCCAATGCTTGTCCATGCGCCAGCCAAGCGCCGGGGCCCAGGAGAAGCCGCCTTCGATCAGCACGACCTTTAGATTCGGGAAGCGGTCAAACACCCCTTCAAAGATCAAGCTAGTGACGACCGACTGCATCGAGGTGGAGAACGCGTAGTGCTCCTGCATGTAATAGGTCGGCCAGCCGGATCCCGTCGAAGGATGTCCGCCGCTGAAGCCGGCGGAGTGCAAGCCGATCGGCAGATTGTTGCGTTCGGCAGCCTGATAAATCGGCCAGTAGCGGCGATGCCCTATCGGGTCGCTTGCACGCGGCGAGAAAATCACTTGCACGAAGCGGCGATCCGGCGCGCGGTTTTCGACCTCGCTCGCCGAGTATGCGGCATCCTCCTGGGGGACCACGATGCCTGCGCGCAGACGCGGCTCCGGCTTCACCCACGTCTCGAGTTGCCAGTCATTCACGGCGCGAGAAAGCGCGGCCGCGAAATCCAGATTGCGCTCCTCCATGCCGCCGCGGCTCAGCGCAACGAGCATTCCGATTTCGACCCCGTGCGCGTCGAGATGCTGCTTCCGCATCAGTTCGAGGTCGGAGCCCGGAGGGCCCTCCTCCGGAAACGCATCGACGCGCATGCCGCTCGCCATCATGCGCGGATAGGCAAGTTGCCCGGAGACGCCCTGGCGCCAATGCTCGCCAAACGTCTGCAAGTGTTCACGCCAGCGCGCGGGAAGAAATGGAAGCAAATCCGACGGTTTGCGGAACGCCGGATGGATATCGCCATCGACGAACGAAAGCTTCTGCGCGGCGCGCGTTTCGCGAACGGGAACGTTCATGGAACCGTCTCCTCGGTTCGGCCGGCACTATCGCCCGAATCGGTCCCCTCCCGCAAACGCGGGTAAGTCTCGAGGGCATTGTCGATCAGAAGCTTCCGCATCATTGTGTCGGGAATGCCCTCCGGCAGCGCATCCAAGCCGTCGAACTGCCAGTGCGGGTAGTCGGTCGAAAACAGGAAAACGCGGTCGGTGCCGATATGTTCGATTGTGCGCGCGAGCGCGGCCGGATCGTTTCTCGGGGCATCGACCGGCTGTAACGTGAAGCGCACATGTTCCTGCACCACATCGCCCGGCGGCCGGTCTATCCACGGGACCTCAGGCCGAATGCCGCGCCACTCCTTGTTCGTCTTCCACAACAAACTCGGCAGCCACGTAAAGCCCGATTCGATCAGCACGAGTCGCAGCTTCGGATATTTCTGAAAGACGCCTTCCGCGAGAAAGCTGACGACCTGGCTTTCGAACGCCGCGGACTGGCTCACGTAGTCCTCGACGCGGTGCGCTGGCCAGCCCGATGCAGTCGGCGCCCAGCGATACGTGCTTCCTGCATGAATACCGACGGCGAGCCCGTGCTTCTCGCAAGCAGCATAGACCGGCCAATAAATGCGGCGGCCGAGCAGCATGTCGCCCATCGCCAGAAGCAGGACCTGCACGAAGCGCCGGTCCGGCGCGACGCGTTCGATTTCCGCAACTGCGAGTTCGGGATTGTGGGCGGGAACGAGGATCGACGCGCGTAACCGCGGCTCGCGATCGAGGAGCTCTTTCGCGACGTAGCTGTTGACGGCGGAACAGATGGCGGCGGCCATATCCTCGTTGAAGAGTGCGATCGCGCCGTGAAGCGTGTTGCAGATCGCGAACCGCGTGCCGAACGGATCGAGCGCGTTCTTTCGGATGAGATCGAGCGAGCCGCCCGGCTGCCCCGAGGCGTTGCGCCAGTCGGGCCGCGCGGAAAGCGGAGAGTTCGGCGGATAGCTCGTGAGGTTGAAGCCGAGCCTGTCGATATGGCGGTTCACGAACTGGTCGCGCCAGTACTCGTCGAAATGGGGCAATAGCTCCGACACGCCTGGTGGAGTCGGATGGATATCGCAGTCGATTGCGCCTTGCAGCGGCAGTTTCATCGACGGCTAAAGTTCCATGTCGCGTTCGGTCGGGCGCCACGCATTAAAGCGGTGATCGACCCAGACAAGGATCGCGTTGATCGCGAGCACGAGGGCCGTCGCGACGACAATCCCTGCAAACACGCCGGTGGTATCGAAGTTCTGGCGCGAATATTCGATGAGGTAGCCGAGACCTTCATTGCCGACGAGGAACTCGCCGATGATTGCGGCACTTACCGCGCGCGGCAGCGCGATCTTGAGCGCGGCGAAAAAGAATGGCAGCAGCGAATTCCAGATCACCTCGCGCGAGATCATCCCCTCGCTCGCGCCGACCACCCGAGCCATGCTGATCAGGCGGCGATCGACGTTGCGGATGCCGGCGAACACCGCGATGAACACCGGGTAGAAGACGAGCAGACCGACGAGCCAGAGCTTCGGCGCGTCGTCGATGCCGAACCAGAGGATAAAGAGCGGCACGAGCGCGTATTTCGGCACGCCCACTGACGCCATGATGTAAGGTTCTATCGCGTTCGTGAGCCGCGGCATGCGACGCAAGACGAACGGCAGCGCGATACCGAAGAAGCAACCGATTGCGAATCCGATCGCCGATAGCCGGAGCGTCACATAGACGTGCCGAATCAACGAGCCCGACATCGTGTCGGCCACGATCCGCTGAAATACCTTGATCGGATCGGCGATGTAGATCGGTCCAGCAGCGTCGGCTCCGACTTTCCAGGCGATCAAGAGCAGCGCCGCCAAGCCGATGCGGCCGGCCGTGACCACGTGGTGCCGCCATCTGACGCGCGAGGACTCGGCAAGATCGAGTGCGGTATCGTGAGTCGTCATTGAACCTGCGCCCGAATGCGCTGATAAAGCGCGGCGAATTCTGGATGGGTCATGATCCCGCGAATGTCGCGCGGGCGCGGAATGGAAATCTTGTGCTCGCCGGCGATGCGCGCGGGGGCGCGTGAAAGGACCAACGTGCGGTCGCCGAGCGCGATCGCTTCCGCGATGTCGTGCGTGACGAAAACGATCGTCTTGCGGCCAAGATTCCAAAGCTTGAGTAGATCCTCCTGCAGCACGGCGCGCGTCTGCGCATCGAGCGCGCCGAACGGCTCGTCCATGAGGATCACGGGCGGATCGTAGACAAGCGTACGGATGAGCGATGTGCGTTTGCGCATGCCACCGGAAAGCTCGTGCGGATAGTGATTTTCGAACCCCGCGAGGCCGACGGTGCGGATCAGCATCTGCGCGTGGGCGCGTGTCTCGTCGTTCAGCCGGCCCTGGACCATCAGCGGAAACAGGACATTCTGGATCGTCGTGCGCCACGGCAACAGGTTGTCTTCTTGGGTGACGTAGCCGATCTGACAATTCAGGCCGGGGGTCAGCGCCTTGGCGTCACCGATGGGCGCCGACTGGGACTGAAAGCGCACTTCACCACCGCTTGCGACGTCGATCTGCGCGATCATGTTGAGGAGCGTGGTCTTGCCTGATCCGGACGGACCGATGATCGTGAGAAACTCTCCATCGCTCACGGAGAACGTCAGATCCTGAATCACCCAAGACGAGGGATCGCGGCCCGCGCGCGAGGCAAAGCGCTTACTGAGATCGCGAACTTCGAGCATCGGCTGCGTGGACATGGTCAGGTCCCCGATTGCAGCGACGCATCGGACGCGGGACGCCAGCGTAGGAGCCGCCGCTCGACGACGTTCACCGTCGAGTTGCCGAGAAAGACGATCAGCGTGACCGCTACCAGGGCGACGAACACCCCGACGGTGTCGAAATTCATCGCGCTGAGTTGCACCAGGTAGCCAAGGCCCCGATTGGCAGAGATCAGCTCGGCGATGACCGCCCCGCCGATCGAATAGGGCATCGCGATGCGGATGCCGGTGAAGATGTAAGGGACCGCGCCGGGAAAGACGATGTGACGCGCGACGTCGCGTTCGTTCGCGCCCGCGACCTGCGCCATCTGCACGAGCTTCGTGTCCAGGGCGCGGATCCCGGAAAGCGTGCTGAAGTACACGATGAAGAACACCGTGATCGCGACCAGCGCGATTTTGGATTCGATGCCGATGCCGAACCACAGGATGAACAGTGGCGCGAGGGCGAGCTTGGGCGCGCCATATCCGCCGACCATGAACGGATCGAGGATTGCAGTCACGATGGGCAGCCGGCGCAACAGAAACGGGAGGAAGATCGCTGGGATCGCGCCGATCACAAAACCAGCTGCCGCTTCGACGAGGGTGAACGATGCATGCTGCAGCAGGCTTCCGCTCATCACCCCTGCAACAAAGCGCGTGACGACGCCCCAGGGTGAGCCGATCCAATACGTGCCCAGCCACATGCTGAGCAGTTGCCAGACTCCAAACAGGACGACGAGCACCAGCATCTGATCGACGCGACTCATCACGCGTCCGGAAACCCGACCGGCCGCGCCGTCATCGGACACCTGGCTATGTCCTACTGAAGCCATTTCCTCTCCCGAGCGCACCGCTTCTAGTCGCGGCGCGAACTCCGCAGCACCGGCGCCTCATGGGCGCGTAACTACCGGCAAAAATTGCGGGTAACTACTCCCTAAAGCGGCAGGACACCTTTTCTTGAGTGCTCGTTGTCGCGTGCGGCGCTAGCTGTTAAACCCTTTCAAGCACAAAAAGATTAGTTCGGGAGGACTAAATGTTCAAATGGCCGTTCACGCTGGTCGCGGCGCTTGGCATTGCCGCCGGGTTCAGCCCGAGCGTCGGCAAGACCCAGGAGATCGACGTCATCCTGGCGCTTCCCGCGCAGACGTTGACATTCACCACCGCCTTCGTCGCCGAGGACATGGGCTTCTTCAAGAAGGAAGGACTGAACGTCTCGACGCGTAACCTCGTTGGCGTCGCCTCGCCCAATGCGGTGCTCGCGGGTAGCGCGCATTTCACCATGGGAACCGGCCCGGTTTACCTGCGAGCCGCGTCGCAGGGGCAGCGCTTCTACGCCGTAGCCAACATGATCGACCGCCCATTGGTGGAGCTCGTGCTGCGCAAGGATGTGGCCGAGAAGGTCGGCATTACGGCGAACATGCCGCTTGCCGAGCGGGCGAAGCGCCTCAAAGGGTTGACGATCGGAATTCAGGGCGTCGGCAGCATCGTGCATGCCTGGGAGCGGTATGTCGTCGCCAAAGGCGGCCTCGACGTAGAAAACGACGTCCGCATCGCGCCAATGGACCCGCCAGCCATGCTGCCGGCGCTGGAGAACAAGGCGATCGACGGCTACGCAACCTCGATGCCGTTCACGACTGAGGCTGTGCTGAAGGGATCCGCGATCATGCTCGCGAGCTCGGTGACCGATGCGCCGGAGCTCATCCCGTTCGCGTACGGACTCATCTACACGGTGCCGGAGACGTGCCAGAAGAACCGCGAAATGTGCGCACGCATGGCGCGCGCCTTCGCGGCGGCCGGCGAAATGGTTCAGAAGCAACCGGACAAGGTCTTCGAGGAAGTGATCAGGAAACGCTTATCGAAGACTCCTCCGGATCTGCTCAAGGCAGCCTGGGAAGGAACGTTGCGCGCGCACGCGAAGGACTTCCGGGTCACCATCCCGCAGCTCGAGAATTCGCAGAAGATCAGCCTCGAAGCCAAGCTCCTGGATCCGAAGGACGCGCTCAAGAGCTTTGACGGGCTCTACACGGACGAGTTCTTGAAGAAGTAAGCTCGTCAGTTAGCGACAATTCTTTCACCCGGCGCCGACTTCAGCGCCGGGTTTTTCTTTGCCTATCTTGCGGTCGTGCCGCCGTCGATCGGAATGACCGTGCCGGTGATGAAACTGCCCGCGGGCGAAGCGAGCAGCAGCGCAAGTCCTTTGATCTCATCCGTCTTCGCGACGCGGCCGAGCGGCACCATCGCGGCGAACCGTTCGACGACTTTCGGATCGCGATGCATGACGCCGTCACGGATGTTGGTGATGAAGGGGCCGGGCGCGATCGCGTTCACACGAATATTAAACGGCGCGAGTTCCACCGCAGCATGGCGCACGATATTGGCCACCGCCGCCTTGGTCGCCGTGTACGCGTAGCCGACGAGCGGCTCAGAGCGGAGGCCGGCGATCGAAGCCGTGGCGATGATGCTGCCGTAACGCCTGCGCTTCATGTGCGAGGCCGCAAACTTCATCGTTTGCATTGTGGCGACGAGATTGATGTCGAGCACGCGCTGAAACATCGCGGGGTCGATATTTTCAAGCTGCCCGCTCTCGGCCGCGGCAAAGCCCGGGCCGGAGCTGATGCCGACATTGGCGAAAACGGCGTCGAGCCGGCCGAAGCGATTCGCCGTGTCATCGATCGCGGCGCGCAACGCCTCCGTGTCCACCACATTGAACGCAACGCGAGCAACTTCGCAGCCCGCGGCCTTCAATCGCGAAACCGCCTTCTCAAGTCCCGCTTCGTCGAGATCTGCGAGCATCACGCGCGCGCCGTTCTCCGCCATCACCTCCGCAAACGCGAGGCCGAGCCCACTCGCGGCACCGGTCACAAATGCGACGTGATCCTTGATGTCGAAAAGTTCGGCCCGTTTCACGCGAAAGCCCCCGAGCGGTTTCGCCTTTTATCGGTTCGCCTTGCGGTGACAAGGGACCGACAGCGACGAGTTCGCAGAGCAACAATTGTTCGTGAGGAACTTAAGGCGAGCCGGCGTCAAAGGCCCGTTCGCCGGAAATGGCCAGTTTGTGCGGTTTTCGAGTCCTGTGGTGTGCCTGATATTCCACGGTAACTCAAAAACAGTTCGCAACTTTTGCATCATCGACCTGCAGCCCGAATCCACGCTAGAACAATTCTCGGGGACGACGAGTCTGGGCTGGTGCGCAAATGAGCATTTGCTGCATTGCAGAAAACCCGTGGGAGCAACGCGCCTCGCGCGTGGGCAAGGCGTAGATGAAACCCACGGACATCTCCGCGCCGGACTACTTTCATAAGGTCGTGGATTGTCAGTGGGCCTGCCCGGCGCACACCCCCGTTCCCGAATACATCCGTCTCATCGCCGCTGGCCGCTACGGCGACGCTTACATGGTCAACTGGAAATCCAACGTCTTCCCGGGAATACTCGGGCGCACGTGCGATCGTCCATGCGAGCCGGCCTGCCGGCGCGGCCGTATTGAGAAAGAACCGGTCGCGATTTGCCGGCTGAAGCGCGTCGCCGCCGACTACAAGGGCGACATCCGCGCGCGGCTGCCGAAACCCGTTGCGAACAAGAACGGCAAGCGCGTCGTTTGCGTCGGCGGAGGCCCTGCCTCGCTGACCGTTGCGCGCGATCTCGCGCCGCTCGGCTACGAGGTCGTAGTGCTCGACCAGGATCCGCTCGCCGGCGGCATGATGCGCACGCAGATCCCGAAATTCCGTCTGCCGGAAACCGTGCTCGACGAGGAGTGCGACTACATTCTCGATCTCGGCATTCAGTTCGTCGGGGGTCGCAAGGTCGAAAGCATTAAGGCGCTGCTCGCCGAAGGATGGGATGCGATTTTCGTCGGCTGCGGTGCGCCGCGCGGACGCAACCTCGACATTCCCGGTCGTGTGGAGGCGGCGAAGAACATGCACATCGGTATCGACTGGCTTGCGAGCGTCTCGTTCGGCCACACCACCAAAATCGGCAAGCGGGTGATCGTGCTCGGCGGCGGCAACACCGCGATGGATTGTTGCCGCTCATCGCTGCGGCTTGGCGGCGAGGACGTACAGGTTGTCGTGCGCTCCGGCTTCGAGGAGATGAAGGCGTCCCCGTGGGAAAAAGAAGACGCGATGCATGAGGGGATTCCGATTCACAACTACCTCGTGCCGAAGGAATTTACGCATGAGAACGGCAAGCTGACCGGCGTCGTGTTCGAGAAGGTGAAGGCAGAACGCGACGCGAAGGGGCGCCGCAAGCTCGTCCCGTCAGGTGAGCCGGAACAGCACTTTCCTTGCGACGACGTCCTGATCGCGGTGGGCCAGGAAAACGCGTTCCCGTGGATTGATCGTGACGTCGGAATTGAGTTCGACGAGTGGGGGATGCCGAAGGTCGACGAGCGGACGATGCGTTCGTCCCACCCCAAGATCTTCTTCGGCGGCGACGCGGCGTTCGGACCCAAGAACATCATCTGGGCGGTGGCGCACGGGCATGAGGCAGCGGTTTCAATCGACAAGCTTTGCAACGATGAAGATATCGCGCATCGGCCATTGCCCGCGGTCGAGATCATCAGCCAGAAGATGGGCATCCACGAGTGGAGCTACGACAACGACATTGCGCCCGACAGGCGCTATCGCGTGCCCGTGAGAGATAAAGTGGTGGCGTTGCGGGACATCCGCACAGAGGTTGAGCTCGGGTACGACGATGCTCTCGCTTTCAAGGAAGCGCAGCGCTGCCTGAACTGCGACGTGCAAACGGTGTTCACCTCATCGCTCTGCATCGAATGCGACGCCTGCGTCGACATCTGCCCGATGGATTGCATCACCTTCACGCAGAACGGTGAGGAGGCGGATCTGCGTCAGCGCCTGATGGCGCCGGCAAACAACCTCACGCAGGATCTCTATGTCGCGAACGATCTCAAGACCGGGCGCGTCATGGCAAAGGATGAGGACCTCTGCCTGCATTGCAGCCTGTGCGCCGAGCGCTGTCCGACCGGCGCGTGGGACATGAAGAAGTATCTGATCGAAATGACGAACGCGGGACCCGCATGCCGATCGAAAGCGTGAATGATTTCGTCGTCCGTTTCGCGAATGTGAACGGATCCGGTTCGGCAAGCGCGAATGAGCTTTTCGCGCGCGCGGTCATGCGCATGGGCGTGCCCGTCGCACCGCGCAACATCTTCCCCTCCAATATTCAGGGCCTGCCGACCTGGTACGAGGTGCGCGTCTCCGGCTCCGGTCATCTGGGCGCGCGCGGCGGCGTCGACCTCATGGTCGCGATGAACCCGCAGACCTGGGACAAGGACGTCGCCTCGGTCGAGCCGGGCGGCTACCTGTTCTACAACTCAACAAAGCCGCTGCCCCCTGCCCGTTTCCGCGAGGATATCTCGGCAATCGGCGTGCCGCTCACCGACATCTGCAACCGCGAATACACGGATCCGCGCCAGCGCCAGCTCTTCAAGAACATCATCTATGTCGGCGCGCTTTCGGCCCTGCTCGACATGGACCTTCAGGAAATCGAGAAACTGATCGGCGAGCAGTTCAGGAGCAAGGAGAAGCTGATCGCGCCGAACATCCACGCCCTGCATCTCGGCCGCGATTACGCGCTGCAGAACTTGAAGTGCCCGATTGGGTTGCGGCTGAAGCGCAGCGAGGCCGTCGGCGACCGCATCTTCGTTGAAGGAAATTCCGCGGCCGCGCTCGGTGCTGTCTATGGAGGCGCAACGGTGTGCGCCTGGTATCCGATCACACCCTCTTCCTCCCTCGCCGAGGCCTTCTCGCGGCACTGCGCACGCTTTCGCGTCGATCCCGAGACCAAACAAAACCGCTTTGCGATCGTGCAGGCGGAAGACGAGTTGGCCGCGATCGGCATCGTCGTGGGCGCAGCTTGGAACGGCGCGCGCGCTTTCACGACGACGTCGGGGCCCGGTATCTCCCTAATGCAGGAATTCCTTGGGCTCGCCTATTTCGCAGAAATTCCGGCGGTCATCATCGATGTGCAGCGCGGCGGCCCGTCGACCGGGATGCCGACAAGAACGCAGCAATCAGACCTCTTGCTCTGCGCCTATGCTTCGCATGGCGATACCAAGCACGTGTTGCTGTTCCCGGAGGACCCGGCCGAGGCGTTTGACTTCTCGGCGCAGGCTTTCGATCTTGCCGACCGCTTGCAGACGCCGATCTTCGTTATGCTCGATCTCGACATCGGCATGAATCATCGGCTGTCACGCCCGCTCGCATGGGATGACAACAGACGTTACGACCGCGGTAAGGTAATGACCGCCGCGGAGCTTGAAGCCGGCAAGGATTTCGGCCGCTATCTGGATGTAGACGGAGACGGAATCCCCTACCGCACATATCCCGGAACGCACCCGACGAAGGGATCGTTTTTCACACGCGGATCCACGCGCGACCGCTATGCGCGCTACACCGAAGAGGGCGGGCCTTACGTCGACAATATGCAGCGATTGCTGAAGAAATTCGACACCGCAAAGGGCCTGGTCCCGCGTCCGGTACGGCGCAACTCCGAAAAGCCAACGCGCTATGGCGTCATGTATTTCGGTTCGACTAGCCCGGCCATGGACGAAGCGCGCGAGATGCTGGCAGCGGACGGAATCTTCTCGACCTGCTGCGCATCCGCGCCTTCCCGTTCCATCACGACGTTGGCGACTTCTGCGCCGGGCACGATCAGGTATTCGTCGTCGAGCAAAATCGTGACGCGCAAATGCGCACGTTGCTCGTCAACGAAATCGGTCTCGACCCGGCAAAGCTCGTTCCGATCCTGCACTTCGACGGGACGCCGATAACGGCCCGATACATCGCCAAGGCGATCGGCGAGCATCTCGATTCCCGCAAGATAACGCCACTGCGCAAGGTTGTGTCATGACCTACATCGTCAAGCCGAAGTTCCATCATCCCGAGCTGCCGAAGAACGAGCTCGGCTACACCCACCGCGACTACGAAGGATCGGTCTCGACCCTCTGCGCCGGATGTGGTCACGACTCGATCTCGGCGGCAATCATCCAAGCCTGCTTCGAGTTGAGCCTCGAGCCGCATCGCGTGGCAAAACTGTCCGGCATCGGTTGCTCCTCGAAGACACCGACGTATTTCCTCGGCAACTCGCACGGGTTCAATTCGGTGCACGGGCGCATGCCGTCCGTGATGACGGGCGCAAACCTTGCCAACCGAGACCTGATCTATCTCGGTGTCTCGGGCGACGGCGACTCGGCGTCGATCGGCCTTGGTCAGTTCGCGCATCTGATCCGCCGCGGCGTGAACATGACCTATATCGTCGAAAACAACGGCGTTTACGGGCTTACCAAAGGGCAGTTTTCCGCAACCGCTGACCGCGGCTCGAAGTCGAAGCGTGGCGCCGTGAACAACGACGCTTCGATCGATCTCGTCGCGATGGCGTTGCAACTCGGCGCGACGTTCGTCGGACGGAGCTTTTCGGGCGACAAGGGGCAGCTCGTGCCGTTGATCAAGGCTGCGATCGAGCACAATGGAGCCGCGTTCCTCGACGTGATCAGCCCATGCGTCGCGTTCAACAACCACCCCGGCTCAACCAAGAGCTTCGACTACGTACGCGAACACAACGAGGCAGTGAACCGGCTCGATTTCATCACGGGTCGCGCGCCGATTTACGTCGACTACGAGCCTGGTACTGTCGAGATCGTCGAACAACACGACGGATCGCGCATCGCGCTCCGCAAGCTCAATGCCGACTACGACATCCATGATCGCCGCGCCGCGACCAATTTCCTCATGGAGCGCCAGTCGGCCGGCGAAGTCGTCACCGGGCTGCTTTACATCGAGCCCGAAAGTGACGACCTGCATGCAAGTCTCGGCACCGTCAAAAATCCATTGAACTCTCTCGGCGAGCGCGAGCTTTGCCCGGGGTCGGCCGGACTCGCCAAATTCAACGCGAGCCTTCGCTAGTCGTCAGGCTGCAGCGGTTCGTGACGCTGCGTTGATTGCGGGCATCACTTTCTCGGCCATGAGCGCCATTGAGCGGCGGGCGAGCGCCGGGTCCTGCCAATCCTTGCCCGCGTAAAGCAGGGTTCCGAAATCACCAACTCGCTCGCGGAAGGCGAGGAGTTCGTCCACCACCTTGTTCGGTGAGCCGTATACCACGAGCTCGTTGCAAACATTGTCGAGCGTGACTTCGTGGTCCGGCTGATCGCGGCGCGTCTTGAACAGCTCGGCGCGGCCGTTGTGGACGAGCTTGGTCAGCAGCTGCCTGTAGTAGTAGCGATAGGGACTGTTGGCCGCAGTCGCGTAGTCGCGCGCAATCTTGTCGTCATCGGCGACGAAAATGCTCTTCGCGACGCGCCAGTTCGCGGGGTCGGCACGGCGGCCGGCGCGCTCACAACCCTCGACGTATTTCGGCCAATGGCTCTTCACCCACTCCGGCATCAGAAAGTTCGCGGAAATCGGCTCCCAGCCGCGTGCCGCGGCTTCGGTCACTCCCTTCGAAAAGGGCGCGACCACCGTGACCACAATGGGCGGATGCGGCCGCTGCAACGGCTTCGGCAGAGGCCCCTGCCCAACCTCCGGCAGCAAATGGCGCGAGACCGAGACGTTCCAGTACTTGCCTTTGAGATCATAAGGCGGTTCGCCGCTCCAGATCGCGAGCACCTGGTTGATCGCCTCCAGAAACATGGCGTTGCGGTCCGCGTCCAGATTGCCGAAGGCCTCGGCATCGGACAGCAGTCCGCCCGGGCTGATCCCGAAGATGAAACGTCCGTCGAGCAGATGATCGAGCATGGCGATTTGTGACGCAACCGCGACCGGATGGCTGTTCGGCAGGTTGACCGTCCCAGTGCCGAGTTTGATGCGCTTCGTCGCGTCGATCAGCGTCGCGATGAACATCGCACAGGACGTTATGTTCTCGGCTTTGTCGGTCGCGTGTTCGCCGACGTATCCCTCCGTGAAGCCCAGTTCGTCCGCCAGGATGAACGCCTCCCGGTCCTCGCGCAGAGACTGACGCCAGTCCTTCTCCAGCGGATGGACCGGCATCGTGAAGAAACCGAGCTTCATTGGGATTCCGAAGGCGTTGGGGCGTCGGCGCCAGCATAGGATCGATCGCGGCCCGGCGCGATATCGAAGTTCGAAGTTTCCGTCACTCGACGCCGGATTTTGCCAGCCGACGCCGCAGCGGGAACAGGACGAGGTTGTAGCGCGCTGCAACAAAACCCCAGATGACCTTGTGGTGCGAACAGCATGACCACGATCGCAAGCGCGCCAAGAAGGATCAGATACCAAGCACCGAAATCGGCAAGGTATGTCTGCATCAGATAGAAGATGAGAACGCCGATGATCGGCCCCTCAATCGTTCCGATCCCGCCGATCACCACGATGAAGATCACATACGCGGTCCAGTCGAGAACCGAGAAGGCCGCGTCCGGCGAGATGCGGGCGGTCTGCAGGTAGATGAGGGCTCCGATCATTCCTGTACCGGCGGCGGTTACCGCGTACACCCAGAGCTTCGTGTAGAAGCTGTCGACACCGACACTTTCCGCAGCGACCTCCGAGTCCCAAATCGCCGCGAGCCCGAGCCCGCGGCGCGAGCGCAGAATAAGGTAGACGACGAGAATGGTGCCGACGACGAGGGCGAACGCCGTCCAATACATAACCATGTCGCGGGCGATGGACGTGCGGACGTCGAAGATGGCCTTGAGAATGTCGATGCCGAAGACGCCGTTGGTCACGGCGACGGGCAGCGAAGTGCCCGTGCCTCCCCCCAGATCCTTTATCTGCGCCGCCACCAATCGGTAGACCTCGGCGACGACCCAGGTGCCGATCGCGAAGTACGCACCGCGCAGGCGGAAGACGACGAGGGCCGTCGGAAATGCAAACACGAACGCGATGACGCCCGCCAGCGGTATCGCCAGAAGGGCGTTGATGTCTCCCAGGACTGTCAGCGCGAACAGGAGATAGCCACCGAGACCGACAAACGCCTGCTGGCCGACCGAGACAAGGCCGGCGTAGCCGGCGAGCAGATTCCACATCTGGGCAAGCGCCAGCATGTAGAAGACGAAGATCAATTCCTGAATAAGGCCGCGGGTCGCGTAAAACGGCGCGAAAAAAAGCACAACGAGCAGCAATACGCCGGCGAACGTCACATAGCGCGAAGCGTTGGTCGCGACTTCGATGCGATAGGCCGGATGCGACATGGGCGCCTCAGTCGACCGCGCGCGGGAAAAGACCGCGCGGACGGAATACGAGGACGACCAGAAACGCGATGTGACCGGCGAGTATCTGCCATTCGGGATTGATGTGGGCGCCGATCGTCTGCGCCACCCCGATGATGATCCCCCCGGCGAGTGTGCCCCACAGACTGCCGAGTCCGCCGATGATGACAGCCTCGAAGGCATAGAGAAGTCGCGCCGGTCCGATCGCCGGATCGAAGTTCGAGCGGATTCCAAGATAGAGAGCGGCAATCGTCGTCACGACCATGGCTATGCCCATCGCGATCGCAAAGACGCGGCGATTGTCGATGCCCATGAGCTGTGCGACTTCGGGATCGTCGGATGTGGCGCGGAAGACGCGTCCCAACGGCAGTACGTAGAACAGAATATTGAGCGCAAAGATCACCGCGATTGCGGAGAGAAGCACCAGCAGCGGCATCACACCGACGGCGAGCCCGCCACCTAGCGCGATCGACGCAACCTCGAGATTGCCGGCGTTCAGACGCTGGCTGTCGGCGGAGAATGCCTGCAGCAGACCGTTCTGAATGATGATGGAAAGCCCGAACGTCACGAGCAGCGGCGGCAGGATGTCCCGGCCGAGCGTGCGATTGAGCACGACGTACTGCAGCAAAAAGCCTGCGGCGAACATCAATGGCGCCGCGATAAGGATCGCAACGAATGGGCCGACGCCGAGTGCATGAACCAGGGCGAGAATTATGTATGCCGCGAGGACGATGAGATCGCCGTGCGCGAGGTTGACGAGCCGCATGATCCCGAAGATGAGGGAGAGGCCCACGGCAAACAGGGCATAGAGGCCACCGAGCAGCACGCCCTGGATGATGGGATCGAGCACGCTCGTCATCGCTTGATCCCGAAGTAAGCCGCGTGAATCTCGTCGCGGCTGAATGCCGACGGTCCACCGGCAAGCGAGACCCGGCCTTCCTGGAAGCAATACAGACGGTCCGCGACTTTCATCGCCTGCTGGATGTCCTGCTCGACGATGATCACACTGGTCCCAGTCGCCTTGATCCTTGGCAGCGCCTGGTAGATGTCCCGAATGATGATCGGAGCGAGACCGAGACTGATCTCGTCGCACAGAAGAACGCGCGGATTCGACATCAGCGCGCGCCCGATCGCGGCCATCTGCTGCTCGCCGCCGGAAAGCGTGGTGCTCGGCTGAGTGCGCCGCGCTTTGAGGTGCGGAAACAACGAATAGATGCCTTCAAGCGTCCAGCCGCCGGCCTGCTCGCGACCGTGTCGCCCGATCAGCAGGTTTTCCTCGACGGTCATTGAGGGAAACAGCCGCCGGCCCTCCGGCACAAGCGCGATACCGCGCCGCATGATTTGCGATGCCGGCAGCGCGCCAATCGGTTCGCCGTCGAACACGACGCTCCACGGATCGCCGTGAAGCAGCCCGCTGATCGCTTTGAGATATGTGGACTTACCCGCCCCGTTTGCCCCGATGATGGCAAGCGTATCGCCTGCCTCGAGGCGCGTGTTGACGCCGAACAAGGCTTGAAAGTCGCGGTAGTGAGCGGTCAGATCTCGTGTTTCCAACAGCGACATCGGGCGGTCCTCAAGCCTCGATGCCGGTGTAGATTTCACGCACTTCTTGCGAGTGCATGACAGTCTGCGGGTCGCCCTCCGCAATCTTGCGGCCGAAATTCAGCACGACGAGCCGACGCACCACGGCGAGCAGCGCGTGAACGACGTGCTCGATCCAGATAATCGTCGTTCCTCCGGCGTTGATTGCCCGGATCGTGTCGATCAGCTCCTGGCACTCGCCCTCGGTGAGACCGCCCGCGATCTCGTCCAGCAGCAGGAGCTGCGGATCGGTGGCGAGCGCACGCGCCAGCTCAAGGCGCTTGCGCTCGAGCAACGTCAGCGAACCTGCCCGCGCGTTCGCCTGATGCAAGAGACGCGTGCGCGAAAGTATCTCGGCGCAATGGTCCGTCGCCTCGTGCTCGCGCCTATTCTGCCCGTAGACCGCGCCGACGAGAAGGTTTTCAAACACGGTGAGATTCTCGAACGGATGCGGAATTTGGTACGAGCGCGCGATACCCGCCCAGCACCGTTCGTGCGGTGTCTTCTTCGTAATGTCGACGCCGTTCAGGCGGACGTGCCCGGCGTCCGGCTTGAGGTCGCCGGTGATCAGGTTGAACAGGCTCGATTTGCCCGCGCCGTTAGGGCCGATGATCCCGATGGCTTCGCCCGACCGGACGGCGAGCAACACGCTATCGGCCGCACGCACGGAGCCGAACGACTTACTGAGCCCGGCGATCTCCAGAATTGTGCGGGGATGCGAGGGAGATGAGGAAGGCTCGGGCATGGCTAGCTTTTACAACGTCGCGCCCGGGCTTGCAGGGAATGCGGGCGAGCATTGCAACCGCACCCCGCCGAACGAACGTTTGCCCCAACCGCGCAAATCCCCGGGCAGCCGGCCTTCGATGCGGCCCGGGGAAACGTCGTGCCTTAGGTAATCGGTTCCATCTTGCCGCCGAGCGGAATGTTCGGCGACAGCTTGTTGTCGACGATGACCATGTCGTAGCGCTTGCCGTCCTTGGTGCGCCACTGGCCGCCGACGAGCGGCGTCTTGGTCACGTTCTTTGCGGCGAACGGCGGGACACCCTGACCGTTCCACTGGACCTTGCCGACGACCGTGTCGAGATTGGTCTCGGCAATTGCCTTCGCGGTCGCCTTTGCGTTTCCAACCTCGGCCGTGCGCTTCAGCACGTCGATCGCGACTTCGTAGAGCGAGTGTGCGAAGCCGACGGGCTGCGACCACTGCTGCTTCGTTGCGGCTTCAAACGCGTCGGCCAACTGCTTCGCGCTCATGCCGTTGATCGAGGACTTGAACGGATGACTCGGCGTCCACCAGACTTCGGTGGAAATGTTGTGACCGTCTTTGCCGAGCGCCTCGACGGAGGATGGGAATAGAAGCGCCTTGCCGACAGAGGCCGCCTTCGGCTTGAAGCCCTGCTGCAGTGCCTGCTTCCAGAAGGTGGTGTAGTCCGGCGGAAGAACGACGCCGGTGATGATCTCGGCGTTCGCGTTCTTGAACGCGGCGATCTGCGCCGAGAAATTGTCGGTCAGGTTCTGGTAGCGGCCGGGGTCGAACAGCTTGTAGCCGAGCTTGTCGAGCGCCGGCGGGAAGCCCACTTGCTTGTCGCCCCAGGCGTTGCCGTCGCCGTCGTTCGGGAACAGCGCGCCGACCACCTTATTCGTGTTCAGCTGGCTCCACATGTTGGTGAAGACGCCGATCACGTCTTCGAGTCCCCAGAAGTAGTGATAGACGTAATTGAAGGGCTTCCATGCGGGCGGGCCGCCCGCAGGGTTCGCTTGCTGGCCGATGAACCAGGGTTGCCACGGCGCGAGCGAGGAGACGCACGCGACTTCCTCGATCTCGCACTGGGTGCAAACGGGATTCGTGGTCTCCGGCGTATTTCCGACCAGCATCAGGTCGATCTTGTCCTGCACGATGAGGTCTTTCGCGACCTGCGCCGCACGATTCGGATTCGATTGACTGTCCTTGAGAATGACTTCGATCGGGCGCGTCGCGTTGCCGACCTTGATCCCGCCCTTGGTCGCTTGCTTGAACTGACCGAGCATGAACTGGTCGGCGGCCGCGAACGGAGCGAGCGGTCCGGTCGCCGGGCTGACGTAGCCGATCTTGATCGGTTTCGCCTGCGCGATGGCCGGCGCGTAGACCGAACCGGAGGCGAGCGCCGCGCCCGTGGCGGCGGAGTACTTGAGCAGCGTACGGCGATTCATGCCGCCGCGATTTCCGTTGCGCGTCGTCATTGCACTTCCTCCCGCGGATCCCGCTCCCAACACCGAATGGGCGGGCATTTTTGAATGGCTCGAAGTCGGTTTTCTTGCCGTTTTTCGGCCGCGCAAATTGTCGGGGAGAGCCCATCCGGTGTCAACGTTCGCCCATGAGAGGAGATATGACGGCTGCAGACCCTGCCCAGTGCCGCTTCCCGGCTGGTGCGCCAGCCACTCGCCGCGTAACAAAACCGGGATTTCTTGGCACGGTTGAACTGACACCGTCCTCGGCACGCGTTCAGGGTCAAACTGCGAACAGTGAATGCGCGTAACCGGGAGGCGGCCGCTCCGGGAATCCCGTTGCCTTCACAAACTCCAGTCCGTATCGTCGCTGCAACCAATCAAAAAGCCGGCTCAAATATCGAGCGCTGTCAGTCAATTAACTGCGCTCGGTTGGCACGGCCTGACGCCACAGGGAGGGTTCGAGTCATGTCCAAGTCTGCGACGCGGGAGGAAGCGGTTGCGTATGCGAAGCGTCCTGAGTCGACGGGGAAGGTACGCTTCACGCGGCCGATGAACGGGAACGAGTATCTCGACTCGCTGCGCGACGATCGGGAGATTTACGTTTACGGCGAGCGTGTGAAGGACGTGACGACGCATCCTGCGTTCCGCAACACGGCGCGCATGGTGGCGCGGCTGTACGACGCGATGCACGACCCGAAGCATGCGCCGAAGCTGATGGTGCCGACGGACACGGGGAACGGGGGCGTCACGCAGGCCTACTTCAAGGCGCCGAAGACGCCGCAGGAGCTGATCCAGGGGCGCGACGCGATCGCGGAATGGGCGAAGCTTTGTTACGGCTGGCTCGGGCGGGCGCCGGACTACAAGGGATCGTTTCTGGCGACCTTGGGCGCGACGGTCGACTTCTACGCGCCGTACCAGGAGAACGCGAAGCGCTGGTACCAGTTCAGCCAGGAACGGGTGCCGTTCGTGAACCACGCGATCATCCACCCGCCGGTGGACCGCAATCTGCCGCCGGAGAAGGTGGGCGACGTCTATGTGCACGTGGAGAAGGAGACGGACGCGGGGCTGATCATGTCCGGCGCCAAGGTGGTGGCGACGGGGTCTGCGCTCACGAACTACACCTTCATCGCGCACCATGGTCTGATTCCGGTGGGCGACAAGAGCTTTGCGGCGATCTTCATGGTGCCGACGGGAGCGCCGGGGGTGAAGTTCATCTGCCGCGCGTCCTACGAGATGACCTCGACGGCGATGGGGAGCGCGTTCGACTATCCGCTGTCGTCGCGGCTGGACGAGAACGACGCGGTGTTGATCCTCGATAAGGTGCTGGTGCCGTGGGAGAACGTGTTCGTCTACGGCGACATCGAGAAGGCGAACAACTTCTTCCCGCGCACCGGGTTCCTGCCGCGGCTGTTCGTGCACGCCTGCACGCGGCTCGCGATCAAGCTCGACTTTATCGCCGGCCTGCTCCTGAAGGCGGTGGAAGCGGCCGGCACCAAGGACTATCGCGGGGTGCAGGCCAACGTCGGCGAGGTGCTGGTGTGGCGCAACATGTTCTGGGGTCTCACCGAAGCGATGGTGAAGAACCCAAAACCCTGGGTCGGGGACTATCTGCTGCCCGACATCGAGCCGGGCAGCGCCTACCACGTGCTGTCGAGCATGGCCTACACGAAGATCAAGTACATCATCGAGCAGACGGTGGCCTCGGGCCTGATCTTCCTCACCTCATCGAACCGCGACTTCAAGAACGCGGAGATCCGTCCCTATATCGACAAGTACATGCGCGGCTCGAACGGCTACACGGCGGTCGACCGGGCGAAGCTCCTGAAGCTCCTGTGGGACGCGATCGGGACCGAGTTCGGGGGACGGCATGAGCTCTACGAGATCAACTACGGGGGCTCCTCGGAGGAGATCCGCCGCTACGTCCTGTTCGGGGCGCAGGCGAGCGGACGCGCGGCAGAGCTCACGGGCTTCGCCGAGCAGTGCATGGCCGAATACGACATCGACGGCTGGAAGGTCCCGGACCTGAAAGACCCGGACGAACTCAGCTACCACGTGATGCGTAAGAAGTAGTCGCGGCGACTACTGCTGGCGCACGGCAGGATTGACGAACCCGCCTGTCTCCTTCGCGGCTTCGGGACGTCGTGCCGGAGCTTGACGCTCAGCGTCAGGCGCGGGCGAGCCCTTCACGGTCGCTGAAACGGAACGTGCATACGGGTTGACGAATCCGCCACCCGAACCATTGACGCTACTAGCGCGATCCATTGGAACCTCACTCCTCTGGGCGACGGCCGCTGCCGGCTGCGCCCCTACTGAACGAGCGGCCGGATTATAGAAGCCACCCGCGCTCATTGGTTTTTCGACATGAACTGCCATCGGACGCTCACTCTCGAGACCGAGGTACGCTTGCTGAATAACCTTGTCTTCCTCGATCTCCGCAGCCGATCCCGAACGGACGATGCGTCCGTTCTCCAGAACGTGGACCTGATCCGCGAGCCGCAGGCTCTGGTGCACGTTTTGCTCGACGAGCACCACCGCCTGTCCGCCACGCGTTATTGTACGCAGAACTAAAAATAAATCCTTAACCAAACGAGGGCTGAGCCCAAGCGAAGGCTCGTCTAGCAACAGAATTTTCGGCTCGGACATGAGCGCGCGGCCGATCGCCAGCATTTGCTGCTCACCGCCGCTCATGGTTTTGGCGAGCTGTCCGCGGCGTTCCGCCAGGCGCGGGAACAATTCGAGCATGCGCTCGAGTTGCGCCGCCTCGTCTCCGCGGGCGCGTTCGGTGTAGGCCCCCAAGCGAAGGTTTTCGATTACGGTCATTTCACCGAAGAGGCGACGGCCTTCCGGGACCAGAGCGATCCCGGCCGCGACGATCCTGTGCGGCGGCACCTGCTCGATCTGCCGACCCTCGAACAGAATCTTGCCGCCCGGCCGCGGACGCACGAGACCGGCGATTGTCTTCAGAAGGGTTGTCTTGCCCGCGCCGTTCGCACCCAAAATGACCGTGGTACGCCCGGCCTCCGCATCGAGCGTAACGTCGTGCAACGCTTCGTGCTTGCCGTAGGCAACGCTGATGCGCTCAAGCCGCAGCATCGTCAACTCCGAGATAGGCACGCATGACCTCGGTGTCGGAAAGCACCGCTTCCGGCGTCCCTTCGGCGATCTTTTCGCCGGCGTTCATGACGACCACCTTATCACAAAGGGCACGGATGGCCTCCATGACGTGCTCGATCATGACGATGGTTATTCCTTCCCTTCGAATCTGACGAATGAGATCGATTCCGATGCGAAGCTCAGTCGGATTGAGCCCCGCTAACCATTCGTCAAGAAGGAGCAGTTGCGGCCGCGTCGCCAGCGCGCGGGCGAGCTCGATCCGCTTTTGGTCGATGTAGGTCAGCTGTGAAGCGAACAGTCCGGCACGCCCGGCCATGCCGACGCGTACAAGGAGGGCGTCTGCTTCATGTCCGGCCTTTGTCGGCGTTGTCGGATCCGATCCGAACATGCGTCCGAGCATGACATTCTCTCGCGTCGTCATGTGCGGCAATACGCGGACGAGCTGGAACGTGCGCGCGATGCGCGCACGGCACACTTGGTAGGATTGCGAGCCGATGATCTCACGACCGCCGAAACGAACCGAACCTTTGTCGGCAGTGAGTTCGGCCGTAATCAAGTTGAGGACGGTGGTCTTTCCCGATCCGTTCGGGCCGATCAGACCGAAGATCGAGCCCTCAGGAATGTCGAAGGAAATGTCGCGTACGGCCACGAGGCCCCCGAAGGCTTTGCGCAGTCCGTTCACGCTGAGGAGGACGCCGCTGTTTGCCATCACTGGGCCTCCGCGCCCGCGCGCGCGCCCCGGGTGCGCCAGGAATGATGGAGCCGCAGCAAGAGACGCGTGACGCCGCCTGGGAGGAAGTAGACGATGACGACGAAGCAAAGTCCGAGCACGATGCTGAAGTGATGCGGGAAAGTACCGGCCAGGTACTCGGATAGGAGCACCAGCGGCACAGCACCGACCGCGGGCCCCCATGCGCGGCCAGGGCCGCCGAGCAAGGCCGCGATCAAGACCTGAAACGACCACGTGTTGTTGAACGCGATGCTGGCGTCGACATAGGGATAGCGAAGCGCGAGCACCGCGCCGACAAGCCCCATCACGGCGGCCGAAAGCGCGAAGCAAACGACCTTGACGAGAGTCGTGTTTACTCCGGTGTGACGGGCGACGGTCTCGTCCTCGCCGATCGCCCGCAGCGCAAAGCCCAGCCGGCTTTGGCTAACGAACCAGCTGCCGACGATCGCGACCAGCGCGATAGCCAACAGCGTTTGATAGATCGCAATATTCGAGACGTCAGTGAAGATATAACGAGACACCGTCCGGTTGATTTTGATCTCCCACCAGTTCAGCACCTGGTGGATGAGCTCGGTCAGACCGAACGTGAATACGACGAAATACACGCCGCGCAGGCGCAGTGTGGAAAGGCCTACGAGCAGGGCTATCAGGAAGGCTACGAGTCCGGCAGCTGCGATAGCGACGGGGACCGGAACGTAGACGTGGGTGACCGCGAGCACGTAAATGCCAATGCCGAAGAAGGACGCGGTCGCGAGAGAAATGTAGCGCGTCGCACCGGAAAAGAACGACCACGCGGTCGCGAGCGCCACATTGGCGTAGAGCAAGAGGCACAGCGAAATCACGTAGCCGGACGCATAGAGCGGTACGAGCGCAAGCACGACAGTGCCGAGCGCGGTCAGCGCCGCCGCTCGCCAATGATGTTTGACAAGCTCACGCACGGGTGAACAACCCCGTCGGCCGCACCAGCAGAATGAGCATGAACAGGCCGAAGTTGATCGCGATTGTCAGTGCGGGATCGATCAAGTAACCGCCCATCGATTCGACGATGCCGAGCAGGAGTCCGGCGGCGAGCGTGCCGGTGACGCGGCCGACACCCGCCATGATCACCACAATCAGTGCCTTTAAGGTGTACTCGACGCCGGTCGTCGCGCTGAAAGAAATGAAGGTACTAACCAGCATCCCCGAAGCCGCCGCCAATGCGCCACCGGCAGCGAACGCAATCGCGGAGTATCTCCGGACATCAATCCCGACGAGGGCCGCCGCAACCGGATCGATCGTGATTGCTCGCAGCGCCGCGCCAAAACGCGTGTAACGCAGGATCAGAAAAAGCAGGAGGGCGATGGCGCAGGCGCCGAGAAATGCGAGCACCCGGTTGAGCGCAACGGTTGCGCCGCCCAGATGCACCGGAGAGGACAGATAGCTGTAACCGCGGAGATCGCCGCTCCAGTTCACTAGGGCCAAACCCTGAAACACGAATAACAGCCCGAACGTGACGAGCACCACGTCGGCGTCCAGCGCGTCCTGATCCGATGCGCGGTGAATCAGAGGGATCATCATGTACTGGTAGATCAGCCAGTTAATAACGAACGCGATCGGCATGCTGACGAACAGGCTCAGCGCCGGATCGAGTTTCCACAATACGATCGTGAAGAAGGCGGTAAACGCGCCGCCGATAAAAAACTCTCCGTAGGAAAGATTCAAAATGCGCGCGACGCCGTATTGCAGATTGAGGCCGAGGGCGATGAGCCCGTACATCCCGCCAAGGAGGATGCCGCCGAGAAATACTTCAAAGAGAATCACGCCCACCCCCCGGTGCAAACAAAAGGGTCAGGCCGATCTGCTCGGCCTGACCCCATTACTCAACCCGCATTACCGATCCGTCACGACCATGCGGGCTTCGGGAACTGAAGCGGCTTCGCGCCGGCCTTGTCGGTCGGGGCGATCGCAACGAGCTCGCCGTTCTGCCATTGGGAAACGGACCAAGGATTTGCGTTGAGTTGCTTCGCAAACCTCATGTCGCCCCAAACGGTCTTGAACGTGCTGCTGCCCATCACATCGCGGATCTTCTTGCGATCAATCTCGCCGACCTGCTCGATCGCCTGCTGCGTGAATTGAAGTGCAGCATAGACCTGCACGCCGCCGGCCTCGTAGTCGCGGTTCAAGAGGGCTTTGTGGCCCTTGGCATAGGCGTCCATGCCGGGCGCGGTTGGATCCGCTCCCCCATACGCCAGGATGCCGTTCACCTTGTTGCCGAACTTGCTCTTGTAGGTCGGGAACACGCCGCCGATCGCGACATACATGAGCTGCGGGTTGAAGCCCACGATCTGACACTGCTCCGTCAGCATGAAGGTGTCGGGCGGGTAGCTGAACGCGAGGAAAGCGTCCGGGTTGGTCGCCATCACTTCGCGAACGATCGGCTGGAGGTCAGCAGCACCGAACGGATAAGTCTTGGTGATCACAACCTCGAGCCCCGCCGCCTTCGCCACGTCTTGAAACGCCGCATTCATTTCGACGCCATACTCGACCGACGGGTGCACGACGGCGACGCGGCCCTTAATCTTGCCCTGCTTCTTCAAGTCGGCCAGGACCTTGGCGAGCGGCTCCGTCGACTCCTTCGGCTGCGAGATGTTCCAGAAGGCGTAGGGCCACTTCGGACCCAGCTCATACGTCTTGTTGGTGGTGGCCGTCGTCATGATCACCGGATACTCGTACTTGTTGACGATCGGCGCCGCCGCCAGATTCATGTGCGAGGCATAGGGGCTAAGCACCATGTCGACCTTATCCTGCTGGATCAGGCGTTCGACGAGCTTGAGCAGCTCGTCCGGCTTACCCTGGTCGTCGTAGGCGACCATTTCGATCGGCACCTTCTTGTTGAATTTCTTCAACGTGATGCCGCCGGCGTCATTCACAACCTTGTTCCACAGCTTGTAATTCGAAACCGTGGTCGAATCCGCTCCCGGCGCCAGTGGGCCGGACAGGGTGATCGCGTAGCCGAAGCGAAGCTTGTCGGGCGCCGATTGGGCCTGAGCATAGACCGTCGGCAGAGTTGCAGCGCCGACTACCGCCGCGCTGCCCTTTACGAACGTCCTTCTGTCCATCTTCGTTTCCTCCCGAAACATCAGGTATCTGCCCGCATTTTTGAGGCGACGGGCACTCGCTCTTTGTTTTTGAGGCGAGGCGGTACGAAACCGCCACGCCGCCGAAACTTTATCTTACGTCCTTGCCCTACCAGCCGGGGTCAGCCGAGGAAATTTCCGACCGCCTCCACTGCCTCCGGCTTCTCAAGATGCACGAGGTGCCCCGCGCCCTTGTAGATCTTGATCTCGGCCGCCGGGATGAACTTCTTCCACATTTCGGTGTGCTCGACCGGGATCAGCTTATCTTCCTCACCCCAGACGATCATGGTCGGCACCTTGATCCGGTGCAGGAAGCGCATGAACTTCGGGTCTCCCGGGTGCTCCCAGTAGATCCGCGCGAATGTGGTTGCCTCGCGGTACCGGTCGCCCATGAAATCGAGGCCCGGATTTTCCGGTAGCCGCTTCAGCAGCACGTCCATGTTGGAGACGAGGAAGCCGAGCACCTGATCGCCGGGAACGGCCATCAGATCCACCATCGGATGTTGCGGATCGATGATGCCGCTAGGTCCGATCAACACGAGCTTCTTGATGCGGTGACCATGCTCGCTCGCAAAACGCGCCGCGATCTCGCCGCCCATTGAAAGGCCGACGAGATTGAAGCGATCGAGCTTCAGGATGTCGAACAATTCGAGATAGTGCATGACGTAGTCATGCAGGCTCGAAAGTGTCGGATCGTCACCCGACTCGCCGAATCCTGGATGGTAGGGTGCGATCACCCGATATTTGCTGGTCCATGGTTCCGCAAAATCGAACCCGTCGACTGTGCCGCCGCCGTGAAAGAAGACGACCGGCTCCCCGTGACCGGCCGAATAGACGACCGTCTTGACGCCGTTGATATTGTAAGTCTCGCGCTCGAACTTCGCCATTTTCTGATTCCTCGCCCTATTCTGCCGCCATACGATACGAGGGCGTTTGACGCGAGCGCAGGCGCGGCATCACTTCCTCGGCGAACAGCGTGAGATTCTTCACGGTCTTCCAGTGCGGCATATCCGCGACGTGCATCACGTTATTGAAGTGCGTCGTCTTCATCTTTACCGACCACTCGCCGAGCTGATTGGCCACCTTTTCCGGCGTGCCAACCGCGATGAAGAAGGACTTGCTGATCGCGTCGAAGTCAAAGCCGCCGTGCATCTTGTCGGCCATTGCGGCGCGCATCTTCAGTTGCTCGACCGAGAGATAGCCTGGAGGCGCGAGGAACTGCGGCGAAGTGCGCGCGTAGTCCTCAAAGAAGCGCTGCAGGTGAACCTTGTATTCCTTTTCCGCCTGCTCATTCGTCTCAGCGACATAGACGAAGGTGAGCAACGGCAGTTGATCCGGACGCAGTGTATGCCCGTACGTGCTCGCACGCTGGCGAAGATTTTCATTGAGTTCGGCGGCGCGCTGCTGCGTGACGAACACCGATGCGTAGCCGAAGCCCAATTCCGCCGCGATTTCGATCGTCTCCGGGCTGCCAGTGCCGACAATGTAACAGGGCGGATGCGGGCGCTGATACGGACGCGGCCACGGATTGAGGAAGCGGTAGGTATAGAACTGACCGTAATGCGTGGTCGGTCCGTCCTCCGTCCACGCCTGCAGGATGATCTTGAGCGACTCCTTGAACTTCTCGCGGGCGGTGGCGGGGTTGCCGGCGTTCGACCAGTACTCCATGCCGGTGCCGAGCGGGAACGCGACTTCAAGGCGACCCTTCGACATAACGTCGAGGATCGCATACTCCTCGGCGAGGCGGTTCGGCAGCATCAAGTTCGGCGGCGTGCCCCAAACGCAGATGCGGGCGTTCTTGGTCTGCGGGACGAGTGCTGCGGCGATCAGGTTCGGAGTCGCCATCAAGCTGTAGACGGTGTTGTGGTGCTCGTTCACCGTGATGCCGTCGAAGCCGAGCTTGTCGGCAAGCACGAGCTCCTGGAGGTAGCGGTTGTAAAGGTCGTGGCCCTTGTCGGCGTCGAAGTACTTGTTCGGAAAGCTCACCCAGGTGGACTTATACTCTTTGTGATTTTCCGGCAGATGCGCGTAAGGCATGAAGTGCATTACGTTGAACCGCATTGCAGCGCCCATTTCTCCGCTCCTATGACCGATCTATTCAGATGATCGTCCGCGCGAGACGGACGAACTCCCCTTCGCACACGAGCCACGCCGACGCGGCCGCACGCCACTGGTGAATGAGTTTTCGTTGCGAAGGACAGCGGCACGTCGGCGCCGTCGCCTTCCTCCCGAGTTCTTCTTCTTTTGATAGTTATTGTAGGTACTTGCTTGCGTGCGAGTTAACGATTTCGGCCGCACCTGCCGCTGGTATACGCGCGATATCGTTTTGGGATTTTCCCGCTCTGCCGCTGAGGGCAAGCGCGCGTCCGTGGAACCTTTCCGGCGTTTTCTGTGACAAAGGACGTCGGCGACCTTCCGGCCGCGCCGGGGCGGCCTCCCACTCAAACTAGAAATTCTGTCCGCCGAAACGAGCCTTCAATTCGCGACGAAGTACCTTTCCGTAAGCGTTTTTCGGCAATTCCGGCAGGATGCGAACCGACTTCGGTTTCTTGAAGCTCGCCAAATGCTCGCGACAAAAGGCGATCAGCGCATCGCCCGTTACGCTTAGCGCATCCTCTCGCAGCACCACCGCCGCCGCAACGCTCTCGCCCCATTCCTTATCAGGCAATCCGAAGACAATCGCCTCTTTCACCGAGGGATGACGCACGAGAACATCTTCGATCTCCCGCGGATAGATATTGCTGCCGCCACTGATGATCGTGTCGTGCCGGCGGTCGAGCAGGTGCAGTCTGCCGCCTGCATCGAACAGCCCGATGTCGCCAGTGCGGAGCCAACCGCCGTCGAGTGCGGCGGCCGTCGCTTCCTGATTCTTCCAGTACCCGGTCATCACGACGTCGCCGTGCACCGCGATTTCGCCCGGCGTTCCGGCCGGCTGCGCAGTGCCGTGCTCATCGAGGATCGCGACGTCGACGCCCGTGCGTACGTAGCCGGCGGAGCTTAGAACCTCTTCGCTCTTGCTCAGGTGGTCGCGCGCCGGAAGCACGGAGATGGTCATCGGCGCCTCGCCCTGTCCGTACAGTTGCACGAAAATTGGGCCGAAGCGGCCAACCGCGGCCTGGATATGCTCAACGTGAATTGGAGCGCCCCCGTAGATGACCGAGCGGAGCGAGCTCGTGTCATGTCGGGCATCGCCATCGAGGAGACGCACGATCATGGTCGGGGCCACGAAGGCGAGCGATGTGATCTTCTCGCGCGCGATCGTCGAAAGGACTGCGTCTGGGTCGAAACTCGGATGATCGAAGATGATGTTCTCCGAGCCACCCGCGAGGGCCGGAATGAGATAGACACCGCTCCCGTGCGAGAGCGGCGCCGCATGCAGCACGCGGTCGTCGGGACCGAAGCGATAGATGTCAGCGAGGCAATTGACCGACATCGCGATCAGACTTCGGTGCGACAGCATCGCGCCCTTGGGCCGGCCGGTCGTGCCTGAGGTGTAGAAGATCCAGGCGGTGTCACCCCGTGCTACGTCCGCGGGGGACATCTTCATCGGAGTGGCGCGGCGTACGCACGCCTCAAACGACTCTTGGCCTTCCGCTCGCCCGACGGCGATCACGCGCGGCTGGACATTTTCAGGCAGCGCTTCTACGAGCGCGTTCTCGGCATCTGCGTCAACGATGACAGCGACGGCGCCGCAATGCTCGATGATGTAGGCAGCCTCGCGAGGATGCAGCTTCACGTTCACCGGGACCGCGACGATGCCGGCGTGGAATAAGCCGAACAGCGCCACCGGATACTCGAACCCATTCCGCAGATAGATGACGACGCGATCGCCCCGCTTGACACCGGCAGCGATCAGACCGGCGCCAAATGCGGCGGACTGCGCTGCGAGTTCCGCATAGGTCGCAGAACGCAAGCCATGGCGGACGGCGCACGCGTCGGAGCGATGCATCGCGGCGTTTGCGAAAAGCTGGAAGACGTTCATCGCATTATCCTAAGCGCGAATCGTCAGCGGCGGTGGCGCGTCGCCTTCTTCCGCACCTTCCTCGTCGATACTCTGGCTGTTCCTTTGGCGGGCTTGCGTATGGCGGCCTTGCCGCCTTTGCCGACGGGACGTGCGCTTACGAGCACGGCGGCAATGATGCACGGTTCGTTCGTGCGGACGCTCCAGGAATGATTGGTGCCACGCTGGACAAAGATGTCGCCCGCTTTCAATAGGACCTCGCCCTTGTCCACGATCGCCCAGATTTCACCTTTCAACACGATGATGTAGTCGACCGTCGCGGTCTTGTGCATCATCGGGTCGTCAGAGTGCCTGTCGGGCGCGTGCCCGGCGCCAATCGAATCGAACGCTTCGCGCGCGTTCGCGCTTTGGCGCCATTGTGTGTCCGGCGGAAACTCGACGATACGGAGGATCGTGCCGTTCTTCGGCGGCTCGAGATGCACCTGGCGCGCCGCGGCATCTGCGTTACCTTCATTCGACGCTGGCGCGCCTTTCGTCTCCCAGAGATCCGTCAGCGCGAGCCCGGGCATCGACGCCATTTCCAGAATATTCGGCGCGATTCCGTCGGTCATGATGATCGATTTTCCGTCGCTGTCGTGACCGGTGAGAACGCGACGAATTCGGTGGGGCATGAGTTCGGTCCTCTTGCTGGAAGTTCAGATCAGGATCAGCGCGAGCTTCGGAAACGCAATCAGCAGTGCGATTACGACGAGTGCTGCCAACGCAAACGGCAGCGCACCGAGATAGATGTCGTTCAACGAAATCCGATCTCCGAGCGGATCGCCGCGCAATGACGCTTTCACGATGAACGGAGACATCCCAAGCGGCGGCGTGATCAGGCCGACTTCGACGGCGATCATTGTGATGATGCCGACCCAAACAAGATCGCCGCCGACCATTTTGAAGAGCGGCGCGAAAATCGGGACGGTGATGAGCACGGTCGAGGTCGAGTTGAGTGCCGTCCCCAAAGCCAGAATGACGAGGACGTAGATGATCATCAATCCTGTCAGGCCGACTTGTGCTTCGCTCAACACGTTTCCCAGATAGGCGGGCAGGCCAGACATCGCGAGAAACCGCGAAAACATGATCGCGGACGCGACGATCAGAATCAGGGATGCCGTGACGTAGCCGGTATCGACGAGGATGGAGACGAATGTCTTGGTGTCGAGGGCGCGTCGGACAATCGCCATTACGAGCGCGCCCAAGGCACCGACGGCGCCGGCTTCGGTCGCCGTGAAGACCCCGCCGTACATGCCGCCCAACACCAAAGCAATCAGCAACAGGATCGGCATGATCTGCATCAGCAGTGACTGACGCCCTTCCGTCGCGGCATCCTCGATGTAACCGGAGCCGACCCAGTGCGGGCGCAGGAGCGCGATGACGTAGATCGCGACGCTGAACGCGATCGTGAGAATTATGCCCGGGACGATTCCCGCGGTGTAGATGTCGCCGATCGAGATTTCGGTGAGCACGGCGTAGATGATCATCAGCACGGACGGCGGGATCAGCATGCCGAGCATCGCGGAGCCCGCCACGACGCCGACCGCGAGCCGCGGGTGATATCCGCGTTTCAGCATCTCGGGCACGGCGAGCTTCGTGAACATGACAACCGCCGCCACGGTGATTCCGGTGATCGCAGAAAAGATCGCGTTGCCAACCACGGTCGCATGGCCAAGGCCACCCGGCACGTGCTTCAAGAGTTTGTGCGCTACGCGATAGGAGTCCGCACCGACGCCGGCCACCATCACGAAGAAGCCCATGAGCACGAAGAGCGGCACGGTGCCGAACTCGTATTCGGCGACCGCGTCAGTCGCCGCGAGGCCGATCAGCTGGCTCGCGATGCCGGGATCTTCCTTCAGGATCCAGACGCCGAAAAAAGTGACGGAAAGAAGTGCCGTCGAAATATGCATGCCGGAGTAGATCAGCAGACCGAGCACAAGAAATCCCGCCAAGCCGATCTGCGGGTCAGTCACGACATCACCTTCGTCGCCGGGTCAATCTCGATCAGGCGCTGGTTGCGGCGGCCCGCGCGGACGAATCGTACCGAGAGCACGAAATACTGGATCGCCATGACGGCTGAGCCCAGCGTGATGACAGAAAATACCGGCCACTTTGGAAACGTGAACACACCGATGTTGCCGTAGAACTCGCGGCCGGCCCACACCCGCGTCAGCATGGAAGCGACGATCACCGTGACGACCAGAAACAGAGCGCCGCCAAGGACGTGAAAGAGGGCAAGCACGTACTGTTCAGCCCGCACGGACCGGGCGCCGACGAATTCCAGCAATCCGTCGACGTTAATGACGCGACCCGCACGCAGCGTCGCCGGCATCTGGAGGAACACAATCGCCGCAATCGACATCGCGACGATCTCCGGTGTCCCCTCGAAGGGATTGTTGAAGAAAAAGCGGCCAAATACATCGGTCAGGATCACTGCCATGATGAGAACCACGAGCAGCGTCCCGACGGCGTTCATTCCGGTCGTAAGCGCGCCGAGAAAAGAAAAACGACTCATGTTCTTCCTCGCACACAAGTCGGCAGCCAGCCGGAGCGCGTATCGGCGGTCAGGCTGGCTGTAATCCTTGGATCATTCCTTGTCGAAGTCGCGCGGAAACTTGAAGCCGGTTGCCCGTACGGCGTCCATGTACTCGGTCAGGACCGGCTTCGCCGTCGCTCCGGCCTGCTTGACCCAATCCACCGTTGGGTTGGGAATGGCCTTGACCATGCGAGCCTGTTCGCTGGCCGGCAGCGTCGACATCTTGCCGCCGGACTTGGACCAGGCCTCGGTCGCGCCGGCGATGCGGGCTGTTTGCTCCTTCAAGTACGCCTGCTTGTACGCGTCGGCGCCCTTCTTGAACGCAGCCTTCACTTCATCCGGGAATTTGTCCCAGCGCGACTTGTTGATCGCGACCGCTCCGGCGTACATCGCGCCCATGTCGACCACGGTATAGTGCGGCGCGATTTCGAACAGCTTCGCCGGAACGGCGGCGGTGATGAATGCGACGGCACCGTCATACACGCCGGTCTTGATGTCGTTGTAGAAGGTGTTGAGGCTGCCCTGCACGCCTACGGCGCCCGTGTTTCTGAGCCAGGCGAGATTGGGGCCGGCGCCACCGAGCCTCTTGCCATTCAGATCTTCCATCTTCGCCAGCGGAAAGTTCGTGACGAGGCCGTAGTTCTCGATCGCGAAACCGGCGAGATAGACGAGATTGTACTTCGTCCATTCGGCGGCGAGTTCGGGCCGTGCCTGCACCTTGTCGATCGCGGCCGTGACGACGTTTGCGTCCGCCGGCCCGTACGGCACGAAGTAGGTCACGTTGTTCAGGAGCATCTTGCCGGATTGGAACACGGTCGAGACGATCCCGAGATCGGAGATCCCCTGCTCCATTGTCTCGAGTTCGCTGCCGATCTTGGCAAGTGTCCCGCCATAAGCTTCTGTCCAGACGATCTTGTACTTGTTGGTCTTCGCGAGCTCTGCGTCCACCGTCGCCATCAGCGATTCCTTCAGGTGCTTCACCCAAAGGAAAATCGGCGGATGGCCAGCCGCGATCGTGAGCTTGATCGATTCCTGTGCGAGCGCGGGCGTCACCGCGGATAGCGCAAGCACAAATCCGGCGGCAGCAAGACCGCCGCGCAGCATGCTGCGCGTGCCATTCATGTTCATGTCGGCTTTCCTCCCTGACCGTCAGCCGGTTATTTTGATTTCCGCCCCGCGCCCGTCGGGCCGCATCCGAATCTGACGGACGAAGGCGAAGCCGGCTTGCTGCAAAAAGTATAGGAGTGGCGCGCTTTGTTGACAAGCTAATTGATCAGTCGTCTAATTAAATGCGGCACGGAGGCGGCGTATTGCGCACGCGAAACAGCGAACGCACGAAAGATCGGATTCTGAACGCGGCCGAGCGCCTGTTCTCGGAGCGCGGCCTCGATGGCGTTTCCATGCGCGACATCGCGTCCGCCGCCGACGTGCAACTCGCGCTTCTCAGCTACTACTTTCGGAGCAAAGAGGGACTCTACCGGGCGGTATTCCACCGCCGCATCGATCCGATCTCGAAGGAACGCATCTCCAAGTTGCGCGAATTGATGGCGCGGAAAAATCCGCCGCCGACCATCGAGCTCGTGCTCGATGCCCTCGCGCGGCCTTGGGTTGAGCTGCGCGATAAGCGCGGCGGGCTCCTCTACACGCGCCTTAT
The DNA here is from genome assembly GCA_963711595.1 of uncultured Alphaproteobacteria bacterium. Taxonomy (GTDB): domain Bacteria; phylum Pseudomonadota; class Alphaproteobacteria; order Rhizobiales; family Xanthobacteraceae; genus JAUSIF01. The sequence goes on from CAVQER010000003.1 coordinate 74,340, forward strand.
CGCCCGCGAGGTCGGCGACCCGCGTGAAGGCAGCCGCGGCATCGTCAAGGACATGCTCGACCCGATCGCTCTGGAGTTCATCGCTGCGATGGAGCGGGTGCTGCCGCACCATCCGCGCGCCGAGATCCATTGGGCCTATCACTTCTTCATCGGCGGGCTGCTCCTCATCCTGCTGAAACAGGAGCGTATTCAACGATTGTCGGGCCGCCTCTGCGATATGACGCACAGCGAGCAAGTGGTGGAAGAGATCGTCAGCCTGTTTGCGCGCGCGTTGCGCGACCCGCGCAAGACAAGAACGGCTGCGGGAGCAAACCGCAAGCCACGAGGGAGGAAGGCAAATGAAGCTCGTAACGTTTTCAATCCGCGGCGGGGCGCCGCGCAGCGGCGCGCTGATCGATGAGGGACAGGCTGTCGTCGACCTCGTGGCCATAGAGCAGGCGAACGGAAAGCAATCGGGTTCTCTCGGCTCGGTGCTCGCGATCGCCGAGGGCGGACAGAACGGGCTGGACGCTGCCTACGAGGCGCTCAAGAAGCGATCGAAGGATTCCACCTTCGCCCGCGGCACGGTGAAGTTGCACGCGCCGATTCCGAATCCGCCGCAGATGCGCGATTTCCTCTGCTTCGAAAAGCATTTGAAGCAGGCCTTTCTCGCGGCCCGCAAGGTGCGCGCGCAGCAATCACCGGATCCGGCCGCCGCCATGCGCGAGATGGAAGAAAAGAACATCCTTTCGGTGCCGCAAGCCTGGTACGAGCGGCCGCTCTTCTATCATCCGAATCGCTTCAATGTGATCGGCGACGGCGACGACGTGGTCTGGCCGGCCTACTCGCAGCTGATGGATTTCGAACTCGAGTTCGGCTGCTACATCGGCAAGCCGGGCAAGGACATCACCAAGGAAAAAGCGCGCGAGCACATGTTCGGCTACACGATCTTCAACGACTTCTCCGCGCGCGACGAACAGACGAAGGAGATGGCCGGGCAGCTCGGCCCCGGCAAGGGCAAGGATTTCGACGGCGGCAACGCGATGGGCCCCTGTCTCGTCACCAGCGACGAGCTGAAGGATCCCTACAAGCTGACGATGGTCGTGCGCGTGAACGGAGAAGAATGGGGACGCGGCAACTCAAGCGACATGGGCTGGAAGTTCGAGGACTGCATCGCCCACGCGTCCCGTTCGGAGACGCTCCATTCCGGTGAGTTCATTGCGTCGGGCACCGTTGGCAACGGGTGCGGACTCGAGCATTTGAAGTTCCTGAAATCGGGCGACGTGGTCGAGCTCGAGGTCGAAGGGATCGGCATGCTCAAGAACCGCGTCCTGCGAAATTGAAGAACGAGGGGAGGAAAAAATGGGTCAGAAAATTCACCGCATCGTCACCGGCCACAATGCCAAAGGCAAAGCGATCATCACCATCAACGACCACGCTCCGAACGCGGTCGAGATCAAGGGCTGGCCGGGCCTGTGGGTGACCGACCTCTGGACTACCGACGAAATGCCGATCGACAACAACGGCAGCACGGACCGGGGCGCGCGTCCTTTGCGCCATGACCCGACGCCCAACGGCACGATCTTTCGCGTTGTCGAGTTTCCGCCGGAGTCCAAGGCATCCGCGATCGATGCCAAAGCGGCGTTTGAACATCTGGGTAGCGAAACAAAACCAAAAGACGAGGACACCGCTAAACACCCCTCAATGCACAAGACGAAATCGATCGATTACCTCGTCGTCATCGCCGGCGAGATGTGGATGGTGATGGAGGAAGGCGAAGTGCTGCTCCGGCCGGGCGATTGCATCGTGCAGCGCGGAACGAACCACGCCTGGGTGAACAAGAGCGACAAGCCGTGCCTGCTCGCGGCAATTCTGATCGACGCGCAACCGGCCCCCTAGCGCTCAGTCGAGGCCGATCGAGCCATAAAGCCAGGCGAGCCGGTCGTAATAGTCGTTCGCGCTGAACGACCGCAGGATCGCGTTGCGCACGTCGGCTTTCGCGAGCGCGGGGTGAAAGACGTACTCTCCGACGAGGCGCGAGGCCATCTGCAGGCGGCCTGTCCGCGTGGCGCGCTGTTTGTTGTACGCGACGAACGCTGCACTCAAGTCGTCGCCGTGTCGCTCGACCATATGCGCGAGGCAGACCCCGTCTTCCAGCGCCATGCACGCGCCTTGCGCGAAATACTGCAGCATCGGGTGAGCCGCGTCGCCGAGCAAAGTCACTCGGCGATCCACCCAATTTTGCACGGGCTCGCGATCGCACAATACCCAGAGCTTCCAATCCTCGCCGTGCTCGATGATCTGTTGCGCGCGCGGATGCACATGCCGAAAGTGCTTGCGGACCTCGTCCTTGCTCACAGGCTTTCCGGCGACGGGCTCCGGTGCGTCGTTGTGGCAGGTGACGACCAGGTTGAAGACTTTCCAACCCTTGAGCGGATAGTGGACGAGATGGACCTTTGGTCCGGCCCAGAGTGTCGCCGCATTCCAGCGGAGATCTTCCGGCATGCGTTCGGTCGGAATCACCGAGCGGAATGTCGTATGGCCCGAAACGACCGGCGCACCGTCGTTGACCACCTGCGCGCGGATGCTCGACCAGAGCCCGTCGGCGCCGACGAGCGCCGCACCCGACACCTTATTACCTGACGCCAGGATCGCCCTGACGCCTTTGTCGTCCTGTTCGTAGCGCTCGACTTTGCTGGATACGCGTAGATCGACGAGCTCGCTTTCCTTGCAGGCGTCGAGCAATGCGTCGTGCAAGTCGGCACGATGCACGACCGCGTACGGATTGCCGAAGCGGTTCCGGAACGCTTCGCCGACGGGAATGCTCGTGATGCGTTCGCCTCCGACCGCATCCATCAGGACCAATTCGTCCACGAACACGGCGCCGCGTTGCGCGCGTTCGCCGACGCCCAGCGCGTCGAACGAGTGAAACGCGTTCGGAGCCAGCTGTATTCCGGCGCCGATTTCCCCGAATTGCTGTGCCTGTTCGAGCACGATTGAGCGGCGGCCTTTGCGCGCCAAGGCAAGCGCCGCCGCGAGGCCCCCGAGCCCGCCGCCGACAATCAAGAAAACGTCGTCGCTCAATCGCACCCCCGCCCGTTTAGGACGCGATCTTGCGAGTCGACTTCGATCCAGATCAAGAGGCTGAACGTCGCAAGTGAGCGAGCGCGATTTGCTGCGCGCCGACCAGCCCGGGAAACGGATGCATGATGACGTGCACGGGGATGGCAGCGAGCCGATCCTGATAAGGCGGATGGTCGCGAAACGCCTCGTCGAACGGCGAACCCGCATACAGTTCGGCAAGCGCCAGGCCAAGGCCGCCAGCGATGTACACACCGGCGCGCGCGTCAAAGGCGAGCGCGAGATCGCCTGCCACGCGGCCGAAAACGGCCAAGACGAAATTCACGGTCGCTCGCGCTTCGGCATTTCCATTTTTCGCGGCGTCGATGATGGCTCCGGTCGTAGCATTGTGTCCGGTGAGAATCGTGTGCGCGGCAACCAGTCCCCTGCCCGACAGCACGTCTTCGACTGCCACGGCGCCGCGGTCCCGGGCGAGATGGCCGACCACCCGTGCTTCGTCCGCCGTCGCGGCGCCGAGCCGCATGTGACCGGCTTCACTCGACACAGCGATCGGCGCCCTTCCCGAGCGCACTAACGCCGAAACCCCAAACCCGGTGCCCGGTCCGCACGCGAGCAGGTTGCCCTCCTTGCTCGCGGTCTGCATGCCGAGCGGCATGAGCTCATCCTGGCCGAGCGCGGGTAGCGCATGCGCGACGGCAAAGAAATCGTTCACGACGATGAGCTCGTCCAGGTCGAGCGCTTCCGTGATTGCGGCCCGGGAGAATGTCCAGGGACGGTTCGTAAGACGGATTTCCTCGTTCTCCGTCGGCCCGGCGACAGCGAGAACGGCAAAGCGCGGTCGCGTCGCGCCGAGTCCGGTGACCGCTTCGCGCAATGTGGCGACTAGGTCCTTTACGTCGTCATTCTTGTACGTTTCGCCCCGCAACAGTCCGTCCGTGCCGCCGACGGCAATACGCGTATTCGTGCCGCCAACATCGGCGACTAGATATTGGGCGGTTTCAGCCACTCGTTGCGCTCACTTCCTTGCCATTTCGCCGCATGGAACTTCGGTCACATTCGCCCGTTATCTTAGAACGACGTGGCGCCGATATCGATTGAATATGGAGAAAAGCGGGACTCCAGTCATTCAAAGCCAGCCGAAACGATCGTCTAGTAACGCTTCTGGTCGACAAGGTGCGCAGACGCTCAATGAGAGTGTCATGCAGCACGCGAAGTCGTTCGAGTTCGCGCGGCACGCGATCTTGCTCGACATCGACGGGACGCTGCTCGACCTTGCACCAACACCGGCTGGCGTGCTCGTGCCCTCCTCGCTGCAGGGCACGCTCACGACTCTGTGGAAATGGACGAGCGGCGCTCTCGCTCTCGTAAGCGGACGGCCGCTGAAGGACATTGACGGCATCTTTGCGCCGCTCGAATTGCCGGCGATCGGCGGCCACGGTGCCGAGATCAGGCCGACGGTGACAAAGGGAAAGGTGTTGCGTCGGCGTGTGCCACTGCTCGAAGAACGGTTGCGGCGCCAGCTGCTCGCCCTCGCGACGCGAGGCGTCTACATCGAGGACAAGGGTTATTCGATCGCCGTGCACTATCGCGGAGCACCCCAACTCGGACCCGACCTGCGCACGGCGGTGGCCGGGATGACAGCCGGGCTTGCCACCGGAGCGTATGAACTCCTGCCGGGGAAATTCGTGATCGAAGTCAAGCCGACCGGATTCAACAAAGGCACCGCTGTGCTCGAATTGATGGAGCTCCCGCCCTTCCGCGGACGCAAGCCGATATTCATCGGTGACGACATCACCGATGAGGCGGTGTTCGCCATTCTTTCGGACGTCCGGGGCACCGGGATTTCCGTCGGCCGGCTGATTCCGGGGGTTTCCGGCATGTTCAACACGCCTTCAGAGGTTCGGCTCTGGCTCGATCGGTTGGCGCAGAGAGTCGCCGAGCAATGAGCGAACAGGGACTTGACCTTGCGGTCGTCGGGAACGGACGCATCGCCGCGCTGATCGATCCTCGCGCGCGCGTCGTCTGGTGGTGCTTTCCTCGCTTCGACAGCGACCCAGTCTTTTGTCGCCTGCTCGCCGGCAATGAAGAAAAGGGGCTCACGGACGTCGTCCTGGACGGCTTCGTCCGCAGTCATTCCGAGTACGTCAGGAACAGCGCCATCGTTCGCACGACACTTACCGACATGAACGGAGCGACGGTGCAAGTCACGGACTTCGCTCCGCGCTTCCGAAATTTCGGCCGCATGACGAAGCCGCCGCAACTCATTCGGATCATCGAGCCGCTGTCAGGAATGCCGCGCATCTCGATTCGCGTCCGGCCATGCGACGATTACGGCCGGCCGATCTCGCGCCATTCGCTTGGCAGCAATCACATCACCTACTGGGGCGAGAAGAGCGTCGTCCGGCTCACCACCGACGCGCCGCTCTCCTACATCGAAAGCGAAGCTGCGTTCGTTCTCACGCGACCGCTTTATCTTGTCTTCAGTGCCGATGAGCCGTTCCCGGGCGAGCTTGCTGCGACCGGTCGCGACCTCCTCACCCGCACATTGGACTACTGGACGGATTGGGTCCGCGGGCTGTCGCTCTCCTATGATTGGCAAGGCGCCGTGATCCGCGCCGCGATCACATTGAAGCTCAGCAACTTCGAGGAAACCGGCGGCATCGTCGCGGCGCATACGACGTCGATTCCGGAAGCGCAGGGATCCGGCCGCAACTGGGACTATCGCTATTGCTGGCTGCGCGACGCCTATTTCGTCGTGAAGGCGTTGAGCCGCATCGGTGCGACGCGCACGATGGAAGACTTCATCTCCTTTATTCTTGGTATTGCGTCGACGAGCGAAAGCGAGCCGCTGCGCCCGGTGTACGGCATCGTTCCGTCCGACCCGATGCCCGAGCGCACCGCCGATCTGCTTGCCGGCTATTTCGGCAATGGGCCGGTGCGCATCGGAAATGCGGCGGCCGAACAGCAACAGCACGATGTCTACGGGAGCATCATCCTTGCCGCGCTCCCGATGTTCTTCGACCAGCGGCTGCCGAACTCCGGGCGACGAGAATCTGTTTCGGTTTCTCGAGCCTATCGGCGAAAAGGCCGCGAGATATGCGCTGGAGCCTGACGCAGGCATCTGGGAGTACCGGCAACGCACCCGCGTGCACACTTATTCGGCAGCGATGTGCTGGGCCGGCTGCAACCGGCTCGCTGCGATCGCGGCCCACATCGGACACGGCGAGCGCGCGCAGTATTGGGACGCCAAGGCGGAAGCAATTCGCAAGCCTCTCCTGGAGCGCGCGTGGAACGAGAAACGCCAGGCGTTCACGGTCGCGTTCGATTCCGAGGATCTTGACGCAAGTTGTCTGCTCCTTGCGGAACTCGGATTGCTGGAAGCGAGCGATCCGCGCTTCGCAAGTACCGTTTCCGCCATCGAAAAGGAACTTTTCCAACACAATAATGTTATGCGCTATGCGACCGCCGACGATTTCGGTTTGCCCGAAACTGCATTTCTCGTTTGTCGTTTCTGGTTGATCGACGCCTGGTGGTCGCTGGGCCGGCGGGAAGAAGCTCGCGAGTTATTTGTCGATGCTCTCGAACGGCGAAATCGATACGGACTGCTTTCCGAGGACATCGATCCGCAGAGCGGTCAACTCTGGGGAAACTTCCCGCAGACTTATTCCATGGCGGGTATGATCCTTTCCGCCATGCGCCTCTCGCGAAGCTGGGAGGATCGATATTGGCGCGGCTAGTCGTCGTTTCGAACCGCGTGTCGTTTCCGACACGCGCCGGCGGTCGCGCGGGCGGCCTCGAAGTCGCGTTGCAGGCGGTCTTCAAGAAGTATCCGGGGATCTGGTTCGGCTGGAGCGGCCGCGTCGTCGACGAAAAAGATGACGTCGAGACGCGCGAAATCGGCGCCGAAGCGCTCAAATTCATCGTCACCGATCTTACCGAAGAAGATCATCGCGAGTACTACAACGGCTTCGCCAATCGCGTGCTGTGGCCGATCCTTCATTATCGGCTCGATCTCGCAGAATACTCACTGCGCGATCTGACCGGTTATCTGCGGGTAAACGACCATTTCGCCGACGAGCTGCACAAGATCCTGCGGCCCGACGACGTCGTCTGGGTGCACGACTATCATCTGATTCCGCTTGCCGCTGCGCTGCGGGAGCGAGGCCATCGCAACAAGATCGGCTTTTTCCTGCACATTCCGCTGCCGCCGAGCGAAATCCTCACCGCACTTCCCAGCCACGAGCGCCTGTTTCCGACGCTGACGCATTACGACCTGGTTGGCTTCCAGACGGAGACCGACAGTCTGAACTTCGCCCGCTATCTCATCACCGAGTGCAAGGTGCCGAGCCGCGATTTGAAAGTGTTCTTGGCCAATGGACGCGCCGTGCAGGTCGGCGTCTTTCCAGTCGGAGTCGCGGCATCGGAACTGCGCCAGTGGGCCGAACGGGGCGAGCGTTCGCAGTTCGTCAGACGCGTTACCGACAGTCTGTCGGGACGCGCGATGATCATCGGCGTCGACCGCCTCGACTACAGCAAAGGCATCGTTCCGCGCATGGAGGCGTTTGAGAACTTCCTGCGCGCGCATCAAAACTGGCGCGGCCAAGTCACCTATTTGCAGATCACGCCGCGCAGCCGCTTCAAGATCCGCGAGTACGTCGAGGTCGAGCAGCAGGTCAGCACGACGGCCGGACGCATAAATGGAAGCCTTGGCGACGTCGACTGGACACCGATCCGCTATGTCAATCAGTCGTACCCGCGCTCGTCGCTTGCCGGACTGTATCGGTGCTCGCGAGTCGGGCTTGTCACGCCGCTGCGCGACGGGATGAACCTTGTCGCCAAGGAATTTGCCGCATCGCAGAACCCGGACGATCCAGGCGTTCTCATTCTCTCGCGTTTCGCCGGCGCATCGAAGGAATGCGAGGGTGCGTTGCTCGTCAACCCATACGACACGGGTTCGGTCGCTGAGGCGATCGCCCGCGCCCTGGAAATGCCCGCCGAGGAACGGCGCGAGCGTCACCAATTGAATTTCAAGAATCTCAGTGAAAATGACATCGCGCTGTGGGGCGAACGATTCCTGATGACACTTACTGGCGCAGAGGAGGATCTCTCGCTGTTCCCGGACGGACTCAATTTGGAGCCCGCGACCGGTCCTAAAGAAAAGACAGCGGCAACATCCATTCGAGAGCTGACGAAGGCGCGATCCGCAAGCGGCCGCGTTGCGCGCTAATGCCAGGCGCCCGCGCGCGCCTGGACCTCGTCCACCTGAACCGCCGGACGCAGGCGTTCCACATCGTTGCGATCGCACAAAGCCGTGCCGGGCGAGAGCACCGCGGCCGCGCCCGCGGCAACCGCGTAGCGGAGTGCATCCGGCATCGAATGGTTTGAGACCAGGGCCCAAAGCAGCGCACCGAGGAAGCTGTCGCCTGCTCCGACTGCGCTCACCATGTGGATGTGTGGCGCGTGCGCGCGCCAGGCGCGATCGCGCGTCACTAGCAATGCGCCGAGATCGCCGAGCGACAGCGCTACCATCTCCGCATGGTTGCCGTCGATCATGCGACGGCTCGCTTCGATCAGCGATGCGTCATCTTCCGCCTCGAACCGCAGCAGTTCATTCAACTCGCGCAGATTCGGTTTGACCAGGAAAACCCCTTCCTGAAGGGCCGCGGCCAACGCGTCGCCGGACGTGTCGAGCACGAAGCGTGCCCCGGTTTTTGCCGCGTGGCGCGCGACGCGCGCGTAGAAGTCGATGGGCACCCCGGGCGGCAAGCTTCCACTCCCCACGATGAAATCCGGTTTGGCCTGGAGAGCGACAAGCGCATTCAGGCATTGGCGCCATTCCGCCTCGACGAATTGCGGACCCGGCAACACAAACCGATACTCGGCGCCGGTCGCCTCCTCCAGCACCGTGAAGTCCTCGCGTGTCTCTTCCTTGAGGTCGATCGCAAGATTGGGGATGCCCTCGCGGTCGACCAGCCGGCGCAGCAACTGACCGGTCGCGCCGCCGGTCGGATAAATCAGCTCGACGTCGGCGCCCAAACGGACCGCAACGCGGGCGACATTCACACCGCCACCGCCGGGATAGACGCGCGGTGTGGCGCACCGAAGTTTCCGCACCGGTGTAAGGCGGTCTACGGAAGTCGATATATCGATCGATGGATTGAGCGTGATCGCTACAATATTCGTCATTTGCAGATTGTTTGGCTGGCCCCGAAGTCAACGGAATGCGCGGATCATGGTTCCCCCTGGCCACGTCGCCGTTCGCGGAACCCAAAAACGACTGGGCAATTGCAGTCTCATCGGCGGCGCCGGAGTGGGACCATGGCGAAACGCAAAAGGACCGCAACACGCTGGTCCAATCGGGTGACGCGTGAAAGCAACGCGCTCGATCTGGATCGCGGGGTGTTCACCTGGACAAATCCGAAACGGATCGCCGCATCGCTCAAGCGTTCGGCGGAGCGAAGCAAGCGACGCAAGTCGGAGCCGTATCGTTCGGCGATGTCGATGCTGACGTTCTATATCAATCGTGCGGGCCGCGACCTTCCGCGCGAACGCCGAAAAGTTCTGAACAGCGCGAAGGACGCATTGCGGCGCGAGTTTGGACGGGCCGATCGGTAGCAGAACGCAGATTCTCCGACCTCCAAAGCGTGACGGCCCCGTCCGCGTTGCGGAGCAAGGCCGTCTATTCGCCGCGCAGTTGCCCATGAGATCGCAGGGTGGGCCTGCGCCATTTTGAAACGCGCGGCTCCCGTTTCCAGTTCCGATTTCAGCGAACGAAACTTGGCGCTACGCGTTCCATGTGGCGGCCGATAGAGGATTTCAATGGCGGGCAGCGTTTCAAAGAAGATCGCACAGACGGCGGATCGCGACCTTTCCGAACGTGTGCCGTTCAGCTTTCACGGCGCCGCGCGGCTGCCGTTGGTCGATGTCGAGAACTACAACATCGAATTTCGCGAGAATCGCCGTTTCGTCGGGGACAAGGCGAACAAGCAGGCGCTGTTCGATCTGGTGCGAAAGCACCGGCACCTTGCCCGAAAGAACGGACGAGATCCATTTGGCGACCTGCCCGACGACAAAATCGGCAAAAAACTCGTGACTCGCGTGCTGAGAAAAGGCGGGCACGCCGCGCAGGGCGTGGTGCATGCTGCAATCGACGAATTTGCCGAGCGTCTCGTGCAAGTCGTTCGGCGTTTTCTAAAACTTCCCGAATGGAAACGAGTGGAACGGATCGCGGTTGGCGGCGGAACGCGTTCGGGACGGCTCGGGGAATACATCATCGGCCGTGCGCAGCACCTCTTGAACGAGAAGAAAATTCGGATCGACTTGCGCCCGATCCGCGCCGACCCCGATGAAGCCGGCCTGTTGGGCGCGGCTTACCTTGTGCCGAGCTGGGTACTCGCAGGCTACGACGGGATTCTGGCGATCGATATCGGCGGCACCAACATCCGTGCGGGTGTGTTGGAACTGAAGATCAAGAAGTCCCGCAGCCTAGTCAGGGCACGAGTTCAGCAATCAGTGATCTGGGAACACGCGGATGAGGATCCGGATCGCGCCGAAGCCGTGGACGAACTGACGAAGATGTTGCGAAGAATGGTGCGCGAGGCGAGGCGTGCGAAGATCCGGCTCGCGCCATTTATCGGTATCGGCTGTCCCGGGCGTACCCGCATTGACGGCGCGATCGACCGCGGCGCGCAGAACCTGCCCGGCAATTGGGAGGCGGACCGCTTCAACCTCCCGCTGCGGCTACGACAGGACGTGCGCATCGTTCGCGGACTAGAGACGGTCGTGCTTATGCACAATGACGCGGTCGTGCAGGGTCTTAGCGAGCTCCCCCGCATGCAGGACGTGACGGATTGGGCGATCCTGACGATCGGTACTGGGCTCGGCAACGCGAAATTCACGAACCGCTGGCCGCGACGAAAACGCAAAGACTGACCGGCGCATCGGAACCGTTTCGCCCTCCGGGCAAGGGATAGCTAGCGTTCCGTTGGGGGCGCCCTATGCTATCGTCCACGCCAATTCCCGCTCCCGGCAAAGACCGCCGCAGTCACGGCGCCGTCATCGTCGGTAAATAGACGGGACTGTCGCTTCGGCGACGACAATGGAGGGAGGAGAGCATGCCTGTTCGCAAATTTGCGATTGCTGCCGCCGTAGCGGCGTTGTTTGGAGCCGCGACACCTGCGCACGCGCAGATCGAAATTCAGTGGTGGCACGCGATGACCGGCGGCAACAACGACGTCATTGTAAAGCTCGCCAACGAATTCAACGAATCGCAGAAGGACTACAAAGTTGTCCCAACCTACAAGGGCAGCTATCCGGACACGATGAACGCTGGCATTGCTGCGTTCCGGGCAGGCAATGCGCCGCACATCATGCAGGTGTTCGAAGTCGGAACGGCGACGATGATGGCGGCAACGGGCGCGGTGAAGCCCGTGCATGTTCTGATGAAAGAGTTTGGCGAGAAGTTCGACCCGCAGGCGTATCTGCCGGCGATCACCGGCTACTACTCGACGACAAAGGGCGAGATGCTCTCGTTCCCGTTCAATTCCTCATCGACGGTGATGTGGATCAACGTCGATGGATTTAAGAAGGCCGGCCTAGATCCCAGCTCACCACCGAAAACCTGGCCCGAAGTTTTCGAAGCGGCAAAGAAGCTGAAGGCTGCGGGCTACAGCAACTGCGGATTTTCCAACGCCTGGGCGACGTGGGTGAACATCGAGCAGTTCTCTGCTTGGCACAACGTACCCATTGGCTCCAAGGCAAACGGGCTCGGCGGTTTCGACACGGAATTGCAATTCAACTCGCCGATGCACGTCAAGCACTTGCAAAACCTCATCGACCTGCAGAAAGACAAGACTTATGACTATTCTGGCCGCACGAACGCCGGAGAAGGTCGCTTTACATCCGGCGAATGCCCGATCTTCCTGACCTCCTCAGCCTTCTTCGGAAACGTGAAGAACAACGCCAAGTTCGAATGGCGCAACGCACCGATGCCTTACTACCCGGATGTCGCCGGCGCGCCACAGAACTCGATCATCGGCGGGGCGTCGCTCTGGGTCATGGGTGGCAAGAAGCCGGAGGAATACAAGGGAGTCGCGAAGTTCTTCGCGTTCCTCTCCGACACCGATCGCCAGATCGCGATTTACAAGGCGTCGGGGTATCTCCCGATCACCAAGGAGGCATACGCAAAGAACAAGGCCTCGGGCTACTACAAGGACGCGGCCTATCTCGAGACTCCGCTTCTCGAGCTGACCAACAAGGAGCCGACCGACAATTCGCGTGGCCTGCGGTTCGGCAACATGGTCCAGCTGCGGGACGTCTGGTCCGAGGAAATCGAGTTGGCGCTCGCCGGCAAGAAATCCGCGAAGGAGGCGCTTGACGCCGCGGTGACGCGCGGTAACGCCATGCTGCGCCAGTTTGAACGCACAGTTACGCGCTAAGTGCGAATAGTGGAGCGGGGCCGATTGCACCCCGCTCCGCCCCTTCTGGGGCATGGGGCATGAAACTCACGACAGTTGTTCCGATGTTGAGCGTATCCGATCTCAATCGGACAATTTCGTTTTACTGCGACCGCTTGGGTTTTCACGTCGTGAACAAATTTGGCGACCCGGAGCCAGCCTGGTGCATGCTCGCGCGGGACGGCACCAAGTTGATGTTCAACCGCCCGCCCGCGGATGAAATGAAGGATCTTCCGCAGCGCGCGAAGGACTTTCAGATCTTCTATTTCTACCCGGACAACGTGGAGGCGCTGCACGCGGCGTGGAAGGCGAAGCGCCTTCCTGTGACGGAGCTGCGCGTCACCGACTACGGTATGAAAGAATTCGAGCTTCGCGATCCGGACGGCTACTGGCTATGGTTCGGCCAGGAATCCCACGAGCCGCCGACGGCGCACGAGTAACCCGACCCCATGCAGAAACGCGCCATTTTCGGGAATCGGCTTCTGCCTTTCGCGCTGCTCGCGCCGCAGATCGTCGTCACCATTGTCTTCTTCTATTGGCCGGCGAGCCAGGCGGTGTGGCAGTCGTTCCTGTTGCAGGACGCCTTTGGCCTGCAAACGACGTTCGTCTGGCTGGAAAACTACGTCACGCTCCTCACCGATCCCGACTACTACAATACGATCGTCAACACGCTCGTCTTTTCCACCGCAGTCAGTCTGATCTCACTGTCGAGCGCGCTGTTGCTCGCGGTCATGGCCGACAAGCCGCTGCGCGCGGCCACCGCCTACCGGACGCTGCTGATCTGGCCCTATGCCGTTGCGCCCGCTGTCGCGGGCGTGCTCTGGGTGTTCATGCTGCACCCCTCGCTTGGCATCATCGCACGCGGCTTGCGCGAGCTGGGGATCGCGTGGAACCCGCTGCTCAACGGCAACGACGCAATGACCATGGTGGTGCTTGCGGCCGCATGGAAGCAGATTTCCTACAACTTCCTGTTCTTTCTTGCCGGTCTCGCCGCAATCCCGCGCAGCATCATCGAGGCCGCGGCAATCGACGGCGCGCGTTCGACACGCCGCTTCTGGACGATCGTATTTCCCCTCCTGTCGCCAACGACTTTCTTTCTGCTCGTCGTCAACATCGTTTACGCCTTCTTCGACACGTTCGGCGTGATCGATGCGATGACCGGGGGCGGTCCGGCTAAGGCCACGGAGACGCTGGTCTTTAAGGTCTATGCCGATGGGCGCCTCGGCGGCGATCTCGGCGGCTCGGCCGCGCAGTCGGTGATCCTCATGGTCATCGTGATCGGACTGACGGCAATCCAGTTCCGATACATCGAGCGCAAGGTGACGTACTGATGGTCGAACGCAAACGCATCGGAAACATCGTCCCGCACGTCATCCTCTGGATCGGGGTCGCGATCGTCGCGTTTCCGGTGTATCTCGCCTTCGTCGGTTCGACCCACGATGCGGCAAGCATCGCCAACGGGCAGATGCCGATCACGCCCGGCCCCTATTTCTACCAGAACTACTATCGGACGATCTTCGTCGGCACCAGCGCGACCACGCGCGAGCCTGTCGCAACGATGATCGTCAACAGTTTCGTGATGGCGATGGTGATCGCCTGCGGCAAGATCGCGATCTCGATCATCTCCGCCTATGCGGTCGTCTACTTCCGCTTTCCCTTCCGGATGGCGGCCTTCTGGATCATCTTCATCACGCTGATGCTACCGGTCGAGGTACGCATCTATCCGACGTACAAGGTAGCTGCCGATCTCAACCTGCTCGACACCTATACCGGCCTCACGCTGCCTTTGATCGCGTCCGCCACAGCGACATTGTTGTTTCGTCAGTTCTTCATGACGGTGCCGGATGAACTCGTAGAGGCCTCCCGCATCGACGGCGCAGGGCCGTTCCGCTTCTTCAAGGATACGTTGCTGCCGCTCTCGCGAACCAACATGGCGGCCTTGTTCGTGATCCTGTTCATCTACGGCTGGAATCAGTACCTGTGGCCGCTCCTCATCACCACGCGCGACGACATGCAGACGATCATCATCGGCATCAAGAAAATGATCGTGACATCTGACGCGCTCACGGAATGGCAGCTCGTGATGGCGACAGTGATGCTCGCGATGCTGCCGCCTGTGTTCGTGGTCATCACGATGCAGCGTTTGTTCGTGCGCGGCCTGATCGAGACGGAAAAGTAGGAGCGCCCGATGGCGGAAGTGTCCCTGCAGGACGCGCGGAAGGTCTACGCGGGCGATGTTTCCGCCGTTAAAGGCGTCAGTTTCGCCGTGCCGGACGGGCATTTCTGCGTGCTGGTCGGGCCTTCCGGCTGCGGAAAATCGACTCTTCTACGCATGATCGCGGGACTCGAAACGGTGACTTCCGGCGAGGTCCGCATCGGCGGCGGGGTGGTGAACGACGTCGAACCGTCGGAACGCGACATCGCGATGGTGTTCCAGAACTACGCGCTCTACCCGCACATGAACGTGTTCGACAACCTCGCCTACGGCTTGCGCAACCGAGGCACGCCGAAACCGGAGATAGAAACGCGGGTGCGCGAGGCGGCGCGGATCCTCGAGATCGAGCAGCTACTGAAGCGCCGTCCGCGAGAGCTTTCCGGCGGCCAGCGACAACGCGTTGCGATGGGGCGGGCGATCGTACGCAAGCCCAAGGTGTTCCTGTTCGACGAGCCACTGTCTAATCTCGATGCCAAGCTTCGCGTGTCCATGCGCGTGGAAATCCGGAAATTGCAGCGCGCGCTTGCGACAACTTCGATCTACGTTACGCACGATCAGCTGGAAGCGATGACGCTCGCGGACATGCTGGTCGTGATGAATGCGGGCCGCGTCGAGCAGATCGGACCGCCGCTTGCCGTCTATGAGCGGCCCGCGACCACCTTTGTCGCGTCGTTCATCGGCGCGCCGCCGATGAATCTGTTGACGATGAACCATGCGGACGCAGCGAAGCTGGTCGATGGCGCCGCGAGCCACGTGCCGGCGGAAGGTGCCATACTCGGCATGCGCCCGGAAGATCTCGAGCTATCCACGGACGGTTCGCAGCCGGCCGGCGGTATTTCGCTCGATCTGACCGTGGGGGCGGTCGAACGGGTCGGCCCCGAAACGTTCGTGTACGGTGCACTCGAGCGTGGCGGCGACATCATCGTCCGCCTGCCGGGGCAATCGGCGCCGGCGACGGGCGAGCGCGTGACAGCCGTTGCAGGCCGCGACAAGCTGCACCTCTTCAGCATCGACGGGCAGAAGCGGCTCATCAACTGACCGATTCGACTTGATTCCAAAAATCGCGCCGCGAACTCTCTTCTAAATTTCGCAATTAGATTCTCGAAGCATTATGACTTTGAGTGTCGAATGTCCCGCCGGACCGCGTCTTAGGACCCGAGATGACAAGAATCTTGCTGGCCGACGATCACGCGGTTGTACGGAGGGGTGTGCGTGCGCTTCTCGAGGCGCATCGGGGATTCGAGGTATGCGGCGAGGCCTCGAACGGCCGCGAGGCGGTCGAGATGGCCGCGGAACAACAGCCGGACGTCGTGGTGCTGGATATCTCGCTACCCGTGCTGAACGGGGTCGATGCGACGCGACAGATCCACAAATGCGCGCCCGGGTCCGAAGTCCTAATCTTCACAATGCATGACAGCGAGGAGGTGATCCGCGAGGCGCTACACGTCGGCGCGCGCGGCTGCCTGCTCAAATCCGAGGCGGACCAACAGATTGTTCCCGCCGTTGAAGCGCTATCCCGCCACCGTCCGTTTCTTTCGACCCAGATCGCCGATCTTCTGTTTGATTCAATTGCCGGCCAGCGCGAGATGGGGGCGAACCACAGCCCCCTCACGCCGCGCGAGCGCGAGATCGTTCAGCTCGTTGCGGAAGGCTACAGCAACAAGAAGATCGCGAAGATCACCGGGATCAGCGTGAAAACCGTGGAGACGCACCGCGCGGTTTCGATGCGCAAACTTAAGATCCATTCGACCGCGGAACTCGTCCGCTATGCCGTCCGCAGCAAGCTGATCCAGGCCTAGGATCGCCCGGCCCCACCAGAAAGCCCCATCAGGCGGCCGTTTCCACGATGGACGCGGCCCGCTCCGGAATGCTTGCGCGGATCAGGGTGCCCTTGGAGTCGCTCGTAAGCTCTAGTTCGCCGCGGAACTGCTGAACTCGCGCGCGCATACCCAAAATCCCGACGCCGAAAGCAGAGTCGTCTTCGACATTCGATGCGTTCGGAAAGCCTTTCCCGTTGTCGCGAATCTCGAGAACCGTGTGCCGGTTCTTGTTGCTCAAGGAGATGCGCACTTCTGTCGCCCGCGCATGCCGGAAGACGTTGATTAGCGCCTCCTGTGCCACGCGCATCAGTGCCGTCGATATGCCGTGCGAGCCGCACGAGAAGTCGTTTGCGATCGAAAGCCGCGCTTGGATGCGGGTTCGCCGCGAGAAGCCCGTCACAAAACGCCGCAATGCGTCGCCAAGGCCGAGCGATTCCAGAATCGGCGGATGCAGCAGATAGCTGAACGCGCGAATCTCACGCTGCGCTTCGCGCGAAACCTGCCGAAGCTCGGCGATAATTTCTCCGACTTCCTCGCCGGCGTTCAGGCCGGCGAGGTTGGGTCGAAGCAGGTTATCGAGCCTCGCCACCGCAAGGCCGACCGCTACCAGATGTTGCGCGGTAGAGTCGTGAAGTTCGCGGGCGATCCGCCGACGCTCCTGGTTCTGCGTCTCAAGCAAGCGGCTCGAGATTCGCTTGAGATCTTCTAGGAGATGCCGGTTGTCGCTGACGTCGATCGCCGAGCCGATGATCTGATTCACGACACCCTTCGTGCGCTTCAGGACCGTGTCACTGCTGCGCAGCCAGACGTAGTGTCCGTCCGCCCGCCGCGCACGATATTCAACGGAGCGGATCTCGCGATCGCGCAGCTGCGACAAGGCCGAAAGATGCTCCGCGACAATTTCCTGATCGCTCGGATGCACAAGGTTGAAAAGGAACGAGGCTTCGCAATTCTGCAGATCTCCCGCATCATAGCCAAGGATGCGCTGTACGCGCTGATTGATGTACGTGATCTTCCGCTCGGCGAGGTCGGCCACGTAGAGAATGTCGTGCGTCGTCGCCGCGAGCCGTTCGAGAAGTTTTGGATCAATCTCGTGGTCGTGGTCCTGTTCGCCGACGGGTTCTTCCGCCACAGCGCTCGCGCGCGCGATGACTTGCGCCTCGCCGCGCGGCGTATCCTGCAAGGGGGTCAGCGTGAACTTCCAAAGCGTCTCAATGCCGTTGCGGCGCACCGGAATCTTGAATTCCACGCCGCTGCGCGCTTCGACGCATTTGCCGAGATGATGCTCGACCGCTTCGCAGATCGAGCCCGGAAGGGCCGCGCTTAGGTGCTTGCCGCGCGCGAGCTGGCGCTTTCCCAGCGACTCCGCAAAAGCGTCATCGAATGAGTCGATGTGGAAGCCGCCACTCGCAAGCTTCGACACCACGAAATGGGAGTCGCTCCTGTCTCTGCGCGACTCGCTTGCCTGGCTTGTCGGGTATTTCTCTAAGGCTCCGGCCAGCTGATTCTTGCGGACCGAGGCCAGTCGTTCTCCCGCCTGCATCGGGCGACCTCCCCAGTTCTCTAGTGCCGATGTGCGAGGATGCCGCCACTCAAGTTCCAAAGTGGTATCCTGGGATGGAGAAATTGTATCTAAGCCTTCGGCAATTTGCTGCTGACCGACCGATGAATTGAGTGATTGCAACGACTCGCGTCGAGACGAGTGAACGCGTCGCGAAAACGTGATGGCGTTCGTTTTCCGAATGCGCCGCCACAATTCGCGATGACGCATGAATGCGATTGCCTGGCGCGTGGGTCTCAAATGCACCGCTTTTTATTCAAGCCGAGCGAGTTTGCTCAGGTGTTCGCCCGATCCGGACCCCGGCGACCGCCCGATAGCGAAGGATCGCGGCTGGGAGTTCAATCGCCCCGCTCGCAAGAGCCGGCGGCGGCTCTGCTCGGAAGAAAACAAACCCGGCAGGTTTCCTTCTCCCGACTGAATAGAGCCGCCGCCGCTAGCCGGACTCCAGAAAATGCGGCTCCCTTACTTCGTTTTCGGTTCGTACATCGTCGGCGCGATCGTCGTGTTCGCGGCGTTCGTTGCGTCCGCGTATCTTGTCAGACCGACTGGCTCGGCGTCGCTCGTCCACATGCCGCTTCACGCAGCGATGCTCGACATCATTCGCTGCAGCCCGCCCACCCATCCCAACGAGTGGCAACGGAAGACGGGCCTCACTCCAACGTCGGCAGCGCACGACCTCGCGCGCGAGGGGCTTTTCCACCGCGCGGACATCTACGATCCGAACGATTGCGGACGCGTCATCACGCAGGCAATGAGCCCGGCAATTGTGCCAGCTAACCCGGCACATCCTGGCTGACTGGTATCCTGGTGTTCCTCCTTATTATGCGCAGCGCGCTCCTGGGTTTGGCTCTCGGTCTAGCCGCCAGTCCCTCCCTGGCTGCCTCGCTCGAGGAGTTGCAGGGCGCTTGGGCCTCGACCAGCAGTTCCTGCGCAGAGATGTTTTCCAGGAAAGGCGGCAAGCTCAGCGTGAACCGCGACAACATGGCGAACATCGGCTTCATCGTCGACGGCAAGCGGTTCGAAGGACCGAACGCGAGCTGCAACGTCATCTCGACGAAAACGTCTGGCGCGACACTCACCTTCGCGCTCGATTGCCGAACGCAGATCATTTTCGACACGGCGATCGTCTCCGTCCGGATGCTGGATGCGAACAGACTCGTTCGCTTCAATCCTGAGTTTCCGGAGCTCGACTACCACTATCAGCGCTGCAATCCGTAACTGCTCGCCCACCTCACCTGTTTCGGCGGCGTCCGCGGCGCGGTCGAGCGCGAGCTAATCCGCATCGATCTCGGGGATTCTCCTGATGGTTCCGTGCGCATGAATGCGCGGGAATCCCCCGAAAAACTAACGAGGGGGTCGCCATGCGTACCTTCGGAAAATTCGTCGCAATCGTCTTCGGAATTATCGTCGCCGCGCTTACGTTAGCGATCCTTCTCCACCAGAATACGGTTGCACAGGGACAAGCGACCAAAGGGTCGCCGCAGGCGACCGTGCCCGGCGAGGCTCCCTGGCCGCGCGTGTTCTCGGCTGAGGGCTACGAGATTGTCGTGCACCAGCCGCAGATCGACCGCTGGCAGGATGACAAGATCGAGGGCCGAGCCGCCGTCTCGATCAACAAGGGATCCACGCCGGAACCCACACTCGGCGTGATTTGGCTTTCCGCGCGCACGAGCGTCGACCGGAAGGCTGGACTTGTCTCACTGGACGATCTGCAGGTGACACGCGCCAACTTCCCGTCGGAACCCGATCGTACCGACGAGTATCTTGGGATCATCAAGGCAAACGTCCCGGCTCGCGCACGCACGATCGCGCTGGAGCGGCTGAAGGCAACGCTCGCGGTGAGCGACGTGGAAAAGCAGGCGGCGCAAGCCCATCCCGTCAAGAACGACGTGCCCCGGATCATATACAGCAGTACCCCGGCGCTGCTCATACTCATCGACGGCAATCCCGTGTTTCGGCCGGTGCAGAACACGAAGCTTCGTCGCGCGATCAACACTCGAGCTCTGATCGTGCTCGACGAGACCAGCGGCGACTACTACCTGCGCGTTTTCAAGCGCTGGATGCAGGCATCCGCAATCGACGGCCCGTGGACGCCGGCGCCGAATCCGCCGGCTGCTCTCGCAACAGTGATCAAGAGCGTCGGCAAGGAGACCGATCTGCTTGACGAGCCGCCCGCAGACATCGCGCCGGCAGTGAGCAAGGGCGTCCTGCCGACTATCTACGTGAGCACAACGCCCACGGAACTGCTCCAGTCGACGGGCCAGGTAGAGTACTCACCGATACCGAGTACGCAGCTCCTGTACGTCGGCAACATGTCCAGTCACGTGTTGATCGACACGACGACGCAGGACCACTACGTGCTGCTGTCAGGCCGCTGGTTTCGCACCAGGTCCATGGCGAACGGGCCGTGGGAATACGTGCCAAACAACAAGCTCCCTGCGGACTTCGCGAAGATTCCGGAGAGTCATCCGAAAGGCGATGTGCTCGCATCGGTCAGCGGAACGCCGCAGGCTGACGAGGCCATGATTGACAATCAGATCCCGCAAACAGCGGCGG
The DNA here is from genome assembly GCA_963711595.1 of uncultured Alphaproteobacteria bacterium. Taxonomy (GTDB): domain Bacteria; phylum Pseudomonadota; class Alphaproteobacteria; order Rhizobiales; family Xanthobacteraceae; genus JAUSIF01. Next base: position 95,007 of record CAVQER010000003.1, read on the forward strand.
TCAATCGGAAGACGGCGACCACAAAGGTGGAATTCGACGGCAGCCCGCAGTTGAAGCCGATCGAGGGCACGTCGCTCCAGTACATAGCTAACACCCGGACGCCTGTGATCGTCGCCGGTGACGGGTCCTACTACGCGGTCGACCGCGGCGTCTGGTTCGTTGCGACCTCTCCGTCCGGACCATGGGTGGTCGCCGACAAGATACCGGTCGAGATCTATTCGATTCCGGCGAGCTCGCCGCTGCACTACGTCACCTACGTGAAGATCTACGATTCGACTCCGGAGTACGTCCACGTCGGTTACACGCCCGGGTACAACGGCACGGTCATCAATCCAGATGGCGTCGTGGTTTACGGCACCGGCTACTACTACCCGGGCTGGGCCGAAGACTACTGGTACCCGTGGATGCCGACGTACGGTTACGGCGGCGGATTCTGGTGGGGCGCCGGCACCGGTTTCGTGCTGGGAGCGATTGCCGGTTCCGTTTGGAACGATTGGTGGGACCACGGCGACGTCAACTTCAACCGTGACATCCACTTCGACCGCGACAACATCTACAACCGCTGGGACAACAACGTAGTTCGCCCGCGCGACGATGTTCGTGACCGTGTCGCTGACCGCGATACGATCCGTGGACCCGACGGCAAGCTCGGCGACAAAGGCAAGCTGGGTGACAAGGGACTCGGAGACAAAGGCAAGATCGGCGACACGGGGCTCGGAGACAAGGGCAAGCTGGGTGACAAGGGCCTCGGTGACAAGGGCAAGCTTGGCGACAAGGGCGTCGGCGACAAAGGCAAGCTCGGTGACAAGGGCGTCGGCGATAAAGGCAAGGTCGGCGACAAAGGCCTCGGCGACAAAGGCAAGGTCGGTCCGAAGGAAGACCGAGCCGTCGCGGACAAGGGCCTAGGCGATAAGGGCAAAGGTGCCGCCGACAAGGGCAAGGGAGGCGCCGGCAAAGGAGTCGCCGACAAGGGCGCTGCAAGCAAGGGCAAGCCAAGCCAGGGCGGACCCAAGGATCTCTACGCTGGGAAAGACGGGAACGTGTATCAGCGCGGAACCGATGGTGGCTGGCAGAATCAGAGCGGGCAAAAAGGCGGGGGCCAGGCGGGTCATCTCGATCGCTCTCACGATGCACGCGCGCGCGGCGACACGACGAGTGGCCCATCACGGCGGCGGCGGACCGAGCATTTCGGGCGGCCCGCGGCCGGGTGGCGGCGGTGGATTCCACGGCGGCGGCGGACGCGGCGGCGGAGGATTTAGTGGCGGTGGTGGACGCGGTGGCGGCGGCGGTGGACGTGGTGGTGGCGGTGGTGGGCGCGGCGGCGGCGGGCGGCGCTGATCTCGGCGGTGTTTGAATCGAAGCTTACCGGTTGTCCCCGGGAAATTGCCGGGGGCCGCTGGGGTATCGCTTCGATAGCGCGGAACGGCGCGAAACGATCCTATGGCCAGGTTGAGGAGACGGCGGCTGCATCTTGGCAGTCGGCCCGGTCGGCTCCTCCCCCACCGCGGGCCGTCAGCCAAGCAATGCAGCCGCCCACGATTTTGCGCAGCAGGGAGTTGACCACATGGCTACACAACATGCCTTGCCGTTTCCGCATACGCCGACCGAGCTTCATGCGCTCACCAAGGGCTGGTGGATCATGCTGTTGCGCGGGCTCGCGGCTGTTGCGTTCGGCGTTCTCGCCTTCGCGTGGCCGGGACTGACCATCGTCACGCTCATCGTCCTTTTCGCTGCTTACGCGCTCGTCGACGGACTGTTCGCACTGTTTTCAATTTTCAGCCGCGATCACGGAGTTCCGGCTTGGTGGCTCCTGCTGATCGGATTGCTCGGCATCGCCACGGCCGCGATCACCTACTTCTGGCCCGGCATCACCGCGATGATGCTCGTGATGATCATCGGCGCCTGGGCACTCGTTCATGGGATCTTCGAAATCGCGGCGGCATTCAATCTACGCAAGGAGCTCGAAGACTGGTGGATCCTCGCCCTCGGCGGAGCGATCTCAATGATCTTCGGCGGCCTGCTTCTCTTCAACCCGGGTGCCGGCGCACTCGCCCTAGTTTGGCTGATTGGACTCTACGCCATCATCTTCGGCGCGCTTCTGGTCATCCTGTCTTTCCGCCTGAAAAGCGTGGGCGCGAGATTGCCTGCGTAGGCCGAGATCGCTCGCACCGAATCGCAAGGCGTCTCCTCCAACTTGCGCCGTCCGTTCAGAACGGGCGGCGCTTTTTTCATCGGCCCCGCATCGGGTGATCCCCGGATGCCTTCTCAGGGGATGCGCCGATGGTGTGACCCCCACCCCGGGTGATTCACTGACGAAGAGCCTATTTATCCAGCGTTTGTGGAGTTTTCGCAGTGCCCGAAACGGTCTCCCTCGAAGTCACAGAACGCCCCAGAAAATCCACGCCTTCGCCGGCCGACGCACCGGCCACGGACGGCATGGTGCTCATCCCGGGCGGCACGTTTCGAATGGGATCCGACCGTCACTATCCCGAGGAAGCGCCGGTGCATCGCGTAAGTGTCGATGCGTTCTGGATCGACAAGCATCCCGTCACGAACCGGCAGTTTCGCGAATTTGTACGGGCAACCGGACACGTAACGACAGCGGAGATCGTGCCCGATCCAAAGGACTATCCCGGTGCACTACCGCACATGATGTATGCGGGTTCGCTTGTGTTTGTGCCGGCGAACCATCCGGTCAATCTGAAAGATTGGAGTCAGTGGTGGACTTTTCTCAAGGGAGCGGGCTGGCGCCATCCATACGGACCGAAGAGCAGCATCAACGGTCTGGATAGTCATCCTGTCGTGCATGTGAGCTTTGCGGACGTGCAGGCCTATGCGCGCTGGGCGGGAAAGGAACTACCAACCGAGGCCGAATGGGAGTTCGCGGCACGCGGCGGACTCGATCAGGCCGAATTCGCCTGGGGCGGGGAATTCACTCCCGGCGGCAGGCAGATGGCAAACACCTGGCAGGGTGAGTTTCCACGCCAGAATCTCGCAGCCGACGGCTTCCAGCGTACGTCGCCCGTCAATGCATACCCGCCGAATGGCTACGGGGTTCTCGACATGATCGGCAACGTCTGGGAATGGACGTCCGACTGGTACGCGCCGAAGCATCCGGCCGAGGCAAAGAAAGCCTGCTGCATTCCGGAGAATCCGCGCGGTGCGCGTGAGGACGAAAGTTACGATCCCTGCCAGTCGAACATCAACATTTCGCGCAAGGTCCTGAAAGGCGGCTCGCATCTCTGCGCGCCCAACTACTGCCGCCGCTACCGGCCGGCCGCCCGTCACGCGCAGCCAGTCGACACTTCAACGAGTTCACGTCGGATTTCGGTGCGTCAGGCGCCGTGATTAGCGGCGAGCGGAGCGCGCGGGAGGACAGAAGGTGGCTGCCGCAATGACGAAAGCAGGCACGCGGAATCTCACCTTGACGGCAAGACTCGTCATCTTCCTCGGTTTCGTCCTGCTGGCAGCCGGAGTGATCTGGCACGGCTCGGAAATCGAGACGTGGGAGCGCGGCTGGCGCCACCTGATTGAGCGGTCCGACGGGCCGATGTCATTCCGCTTCCTGTTACAGCCGACAATGGCAGCCCTTGCTGCTCTGTATGACGGAGTTCAGGACGCACGCGCCGGCCGATCTCCGTACCTCTGGACGGTGCTGCACAAACCGGACGAGCGCGGAGCGCGACTGAACGAGGGGCTGATCGCAACGGCTCGCATCATCTTCTTCGGGCTGGTCATTGACACAATCTATCAGCTCCGCGTGTTCGACACCTTCTACCCAGTGGAAGCACTGCTGATTGCGGTCGCGCTGGCGTTCATTCCGTACCTGCTGCTGCGCGGTCCGTTTGCGCGCATCGCAAACTGGTGGATGCACCGCGATCACGCGCACGGGCGCGGAGGCTAGGCAATGGATGCCATCACTTCCAGGTCTCCTCCGGATCTGATCTCCGTCGAGCTCTCGTCGCGACGGACGGGCATGTCGTTCCGACGCACCCGCATGAGCGCGAGTCCAAGAACTCCTCCAGCTTACGTTAACCTTCTCTTTACCCTTAGAAGGCTGCCGGAACAGGCCAAGCAGCGCAAGCATGGAACCCGGAACCGGCGAAGCCCTCGGTGAGGCCGAACTGCGATTCAGCGGAGCCAGCGCGTGGAAACCCTGCTGATCTTCGCCACAAAATATGCGGCGCTGCTGATCGACATTCTCGCACTCGTCGTCATCGTAATCGGCACGATCGAGGCGTTCGTGGGCGGCCTGCGCCTCATGCTCGATTCGAACCGGACGCACCGCGACATGCGTGAGGTCTGGCTGCGCTACGCGCGCTGGCTCGTCGCTGGCCTCACGTTCCAACTCGCGTCCGACATCATCGAGACCGCCGTCGCTCCAACGTGGGACGACATCGGCCGGCTCGCCGTCATCGCGGTCATCCGCACATTCCTCAACTATTACCTTGAACGCGATGTGGTCGAGGTTCGCGAACGACGGCGCACTCCGGCCAAAGCGTAGCGGAGTGTCCGACATGCAATCGACTGTCCGCCAATTTTATCTCGCGACATTGGGAGCACTTGCTATGACGACGCTTGCACCGACGGTGTCACCGTCGATCGCGCCGGCGCAGGCGCAACTGGATCCCCTGCCCTCCTGGAACGACGGCGCGGCGAAGAATTCGATCATCGATTTCGTCACCCGTGTCACGCGTTATGGCGACCCGGATTTCGTAAAGCCGGCGGAGCGCATCGCCACCTTCGACAACGACGGAACCCTGTGGGCGGAGCAGCCGATCTATTTCCAGCTTCAGTTTGCGTCGGACCGCGTGAAAGCGCTCCGATCATTGCATCCGGAATGGGAGACGCAGCCGACCTTCAAGGCGCTGTTCGAAGGGGACATGAACAGGCTCAAGGAAGCCGGCGAACACGGGCTTCTTGAAGTGATGGCCGCAACTCACTCGGGCATGACGACGGACGACTTCAGCAAGAGTGCGCGCGATTGGCTCGCCACGGCGCAGCATCCGCGCTTCAACCGGCTGTACACGGAGCTCGCCTACCAACCCATGCTCGAGCTGCTCGATTTTCTCAGGGCGAACAGCTTCAAGACGTTCATCGTATCCGGAGGCGGCATCGAATTCCTTCGCGTTTTCGCCGAACGCGTCTACGGGATTCCGCCGGAACAAGTGGTCGGCTCTTCCGGTGAAGCCGAGTTCGAGCTCGAGCCGGACAAGAAACCGGTGCTGGTAAAGGTGCCAAGGGTCGAGTTCATCGACGACAAGGCGGGAAAGCCGGTCGCCATCAACCGCTTCATCGGACGGCGGCCGATCTTCGCGTTCGGAAACTCCGACGGCGATCATCAGATGCTGCAATGGACTGCGGCGGGCGATGGAGCGCGCTTCACGGGCCTTGTCCATCACACCGACGCCGAGCGCGAATGGGCCTACGATAGGGATTCGCATATCGGCAAGCTCGACAAGGCGCTCGACGAAGCGAACGCGCGCGGCTGGACGGTCGTCGACATGAAGCGTGACTGGCGCGTCATCTTCCCGGCGCAGGAAGGTCGCGCCGTCAATCCTCGATGACTGTCATGACCGGCTTGTCGCGGGCCTGACGCCTTAGCGTCACTTCGTGATCTTCGGCTTCGCCGTTTCGGACGGCGCGGCTGGCGCGATATTGAGCACGGCCCACACGTTCCAACCTTCCGCGCGATGCTGGGCCGCGAACTCCCAATATCCCTTCAAGAGGAACGTGCCCTGCCATTCCTTGCTGATCGGGAAGATGTGCCCGAACTGAGGGCCGATGCTGGCAACGCGCGAGTGGAACGGGCCCAGTCTCGCGCCGGAACCGCTGTCGCTGCCGAGCTGATTGTAAAGATAGCCAACCAATCCGACGAAGGTTTGCTTCGACAGGAATTGCGAAGCGCCCCAGTCCACGTGCCAATCGACACCGTTCTGGTAATTCGTGTCTTGATTCTCGAAGTTGTAGGTAAAGCCCGTCGTTATTGAGAATTCGTGCCCTTTCTGCGGGTCGAGATAGGTGTAGCCAACGCCGCTGTCGATCGCGCCATGGCCGATGCCGAGATTGGCGAGGCGCTTAGGATTGTAGTTTCCGACCGGGACGTCGCCCGTGACGTACCAGAGATAGTTATGCACGCCCTTGTGCCACTTCAGCGTCGCCTGCGGATACAGGTCGCCGAAACCGGTCACCGAATCGGTCCGAGCGCCGGATATCGCAACGCCTCCTGGGGTTATGAACGTTGCGTCAACGGAGCCGACGGCGCGACCGAAGATGCCGAGCAGGCTGACTGCTGCTTGCGCACCCAAAACCGGCGTCGCGAACGTGTACGTCGGACCAAAGGCCAGGAGATCGGCGCGCGCGTCGAGGCCGGCGCGGATCTGACCGCCGCTCGGGAAATTGACTCCGCCGCCGGCACCTACCGTCGTGTGATAATAAAGCGAGGTCCACTGCCAGCCCGGCGTCGCGGGCACTGCCGCGAAACTGCCAAACAACCCGGGAAGCCAGAAGCTGACCCCGCTTTCATCAGCGCGCGCGGATTGCGCTGCTGCAATCGCCAACGATCCGGCAAGAAGCATCGCGAACGGCGTGCGTATGCGCGACATCGAAGCCCCCATTTCGATTGACGGGACGCATACGCAACGAACTCGAAGGTGCTCCTGCTTTTCCGGGCGCGCGAGAGCGCCACAGCGCCGCTGATTCGCCTGCCAGTCAAACGTCCGAAGGAACCGTGGCAGCCTCGCGATCAAGCGGCTGGAACCTTCGTGAGCAACGGGAAATATCGGGAAATGCAATCAGAAAATTGTGCATAAGTTCAGCGCGTTCCGTCTTCTGGCGCAATGCGGGCGCAAGTTTTTACCACGAGTGTGCGTCGACCATCGACTGGGGGCTCGATGAGGCGAACGCTTTCCGCCGCACTGCCAATTCTTCTCGCCACGAGCCCCATCCAGGCGCAAAGCGATTCCGATCTCGCGAGCAAAATCTCCAATCCCATCTCGGACCTGATCAGCGTTCCCTTCCAATACAATTACGACTGCTGTTTCGGCACTCTCGATGCGCCGCGGCACACGCTGAACATCCAGCCGGTGATTCCGTTCACATTGAACCCACAGGCGAAACTGGTCGTGCGCACGATCGTGCCGCTGATTCACGCGGAGGAGCCATTACCCTTTTTCGGCACGCATTCGGGTCTCGGCGATACGACGCAGAGCTTTTTCCTCGTGCCGAACAACGTGCCGAAAGGCGTAATCTTTGGCGTCGGCCCGATATTTCTCTGGCCGACGGCCACGGACACCGCACTCGGATCGGAAAAATGGGGAGCCGGGCCGACGATTGTTATCGGTAAGCAGGAGTCGGGCTGGACCTACGGGATTCTCGCGAACCACATCTGGTCCTATGCCGGATGGAATGATCGGGTCAGCGTGAACTCGACGTTTCTGCAGCCGTTCATCTCCTACGCATTTCCGGACACAACGACGTTCACGCTCAACACCGAATCGACCTACGACTGGATGAGCCACCAGTGGACCGTCCCGATACATTTCGGGGTCAGCAAGATCTTCAAGTTCGGCAAGCAACCGGTAAGTCTGGGAGTTCAGGGCGGCTACTACGCGGTGAGCCCGCCCGGCGGCCCGGAGTGGCGCCTGCGGGCAATCGCGACGTTCCTGTTCCCCACTGGCTAGCCTTGGAACCCGGCGAGCCCTTGATTCATAAAGGCTCGCATCGTTTGCCATAACGGTCGAATTCACCTGAAATTTTCCGCACTTTTTACTAAATATGTCGGCGGTGGAGGCCAGCCGCCGACAGATGCGTAATGCGAAAAACTCCCAACTCAGAAGTCTCACGGCCGCGGTGGCGTTCACCGCGGCGCTGACGGCCGCCGGTTTTCCGCACGGCAGTCTCTCCGCAGACGGTAGCGCGCTGAATGCACCTTATGTCCGCGCTGTCACGATGGAGCGCGACCAGCGCTCCGAGCCCGAGGCGTTCGCGCGCGACGCGGGAATCTCGTTCGAGGAGTTCCGCGCGCGTCACGGGGCGAGTGGCCTGATCCGCTGCGGCCAAGCCACCGGAAGCGGGCAACTCACGCTCGCGAGCAATGTGATCACGACCGCGGGCCACGTGTTCATCGCGCCGGGCGGCAAGCTGCGTAGCGCGAGTTGCACCTTCGAGCCCACCGCGACGCCGCGCGTTTCGATACCCATCGACCTCAGCTCGATCGTGACCGGCTCGAGCGATCCGATGCAGGAGCGCGCAACGCTCGACTGGGCGGTGGCGCGACTCGCGACGGCGCCGGAGAGCGTCAAGCCTTATGCAGTTGCTGAGCAGCCGGAAGCGCCCTCGCCGGTGTTGTTGTTTGGCGGCGGCAACGGCGCGGCCGCAGCAAAAGGCGTCGAGCGGTGCTTCACGCGCCGCGTGACGGCCAAGGCGCCGGAGGGAATACGCGAGCTTTCGTTCGACTGCAGCGCCGCGCCGGGCGGATCGGGTGCCGCGCTCCTCAACGACAAGAACGAAATGGTTGCGATCTTCGTCGGTTTCCGCAGTCTAGACGCGAGCCAGGCGCGGGCGTTTTCCGACAACCATTATAACTTTGCGATTACGGTCGAGGGACCGTTCCGGCGTGCGCTATTGGAAATGGCGGCGCCTGCGACGACGGCGGCGGCGTCAAACGCAGCGCGATAGAATCAAGCCTGTCAGATCTGTCCTCGGCTGGCGGCGATAGGCTTCGGCTGCCCGGCGTGGATCGACCGATGTCTCCTGCGCGAAGCGACCCGGCTCCAGTGCACCGGTCGCGGCGATCCTGGCCAGCTGATTGCTGGCGGTCTGCGAAATTGGCACGAGCGCGCGGGAGGCAGCTACCAAGGCCATGCTCCAACCATGACAGCCCGGCGAAACGCTTGGCAGGCGCCGGCCGTCGCCCGTCACTTTCTACTGCCTGAGATCGGAGATCAGTCAGGTAGAGACTGTAGGAGGCCGCCATACAGTCTGCATGCGGCGCAGCTCAAGCAAATTGGGAACGCTTCACGCGCCGCAGCGGGGGTAGCCGGCGCGTGATGCATCATTGGCGACGCCGCGGCCCTGACCCCGCGGCCGCCCGGCGTCCAACTCTCAGCTAGCGTGCGGCGCTAGTTGTTGAAGTACGGCGGATTGCGCTCAAACCAATGCGTTTGCTCCGCCGGAATCGTGTAGCGGGTGTAGTTGTAGCCGAAGGCACCGTAGTAGCCGGTCGGCGGGAAGTAGTACGGCTCATTGACGCCGTACTGCCCGTAGACTGGGCCAACCGATCCGTACGCTCCGTACCCGGATGGGTACCCTCTCCCGTAGGAGCCGCGCATTCCGTACCCGTACCCGGATCCGTACGCTCCGTACCCGTATGAGGCGTACGGTCCGTAGTACTGCGCGAACGACGGCGATGCGAAGCCGACGAAGACGGCCGCGACGAACGCGATTTTGGTTTTGCGGCTGATCGCTGCTTTTGCCTTTGTCATTTCTTTTCCTTCTCCCGTGAATTTGAACCCAACCCTACGAACAAATCACCGGCTCGCGCCTGCACTGCCTTCCGGCAGTCGCCTCTCTCGGTGCAAGACGGTTCGCTGGATCTCACACGCGGTTACGGGGTGAGACCGTTGGTGCGCATGCAAGCGTAGAGTTGCGTGCGCAGTTCGATGCGTGAATTGGAGCCTCTCCTGTTTGAGCTCCAAGCCAACAATGCATCGCCGGTCGTTCGTATCCGCAAATTCCCTCGGGCGCAGGCCGGAAATTACGGTGTGCCGGCCTGCAGCCCACAGCTCGACGAGCGCTGAAGGCGTCCCCGCCAGCCGTCTACAGGGTTTTCCCGATCCGCCTACCAACGTTCGTGGATACCTAGAAATCCGCTCCGGTTGTTTGCTGACGCGTCATACTCAGGAGGTGTCGATGATTTCTCTTAGCAGGAGACTTGCGTTCGGACTTGTCGCAACGTCTGCGGTGATCTTCTCGGTTGCCGGGGCACAGGCACAGGGTGACATTGAGTCAGCCCGAACGTTCTGTCTCGCCGAACTGCAGAAGCTGTATCCAAATCAGCAGCCCGACTCGACCAATCGCCAGGCGCTTTCGTACTACCAGCAGTGCATGAAGAATCGCGGTTTCACGCCGTAACCAGGAGGCACCAATGGTCTTGCAGAAAATTGGTCTCGGGTTGACGACGGCGTCCATTCTCCTGCTCGCAACGGCCACCGGGCAAGCTCAGCAGCAAGACGCGGACGCAATCCGTGCGAAGTGCATCAATGAAGTGATGCGTATGTTCCCGAACGCGAACCCCGATCAATCAAACCGTCAGGGTCTCGAGTACTACAAAACCTGCATGCTTAAACACGGGCTGCAGCCGTAGAGCGGGCAGAATCCGCGACGGGCTCCGCCTCTCGAAGCCAATTCGGGCCGGCGGAGCATCCGTCCGTACAGCGGCAAGAACAAAGGAAACCATCATGAGCAAGACGGCGAAAATTCTCTTCGCAGCCGCGATCATTGCCAGCACGGCGAGCGCCGCGGTTGCGCAGAGCTTCTCCTACGGCCAGATCCCCGCCGAGCAGCGGCACTGGTACGATCGAAACGCGATTGGACAGAACGTCTGAGCGCTCGCAGACTGGATACGCTGCGATTCGGCGTATCCGGCCGATTGTAGTTGGGGCACTGGAGAAAGGAGTGCGAACGTGACACGCACGCTCGCGAAATCGGCAGGCGCAATGCTTGCTCTATTGGTCGTTATCGGCTTCGCGTCAGCCGCCATGGCGCAGCAGAAGGTGCAGCAAAAGTCCAAGAAGTCCGCACCCAACCAATACACCGTGCCGAGCGATCAAGAGCGCTGGTACGACCGGAGCTGCAACACCTTCAATACGTAGTCGTTGCGCCGAAAGCCTAGGGCCAGATTGCTTCTGCTGCCTGGACGACAAGCGCGAGCTTCGCGCGCTCGTCGGCTTCGGTTACCGGATTTCCGGCAACCGTCGAGGCGAATCCACATTGCGGGCTGATGGCCAGGCGATCCCGATCAATGAACTTCGTCGCCTCATCGGTTCGACGCTTCAAGAGATCGATACTTTCCAATTGCGGCGTCTTGCTGCTGATGAGGCCGAGGACAACGCCCTTCCCCTCGGGCACAAAACGCAGTGGCCTGAAATCGCCCGCGCGCGCCGTGTCGAACTCCAGCAGAAAATGATTCACGTTGGTGCGAGAGAAGAATCGCTCAGCCACGGATTCGTAGCCACCCTCGGACAAATAGTGGCCCTTGAAATTGCCGCGACACATGTGGACGCCGATCACCACTTCTTGCGGACAGCCTTCCACCGCCTGGTTCAGCGCGTCGATGTACAGGTCGACCATTTCCTCGGGATCGGCTCCGACGCCGCCGACACGCTCGCGTATCGCCGGATCGCACAACAGCGCTATCGCGACCTCGTCGATCTGGACGTAGCGGCAGCCCGCCTTCGCGACGGCTGCGATCTCTTCGCGGAAGACCTTGCCGAGATCGCTGAAAAACACCTTTGCGTCGTCGTAGATGCCCGGCTCCGCGTAGTTGCTGCAACGGTAGAAATGCATCGTTGACGGCGACGGCAGGGTGATCTTGGGCGTCACCTTCGTGGCGCTCTGCAGAAACTCGAATTCGTCGAGTGCGAGCGGCTTCTTGCGGCGAACCGGCGCAACCACATGGGGAGCGGTGAACTCAACCTCGTGGCCGCGATCGTCGCGAAACTTGAAGATCGCCTTGCGGATCTCGAAGCCTTCGATTCCCTCGACAAATCGGCTCCAGTACGAGCCCCGGCGAAACTCGCCGTCGGTCACAACCCGCAAGCCGGCCTGCTCCTGCAATCGCACCGCATCGCGGATGCAGTCGTTCTGAATGCGCGTAAACTCCGCATCGCCAAGAGTGCCGTTCACATGCTGCTTGAATGCTTGGCGCAAAGCCGGCGGACGCAGGAGACTGCCGACGTGATCGGCACGAAACGGGGGGCGGCCTCTAACGAAGGAAGTCACCGGCGCTCCTTGGGCTATCGCGGGGTCGATAATTTTCTATAATGCTATAGAATGCAGGTTAGCGGCTCACGCTTCACCTGGCAATCGGGGCGCATGAAAAAGCGAACCTCCACTCGCAGCTCGAGCAAGAGCCCGCGCCGGCGCACGGCGGAGATCATCGACGCGGCGGCGAACGTGTTCGCGAGACGCGGCTTTCACGGCGCGTCGACCCAGGACATCGCCGACGTGCTCGGCGTGCGCCAAGCGAGTCTCTACTACTACTTCCCCTCCAAGGAGGTTGCGCTCGAGATGGTATGCGCGCGCGGCGTCGAAGGCTTCGTCGAGGCGGCAATCAGCGTCACCGAGGCGCCCGGCTCGGCGTCAAAGAAACTCGCCGGGCTGATCGCCTCGCACCTGTCGCCGTTGCGGGACCGTGGCGACTACATGCAGGTGTTCCTGAACGAACGGCGACATCTGCCCGCGGAGAGCCGCCGGCGCATCGGCCGCCACTCGCGGGCGATCGAGAGAATCTTTGAGGACGTGCTGCGCGACGGCGTGGAAGGCGGCGAGTTTCGTTCGGACACCGACGTGCGCCTCACGGCGCTCGCGATCCTCGGCATGGCGAACGCGGTGGCCACCTGGTACGGCAAGGAGAAACAACAGCCGATCGAACGTATCGCCGACATGTTCGCGTCGCTCGTGCTTGACGGAATTCGCAAGAAAGGCCCGCGCCGCTGAGGCTGCTCGCATCGCCTCGATTTTATTGAGCTATAGAATTTTTTATTGCGCTATAGAATTTTCGTCGGGAATTTGCGTATAATGGGCCGATCGCGCGACCAGGAAACGCCAATGGCCGCGGCTGTGAGAGTTCCCGCACCGGCAGAATTGCGCCGCACGACGGCGCCGGCCCTGCTCGTACAGCATGCGCGCACCACACCGAACGTTGTTGCTTTTCGCTCGAAGCACCTCGGCGTCTATCGGGAACGGACGTGGAGTGATTACGCAGACCTCGTCGCCCGCACCGCGCGCGCTTTTGCAAACCTCGGCGTGAAGGCCGGTGATCGCGTCGCGATCATGGGCGACCCATGCGAAGAGTGGATGATCAGCGATCTTGCTGCCCAGGCGCTCGGCGCAATCGTCTACGGAATCTACCCCACGGCCGCTGCGAGTGAAGTCGAATACCAGATGCGCGACGGCGGCGCGGTGCTGTTCGTTGCCGAAAATCAGGAGTACGTCGACAAGCTTCTGACGATTGCCGATCGTTTGCCGGCGCTGCGCTGGATCGTCGTGATCGATGACTCGGCGATGTTCGACTATAAGCACGAGAAGCTGCGCGGCTACGGCGACCTCCTCGATGCCGCCACGGACGAAGCCGGACTCGAGTGGCTTGAAGCGGCGACAAAAAAGGTGTCGCCCGAGCAGCCGGCTTTCATCGTCTACACGTCAGGGACAACCGGCAACCCGAAGGGTGCCCTCGTCACCCACGGCAAGCATCTCGCAGCCACCTGGAATCTGATCGATACGTATCCGACGCTCGCCGAACGCGAGCATCGAACGGTCGTTTATCTGCCGCTTTGCCACGTGCTCGGACGCGATATCGCCGTCACGCTTCCGTTGATTTCCCGGCTGGTCCCGCATTTCGGGGAGGAGATCGAGGACTTCGCGATCACGCTGTTCGAGACCGCCCCGACCGTACTGTTCACCGTGCCCCGCTACCTGCAGAAATTCGCGTCACACATTCTTGTGGGCGTGATCAACACGTCGTCCTTGAAACGCGGTTTCTATCAACTCGCCATGCGGATCGCGCGGCGGCACGCGCGCCGGCGTTGGGACCGCTCGGTTACCCTCGCCGATCGGACTCTCTATTTCTTATGTCAACGCGCCGTCTTCAAGCCGATCCTCAACAAGCTCGGCTTCGATCAACTTGAGGTCGTCATCGCCGGCGGCGCTCCACTGCCTGCCGAAACAATGGCGCTCTGGCATATGTACGGTGTGAACGTCGTCGAGATGTACGGTCAGACCGAAACAGCCGGTGGCATCATCACGGGACAGCGCGGGCCTTTTCCACGCCCCGGCGACGTCGGCATCGCACCGTCCGGCTGGGAGGTGCAGCTCGCCGAAGACGGCGAAGTGCTGGTTCGCAGCCCCGATCTGTTTGAGGGCTACTGGAACAATCCGGAAGCAACCCGCGACGTGCTCGGGGCCGATGGATTTCTGCACACCGGCGACGTCGGCGAGTGGCGCGATGGCGCACTGAAGCTTGTCGACCGCGCGCGCGATTTCATCGTGACGCTCGGCGGCAAGACGCTGTCGCCCTCCTATGTCGAGAACCTGCTGCGCGCGAGCCCTTACATCGCCGAGGCCGTGGTTTTTGGGCATGGCCGGAAATATCTCACCGCCATCGTGGAGATCGATTACGACACGGTCGCGGACTGGGCGCGCGGGCGCGATATCTCGTACGCCGGATTCACGAGCCTCGCGCAGAACACGCACGTCGATGCGCTGATCAAGGGCGAAATCGCGAAAGCAAACACGGATCTTTCACGCGTCGAGCAGATCAAGGCGTTCCGCATCCTGCCGAAGGCGCTGGATCCCGAGGAAGAAGGCGAACCCGTCACGCCGACGAGAAAAGTGAAACGAAGCCTCATGTACGAACGATTCAAGGCGTTGGTCGAAGCGATGTACGACGACCGCGAAGAGCGTCGCCTCGCCGAGGAAGTGGGAGGCGCCTTGCGAAGCTGAGCGAACAAGCCGCGGGGGAATGACCGGCCCGCGGCAGCCAATTCATTAAGGTCGCTACCTACGAGAGGGAGGAATTGAAATGCGCATACCGACCCTGACCGCTGCAGCTTTCGCCGCGGCGATCGCCGTCCCGGCTGCGGCGCAAGACGCCTATGTCGTCGGCATCACAGCAGCGCTGACCGGCCCGCCTGCCAGCACCTACGCACCCGCGATGGATGCACTTCGTATCTACATCGATCGCGTCAACGCCAACGGCGGCGTGAACGGAAAGCAGATCAAGCTCGTCTTCCTCGACGACTCGGCCGAACCGTCCAAGGCGGCCGCCAACATGAAGCGGCTGCTTTCGCAGGACCAGGCGATCCTGCTCGTCAATGCAAGCCTGTCGTCGACCTATGGGCCGGTCGTCGCCGAGTTGAAACGGGCGAACGTGCCGCTCCTGTTCGCAAGCGGCGTGTGCCCGAAGGAATCGTACCCGCCAGCGGATCCGCTGCAATTCTGCACGACGGCCTATGCGTCGACTTTCGACAGCCGCGGCGCCCTCACGTTCATCAAGGAGAACGCCAAGGATAAGGTGAAGCTCGGTCTAGCCGCCATGGCGATCCCGCTATCACGCGGCGAGATGGAATTCGCGCAGAAGCAGGCGCCGGAGTTCGGATTTGAAGTAGTCGGGCTCGAGGTGATCCCGCCTCCGACACCGGACTACACGCCGTTTGCGACCAAGCTCAAGGACGCGGGCGCGACCTGGATGTTTTCCTGGGCGCCCTGGGTGACACAGGTGCGCACGCTCGAAGCGTTGCGGAAGCTCGATTGGAAGGGCGACTACATCACTTGGGCGCATCTTGAGGCGGAAGGCGAACTCGTCCGCCTCAAGGACCCGAAGCTGTTCGGCATCGGCGCGAACGCGTTGTTCCAGGACAATCTGCCGATCCACAACGAGATTCGCGAAGCGGTGAAAAAGGCGAACTCCTCTTATCCGCCGGAGCAGATGGCGGAGGGCTGGATCGCGGGAATGGTCATTGAAGCGTCGATGAAAGGTGCCGGTTGGCCGGCGGACGCTGCCAAAGTGCAAGCCTCGATGCAGAACCTGAAGGTCGATCTCAAAGGTTTGCGTGGCGGTCCGATCGAGTGGACCAAGGATAACCATTTCCGCACCAAGCAATTCTATCGCGTCTACCGGTGGGATACCGGCAAGAATGCGATCGTGGTCGCCAAGGACTGGTTCTCCTACGACGTGAAGTGAGGAAACGTTTTTTCACTCAACGCGCCCGGCTTGCCAGCCGGGCGCGTCTCATGTCCCGACCGGCCGGCCGACAATCAAACGGGGAGCGAGCTTGCAGCTCGTGGTCAACATTGCGGTGCTCGCGGCGATCTACGCGTTGATCGCCTGCGGGTACGTGCTGATCTATCGGGTGAGCCGGGTTCTCAATCTCGCGCACGGCGAGTTGATGATGCTCGGCGCATATCTGCTTCTTTCGACAGCTTCATTGTTTAGGGGTCAGCCGGCAATCGCGCTCGCGGTTGCGCTCGCGCTCAGTCTTGCGGTCGGCGCTTGCGTGTACCTCTTCCTGATGCGGCGCATGACCGGCGAGATGGTCCTTGCCGCCGTGCTGACCACGATCGCGCTCGGCGTATTGCTGCGCGGGCTTGTCGTGCTGTTCTGGTCGGCCCAGCAACAGTATCCGCGAGAGGCGCTCGGGCTGACCAACTTCGTGATCGCGCTGCCAGGCGGCGCACGCATTTCGATCTTCGCTCTGCTCCTAATCCTGACGACGGCCGCGGTGTACGGCGCGTTGTTCCTGTTCCTGCGCTTCGGCCGGTGGGGTATCCGCATGCGCGCTGCCGGGCAGAACCCGCTCCTCGCCTCGCAGCGCGGCATCAGCCTGCACGGCGTCTACGCGCTGACCTGGAGTCTCGCCACTTTCACCGGCTCGCTCGCGGGAATCCTCATTGCTCTTGATTCCGGCCTTGACGCGACGATGGTGATCATCGGGTTGAAGGCGTTTCCCGCGGCCCTTGTCGGCGGCCTCGACAGTCTCGTCGGCGCGTTGATCGGATCGCTGATCATCGCAAGCGCCGAAGTGCTGATGATCCATTATGTGGATCCACTGCTTTCCGACGTGGTGCCGTTTTTCGTCCTGATCGCGATGCTCATCGTGCGGCCGTGGGGCCTGTTCGGCACCAAGGAGGAGCTCGATCGTGTCTAGCCAACCGCGGGCGAGCGGATATTTTCGCACCGCATATGATCAGGATTTCAGACTGATCGAGACGCGGCTGCAACGACGTAGCGCCCTCCTGTTCGCTGTCGCATTAGTCGTGTTCCCGTATTTTGCATCCGCGTTCTATCTCGATCTTGCGAACCAGGTGTTCCTGGCATCGATCGGCGCTTTGTCGCTGATGTTGCTCACCGGATTTGCGGGGCAGATCTCGCTCGGCCACGCCGGTCTGCTCGCGGCCGGCGCGTTCACGGTCGGCATTCTATTCAAGGAATGGAATGCGCCGTTCTGGATTACGCTTCCCGCAGCCGCGGTGGTCGGCGCGCTCCTTGGCGTCGTGTTCGGACTTCCTTCGCTCCGGCTTCGCGGACTGTATCTGGCCGTAAGCACGCTCGCGCTGCACTTCGTCGTTGTCTATCTCGGTGGTGAGTATGAGACGAAGCGCGGTTATTCGACAGGTATCGTAATCGAGTCACCGAAGATCGCCGGTTTCGAGCTCGTCTCACCGCACATCTGGTATTTCGTGTTGTTGTGCGCCGCGGTGGCCACGCTCTTCATCTGCATCAACCTGTTACGGTCCAAGACCGGCCGCGCGTGGCGCGCGATCCGCTCGCACGAGACTGTGGCCGAGGCGCTCGGCATCGGCGTCGCGAGCCACAAGCTGCTCGCTTTTGTCGTGAGCTCCGCACTCACGTGTGTCGCCGGTGCATTGTTCGGCTACTACCGGGGCTTCGTCTCGGTCGAAGCATTCTCGCTGTTTCTCACGATCCAGTACGTCGCGATGATCATCGTCGGCGGAATGGGATCGCTCCTCGGCGCGCTGCTTGGCGCGTTCTTTGTCACACTGCTCCCGTACGCGATCGAGGCCGGGATGGCGATGCTGCCCGGCGCGCAGCGTTACGCCGGCCTTCTCTTCGCCGTGAACTACGCGGCGTTCGGTCTCGTGATGATCCTGTTCCTCGTGTTCGAGCCGCTGGGCCTCGTCGGCATTTGGCGGCGCATGCAGAGTTACCTGCTGCTGTGGCCGTTCAAGCACCGGCCGCTATCGTCGGGGCAGCAATGACCACGCCGTTGCTTTCCGTAGAAAAACTCGAAGTCGTGTACCACCGCGCGATCACAGCGGTTCAAGGCGTTTCACTTTCTGCGCGCAGCGGCCAGATCGTTGCGTTACTCGGCACCAACGGTGCCGGAAAGACTACGACGCTGCGCGCGATCTCCGGTTTCCTCGGGCTCGACGATGCGCGGGTAAGCGACGGTGCAATCATCTTCGACGGTCGGCGCATCGAGAACCGCGCCCCCAATGCTGTCACCAGGCTTGGGATCGCACTCGTGCCGGAGCGTGAGAAGGTATTTCCCAATCTCACGGTGGTGGAAAATCTCGCCGCCGTTGTTTCCCATGATGTCAGCGCCGCCGAGCGGCATCGCCTGGAAGCCCTTGTTTTCCAGTACTTTCCGAAACTTTCGGATCTCTCCGGCCGGGAGGCGGGCCTGCTCTCGGGCGGCGAACGCCAGATGCTCGCGATCGCCGGCGCCCTCGTATGCGGGCCAAAGCTCCTCCTGATCGATGAATTGTCGCTCGGTCTCGCGCCGGTCGTGGTCGAGGATCTGATGCGTCGGATCGTTGAAATTCGGAACGAGTTGGGGATCACGATTTTGCTCGTGGAGCAGAACGCTGCGGTGGCGTTGGAGATCGCCGACTACGGCTACGTGCTGGAGAACGGCCGCGTCGTGCTCGACGGAGACGGTGCGCGATTGCGCAATCATCCGGATATCCAGGAATTCTACCTCGGCCAGGTCGGCGCGGGCACGCGCCGCAGCTATCGCAATGTCAAACAGTATCGGCGCAGCCGGAGATGGTATGGCTGAGCTCGAGGTCGAGCATCTGACGCTGCGCTTCGGCGGTCTCGTTGTGCTCAACGACGTGACGTTTGCCGTCGAGCGCGGCGAACTTTTCGCGCTGATCGGCCCGAACGGCGCCGGCAAGACCAGCGCACTCAATTGCATCAGCGGCCTCTATCGCGGAGAAGGTCGCATTCGTTTTCGCGGCGAGAGTATCGCCGGCAAGGCGCCGCACCATATCGCACGTCTCGGTATTGCGCGTACCTTCCAGCACGGCGAGCTGTTTCCGCAGATGAGCGTGCTGGAGAATTTGCTTACCGCCCGGCACGGCCGCATTAGAACGAACCCTCTCGCAGAAATGTTCTTTCTCCCGAGCGTGCGGCGCGAGGAAGTACGTCATCGCGAAGCCGTGGAGAAGATCATCGATTTCGTCGAGCTTGAGCGTTATCGCAACGCAGCTGTCGGCGGGTTGCCGTTCGGCGTACAGAAGATCGTCGGATTTGCGCGCGCGCTTGCGCTCGAGCCGGCACTGCTCCTGCTCGACGAGCCATCCGCCGGACTCAATCGGGACGAGCGCGAAGACCTCGCCCGTTTCATCCTGCGCATCCAGCACGAGCTGAAGATCGCGATGGTCTGGATCGAGCACGACATGCAGATGATCGCTGATTTGGCGGACCGAATTCACGTACTCGATTACGGCCGCACGCTGGCGAGCGGCGCGCCCGGCACCGTGCTGCGCGATTCTAACGTTATCGCTGCGTATCTGGGTCGTGCGGCGACAACGTAGACCGCGGCTCCCGCGTCCCGCTGAGGAACGTTTCTCTCTCGCTCACGTTCTGAGTCGGCTGAAGCCCGAAAGAGCACACACTATGGACGACATTCCCGCACGCGCTTCGGACGCGGCGTCGGCCTTGCTTCAAGAGAAAGCGGCGGCGCTTGTGAGCGCGGCCACAGCGCGCAATCTGACGATCGTGACCGCTGAATCGTGCACGGCGGGACGCGTCGCGACCAGGTTGACGGACGTGCCAAAGGCATCTGACGCCGTGTTCGGCGGATTTGTCGTCTACACAGTCGATGCGAAAGAGCGGCTCGGCGTTCCCCGCGATATCCTGGAGAAGTTCGGGCCGGTGAGCGAGCAGGTCGCACGACTGCTCGCAGAAGCCGCGCTCGCGCGTTCGGACGCGGACATATCCCTGGCGGTGACGGGCGTCGCCGGCCCCACGACCGACGACGACGGCAATCCGGTCGGTCTCGTGTTCCTCGCAGCGAGCAAGCGTGGCGTCGCGACGAAGCTCGTGCGGAAGGAATACGGACGTATGCACCGCGAAGCCATCCTCGCGAATGCAGTGAACGACGCGCTCGATCTGCTCGCGCTCATGATCAACGAGCAGAGTGCTTCAGCCTAGATTCGCGAGTCCCAATGGTCAGCGCGCATCGCGATCTGCGGAGCGGAACGCCGGTTTGGGAGGCGTATCGGACGCCTGCAGTCCGGACGGGCAAGCTCACACGCGACATTCAATGCGACGTTCTTGTCGTCGGCGCAGGAATTTCGGGAGCGCTAACGGCGGATCTTCTCGCAGCGGACGGCCATAAGGTCGTCATCGTCGATCGGCGCGGCCCATTCCGGGGTTCGACGTCTGCCAACACGGCGCTGCTGCTTTATGAAATCGATACCCCACTTTCGCAGTTGATCCGCAAGATCGGCGAGGAGAAAGCGATACGCGCGTGGCGCCGCTCGTTCCTTGCGCTTCATGGTTTGACGGCCCGAACCCGATTCCTTCGCATTTCATGCGATCTTGCCTGGCGCCGGAGCGTCTATTTGGCGGGCAACATTCTGGACCCCGCGGGGCTCCAACGTGAATCGGACCTGAGAGCGGCGGCGGGTTTCCATTCGAGCTATTTCAATAGATCGCAGCTGCAGGACGAATTTGGAATTGTCGCCAAGGGCGCGCTGCTTTCCGAAGGCTCCGTCGAGGTCGATCCGCGCAGGCTGACGGCCGGGTATCTTCGTTCTGCGCTGCGGCAGCGGGCCAGGCTCTACGCTCCTGTCGATGTCACGTCCGTTGAAGCGGGCCCGCGCGTCGTACACGCCCGTACAGCGGACGGACCGACGATAAAGTGCCGTCATCTGGTGTTTGCAACCGGATATGAAGTGCCGCGCGGCGTTCCTATGCGCGGGCACAAGATCGTTTCCACTTACGCGATGGCGACGCGGCCGCAGGTCCGCCGGCTTTGGCCGGGACGATACTTCGTTTGGGAGGCTTCGAAACCGTATCTGTATGCGCGCGCGACGCCGGACGGCCGCGTTCTGGCCGGCGGCGAAGATGAAGAAATTTCAGATGCCGACGCGCGGGATCGATTGCTCGGAAAAAAAATCCAGAGAATACGAACGAAGCTCAGCCGCATTCTTCCAGCAGTCGATACGCGACCTGCTTTTCAATGGGCCGGCGCGTTCGGGATGAGTGCGACGGGTCTCCCCGCGATTGGCGAGGTGCCCGGCATGAAGAATTGCTGGGCCATGCTCGGCTTCGGCGGAAACGGGACCACCTATGCCCGTCTCGGCGCCGAGATTGTTCGTACCGCGCTTGCGGGAAAGGAGGACCCGGACGCGGATTTGTATGCGTTTAGTCGGAGTTGAGCGCCGGTTCGCCTTGATTGGGCGAAGGCCGTCGCGCATTCTTGGCCGAAGCAGAACAGCAAAAATCTACCAGCACGAAGATGAGCACCATCCAACCCAAGCATTTTCTCTGGCAAGTCGACGGACGGGTCGCGACGATCACGCTCAATCGACCGGAGCGGAAAAACCCGCTTACATTCGAATCGTACGCGGAGCTGCGCGATCTGTTTCGCAGGCTGACAACGGAAGCCGCGTTGAAAGTGGTCGTGCTCACGGGCGCGGGCGAGAATTTTTCGTCCGGCGGCGACGTGCACGAGATCATCGGGCCGCTCGTGAAAATGCGACGTGACGGAGACAAGGCCGGCCTCCGGAAGTTCACGCAAATGACCGGAGATCTCGTCAAGGCGATGCGGGCTTGCCCGCAACCCATCGTCGCAGCGATCGACGGCGTATGCGCCGGCGCCGGAGCAATCCTCGCGATGGCGTCCGACCTGCGGTACGGCACGGCGCGCAGTAAGGTGGCGTTTCTGTTCGTTCGCGTCGGCCTTTCCGGTGCGGACATGGGTGCGTGCAACATACTGCCGCGAATCATCGGTGCCGGCCGAGCCGCGGAGCTGCTCTATACCGGGCGCGCGATGGACGGAGCCGAAGCGGAGCGATGGGGTTTCTACAATCGCCTGTGCGAACCCGCGAACATGCTCGCGGAAGCGCAGGCGCTCGCGAAGTCGCTCGCGGAGGGTCCGACGTTCGCGCACACGATGACCAAACGCTGCCTGCACGATGAATGGGACATGGATGTCGACGCGGCGATATCGGCCGAAGCCGAGGCGCAAGCGATCTGCATGGATACCAACGACTTCGAACGCGCCTACGAAGCGTTCGTCGCGAAGCAGCGGCCGAAGTTTGCAGGCGACTGATTATTCCGGAATCACCGCGGTCGCTTCGATCTCGAGACGCGCTTCGGGCTCTACCAGGCGAACCACCTGCATCAGCGCCATCGCCGGATAGTGCGCGCCGACGACCTCGCGATAGACTTTGCCGAGCGCCTTACGGTTCGCGAGATATTCGTCCAGATCGACGACGTACCAGGTGAGCCGCACAAGGTGCTCCGGCTGCGCGCCTCCGGCGGCGATAATCGCGACGATGTTCTCAAGCGCGCGTCGCGCCTGCTCGACGAAGCCTTTGGCGAACTCCTTATCTACGTTCCAGCCAACCACGCCACCGGTGACGACGATTCGTCCGGTCGCCGTCATGCCGTCGGCATATCCCTGCGGCACCGGCCAACCGGCCGGGCGGAGGACGCGATTGAATTCCAGTTCTGCCGTGTCGGTCTTGGTTGGATCGCGCATTCGTACGTGCCCTCAATCACGAAGCCATCTTGGTGTGCGCGCTCGCAGTTTCGCGCAGGCGGAAGCGCTGCAGTTTTCCCGTCTCCGTGCGCGGCAAGCTCGTCACGTACTCGATCGCGCGCGGATACTTGTAGGGCGCGATTTCCGCTTTCACGAAGTCCTGCAAAGCTTTGGTCAGTGCCGCATCGCCGGCATGGCCGGCGCGCAGTACCACGTAGGCTTTGACGATCTGGCCGCGCTCGGCGTCCGAAGCGCCGACTACTCCGCACTCGGCGACTGCCGGATGCGTGAGCATGACTGACTCAACTTCGGGGCCGGCGATGTTGTAGCCCGACGAAATGATCATGTCGTCCGAGCGGGCCTGGAACCAGAAGTAGCCGTCGGCATCCATCACATAGGCGTCGCCGGTGACGTTCCATCCGTTTCGCACGTAATTCGTTTGACGACGGTCGGCGAGGTAGCGGCAACCGGTTGGACCTCGCACGGCGAGTTGGCCGATCGTTCCGGCCGGCAGTTCATGACCCGCTTCATCGGTCACCATTGCTTCGTACCCGCGCACCGGCCTGCCGGTCGCGCCGGGGCGCATGTCGTCCTCGTTCGAGCCGATGAAGATATGCAGCATCTCGGTCGATCCGATGCCGTCCATGATCTTGACGCCGGTTGCCTCGTGCCACGCGTCCCAGGTTGCTTTCGGCAGCGGCTCGCCGGCGGATACGCACTTCCGCAGGGATGAAATGTCGTGTGTGGCGAGCTTCGATAGAATGGCGCGATAGGCGGTGGGTGCGGTGAAACAGACCGTGATGCGAAACTTCTCGATCGCAGCGAGCAACTCATCGGGCGACACCTTCTCGAGCAACAAGGTGGCGGCGCCGACGCGCAACGGAAACAGCAGAATTCCACCGAGGCCGAAGGTGAACGCAAGCGGCGGCGATCCTGAGAAGATGTCGTCCGCATTCGCCCGCAGCACATGCTTCCCGTAGGAGTCACAAGTCGCGAGCAGGTCGCGATGGTAGTGCATCGTTCCCTTTGGCTCGCCGGTCGTCCCGGAGGTGAAGGCAATCAGGCAAATGTCGTCGGACGCAGTATTGCAGGCCGCAAAGTTCTCGTAACCAGGTTGCGCCATCAGCGCTTCGAGTGACTTGGCGCCACCACCACCCCAATAGATTGTCCGTACGAGTTCCGGCGCCAGTTCTCTCGCCTTGTCCATCTCCGCGGACAATCGCGCATCACAAAGGGCGAGCGCGATCTTTGCCTTGCGTATCGGGTAGGCAAGTTCGCGGGCGCGAAGGAGCGGCATGGTCGGAACGACAATGCCTCCGGCCTTGATCACGGCGAGAATCGCGGCGGCGAGCATCGGATTGTTGGCGGCGCGCAAGAGAACACGATTGCCCGGCTGCAGGCCCATGTCGCGTACGAGCACGTTGGCAATGCGATTCACACGCTGGAGAAGTGCCGTGTAGGTCAGCGCATCGGCAGGAGATACGACGCAGGGGCGGCTACCGAAGCCTTGCTCCACCATGCGATCGAGCAGCTCGACACAGGCATTCAACCGTTCCGGGTAGCGCAGCTCGGGCAAATCAAAACGGAACGAAGGCTGCAACGATTCCGGCGGCAGGTTGTCCCGCGCGAAGGTGTCAATGTGTGCGCTCGCTGCCATCCGCTTCTCCTTTCCAACGCTACTCCGCGGCCTTCGCCAAGGCCTGCCGTGATCTCAGCATTTCGCGTGCGATAATCACCTTCTGAACCTCCGTCGCTCCCTCGTAGATGCGAAGCGCGCGGATCTCGCGATAGAGCTGCTCAACCTTGGAGCCGACACGTACACCGTCTCCACCGTGCAATTGCACGGCGCGATCGATCACGTGCTGAGCGATCTCAGTCGCATACATCTTTGCGATCGACGCCTCACGAGCAATGCGGGCAGCGCCGCGATCCTTAACCCAGGCCGCGCGATAGACGAGAAGTGCGGCCGCGTCGATTTCGGCCTCGCTATCGGCGAGTGAGGCTTGCGTCATCTGCAGGTCGGCCAATGCGGCGCCGAACAAATGTCGGCTGGAAACGCGGTTCAACGTTTCAGCGAGCGCGCGGCGTGCGAAACCAAGGGCAGCGCCGCCCACGGTCGGGCGGAAGACGTCGAGCGTCGTCATCGCGACCTTGAACCCTTGTCCGGAATCGCCGAGGCGATTCTCAACAGGGACGCGACATTGATCGAAGCGAAGGGTCGCGAGCGGATGGGGGGCGATGACCTCGAGGCGCTCGGCTATCGAAAACCCTGGGCAATCCGCATCCACAACAAAGGCGGAAAGTCCTTTAGTTCCAGTCCCTTCTCCCGTGCGGACAAAAACCACGTAGTGGTCGGCGATTCCGCCGTTGGAGATCCAGGTCTTGGTACCGTTGATGCGCACATGATGCGGACCGTCTGCCTTCGCCACGGTCTCAATGGCGGCCACATCCGATCCCGAGCCCGGCTCGGTGAGGGCGAAGGCGGCGATCTTCTGCCCCGCGCACACGGGCGGCAGGTACTTCTGCTTCATCGCTTCGCTGCCGAACACGCTGATCGAGTGCGTGCCCAGTCCTTGCATCGTGACTGCGAGATCGGCGAGCCCATCGTGCCAGGCGAGAATTTCGCGCGAGATTGCGAGCGTCCGAACATCGAGATTCTGGCTCAGCCCGCCGTGCGAGGCAGGAACAACAGCGCGTAGCCAGCCAGCCTCACCGAGCGCACGCACGAGACGACGGCTGCTTGCGTCAATATCGTGATGGTCAATAAGCGGAGCGATAGATTTATCCGCCCACGCCGCCAGCCGTTCGGCATAGGCGCGGTGCTCTGCGGCGAAGAACGGCCAGTCCAGATGGGCGAGTTCGGGTTTCATCGCTCGCGCCCGACCGCGGTCCGCGCCGCTGCCTTCGCCTTGCCAAGCAAGGTCAACAGCTGCTCGACGTCACGCTTGGACAAACCAGAGAAAAGATCGGCGATCCATTGCTCATGCGATTTCGCTATCTTTCGGAACTGACGCCGCCCCTTCTCCGTCAGACGTACGATATGCGAGCGCCGGTCGTTCGCCGCACGACGGCGGCTGACAATGCCTTCCTCCTCCAATCGTTCCGCCAAACCCGTTACGTTGCCGTTCGTCACCATCATGCGGCGCGAAAGCTCGCCCAGCGTCATTCCGCCCCCCGCGCGATCGAGCTGCGCCATGAGGTCGAATCGCGGAAGCGTGACATCGAATTGTTCGCGCAGACGGCCGCGAACTTCGCGTTCAATCAACGTCGTACTGGCGAGCAGCCGCAGCCAAAGCCGCAGTTCATCCTTGTGGTCGCCGGGCAATTCCGCAACCTTGGTTTCGGCATCGATCGCGATTGACCCTTCCACAACGACTCCTTCCTTTCACTGACTTGCCTTTCACTGACTTGCAACCACCGGCACCGCCTCGCCCGTGACCGGACGATCGCTCGGCAAACATAAGGAAAGCACTGCCGCGGCAACCTCAGCCGGGGCGATGAGGCGATCCTGCTCATCGGCGGCGAGCAATGATGCAAGTGCCGCTTCACGGGTACGACCCGTCTTGCGCACGATGCGGTCGACGCTTTCGCCGACGAGGTCCGTGTCGGTGTATCCCGGGCAAACAGCGTTGATCGTCACTCCGGTGGACGCGTATTCCGCAGCGAGCGAACGCACCAATCCGACTGCGGCATGCTTTGCCGCGCAATAGGCCGACGCGTAGGCATAACCCTTCAACCCGGCGAGTGAAGCGACCGCGACGATGCGTCCGAACCCACGCTCGACCATTCCGCCCACGACGGCCTGCGCCGCGTGCAAGACGCTCATAAAGTTCAGATCAAGCATGCTGTGAAACAGCTGCTCGTCCGATCTTGCGAACGGAGCACTGTGCGCCCCACCTGCGTTAGCAACCAGCACATCAATCGGGCCGCCGCTCGTCACGGCACTCGCGATTGCGCCGCGATACTCAGTGTGGTTGGCGACGTCGGCCGCAACGAAGCGCGCGGCGACCCGCTCGTCGACGGCGGAGCGAAGCGAGGCTTCCGTGCGTCCCATGATCGTGACAGTGGCGCCCGCGTCCGTCAGCGCGGCAGCGACCGCACGGCCGATGCCGCGACTTCCACCGGTGACCAGCGCGTGTCGTCCTGCGAGTGTCGCCTGCATTCGAGGCCTCTCTGGTAATTACTTTAAGCTTAAAGCTTTTGGCCGACAAGGCCTTATAGCGTTTCCCCCGCATTTCGTCGTGCAATTCTTGCGGGGAAAGTATTTTAAGCCTAAAGTATCTATGGAAGGCTGACGGACAGAGAGCGCAATGCGAATTGCAATCGTCGGCGGCGGTCCGGCCGGCGCCTACTTCGCGATTCTGGCGAAGAGGTCGTGGCCCCGGCACGACGTCACCATCTACGAGCGAAATCGCCCCGACGACACGTTCGGGTTTGGCGTGGTGTTCTCGGACGAAACCCTCGACACGTTTGAAAGGCAGGATCCGGTAAGCTATCGGGCGATCACCGAGAACTTTGCCTACTGGGACGACATCGAAATCCACTTCAAGGGCGCAGTTCACCGCGTCGGCGGCAACGGCTTCTGCGGCTGCGCGCGAACGACCCTGCTGCGACTGCTGTACGATCGTGCACGCGCGCTTGGCGTCAAGTTCGAGTTCCAGACGGAGATCGATCCGGATTTAGCCGCGCTCGCAGATGCCGATTTGATTCTCGCGTGCGACGGAGCGAACAGCCGCATCCGCGAGGCGCACAGCGCGCATTTCGGAACCGAGATTGACTATCGCCCGAACAAATTCACGTGGATGGGCTCGACGCGCTTGTTCGACGCGTTCACGTTCTTCTTCAAGGAAACCGAGCACGGCATCATCATTGCGCACTGTTACCAGTACGAGCCCGGACGATCGACCTGGATCTTCGAAGTACAGGAAGACACGTTCAAGCGCGCCGGCTTCGATAGGCTTGACGAGGAGCAATCCGCGCGAAGGCTTGAGGACATTTTCGCGGACGAACTGCAAGGGCATCCACTTTTCGTCAACCGGTCCATGTGGAGGAACTTTCCTCGCGTATCCAACGAGCGCTGGGTCAAGGGGAACGTAGTTCTGTTGGGCGACGCCAAGGCGACCGCCCACTTCTCGATCGGTTCCGGCACGAAGCTCGCGATGGAGGATGCGATCGCGCTGCATCAGGCACTTGCCGCGGAGCAACTGGACGTGAGGCGCTCGCTGGCACGCTACGAGACCGAGCGACGCAGCGACGTCGAGCGGACGCAACATGCGGCGGATGTCTCCCTCGTCTGGTTCGAGCACGTAGACCGTTTCTGGCACATGGACCCCAAGCAGTTCTCGTTCGGGCTGATGACGCGTTCAAAGGCGATTACGTGGGACAATCTCACGCTGCGCGCGCCGAAGTTCGTGGACGAAGTGGGCCAGGTGTTTGCGAAACAAGTCCGCGACGAGGGCTTCCCGGTGGAAACGGCGCAGCCGGTGCCGCCGATGTTTCAGCCGTTCCGGCTGCGCGACATGGTGCTCGCGAACCGTGTCGTCGTGTCGCCGATGTGCATGTACTCGTCGGTCGACGGAATGCCAAACGACTGGCATCTCGTGCATCTCGGCAGCCGCGCGATCGGCGGTGCGGGCCTCGTTTTCTGCGAGATGACCGATGTTTCTGCGGAGGCGCGCATTTCACCGAGCTGCGCCGGTCTCTACTCCGACGAGCATGAGGCGGCGTGGAAGCGCATCGTCGATTTCGTGCACGCGAACTCCGCGGCCAAAATCTGCATGCAGCTCGGTCATGCGGGGCGCAAAGCCGCTACTAAGCTCATGTGGGAGGGGTCCGATAGGCCGCTGGAAAGCGGTGCGTGGCCGATCGTTTCGGCGTCGCCGCTGCCCTATTATCCGGAAAGCCAGGTTCCGCGCGAGATCTCGCGCGCTGAGATGCAGCAGGTCATCGCCGACTACGTGCAGGCGGCGCAGCGCGCCGAACGCGCGGGCTTCGACATGCTGGAGATCCACGGCGCGCACGGGTACCTGCTCGCGAGCTTCATCTCGCCCCTCACTAACGTCCGCAAGGACGAGTACGGCGGCTCGCTCGACAACCGGCTGCGATTTCCGCTCGAAGTGTTCCGCGCGGTTCGCGCGGCTTGGCCGCCGCACAAACCGATGTCAGTGCGTATCTCTGCGACGGACTGGAAGGATGGCGGTGTAACCGGCGAGGAGTCGGTCGAGATCGCGCGCGCCTTTGCGCGGGAAGGCTGCGATCTGATCGATGTATCGACCGGACAAACGGTGCACGACGCCGAGCCGATTTTCGGTCGCATGTTTCAGACGCCGTTTTCAGACCAGATCCGCAACGAAGCGCAACTCGCGACGATGTGCGTGGGCAATATCACCTCTGCGGATCAGGTGAATACAATTCTTGCCGCGGGGCGCGCCGATCTCGTCGCCCTCGCGAGGCCGCACCTGATGGACCCGTTCTTCACGATGCGCGCCGCGGCCTGGTACGGCGTGCCCGCTGTTCATTGCCCGCCACAATATTATCCCGGCCGCGATCAGATTTACCGCAACAGCGCGCGCGACCGCGTAGATATGACGGAAATGAAACTCAAGGCGCGGCCGAAAAGCCACCAGCCGAACCGCAAGCAGGCGGCGGAGTAAGCCTGGGAACTGTTAACCATCGGCGCCTCCGGGACGGCGCGACGGAAGTCGCGTCATCACGCCGTTACACGAGTTTGGCAAGCACCCGCCATGCTCGACCGATTGTTAGATACACGCGCGGCGGTCGCTGCGGACGATCCTGATTCCGATGGCGCCAGTCGCCGATTTCGATCTCTCTTCATTTCCGACGTCCACCTCGGCTCGCGCGGTTGCCAGGCCGAACTGCTGCTGGACTTCCTGCGCCACAACGACGCCGACACCATTTACCTCGTCGGCGACATCGTCGACGGGTGGCAGTTGCGATGCGCATGGTACTGGCCGCAGACCCACAACGACGTGGTGCAGAAACTCTTGCGTAAGGCTCGAAAGGGCACGCGCATTGTCTATATCCCCGGCAACCACGACGAATTTCTCCGCGACTATCTCGGCACGCATTTCGGTGGCATCGAGGTGGCGGAGCAGACGGTTCACGTCGGCCCCGACGGGAAACGCTACCTCGTCGTGCACGGCGATCTGTTCGACATCGTAATCAGGCACGCCCGCTGGCTGGCGAAGGTTGGCGACGGCGCTTACGAGGCGGCGATTTTCGTCAATCGCGTGTTCAACAGCGTGCGGCGTGCGCTCGGCTTCACCTACTGGTCGCTGTCGCAGTGGGCAAAACTCAAGGTGAAGAACGCGGTGAACTTCATCGGCGAGTTCGAAGCCGTGCTCGCCGCCGAAGCGCACCGTCACGGCGCCGACGGCGTGATCTGCGGGCATATCCATCGTGCCGCGATCGAGCGCGGTGACATCATCTACATAAACTGCGGAGACTGGGTGGAAAGCTGCACCGCGGTTGCCGAGCACGATGACGGCAACTTCGAGATCATCAGCTGGACCGAACCGGTGCAGGCTCGCCTCACCTCGTCGATCGAGGCGGCACGAATGGTCGCCTAAGCGCCCTTAGGATCGCAAGAGCATGAGGGGCTGGCCCATGCGAATGCGGCCGCCTTCGCGCACCCCGTCGCTGATCTCGAAATTTCCGGGCGCAAACACGATGATGGTCGAACCGTGCTCGAACCAGCCCATCTCCTCACCTTTGACGAAGGATGCGTCGCAGGAGAAGTGGTTGGTGCCCCGATGCCTGATCCCTTTTTTCACATCGATAAAGTGCAGCCGGATGCTGGCGACGAGGATTGCCGCCACAGGAACGAGCGTGACCAGGTCGCCCGTAGCCGCGAAGCGCGTCCGAATGATTGCGCGCTCGTTCTTGCAGAACAGCCGTTCGATTCGCCTCAACGCAATGGGATTTACGTTCCACGTGTCACCCGAGATGTAGTCGACCTGCTGCACCACGCAATCATGCGGCGCGTGAAAGCGGTGATACATCCCTGCAGTAAGTCGCAGTGTCGCGTAGCGGCCGTCCCAGTAGGTAGCCTCAAGGTCAGGATCGCGCATCAGGTCACGGAGCGCGTATGAGGATCCTTTGATTTGCAGGAGTTCTGTCCCGGAGATCGTGCCGCATGTGCCGACGATCGCATCGCACGGACTGACGAGCGCTGCCGGATCCGGGTCGATCGGCCGTACCCCGTCCTTCAGCTCCCGGACGAAGCAATCGTGCATACTTTCGAACTTGCCTTTGCGGGCCTCAGACAAGTCCAGATCGGAAAAAGACTCCATATCCCGATCGACAAATCTCGCACCAGCGGTTGCCTGATCTTGCTGAACCAGCCGACGAACTGGGTAGCCCACCGGCGTGGGATTCGGTTCGTCAGGAGGAAGTTAAGATCCTCCTGCAGCGCAAGCTTTGCGAGCAGTGCCCGGACTGTCATCATTCTGAAAAATTCCGTCGGTAGCGCTTGTGCGCAATGGATTCGCCGACCCTGACGTTTGCGCTGGGCGCATTCGGATTTGCCGCGCTGACGCTCGCATTGTTCAAGGCGAAGGCGAGACTCGAGCTTTCACGTGCGAAGCACCCTTCCCTCACCGGACATCCTCGGATGTCACGGCGCATCGCGTCGCTCATCCCGTTCTATGAGTACGGCGCCGATCGATTTTTTCGCGCCGACGGAGCGCCTGACGATGTCGCGGCCCGCCGCGGCGCCGCCTTCGCACGAATGGCGGATGATTTTCGCAGGCGCTTCGCCAAGTCCGCCTGCCAGACGGCCGAAGCGGCCGCCGCCATCTCCGATCTGGAGTTCACCGAGAGCTATCGAGTGCCGTTTCAATTCAGCCGCATGGTGCGGGAGCATCTCAGCGGCGGGGTCTTCCTGGAGTTGTCCGGCGGCGTGACCGTCACGGATCTCGACGGCAATACGTTTTACGATCTGACCGGTTCCTACGGCGTCAACGTCTTCGGGTACGACTTCTACAAGGACTGCATTACGCGTGCCGAGGAACAGGCTCGCTCGCTTGGACCGGTGCTCGGCGCGTATCACCCGGTGATCGTCTCGAACGTGCGCCGGCTCAAGGAAATCTCGGGTCTCGAGGAGGTTTCTTTCCACATGTCCGGCACCGAGGCGGTGATGCAGGCCGTCAGGCTCGCGCGCTATCACACGCGTCGATCGCATCTCGTCCGCTTCTGCGGCGCCTACCACGGCTGGTGGGGCGACGTGCAGCCAGGGATCGGCAACCCCACGCGCGCTCGTGACACCTACACGCTCAAGGAGATGTCCGAGGAGTCGCTGCGCGTTCTGCGGACGCGCAACGATATCGCATGCGTCCTCGTCAACCCGCTGCAGGCGCTGCATCCCAACGCGAGCGCACCCGGCGACTCGGCGCTTGTCGACAGTTCGCGCGCGGCGCGGTTCGACCGCGAAGCCTATGCCGACTGGCTGAAGCAACTTCGCGCCATCTGCGACGAACGCGGGATCGCGCTGATTTTCGACGAGGTATTCGTCGGCTTCCGCCTCGCGCGCGGCGGGGCGCAGGAGTATTTCAGCGTCCGCGCCGACCTCGTGACCTACGGCAAGACTCTCGGCGGCGGCCTCCCGGTCGGCGTGCTGTGCGGGAGAAAGGACCTGATGAGGCGTCACCGGCACAACAGGCCTGCAGACATTTGCTTCGCCCGCGGGACTTTCAACTCCCACCCTTATGTCATGGCCGCGATGAATCAGTTTCTTGCACGCCTGGATGAGCCCGCCGTGCGCGGCGCCTATGCCGGTCTCGACAAGCTGTGGGACGGAAGAACAGCCCAACTGAATGCGCAGCTCACCGCTGCGAGTTTGCCCGTGCAAGTCGCAAATCTCTCGTCGATCTGGACCGTGATCTACACGAAGCCCTCTCGCTACAATTGGATGCTGCAGTACTACCTGCGCGCCGAGGGACTTGCGCTCAGCTGGATCGGCACCGGGCGGCTCATCTTCAGTCTGAACTATTCCGATGCCGACTTTGCCGCCGTGTGCGAGCGTTTCGTACGAGCGGCGACGCGAATGCAGAGCGACGGCTGGTGGTGGTCGGACCCGGCAACGACGAACAAGTCGATCAAGCGTGCCCTGCTGCGGGAGATGCTCGCGCACCGACTTAAGGGAAGCCAAGCACGCGAGCATCTGCTGAATTCGCGTTGACCGAACTCAGATGTGCTTCTTTCCCTCGCCCGGATCGATCAATTCGCCGCGCAGCAGGTGCAGCGGAGCCTTGTAGTAGAGTTTGATATCGTGAAACGGGTCGGTGAGGATTTTCGTCGCCCAGACTAGACCGGTCTGCACGTCAAAGAGGAAGAATAGCTGGATGGTGCGGAACACCAGTCCGGCGAGGCCCAGTGCGAGCCAGATCTTCGCGGTGTGCCGGATGAATTCACCGAGGCCGAAGTAAGGTTCGAAGATTCCGAAGACTGTCGGATCGACGAGAAGCACGAGGGGCGAAAGTGCCCAGATCGTCAGCAGGACCACCTTGCGCTGCAGATTGTACCCGAGCTTGATCTCTTCCTTGTGCTCGTGAGTCGCATCGTTGATGTGGTCGTAGCCCTTGGGCTCGAAGAAGAAGTGCCCGGCTTGGCGCGTGGTCATCGCAACCAGCCACCCGACGAGCGCCGCAAGCGCCGGATCCCAAAAAACCAGGATGTAGGCGCACAGGAAGCTGATCGCACTGACGAGGTGCAGCGACTGATTGATCCGGCTGTGATGGTAATAGCGATGATCATCCCAGCGTTGTTCGCGAAGCGCTTCTCTAAATCCATGCATGGCAGACCTCTTTCGTGGCTCCGAAGCCGAGTATTACGATTCGACGAACGGGATATGACGGCCGGCGCGATCTCGGCGGACTCGCGACCGGATGCGGGTGAGGCAGCGGCTCAGTTCGCTATGGCGGTGTCTTTGCGGAAGCGAATGAGCGAGAAGTGGCCAAGCGGCGGCATCGGCCGTCTTTCCACGAGCCGGACGCCTGGCGTGCGTGCGGCCCATTCGACGTAACGTTCCCAAGCGAAATCGGTCCGCCAGCCGAGCTTTCTCGCGGCCGGCGCGAACCAGTGCTCGAGCGAGCGGCGCACACCCGTCTCAGCCCCTACTCGGCTCATGAGAATGATTTCGCCGCCCGGCTTCAGCACGCGGGCAAACTCATCAAGCGTGCCCTCGGGGTCGGGAACCGTCGTGACGACGTACTGCGCGACGACGACATCAAACGAGTTGTCCGAGAACTCGAGGCGCTTCGCGTCCATCACCGCGAGTCCTTCGACGTGCGTGAGCGAAAGATCCTCGACGCGGCGCCTCGCCTTGCGCAGCATCTTGTCCGAGATGTCGACGCCGACGATGCGGTTCTCGGGCGAATAGTCGGGCAGCGATATTCCGGTGCCGATGCCGACCTCCAGAATCCGGCCGCCGATCCGCTCAGCCGCGGCGATCGCGGCCTTGCGGCCCGGATCGAAAACGCTGCCGAAAACAAGGTCGTAGACGGGAGCCCAACGGTCGTACGCCTTCGCTACTTTTCCTTTATCCAAAGTGTCCACCAGAGCTTGCATATTCAGATTCCTTTCAGGCCCCGAAACTAGTCGCGGCGCCGGCGACCGCCAAAGCCGCATGAGACCTCGGTGAGCGGCCGATCTGTATCGGTCGCAAATTGTCGATGAACTGGCGCGCGCTGTTTTCCCAGGAGTGGCTGAGAGCGAACGCGCGGCAGTGTGCGCGCGACAGCGAAAGCG
Source organism: uncultured Alphaproteobacteria bacterium (assembly GCA_963711595.1). GTDB lineage: Bacteria > Pseudomonadota > Alphaproteobacteria > Rhizobiales > Xanthobacteraceae > JAUSIF01. The sequence continues at coordinate 129,515 of CAVQER010000003.1, forward strand.
CCAGCAGGCACGCGGCACGCAGGTCGTCACTCAACACGCCGACCGGATTCCCGCCTATCACGTCCTTCGGCCCGGTGACTGGAAACGCTGCAACGGGCGTGCCGCAGGCGAGCGCTTCGAGTTGCACGAGCCCGAAGGTGTCCGTGCGGCTCGGGAAGACGAAGACGTCGGCGGCAGCCAAATGTGCGGCGAGCGCGGGGCCGTTGAGCAGGCCGGTGAAGTACGCATCGGGAAACTGGCGACGCAGTTCGCCTTCCTCAGGTCCTTCGCCGACGACCACCTTCGATCCGGGCAAGTCCAGCGACAGGAACGCGGGGAGATTTTTTCGACCGAGACGCGGCCCGCGGTCATGAAGATCGGGCGCGGCAAAGCGAGATCGACGGCGGGTGTCGGCTGAAACAGATTTGTATCCACTCCCCGCGTCCACTTGCCGAGGCGCTGAAAGCCGCGGCCACCAAGTTCAGATGCGAGAGAGCCGGTTGAAACCATCGTCACCGACGCCGGCGCGTGGAACCGGCGCAACGCCGCGTAGGTCCAGGCTTCCGGAATCGCGAAGCGGCTGGAAATGTATTCGGGGAACCGAGTTGTGTACGACGTCGTGAAGCGCAAGCCCCGCTTTACGCAAAAGGCGCGGACCATGAAGCCGATCGTGCCTTCGGTCGCGATGTGAATGGCGGCCGGCTCGATCGTCTCAATTCGCCGAGCGATTTCGCGGGGGCTCGGAAGCGCCAACCGCACCGCGGGATATGTCGGGCACGGGATCGAACCGAATCCTTCGGGCGACAGAAATTCGATCTCGACGCCAAGGGAACGCGCGCTCCGTGCAAGTGCCGTCAGGGTGCGGACCACCCCATTGACTTGCGGGTGCCAGGCATCCGTCGCGACGAGGACGCGCATCAACGGGTCGGGCCTCTGCGGCCGAACGCGTCAGACGCGTCTGTGACAACAAGATGAATCAGAACCATGCTTGCTCGCGCGCGAACTGATTCGCGTGCGTCAAGAAAACGGATTTACGTTTCAGCTTGATGACACAGTTGGATTGCAGCTAAGCCGCGTCTGCAGAGGGACGGGCGTCCCGCCAAAACTTGACGATGCGCAGATAAGATTGCGCAATCTCGCTAACGGCGTCCGCGTCAGCGACGGTGCCGCCGAACCATCGTTGCGCGGTCGGCCAGAATATCGTCCGGCCGACGGCAAAACCCCGCACTGTCGGCTCGGACGAAGCGGCGGCAAACGCCTTGCGCAGTTCATGCTCGGGCGCGTCCAGCCCGAGCAGCATCACGCCGCGCGCATGTGGATCGTGCGCGCGCACGAGATCGCCGATCTGCTGCCAGGTTTTTGCACTCGGGGATGGAGGCAATTTCCACCAGTCCGGCGTGAGGCCAATGGAGTAGAGACGCTGCAAGGCGGCAATAATCAAATCATCGGCCGCGCCTGGCGGCGGCACGAGCTCGAGCATCCATTCCCGGCCTGTCGCGTCCGCCGCATGCTCCAGCTGCAGCAGTGCGTTCTCCTGCTTCGCCCGTAGATCCTCCGGATCGGAAGGGTCGTAGATCGCCAGGCACTTCGCGACATGCTCGGTCGGCCAGGATCGCAGCGTGATCCCCGGCCCCGCAGGGTCGTCGAAAGCCAGCGGACGGCTCCCGGGGCGCTCAACCGGGCGGCCGATCCACATTCCAGAGCCGGTGAGCCGGTCGAGAACGTCGCGGCCGTATCGATCATCGACGATCGCGCCGCTCGACGCTTCGTCCCGGGAGACCTCGATTACGGCTCGCCCAATGAGTTGCTTGAAGCTCGCGATGCGGGCGGCGGGCGCGCCTGTGCGCACACAAAGTTCTTCGAACTGACGGCGATGATCGAACGCAAGCGCGAGCACTTCGCGATGGTTTCCTCGGCGTGTCGTGGTGCGGTGCAGATGCTGGATGCGGGCGTCCGCGTGAATGTCGCGCCGCAAGTCCTTGCGCGCCATAAATTCATCCAGTTCCGGCTTCGTCGGCATGGCGGGCGCACAGCCGTGACGGGATACGACGAGCGCGCCGCATGCGTTCGCGATCCGGCCGGAGTCGCGCCAATCCTTGCCGCGCAGCCAGCCGAACAACAGTCCTGCCATGAACCCATCGCCGGCGCCGAGCACGTTGAAGACCTCGACCGGGAAACCCGGGCAGTCGATCGCCTGTTCGAGGCTCGCCGGGATCGGCCCATCGAAGATGCTTGCGCCGGATTCGCCGCGCTTCACCACCAGCACCGCGCGGGTGAGCGCTCGCAGGCGGCGAAGCGCCTTCAGTGTGTCCGCTGCGCCACCGGCGATATGAATTTCCTCTTCGGTGCCGACGATGAGGTCGCACTCCGGAACGACCGTTTGAAGCTGCTCGGTGACCGGGGAAGAAGAAACGAAACGGATTTCCCCTTCACCGCGCCCGGTGAGACCCCACAGGACCGGGCGGTAATCGATGTCGAGCACGACCTTCGTTCCGGCGGCTCGCGCTGCTGCGATTGCAGCGCGACTCGCGCCCAGCACCTTTGGGGTCGAGAGGTGCGTCCCGGTAATCACGAGCGCACGAGACCGCGCAATGAAATCCGCATTGATGTCGGAAGCTTCGAGCGCCATGTCGGCGCAATTCTCGCGATAAAAGATCAGTGGAAACGTTTTTTGGTCGCGGATGCCGAGGACGACGAGCGCCGTCAGCCGCGCGCGATCCGTCGCGACCTGCGAGACATCGACACCCTCCGCGGCAAGTGTCTCGCGGACGAACCGTCCCATGTGGTCGTCGCCGACTCTGGTGATGATCGCAGCATTCAGTCCCAGTCGCGACGCGCCCACCGCGATGTTGGCGGGACACCCTCCCAGGTACTTGGCGAAGCTCGCCATGTCTTCGAGCCGGCCGCCCACCTGCTCGCCGTATAGGTCGACCGCAGCGCGGCCGAGCGTAACGAGATCGAGCGAAGGCTCGCGCGCGTTCATGACCGATTCCGATTTCCGGTCAGATGGTGGCCGAGCGCGATCACGAGTGTTTGCGCGAGTGCGATTGGGGCCACGAGGGATCGGAACGCGCGGCTCGGATCGCTGCGAATCTCGAACGAGATCTTCGCGGGCCCCGCAATCGGACTGAGCGGGCCATCGGTCACGGCAATCACGGGGACGCCTCGCTTCGCCGCGGAGTCCACGACCGCGACCACGTCCGGCGAGTAGTCGCGAAAGCTTATCGCTATCAGCACGTCATCCGACGTCGCCATCGTTCCGACGATCCGCGTCAATCCCCCGACGCCATCATTGAGATGCGCGCGCAACTCCAGGCGGCCGAGTGCGTAGGCGAGATAGTGAGCAACCGGAAACGATCTGCCTTGCGCGACAACATAAATTGTTTGCGCGTTGGCGACGAGATCGACCGCGCGCTGAATCAGCCGGGGCTCGATGGTGCGACCGAGCTCTTCGAGTGCGGCCGTATCGCCCGCGACCTCGCGCATGAGAAGGGTGCTCGCATCGGTTGCCACTGCGCGCCGCTTGCTCGATTGCGCCGCAGCAAAACGCGCGCGGTAGCCGGGCGAAACCTCGGCGACAAGACGCGAGCGGAAGATGCGCTGCATCTCGGAAAAGCCTTCGTAGCCGAATGCGTTGGCAAAGCGCACGATGCTCGACGGCTGGACGCCGATCGTGCTGGCCAAGGCGGAGACTGTATTCAGCGCCACCTCGTTCGGCTGCTCCACCGCAAAAACGGCAATGCGCTGCAGCCGGTCCGACAGCTCGTCGTGACGCCGGGAAATGGCCTCGCGCAGGTCGTCATAGGTGCTCGGCGCCGCGGTCATCGCTCGAAACCTACTGCAAATTGGCCTTTACAGGGGTCATAGAACATGTATTCTATTTTTTCAAGGAAGAGAATAAATATTCTATAGGGGATGGAGCGCGATGCAGGTCGGGTTCATCGGCGTCGGCATGATGGGTCATGGCATGGCGAAGAACCTCGTCGAAAAGGGGTTCAACGTCGCCGTGCTCGGCCACAAGAACCGGAAGCCGGTTGAAGACCTCGTGCAACGCGGAGCGCGCGAGGCGCGCGACCCGGCCGATGCCGCCGCCAGCGCGGAGATCATTTTTCTTTGCGTCACCGGATCACCCCAGGTGGAGGAAATCGTCTACGGGGCACGCGGCCTCCGCAGCGCGACCAAGTCCGGACAAATCATCGTCGATTGCTCGACAAGTGAGCCGACCTCGACCGACCGCATCCGCGAAGATTTCGCGAAGGACGGCATCGCCTTCGTCGATGCGCCGCTCGCGCGCACGCCGAAGGAGGCTGAGCTCGGCAAGCTCAACGTCATGGTCGGCGCAGAGCCCGACGTGTTTGCGCGAATCAAGCCGGCGCTCGAAGCCTTCGCCGAAAACATCTTTCATGTGGGCGGGCCCGGCCGCGGCCATGTGCTGAAGCTGCTCAACAATTTTCTCGCCCTGGGCCAGGCCGCTCTCATTGCGGAAGTGCTCGTCGCTGGCGCCCGCGCGGGCGCGGATCTCGAGCAACTCTACAAGGTCGTGAGCGTCGGCGGCGCGAACAGCGGCATCTTCCAGATGCTCGTTCCCAATATCCTGAAGGGCGACGACGGCGGCCTGCCCTTTCTCCTGCGCCTCGCGCAGAAGGATCTCCGTTACTACACGCATCTCACCGAGGCGTTGGGTTTGCCGAGCCAGCTCGGCGAGAGCGTGCACCAGGCATACGTACAGGCATCTGCGCTCGGCTACGGCGACCGCATGGTCGGCGGCCTGATCCGCGCGCAAGAGCAAATCACTGGGACCAAAATCAAGACGAGCGCGGCCGGCTGATCGCCGGAGAGCAAGCGCTCCAGAAACCAAAGGAGGGAATCGCCATGTCTGAATTCAAAACTACGCGGCGCAACCTGCTCAAGGGCAGCGCGATGACCGCAGCACTCGCCGGAACGGTCGCTTTCTTCGGGCCGTGGCGGCACACGCACGTCTACGCGCAAGGCCAAAAGAAGCCGGTCAAGCTCGGGCTGACTTGCGACGCGAGCGGCCAATACGGCAACAGCGGTCAGGACGATGCGCGCGGTATCCGGCTCGCGATCGACGAATTCAATGCCAAGGGTGGCGTACTCGGCCGCAAGATCGAATGGATCACCGCCGATACGGAGACGACGCCTGCCACGGGCAGCCGCGTCGCCGAGCGCTTCATCACGCGTGAGGAATGCGGCTTCCTGATCGGAGCGGTTCATTCGGGCGTCGCCAACGCGATCACGCAGGTCGCCGCGAAGTACGGGACGATCTACCTGAATACGAATTCATCGGCACCGAGCGAGGCAGGTGAGAATTGCTCGCGCGTGAAGTTCGTGTGGGACGGAAACGGCACGAATTTCTCGAAGGCTGCGGTGCGCAATGCGGTTCAAGGCGTCGGCAAGAATTGGTTGCTGCTGACGAACGATTACGTTTGGGGCCACACGACGTCGGCGGCGACGCAGAAGCAGGTCGAGCAGGCAGGCGGCAAAATCGTCGACAACCTGCTCGTGCCGCAGAACACGCGTGACTTCACCTCGTACTTGCTCAAGGTGCAGCAATCGAAACCGGACGTCGTCGCAACCGCGATCGGCGGTGACGACATCAAGGCGTTGCGCGCGCAGGTCGCGCAGCTCAAGCTCGACGGCAAGCCGGCCTGGATCAACAACCAGCAGGATTGGCCGGACGTGTGGGGTGCACCGGAAAGCCTGTTCGGCGTGTTCGGCACGACCTGGTATCACAAGCTCGCGCTGCCGGGCGTCGAGCAATTCGTGAAGCGCTGGCAGACTGCGTATAAGGACAGCCCGATTCCGGTCCCGGGCAACGTTTCCTACAACGGCTACATGGCGACGAAGGAACTCCTGGCCGCAATCGAACGCGCCGGCTCCACGAACAACGTCGCTGTGATCAAGCAACTGGAAAACCTCAAGATTTCGGCGGCGGACCGGATGCAGCACTTCGATGCGTTTATGGATCCGAACACGCATCAGATGCAGCAGACGGTCTATCTTTGCCGCCGCAACGAGAAGCCCAAGGACAACACCGACTATTATGAAGTGATTTCCTGGTCGGACCCGAAGACGGTCGACGACGACGCGGCGCCCGGCAAGTGCAAGCTCGTCGGTTACGATCAAGTGCCCGTTTACGAACTCTGATCCGGAGTTAGCATGTGCCGGACCGGCGCATCCGGTCCGGCACATTTTTTCGCGGGCTCGTCATGCTGCTCGATCTGCTGCCGCATCTCGTCAACGGCCTGACGCTCGGGCTCCTGTTCGCGCTCGTCGCGCTCGGCTTCATGCTGATCGTCGGGCTGATGGAGCAGATCAATCTCGCGCACGGTTCGCTCTTCGCGCTCGGGGCCTATCTCGCCCTCGTCGATGGTCGGCGGAGAAAACGCGATCAGTCCCTATCTCGGCGAAACATGGCGGACGCTTCCCCTCGGTGCACGTTATGTCGCCGCACTGATCGTCGCGCCCATCCTCGTTGCCATCGTCGGAATGGGAGTCGAGGTGCTGATGCGGCGCACCTACGGCAAGGATCCCCTGTTCGGCCTGTTGCTGACATTCGGCGTCGCGATGGTGCTCGAGGAGGCGATCCGTGCCACCTGGAGCACGCGAGACTACGTGCTGCAGACGCCCGGCATCGTGAGTGGCGGCTTCATCTTTCAGGATCTGATCTGGTCAACCTATCGCTTCTATGCCGCCGCGTTCGCGGCCACCGCCATCCTGCTCGTCTGGCTTTTCATCGAGAAGACACCCTACGGCGCGGTCATCAAGGCCGGCGCCCACGACAACGAAATCGTGCGGGCACTCGGCATCAATCTCTCTCGCCTGCGGCTTTTCGTTTTTGCGTTCGGAACGTTGCTCGCGGCACTCGCGGGAATCATTCTTGCTCCGATCTGGGGTATCCGTCCGCACATGGGCGTCGACGCGGTGGTCCCGGCATTTCTCGTGATCGTGCTCGGCGGAATCGGCAGCTTCTGGGGCGCGGTCATTGCGTCGCTCCTGTGCGGGATGCTCGTCGGCCTCGCCGGCGCGTACGCGTCCGAATGGTCGCTACTCTCGATCTATCTCCTATTGATCGTAGTCACGACGTTCCGTGCACGCGGCTTGTTCGGCAAGAAAAGCCTCCTCGAGGCGTGAGATGCTGCCAAGCCCACAGGCTTCTCCACGACTGGTAACGCCGACCATCGCGATCGTGCTGCTCTTGCTCTCGACGGTGCCGTTCTGGATCGAGCGTGTCGGACTTTATCCGTATCTCGGAATCGAAATCATCATCTGGTCGATCTACGCGCTCGGATTCAATCTTGTTCTCGGCTACAGCGGCCTGCCCTCTTTCGGGCATGGCGCCTATTTCGGCGTCGGCGCATATGCATTTGGTCTCGCGCAGTTCAATCTCTTTCCCAATCTCTGGCTGTGCCTGCTCGCAGCGGTGCTCGCTGCAGCGCTTGCCGGCGCGTTCGTCTCGCTTTTCGTATCGCATCGGCGCGGAATCTATTTTGCGTTGATGACGATCGCGTTCGGCCAGGTCGCGTGGTTCGTTGCAATCAAGTGGCATCGCGTCACCGGCGGTGAAGACGGGCTTCTCAAGATCGCACGTCTCCCGCTCGATCTCGGCTTCGAGCAATTTGCGCTGACGTCGAACCTCGCGCTCTACTATTTCGTGCTCGCGATCTTCGCGCTCGTGCTGCTCGGCCTTTGGCGGCTGGTGAATTCGCCGTTCGGCCGCGTGCTGCAGGCGATCCGGCAGAACGAAATCCGCGTCACTTTCCTCGGCTACGACGTCTGGTGGCTGAAGGCCGCGGTTTTCACGCTTTCCGCCGCGATTTCCGGGCTTGCCGGCGCGCTGTTCGCGATGGCGCAGATGTCCGCATTTCCCGACGTCATGAGCCTGCACCACTCGGGCTACATCGTGATGATGACGCTCGTCGGCGGCGGACTCGTGAGCTTCTGGGGGCCGGTCATCGGCGTTTTCGCCTTCCTGCTGACGCGCGACATCATCGGCGTGTTCACGACCGCCTGGATGTTCTGGTTCGGGCTGTTCTTCGTGCTCGTTGTGCTGTTCAAGCCGGAGGGAATCGCAGGCCTGATCAATGACACGCGCGATGCGATCGCGCGCCGCTGGTCTGGCTCCGCCGCCGCAGTGCCCGCGCGCGAGCCGGGGGCATGAGCATGGCACTTTTCGAGGCGCAGGCGTTGCACATGCGTTTCGGCAACCGCGTCGTGCTCGAACGCGTCGACCTCAAGGTCGAGGAAAACATGTTCTCAGGCATCATCGGGCCGAACGGTGCCGGCAAGACGACCTGCTTCAACGTGCTGACGGGACGCTATCGGCCGAACCGCGGAAGCATTTTTTTCGCGGGCGAAGACATCACGGGACTTCGCCCGCAGCAGATCGCCCGCAAGGGCCTCGCCCGATCCTTCCAGATCATGACGCTGTTCGACGAGTATTCGGCGCAGGACAATGTCATTCAGGCGCTGCCCGAAATGCGCGCCATGGCCTGGCGCGCAGACTACCCGGTCGGACGCGACGCCCGGCTGCGGGAAGCCGCCGGCGAGATTCTGGACAGCGTCGGGCTCGGCGCCCGTGCGCATGTTCGTGCGAAGGATCTCTCCTACGGCGACCGCCGCGCGCTCGAAATTGCCGTCGCGCTCGCTAGCCGCCCGCGCATCCTGTTTCTCGACGAACCGACCTCGGGACTTGGCGCGAGCGGACGGACGCGGTTGCGCGAGCTTCTCGCTCGCCTGAAGGGCAAGCTCACGGTCGTCATGATCGAGCACGATCTTTCGCTTCTTTTCTCGCTTGCCGACCGCGTCTCCGTCATTCAATGGGGCCAGGTCATCGCCGAAGGAACACCGGCTGAGCTTCGCACCGATCCGTGGGTGCGCCGCTCGAATCTGGGGAAGCTGCAGTGATGCTCGAGCTCTCCGGCGTCGACATCTTCTACGGCGAAACCCAGGCCGTCTTCGACCTTTCGCTCGGACTCGAGCGGGGCGAAGTGATCGCGCTGCTCGGGCCGAACGGCGCCGGCAAGACGACTACGCTGCGCGCGATCCTCGGCCTCACACCCGCACGACGGGGCCGCGTGAGCTTCGGTGGAATCGACATCACGCGGATGCCGACGCATTCCATCGCGCGACTCGGTGTCGGCTGGGTACCGGACGACCGGCGCCTGTGCCCTACCCTGTCGGTCGCACGCAACCTTTCGATTGCAATCAAGCGCAGCAACTTCCGCGCATGGACGATCAAGGAAGTGACCGAGATTTTCTCGGCGCTCGATTATCTGTGGGATCGCGAGGCGGAGACGCTGTCGGGCGGCGAGATGCAGATGGTCGCGATCGCCCGCGCCTTGCTCGGCTCCCCCGGGCTCGTGCTGTTCGACGAGCCGAGCCAGGGGCTCGCGCCGAAGATCGTGCTCGACGTGCAGGCGACGATCAAGCGGCTGAAAGCCGAGGGGATTTCCGCAATCGTCGTCGAGCAGAATGCCGATGTCGCGCTCGCCGTCGCGGATCGCGTCATCATCCTGGATAGCGGGAGAATTGCCTGGACGGGTCTCGCGGCCACCCTTCGCGAAGACCCGCAACTCAAGCAGAAGCTCGTCGGGGAATGACCGTGGGCGAACCGATCCTCGTCGTCGACAAGGTGAGTAAGGTGTATCGGCGCGGATTGCTGCCGCGGCGGCAGACCTTTTCCCTGGCCGCCGATCTTGCTTTCCCGACGTCGCGGATCGTCGGCGTCATCGGCCCGAACGGCGCGGGAAAAACCACGTTGTTCGAGCTGATCACGGGAAATAACGCGCCGAACGCCGGGCGCATCCTCGTCGCCGGGCGGGACATCCATCGGGTGAAGATCGGCGAGCGCGACCGGCTCGCGATTCACTACCACCAGTCCTACCAGGTGCGCCGCTTCGTAAGTTTCATGCCCTCTTTTTTGATGGCTCCTGCCCGAAGCGAGGCGCCGGTGGTGCATCTGTTCGACGAGCCGCAGTTCAACACCCAGGACGGCTATATCGGCTTCATGCTTGCCTTCTTCCGCCGCCTGCGCGCCGAAGGAAAGCTGGTTTTCGTGTCGCTGCATCCCACGGCCAGCTATCATCTCGAAATTCTGAAGGAGATCGCCGAGGAGTTCGTCGTGGTCAGCCGTGGCAAGGTCGAGCGCAAACCGGATTTCGCGTCGCTCGTCGCCGATCCCGCCGTGCGCAACTATCTCGGCGATATGGTGGCTCGCGCCGAGGCGCTCGCTTGAGCCCCGCAAGCAAACGTACCGCGCTGATCACAGGTGCCGGCGGCACCATGGGCGCGGCTACCGCGCGCAAGCTGGTCGCCGACGGCTATCGCGTCGCGCTCGTCGATGTCGCGGAGAATGCAGTCAAGCGGCTTGCATCCGAGCTCGGCAACGGCGCGCTCGCGCTCGCGGCGGATATCTCCGATGCAGCCAGCTGCGATCGGGCGGTCGGGGAGATCGAACGCTCGGGAGCAATCGACATCCTCGTGAACAATGCGGGTGTGCTCTCCAACCACAAGTCTGCGGACACAACTCCCGAAGAATGGCGGCGCGTGCTGTCGGTCAACCTCGACGGCGCTTTCTATCTCTCGCGACGCGTTCTGCCTGGAATGAAAGCGCGGCGGTTCGGACGTATCGTGAATGTCTGCTCGCTCGCGATGAAATCGGGCGGGCTCACCGCGGGAACTGCATATACGGCCTCGAAAGGCGCCCTAGCGGCGTTGACCTTCTCGCTCGCCCGCGAAGCGGCACCATTCGGGGTGACGGTCAACGCGATCTCGCCCGCCTATGTGAAGACGCCGATGGTCACCGAGCAGCTGACGGAGGCCCAACGGCAAGCGCTGCTCGCGCAGATACCGGTCGGGCGATTCTGCGAGCCGGAGGAGTTCGCGCACTGCGTCGCGTTTCTAGTCGCGCCGCTCTCGGGCTTCATTACCGGTGAGATTCTCGATCTCAACGGCGGCCTGCATTTCGATTGAGGATTCGATGGCGGATCGTATCACACCACTGATCGATGCCAAGAAGGACCTGTCGAATCTGTTCGACCTGACAGGTCAAGTCGCATTCGTGCCCGGAGGATCAGGGGGTCTCGGAGAAGCGATTTGCTGGGGCCTGGCACAGGCCGGCGCGGCGGTAGTCGTTGCCGGGCGCGAACGGGACAAGGCTGACGAACTCGCCGCCGCACTCGAGAAGTCCGGCTATCGGGCGAGCGGCGCCGCTTTCGAGGCCGGCGACGTCGGACAGATTCGCCAAGTCGTCGATCAGGTCGCGAAGGAATTCGGCCGCCTCGACATCCTCGTGAACTGCGTCGGGATGCAGATCGAGCAGGCGCTGGCCGAGGTCACTGAGGAAGCGTTCGATCGCGTCTACGAAACCAATCTCAAGTCAGCGATGTTCCTCGCCCAGGCCGCGGCCCGGCATCAGGTCGCTGCCGGTAACGGTGGACGACAAATTCATCTGCTCTCGGTGCGATCACAACTCGGCCTGCGTGGACGTGGCTATTCGGCGTACGCTTCGACCAAAGGCGGGCTCGTGATGCTCGTGAAGCAGCATGCGATGGAGCTTGCACCGCATCAGATCACGGTGAACGGCGTCGCGCCGACCTTCGTCTACACGGAAATGATCCGCCACGTGATGGAGCGGCCCGATTTCCGCGCCGAACTCGAGCGACGGATTCCGCTTGGGCGCATCGCCGATCCGAAGGACGTGGTCGGTCCTGTGCTCTTCTTCGCTGCGCCCGCTTCGGGATTTGTAACCGGGCAGATTCTCTATGTGGACGGAGGGATCACAGCGAGCCAATGACGACACTCAGTTGATGCCATAGCGGCCGGGAGCGATCACGCCCTTCGGGTCGAGCGCTTTCTTGATGGCCGCGCAGGCCTGCTGGAAGCCGGGCATGGTCTGCGCAAAATGCAATTCGTGATAATCGAGCGGCGCGCGGCCGACGAACACGCCGCGTCTGGCGACCTCCTGCGACATTTTACGGTAACAGGCGTCCGCCCGGGCCCGCTCGTCAGGGTCCTCGCGATTAAAAGCGATGACGTGCAACCCGCGCGCAAAGCGCGGTCCGCAGACATTCATCACCATGTAGTCGAGGCCGTGGTCTTCGTAGATCTTGCGGCACAGCCTCTGGAATTCATTGGCGATCTTGCCATCCATCGGCGTGCCCGGCAGGAACCAGGTGTTGCCGCCGCCCGGCCGCCATTGCAGCAGGCCGAGTTCGCCAAGGCTGGGAATGCCGGAGAAGGCGTTGATCGCGACCTGCAGCGGCGGAATTTTCGCGGCCTCTTCATGCGAGATGTAGCGCGCTTTGCCCGATTTCATAAAATGATCGCGCACGCGCGCGATCAGCGGCTCGATGGCGGCGTCGCTAGGTCCGTAGAACGCTCCCGACAGCGTCCAGGCGCCGAGTCCATGCTTCTGCTGCAGCGCGCGGCGTCCGGCATCGGAGATCGCTTTCTTGCCGTTGTTCGCACGGTATTCCGGGCTCTCCCCCTCCGAGCCGCACAGATAGAGGTCGTTCGCGACCCGGAACAGCGACGGGACGAAGTTTGACATCTTCATCGGGCGGGCGAGCTCGATGATCTCCTCGAGATCATCGTCGTCGGGAAAGACAAAATGGAACGACTGTACCGCCGGCGGCCGCGGCAGCAGCCAAATGCCCATGCGCGTGACGATCCCGAAATTCGATTGCGTGAACAGGCCGTCGAGGATCGGGCCGAAGCTGTATTTCGATGTGTGCCAGTTCACCAGGCGGTCGTGGTCAAGCGATCCGTCGCCGGTACGCATCACTTCGCCATTGCCAAGCACGACCTCCATGCCGCAGGAAAACCCGAAATGATCGAAGTAGGGCGTGTACCCGGCGCCCTTGTCGAGCGCGTTGCCGAGCATGCCCCCCTGCGGCGGCCCGGTGGTCACGTCGAGCATCAGCTTGTTTCCGCGCCGCACGAGCTCGTCATACATCGCCTGATAGCTCACCCCCGGCTCGACCACGGCGAAGCCGAGCCGCTCGTCGACCTCGAGGATGCGGTTCATCCGGTGGCCGAGGTCCACCACGACCTGTCCTGCGCTCGAAGCGGAACGGCTTCCCAGCCCGATGTTGTTGCCCGTGCTGATCGGATAGAGCGGCACGCCATGCGTGTTGGCGCTGCGGACGATCTTCTGCACGTCGGCGGTCGACGCCGGATAAACCACGCCGGCAGGCGGCCGGTCGCCGCCGGGCATCGTGTTCTCGCCGTAGCGGCGCAGCGTCTCCTCGCTGCGGTTGACGGCATCGGCTCCCATCGCAGCGGCGATTTCGCTGAAGAACGTTTGGAACGCGGCGGTCATGATGGTCCTCGCAGGCGTGGTCTTCACCAGATTCCGGTGCTCGTCGTTTCGGTCTTGGCGGGCGCGGCGGGCGCCGGCTCGCGCAGGGCAACGCCCTCCAACGCCGCGGGCTTCGGTCCGCCGGTCGCCCAGTCGAGCAGCTCGACTGTGTGAACGACGGGACGGCCGAGATAGTGGCCGAGTTCGAGTCATGCACCCGATGTTGCCGGTCGCGACGATATCCGGATCGGTAGAGCGGATGTGGGCGGCTTTCCGCTCGCCGAGCGCTTTCGCCATCTCTGGCTGCAGCAAGTTGTACGTGCCGGCCGAGCCGCAGCAGAAATGTCGCTCCGGCACCTCAACCACCTCGAAGCCGGCGGCGCGCAGCAGCGCGCGCGGCTGTTCGATAACCTTCTGAACGTGCTGCATCGAGCACGGGTCATGATAGGCCACGCGATAGGCCGGCACGACGAGGGAAGGCTTGCAGAGCCCAATGGCGCAAATGAACTCGCTGATATCGCGCGCCAGCGCCGCGATCTCGGCGGCTGGCCGCGCCATGTCGGGATCGCGTGCGAATAGATGGCCGTAATCCTTCACGGTCGTGCCGCATCCAGAGGCATTGATGACCAACGCGTCGAGCCCACCTTCGCGAACTTTCTCCCAGGCGCGAATATTTTGTCGCGCAAACGCGCGCGCCTCCTCCTCGCGGCCCATGTGCAGGTTAAGCGAGCCGCAGCACCCTGCTCCCGGTGCGATCACCACCTCGCAACCGTGACGCTGAAGCAGCCGGATCGTCGCGGCGTTGATATCGCCGTTAAGCGCTTGTTGCGCGCAGCCCGCGAGCAGGACCACACGCCTTCGCGCCACGCCTTCCGCGCAGAATACCTGTGGCGCGAGGACATCAGGCGCGATGCGCGAAGGAATCATGTCGAGCATCGTTCGCCATTGTCTCGGCAGCAGTGGCCGCAGTGAGCGCGCCAGGCGCCCAAGCGCTACCGCAGCGCCGAAAACACGCGGACGCGGCAGTACGCGCGCGAGCAGCGCCCGTACCAAACGCTCGGCCGGCGGGCGGCGGAAATTGCCCTCAATATGCGCGCGCGCGCGGTCGATCAGATGGACGTAATCCACTTTCACCGCGCAGGTCGTCATGCAGGACAGGCAAGAGAGGCAGTTGTCGAGATGACGGACGGTGTCCGGCTCGGGCGGGCCGCCTTTTTCAAGCATCGCGCGGATGAGGTCGATGCGTCCGCGCGGCGATTTATTCTCGTCGCGCGTGAGGACATAGGTCGGGCAGGTGTTCGTGCAGAAGCCATAGTGCACGCACGTCTGCAGGATTGCGTTGGCCTCCGCGATCCGCGGGTCGCGCAACTGATCGGCGGTGAAACTGGTTTGCATGCTGGGTCGAGCTTTGCCGGCGCATCATAGCATCGATCGAACGAAGCCCGCAGCTTGCGGAAAGTGGATGGTCGGCGGATGGATACGCGTCAACGACGCACCTCCGGCGCCGCAGCCATGGCCTGCAGCTTCTTGAGGCCCGCGCTAACGTGCTTCAGGTAGCGCTGCAGGCCTTCCTGTACGCGCGGGTCGCCGGCGCGCTTGAGCAGGCCGCGCGAAGCGTTGAGTCGCGAGCTCTCGAGCCAGGTAGCGATGTCAGGCTGCTGCGACCACTGATAATCGGCGCGCGTCTGGATCACGATTCCACGCAGCCAGTCGAGTGGCGTATCAGGCAGCGGATTGACCGGACACAGACGGTTCTTCTCCGCGAGATCGTCGCGCGTCGCCTCGATGTAGCCAACGAGCGCCGCGTTGAAAGGCAGAAGGCCGGAGCGCACCGGCTGCAAGGTGATGCTACGCTCAGCAAAGATCGGGACTGCCGGCGCCGGATTGAGACCCGCGGCCGCACAATGGACATGGAGTTGGTTGGCGTCGGCGGGGATGCTGCCGCCTTCCAGCACGACGCGGTCGCGCTCGATGCGCCGTACGTGGCCCAACCGCACCACGTCACGGATGCGCCGCAGTTGCGCGAGCTCGTTCTTGTCGACGGTGGCAGCCTTGTACATCGTGAGTTCGACGTCCGCGTCGACGCGTAGCAGTTGCCTGCTGACCTCAAGGCGGCGGAACAGATCCAGCACTGACTTGGCCTCGACGGCGGCCTGCATCTGCAAAGACAGGCCTTCGATGAGCGAACCGACCATCTCGCCGGACTGCACGAACTCACGGTTCACGAGCCAGCTCTCTCGCGGCTTGATCCAGCGGATGCGTTCGGGTGCGACGGCGTTTTGCAGCAGCCACAGGCACGCGTCCATGGCGGTCTTGCCAGCGCCGATGATCACGTAGCCCGACGGCGTCTCGCGGAGCCGCGAAAGCTCGCCGATCGGGACGCAGCGCACGCCGGTTTCTACTTCGAACGGGAACGGCGTGGTGGCGGGCACCGCTGGGCGCAGGTAGTTCGCGTCAACTACGGCCGCGCCCACGTCAACTTCGTAATGCGTGCCCGTCAGGCGGGAGAGGAAGCGGTTGTCGCCTTGGTACTCGCAATGCGGAAAGTGCTCGACGAGCCCGGAGGGCAACAGGCGGTGCTCCATCACGCGCGCGTAGTATCCGCAGATCTCGGGCGCGCTCGCGCGTTCGAGGAGCCCCGCGTTCGTGCCCCAGCTGTCGATGCGGTCCTCGCCAAGCGGCAGCGAGTTCACCCCGTAATAAGCCGAGGGCTGGTGCAGCCGAACGAAAGGATACGCGTCGTGCCAGTGCCCGCCGGGCGCGTGCCGACGATCGACCATCACCACGCGGGCGTCGGAGTGCGCGATCAGGGAGTCCACGAACGCCATCCCGACCGCGCCGGTGCCTACGACGAGATAGTCCGCTTTCAGCTTGGTGCTCATGCGGCGGAGAGTACTACCGGGGCGCGCACTGCGCACCGGAAGCGATCACGACAGCGGAATCTGAAACTGGCGGAGGGAGAGGACCTGGGCCCAAAGAATCTCCCTAGTACCTCAACGTACCCCAGCGAAGTGCGGCGGATACGCTCGAAGTTGGCTTCTCGCCGAAAGCGGCAGGGAGGGGGAGCAGCTGGAGCCAACTTTTCTCCGTGGTGCTTAGGAGTACCACGGCGAAATACAGCGAACCCGTGGGGCCCGTTTAAGGACAGTCCAGCGCGATTCGCGTGGCGCGAGCGAACTCACGTCGCCAGAAATAGCTCGAGTTCTTCAAAGAACCGCTTGGTGTCGGGTTCGCCCTCCAACAGAAGATGGTTTCTGCCCTGCAGCGCGACAAAGCGTGCGCCGGGGATTGCCGCCGCAAGCTCACGCCCCGCCTCGAACGGCACTTGAAGGTCGCCACGCGCATGAAGGACGAGCGTCGGTGCGGTGACTTTGCCCACGGCGTCGCTGGTGTCGACTTCGCCGCTCGCCTCGAAGTATCGGCAGGCCATCTCAGGAGAAGTCGTCCTCCGTTGCAGCTCGTTGAACGAATCGGCCTGTTCCTTTGTCGCGTCCGGCACCAGTTGCATCGTAAACATCTGGCGCAAGGCGGCACTATCGGCTCCCCACTCCAAGCGGATCAGAGTTCGCGAGTGCTTTGCGCTTTTCTCGGTTCCCCGGCGCCCTCTTGTTGCCGCCGATCACATAGCCGCCGAGGAGAATAAGATGGGAAACGCGTTCCGGGTGGCGTGCCGCATAGGCAACAGAAATTGCACAACCCTGTGAAATCCCAAACAGCGGGAATCTCTTTAATCCGGCCGCTTCAACGACCGTCTCAAGATCGCTGACCCAGCTGTCCAGAGACAATTCCGGCACATCCCAGTCAGACAGACCGTTGCCGCGCGCGTCGTAGCGGATCAGCGTGCGATTTAGCGCAAGCCCGTAAAACAAGTGGTGAAAAATCGGGCTTTGCCAGTCGTACTCTAGGTGATTCATCCAATTCGCAGTCTTCACTAGAGGAGGCCCGGTGCCGCTGATTGCATAGGCGAGACGCACGCGATCGAGTGCGCGGCAGTAACGGATTTCCTGACGGTCGTCGGCGACCGCGAGACCGTCGCCTTTGATTGCAAAGACTTCGACCGGATCGGGAATGTTCTTAAGGTTCTGCGGACCAAGGTTGCGGTAACCGAGCGCGAGCTTCTTCTGCACCTGATCGTAAACCTGTCGAGAAATGCAAATGCCGCCGGGTTCCGCGATGCCTTCAAGACGGGCCGCAATGTTCACGCCATCGCCGTAGATATCGTCGCCCTCCACAATCACGTCGCCAAGATGCACGCCAACGCGAAATATCATCCGCCCCTTGTTGGCCGCCCCAGCATTGCGCGCGGCCATCTCGCGCTGAATCTCAGCCGCGCAATCGACCGCCTCGACCACGCTGGCAAATTCTGCAAGTAGGCCATCGCCCATCAGTTTGACGACCCGGCCATGATGCCGGGTGATCGCTGGATCGAGCAGTTGAGAACGATGGGCTTGCAGTGACGCGAGCGTCCCCGCTTCGTCCTCGCTCATCATGCGGCTGTAGCCGAAGACATCGGCAGCAAGAATTGCAGTTAGTCTGCGAACCACAAGCAGTTCCCCTGTGCCTCAGGCAGATGATGACGGGGCAATCTAACATTTTCTCGGCACGCTTGCTTCGGCGAGCCGCTCACGCCGAGCGCCGCCTTAACTACTTTGAGCGATGAGTATCTGCTCGGAGGTTCGTGACCGGTGCAAGTTGTTCGCGGAAAGGCACGTGGTCGAGTCGGTCCAGCTGTCGGCTGTTTACCCCCGGGGACGTCAGGGATGCCGAAGGTAAGGGCATTCTTCGCCTTTCTTGTGCAGCGATTCGACATACGCCATGGCGCCAGAGCACGAAGAGATCTGTTCGTGCACCTTCAACGCAAACGATAAAGGCCAGTGGCTGAGGAAGCGGAATGCAAATGGCGGGGGAGAAGGAAAGGAGAACTCCGCCGTACTTCGTCGTAGTCCATAGTACGTGGTCGTTGGCGGGACAAACAGCACGTCGGTTATGCGAGAAACCGCGACTGAAACCTATGGAATCAAATGAATATGCCCAGCAAGATCGTGAGTACGAAGGCGAACACGACCGCCGTCGCTGCGGAAGCGGCGTACTGTTCTTGATAAATTGTCATTGGAACCAACCGGGACCGCGACACGCGCGGCTTCACGTATGTAGTGCGCTTCCAGCGGGTTGCAACGCCTGGACACCGCAGATCTGAGAGGACAAATCGCCCGCTTTTTGCACAAAGCACAAAGTTGGTTGAACTGAGATTAGTGGCGCGTCCTACTTCTGCTCGCCGCCCTTGTGCGTGTGCAGGAAACGGGCGATCCGCTCCTTGAGCGCCACGGTTTCGCGCGGCTCGCCCATGGACACGGCGTACTCAAACAGGGAGCGTTGGATGCCGCGTGGCAGGTCGTTCCACTGCATGATGAGCGCGGCACCGAGACAGCGCAGAATACGCTCCTCGTCGGCGGCCAGCGCTGCACGCCGCTCGCGTATATCCTGCGCCGGAGACTTCGGTGCGCCGCCCTCGTTGTCCCAGCGTGCAATGGCGCGAGCGGACTGCCGCTTCGCGCGTTTTCGCTTGGCCGCGCGCTTACGATCCGCGCCTTTCATGCGAGCGCCCCGCCGATCACGATTGTTTCGAATTGATCGCGGCGGTGACCACTTATCTTTCACCGCGCGCCTTGTAATGCCGCGCATAGTAGCCAACTGATCAACATGCGCCAAATCGCGCGCACCCCATTTCTTTTTCTCGGGAGCTGCACGATGACTCTGCATACGGCGCAATACGTGAACGAACGTCAGTCCGACCTTCGCGGCATAAAGGACGGTTGGTACGCTATGCGCGCGGACGGTGCGCTCGCTTTTGGTCCGTTTTGCAACCGCGAGGCCTGCCTTTCCCAGATTATCCAGCTCGCAACCTGGTCGGACTCGTCAGCGCTGCGCGATATCGGCCGGCGTGACGCGTAACGCGCCGACAGCGTGCGGAGAGTTTGCGGCGCGAACAAGAACATCATCGCTTGGGTTCAACTCGGTGCACCTCACGGTGTGTCGGATGTTGCGGTGGCCGAGGTAGGCTTGCAGCGCCGATCAAAGTCGATCAGCGAGAACCAGCGCGACGAGGATGATCAGGACGATACCGATGACACCGATACCACGGTGTCCGAAACCGTAACCATAACCGCGGAAACGGCCGCTGAAGCCGCCGAGCAGGGCGATGATGAGGATGATGACGAGTACGAGACCAAGCGACATGTTCTGTCTCCGTTGCGACGCCTAAGATTGTTCGGGCCTTAGCCTGCCGGGCGCCCCGTCGAAATTTCGCATTTGCGATATCCCGACATGAGCGCGCAGCAGTCGATCAGAACGCTGCGTCAGACTGGGCAGCGGTCGTAATTCCAGTAGTAGCCCGGTCCCTGCGGGCCAACGAGCCACACGTAACAGGGATGCGATGCGTAGGCGGCGTAACCCATCGGAACGCCGAGCAGGTACGCGCCGTAGAACGCGTGCCTGCGATCCCGGCTCCAGCCCTGCCGCACGATGCGGTGCTGGACACGGACGTCCGGTGAGCGATCGACCTTGCGTTGGAACGAAGTGTTTTCGCGCTTGAAGTTGCGGTCTTCGCTGCCGACGCGGGTTCCGAACTTGTTGATGTGACGATCACCCCCACGATCGTTCTTAACCTTTGAACGCTGTCCTGCTTCTGAACGCTGTCCTGCTTCTGAACGCTGTCCTGGTCCTTCTTCCGAACCTCGATCACGTTTGAATCCAAGGTCGTACCGAGGCCGGGCGCAAGCTGAATGGCATCAGCCGAAACCGCGCCCAACGCAGCGGTTGCCAGACCGAGCGCAGTAGCCATCGCGCGAGGTCTCCAAGACTTGCCGAGCGCAGCAGCGCTGGCCATAGCGAGCAAGTGCTTTTTCATGTTTCGTTCCATCCGTGAATGCAGACGCGCGAGGACGCGGCTCGCGGCACTGCTATGAAGATTCATCTATGGGTAAGGAGATTTCGGGAGCTACTTGGGTCGCCCAGTTTCGCGAAGGAAACCGACGCTCGCGACCAAAATCCCGGTCGTAGGATGAAACGCGGCAGGAGCGATTTTGTTCCATGGAGCGCGAGACATCCACGCGGGGGAAATCATCTCGCGACAGTCGTTACTCTCCGTTGGCACCGCGCTTGGGAGACTGAAATACGACCGCAAAGCGCGCCCCACGGCCGTGCTCGCGAGGCAAGACACGCAGTTCGCCGTCGATTTGCTTCACGAGGGCACGAACAATTCTCATTCCAAGCCCCTTGCTGCGGGCAGGATCGAACCCCACCGGCAGCCCCGGCCCGTCGTCCATGACCAGTAGGATATGGCCGCCCATCGCCGTCGTCTCGAAGCGAACGCTGATGTCGCCCCGTGCGTATTTGGCAGCGTTTGTAACCAGCTCGTTGACGATGAAACCGAGCGGGATCGCGAACGCGGTCGGTATCTCCGCCTTCGCCCCTTCGACGACGATCTTGGGACCAGTCTTCTCCTCGAACAGCAGGTTCGAAAGGTCCCCGCACAGGTGCCGGAGGTAGACATTGAACTCCACATGCTCGTCATGATCGAGGAGATGCAGCCGGTGATGCACGCGGCCGAGCGCAGCAACGCGACGAGCCGCGACCGTCAACTGGTCCGATGCTTCCGGCGTCGAGGCCGAGCGGCTTTGCAGGGACAACAGGCTCGCAATCAATTGCAGCCCGTTGACGAGCCGGTGTTCGAACTCCTGGGCCAGCATCTCCTGACGCAGCGATAGCGCACGCGTCTCCTCTATCAGCCTTTCTTCGCGTGCGTGCGACGCATGCAATTCCGCTGTCAGCGCATCAAGACGCCTTTGCGCTCCTGTATCGCGCTCCAATGCGCGCCAGAGGGGAAACTGAAATCCGGGTTCGCGTGCCGCGGTGCTCATGATTTCTCGCCTCCGCTCCCAGGAGGATGGATCCCAAGCTGCAAGGGAAGTCGACCAAGCAAGCTTTCGCTGCTCGCACGGGACTCACCAGGCAAGCACCAGAATGGCCCTCCCCGAGAGTTCCGACTGTTCAAAATGGCTCACAAAGGAAGAAAGGAACGTGCGCCGCCGCGCGTATCAGGCGCCCGCGAACCCGCTTCACCGAGAAGTGACGGCTGCCTGCCTGACCGTGGAGGCCTGTTCGTTCAGCACCACACTCAACAACGAACTGTGCACCTCGAGATGACCATTGTATTCAATGAAACCCAGCTGGCGAAACTTGTTCATGAAATGACTGACGCGCGAGCGCGTCGTGCCGATCATCTCGGCGAGCGTCTCCTGGCTGATCTTTGCGATGATCGGTTCCGGCCGGCCCTCCTTGCCGAAATTCGCCAACAGCAGCAGCAGTCGAGCGAGCCGCTTTTCAGTTGAATTGAAGAGTTGATCCACGAGATCTTCCTCCACCCGCGCGTTCCTCGCGAGGATATGCGAGATGAACATTTGCGAGAACGCAGGCTCGTCCTGAAGCACGCGCAGAATCTCGGCTTTCTCTACGCGCATGACGATGCAGTCCGTCATTGCGGTCGCCGTCGCAAGACGCTTCGGCTGCCCGATAAGGCATCCTTCGCCCAGGAATTCGTCCACTCCGAGCAGCGCGACGACCGCTTCCTTGCCATGGTCGGATACGACGGTGACCTTGATCTTGCCCTTCTTGATGTAGATCACCTCGCCCGCGGCATCGCCCTGCGTAAAAATGATCTGCTTCTTGGGATGCGTGGAAATGGTGCGGCCCTTGGCGGTCGTCTCGAAAAATTTTGCAAGATCAAACCGATCGCCGCGCGGGTTCGTTGGTTTCTTTCTTCGTTTGCTCATCTCAACTCCTTGCAACGTCGCAGGTTGAGCCAATTGCGGAAGCCCATCTGTATAAAATCGCACACTTTGAGATGACGATGAGGATACGCCCAATTTCTTACTCTTGCACGTGTACGCCGCGGGCCTTGCCTAGCTAAGTGATCCCCGCGACCCCATATCTCGTACACTTCTTTCTTACACTGCTCCCATTCGTACCCGTCCGCATTCGAGAGGCCCCTCTCGACGAAAGGCACGCCCATGGTCACGCCCACACAATTCCGTGCGAAAGCGGCCGAATACACCGAACTGGTGAAGGGGGCGAAGACACCGGACGAGGCCCGCGAGTTTCAAAAACTCGAGCAAAGCTTCACTACGCTCGCCAACAATGAGCAATGGCTCAGTGACAATCATGACCAGACAATCCGTGCGCCGCAGCTCGATGCAGCTGAGGGCGTAACCTCGGCTCCGGAATCTGAACAGGACTTTCGGGATCAAGCCGCCGCTGAGTATCGAGCTTCTCGGAAAAAGAGCGCAAACGAAATCCGCGAAATTTTGCGGTCGCACACCAAGACCTACAAGCTCATCGCAAGCAATGAAGAGTGGCTTAGCGGCGAGGTAGACCGCATTACGGGCGCGCGCACTACGGGTCGGCAGGCGCCTGACCAAAAGTAACGTCAGTCATCCTCAAGGCACGGGCGATCCCGCTCCTTGAGCGCCACGGTTTCGCGCGGCGCGTAGCTGCAGGCGTGACGTGGAGGAGCGATGGCGGCGGCTTCTGGCGCAGCAGATGGGGCTGAAGCACTTGCTAGAAACTAGTATTCAACAAGTATTTGAGGTGGACCGAGACCAATTCTGGCCCGAATGCGGCACAGATCGGAAAAGTGTCCAGAGTGATCACTCTTACTAAAGTCCGCGAGCTCAATCTTTCGGCTGCCGCGAGCGCCGGAAGGCCCCTGCATTTGAGCGCCGCAAGCGGTCTCGTCTGCCTGAATTCTTTCATCTACGTTGTCGCGGACGATGAGCTTCACCTCGGCGTATTCCGCTCAACGGATAGCAACCCGGGGTTTCTGGTCGGCCTTTTTCCGGGCGAGCTGCCGGATTCCAAGGCGGATCGCAAAAAGCAAAAGCCTGATCTTGAAGCACTTACCCTGCTTCCTTCCTTCGGCAGTTATTCTCACGGCGCGCTATTCGCTCTCGGCTCTGGCTCAAAGCACAAACGCCGCATGGGCGCGCTGGCTGGATTGGACGTGCAAGGCGCTATCAGCGGAACACCCCGGATCATCGATCTTTCAAATCTTTACGCGCCCCTTGACGAGCATTTTTCTGCATTGAACATCGAAGGCGCCATCGTGAGTGGCGATGAGCTACGCCTGCTTCAGCGCGGCAACAAGCGCCACGCCCAGAACGCGGTCATACGATTCCCCCTTGCCGCGGTACTCGATGCGCTCGGGACGGATGCGCGGGTTGGACCTATGGCGCCATCCGCTATCAATTCATTTGATCTTGGAAATATCGACGGAATTCCGTTCTGTTTCACTGATGGCGCGGCTTTGCCGAACGGCGACATGGTATTTGCCGCGATCGCAGAGGATACCGAAGACACTTATACTGACGGCCCTTGCGCTGGCGCGGCCATCGGAATTGTGAATAAGGGCGGAAATCTGCTGTGTCTCCACCAACTCGATGACCCTCTTAAAATCGAAGGCGTGGATGCGAGAGTGGATGGCGACGTCATAAAGCTACTCGTGGTGACAGATGCCGACGACGCAAGAATTCCTGCTGGCTTGTTCTCGACTTCCCTGGCGATCCCGTTACCGTGACCGCAAAGTGTCGCAACAGGGAAGGAAGTGGCGGACCAGTCCTTTTCTTATTTTCGCTGTTGAGGCTTAGCCTATGAACGCCATGGTCAATTTGCCCATAGACACAAGCGCGCCGAAGACAACGGCAAACAGCACCGTGTCAACAAGGGCATTCACGAAGCGGTTGTTGAATTCAATAAAGCTGCCGGCTGCGTTCAGTACAAATACAATTGCCGCTGCGATAATAACTGGTGCTAGCGCCTGCATGGAATTCTCCTCCGTCGTTTATGATTGAAGACAATGTTGCCCGTGCTCATTTCTTCGCTTCCCTTTCAGGGGTGCTTTTCATTCTTCGCCGCGCGTATGCCTCCGGCGAGCGCGGCCTGCTCGCACATATAGGCTCCCGCTTTGGTGTTCCCGTAATCGTCCGTGGCGCGGAAGTGGTAGATGCGCGACCGGGTGTTTGCCCAGACAACGGTGTCGAAGGGGCAATGCATCCTCGCCAGCGTTTCCGTCGTGTATTGATTGGCTCCGAGCTGTCCCTCGCAGTTGTATCCATTCGACAAGCTCGGTCTGCATGCGCGCTCAGGAGTCGAAGTTGTATTCTTGGATGGGGCCGTGTTCGGGCAAGAAAATCCGTTTGAGAGGCTGGGGCGGCAGTCGCGCTCGGTTGCGGAAGCTGTCTTCTTTTTTGGCGGGGCTGATCTTCGCCCCTCAGTGGAGGCCGCTGGGCAAAAGTATCCGTTTGAGAGGCTGGGGGTGCACGCGCGATCCGATTTCGCGGTCTTCTGCGTGGATTTCGTCGCTGACGCTGAAGTATCCGGGCAGTTGTAGAAGTTGGACAAACTTGGCCGACAAGCCCGTTCCACAGCCGCTAGGGGGGAAGTAGCCAACGCCAATAGTGCCAGAACCGCGATCGCAATAGGCGTTCTCATTGTCGTCGCCTCCTGGTTGCGGGATTAGCTAAGAACTGTGCGCGGATTAAAGAAGGCGCTTAGTTTCGAAAGCGGATGACAAAATCAGTCCTTGTCACTCCTGCACGCCGTTAGCATCAATCTTTGAGCGCCCGACAAGTTCCACCGGTGCGTTTCCGGAACCACGAAATCGCAAGAAGGTTTTCGACGAGCCGACCGCGCCGCACCGATAGTCTCGCACACCATCGCCTAAAACCGCGGAAATAAAGGTCAATCGAACCGATCTTGGATCGCGGTTGTTATGCCGCGTTTTCTTGCCGCTTTCGATCCTAGTCTGCGCTAGAACGCTCTTCCTATTTTCTGGTTTGTCTTCCCGTGACAGCGCTCCGCTCGCCAAACATCGTCCCGTTCATGCCACCGGCATCGACGATCTCGACCCTTCTGTTCGGCGTCGTGATTGTCGCCGCGCTCTATTTTGGCCGCGAGGTGCTTGTGCCGATTGCACTTGCCATCTTGATGAGCTTTGTGCTCGCCCCGCTTGTACGCATTCTTCATGGCTGGTGCGTGCCGCGAAGTGTGGCCGTGATATTTGTCGTGCTCGTTTCATTTGCTGCGATCTTCGCCATCGGCGCGGTGATGCTTGCGCAAATGAACCAGCTTGCGGGTGACCTTCCGCGCTATCAGTCGACATTGCGCGAAAAAATACAGTCGCTACGCGGCGTGACCGGTGGGAGCGGCACGCTGGAAAAAGCCGCTGAAGTACTGGAAGACCTTGGTGAGGAGTTGAAAAACCCTGCGAACGCCGGAAAGTCCCGCACCGGCACTTCTCGCACCGGCGAGCCGGGTGCACCGATCCCTGTCGAAATCAGACAACCAACGCCCTCCGCATTGCAGACCATCGGAGTGCTGATCACGCCGCTGATTTCTCCGCTCGCCACCACGGGCATCGTTTTCATTCTTGTCATTTTCATATTGCTCTACCGGGAAGATCTGCGGAACAGGGTGGTACGCCTGGCAGGCGTCAAGGATCTGCAGCGCACAACCGCCGCACTTGACGACGCGGGCCAGCGCCTTAGTCGCCTCTTCCTGACCCAACTCGCGCTCAACGCGGCGTTCGGCATCGTGATCGGCACGGGGTTGTTTCTGATCGGCGTTCCTAGTGCGCCGCTCTGGGGCATCCTCGCGATGGTATTGCGTTTCGTGCCTTACATCGGCGCTGTGATTGCCGCGATATTCCCGCTGGTGCTGGCAGCCGCGGTCGGTCCCGACTGGAGCATGGTCATCTGGACCGCGCTGTTGTTTGTGATCGTCGAGCCGCTCACCGGTCACGTCGTAGAGCCGCTCGTGACGGGTCACAGCAGTGGCCTTTCGCCGGTTGCCGTAGTCGCAGCTGCGGTATTCTGGACGTGGTTGTGGGGCCCGATCGGCCTTGTGCTTGCAACCCCACTGACGGTCTGCCTGATGGTTGTCGGGCGGCACGTCGATCGCTTGAAGTTCCTCGACGTGATTTTCGGGGACGAGCCAGTCCTGACACCGACGGAACTCGTTTATCAGCGCATGCTCGCAGGCGACGCCGTAGAGACGGCCGATCAGGCCGAACTCTATTTGAAGCGGGAGCCGCTGCAGAGCTTCTATGAGAATGTTCTCGTCCAGAGCCTCAGGCTGGCCCACGCGGACTTCGAACGCGGTGACGTGGAAGAAGATCGGTTGGTTCGAATGCGTAGCGTGGCTGCGGAGATCATCGACGATCTCGCGGCGCATGAGGACGCGACGCCGAAACCGTCGAACGACGAGACCGTACCCGGCGGCCTCCCGCCATCCGCAGTTGCGGATGGCTCACCCGATAAGCCTGCCGCTACAGACCTTGCGCCGGGGTGGCAGGGTGCCGACGCGGTGCTTTGCATTCCCGGACACGGCCCCCTTGATGACACGTTGGCGCTCATCGTTGCACAGCTCGTCCGGCGTCATGGCCTAGGTGCGCGCGCGGAAGCAGCAAACGCGCTTTCGATGACGCGCATCTTCTCTCTCGGATCGGAAGGCGTCGCACTTGTGTGTGTTTGTTACTTGGCCGCGAGGCCTGCGGAAATCCGGTATTCGGTAAAGCGCCTGCGCCGACGGTTTCCGGACGCCATTGTCATGGTTTGCCTCCCAGGGCAGGGCGAGGGCGAAGGGGACCAGCCGCTTTCCCTTTCGGACGATATTACGGTGGTTCGTTCGCTCTCATCGACCGTACAGGAAATTCTTCAAGTATCGCAGTTCGCATCGCAAGAAGACAAAGCAGAGGCCGAGAACGAGGGGGCGTTCGCGCGGTCGCCCGTGACACCGGTGCGGTGAACTGGGAGGCTCGTTCACCACTGGCTGGACGGACTGGCCTGCTGGTCGATGGAGGATCTCTATCTGAGCGCTACAACTTTGCTTCAGATCATCGTTGCAACTGAGGCCACAAGACAACGACCCTTCTCTTCGGGCGTGTCGGCTGATTGTTGAGTTGCGTCCAATGCCCCGCCGAAAGAAAGCCAGGCCAGCTCCTCGCGCCCTCATGGCAAGTGACTTGATGCGGCTCACACCCGCTGAGACTCGCAAGCGCGTCGGCATGAAGCGGCGTCTGAAATCTCTGAAAGCACCGGAGCCGGAGCCCGCAGTGAAATACGATGCGAGTGTGCTGCGTCGTTGGCGGAAGCCCGAGAAGCCGATCGAGATTATCGGGTGAGATTACGCCGCGACTAGTTTGCGCCGTCTCCACCACCTGCGTTTTGCGGCCCTAGTCCTCGCGACCCTGATCCCCTGCTCTTGGATTCAGCAAGGGTGAATATGCCAAGGCTCTCATATTCTTAGCAGTTTAGCGCGTGAGAGCGCTCGCGGCATCGAACGCGATTTTGCAGCGCAGCCCCGATGCGCGCCAGTCATAGCTCACGTCGCCGTTGAAGTGTGCCCTAATCATGCTCTCCACAACACGCATGCCAAAGCCCTGGTGGGCGGGCGGCTCGACAGCCGGCCCATTCACTTCCGACCATAGAATGTTGGCACGTCCGTCCGTGCGGGACCAATCAACTTCGACGCGCCCTGTTGGACTGGACAAGGCACCGTACTTGGCGGCATTGGTAGCAAGCTCATGGATGATGACTGCCATCGTTTGAGCTACGCCAGGCTGCAGCACGAGATTTGGACCATCAATCCTGAAGCGCGTGTTTCCTTCTTGCGAGTAAGGAGCCAGTTCCTGGGCGATCAGGTCCCGCAACGCGGCTCCGGTCCATCGCGATTCCACGAAAAGCGCATGAACGTTCGCGAGCGCTTGAATGCGCCCCTCGATGACATTCTTGAAATCCTCCGCGCTCTTCGCGCGGGTAAGCCGAACGGCGGCCTGCACGGTCGCAAGCACGTTCTTCGTGCGGTGTTCTGCTTCGCGCGCAAGCAAGGCAAGTTGAGCCTCATTTTTCTTGCGGTCGCTGATATCGCGCGCAATCTTCGACGCGCCAATCACCTTGCCAACGGCGTCCTTTATCGGCGACACCGTCAGCGAAACCTCAACCCGGCCTCCATGCTTGCGTTGGCGGACGGTCTCATAATGTTCAACGCGCTGGCCCCTTTTGATGCGCTGGATGATGGCGTCCTCTTCGCTGTGATTTTCGCGGGGGATTATGGTCTTGATTGAACGGCCAATAATTTCCTCGGCAAGATAACCGAAAAGCCGTTCCGCGCCCGTGTTCCAGCTGGTAATGATGCCATCGAGGTTCTTAGCGACAATGGCGTCGTCGGACGACTCAACAATCGACGCAAGGCGCTGAGTGGTTTCCTCCGCACGCTTACGATCTGTAATGTCCACCAGCATGTTCACTGCACCGATGAACCGTCCCTGCGAATCATAGATCGGTGTTGGGAAGGGGATGAACGGGACGCGAATCCCGTCAGGACGTTCGGCAATCGCTTCCATCCCGCGGACGGGGCGCCTTTCCCTTACAGTAATCGCCATCGGGCATTCGCTGTGCGGCATCGCCCGACCATCGGGCCAGAATAGCCTCCACGATCCACACCATTCGCTGTGGCCCAAGTCCGGACGATGGCCCCAAAGCTGAGCGGCCGCTTCATTATAGTAGGTGATATGACCGGCGCCGTCCGTCGTGTAGATCGCTGCAGGAAGGGCGTTGACCAGTGCGCGAAAAAAATCATCCCCACTGAGCAACGATTCCCCTAGGCGTACCGCCACGCTTTCCGACAGCAGCAACTCGGACTTAACAGGGGGTGCAACGACCGTCATAGCTACGATTACGCTCCTCGAATTCGCTCAACCTAAGGCGAAGCGAGGCGAAAGGGCAATC
The DNA here is from genome assembly GCA_963711595.1 of uncultured Alphaproteobacteria bacterium. Taxonomy (GTDB): domain Bacteria; phylum Pseudomonadota; class Alphaproteobacteria; order Rhizobiales; family Xanthobacteraceae; genus JAUSIF01. Next base: position 158,657 of record CAVQER010000003.1, read on the forward strand.
TGCGCGCAAAAGAAAATTTGGTCTGCTAAGCGGAACGAATTGACGTTGTCCGCGTTTGTGCTGCCTTCGAGCTTTCGTAATCCCCTCAGCGCTGGGATACGGGGCGTAAACGTGATGGTTCCGCGCGCACTGCTCAGCTCTCGACCTTGGAACCCAATGATCCGGCCGATAGCAGAGTTTTTAGTAAAATAGGAACCCTGCCTGGACGACACGACGAGCGCGTTCACGCGACAGCACGATCGTCGTGCCGAGCGAAAGTCAAAACAAGATCAACAAGAGTCTGCGAGACGCGCTCAGGGATTCCGGGCAATCGAAGTGACGCACTACAGCTCCCCGCCCCTCTCGGCTTGGCCGCTCCCGATGGTCCGGCTCATCTGCGAGCAATGCGGCCGGCGCGGGCAGTACAGGAAAGAAACCTTGATAGATAAATTTGGGGACTTGCCAGGCCCTGACTTGCTCGTGGCCGTCGCGGACTGCCCGAGGCAGAAGTTGCTCGGGGAACGCTGCGGGATCGTTTTCGCGGACTTGCGAGTTTCCGTTTCCGATGCTCTGGCCAGTCCACGACCTGTAGGCTGAGACCTCGTTTATTTCCTCTGACAGCCGGCGATTGCGTTTGCCCGTGTCATTGTTTCGGATTGGATAATTCCGGGATGAGCACCTAAGCACCAAAATAAATGCGCTCGGTGGTCGCTGTGCCACTGAACCCCAGTGCCCCCACACTTAAGTCTAAGATTTTGGGAGTTCGTCTGCACGGCTTCGGAAGCGTAGCTGCCGCAAGTACGACATGAATTCTCGGCGTCGTAGCGGGTTCGTCTTTCAGCGTCGATATCCCCGTCTCCTGCCCTCATGCACCAAACGTAGTGCTCTTGGGAATTGAAACTGAAGCGCCCGCCGCGAAACGTATCGCAGCCGCCGTCGCTGATCTTCCTGGCCAGACTAACTGCCTCATTGGCATAGGCTTCGCACTGAGCATGGCCGCCAGCGAAGGCGCCACTGCCCATCGTTAGCCCGAGCGCGACAGCCGCCGCCGGAATAGTCGCAACGCTAAATTTCTTCATGGCAATCCCCCCAACGCTGCGCGAAGCGGAACACGCCCACCGGGGCGCGTCAAACGTCGCCGACACGACTGCTTGACTGATGCTGCTACTGCCCCGATATCGGGCGGTGTCATTGTTGAGTTGCGTACCGATGCTCCGCAAAAAGAAATCTAAGCCAGTTCACCGCGCCCTCATGGCAAGCGATCTATTGCGACTCTCGCCCAAAGAGGCTCGCAAGCGTGTCGGCATGAAGCGGCGTCTGAAATCTCTGAAAGCACCGGAGCCGGAGCCCGCGCCGAAATACGATGCGTCGATGTTGAAGCAGTGGCGCAAGCCCGAGCCGCCGATTGAAATCATCGAATAAGCGGCTTCCGTTTCGGTGGATGTGCGGGTCGGAGCGGCGACGCATCTCTATCGCTTGGGTTGCGCTCGGCACGACGCCAGACCTGCGTCGCGCTCTCTCCTTTCGGACTCTGGCAGGCCATCTCCTGCGCCTAAGCACCAGTTCGCATGGAGCATGATGTTTGAACTCCACCTCGCGCCGTCATAGCCACAATGCAGGTTGGCCGCGTCCAATACTTGGCGGGTCGTTGCGGTGGCATAATTGCAACAATAAACGCCTCTTTGACGTTCTCGGTCTTCTACCTGACTTTCAGCTGCCGAGACGCGCCCACACCAGAGTTGGTGTTCATGAACGTCTGCGCTCCATCGTGCGCCAACGTAATCACATCGACGTGCACGGATAAAGTCAACGGCGTTCGACGCTCGATCAGCGTACTGAGTACAGTCGTTAGCTTTTGTCGGAGCAGTAAGAGAGAACAGGCTGACGAAAACAGACGAAACAAGCGCGCATCCAAAAGTCTTCATTGCAGACCAATCCTCGTTATCGACTGACTGACATTACTTTTGGGCAAACGTCTGCCTGGTGCGAGCACCCGTAATGCGGTCCGCCTCGCCACTCAGCCACTCTTCATTACTCGCGAGGGACTTGAACGCTTTCGCGCGCGTCCGCATGACTTCGCGAGTTTCGGTCCCGAATGAACTATTTTTACGGGCAGCTCGATATTCAGCAGCAGCTTGATCGCGGAAGTAATCTGAATGCTTTGACATGTTGGTAGCTCCCTGAGGGGATTTCCCCTTTGGGATGAGGATGGGCGTCCCTGCGCGGAAAAGATGAGCAATTGTGCTCACTAACCTTCGCCCGGTCGTTTTAGCTAAGAGACACTGAAGGTGAACGGGCACACCGGGGCACAAAAGGCGATCGAAACTGTTGGAACGAAGGCGACCGAGGAACACCCAGGGATCAAATAATTGATCGTTCCTGTCCAAGATTGATAAAATCCTTCGGAATTGGTGCGCTGGCGGAAGCCGGAGCCGATCGAGCAGCCGAGGGACCCGGCCGTCAGCGTCCCTGACCTTCATCCAGTTCCTTGAAGGTTTGCGCCGTCCGGGCGATCCCCTCCTGGAAGAGGCGATCCGTCCTTCGAGCCCAGCTCAGCTAACCCGGGATCCATCCGTCCCGGCGCATAGTCGAGAGCACTATCAGCGATTACCGCTTCAAAGTCCGACTTCTCGAGGTTCAAAAATCTGCGGGACAGCCGCTTTCCGATCTCAGCGAGTACGAGCGCGAGCGGCGGCTCCTGAATTGCGCGCCGATCATCAATGTTCTTGCTGAGCCGGTAATCGCTCCATCGCGTCTCGGCCTCGAGAGGCGCGTTGGAGGGAGACACCGAGTATCCTTGACGAATTTTTTCCCGCCGTTCCCGCTCGGCGGCTGGGTCCGGGTTTAGTTGTGGCAGGCCAGCGGCGAGCCGGTCGGCGACGGCTTGGGAATATTTGGATGCTAGCTCAGCGTGACTTTTCTTTTGATCTGCGGTGACGATCGCGCGCCAGTCCTGCGCACGCGCAACTGCGAGCGCCAACTGTGTCCCACGTACGGACTCAAGCGACTTGCGAGTTGCGTCGTCCATTTTCGCTCTCCTTAGGTCAGCGCGATCGGTTGAACTACAATCGCAAGCTACTGGGCCGGCGCTACTCGGAATTTCGCGCGCTTCTTTCGGGGCGGCTACGACCCGGACTACTTCCCGTACACTCAACTGAAAGATCATAAGAGACTAGTCGACTGCCTCCTGAAGGAGGAGGAACTGCCTCACCTCGGCATCAAGTACAGCTGCTTTGAACTAGCGGAGGCAGAAAAGCGGAGCCGGAAAAACAAAAAGAGCCGGTAAAACCGGCTCTCATTGCAGCCGCCATACGGCGACCTCCCGGGCTAGGCCCGCTATCTAAATGGGCCTAGCTCGCTGATTTGTCAAATTTTTTTCTTGATTCTTTTTCAACGACTTACGCTCGCGCATCGGTCCATCGATGGGCCACCGCTTTTCCCAAACGATGCCTGCAACGCGAGATCTGTTTTTTCTTCGGAAGATCGCGACCGCCGGCAGGACTATCCAGATGACGAACGCAGGGCGCAATCAGCGAAGCTAAAATCGCAAAAATCTCAAGCGGACACTGGACAAGACACCCGTCATGGGTAGCGGCGCGTGGGTAACAGCAAAAACCGCGGGAAAAAGTATTGAAAAACAAGTTGACTGGCGGAGGGAGAGGACCTGGGTCCAAAGAATCTCCCTAGTACCTCAGCGTACCCCAGCGAAGTGCGGCGGATACGCTCGAAGTGGGCTTCTCGCCGAAAGCGTCAGGGAGGGAAAGAACCTGGGCCCACAAATCTCCCTAGTAATTCAGCGTACCCCGGCAAAGTGCGGCGAATACGATGGAAGTTAGCTCCACGGCGAAAGCATCAAGGAGGGAGAGAGGAACCGGAACCGAAATTTCTCAGGTTGAACTGGTCAATCAATCTCTGGGTCGAACTGCATCCAGAACAAGAGAAGCAAACCGTTCAGTTACAAACGGCTTACGGATGAAGCCAGCGGGCTTGATCGCGTGCGCGCCTGATAGTGTTTTCGGATCGGAATTCCCCGACACAAAGACGATGTGGGTCTTGAACCTTTCTTCGATAGTCCGTGCGGCTCGAATGCCGTCTCCCTCGCGCAATGTTATGTCCATGATAATTACATCCGGGCGCAACTGAAGGGCGGCCGCGACCGCATCAGTTTCATTGTCTACGGTGCCCACGACTTCAAATCCCGCCTCAATAAGCGCCGCCTCCATGTTCAACGCTACGACTGCCTCGTCCTCGACGATGAGCAATCGCAGGTTCAGCCCAACAGCGCTGAGTTCCGCGTCTTGAGCCGCTGCATCATCGCCTTCGTCGGCCGTCACGGTCATGAAGAGGATGGCCGAAGGTGTCAGAGTTTCGAGGTGCATCGTTGTACCTACTCCAAGGGGACCCGCAGCACGAACGACTTTCCCGGGGACCGCCGCAATAGCTCCAGTTTGGCACGCAACTGCTTCGCTAGCCCCACCATCAACCTCATTCCGAGCCCGCCGCTGGCGGCGGGGTCGAAACCGTCGGGCAAGGGAGCCCCGTCATCCGACACTGACAGAACGATGACGTTACTCTCTGCCTTGCAGGTAACTCGAATCACTCCCGCTGTTCCGGCAAGATAACTATATTTGAAGGCGTTTGTTATCAGCTCATTGGCGATAAGCGCGACGGGGATAACCTTTTCGGTAGGCAAGTGGCATGGCGCGGCATCGCAAACTACAGACTGCTTTCCACCGGCAGCCGCGTTGAGGTCCGCGCACAGCTCCTCCAAGAATTTGTCGAGTGAGACGCGCTCAACATTTTCGTCTTGATATAGGCGCTGATGTATCTGCGCGACCGTGTTGATGCGCCGCCCGGCTTCCTCGAACTGGCGACGCGCTTCCGGATCCTTAATAGTTGCGCGTTGCAGGCCGAATAAACTCGCCACGAGCTGGAGGCTGTTTTTAACGCGATGATTAACTTCTTTTAGCAACAGTTCTTTTTGTTGGAGGGCTTCCACGAGCTCCGACTGTCGTTGTTCAAGCGAGCGCGACATCGCCTCGAAATGCTCTCCCAGCGACCGCACTTCCTTCACGCCGCCGACTTGCAACGGACGATGAGATTGGAACTCGCCTCGCGACATGGCGTCGGAGAACTTATGCAGCGCTCGGATGGGCCTCACGACCGTTAGATGCGCGCCCACTATCGCTACCAACGCAGCAAGCATGAATATCAACGTTGTCCAACCGACTGAGCGCCAAAATATCGCGTCGACTTCCTGTAGCGTTGAAGAAAGCGGCACTCCAATAAGGACAGTGAGACTGGTGGGCGCCAGCATCGGCGCGTAGGCGAAAACGTACTCGCCGTGCCCTGCCCACTCCGCAGATCCGCGCCACAGACCCCGCCGCCCGGTAACCGCCTTACGGATGGCGTCAGACGAGGACAGGTTCTTGCCGACCCATTTTTCCGGCTCGGGCCACCGCGCTGCGACAACACCGTCTCGATCGAGGATGGTAGCGACAGCTCCTTCGGGAAGCGGGGGATCGTTGAGCAGGCTGGAGAGAACGCTTGTTCTATAAGCTACGAAGACGACGGATTCGATTGCGCCAGCGTCGCTTCGCTGAGGATAAGTGAATACCAAGCTGCCCTCACCGGTTTGCCTGCCGATGATGAAGTTGCTGGTTTGCATCGTTCCAGTGCGCAAGGTTTCCTGGAAGTAGTGGCGGTCAGCGAGATTCATCGGCCCGCTACTTGGGAGACTAACGCACCATCGCTCTCCCCTGGTGTCCAGCACAGCCATCGCCGTCAACTCTTGGACCTGAGCTGCAATATCTCGGAGGCGGCGATGGCACTCCTCCGGATTCTTTTCCCGAATTGACTGGAGATGCGCTGTAGCGGCTAGCAGAAGTCGAGCGCCCTCGACGAGGCGGTCTTGGCGAGCGGTTAGCAGCTCGACCAACGTCTCTGCTCTCTTCAAGATTTCAGCCGTTCAATTCCTTCGGACGTCAATGTCGTGAAAGATTTGAACGAGAAAAACTGGCACCGCTGCCAGCAATATGAAGATGATGAGTCGTACCCCTAACGTCACGCGTCGCCCCTCGTCGTCGAGGCGTGCCCGGCGCTCCTCGAGCAGACCTCGGGCGAGCCGCCGGGAGTATTGCTAACAGTGCAAAGCTTCGCTTTTCAAGAGGAAGCATCAGGGAGGGAGAGAACCTCGACCCAAAATTCTCTGTCGTACGCCAGCGTACCTCGGCGAAGTGCGGAGAACTCGCTTTCGCATCAAAGAGAGATCATCGACACGCGCATCCGAAGGCGCACTACCGTCCGATCACGATGCCGAAGCCGCCAAGGCCCGGGATCGGCAGCGGCAGCAACGACGGCCGCGCCGATTCAACCTGCTTGACACAGTCGCCGTTGTCGATCCGGATCGTGCCGGCAGGGCATTGCCGCGATGCGCGGGGCGCCGGAGCCGTCGCGGCTTTCTGTACCCGAGGAGCCTGCGCCGCCGGAGGAGATGATTTAGCCGGCGCGGCTGCCTTAGCAGTGGCGGGTGTCTGTGGTGCTGATGCCTGCGGGGGAGCGAACAATTGTGCGGGCGCGCCGGATTTCGTTTCCGGACTGGGAGCTGCTGCAATCGGATCGGGCCAACGCGCACAGCCATCGGGAGTGCGCGCCGACCAATTGATCGAAGCATCCTTGTTTGACGAGTGGGTCGCCGTGCCGCTTCCTTCGCCTCGCGCGAGTTGACCCCGGAAAGATGCCTGCGAGCCGTCCTCCCAGGACACGTCCCAGTACATGTGCTGGCCGGAGAACTCTCCTTTCACTGGACCTTTGCCGCGATCGAATACGGCCACTCCCTGCATGCTGCTGCCCTTCCGCTCCAGCAGGAATTGCACGACCGATCCGTTCGCCATGGTGACGTAGATCACGGTCGTGTTCGGCAGCTTGCAGGCTTCAGTCACGGCGGACTGTGCCGCGGCGGGGGCGATGCCGCCGAGCAACGTCAACGGGATCACCGCGGCCAGCATTTTTCCGAGACTTGTTCGCTCACTGTGCGTCCCAGGCATCGCTTTTTCCTCTCACTAGGCTGTCCGAACTCAGTTCGGGTTCGATTGCAATGATCGGCCGGTCGATAGCGGCACGGGCAAAACTGGTATCCGCTGTCCGCCCGGGGCGGCGTCGCCGACGCGCGCCTTGCCGGTGATCTGCACCGGCGTTGTGGTTCCCGACGCGGGAGCGCCACGCTCATTCAGGTTGACGGGTCTGCCCGCGGGAATTCGAGTGGTCGGTCCGCTCGCGCCGGGGGAATTTCCCGGCCGGCTAAGGTCGAAGCCGCCGCCGGAATTCGCGATCGGCGCCGGGACGGAGAATCCGGAATTCGGCAATCTCGCGGCCGGTTGCGTAGCTCTGCCGTCGCCGCTTGGGGCCGCGCCTGCGCGGGGACTGCACGAGCACTGTTGACCCTGTTGTTGTTGGTGGAGCAGCGCCTGGATCTGCTGCTTGTGCACTTGCACTTCGTGGACGAGCTGCTCGATCTGCCGGAGTTGCTGTTGCGCCCGCGCGCGCTCCTGCTCTTCCTGGTGTTGCTGGCGCACCAGTTCCGCTAACCGATCAATGGCTGGCGATCCGCCCAGAAATCCGCCCGGCTGAGGCTGCTGCGGCTTCGGCAGCAGATCGTCGACCGCCTGTGAAATCCGGACGTCCAACTGACCCAGGATGCGTTTGAATTCTTCCTTCTCCTTTTGCTCCTGCTCCGCCCGTCGCGTTTGCCGCATCAGTTCGACGAGCTGGTTTTTGCCCAATTCCAGGACCGGATTTTGGTGCTGCTGTTGCTGGGCTTGCTGCAACTGACGCACCAGCGCCTCGAGATCAGCTCGCTCAAACTCGAGCGCGGCTTGGTGTTGCCGCTCCTGTTCTTGCTGCGCCCGCCGCAGCTGCTGCATGAGCTCTTGCGCGGGGTTTCTGTCCGATTGCAGGAGAGGGTTCTGCTGCAGCTCCTGTTGCGCGCGTTCTTCCACCTGACGCACCAATTCTAAGATACGATTTTTGTGCGAGTCCGACGCGGATTGCTGCTGCTGCTGCCGCTGCTGCGCCCGTTGTAGCTGTTGCATAAACTCCTTCACGTGGTCCGTTCCGGAATCTGCCGTGGGATCTTGCCGCTTTTGGTTCTCTTGCATCAGCCGACGCGCGAGGTCGTCAAAGCGGTTTCCATCCGACAATCCGCCGGGAGTCACGTCCATGGCGAGCGCGGGAAGGGCGACGAGCACACCGGCCGCGACCAACGCGAGCGAAAAGATCGGTCTTCGCGTCGTCTGCTTTTTATGAGGTCGCATGTTGATTCCTCACTCCTCGGCTCATTTCGGCAACGTGGGGCCCCGAGACGGGTTGTATCCGCCACCAAATTCCTGGTGGTCGCTGGCTGCGGGTTTTGTTCGTTTGCCCAACGGCCCTCTACCGCCGCCTGACGAAAGCGTATTCTGTGCCGGACCTGTTCCGGCGGAAGGTGCGGCATCGCCGACGCGCGGTTTCACGGGGATGATGATGGACTTGCCGGATCCAGAGCGAGCCGCGTTCCCCTCGTTGAGATTAACTGACGGCTGTGCGCCCGCTGGCGCCCGACCGCCTGGCTGAACCATGTCGAAGCCTCCGGACGACGGAGCAGTCGGAGTCGTGCGAACGATGGGGGGTTGCCGGACATAGTAACAATTCGGCGGCGTCCCCAACATCCCGGACGGGCACTGCGGAGGCGGTGCCGAGACCGCCGTGCCGCCCGGGACGCAGCTGTTTCCGGTCCAGACCGTCCCTGTCCTGCAGACGCATTCGCCCTGCATCGTACGCACCATATTGCCGGCGCATACCGGGCCGACGACGCCGTCGAAGCCGCCGCCGCTGCCGGGACGCGAGGTCGCCGTGCCGCCAGCGACGCAGCGATTTCCGTTCCACACGGTGCCCGGCGCACATTCACAGCTGCGGGAGGCGTTGCGCACCTTATTGCCGGCGCAGGCTGTGCCATCGAAGCCGCCGCCGCCTGTTCGCGCGTTGCCGGCGGTGCCGCCGGGTATCGTTATGCCTGGCGGCGCGCCGCCCTCCGCGTTCATGCAGATCGTGCGGCTCGCAAACGAGACCGGCCGCCGTCCGGTCGGGCAATTGCAAACGCCGCCGGCGAAGCGACCGCCCTCGCATTCGGAGCCGGGCATCTGCGGTCCGCCTTCGAACAGTCCCGCGGATGGCTTGCCGCCGCCGGGGGCGGCGATCGGGCCCACCGGTAGATCGGGCTTCAGCGGCACCCCCGATGCGGTGACCGGTGTGCACTGGCCCAAGAACCGGACTTCACCTTCCTTGCACGGACCGAGCGTCGGGCTGATCGGAGTGTTGGGTGCGGTTACGCCGGAGGAAACGCATCTGCCGTCGACGGGGACCTGGCCAGCGAGGCAGCGCAAGGCCTCCGGGTCGAGGCGGGTTGGAACATCGGCGTTGGCGACGTACTTGCGGCAGACCGCCTGCGCAGCGCCCGCGAATTTCTCCTGCGGCGCGGCCATACGGCAGACCATGTCGCTGACGCTCGCGCCGTAGAGCTTTCCTTCCGAGGCGGGCCGATCAGGTCCGCAATTCGGTGCGGGGTTAAAGCTCCCGTGCATGTCTTCTGCCTCTTGGGGGAAACCATCGATTGGAGCCTTGAGCGGGACCTGTCGGTCGAGCGCTGTGCGGCAGCGCCAGATGAACTCGTAGTATGCGTAGTTCTTGAATTCCGGGTTGCAGGTCTCCTCGCCACGGGCCTCGACGAAATTGCGAAGCTCGCGCGAATAGGTGTCGGCGGCGCTGCGCACTCCGGCCTCAAGTTTGTTGACGTGCTCGTTGAACAGCCGGCGCATCGGATTGCAGATCGCGTCGAGCATCTTGGTGTCTTTGAAGCACTGGGCGAAGTACTCCCGGCACTGGCCGTTGAGCGCCACCTCGAAGGTCACAAATCCTTTCTCGCCCTCGACGCCGGTGAACTTTTTGTAGGCAGACGCCGAGTAACAGGCTGCGAACCGGTTCGAATAGTAGCGCTCGGCGGTGCCGCAATCGTCGCGCAGTCCGTCGAACGGGCTGGTGAGCCAGTCGATCACTTCGCCGGGCAGGCTGAGCGGATCCTTGATCGCGCGCTCGATGATGCGCACCACGTCGCTGGTGATACCGCCGGCTACGCCGCCGATTGCGCGAATGACTTCGCCGAGCGCGCCGCAAACCGTTTCGCGGATGACGTCGGGAATGAGCGGCAGGGCGCACTGCATCTCGATGTGCATCGTGAGGTAGGCCTCGATGATCACCTGCGTGGCCTGCGGGATGTCCTGGTTCTTCGCCGCCTTCACAAGATCGGATGCGAGATCGATCCGGTTCTCCACGACCACGTCGATGATCGGACCCGCGAGCGGCATCAGCGGCGGGATCAGCTTGCCCAGCGTCTCGCGAATAATGAACTTCGCGACCGCGGCGCCGCCGTTCTCGATCACCTTTTGCCAGTCATCGCGTTGCACGCCGTCGACGATGTTGAGGATGTTCGTGATTGCCGATGGCGCCGGCTTGAAATGCTTGTCTGCCTGCCCTCGCGCGGCGTTCTCGAGCGTCTTGATCGCGTCGGCAGCCGCGCCCTTCACGTGCCGTTCCGCGCACTCGGCGACTTTGGCGCTGGTCGCAAGGCAATCGGCGGCGGCCCGCGCTTCGGGGGGCAACCGGTTGATCAGTTCGCGTTGCGCGCAAATGGCCGGGTCGGTGCCTCCGGCCATGCAGGCGGCCGCGCTCGGCAACTCCCTGCGCGCGCACTCGACCGGGTTGACGTTGCCGGCAAGACAGTTCGCGGCGTTTTGCACCTCCGGCGGCAGGTTGTTGATGAGGGGCGCCATCGCCGCGTTCTTCAGCGCCTCGGTGATCGGCTTGTTGTTGACGACGTCACGGATGACGGACTTGACGATGTCCTTCTCCGTGTCGCCGACCGGAACTCCAGCCGCGGCTCCCGAGGCGGCAAGCGCGTCCACGATCAGATCCACGGTCGAATTGGCGTGGCTGCTGCGGGGCTGAAGAACCACGGCCAGGACGAGGAGTACAGAAAAGAGCACAGAGCGGAGGACGGGTGCTCGATCGCCAGTCAGACAGGCCAATGTTCGATCCCCCACATTTTGTCCGGACCGCTGCACTGTGCGGAAAGTGGCGCAGGGCCGACATCATCCAGACGGATGGATTACGACGTCCAAACGTATGGGGTCGCGGCGTCCGGCCGGCATCATCGGAACAGATGAGACGGCGTGCTTTCCCGATTTGTTCAGGTAGAATGGCCGGCAGGGAAATCGAGCAGGGTGGACAGAGTGAGCGTTTCCGAAGCGATATCCGCGCAAGCGTTGTCCGACGCGATCGGCGCGATCTACGATTGCGCGCTCGATCCGGAACGGTGGACGAGCACGTTCGTCCAGATCGTGGAGTTGACTGACAGCACGTCGGGCGGGATGTGCGTTCACCACCTGAAGGACGCACAGAACGACCGTCTGTTCGAATTCGGATACCCACCGGGTTTCGGCAAGCTGTATGACGAATTTTCTGCTTTGAGTCCGTTCACCGCCGCGGCAAGCGTCGTCAATGTCGGCGACGTGATGACGCTCGGTGAAACCTGCAGCGAGCAGGAATTGTTTGAAAGCCGCTTTTATCGCGAGCTGCTCAAGCCGCACGGGTATCTGGATTTCCTCGGCCTCGTGGCGCTGAGGACCGGCGGCCGGGTCGCTTCGGTGCATGTGAGCCGGACAGAATCCGCAGGCCGCTATAGCGGGCGTGAGGTCGGCCTGTTCCGGCTGCTGTCGCCGCATATTTGCCGGGCGCTCACGATCTCCGATCTGCTCGACATCCGGACGATGAGATCGGAGTTGCTGGAGGCGACTCTGGATGGGCTGGTAGCGGGCGTCTATCTCACCGCGCGCGATGGCCGCGTCGTCTACATGAATAAAGCGGCGGAGCGGCAGATCAAAACCGGCAACGCGCTCCGCATCGTCAACAATCGCCTGTTCGCAACCGATCCGACCGTGCGCGCTACCCTGACGAAGGCAATCGAGGAGGTGGCGCGCGACGAAACCGACGGGGCCTCCGGCAGACAGTCGCTGGCTATTCCTGGTTCCGGGGGCGCGGGTTATGTGGCGACGCTGCTGTCGCTTGAACGCCGGCGCCACAACATCGTCGCACCGTTTGCAGCTTGTGTCGCAGTTTTCGTCCAGAACCCCGCCCAAGTGCCGCTGATGCCAGGCGAGGCGTTTGCCAGGCTGCACGAACTCACGGGCGGTGAGTTGCGCGTCTTGCTCGGGCTCGCGCAGGGCTTGAGCGCGAAGGAGGCGGCCGAGATGCTCGGTATCGGCGAGCCGACCGTGCGAACCCACTTGCAGCAGATGTTCTCCAAGACCGGTACATCCCGACAGGCCGAGCTTCTCCAGCTTCTGCAAAGCTCGACACCGCCCGCGATGCCGATTCGGAGCGAGCCGGAACCGGCGTCGTCGGTCTCGCGCGTTTCCGCCTGACTGCTCAATTCACCACGCCGCGATGCACTCCACCTCGGTGCGCGCTCCTTCACGAGTTCGTTCGTGATATCACGGCAGGGTCGCGACACATTTCGGCGCGACGCGCACTGAGAGAAAACGGACTTTCGCACTCAGCCCGACGGAAAGGTGGTTCGCGCTGGTTCAAGGGTTGGATGCGCCCTGTCAAAGGCGCATATTTTGTCTACCTATCGATGCGCTCGGATCCAAGTGCCCGTCCCTACTTTGACGGTCGCGCCAGGCCGTTCAAAAGTGTGACCCTCCCCTGAGCGATCCTAGTCGCATTTTCTAGCGACGCGTCTTGGGCCGAGAAGTGCATTCGGCAAGCATTCTTTCGCGTACAGTAGTTTCGTTTGCGGCAAAACCTGGCTGGATCGAATTGCACCAGTCGCGATGCGGCGCGAAGAACGTGTTCCAGCGCGCACCAGAATATCCGCAATTGTTTTGGGCGGCTGCCAGGATCGTAGTTAGCGCCCTGTGAGCATATTCACAGCAGGCGTATTCCCGCTCGCGGGCAGCTTCCTCAGAATTCACTATCGGCATTCCTGCTTGTAGGCACCAGCCTACGTGTGCAGGGCGATCGAGCGACCATCGCGGGCCGCTGTAGCCGCATGTGTTCTTTAAGTTCAGCCCCGCCAGCTCTTCGGCGCGCATACCGTATAGCGTGCAATTCTGAGACAACGCGGCGGTGTTCGCAAAGATCAAAAGCAGGAAACTGAGCAGCAAAGACCTGTTCGACATAGCTCACCCCCTAGCCCGATCACGCGGGCTACTCGCCCCGCCGCCATTTCCACGGCGGCAACACATTTGGTGTTCTCCAGAGACCGACTTGCTTCGATTTCGCCCAAGCCTCCAGACGATTGAGCTGCCTTCGGCGTTCTTCCGGTAGCTGAGTGCAGTCCCGAGGCATGACCCAGGCATGTCCAAGCATGACCATGCGCTCATTTACATTGATCAGTTTGGACTCCGGGCCGTGATGGACAAACACGGTGGCCAAGGTGCGCCCATGGACATCGATGCCATGGACTTCAAGAACCACGGACTTTCGACCGGTCATCTTTATGAGGCCTACCTTCGCCGTGTCTCCCCAAGGCTGCCCGTCTTCGGGGCAATCGATCGAATAGAGCCTTATCCTTACGGCGCGCCCCTCCATTTTCACATCGACGGTGTCGCCATCCAGAACCCACAGGACCTCTGCGTGTGCCTGTCCGCTGATTGTGGGCGGGGCGTTTAGAGTTCCGTCTCGCGCTCTAACGCTCCACGTGGCCCTGCGGGAGCCGGTCCGGAGCAAAAGACTAAGAAAAGAGATCATTGAACAGCCGGCTCGGCGGTACCCCGAACCACAAGGCCCTCAATGGTCAAAACTGAGAAGTTCAACGCCAAAGACTCCCCTGTCTGTCTTCCGCGATCAAGCCATCGCGGCTGGTCCGCGAAGAGTTTGAGTTTCAGATCTCCGAATTGATAGTAGTAGGCTTCCAACAACCAGCCCTGCCTTGTCGTCGCAATCGTTGGCGCTGGCGAGGGACGGACGTTCAATAGACGATCTGCATTGGAAGGCCGGTTGTGTCCGCCGGAGGATGTTCCGGCAACGTTTTTGCTTTGCCCTCAGCGACCCGGGTCGCCGTCCACAATGCTGCGATGGCGTCCAGGATGTCGTCATCCGCGACCTTCCTCAACATGGTCTCGCGAGCTCGACTGAGTATCTGCGGGCCGAGCCATGCCTCGGCCAGCCGGAGTCTTTCTTCCTTGCCTTCTTGTTCCTTCTTGGAAAATTCCATCGGACGCCCGTTTGCCCAAGCCCAGAAACAGACTTCCGGATGCACTTCGCGAATCAGTTTCCGCGCCTCCATGTTTGATTGAAGGAGTTCGTCGACCTGGCGGATTTTCCTGTAAAGACCCCATGCATGAGCCCCCACCCCTTTCCCGTCTACGTGTTTCGTGATTTCAGAAGCTTCGAGTCGGTTCTCCTTGTAGAGCGCGGGACGAATTGGGACGGGGAATACGCTACTTTTTCTAAATTGGCCCAAACATTTTCGCGCTCGATCATCGCAACTACGACCGCCACTGTCGGGTGCACCGATTGGAATATCTAGGGCGAGAACGGCGGGCTGCGGATTGGTTTCCAAAAGATCGATTGGCCGATCAACAAGGTGAAAGCGCAAATCCCCTGTGTCGGTCTCGCGACAAACTCGAAACCAACGCGCCTTAGCTCCGTCCGCCCCAGCAACCCAAACCATGGATCTTATCGTACTCACGATTTGCATGAGGCGATACAGTTGTAACCACTGCTGTTCTTCGAATCGAACATGACGGCGGTCGTCTTAGTGATCATCTCATCAAATCTGGCGACCTACCGCATCGTCGTGTGCACACAGACATCCGTCGTGATCCCCGTGAGGATCAAGTTCTTGATGCCTGAGCGCCGCAGAATCAATTCAAGGTCGGTTGCGTAGAAGGAGCCTTTGCCGGGCTTGTCGATCACCGGCTCGTTCGGCCACGGCTCAAGTTCGCCGATGATTTCCCAACCCGGTTCTCCCCGTACCAGAATCTTTCCGCACGGTCCGGGGTCGCCGATGCCCGCGCCGATCCGTTGCGAGCGCCATCGTTTGTTGTCCGGCAGATCCGACAGATCGGGGCGATGGCCCTCGAGGGTGTGCAGTACCGGGAAACCCTTGCGTCTCATTGCGGCCAGCACCCGGCGGATTGGTTCGATCGGGGCGCGTGTAAGCGATAGGTCGTAACCCATCACATCGACGTAGCCGCCCCGACCGCAGAAGTCCGTCTGCATATCTATCACGATCAACGCGGTGACCTCGGATCGGAAATCTCCGTCGTAAGGCCATGGATACGGGTCGGCATGAATCATGATGTGCCGCTCCGCCACATCAGGCCTTCGCAATGATCGCGACGTGACCGCCGCCCGGCCGGCCCTGGTGCTCACCGCCTCCGGAAACCTGCATCATCGGGTCGCCGACGATGCTGGCGACGGTCGCGTGAATGACGGCCTTTCCCACGAGCCACGAGTAGGCACCGAGAAAATCCGAGCTGAGAACGTGCCTTCGCCCCCGGCATGATCCGGTGCCGTCCGATGCCGATTTCAGGAATACATGGTCGACGGGATTGTCGCCGCCCATCGCGAGCGGCCGATCCGCTTTGACGCCAGCGGACGCAAGCGCCTTGTACACCGCGTTTGCATCGAGTGCGTCGCTCATCGCCGCATGCCCGATTCGGAACGGGCTCTTGGATTTCCGCGAGTTTCCGAGGACGAGGATGGCGAAATTCGTCCGCTCCATTCCGGATGAGGTCGACGCGATGTCGGACCACAGGGACCAGTTGTTCGCGATATCGGCGTCGGTGAGCTTCTTGCGATCGATCTCGCCCAGGGCGACCGCAACGCCGAGCGCCGCGCCACCGCGCGCGAGCATTCCCGCTCGATTGGTATCGAGGGTCGCCACCTTTTTCCCTCGTTCCTTGGCCGCCATGAGCTCATGCGTTTGCGGCCAGGGCGCCTTGATCTGGACGTTGTGGACGTCTTTCGCTTCGATTCCGGCGGCGTCCATCGTCTTTCGGACCGCGTCGGCGATTTCGTCCACCATCGCCGTCGTGCCGAATTTTTCCAGGTCGATGTCGCCCGTGGAAGACACGCCAATGGCTAGGCGTGGGTCGGATGCGGCGCCTTCGAGCGCGGAGTCCTCTACGAACAGGCCCGCGTAGGGAGCGACGAACCCGGAGCAGCCCCCGATCATGATGAGGGGAATTTTCTTCGGCACTTCTTTCAGGTCCCAACCAAGCTCTCGGTGGAAGAAGTTGCTGAAGGCGAGCGTCGCGAAACCGCGACCGTTGCCGAGACCTTCGGTCATGCACATGACCGCCTTGACCCGATCGGGAGCGATCGACTGATGTTTCAACTCGCTTTCCACGCCGGAAAGGTCGTCCGGCGACGCCATTGGTACCTTCAAGACCCGATGAGCCTTCATTGGACTGTTACCTCCTCCACCTTGCCGTCGATGATCGTCAGCCGAATTGCGTCGTCGCCGTAGAGCACCGAGCTCGGGCTCGATCCGGAAAAGACGCTGAAGCTTGCGCTGGATTGGGGCGCGATGTCCGCCGGCCCACCGGCGACAAGATTGAAGCCGACGCCGGTCGCACCCTGCAGAAGCGACGTCATCCATTCGATCCGGTTAAGACGTGCGGCGAACGCAATGGTTCGCACCGTCTCGAGCAACCGGCCCGTCCCCATCGGCACGAAGACGTCCTGCAAGTTGTCGGATCCCAGTCCGACGGGAATGCCTGCGTCGATCAACTTGTCGACCGGTGCGAGGGGGAGGCCGAACAACAGCACGCTTGGCGCGATGACGACGGTCGCGCCCGAGTCCTTGATCCGCGCGATCCATCGATTCTGCTCGGCGAACGGCTGTTTCCCGAGGCTAAGGCAATGAACCAGCGTCAATCCCGGGATATCGCCCGCATGTTCGAACACGATCGGCAGCTTGAAGTGCTCCGCCGTTCCGGGTTCGTCGACGTGGACTTCGAGCGGGAGCTTCGCTTGCCGCGCGATGCGCGCCGCGGTCTTGATGTGATTGGTGGGATCCGCCTCGATGTCCGTATGGGCGCCGATCGCGTCCGCCCCGCCGGAAGCCGCCTCGGTGAGGAAGTCGGCCACGCGGTCCGTCATTCCTTCCTGGGCGAAGGCGATGATCTTGATCTTCATCGCTCCATCGATCGTCTTCCGCGCCGCGAGCGCGCCTTCGAAGCCGGCAAGACCCCAGGTTTCGTCCACATCGACAAGCGCCCGGACGTAGCGCGTTCCTTTCGCGCGCAGCCCGCGCAACGTGCGGACCATTCGCTCGCTCAGCTGGGCAGGCTGCGATTTCGCGCTGCGTTTGACGTTGGCCATGGCCGCGATGGCTTCTTCCAGCGTGCTGGGCGGTTTGGTTCCGGCGGAAACGGTCCCGCTCTTATCGAGGTGGATATGGCTGTCCGACAGCGGGCGCAGGCATAGACCCCCGCGGCCGTCGATCTGCTTCTTACCGGCGAGCGACTTCGTCTTGGCAACGGACGCGATCTTGCCGCCTTCAATTCCTATGTCGACGGCTCGTCCATCGAGCAAGTGGACGTCGCTGATGACCAGATCGAGAGTCATGCGCTCTCCTTGAGTTTCTTGTTTGGATTGGCCGGAAGCTGAATCGGATGCCGCGCCGCGAACGTTTGACAGGCTCGAAGAACCCGGGCGTCGTCGTAGATCGGTCCGATCACCTGGAGTCCGACCGGGAGCCCGTCCGTCGTAAATCCGCACGGCACCGAGGCGGCCGGTTGCATGGAGAGGTTTGCGCCGGCGTTGAGCGCAATTCCCCAGTCTCCGTGCTTGACGAATCTCTCCTCGGTCGGAGCCTCTACGCCGGCGGCGAACGGCGGGATTGCCGAAACAGGCGCAAGCAGCAGATCGAAGTCGCGGAAGAACCGGCGGATGTGGGCGCCGAACCTTTCCCTGGCTCTGCGCGCTGCGAGGTAGTCGAGTAACGAAATCTGCGCGCCGGCGTCGGCCGCCTCGACCACAGTGCGTTCCATCTTCTCCTTGTCAGCATCCGTGAATGCGAATTGTCGGAAGGCGTTGGCAAGTCCCGCCCCGAGCAGCGTGTACAGAATCTCGGTAGGCGAGTCGTAGACGTGCTCGACGAGCGTGACCGACGCTCCCATGTTGGCAAAGTCATTCGCCGCCCGGTCGACGATGCCTCGTATCTCCGGATCGATCGACGCAAAGCCGAGCGTGGGGCTGTAGGCGATGCGCAGCCCTTCGACCCCGCGATCGAGGCCTTCGCGAAAATCCTGCCCGGTATACGGAAGCGAGTAGTGGTCGCGGTCGTCAGGCTCGCTGATGACGGTGAGGCACAGCGCTGAGTCCTCGACCGAGCGGGTGATGGGTCCGATGACGGCCAGTGTTCCGAGGTAGCTGCACGGATAGTCCGGCACCAGGCCGAACGTCGGCTTATGTCCGAAGGTGCCGGTGAACGCCGCGGGGACTCGAATCGAGCCCGCCGCATCGGAGGCGAGCGCGATCGCGCCCATCCCGGCCGCGACCGACGCAGCCGCCCCGCCGCTGCTCCCGGCCGGGGTTTTCTCCGGATTCCACGGGTTTCGTGTCACGCCGCACATTTCCGAATGCGTGATCACCCGCGTCGCGAACTCGGGGACCGTTGTTTTTCCGAACAGGACAGCCCCGTGCTCGCGCATGCGAGCGACAGAGGGCAAGTCCTCATTCCACGGGCCGCGGTCCATCAATGCCCGCGATGCCCGAAGCGTCGGCCAACCCGCCGTATAGGATAAGTCCTTCACTGAGACGGGCACGCCGTCGACCAGTCCGGCCGGTTCGCCGCGGCGCCATCGCGTCTCGGATCCACGCGCCGAGTGGAGGGCGGAGTCGCGGTCGAGAAGGCAGAACGCGTTGATCTCGCCGTTCCGGTTCTCGATCCGATCGAACACGGCCTCAATCACCTCGACCGGAGAAACCTCGCGCGTCCGAAAGAGGGTTACGAGATCGGTCGCAGTCAGATCCGCGAGTTCGCGCGATGGAGAAGCGATATTCTTGTTTTGCTGTGACACGGCTTACTCCATTCCGCGATAAGCCCATGCCGTCATCCGTCGCTCGAAAATCGCGGCGACGAGGTAGAAGACGACACCCATTGCGGCGAGAAGCAGGAGCCCGGCGAACACGAGCGGTATGTCGAGATTGCCGCTCGCCACCACCATCAGATAGCCGAGCCCGCCATTTGCAGCGGCCATCTCCGCGATCACGGTTCCGATGAACGCCGAAACGATCGCGAGATTGACGGAGCCGAAGAACTGCGGCATCGCGCGGGGAATACTGACCTTCCACAACACATCCCACTTGCGCGCTCCGAATGAGCGCAACATGTCGTCGAGTTCAGGCTCGGTGGTGGCTACGGCCGTCGCGACGACCACGAGGACGGGAAACACGCATGTGACCGCGGCGGTCAGGACTGCGATGTTCGGGCCGTACCCAAACCAAACGACGAAGATCGGCACGAGTGCGATTTTTGGAATTGTGTTGAAGCCGATCAGCGTCGGATAAACAGCACCGTAGATCGAGGCGCTGGAGCCGACGATGGCTCCCAGGACAAGCCCGAGTCCGGTTCCGACAACGAAGCCGATCAGAGTCGTCACGGCGGTCTGCTGCGCGTTGATCATGATCGCCGAATAGTTGTCGATCAGAACGGGAAACACCCGGCTTGGCGCCGGCAAGATGAAGTCGGAAATACTGAACGCGCGGCAGACGACCTCCCAGATCACGAACAAGGCGACTGCGAAGGCAACGGGCAGCACGAAATAGCTGAGGGCGCGCTGGCCGGCGTCCAGCGTGCGCTCGAGCCGGTCCGGTTGCTTCTGGTCCGTCGCTATGTCGCTCATTGCCGGGCCTCCGCAGAGCTCTTTGCGCGGAAGACTTCTTCCCGCACCGCTGCGACGGTCGCGACGAAGGGCGGATCGAAGGTCTGCTGCAGTGTGCGCGGACGATTGAAGGCGACTGCATGCCCCCCGACGATGCGGCCCGGCCGGGCACTCATCACGTAGATCAGGTCGGAAAGGTAGGCCGCTTCGCGAAGGTCGTGCGTGACGAGCACGACGGTGAACCGTTTCTGAAGCCACAGGTCTTGCAGTACGCCCCAGAGCTCCTCGCGCGTGAATGCATCGAGCGCCGCGAACGGCTCATCGAGCAGCAGGAGTTCAGGCTGATGGATCAGCGAGCGGCAGAGCGACACGCGCTGCTGCATGCCGCCAGAGAGCTCCCACGGATATTTGTCCTCAAACCCTGAGAGGCCGACGGTCGCGAGCAGATCCTCTGCTGAAGCGCGGTAGTTCTCGTAGTTTGAACGAAACTTCGCCCGATGCGTCTCCGAGACTTCGAGCGGCAGCAACACATTGTCCAATGCGTTTCGCCACGGAAGCAGCGTTGGGTTCTGGAACGCCATGCCAACGTTCTTCAAGGGACGCGTGACGAGTTCGCCGGCAACGCGGACGGTTCCTTCCGTCGCGACCATCAACCCCGAGATAAGCTTCAGCAGCGAAGACTTGCCGCAGCCACTGGAACCGACAATGGCGACGAATTCGCCCTGGTCGATCTTCAGGTCGGCGTTCTCGACCGCGAGGGTGCTGGACCTGCCCCCTCGCCGATAGCGCAGCTTGACCCGGTCCAGCCGAACCAACGGGTTGGCCGGACCGGATCTCCCGTTTCCGGATGGCTTCATTGCGCCATCAACTTGTCCACGACTGCCTTTGGTACGGCCCGCTCTGCCGCGGGCGGTAGAAACTGGGAGGTGGACAAATCGTCTGGCGTGAGCTTGCCGGACAGCTTTTCCGCTGCAACGACGACGTCGATCGATTGCTGCAGCTCACGCTTTCCGAAAGTGCCCAATCCGCCTTCCTTGACGTCGGGGCTCCTCAGCATCCGAGTCACATTCATCAGGAAGCGGGTGCGCTCGACGTCCCGCTTCAGCAGTGGGTCGCGCTTCAACAGCGCATCCAGTGCCGCTTCCGGGTTCGCGAGGCAGTCCTGATAACCGCGGTTGACGGCGTTCACGACGCCCTGAACGACTTTCGGGCGCTCCTTGATGATCTTGTCGGTGGCCATCATTCCGATGTTGATAAGGTTCACGCCTTGCTCGCTGAACCGGATGAACACCATGTCCTCATTCTTGATCCCGGCGGTGCTCAGGTTCGACCACGCAGTCTGCTCGTTCGCCGTGATCGCGTCTACTTTCCCCTGAATGAGCATCGCTTCGCGAAGATTGGCCGCCATGTGCTCCCACTTGATCGAGCCGGCGTTGATCTTCGTCGCGTCGATGAAAGCAGGGAACATCTTGAAGGCGGCGTCGCCCACCGGCGCACCAAGCGTCTTTCCTTCCAGATCCTTCGGCTTGGTGATATTGCGCGACTTGAGCGTCACCACCGACAGATCCGACGGCGCATCCTGGTAGATCGCCTTCACCTGCTTGTCGGGGTTCTGGATGTTGAACCGGATGACAGCGCCGATGTCGCCGAACCCGATGTCGTACGCACCACTCGCTAGGCGATTGACGACGTTCGCAGATCCGTCGCCGGCATCGAGCGTCACCTCAAGCCCTTCCTTGGCGAAATAGCCCTTGTCCTGTGCGAGGAACAAGCATCCGTGCACGCCGTAGAACTTCCAGTTCAGCGTGATCGGCAACTTTGTCAGGGTCTGCGACAGTGATTGACTTGCACTGACGGTCAACAGCGCCATTGCAGCGAATGTCGCCGTCTTGGCTACTCGATTGCGTAACATGACACCCTCCCGGTTTTGTTTACGCGCATGCTGGTTCGATTTCACTTGTCTTCACCACGGTACGCCCACTGCGTGAACTGCGTTTCGAGGAAGACGCAGATCGCGTAGAAGGCGACGCCAAGAACCACGAGCCACATCACTGATGCGAAGACGAGAACGATGTCGAAGTCCGACATCGCCCGCATCATGAGAAACCCAACTCCGGAATTGGCAGCGATGGTCTCCGATGTGACCGCGCCGACGAACGCCAGCGTGATCGCGATCTTTAGCGACCCGAAAAAATACGGCATCGACTGCGGGATACCGACCTTCAGAAGAACATCCCGGCGCCGCGCCCCGAGCGAGCGCAGCACATCGTTCAACTCGGGCGCCACCGAAGCGATGCTGGTCGAGACGATGACGAGAACCGGAAAGAGACAGATCAGCATCGCGGTGAGCACAGCCGGCACGAAGCCGATGCCGAACCAGATGGTGAGGATCGGAACGAAAGCGACTTTCGGGATCGCGTTGAACCCGATCAGGCTCGGATAGCTCATGCGCTGAAAGGTGCGTGAAGCACCGATCGCGACGCCCAGCACAAAGCCGATGGCTACGCCCAACGCGAAGCCGACAACCGTCGACACGGTTGTCTGAAGGAGGTGCGGGGCGATCGTGCCCCAGCGTCCGAACATCACTTGAAAGATCTGCGACGGGCGGGGCAGGGCGAACGGAGACACGTTGAAAAGGACGCAGCCCACTTCCCACACGACGAGAAGGCCGAATGCAAACGCCGTGGGACCAACGAGGCCGCGAACCGGAACGTTCCAGCCTCCCTCGTCCGCATCGACGACCGCACGCACCCGACGCTCCTCCACTCGCTCGAAGTATTTATTCATTTGTGCGTATCGCGCGCAATAGTTCGTTGCATATAAAATATGTGCTATTGACCAAAACACGGGCAGCAGCCATGTCTGCGCATAATTACGAAGAGAAAGAAGAGCTTACGCATGCCGAAAGCGATCAAGCTGGCGACCGCCACCCGGCTGGCCGAGCTCGAGTTCGACGCACCCGCAACCTCTGATCGTGCGACGCTCGCCGACGAGGTGGTCGATCGCTTGCGGGCCGAGATCGTCGCGGGGCGCCTGAAGCCGAGCGAGCGCCTGCGCTTCGAGGACCTGACGGCCCGCTACGGGGTGAGTGTCAGTCCGCTTCGCGAGGCTCTATCGCGGCTGACAGCCGAAGGTCTTGTGCAGCCCGACGCGCAGCGCGGCTATCGCGTTGCAGCCGTTTCGATGGGCGACCTTATCGACATCCTCGAGAGTCAGAAGACGCTCGAAGCCGTCGCTCTGCGGTTGGCGATCGCCGACGGCGACGATGTCTGGGAGGGTCAGCTGCTCGCCGCTCTGCACCGTTTGAGCCGATTGGAGTCGCGTCGCCAAAGCAAGCCGGACGAACGCTGGGCAGAAGAGTGGGAGGCGCGGCACCGCGAGTATCATCAGGCGTTGATTGCGGGCTGCAGGCTGTTGTGGCTGAGAAAATTTTGTGCGCAGATGCGCGAGCACCTCGACCGGTACCGCAACATCGCCGAGGTTCCGCCGTCCCGCTTCCCAGCAGTAGCGATGCAGCACGGCGCCATCGTGGAGGCCGCGCTGGCGCGCGACGCCGATCGCGCGAGCAGCCTCCTGCACCAACACTACGACGCGGCCGCGAAAATTATTCTCGATGCGATAGGCGAACCCTCGAATCCAAAATCGCGATCGAGGACGCCAAAGAACCGTTGACTGGCCGCATCGCTAACTGACAGCGAAATTAGGAGAACTATAAGGTTCAGGGTCCGCCCCTTTCGTACGAAGGTCACGTTCAATGGAGTGAACCTCCCTTAACATTCGGCCAGCGACGTGAGAATGGATCTCGTTACAAAAGATGAATTTCGTACTCAGTCCAAACTACCGTGCGGCGCCGCGAACCGAACCTTAAACAGCGCCATCTGAGAAACTGGGCGTCAGCGCGGCGCGTCAGACCGGTTCAACGCTCTCTCGTGCATACGGTTGCGGCCGAAAGTCCACGAACCAGCCAAGTAACGCCCGAAAATCGAGCGTCGTCCCAAGTGAGAGGATTTTTCGGCCGAGGACGATGACTGGTTGGCGGAGGGAGCGAGATTCGAACTCGCGGCACAGTTCTCAAAAAAGGCCTTTG
>CAVQER010000004.1:0-137515 GCA_963711595.1 uncultured Alphaproteobacteria bacterium
GACCGCGCCCTGCGTCAGCTCCGCCGCCACGGCCGAACGCAGCGCCGTCACATTGCTCGCCTGCGCGCGCGGACCTGAGAGCCTTCGCCGCCAGTCGTGACGGTGGCGACGGCGCCGCCGGACACCGCCGTCAGGTTCTTCCCGCGAACCAGGCCTTTCGACACGACGCGCGAGGGTTTCCCTTCCTCCACGCCCTTGCCGAGCGCGTCGAAGTCGGTCTCGCGCGGGTCCACGTGGCCGAGGTCGTAGCGGCCGAGATAAGAGATCGCGAGCTCGCGGAACACGTAGTCGAGGATCGAGGTCGCCATCTTGATCGTGTCGTTGCCCTGCACGTTGCCGGAAGGCTCGAAGCGCGTGAAGGTGAAGGCGTCCACATATTCCTCGAGCGGCACGCCGTACTGCAGGCCAAGCGAGATCGCGATCGCGAAGTTGTTGAGGAGCGAGCGCAGCGTCGCGCCCTCCTTGTGCATGTCGACGAAGATCTCGCCGAGCCGGCCGTCGTCATATTCGCCGGTGCGGAGATAAACCTTGTGCCCGCCGACGACGGCCTTTTGCGTGTAGCCCTTGCGGCGTCCGGGAAGCTTCTCGCGCTCGCGCGTGACGGTCACGCGTTCGACGATCTTCTCGACGACGCGTTCCGCGAGGGCGGCAGCACGAGCAGCCTGCGGCTGCGCGATGAACGCTTCGATCGCGTCGTCCTCGTCCTCCTCGTCGGCGATCAACTGCGCCGAGAGCGGTTGCGACAGCTTCGAGCCGTCGCGATAGAGCGCGTTCGCTTTCAGCGCGAGGCGCCAGGAAAGCATGTAGGCCTGCTTGCATTCCTCGACCGTCGCCTCGTTCGGCATGTTGATGGTCTTAGAGATCGCGCCGGAGATGAACGGTTGCGCCGCCGCCATCATGCGGATGTGGCTCTCGACCGAGAGATAGCGCTTGCCGAGCCGGCCGCACGGATTGGCGCAGTCGAACACGGGCAGGTGCTCGTTCTTGAGGTGAGGGGCGCCCTCGAGCGTCATCGCCCCGCATACGTGCAGGTTCGCCTGCTCCACCTCGCGCTTGCCGAAGCCGAGATGCGCTAGCAGATCGAACTGCGGGTCGGCGAGCTTTTCATCGGGGATGCCGATTTTCTTCAGCATGTCGTCGCCGAGCGTCCAGCGGTTGAACACGAACTTGATGTCGAAGGCGGCCGGAAGCTTCTTCTCGATCGACGCAATGGTGGCGTCATCGAACCCGCGCGTCTTCAAGGTCGAATGGTTGATCCCGGGCGCGTTCGAGAGCGTGCCGTGACCGACCGCATAGGCCTCGATCTCGGCGATCTCGCTTTCCGGATAGCCGAGCGCGCGCAAGGCTTCCGGCACCGCGCGGTTGATGATCTTGAAGTAGCCGCCGCCGGCGAGCTTCTTGAACTTCACGAGCGCGAAGTCGGGCTCGATGCCGGTGGTGTCGCAATCCATCACGAGGCCGATCGTGCCCGTCGGCGCGATCACGCTCGACTGCGCGTTGCGATAGCCGTGCTGCTCGCCGAGATTGATCGCCTTGTTCCAGGCGCGCTTCGCGTGCTCGACCAGGCGCTTGTCCGGACAGGCATTGGCATCGATCGGCACCGGCGCGATCGCGACCTGCTCGTAGCCGTTCTTCTCGCCGTAGGCGGCGCGCGCATGGTTGCGCATCACGCGCAGCATGTGCTCGCGGTTCGGCTCATAGCCCGGGAAGGCGCCGAGCTCGCGCGCCATTTCCGCCGACGTCGCGTAGGAAACGCCGGTCATGATCGAGCTCAGCGCCGCGCAGATCGCGCGCGCTTCCTCGGAGTCATAAGGAATGCCCGACGACATCAGGAGCCCGCCGAGGTTGGCGTAGCCGAGACCGAGCGTGCGGTAGCGGTGGCTGAGCTCGGCGATGTTCTTCGAGGGGAAGCTCGCCATCATCACCGAGATTTCGAGCGCGATGGTCCAGAGCCGCACCGCGTGCTCGTAGGATTCGACGTTGAATTGCTTGGTTGTGTCGTCGCGGAACGTCAGCAAATTCAGCGACGCGAGATTGCACGCCGTGTCGTCGAGGAACATGTATTCCGAGCACGGGTTCGAGGCGCGGATCGCGCCGGACGAGACGCAGGTGTGCCAGTCGTTCACCGTCGTGTGGAACTGGATGCCGGGGTCGGCGCAGGCCCAGGCCGCTTCGCCGATCTTCTCCCAGAGCTCGCGCGCCTCGACGGTTTTGGCGACCTCGCCGTTCTTGCGCCAGGTGAGGTCCCACTTGCCGCCGGCCTCGACCGACCGGAGGAAGTCGTCGGTGACGCGCACGGAGTTGTTGGAGTTCTGGCCCGAGACCGTGAGATAGGCCTCGCTGTCCCAGTCCGCGTCGTAGATCGGGAAGTCGATGTCCTTGTAGCCTTGCTTCGCGAACTGGATCACGCGCTTGATCATGTTGTCGGAGACCTGCGCGCGGCGCGCGAACTTGATCTCGCGCTTGAGGGCAGGGTTCTTCTCCGGGTCGAAGCAGTCGTCGCCGTCGCCCTCGCAGTTGAGACAGGCCTTCATCACGGCCTTGAGATGCTTCGCGTTGATCTTGGAGCCGGTGACGAGGGACGCGACCTTCTGCTCTTCCTTCACCTTCCAGTCGACGTAGGCCTCGATGTCCGGGTGGTCGGCGTCCACGACCACCATCTTCGCGGCTCGTCGCGTGGTGCCGCCCGACTTGATCGCGCCCGCCGCGCGGTCGCCGATCTTGAGGAATGACATGAGGCCGGACGAGCGGCCGCCGCCCGAGAGTTTCTCGTTCTCGCCGCGGAGCTTCGAGAAATTCGAGCCGGTGCCCGAGCCGTATTTGAACAGGCGCGCCTCGCGCACCCACAGATCCATGATCCCGTTCTCGTTGACGAGATCGTCCTCGACCGACTGGATGAAGCAGGCGTGCGGCTGCGGATGCTCGTAGGCGCTCGCGGCCTTTTCCAGTTTGCCGGTGAACGGATCGACGTAATAGTGGCCCTGGCTCGGACCGTCGATGCCGTAGGCCCAGTGCAGGCCGGTGTTGAACCATTGCGGCGAGTTCGGGGCCGCCATCTGCATGGCGAGCATGTAGCGCATCTCGTCGAAGAAGGCGGAGGCGTCCGCTTCGGTTTCGAAATAGCCGCCCTTCCAGCCCCAGTAGGTCCAGGTGCCGGCGAGGCGATCGAACACTTGCTTCGCCGACGTCTCGCCGACGATGCGCTTTTCCTTCGGCAGCACCTGCAGCGCCGTTTCGTCGGCGACCGAGCGCCAGAGGAAGGAGGGGACGGTTTCCTCCTCGACGCGGCGGAGCCGCGCGGGCACGCCGGCCTTGCGGAAATATTTCTGCGCGATCACGTCGGTCGCGACCTGCGACCAGCGCTCGGGCACTTCCATGTTGTCGAGCTTGAACACGATCGAGCCGTCGGGATTTCTGATCTCGCTCACGGCCGAGCGGAACGGAATCTCGGCGTAGGGCGATTGATTTTCTTTTGTGTAGCGGCGCTCGATCTTCATTTTCTTCGTCCCCTTAATTCATTGGCGGACGGTTTGCGTCCGCAGTTGTTGGCTTAGGCCCAAATCTCCGCCTGGGCCTCTCACGCGCACGGGACATCACCAGTATCCACCGGGTGCGAGGCGATTTGCAGGAGCCAAGGCTGCTCCACGCGCCGGCCCGGGGTTTCGGGCCCGGCGATGCTTCAAATCGCGTCACAATGGGAAGCTCGGAGAGACCCAAACTACGGCTCCGAACGGAAATAAGCCTACGGCAACTCGGTTCAACCCGTCAAGCTCTAGTATGTGGAGGAACTTAAAAAACTATATATGGTGTGAAATGGCCGAAATCGAGGGGAAAACGGCCGCCCCCTTTGATCTCCGGCCAGCTGCCAAAAGGAGGGGGATTCGCGTCCGGCGGCAAGGGGGAAACGGTCATTCGCTTGTCATTTTACGCGCCCGTGTCCCGGGCGCGGCGGAGGGGCGAAATCCACATGCTCCGGGGCGCAACGTAGATGTTCCTGCCTAAGTCATTCCGGGGCGCGTGCCGACCCCAGTGAAGCGGGAGGCGGCATGCGAGCCCGGAATCCATCGGCATTGCCGCATTTGCATTCGCCGCCGTTTGGATTCCGGACCCGCTCCCCGGATCTCGCGGAGCATGTCATCGGGCCGCGCATTGCGCGGACCCGTTGGCTCGTCCGGGGTCGCGTCCCGGAATGACGGAGAATTTTAAACCTCATCCTCCGACCTTGCCGGCGCGCGCTCGACAAAGCCGATCGGCTTCCGCGCGTCCGCGTCGCTCTTCGGCGGGCGCGCGAACGCGTTCGGATATTCCCTGCGCAGGAAAGAAATCAGCTTCTCGCGCACCTCGCAACGCAGCGCGAACTGCTCGCTCGCATTGCGCGCGCTCAGCAGCACGCGCACGTCCATGAAGTTCTCGCGCGCGTCAGTCACCTGCACGTTCTTCACAGCACCATCCCAGAGCTTTGAATTGCCGACGATCTCGTCGACCTTCGCGCGGAGCTTGTCGATCGGCGTCGAGTAGTCGAGCTGCAGGATCACGGGCGCGAGCAGGCTCGTCGTCTCGCGCGTCCAGTTCTCGAACGGCCGCTCTATGAAATAGCTGAGCGGAACGACGAGCCGGCGCAGGTCCCAGATCCGCACCACAACGTAGGTCGAGGTGATCTCCTCGATCCAGCCCCACTCGCGCTCGACCACGACCTGGTCGCCGATGCGGACCGGCTGCGTGATCGCGATCTGCAGGCCGGCGATGAGGTTCGAGAGAACCGGACGCGCTGCAAGGCCCGCGATGATGCCGGCAAGACCCGCCGAGGCGAAGATGCTGACTCCGTACTGGCGCACGGATTCGAATGTCGTGAGCACCGCGGCCGCCGCGAATACGAAGATCAGCGTCTTCATCGCGCGCTCGAGGATGCGCACCTGCGTCGTGTGCTTGCGCGCGAGCAGATTGTCCTCGGAATCCATGCGGAAACGGCGGAGATAAAGGTCGGCCGCGAGCTGGATTGCGACGAACGCCATCCACGAAACCAAAATCACAAAAGCGATCAGGAGCACGTGGGCGAACGCCCGCGACAGGTCGCGGGGGAGGGGCGCGACAGGCAGCGCCGCCCCGAGCAGGAAAATGATGAGCGCGAGGCGGGTGATCCCGTGCGTCCGCTCGACCAGCGTGCGCAGGAAGATTTGCTTCTTCGGAATGATGCGGGTGAGGATCGCGAGTGCCACCGCGTGAATCGTGATCGCGATCACGACTGCGAGCAGCAGCAACAGCGCCGCCGTAGCCCAGTCCGGCGCCCAGGCGAGCAATGCGCGAATTTGCGCAAATGCAGTTGCGAGTTCGCCTCTCATTTCGTTGCTCATGTTCTCTGCGTTCCCCCGTTCTACGACTGAACTGCGGTGGGATTCCAGCGGGAGCGCCGCGACAATCTGCGATATTCGCTGCCTCGAGCGACCTTAAGCGGGCCCATTTGTCGCGTTCGCGCGAACAACTGTCGCGGGACCGACTGGGTCGCGCCGCTTGTTTTATGCTGACATCTCAAAGGGACGAAGTTTTTTGCTTCGCTTCGCCGTGTTCGACCGGAGAAGCACCCGCTTCAGGCCGGGCGGCTAATTGCAATAGGTGGAATTTGCGAAGCGAGTGCAGGTCCTGCCGTCACTGCGGTAGGTCGTGTTTCCGAACTCCCGCGCAGTGACGCCATTGCTGAAGTACGTCGTTGAGTTCCCTCTGCCGCGAGTGCTGCGAAGTAACGCCATCGCTCCAGGCGGTTGAGTTTCCAAAGCGCTGACCTGTGACACCGTTGTTGCAATAGGTGCTGCGTCCGGAGACCACACAATTCTGGGCGAACGCCGAGCCAGACGTCGCCAACACAAGTAACATGGTCAGAAGCAATCGCATGGCAGCTCCAAGTCTCGCGTTTACCAGCATCCGCCCGGCGCCCAGTGTGGTCAAGATACGCCCTGGTTCCCGGGCCCTGTCGCAAAATCGATTAAGGTCAACGTCCAAGAATCCTAGGAACAACCCCCAACAGCCCAAGAATCCATTGCGCCATTAGTTAATCTGCCTGAATAAACGCGGGTTGGAGGCGTCGTTGTCGGTCCTGGGGCGGGCCGGGTGTTTTACGTCTGCCACGGAGTTCGACCGCTCTGCAGTATGATTGCAGCGGCCCCGGTACCAAGGTTGCGTCAAATGTGCGGGATCATCGGAACGATCGGAGTTGCGGGCACCGGCGTGCCGTTCCGCGCACTCGTCGATTGTCTCGCGCACCGCGGCCCGGATGCAGACGGGATTTTCGAAGAAAGATTTGCCGATCAGGACGTCAAGCTTGGCCAGCGGCGGCTGTCGATCATCGATCTCAGCGACAGCGCGAACCAACCGTTCGAAAAGGACGGTCTCGTTCTCGTCTACAACGGTGAAGTCTACAACTACCGCCAGCTTCGATCGGAACTCGAACGCGCCGGCGTGAGCTTCCGAACGAACTCCGATACGGAAGTCGTTCTCGAGGCATGGCGTGCGTGGGGAGCGAAAGGCCTCTTGCGGCTGCGCGGCATGTTCGCGTTCGCGCTCTACAACCGCCGCAACGGGAGTTTGGTTCTCGCGCGCGATCCGTTCGGGATCAAACCGCTCTTTATCCTGCGCAAGGGTGCAGGACTTGCCTTCGCGTCCGAGCTGAAGGCGCTCCTCCCAATTCTCGGCGCCGACGCGGCGATCGACGAAAACGGCGTGGTCGCATCGCTCATCTATAGCTGGCTGCCGGATGAGTTCTGCATGTACCGACAAGTCAGCAAGCTGCAGCCGGGTAGGTGGCTGGAGCGCAAGATCGACGGAACGATCTCCGAACACGTGTACTGGGATCCGGTCAAAGAGACGATCGAGCAGGAACGTAAGCCGGCCGACATCGAAGAACTGCGTCTCGTCCTGAAGGACTCCGTATCCGCGCACATGGTGGCCGACGTGCCGGTCGCGACGTTTCTTTCCGGAGGGCTCGACTCCAGCCTGATCACGGTGCTTGCCCGCGAGCAAGTAGAGCGGCTCGACTGCTTTACGATCGCCTTCCGCCCCGAAGACCAGAAGTTCGAGGCAATGCCCGACGATCTGCGCTTTGCGCGGGAGCTCGCGAAGCGGGCCGACGTCAATCTGCACGAGATCTTCATCAGCCCGAATCTCGCGGAAATGCTGCCGCAGATGGTGCGCACGCTCGACGAGCCGATCGGCGACGGGGCCGCGATCAACGCTTATCTCATCTGCAAGGGCGCCCGTGATCTCGGCATCAAGGTGCTGCTCTCGGGTATGGGCGCCGATGAAATGTTCGCGGGCTACCGCCGGCACTACGCATGCATGCTCGCCGCGGGCTATCGCCGCTTGCCGGCATTCCTGCGCAGTGGCTTGATCGAACCGTTGATGGATCTGCTGCCTGCGGCGGGGCGCGATCGGGGATATCGGACGTTGCGCTGGGCCAAGCGCTTCACCAAGTTCGCGAGCCTGCCCGAGGAGCAGGCATTCCACCGCAGCTACGCGTTCATGGGACGCGACGACCTTGCGTCGGCGCTGAACAAGGATCTCACACGCGAAGTCGAGCGGGTGTTTGGTCATCACGACGGCATCTATGCGCAAGGGCCCGCGGACGACCAGGTCAACCGCATGTGCCAGGCGGACATGCGACTGTTTCTTCCCGGCCTCAATCTCGCCTACACCGACCGCGCGTCGATGGCGGCATCGACCGAGGTGCGCGTGCCGTTCGTCGACATCGAGGTCGTTCGCGCCGCATTTCGCATCGCCGGAAACGACAAGATCCGTGGAAATAACGGAAAGTTCGCGCTCAAGAAGGCGGCACGAAGCCTGGCTGCCGAAATCGATCGTCTACCGACCAAAGGGACTGTTCAGCGCGCCGCTGCGGGCCTGGGTCCGAAACGACCTGCGAACCATGGTGGACGACATCCTTCCGAACGGCGAGCTCGTGCGCCGCGGCTATCTCAAGAGTGCCTACGTTCGCAACTTAATCGACAGCGATCGCGCCGGGCGGGAGGATTACTGTAAGGAGATCTGGCATTTGTTGACGCTGGACTTCTGGTTACGAAACCAGAAGGCGGCCGCCGCAACTCACGAATTGCCATTTCCAATTGCGGCCAACGCCTGACTCGGTTGCCCATGAAACAGATCGCGCAAAACTACAAAAGCGGGGCCCTAAGCCTGCTCGACGTGCCGGTGCCGAACTGCAAGCCCGGCGGCGTACTGGTGCGCAGTGCCTATTCCGTAATTTCTGCCGGCACGGAGATGATGAAGGTCTCGGAGAGCAAGAAATCGCTGTTCGGAAAAGCACGAGCACGGCCCGATCAGGTCAAGAAGGTGCTCGACACGGTACGCCAGCAAGGAGTCCTCGCGACCTTTCAGAAGGTGATGAATCGCCTCGATTCCTACACGCCGCTCGGTTACTCGCTGGCTGGCGTCGTTGTCGAGGTCGGCGCCGGCGTGGAAGGCCTCCGCGTCGGCCAAGCGGTCGCCTGTGCCGGAAACCAGTACGCCCTACACGCCGAATACAATTGGGTCCCGGAAATGATGTGCGTGCCTGTTCCGGATGGTGTGGCGCTGGATCAGGCGGCGTTTACGACGATTGGCGCGATCGCCATGCAGGGACTGCGTCAGGCTGATGTTCGGTTGGGCGAAAGCGCATGCGTCATCGGACTCGGCCTGCTCGGCCAGATTCTCGTTCGCCTCTTGCGCGCGGCGGGTGTTCGCGTCGTCGAACTCGACATCGTCCCGGAACGCTGTCGTCTGGCGGAAGCCGCCGGTGCGAGCGCCTGCGCCGTCCCGGGGTCTCCCGATTTCGCCCGTTTCCTGCGGGAAGTCCGCGGGCTGACGGGCGGTCATGGTGTCGACTGCATTTTTATCTCGGCAGGCGGCGACGACAACAGCCCGGCGGAGCTCGCCGCAGAACTCGCGCGCGATCGGGCCCGCGTTGTCGACATCGGCAAGTGCAAGCTCGATCTGCCGTGGAACGCTTACTATGAAAAGGAGCTCGACGTCCGTTTCTCCCGCTCCTACGGCGCGGGCCGCTATGACCCGCTCTACGAGGAAGCCGGCATCGACTATCCGATCGGCTATGTGCGGTGGACCGAGCGGCGCAACATGGAATGCTTTCTCGACATGCTGCGGGAAGGACGCCTCGATCTGGCGCCGTTGATCAACCAGGTGTTTCCATTCGAGTCCGCCGTCGAAGTCTACGAGCGGATGAACAAGCAAAAGATTTCGGGTCTCGGAATCCTGTTCAAGTACGCGGAAGACGTTCCGGTCACGCGCAGAACGGACAGTCGCCGCGTCTTCCCTGAGGTGCAGAACGAAGTGCGACTCGGCGTAATCGGCGCCGGAAACTACGTGTCGAGCATGCTGCTTCCGTCGTTGGCTCGACGCCGGGACGTCAAGCTCGTCGAGGTCGTCACCAACACGGCGTTGTCCGCCGCGAACGCGGTCAAGAAGTTCCGTTTCGCCCGTTCCGCGACGGAAAGCGCCGAACTTTTGGCGGCCGACGACATCGACGCGGTCCTGATCGGCACGCGCCACGCGACGCACGCCGAACTGGTTTGCGCCGCGCTCCGGGCGGGCAAGGCGGTTTTCGTCGAGAAGCCGCTTGCGATCACGCGCGAGTCGCTTGCGGAGATCGCTCGCACGATTGAGGAAACCGGTAACGACCGGCTCATGGTCGGCTTCAATCGCCGCTTCTCGCCCTTGCTCGAGCAGATGAAGGCAGAGTGGGGAACGCGCCTCGGCCCTCACACGATTCACTACCGGATCAATGCTGGTCCGCTCGATAAGGGGTCATGGTATCTGCAATCGGCAACGGAAGGATCGCGTTTCGTCGGAGAGGGCGGCCATTTCATCGATACCGTGAGCTGGTGGTTGGAAGCGGATCCGGCGCAGATCACAGCCGCGGCGACCACCGGCGATCAGGACAATCTCTCGGCCATTCTGAGTTATGCCGACGGCTCGGTCGCCACGATCAGTTATTTGACGGACGGTGATCCAAGGGTCCCAAAGGAACGGATCGAAATCTTCGGGGAAGGCAAGGTCGCCTCCTTCGAAAACTTCTCGCAATTCACGCTGTGGGAGAATGGACGTTCCAGCACGAGAAAGTCCCGCAGTCTCGACAAAGGGCAGAACGCCGAATTGGACGCATTCGTCCTTGCGCTCAAGCGCGCCGGTCGGATGCCGATCAGCCTGCGTTCATTATTGCTGACGACGCGAGCAACCCTCGCGGCACAGGAAAGCATTGTCGCCAACACGCCGGTCTCGCTCGCGGCCAACGTCGAACCGGCCGACGCTCGCGACAGCGAGATTGCAGTCGCAGCTGACGCAAAATGACCGTCACCTGGTATTGGCGTCGCCTGCGAAGGATGGCGCCCTCGGAAGTCGCAGGACGCGCGCGCGACGCATTGGTCCGTCGGCTCTGGCGGCGGCGACGCATCGCGCGGGGCACGCCGAAGCCGCTGCGGGTAACGCCTCGCAAGTCCGCGTTCGTTGGCGCGGTTCCGGCGATCGATCCTGCGAACCTGCCGCGGGACGCGCGGGATCGTTTGCTGTTGGCGGCCGAGGAAGTGCTGAAAGGCCGCTGGTCGGTATTCGGATCACCGCACCCCAGCTTCGGCGACGATCCGGATTGGTTCGTGGACGCCCGCAATGGACGCCGTGCGCCGCAGGACGACTACGCTTTTGACATTCCGCATCGGAATGAAGAGCGCGTCGGCAACATCAAATACATCTGGGAGCCGTCGCGCCACCATCATCTGACGGTACTCGCCGTGGCGTATGCGATCACGGCGGACGAACGCTACGCTCACCGTGTCGCCAGCCATCTCGAATCGTGGTGGCGGGATAATCCTTTCCTCACCGGTCCGCACTGGATCAGCGGGATCGAAATCGGAATCCGCCTGATCTCCTGGATATGGATCCGCCGGTTGATCCATGGTTGGGCCGGGGCCGCCAAGCTCTTCGAGGAAAATCCGCGCTTCCTCGGCCAGCTCTATGATCATCAGCAGTGGCTCGCGGCCTTGCCGAGCCGCGGCTCATCGGCGAATAACCATCTGATCGCGGAGGCTGCCGGGCAATTCGTGGCAGCCAGCGCATTCCCAATCTTCGAGGACAGTCGGGCCTGGCAAGCCCACGCGAAGGGTGTGCTGCGCAGCGAAGCGGTGGCGCAGACGTTTCAGAGTGGGCTCAATCGCGAGCTCGCCAGCGAGTACCAGGGCTTGGTGCTGGAGTTGTTCCTAGCGGCGGCGGTCGAAGGCGAACTTGGCGGGTCCGCACTTGGACCGGTCGTCTGGGAACGCATTCGTGCAATGACCGACGCATTGGCGGCGGTTATGGACGCAGCGGGCCAAGCGCCGCGGCAGGGTGATGGCGACGACGCAAGCGGGTTGTTACTCGATGCCCCGGGATACAATCGGTGGAAGGCTCTGCTTTCGACGGGCCGCGCGCTTTTTGGCGCGCAGCCTTGGTGGCCAGCTCAGTCCGAAAGCGATTTGCGAACCCAATTTTGGACGCGTGGGATCAATGTGCCGCAACTGCCGGACACGCGCCCGACCCGCCGTCCCGATTTCTTTGACGACGCAGGCCACGTTTACTTGCGGGCGAAATCAGGCGAAACGGAAATCTGGTGTCGTTGCGATCACGGGCCGCACGGGTTTCTCAGCATCGCAGCACATGCGCACGCCGACGCGCTGGCGATCGAACTGCGCGTGAACGACACCGAGGTACTCGCCGAGCCGGGGACCTACTGTTATCACGGCGAGCGTGAGTGGCGGGACTATTTTCGATCGACGGTCGGCCACAACACGCTTGAACTGCTCTCACAAGATCAGTCAGTGTCGGGCGGTCCCTTTCTCTGGACCAGCCACGCGCAAAGTAAGCGGATCGATGTCTCCGGATTGGACGTCGGCGCGCCGTTCGCAACGTGGCGGGCGGAGCACTCGGGATACGTCGAACGCGGCGGACCGGTGCACCAACGCACGGTGACCCTGGACCGGAAGAATCGGACGTTCACGATCCGCGATCAGGTTCGCGGCGGCGTCGATCTCGTCCCGGCACGGCTCGCCTTCCACTTCGGGCCACGAGTAAGGTGCCAACTTGCTTCAAGGTCCGCAAAATTATCATGGCCGGGTGGCGGTGCGCATCTTGCCTTATCAGATGCGCTCGGCTGGTCGCTACATCGCGGCGAGACCAACCCGCCGCTTGGCTGGTACTCGGATTCATTCGGCAGCAAGGTCCCAGCGTTTACGCTGATCGGTGCGGGCAAGGTGCCAAGCGGGTCGGAGCTTGTTACCGAGTTGCAGATCACCTGATGTTGCGTGGATGTGATGCTCGCACCGAACCAGAGTGACCCCGGCATGCGACGCGTGCTGATCATTGAAGAGAATCTTCCGGTGCCGTTCGACCGGCGCGTCTGGTCGGAAGCGACGACGCTACGGCACGCTGGTTACTTGGTCTCGGTCATCTGTCCCAAGGGACGCGGATTTGAGGCTGCGGAAGAGACGATCGATGGCATCCACGTTTACCGCCATAGCTTGCCGCTGGAGGCGCGCGGCCCGGCGGCATACCTCATCGAATACTCGGCTGCGCTGTTCTGGGAGTTCGTACTGTCGCTGAAGGTTGCGCGCCGGCACGGATTCGATGTCATTCACGCATGCAATCCGCCGGATCTGATTTTCCTGATCGGAGCCGTGTTTAAATTGTTCGGCGGCAAGAGTTTTCTATTCGATCAGCACGATGCGAATCCGGAGTTCTTTGAATCGAAGTTTCTCCGGCGCGGGCTCTTTTGGAGATTGCTGCTGCTTGCCGAGCGCTTGACCTTCAAGCTTGCCGACGTCTCGATTGCCACGAACGAGTTCCTATCGCCGAATTGCAATCGAGCGCGGCCGCATGCCGCCAGACCGGGTATTCGTCGTGCGCTCAGGTCCCGACATCGAACGTGTGAAGGCGCTTCCGCCGGATTCCGCCTGGCGCAACGGGCGTAAGTACGTGGTGGGGTATGTGGGCGTGATCAGCCAATCGGAAGGGCTCGACCTGCTGCTGGCCTCGGTCGAATACATCGTCCGCAAGCGCGGCAGAACGGACATTCAGTTCGTTCTAGTCGGCGGCGGCCCCGAATGGGAAGCCATTAATCAGTTATGCAAGAAAATGGGCCTGCAGGAATTTGTCACGCTAACAGGAAGGGTAGACGACAAGACGCTTTTCACGGTCCTGTCGACCTCCGATGTCTGCGTGAATTCGGACCGCGCCACTACAATGAACGACATCTCGACCATGAACAAAATCATGGAATATATGGCGGTCGGAAAGCCGATCGTTCAGTTCGACGTGACCGAGGGACGCTATTCCGCGCAGGAATCCTCGCTCTATGCCAGGGCGAACGACCCAGTCGATTTTGCGGACAAGATCCTCGAACTGCTCAACGACCCCGAGCGCCGCGCCCGCATGGGTGAGTTCGGGAAACGGCGCGTGCATGACGTGCTTGCCTGGCACAAAGAGCAACCGAAGCTGCTCCTCGCCTACGAAAAGTTATTCGAACTGCGCGGCAACCGTGCGCCAGCCAAGACAAAGGACACGGTATGAAGATCAGCGTGTTCGGCCTCGGTTACGTGGGAAGCGTTTGCGCCGCTTGCCTTGCTGACCGCGGTCATTCGGTCGTGGGCGTCGACAGCGCCGAGTCGAAGGTCGATCTAATCCGTGCCGGTCAGGCGCCGATCGTGGAGCCGGAGATTGGCGAACTGGTTCAAAAAACGGTCAAGAAAGGTCAACTGACGGCTACGGGCGATTCCGCTTCGGCTGTGGCGGCTACCGACATGTCGATCATTTGCGTGGGCACTCCTAGCCAACCGAACGGATCGCTGGGACTGTCTGCGATCGACACGGTTTCGAAGGAGATCGGGAAGGCGATCGGCGCGAAGAACGCGCGGCACGAGGTGGTCGTCCGATCGACGATCGTCCCCGGCACGACCCGCGAATTCATCGTACCGAGGCTCGCGGAAGCGTCCGGGAAGACGCCAGGCAAGGACTTCGGCGTCGCGTTCAATCCGGAATTCCTGCGCGAGGGGTCCTCAGTGAGCGACTTCAAGAAGCCGGCGAAAACCGTGGTGGGGAGCTTGGATGACACCGGAACGGCCGCGGTGATGTCACTCTATGCCGATCTGCCCGGCGCGAAGATCTCGACCAGCATCGAAATCGCCGAGATGGTCAAGTATGTCGACAACACCTGGCATGCATTGAAGGTCGCCTTCGGCAACGAGATCGGAATGCTCGGCAAGGCACTGAACATTAACAGTCACGAAGTCATGGACATCTTCTTCGAGGATAAGCGCCTGAATATCTCGCCGGCGTATTTGCGACCGGGATTTGCCTTCGGGGGTTCGTGCTTGCCGAAGGATCTGCGAGCGCTGACGTACCTCGCGCGCAAACTCGACCTGTCCCTGCCGGTCATAAATCACATTCTCGACAGCAACCGCATGTTGGTGGAACGCGGCGCCGAATGGATTTTAAGTCAGTCCAAGAAGCGCATCGCGATTCTCGGGATCAGCTTCAAGTCCGGCACCGATGACATGCGCGAGAGTCCATTTGTCGAGCTCGCAGAACGTCTCATCGGAAAAGGGTGTCAAATTCGCATCTACGACCCGAACGTGCAGCTCGCGCGACTTGTCGGGACCAACAAGGAATTTCTCACGCGTGTCATCCCGCACATCGCGGATTTGATGGTGCCGAACGTATCGGACGCGATCGCTTGGGCGGACGTGATCGTCGTGTCGACGCCCGAGCCGGCCTACAAAGCCGGACTTCTCGCTGCGCGACCAGATCAGATCATCCTTGATTTTGCCAACCTGAAACTCCCTGAAGGAATTCCTGCCAAGTCCCAAGGCTTCCTTTGGTAGCAATGAAGATTTTGCTTTCGGCGTTTTCGTGCGAGCCCGGCCGGGGCTCCGAACCGGGAAAATCTTGGAACTGGGCCTACGAGTTGGCGCGGGCGGGTCACGAGGTGTGGGTACTAACCTCGACCAACGGCAAGCCTGCGATCGATGCTTATCTTGCGGCGACGCCCGTCCCGGGACTGAATTTCTGCTATCTCGCTCGGCCGTATCTTCCCGCCTTCACGGAACCATTCCGCGCCCTCCTTCAGCATATGCGCTGGCAGTGGCAGGCACTATCGATCGCCCGCGATCTCGACCGCAAAATCAATTTCGACATCGTGCATCACATTTCCTTTGGGAGCCTTCATCTCGGCTCGCACATGTGGCGACTTGGCAAGCCGTTCGTGTTCGGACCGGTCGGGGGAGGGCAGATCGCCCCACGCGGATTTCGCCGTTACTTTCGCGGCGGGTGGGCGGCGGAGTTGGTCCGGTCGTTCGTGGTCCGTTACTTTACGGGAATACTGTTCGCCGCCAGAAGCACCGTGGCAAAAGCCGATCTCGTGTTGGTCGTCAATCAAGAAACGCGCGACTGGGTCGAGCGGCTCGGAGGCAGGCGCGTCGAGTACATGGCGACCGGCGGAATCCCGCGGTCACTTCTTGTCGATCCTTCCAAACGACGCCGCGAGGACGGGAGCTGTCTCCGAATCCTGTGGGTTGGACGGCTGCTCCCACGCAAGGCCGTCCTGCTTGCACTCGAAGCCCTCGCACGGATCGATCGCAACGTCAGCTTTCGATGCACAATACTCGGCGACGGCCGACAAGGCCGCTATGTGCCGCAATGGATCGAGTCGCTGGGTCTTGCCGACCGCGTAGAATGGCGAGGACAAGTGTCATGGAATGAAGCCATCGAGGCCTACCGGAATCACGATGTTTTTCTCTTCACCACGCTGAGAGAGACGGAGGGTTTGCAACTCCTCGAAGCAATGGCGGGAGGCGCAGCAATCGTGACGCTTGATCACCACGGCCCGCGAATGGCGGTTCCCGACGCTGTTGGGATCAAAGTCCCGGTGACGACACCGAGGGATACTGCCGCCGCGCTGGCCGGCGCTCTCGAAAGACTCGCCCGTGAACCGGCGAGGGTCGATGCGATGAGTGTGGCCGGAATGAAGTGGGCGGCGGAGAATACCTGGGACAAGAAGGCCGCGCGCGCCCTTAGGCTCTACCCAAACGCAATGGGTAATGTCCGAAAGGCACCGGCCAAGTCTTGAGACCACGCGAATCGCGTGTCTCGCCCGCCACGAGCGCGTCGAAATAACCGCGGGCCTGTGTGGAATTTTCGCCATGCGTACGCCTAATTTCCTCAACA
Organism: uncultured Alphaproteobacteria bacterium; assembly: GCA_963711595.1. Classification (GTDB taxonomy): domain Bacteria; phylum Pseudomonadota; class Alphaproteobacteria; order Rhizobiales; family Xanthobacteraceae; genus JAUSIF01. The sequence goes on from CAVQER010000004.1 coordinate 16,243, forward strand.
GGCACGCTTGAGCGCGACGCCCCGTAAAGGGAATGCAGTGAGTGCCCCCGGAGGTATTGCGAGACAGGGGCGCGCCGAAAAAAGCAGTTGCGTTGGGGCGCTTCAACTTGTGGCGCAGATGTCACAGCATGCGCCAAATGTCCGAAAAATCGGGATAAGTCGCGCCAGATCGGTTGTCGGCGCTCTGCCGGCTCGTTTACGTTCGGTTCGAGTTGGAGAGGCCGGGGATGATCTGGAAGCGCTGGATCTCGCAGTGCTCGTCTGCCCTTATTGTGGCCGCCGGCCTCGCGGCATGCACAAATTTGCCTGCGTCCGGTCCTTATCCCATTGCCAACGAAATAGGGGCCACGACGAAGCTCGCGAGCCATCCGGGCGTTTCTCAGCTCGAGTATGCGCTGGTCGATCTAAGCTCCACCGTACTGCAGTACGCCGGACATGCAGGACCAACATCCCTCTATAGGAGCTTTGGCACCGGAAGGCGTGGTCCTGCGCCGGAGTTGCTCGTTGGCATCGGCGACCGGATTCAGGTCACCATTTTCGAGGCCGCCGCGGGCGGATTGTTCATTCCAACGGACGCCGGCAGCCGTCCCGGAAACTTTATTACGCTGCCTCCTCAGTCCGTCGATAACAAGGGTTTCATCACGGTTCCCTACGCCGGCAATATTCGCGCGAATCAGCGCTCGATCCCGGACATTCAGCGAGAAATCGAACAGCGGCTGGCCGTACGCGCAATTGAGCCGCAGGTCGTCGTTACGTCGGTCGAACAGCGCGCCTCCGACGTCACCATTGTTGGCGATGTGAACCTAACCAATAAGCTGCCGATCAGTCCTTCAGGCGAGCGCGTGCTCGATGTGATCTCGCGAGCGGGCGGCCTCAGGTTTCCTGGCTACGATACGTTCGTTACCCTGAGCCGGGGCGGCCGGAACGTCACGATCTATTTCAATACCTTGACCCGCAACCCGCAGGAGAATGTCTTCGTTCTTCCTGGCGATACGCTTTACGTCTATCGCGACCAGCGGACGTTCCTCGCATTCGGTGCGTCCGGGCTGAACGGCCAGTTCAATTTCGATCAGGAACGGGTTTCGTGGGCCGAGGGTGTTGCGAAGGCGGGCGGTCTCTTAGACAACCGTGCCGATCCACGTCAGGTCCTTCTGTACCGGCTGGAGGACCGCGCGGCGCTCGAAAAGATCGGCGTCAATTTGAGTAAATTCGATCCGCAATCGACCGCGATCCCAACAATCTATCGGGCCAATCTGCGGGATTCGTCGAGTTTCTTCCTCGCGCAGACCTTCCAAATGCGGAACAAGGACATCCTGTACGTCTCCAATTCCGACTCGGTTGAGTTGCTCAAATTCCTGACTGTGATCGATGCCGTCTCCGGCACGGTCGGCGGCGTCGCGGTAGACGCAGCCGCTGTTAAGTTCTTGATCCGCGGCAACAACAACTAGCATTGCACGTTGCCCTGCTGAGAAAGACCCATCCGGCGGGCACTTCTGCCTTAACCACGCGCTTGATTTGGCTTGTCGGGGGTCCCCCGGGGAGGTACTATTTTGATCAACTAGCGTTGAGAGTTGAGAGATGTGATGCGTGCCTATGTTATTTCGCGCAGCGGGGTGAGCGCGTTCGTATTTGCGCTTCTCGTTGCCGTCGCTTTTGCGGCCGCGGCGCCCGCATTGGCACAGACGGGTGGAGTGTCGTGTTTCCGTTCGCCCGCGAAATTGCCCGACAGCGCAGTCGCGAAGTTCATGGCCAATCCGGCAGGCTTGCTCGCCGAGCATCCGCAGGGCGGACCGACGCTCATTAGCGCAGCTCGAACGCTCGCAGGGTCGGACGTTCGGACCGTTGATGCACTTATCGAACTCGCGCGGAACGCCTCGCCGGAACGCAAGGCGGATATCGCAGCCGCTCTGGCAGAAACTTCCGCGATCTGCGTCTGGACGCGGCCGGATATCGCGCAGCTGATTAAGGAGAAAATTGCCGCAGCCGGTGATGCGCCGCTGTCGACCGCCTTTCACGAGGTACTTCGCGCGAGCGGAACGCAAGCGCTCGGCGGTTCGGGCGGCCCGGCTAGGGACATTCTCCCTGTTGGCCGTCCCGCTATTGGCGCTGCTGCAAGCGAACCAACCACAGCGCCTCAGGCAGGTGCGCTTGACGGGCCGTCGCTCGGTCGTCGCGGCGTCGTCATCGGCGGCTCTGCGGACGGCAGCACTACGAACGGCACCGGCGTTAGTACGGGCGGCGGCGTCAGCGTAACCGGTACTTCGGGGGGCGCCAGCGTAAGCAGCGCCGGCGCTGCAACAAGCGGCGGGGACGGTCGTAGCAATGGCGGCGCTCTCAACCGCGCCACCAGGTTCAACAGCAATATTCGACCAAGTCAGACGACCCCTTAAGCCCGACAATGCAGTAGGCGGGAATTCCTGCTCAATCACTCAAGAGGGTTAGCAGGCAGAGGGATCGACGATCGTAATATTGCGGTCGCGATTAGTTGAGTTGGGAAATGGACGACCGTACTCGATACCCAGAAAGTTATGACGCGACTCGGCATTCGACGCCGTCCGCTCATGACATGATCAACCTCGATTATCTGTTCTCCGCCATCAGGCGGAGATTTCGCGTATTCCTTCTTGTATGCGCAGCAGCTATTGCCCTAGGGGTCGCGTACATTGTCGCCGCTGTTCCGTTGTACACGGCGTATACCGATCTTCTGATCGACGAGCGCCGAGCGATCAACGAGCGGGATGCAGCGGCGATCGGCGGACCAGGGTTCGACACGCAAGGCGTTGATAGTCAGGTGGAAATCCTGAAATCCGGGAGAGTTGGATTGGCCGTCGTCAACGCGTTAGAGCTGGATAAAGACCCCCGGCATATGGCATCCGACGATGACTTTCCGATCGCCCTTATCCGAAGCTTCATATCGTCCGTCAGGAGCACTCTGAAGGGGTCTCAACGCGATGAGGTGGTCGAAAGCGACGACGTCGCCCCTACAAGACGGGCCGCCTTGCGCAAGGTCCAACAAAACCTATCGGTTGAACGCATCGGGCGCACTCACGTACTTCGGGTCAGCTATCGATCTTCCGACCGCCAGCTCGCCGCGCGCATCGCCGACGGACTTTCCGAGGCTTACCTCACCGACCAGCTTGACGCGAAGTACGAAGCAACCAGGCGCGCTACTTCGTGGTTGCAGGAACGCATCGACGAACTGCGGCAGGCGGCGATCAGCAGCGATTTGGCGGTTCAGAAATACCGGACCGAACACAATCTTCTCGCGCCTAGGGGCGTACTGGTCACGGATCAGCAACTTTCGGAATTGAGCAGCCAGCTGATCCTGGCCCGCGCCGAAAGTGCCAAGGCGGAAGCGCGCTATCGGAGAATTCGGTTAATCCTGGACTCAGGCCAGACGGATGCCGCGGTGTCCGAAGCTCTCGGCAATCCGGTCATCAACAAACTGCGGACAAGTTATCTGGAGGCCTCAAAAAAGGAGGCCGAGTTTTCAGTGCAGGTCGGCCCGAATCACGTTCAGACGGTTCGCCTACGAAACGAAATGAAGGAGTACGAGCGGCTGATTTTCGACGAGCTCAGGCGGATCGCCGAAAGCTACGAAAGCGATTTTCAGGTCGCCAAGGCCCGTGAGCAAAACCTGACAGAAAACCTCTCCGGCGCGGTCGACATATCCGCAGGCGCCAACGTCACCCTCGTGGCACTTCGTCAGCTCGAACGCGAGTCTGAGACATACCGAAATCTCCATCAGGCCTTCCTGCAGCGCTATCAGGAAAACATGCAGCGGGAATCGTCTCCGATTACCGAGGCGCGTGTTATTACCAAGGCCGTGACCCCGACTGCGGCGAGCCATCCGCGCACCCCGCTCGTTCTGGCGCTTGCACTGATGTTTGGAGGTCTCGCGGGCGGGGCACTGGGAGCCTTGTTCGAGTTCCGCGATCGTGCATTCCGGACCGGCGAGCAAATTCGCTCGGAACTGGGGCTCGAATATTTCGGCATGCTGCCCCGCGTTCAAGCCAAGCGCGTCCGTCAACGCTCGGCGAAGTTCTTGCGTCGTATGCTTTCAGCTGATGGCAAGGACGATCCACAGGTGGTGAAATTATCGACAAGCCTGATGCGCCATGTGCTGGATTCTCCGCTTTCGCAGTTCGCGGAGACATTGCGCTCGGCGAAAGTCGCAATCGACCTTTCACTGGCAGATCGGCCGAAACTGATCGGCGTCGTCTCTGTCTTGCCCGGCGAAGGCAAGTCGACGACAGCAATGAATTTGGCAGAACTGATTGCTCATCAAGGAGCAACCGTATTGCTCATCGACGGGGACATGCGCAATCCGGGGCTGACGCGATCCGTTGCGCCGCGATCAAAGGCGGGACTCGTCGAAGCCTTATTAAATCAGACGCCGCCGGAAGAGCTGTACGTGACGGAGCCGGAATCCAAGCTCACGATTCTGCCGGCCGGCGGATTCAAGCGCGTAACGCATACGAGCGAACTGTTGTCGTCACCACGCATGTCGCAATTGCTGAAAACTGTGCAGAAGAACTTTGACTACGTAATCATCGATCTGCCTCCCCTGGGCGTCGTGGTAGACGCGCGCGCGATTGCTCCCATGCTCGATGCCTTCATTTTGGTTACGGAATGGGGCAGCACACTTCGAAGAGCGGTCCGTACTACGCTTGCGGCGGAGCCACGCATCCGCGAAAAATGTTTGGGTGCGATCCTGAATAAAGTGGATGGCGACAAGCTGCGTCGGTACGAAAGTTACGGCTCGATTGAATACTATTCCGGTAAATTTGCAGGCTACTACCGCGACGGAAAATAGTCCGAAACCAATATGGTCCCGAATGTCGGCAATATCGTTTTGCCGCGCCTTGTGGCGACCGCTTTATCCGTATTGTTGACGGCTTGGGCCGTCACCGAACTCATCTCTCTCTCGGCGAGCACGACGGGCCGTTCCTTGGCAACGGCAATCGACGCCAGCGACCAGTCGAAATCGGAAGTCCTGGATCGCCTGCTCGAGGATCAGGCATCCGGTCGCCTGTGGGAACGTTGCGACACGCTCACCCTGAATGCGCTTGTCGCAGTCAGTTTGGCAAACGTCGATGAGGCGACCGCGGCCGCAGATCCGATCCACACCGACCGCGCGAGCGACAGCGCCGAAGCCGCGATCCGCAAGGCACTTCGGTGTCGGCCACTTGACGGGGATCTATGGTTGAAACTCGCCGCGCTGGACACGGTTCAGCGCACTCCATCTGAAAAGACGATTGAGGCCATTCGACTGTCGCACTGGACCACGCCAAGCGAGGGGCGGATCGTCCGGCGCAGGGTGGATTTAGCCTCCCGACTGTTCGACAGGGGGATTGCCGACATTCGACCGGAGTTGCACTCGGATATTCGCACGTTGGTCACCTTCGACGCTGTCGACAAAATCGCGGACATGTTTGTAGCTGCGCCGGAATCGGTTCGGCCAATTTATCGAGAGTGGATTGAGTTGCTCCCCACCGGACGAAGAAGCGAATTAGCAAGAGCGGTGGAACTTCGGGGAAGCAGCTTGAACGCAAGCTAGCGCGTAAGCGTAGGTCCCACGTCGACGAGATATATTAACTGGCTATCGATACTCCTAGCCGGTGATGGATATATTGACGTAATGCAAGATGCCGGCATGCGAACGATGGAACGCTGCAGCACACGATGAAGGTACTGATGCTTCACAACCGGTACCGGGAGCGGGGCGGGGAGGACTACTCCTCGGCCGCGGAGGTAGAGCTTCTACGCTCGGCAGGGATCGATTGCACGTTTCATCAGGTCGACAATCGGAACATGCAAAGCACCGGGATAGCGGCCGCCATCAATGCGGTCTGGTCGCGCGACCGCGCGCGCGAGATCGCAGGCATCGTGAAGGATCGTCAAATCGATCTCGTTCACGTTCAGAATTTCTTTCCCCAGTTGTCGCCTGCCGTCCATTGGGCTGCGGGGGAGGCCGGCGCCACAGTGGTCCAAACCTTGCGGAACTACAGACTTGCATGCGTAAACGGCCAATTTTTTCGCGACGGACAAATTTGCGAAGATTGCCTTGGGCGCTCTCCTATTCGCGGAATTGTACACCGCTGCTACCGAGACAGCTTCGCAGCGTCGAGTGCGGTCGCCGCAATGCTTGTCGCGCACCGCATGATCGGCACGTGGACGCGAAAGGTCGATCGCTTTATCGCCGTATCCGACTTCATTCGCACAAAGCTAATCGAAGCTGGGCTGCCGGCGGAGAAGGTCGAAGTCAAACCCAACTTTCTCTCGGCCGTTCCAGCCGCACCGGGGCCAGGCGCCGGCGGATACTTCGTCTATGTCGGACGACTGTCGGAAGAAAAAGGAATTCGTACGCTGCTGGAGGCTTGGAAAGCCTTGCCGTCGCCGGTCCCGGGGTTGAAGCTCGTTGGCTCCGGTCCGATGGACGAATTCGTGAAGTCCGTCGCGGCGCTGGTCCCGCAGGTAGACATACTCGGCCCCAGAAGCGCAGCCGAAGTTCTCGACATCGTCGGCCGAGCGGAGGCGCTCATTTTTCCCTCTGAATGGTATGAGGGGCATCCGCGAGTAACGATTGAGGCACTTTCGGTGGGGACGCCGATCATCGCATCGAACGTTGGCGCTGTAACGGAGGTTGTCCAGGAACGAGTTACGGGACTCCATTTTTGCGCAGGTTCCGCTGTCGACCTCGCCGCGAAGGTTAAGGAGTTTCTCGGAAACCCGGATCGAATGTCATCGATGCGCTTGGCCGCTCGCAAAACATTTTTAGCGCGCTACACCGCCGCCGAAAATATCAAACTGATGCTGAGCATTTATGAACGAGCTCGGACTTCAGGCGGCAAGAGGGCGAGGCGCAGGGTGAACGCGCATCGGCGCGTTCAACGCCGTCCTTGCTCCGGGTCATTGCCGGGCGAGAGACGATGTATAACTCGGCACTGCCGCGGGTGCTCCGGGTACTCCATCGAGAATGGCTGAAGTAGCTGCGAGTGCTTTGTGTCGCTCCGACTGCAAATATCCGATGCAAATCGCGACACCAAGCGAATACATCGGACTCTGCAGTCCGAGGTTGGAATGGAGGCAAAGGACGAGGATCGCGAACATTGCGCAGCACTGCGCTCGTGCGGGGAGGGGCATGCTCCGGTGCGGGAAGCATCGCGCGAGGATAAGGACCAGTAACCCGAAGCCGACTATACCGAGGCGGTACAAAGTATCGATGAAAGCACTGTGTGTGCTGACGAGCAGGAAATCTTCCCCTTCTTCGCGGTAGTTTTCTCGGTCCAGTAAAGCTGAGTATTCATTGCGAAGCGATTCCGTCCCAAAGCCAACTCCGACGCCCCAGGTTTGAGCGGTAGCCTCCAGGGCGTCTTTCCAGAATGCGAGGCGCCAGCCGGAGTTGGCATCGATTTCGAAGACCCGCCCTGGATCCTGTAGACCGACGATCGTCGCCGTCGCCAACAGCACAAGAAACGCGGCGAGGATCAGACGATCGGCAGGAATCCGAACGACTGTAGTCGCGAGGAATCCTAAAATTGTCAGGTAAACGATTGTGTTCTGCAAAAAGTAGTTGTGCGCCATGCACCATGCAGACACAAGCAGCAAGACCAAAATGGCCGTGTGGCGCCACTTGCCTGGTCGGAATGCAAGGTAGGAAAGTGCCAGCAGCCCCAGGAAAACATGGTTTCTCAGCGTGAACGATGCGCGAAAACTAGTATCGCCGAGAAGGACGAGGTCAATGGCAGATCCGAGTACAAAGGCAACCAGCACGACCGCGATCAACACTGCATCGCGATTGTGATCGAATTTCGAATCTTCCCACCATTTCTGCGATGCTGCGACCATCGGAAGAAGTATGGCAAGAAAGGAAGCTTGCTGAGGAATGACGCTCGTATCATGGTAACGCGTCCATGCCGTCGGAAACGCATGGAGGTACGAAAGGACGACATAGACGAACCCGAGCGCAGTGAATGCCAGTAGAGGGAGATTTTGCCTTCGTAGAACTGTCTCGCGCGCGTAAACGACCGCGAGGACAACGATCGGGAGCAGCGCCAGGAGCCGATAGGCCTTCAGGGATTCGCCGATCGCGGCAATGCCCAGTACGAGGACGACGAATATCCAGCCGTCTCCCTTCACCAGCCCAAATCCATCGGTACGTGTATCAACCACACTCATTCGCTGGCACCGATCGGCGGGCCCAGGGTCTTTCCGTCGCAGGCCGACGCGCGACTATAGACGCTTAAGAAGGGGAACACGAACCCGGTGGAATAGCGCGAATAGTAAAGTTAATTCGCGAGTTCGCTGGCGAACCCTGTTTATTCAGCAACAACCGTTGTTCCAGAACTCAGACAAGCTACTTGGCAGCGCGATGTGGTAGAATTGGCGGAATGATCCAAACAGTAATAAAGACTCTGCGAATTTTGAGCCCGTCGGAGCTCTGGCGGGGAGCAATTCTTGTGGCCCTCATGACGGTGCTGGCGGCACTGGAAGTGGCGGGCGTCGCGTCGATCGCGCCGTTCCTCGCGGTGATGGCAAATCCGGCCAGCATCGAAACCAACCCCTACTTGAGGGAGGCGTACGCCTTTTTCGGATTTACCAGCACCCATAGTTTTCTGTTCGCGCTCGCCGGGTTTTCCTTGGGCGTGCTGATATTCATTTCCATCCTACGGTCGTTCGTAAATTACTCCATGTATCGATACGCAAACATGCGGCGGCACGCCATCGGCATGCGGCTGATAACTCGTTATTTGCAACAACCCTACGCATTCTTCCTCGGACGCAATACCAACGAATTATCGAAGATGATCCTGTCCGAAGTGGACCAGCTGATCGAGTACGCGATCATGCCGATCCTGCTGTTTTTCTCATACAGCCTGGTGCTGATTGCGCTCGTCATAATGCTCATTGTGGTAGACCCGGTTCTCGCCATAACGCTTTTCGTTGGAATCGGCGGCTTGTACGCAGTGCTGTACACCGTTCTGCGCGGAACGCTTAGTCGTCTCGGATCCGGCCGGGAGCGGGCCAATTCCGAACGGTACCGTTCGGCAGCCGAAATACTTGGTGGCATAAAAGAGTTGAAAGTCTTGGGGCGCGACCAGGCCTACGTCGGCGGCTTTAGAACCCCCTCCCTGCGCTTCTCGCGCTACCAGGCGACAAGCAGCGCGCTTGCCGATATTCCGAGGTTCCTGGTCGAAGCGATCGGCTTTGCGACCGTGCTTGTCGCTTCCTTGGTCTTGCTCACGCGGTCTGGAGGAATGAGCGGGGCTCTCCCGGTCATTGGATTGTATGCGTATGCCGGATATCGAATTCTGCCTGCAATGCATCATATCTACCGTACATTCGTCAGACTACGGTTCATTGCGCCGGCCGTTAATACCATCATCAAGGAACTCGACGAGGCCCAGGCGCAAGCGGCCCCGGCAGATCTCGTCACCGAGCGTCTTCCGCTTCGCGAGGCGATCACACTCGAGAATGTCAGCTTCAACTACGCTGGGTCCGAAAGGCCGATCTTTAAGGATATTAGTTTCAAGATTCGCGCCGGGAGCATTACGGGCATTGTTGGCTCCACGGGCGTCGGCAAAAGCACCTTGGTGGATCTTATTCTCGGTCTGCTGGAACCGACCACCGGGCGTGTCCTGGTTGACGGGGTGCCGCTGACGACCTCGATACGTCGCATGTGGAACAACAATATCGGATATGTGCCGCAGCACATTTTCTTAACGGACGATACGATTGCGCGAAACATTGCGTTCGGCGTCGACATCAAGGACATCAACCTGCTGGCTGTCGAACACGCGGCAAGATTGGCGCAAGTTCACGATTTCATCGTCGAACTCGTTGCCGAAGAAGTATGACACCGTGATTGGCGAGCGAGGCATACGCCTGTCTGGCGGACAACGTCAGCGACTAGGCATCGCGCGCGCGCTGTATCATGAGCCGCAGGTTCTTATTCTCGACGAAGCTATGAACGCGCTCGACCACCACACGGAGGCCGCCGTGTTGGACGCCCTTGGGAAACTGGCGCCGATCAAGACGGTCATCATGATCACGCACCGAACGGCAACGGCTGATATGTGCGATCAGGTGCTAAATGTTGAGAAGGGGCGGGTACTTGAGGTTGGTCAGGCGCAACTAGAGCGGCGCGCATAGACCTCGCGCGGACACTGAGGCTGGGTAAAGGATCATGCCTTCCGCAACGCGCGTTTCAGGACGGTAGAGACGCGTGCGTCCCAAGTGTACTTTGTGAGAAAATCTTCTCGTGCATGCCGGGCCAGATTTTCTGCAAAGGATGTACTCGAAGTAAGTCTGGTAAGCGCGTCGGCCCATGCATCAATATCCTCGGGGGGCACGAGAACGCTGTTTCTTTCATTGGTGAGGACCTCACGCACCGTTGGTAAGTCGGAGGCTATTATTGGCAGGCCATGGGCCATGTACTCGAATATCTTCACCGGTGAGGTCCATTTCCCAATATCTGAGTCGTCGAAATCGATAGCAACGCGCTTCTGCACAGGAACGAGAGCGACATCAAAGGCGGACAAATAGCGGGACACGTCGGCATGGGGGACGTGGCCGTGAAAAGTGATATTTTCCGGGCAGCCCTTCGCTTGCCAATAACCAACTTGTTGCGCGTCGCCGCCGACCACATGAAAGTCCATTGCGTCATGTCGTTGGGCAAGTTTGATGGTCGTCTCCATACCCTTTCCAGGATAGAGCGAGCCCACATAGCCGATCTGCGGAACGCCAAGCCTATTCGCGATCGCATATGGTAAGATTGATTCCGACACCCGATCGGACCCGTTTGGTGCGACTAGGATCTTTGAACGCAACTGAGGCCATAGGTCCAAATAGTCGTTGGCAAGACCTTGAGTGACCGCAACAAGGCAGGCGAACGACCTCGAATTGAATATTCAACTCTCCATTCGACGATGTAGCATTTTTATCGGCAGCTCATGGGCATCGAAGACCGATGGGGTTGAGCTGAACGACGCAACAACTGCGAGCGGGCGACGTCGCGCATAATAGAGATCGGGCCTGAACTTCGTCGCGCGCGTCACCAATCTGCCTGCGCCTGCGAATGCATGGAGACGGAGCCCGAGCGAGTCGGAGACCAAATCCAGTTCAAAAGTGGGATCCATCCCGTAGTAGCGGAAAATATCTGCATCGCCGTATCCCGGGGAACGTCGGCCGAAAAGAATGACTTCGTGTTTGGCGCGCACCATAGCGGCGCACATCTTCATCATGTGCACCGTGCTCGCTCGAGCTGACGGGAAGATCGAGCCGCCCAGATAAGCGATCTTCATCTGCGCTGATACTCCGCCGGGTCCATCGGTGCGCGCGAACGATATTCCGATTTATAGAACCGGTATGCGCAAAAAATGTTCGGTGTGGGATTAATAGTTAACTGCGTCCTTGGAGCCGCAAAGTGAACGGTGTCGGGAGGCGAGGCATCTTGTCTTTAGTTAGCCGCCAGGCAGGCCGCGGGGCGTCGCCACCACCGCGAAGCTCAGGAAAAGTCTCTCGCTGATTTCCGCCGCGCAACAGAAACAGAAACCGCCGCCCCGAGAGCGGCTGCAATATACGCAGCCACACCCGGAACTTGCAGCGAGAAGTCCACAAGACCATGTAGAATAATGAGCAGCGAGATTGCCATTCCGGTCACGGGAATGACCCGAAACCGCTGACAAGTCCAATACCCAATTCGAAAAACATACATGAGATAGAAGAGGACAAATAACGCGAGTACGGCGAACGGAATTCCCATCCCTAGATAGCCTTCGAGGAATGAATTGTATGCGTGATCCAACACGCCCTCGATTCCGCATTCCGGAGAACGATAGACTGGAAATATGTTGCGGAAAGTGCCGAATCCGGTTCCGAACCAAGGGTAGTCCGCGATTGCGGAGAGGGTGGAGCGGAAGACACACCAGCGGTCAGCATTGAACTCGCTCTGCACGAATTGAAACAGCGATCGAGTTCCAAAAACGGCGAAAGTTAGAGACAAAGCTAACGCCGCGGTGCCTGCAATTCCGAGACGTCGTCGTCTGGAGAATGCAAACCATCCCGCGATCAGGGCGAGAGAAGGAAGCGTAGAAGCGTAGTCAGCCCGCGACCCAGTCAGGAACAGCGCAAGAATACTGGTGCCAAAGAGACCGACATACATGATCAATGTGATCCCGTTTTCATAAACATCGATCCGTAGCGTTGGGTGAGAATGCTCTCGCTGGAAATAAAGGAGTTGAGCGAGACGGATAATGATACTGGCGGTCATTAGCGTAGCGACGCCAAACAACGTCACCGCTGAATTGCTGTTGATGAACGTTCCCGTGACGCTGTTCAGGTGATGCAGGTCCTCAACCCCCTCGAGCGTTGATGAAGGGGATACAAAGTGTTGAACCAGTCCGAACGCCGCGAATGCTCCGCCAATCAATGCAAGATGCTGCCAGAACGACTGGCATGCCTCATCGGATTGGAGAAGCACAAGCGTAGCCATGAAAATCAAGAACGGATGAACAACAAGCGGAATCGTCGCAAGGGTTCCTGCCGGCTCCACCGAAATCGCGCCGGTATCGATATTCAACAGATCGCGCACGGTCTTCCAAATAGGATTGGTAAGCACGTTCTGCGGGAAGTGAACTGACTGGAAAAAAAGATACGCGGTGAGGCAGATAACCATGATGAGCGCGGTCCGATAGACCTTGTGCAATTCTAGATTCCGAGTCGAAATCATCAGCGTGCCCGCAAAGACTAGGCCGTTCAGCAGGGCCGCGAGACTAAACCAGAACGGGTCCGCCGACCCGAACGGGATTGCTGTCGCTAAGATAACGACCAGCAATCCGATACGAAGGATCCTCGACGTTGACATCTTGTGTTGGATCTCTGAACTCGGACAGGGCGGGCAATTCCGCTCCCCGCGTTATCGCCAAATCGTGTTGCCAATGGAAGCGACACCGCGCTGACCACACTAGGGGGATAAAATCGCCGTAGTGCCTGCGCGACGGTATCAAGCTCGGCATCCCTTGAGATGCAGCGCCTCTCGAGGTCAGCCGTCCTCCACGTCACGGCTTCTTGTAATTGAAATCGATCCCAAGATAGTTGTTTGGCCCCGGCAGGAAGACTCTCCGCCAGACCTTGGGGCGCTTGACCATCGCCACGATCCAGAAAAGGCAGATCAGCCGTTGGCGCAACGGCATTGGCGTTTGCATAACCATCGCGGTGTAGTCTTTCAGCATTTGCACTTGCGGCAACGAACGAGCGCCATCGGGATCAATCCACTTCTTCTTGGTGGCGGTGCTCTTGTAAAACGAGGTTGTCTTGTGAACCCGCTTGTAGAACAAAGTCTCCTCGATTTGGTGAAAGCGACTTATAAACTCATTTCGGCCAAGAAAACTTTGTCTGCCCCAAAATAGCTGCGCTGTAAGGCAGTTCTCCGCATCTGGTCAGTCCGCATGAGTCCAAAGCCCTGAAGACACCAGTGCACGTTGTTGAGTACGTCCTTGAACCGTTCCTCAACGCGCTGCAATTCCGCGACATGGTCTTTGTCGAGGCGTCGCATTGAACTAGGCCGGTCCGTCGGGTTGCCGAATTCATCGATGAGCGCAACTTGAGAATGACACAACGAAACTTTTGGATTGTTGTCGAGTATATCGACGCAGCGTTCTAGATACCTGTCGTCATACACGTCATCGTAGGCGGCCCAAGCAAAATAAGAGCCTCGGCTCAATTCAAATGTTTTGTTGAAATTCCTGGCCGCACCAATATTCGTATCATTCCGGGAGTACCTGATCCTGCCATCCTTCTTGCAGTACTCCGCACAGATTTCGCGGGTCCTATCGGATGAGGCGTTGTCGGAAATGACGACTTCAAAATCGGTAAAAGTCTGCCGCAAGATCCCGTCGAGCGCGCTCACCAAGTATCGCTCGCCATTATAAACGGGCAGTCCGATTGAAACCCTAGGACTGTCGGCCGTCATTTTCTGATCCCTCTCCGATACGCGTACGGATAGCAAAAAATGTTATAGTGCTAAATTATAGGGGCGCATATCCCGGTATCGCGGCTCGCCCCCTCGAAAGAGCGTTTGTCCGGGCTTGTGATTCAAGACGGTTAATCGATGCGGACCGGAACTAGCGGGTTATCGGCCGTGAAAGACCTAGCGGAAGCTCTTCTAAGCGGATCGGAGTGCATCGCTCCGCGATTTTATGCAGTTCGGCTATCATCGCGCGGCGTGTTCGACGGCGGTGGCCGCACGACGGGGCTCGGAGTTCCTAGTATGAAAGTAATTTCGTCGGCGTTTCTGGCACTACTGATCGTCACGCCCTGTCAGACCGAAGCCTCGAGTGATATCGCGGTCAGGCCGGGTGATAATGTAGCGGAGATCGTTGCTCGCGCTCCGGTCGGGACGACATTCCGGTTGATCCGGGGATTTACCGGTTGCAATACGCGCGACCTAAGAATGGCCAGAAATTCATCGGCAAAGGCGAAGTCATCGTTTAACGGTGCGACGCTTCTTTCAGATTGGCACAGGGTCGACGGATTCTGGGTGGCGCAGGGACCCAAGGCTCGCAGCAATCCGGGTGGCAAGTGCCAGAGACATGCTCCCCTTTGCGGGCACGGAGAAGATCTTTTCGTTGACGGGAAAATTTACCGAAGGGTTGCGTCTATCGCCGACGTTACGCTCGGCACATATTACGACGATGGCCTGAGCATACATATTTCTGAGGATCCGACTGACAAAGTAACGGAATTCAGCACGGCGCCCTTTGCAATCACGGGCGAGGCGAGCGACGTCCTATTGCAGGACATTGTCTTCGAGAAGTATGCGTCGAGAGCCCAGCACGGTGCCGTTGACTTTCCGAGAGGGCGGAATTGGGTACTTCGCAATGTGACCGCGCGCTGGAACCATGGGCTTGGCGCCCGTGTTGGCCCCGGTACACACATCTCCGGCGGCTCCTATAGTAACAACGGGCAACTTGGATTGGCCGGCAGTGGAAGCCACATCCTTATCGAGGGTGCGGAGATCGCGTTCAACAATTACGCAGGTTTCAATTCAGGCTGGGAGGCCGGCGGCACCAAGTTCGTACGGACAGACAACCTCGTTGTCCGCAAAAATTGCGTTCATAACAATGATGGTCCTGGGTTGTGGACCGACGTCGACAATATCAACATTGAGTTCGTCGACAATCTGGTCTTTGACAACAGGGGCGACGGCATCAAGCATGAGATTTCGTACCGCGCCAAGATATACGGCAATACGGTTGCGCGGAACGGCCACGAAAGACTCAACTGGCTTTGGGGCTCCCAGATTCTGATCCAAAACAGTCAGGACGTCGAAGCCTATAACAACATCGTAGAGGTTAGGGCAGACTTCGGCAACGGCATCGCGGTAATAAATCAGAAGCGCGGAGAGGGACGCTACGGCCCAAGGATGGCCAAGAACAACTTCATTCACAACAATACGATCATTCACCTGGGGGCCAGTGGCCTGAACGGCATGGTTGCAGACTACGGCAGGGAATGGTTCGACGAAAAATCGGGAAACGTATTCGACCAAAACACTTATGTCGTACCCCACGACAGGCGGGGTTACTTCGAGATCAAGAATAACCGCGCAAAATTCTCGAACTTGCCGAACCTCGCGATGGAGCAAAAGGGAATAGTCGCAGATCGCGACCCGCAGACCAATGAACCTTGAATGCCCAGGGCAGATTAGCGGGGCCATTCGCGAGTGAACGTACGTTGCGGAATCGCTGATACTACGTTGGAGCGAACGGTCTGAGTGGAGAGACGGAAGTGGTCACCCGTGCTGCAGAATTGAACTGCCTTTCATTTGTTCTGTCTTAGGTGATCCTCAAAATATCGAATGGTCGCTTTCAAGCCATCGGCGAGATCTGTCTTCGGTTTCCAACCCAGAAGATCTCGCGCTTTATCGATATTCGGCTTCCGTTGCCTCGGGTCGTCGTTCGGCAGCGGACGGAAGACGATCCGCGATGAAGATCCCGCCAGGTCCACGACCGCGTCTGCAAGCTCCCGGATTGTGAGCTCGCGCGGATTTCCGAGGTTAATGGGTCCGGTAATTTCGGGCGCGGATTCCATCAGCCGATCAGGCCGTCGATCAGATCGTCGACATAGCAGAACGCCCGCGTGTGACTTCCGTCGCCGTAGATCGTGATGTCTTGATTGCGCAGCGCCTGCATGATGAAGTTCGAAACGACCCGTCCATCGTTGGGGTGCATTCGCGGGCCGTAGGTATTGAAAATTCGCGCGACCTTGATGCCGAGTTTATGCTGTCGGTAGTAGTCGAAGAACAAAGTTTCGGCGCAGCGTTTCCCTTCATCATAACAGGCACGCGTTCCCACCGGATTGACGTGACCCCAGTAGTCTTCCGCCTGCGGGTGCACTTCGGGATCTCCATAAACCTCTGACGTGGAGGCTTGCAGGATTTTGGCCTTCACTCGCTTGGCGAGGCCAAGCATGTTGATGGCCCCATGGACGCTGGTCTTCGTCGTCTGGACCGGATCATGCTGGTAGTGAATTGGAGATGCGGGGCAGGCCAAATTGTAGATTTCGTCAACTTCCACATAGAGAGGAAAACAGACGTCGTGACGGATCAGGTCGAAGCGAGGGATTGGCGAGCAAGTGATGCACATTGTGCCGTCCACCGGTATAGAAATTGTCGACGCATACGACTTCATAGCCTCGTTCCAGCAATCGCTCGCACAAATGCGAACCTAGAAATCCGGCGCCGCCTGTTACCAGTACACTGCGTTCTTCAAGCACAGAAATTCTCCATCTCACCAGAAACGGATCCGTCCGTCTGGTCCGGCCCCAGGCGGATATTCGATAGGATCATGCTTCGCCCAATGCGTGTGCTTCAGCTCGAGTGAGACGCGAGAATCCAAGTATGCCTTTGAAAGGAAATCCTTTCTCGCGGCGTGCCAAGTCGTTCGCAAAAGAGGTGCTCGCACATGCTAAAGAAAAAATTGATTCGCCCTGATAGTCTTTCGTCATGGGTGCTGGCCTCCGAGCCTGCACGTGCGGGGGGCGTGCATCCAGGTACAATAGGGGTGAAGGAGAGGGAACGGCGTGGTGACGCCCTCCTGTTGTACGGTTAATGTTAATTGCGCTTGGTCCGGGTAGTCTCATTCGGCGCGTCCCCATTTTGTTGCAATTGGTCCGGTTGGTTGCGAACTTCGGCCTAAGTGAAATCGCGTGGCTTGAGTTTGTCATGCGCAAACGGATGGCATCTGACAGCCATGACCTCCAAGAGGCGGCCACCAGTGTATTCCGTTCGGACTTTTTATCAGTCTCTCCGCAGGTTGGGTCGTTTGATCCTGGCGCAATGGCCGCTCACGGCGTACCTCACAATGTGCACCCTCCTCAGCAAGCGCTCCGGAGTGCGAAAGACAAAGCGCGAGCTACCGGTGATCGTGTCACTAACCAGTCACGGACGGCGCTTGACAGGGGCAATGGTGTGCATCGAGACACTGTTGCGACAAACCGTTCTGCCAGACCGCCTGATTCTCTGGTTGGCACATGACGAGGACCTAGCGGGAGTGGCTGCCACGCTGCGTCAACTCGAGAAGCGGGGGCTCGAGGTCAAACGGTGCGACGATTGGCGATCGTTCAACAAGATTATTCCTACCATAAGGGAGTTCCCGCACGCGGTTATCGTGACGGCGGACGATGACATTTTCTACCCGCGGAACTGGTTTGAAAAGTTGCTGGACGCCTATGACAAGGACCGCAACGTCATTCATTGTCATCGTTCTCGTCTCCTGGCTTTTGGAGACGATGGAAACCTTTTGCCGTATGTCGATTGGCCGCGTGGCAATCTCGTCGCCGGAGTGGCCTCGTTGTTCGTATTTCCGACAGGCGTGGGAGGGGTGTTGTACCCTCCCGGATCTCTGGACGCACGGGTAGTCGACCACGATTTGTTTATGGCCATTTGCTCTCGAGCCGACGACATCTGGCTCAAGGCGATGTCGCTGCTCGCTAACACGCATTGCAGGCAGACCAAGGACTTTCCGAAGCATTTTCTCGAACTTCCTCACAGTCAGAGACACGCCTTGAAGCACACCAATGTGGAGCGCGGGGGCAACGATCAGCAATCACGGCGTGTCTTTTCATACTTCGGGCTTTTGGATTGCTTTGGCAAAGAATTCCGGGCTCTGTTGCGGAGGCGGAATTGCCCGCGTACCGGTAAAGACGACGCTGTTCAGCAACCGCGCAACGTAGAGCAGGACGGATCGCCGGCGCCGTACGGCACGGCGGCCGCTAGTGCCGCGATCGAAGGGGCGATTTCAGTCGCCAACCTCCAGAATCCCCGCGCCCTGCCGCGAGATCTTAAGGCAAGATAGCTGGCCGGTAGCATATGCCGCCGTATCGAGATTGATCCGGTTGGGCAAAAACTGGGGTGCGGATACGGGCGAATGTCCATGCACCACGATGCGTCCGAAGTTGTCGTCGTGCTCCAGGAATTCCTCTCTTATCCATAAGCAATCGTGCTCGTTCTGTTTGTCGAGGGCAATCCCCGGTCGCACCCCGGCGTGCACGAAGAAATAGGCACCTGCACTGTAGTGAGTCTGCAAACCGCCCAGGAAGGAATGATGACTATCGGGCATTCGTGCGGCCAGAGCGGCGCGGACAGCATCGTCGTCCTTTGGATGACGGAGCAAATTCGGCTCGACTCCGTATGACATAAGCGTTTCGAGCCCGCCGATCTCGCACCAAGCGTCAAGTAACGCTTCGCCATTGAGAAAGTCTTCAAGAACCTTCTCATGGTTGCCCCGTAAGAAGACTCGCTTTCGTCCTTTTGGACGCTGGGTCAGTAGGTCCACAACCTTCGCGGAAGCAGGTCCTCTATCAATATAGTCACCGAGGTAGATCTCGAGCACCTCATGCGATTGCGCTTTTGGCGCATCGCGATCGATGCGAACCCAAAGCTCTTCGAGCAAGTCGACGCGCCCGTGGATGTCGCCGATGACATAGATTAGCGTTCCTTCAGGCGCGGGCGGATAGGGGACGTGTTGTCCATCCTCCGGCAACAACCACGAGAACGTACCGCCTAGCCAGCTGACTTTCGGTTTGGTGACGCCCGGAGAGTTTACTGGGTCTTGAGGCGCGTGATCCGCGCGACCCGAAAACTGCCTCATCGTGCCACCGTGAAAACGCTAGTCACGAAGTCTCCTGCGATTTCGAGCGTGGACAGAGTTCAAAATGCCTTGGTGTCGTATGGGACGACCATGATCGTGCGAAGCAGAATTCGAATGTCGAGCCACAGTGACCAGTTATTGATGTACCAGAGGTCACGCATCACACGAGCCTCCATGGTGCCTACGTTGGGCGTCTCGCCACGATATCCGCTCACCTGCGCCCAACCGGTGATCCCAGGCTTCACGTGATTTCGGTAGGCGTAGTTGGCGATCAGTTCATCATATCGGTTGTCGAGCGCCAGAGGGTGAGGTCTCGGCCCGACAAGCGACATCTCTCCGCTCACGACGTTCCAGAGCTGAGGCAGTTCATCGATGCTTGTCCGGCGAAGCACGCTGCCGAGCGGCGTGACGCGAGCGTCGTCGCGTGTCGCCTGGACGAAGGGAGCCTCGCAGGATTGTGCCGTCATGGTTCTGAACTTCAGGATTTCGAATTGTCTACCGCCGAATCCGCGACGCGCCTGGCGGAAGAAAACTGGCCCACTCGAACTCAACCGAATCATGATCGCCGTCATGAGGAGTAGTGGGGACAGCAAGATGAGCAGACCGCTTGCGGCGATCAAGTCAAGCCCGCGCTTGAGGGATCGCTCGAACACCGAGAGTGGCGCACGCTGAATCTCGAACGCCGGGGTCGACGATATGGTGATGCCATAACCGGAGAGTATTTTGTCGACGCTGGCGTCTGCGAACAGGTAGACCGGCACAGGCAGCCGGACGAACTGAAGTTTGATCTCGTCAAGCAAGTGCAGTTGCGACCACGGCAGGAATAGATAGACGGCATCGCAGCAATTTCTCCTGCCGAGCGCCGACTTGATGTCGTTAACGAGCGCCGCAATTGCGGTTTGACGCGTCACTGGATCCGCATCTTCGAGAGTCAGCTCGCTGGCGCCAGTCACCATTGTGCCCTCGCGCGCCATTTGCGCGAGCCGCTGCCAACGGTCGACCGGCGTGCCGGCGAAGACAACATATGCCGATTGGAGGGTGAGGTGCCCTGCGGCCATGAGGTGGGCGAGGTATTTCAACAGTGCCTGACGCGCCGTTAAAAGAATTAAGAGGCCAAACAAGAACTCGCCGGTGACCGCAATGCGGGAGAACTCCGAGGTTGATTTCGTTAGAAATGCAATCCAACCGACGACGAAGAAGCCGACGATCCAACCCAAAAACGCGACACGGCGCTGAAATCTTAGGTCGCCGATGCGAACGAGGTTGTAGCCATTCTTGAGTGCAATCGTGCCGGTGAGCAGGACTCCGGCCAGCACAGACATGACCAGAGCGTCGCCGACCTGTACTTCATCTCCACGGACGAAAATGTGCCAGGCGATATCGGCGGCAACAAAACTCACTACGACAAGGGCGAAATCCCAGAGGGCCACACTCGCCCTGATAACTGGCCACGACACATGGGCCCACGGCCGCGTCGCCGAAAGCCCAGCAAGCTGGTCACCACTTGTCGTGCCGCCGACCGGATACTGCACAACTCAACTCCACTGTCCGAAACTGACTAAGACTTGAGATTACCAACTACGCCAAGTTTTTAACACGTTTTTAACTCCAACGGGGGGTCCCCCACTGTTCACTTCAGATTAATCATGAACTAATTGCGACATCGGAAGGAATCGCGATTGTGGCAGGCGCGGCTGGCACGATTGGGGAGGGAACTTGACGATCGAGTGCCCCGATAGCGCCTCGAATATCTGTGAAATTGAGGACCTGAACCCTGACCGACCCGGCGGATTTAACCGGGCGAGGGCACGTGCCGGAGGTTAATCCGTCGTTTGCCATTTGGCCCTTAGAGGAAGTGGCTATGGTGTCGGTAGCGATCCTTTGCGGAATTTCAGGCCTGCTTCTTGGCCTGATTGCGAACGTCCGCGCATTAGCATTCTTCGCCGCATTCACGGCGCCGGTCGCGTTCCTGTCCGCTAGTGCAAATGGCGAAGAATATCTCATCGGCATACTGTGGGCTGTCGAGGGACTTGTCGTACTGCAGGTCGGCTATTTCGTCGCAATCGTTATTCGAGCCACTTTGTTCGCGGAAGCGAGCGAAGTTCGACAACCGGTTTCAATGCCCTAGCTCCGCGCCAGCAAATCCTCCTAACGAGATCGTGAGACCTGTGAACTCAGCGGCATCTGGTGCCGGAGCACGGAATTTCATGTAGGCGCCGCCCGGGCCAACCTGTAGCTCTCGGTCGGAAATAACCCGCGGCGTCGGCGCGCTTGTTTCGGGCCCTCTCAGCGCTTCACCGACCGCGCTTCCGCCCGGCTTCCCGGCTCCGGCAGCGTCTTCTCGTCGATCGATTTTGCTGTCTCGGCGTCCACGACGCGGCCTTCCTGCTTCGGCGGCGCGAGCGGCGTCGGCACCGAGATGTTGCCGCGCAGCAGCGTCCGGCCGGCATAGATGCCGCCGGAAAGCTGCAGTTCCAGCCGCTCCGCGTCGCGCCGCCGCGCGTCCTCGGTGATCTCCGCCGCTTCCTCGGGCGGAACGCCGAGGCCAATCAGCGCCTGCTCGCCGAACGCCATCGCGGAATCGAGCGTCTCGCGGATCTGATACTCGACGCCCTGCTTGATCAGATGCAGCGTGTGCGTACGGTCGTAGGCGCGGACGTAAAGCTTCGCGAGCGGGAATTCGGCCTGCGCGATCTCGACGATCTTGTTCGCGGTCTCCGCGATGTCGACGCAGACGAGGATCGCCTCGGCCGTGCCCGCGCCCGAGGTGCGCAGCACGTCGAGCCTCGTTCCGTCGCCGTAGTAGACCTTGAAGCCGAAATTCGAAGCGGCACGGATCATCTCCGTATCCTTTTCGATGATCGACACGTCGATCCCCCGCAGCAGCAGATGCTGGCTCGCCACCTGGCCGAAGCGGCCGAAGCCGATCACGAGCGCGTTCGCCTCCAGTCCCTCGGCGATCTCGACGCCGTCCATGGACTGCTCGCCTTCTTCCTTCGGCATCCAGTGCAGCGCAAAGATCAGGAGCGGGGTCAGCGCCATGGAGAGAATGACCATGGCGGTGAAGATCGCGTTTGTGCCGGCGTCCAGCACGCCGGCGCTGAACGCGCCGGCATAGAGCACGAAGGCGAACTCGCCACTCTGCGCGAACAAGGCCGTGCGGTAGATCGCGTCCCTCTGCGGGGTGCGCAACGCGCGCGCGACGGCGTAGATGCCGACCGACTTCGTGGCCATATAGGCGAAGGTGCCGATGCCGATCAGCATCCAGTCGCTCGCGATCAGCGACAGGTCGAGCGACATGCCGACGGCGAGAAAGAACAGGCCGAGCAGAATGCCGCGGAAGGGCTCGATATCGGCTTCAAGCTGGTGACGGAACGTCGACTCGGAGAGCAGAACGCCGGCCAGAAACGCGCCCATCGCCATGGATAGGCCACCCGCTTCCATGAGAAGCGCCGAACCGAGCACCACGAGTAGCGCCGCCGCGGTCATTACTTCGCGCGCTTCCACACGCGCGAGAATGCGGAACAGCGGATTGAGCAGATAGCGCCCGGCCGTGATCAGGAGCGCCAGCGCGCCGATAGCGATGGCAACGTGCTCCCACCGTTCGCCCGTCGTCACGATCGAAGTGACGGGCGCAAGCAACGCGATGATGGCCAGCAGCGGCACGATGGCAAGATCCTCGAATAGTACGATCGAGATGGCGCGCTGGCCGAACGGCGTCGACGTGTCGCCGCGCTCGTCGAGAATCTGGATGACTATCGCGGTCGACGTCATGGTGAACCCCATGGCGCCGACCAGGGCTACGGCCGGCGGGAAGCCGGCGAGAATTCCGAGAACAGTAAGCAGTGCACCGCAGACGCCGACCTGCAACGCCCCGAGACCGAAGATCTGCCGCCGCAGTGCCCAGAGCCGCGAAGGCTCCATCTCGAGCCCGATCACGAACAGGAACATGACTACGCCGAGCTCGGCGACGTGCAGGATCGTCTCCGGCTCGGAGAATAGGCGAACGCCGAACGGGCCGATCACCACGCCGGCCGCGAGATAGCCAAGGACGGAGCCGAGCCCGAGCCGCTTGAAAATCGGCACGGCGATCACGCCGGCCGCGAGCAGCGCCACAACTCTCGCAAGTTCGTTGCCGGATTCTTCCACGACGTTCTCCAGTTATTTCACCGAACTATACCCCGGGTCATTCCGGCGCGTATGCCAACTCCCGCGGAGCGGGGGAGGCATGCGAGCCCGGAATCCAAGGACAAAACCGAGGGACGGCGATGCCGCTTGGATTGGGTACTTGTGCCGCGTCCGCCCGCCACCAATTCGTCAAGGCCGGGCCGCACGCGCAGCGGGGCATGTCCGGCCATCCACGCCTTCCTTCTGTTGATGCCGAAAGGCGCGACCGACGAGCGCGGGCTTGACGAAGCGCCGGCGCAAGAATCAAGGCCCGGCGCGAGCCGGGCCTTGGGTCAGTGCCACAGGAGGAATTACCGTCGTTGCAAGAGCCAGTCCCAGAAACTGAATTTGTAATTCAGCCCGACCTTGATGATGTGCGTGTCGAACCGGACATCCGTTTTGAATGGATTGCCCCCGAAGACGTGAATCCCGTCGGTGCCGAGATCGACATACAGGTATTCAATCTTGGCGGTCCACATCGGGGCGATCCGGCCTTCCCATCCGATGCCCCCCGTCCACCCGATCATGTTCTCCTTGTCGGTGAATGGGCCGGCGCCCGCCTTCACGTCGCCTATTGCGACGCCGCCCGTGACGTAGACGAAATGCTCCGGCGTCGAAGGGCCGGCGCGGAGGCGATAGGTGCTGAGCCAGCGCATGTCGGTGAAGCACGGTGGAGCGCAGATCGTGCTTTCCTGGCCGTCGATCCATGAGCGCGCGAAATCGCTCTCGTAGCCGAACACCCACATTCCACTCTGCCAATTGTAGCCGCTCGTGAAGCCGAGCAGCCCGCCGTCAACGTCAAAGTGGTTCGACGCAAACGATCCATCCGGGTTCGAGTGTCTCGAATCGCCCCAGCCCCAGCCGCCGTAAACGCCGACATAGCCGCCCGCCCAGGTCGGCGGCGCGGCGACGACGGCCTTCTGCACGGGCGCGCGGACGGGCGCGTCCGCAGCCATCGCGGCTCCTGCAATCAGAATCGCGGCGAAGCTCGTCGCCGCACAAAGGATTTGCCGCATGGAAACCCCCGAAGTATTCGGCCAATGCCCAATCATAGAATAACCGGGGGTCCCCCGCTGTGACCCTCCGGCCACACTTCACAACTTCCGGATGGTGCCGGCGCCGGCCTGCGTGCGTTTCTCGTCGTCATGGCCGGGCTTGTCCCGGCCATCTACGCCTTTCGGCATTTCAGCGGTTCGAGGCGTGGATCACCGGGACTCGCCGCGACGAGGCCGCGCTTCGCGCGGGTCGGGGCGGCCCGGCGATGACAATGAGAGAGGACTGCGCTGCGCCCGAGAAACGACGTCAACTTACTTCCCGCTCGCCCTTGGTAAACCGGTTAGCCGGCCGCCTCAGTCCGAGGTTCTCGCGCAGCGTCTTGCCCTCGTACTCCTTGCGGAATATTCCGCGCCGCTGCAGCTCCGGTACCACGTGCTCGACGAAATCGTCGAGCGCACCCGGCAGGTACGGTGGCATCACGTTATAGCCGTCGCAGCCGCCGTTCCTGAACCAATCCTCGAGATGATCGGCGATCGTCTGCGGCGTGCCACGGATGATCCAGTGCCCGCGCACGACGATGCGCAGATAGAGCTCGCGGATCGTGAGCTGCTCGTTCTTCGCCATGTCGGTGAACATCTTGAGCACGTGCTGGCTGGAATCCGACTTCACGATCTCCGGCAGCGGCCCGTCGAGCGGGTAGGGGGAAAGATCGATGTTGCCGAGGAGTTCGCCGAGGAGCGCGAGCCCGATCTCGGGATGCACGAGCGACTGCAGCTTCGCGAACTTCTCGTCGGCCTCGTCCTGCGTGCGGCCGATCACCGGCGAAACACCCGGCATCACCTTGATGTTCTCGGCCGTGCGCCCGTACTTCGCGAGCCGCCCCTTCAGGTCGTCGTAGAATTTCTTCGCGTTCTCGAGTGTCTGGTGCGCCGTGAACACGACCTCGGCGATTTCGGCCGCGAGCTCCTTGCCGACGTCGGATGATCCCGCCTGCACAATCACCGGATGGCCCTGCGGCGGGCGCGGCACGTTGAGCGGCCCGCGCACGGAGAAGTGCTCGCCCTTGTAATCGAGCACATGCAGCCGCTCCGGATCGAAGTAGCGCCCGCTCGCCTTGTTGCGGACGAATGCGTCCTCGTCCCAGGAATCCCAGAGGCCGCGCACGATTTGCGCAAACTCGCGCGCGCGGTCGTAGCGGTCGTCGTGCGCGAGGTGCGCCTCCTTGCTGAAGTTCAGCGCTTCCTTCGGGTTTGTCGAGGTGACGAGGTTCCAGCCGGCGCGGCCGCCGCTGATGTGGTCGAGAGACGCGAACTTGCGCGCGATGTGGAGCGGCTCGTTGTAGGTGGTGGTGGCCGTCGCGACGAGCCCGATGTGCTTCGTCACCGCCGCGAGTGCAGACAATAAGGTGATCGGCTCGAAGCCTGCGATATAGGTGGCGACCCGGCTCTGCCGTTCCGGAGGCCAGTTGCGCATGGCGGGCGAGTCCGCGAGGAATAAGAGGTCGAACTTGCCCCGCTCGGCCATCTGCGCGAGCTGCGTATAATGTGCGAAGTCGACGGCGGCGGCGGCATAGGCGTCGGGGTACCGCCAGGAAGCGATGTGGTGGCCGGTGGGGTGGAAGAACGCCCCCAGCTTCATCTGCCTGCGGTCTTTACTCATCGATCCCTCACGGATCACGTTGACCTAGGCCAGGCGGGATCAGCCGCCGGCAAGAGCATTACAGGCAGACCGTGTCGCTTCCAATCGCCCCCCGTTGAGAGGACGCTTGCGTTTGAACGTCAGCGACGAGCTTCGTCGCTGCTGTTGGCTGAGGTTTGTCTGTTCGGGAAGCTCATCGGGCAACGGCCCGGAGATCGCCCCGACTTTTGTGCTAAGCAAACGCACAGGGTCTAGCATGGCGC
Organism: uncultured Alphaproteobacteria bacterium; assembly: GCA_963711595.1. GTDB lineage: Bacteria > Pseudomonadota > Alphaproteobacteria > Rhizobiales > Xanthobacteraceae > JAUSIF01. The sequence goes on from CAVQER010000004.1 coordinate 42,461, forward strand.
GCCCAACTCTTTTTCACCATCACGGATTCGGAAAGCTGACGCGCCAGCCGAGGGCTTGACACGTTTTGGCGTTCGCCAGAGCTGCCCAGCACCCGGATAGTTGGCATCCAAGGATTCTTCGCGGCTTTTCTGACCGCTGAAAACGGACCCAATCGGCTTAAGCGGCCGCGGTCATTGCAAGACAGGTCTGCAATCGCTCAAAGACGCGGCTAGCGCTTCCAGACCATCCAGGGACACTCTCCCCGCGCTTCCATTTGATCGAAGCGGATCTTGTCCTTGAACGTGTCGATGGCCCCCCAGAAGCCATTATGGCGCGGCGCCCAAAGCTTGCGCTCGGCGATCAAACGGTAGAAAGGCTCCTCGACGAGCTCTTCGCCCGGTTTGATATAGTTGAAGATCTCCTGGCGTAGGCACATGAACCCTCCGTTGACCCAGGTGTCGGAGTCCGACAACGGTTCTAGACCGGTGACCATATCGTCCCGATCGGCCTTCACCACGTGAAAGGTCTGCGAGGGCCGCACGGAGAGAAAACCTGCGGTCGCACCGCGCTGCTGGAACGTGGCGATATAAGTATCGAGCGCGAGATCGCTCAATCCATCCGAGTAGTTGGCAAGGAATATTTCTTCGTCATTGATGTACTTGCGTACACCGACCAGACGTTGCCCGAGATTTGAATTTATGCCGGTGTCGACGAACGTAATGCGCCAGTCGGCGATGTCGCGCCCCATCAACTCCACCTTGCTACCTCCTTTGGACAGCACGAAGTCGTTCGACATGTACTCTTTGTAGTTCATGAAGTATTCGCGAATCATGTCGCCGCGATAACCAAGTGCGAGAATGAAATCTGTGTGCCCGTAGTGTGCGTAGTAGCGCATCAGCTGCCACATCAGCGGCCGGTACCCAACATTGACGAGCGGTTTGGGTATGGTCTCCGAGTGCTCGCGCAAGCGCGTGCCAAGGCCGCCACAAAAGAGCACGACTTTCATTGTTTCTCCCGATGATGGTCGTATGATCTGGGCCGGGTCATCTCAGAGCCCGATTCCCGTATACCGCTGCACGCTCTGAGGTTCGATGAAGCGGCGGCCATCGATGAGCAATGGCGCCGACTTGCGCTGCGCAAGCAGTCCAGGCACCTGCTTGAACTCGTCCCAGCGCGTCACAAGCAGCGCGGCATCGCAATCGGTAAGGGCGTCAGCCAGGTTCTCGGCAAACCGGGTTTCCTTTGGCAATACTGCGCGTGCGGTTTCCCGCGCGATCGGATCGTAGGCTATGACGCGTGCTCCATGCTGGATCAGCTGCTGCACGATCGGAATCGCCGGCAACTCGCGCATGTCGTCGGTATCTTCCTTGAACGCCAAGCCGAGCACGGTCACGCGCAAACCGGCGAGTGACGCGAAATTGCGTTCTAGCAGGCTGATCATGCGAGCCGGTTGCTGCAGATTGGTCTGGATCACTGCGTCCAGTAACGGCATCGGCTGGCCGCGCGCCGCGCCGTGTGCTGACAGAGCTTTGGTGTCTTTCGGCAGGCAGCTGCCGCCGTAGCCACAGCCCGCCCACAGGAATGATGTAATCGGCGCCTTGACGCGCCGGCCGTCCTCCAGCGTCGGCGTGAAGTAACGCGCGGCGTGGACCCCGCGCATCACATCGGCGACATCCACGCCGCCGAGAGTACTGCAAAGATTTCCCATTTCGTTGGAGAACGAGATCAAGGTTGCCAGCACCGAGTTCGAGACGTACTTGATCATCTCGGCGGTCTTGTTGTTGGTTTCGAGTAGCGGTGTTTGCGCGAACGACGCATAGATGCGTCGTTGGACTTCAATGCTACGCGCGTCCATCCCGCCCAACACGATGCGATCGGGCCGCATGAAGTCGTCGATCGCAACGCCTTCGGTGAGGAACTCTGGATTCATCCCGACGCCGAAGCCGACGCCTGCAGTTTTGCCGGAGGCCTCTTCCAGAGTCGGTCGCACCACATCGTCGGTCGTGCCCGGCACGACCGTGCTCTTTACCACCACCACGTGATAGCTGCCCTTGTCGCGCAGCGCGGCTCCGATCTGGTTTGCCGCCTCTCGCACAAAGGTCAGGTCGATGCTTTGGCCGTCGAATGGGGTGCCGACTGCGATAAAGGTAATTTCGGAATCAATGACGGCGCGCCGCAAATCGGTGGTTGCCACGAACCGTTTGCCGACGTGCTTGGAAAGCAAGGCATTCAGGCCGCCTTCGTGGATAGGCGCGATGCCGCGGTTGATGCGCTCCACCTTGCTTGCGTCGACGTCGACGCAAACGCAGTTATGGCCGATCTCGGCGAAACATGCGCCCGAAACCAACCCGACATACCCCGCGCCGATGACGGAGATCTGCATCAAGCCTCCTCCGCCTCACGATTGTGGTGGTACCACATCATCGTCCGCCGCAGGCCCTCGTCGACAAGCACAGTCGGGTTGTACCCGAGGTGAACGCGGCCTTTCTCGATGTTCGGGCAACGGCGATTAGGGTTGTCAATCAGGTAGGTCTCTTCGGGATTCGGCTTGCGCACCAGTTTGCCGGGATAGCCGAACAATTCGCGGCTGAGGTCGATCACCTTCTGCGCCAGCTCAGCCATCGAGATCTCGGGTCGATCGATGCCAATGTTATAGGGTTCCCCGACATGACCTTTGACGAGCACCTTATAGTAGCCCGTGATCGAGTTGGCCGAGTAGCAGAACGTGCGTGTCGGTTTGCCGTCCGAATACATCACCAGGTCGCGGCCAGCGAAGATATCGCACGCAAAATCGGGAATCACCCGCTTGTCGGTGATTTTCAGCCCGGGACCGTAGTTGTTGAAAGGGCGCGCCATCTTGGTGGGAATGCCGTACTCCTGCGCGAACACGACACAAAGGGTCTCGCCAAAACGCTTTGATTCGTCGTAACACGCGCGCGGTCCGGTGCAAGAAACCAGGCCGCGATAATCTTCCCGCGTGGGTATCGCGTCAGGACTGGGATCGCCGTAGATCTCGCTCGACGAGTAGAACAGAAATCCCTTGATCGGTCTGCGGCGATCCTGCTGGCGCACGCTCCATTCAAGCAGGTTGCGCAGCCCGTTGATGTTGGCGTCGATCGTCTTGAGCGGATACTTTCGATAGAACGGCGGGGAGGCGATTCCGGCGGCGTGGATGATCCAATCAAAATCCGGCATCGGCTGCGGTAGGGGTTCGATCAGGTCCCGCGTCTCTACCGTGAGATGCGGCGTACCAGCGAGTTCGTCCAGCCAGGCTGGTTTGCCGCGAATGAAACTGTCCCAGACGGTAATTCGGATCGGCTGGTCGGGACTGAATTTGCGATTGAAGTGCAGCGCCCCCTTGATGAGGTAGTAACCCAGGAAACCCGCGCCGCCGGTAATCAGCAACGCGCCGCCGGCCATGCGCGCGAACTCTTCCTTCAGGTTGGCGCACACGTAGTAGAGGTCACGCTCGAGAAGCTCGGCCAGGGGCGGAATCTTGGTGCTTGTCATGCGGTCTTCCCAAGTGGAATTCGATTTAGAACACGAGAGGCAGCTTGCGACCGTAGAATGCCTCGGCATAACCCTCCGGCGCGTTGCATTCGATTCCGCGCAGACGCGCCAGCGCCTCGAACGTTTCGCGCGTGAACCAGCGGTGTGAATGCTGGCTCGGAAAACATTCGAGCAAGACCTCGATCTTGCGCGCCAGTTGTGCGCGCGTCAGGGGAACAAACACGTTCGGCACGCCCAGATCGCCATCGAACTTCGGGATTTCGTACTCTAGGATCAGGTGGTTGCGGAATGTGTTCCAGGTCAGCTCGTTGATGATCCTGTGATCCTGGTGCCGGTCGTCGCGGTAGTGCGTGAAGATCACGTCCGGCGCATATGTCTTGAGCGTCTCGAAGAACTCCTTCACCGCAGCGCCTTCGTGCGGGAGATAGCTGCCGCGAAACGCTTCGACACGCACCAAGGGATCGCGCGCGCCTGAAAGCAGCCGCGCGGCTGCGGCGCGGGTCTCGGCGGCGCGTTCCGGCTCGGAGGTGAGCGTGATGCAGACAAGACGCGCCTCGGGCCAGCGGGCGCAGAGTTGGAGCAGTGTGCCGGCGCAGGCGATTTCGATGTCGTCGCAGTGTGCTCCTAGCAGGAGCACGCAACGCGGCGCGCGACCGATCGCGAGCTCAAACATGCGCGTCGACATCAAATTCCATATCCCATTGAGTTCGTATGTCGAAACCCGCGCTTGGCGGGAAGAGTGAACAAACCGCGAATTCTGAACATGCCTAGCGCGGCCCGTATGGTTCGCGGGGAAATCGCGCAAAGCCGCCGAACGCAGCTAACTCGCGGAAAGGTACCTTTATCGTCTTTCTTTTGCGTTGCAACTATTTACGTGGTTCAGTGCTCTATAGCGGTCGAGATCGCAGGCCCCGCCGGACGATGCGGTGGCAACCAATTGCTCGTAAGTCGTTGTGACCAGTTCGCCAGTGATCCGGCTTGCAAGCTCTCAACGTTCAAGGCGTGGATCACGGCCGAAATCGGCTGCTGCCGACTTCGGCCAGTTTAGTTATAGCGAGCCTTGCTCCAACCGGCTCCCGGACTGGCGACGCCACCCGCTCCCTCCGTTCGTGGGGCGCCACGGCCCGATGATGAAATCGATCGATACTCCGCGGGCGATAACCTCTTCGGCGTCCTTGTTCCGCTCAGCGCCCGATCCGGGGATAGCCTGCGCTCCAGCTGGATCGCACGGCCCAGATTGCGCGCCACTCTTCGGCGGCAGAGCGATATTTCTGATTGCGCGCCAGCGAGCCGAGCAACTTGTACGCCAGCATTCGCGAGAAGACGTGCAGCTTGAGCAGGCCAATCGCGAGGGCAGCTTTCGGGCGCGACCAGTGTTTCCTCAGATAATGGACCTGGCCGGTCATCCGCGCGATTGCTCTTGCGGACCGCAGGCGCTCCGAAGCTCCGCCATAGTGGATGATCGTCGCATCCGGCGTGAACAGGAGACGCGCACCCATGCCGCGGGCGCGGTAGCAGAGGTCTGCTTCCTCCGCAAACATGAAAAAGGTTTCGTCGAAACCGCCGAGCTCTTTCCATAGAGTGCGGTCGACGAGAAAGAAGCACCCGGAGCCGACCTCCACCTCGCGCACGTCACTGCGGTCCCACCCACCGTACGCCCTCGGGTTGAAGAACTGCGAGTTACTGAACACGTTGGATAACCAGAGCAGGTCGGCGGTGATGGACCAAAGCGAGATGAACCGCCGGCAGGAGGTGCGGCCGACCGATCCGTCGGGCAATACCGTTCTACCGACCCACATTTTGCCGGCCGGGTTGACGCGCGCGAATTGCGCCAGCTTGTCGATGGCGTGATCGAGGATGATCGTGTCAGGATTTAACAGGAGGAGGAGGTCTCCGCGCGCCTCGGCCGCCGCGACGTTGTTGGCGCGGCCGAAGCCGAGATTTTCCTTCGAGCGGATGAGCTGCACTTGGGGAAATTCCGCGGCGATCGCGTCGGCGGAACCATCACCTGAGGCGTTATCGACGACGATGACTTCGAAGCCCGTATCCGCGGCTTGCTCGTAGACCGAGCGGATCGCGGCGAGGGTCATCTCGCGCGTGTTGTAGCTGACGATCAGGATCGACAGCGCAACTTTCCGCGGTTCAGCCCTTTTGCGCACTGCCGGTATCGCCATCGGATTGTCCTTCGTCACGCAGTCGCCTGGTCCCCACCAAACCCATCCAACCGGTGTTCCTGCGTGCTGTTTCCAGTTTACGCAAGGCGCGGCGCGAGAAACATTGACATTTGATTAAACACGTCCAAGCTCTGGCAACGGCACAATAGCCACTGCGCAGGTTCCGGTGCGCTTCGTCTAGGAGATCGGGATTCCCAGACGGAAGATCGGGGTTCTCAGACGGAAGAGTGCGAGCTCAGGTTCGGACTCAACGTTGCGGCAGAAAATCAACGCGATACTGACGATACATGCTCACATACAATGCTGTGGTAATCACGAGAAATCGTCCACGAGCACTCGCTCTAAGCATCCCGCTCATCGCCAATCAAAGCAGACGACCGAGCAGGTTGATTGTTGTTGATTTAAGTGAGGATCCAAACGCTACAGAGGACGTGATCCGAGCCTGCGCAGTGAGAGCCGATCTAGAAATCAAGTTAATTCGAGCCGCGCCAGGAATATGCTCTCAAAGAAATGTTGGGCTGAGGCACGTGGATGCTGATGTCACGTTTTTTCCAGACGATGATTCTCTCGTTCTTCCGGGTGCGCTCGAGTCAATGATGAGAGTTTATGAGCGCGATGCCACAATGGCCATAGGGGGCGTTTGTAGTGCGTCCGAGGCAAATCCCCCGACCACAACTATCCAAACGGCGAACCGCGAGTGCCGGACGAGACGAAGTGATCGCGTACCCCAGATCGTCAGGGCAGTGCTTCACCGGTTCGAAGAGCGGTTCCTGCCGGACCCCTTTATTACCGTGACCCGCCAGCGGTATGCACTTCGTCTTCCGCCGCCATGGTTGTCTGACGAAAACGCAACTCCGGCGGATTGGATGACCGGCTATAGAATGTCATTTCGAACCGATGTCATTCGTCGAACGGGCTTTGACGAGCTGCTCGGCCGATACGCATTATTTGAAGACGCCGACGCATGTCTTCATGTTACTCGGACGCAATTTTTAGTCGTGGCGCGTAACGCCAGAATTCATCACTATCGGTCCCCCGAAGCGCGCGACACCGGGCGGGCCATGGGTGTCATGCAAATCCTGAATCGCGCTTACGTACTCGCGAAGCACGATGCATTGGACGAGGGGGTCGTGCGCGATCTGTACCGATACTCAAAGTACAAGATCATGCGGTATTCATTGGCCACGACTTCACGGTGGGGCAGGTCGCGATTCTGGGGAGCACTTGAAGCATATCGCAGGCTTGCATCGTTCTTGGAGAGTTCGAATGATATTCGCAATCGATATCTCGAACTTCGGAATACGCTCCTGAACGAAAGCGAATTTTCGAAGCGGACGCCTCCGGTTCAAGTAACCTCTCCGTCGTTGGTGGTCGACCACGTTGTCCCGCAGAACGAAGTAGTCGAGAGAGCGACCGACTTTGCAGATACGCACGCGCGAGCGCTCGAAACGGGTAGATTGCCTGGGCGCCGATCCGGCGACAATTACTAGCGCCTGCCCATAGCGCCGCCAGCTGATCGGCGCTTCGTTTCGCGTCGAGAATCCGAATGCGACCGCTCTTGCGGCTGCGGTACCAGTTTTTCGCTCTGAGTTCTGAATTTCGGGGCGGTTGGGCTTGTCTCGGCCGTCCACCTCACTATCGTCATCGGACGAGCGTGTTGGGTCCCGCCGCATGCGTATCGCGACCTGGAACGTCAATTCCGTGAAGGCCCGCGTTGAGCCGATGCGGCGTTGGCTCGCCGAGCGCGAGCCGCACATCGTTTGCCTGCAGGAAATCAAATGCCTCGACGAGGCATTTCCGCGCGAGCCGTTCGAAGAGCTCGGCTCCAACATCGCGACGCATGGCCAAAAGACCTACAATGGCGTTGCGATCCTGTCGAAGCTGCCTCTTGAAGAGGTTGAGCGCGGTCTGCCCGGCGGGGACTCCGACGATCAGTCGCAATTCATCGAAGCCGTCGTTTCGACGAGCCGCGGATCGCTGCGGGTCGCCTCCATCTATCTTGCGAATGGCAATCCCGCGCCAGGCGACCGGTATCAGTACAAGCTCGCCTGGATGGATCGGCTGAGAGAGCACGCACGCGAGCGGCTCGCCCTTGAGGAGCCGCTTGTCGTCGCAGGCGACTACAGTGTGATTCCGATGCCTGTCGATGCCGAGCGTCCGGAGAAGTGGAAGACCGACGCATTGTTCCTGCCGCCGACGCGCGACAAGTTTCATGCTTTCGAGCATCTTGGTCTCGTCGATGCGGTTCGGGAGACGAGCGACGAACGCGGCCTCTATACGTTCTGGGACCATGTGACGAACGCATTTCAGCGCGACGACGGAATCCGCATCGACCACCTGCTGCTGTCGCCGCAGGCCGCCGATCTTCTGACGGCGAGTGGGATGGATCACGGAATGCGGGGCGGTGAACGACCGTCAGACCATGTTCCCGTCTGGATCGATCTCGACATTCCAACGGCATAACCGGATTCATGTTCCGCTGTTCGCTCGCGACAACAAAGATCGGCCACGGTCTCATCTCTTTGCTAGGGTGTGGGGTCAATGATCTTCATTGAGACCGCTCTCAAAGGCGCATACGTCATCGATCTCAAGAGAATCGAGGATGAGCGCGGCTTTTTTGCTCGTGTCTTTTGTCAGAACGAGTTCAGAGCACATCACCTGAATCCGAACATGGTTCAAATCAATGCCGCCTTCAGCCACAGGCGGGGCACGGTTCGCGGCATGCATTTTCAGAGGGCGCCGTGGGAGGAAGCCAAGCTGGTTCGATGCACCCGCGGCGCAATCTACGATGTCATCGTCGACCTTCGCCAGGATTCCCCGACCCGAGGGCGTTGGCTGGGCGTTGAGTTGACGGAAGAGAATCGCAAGATGGTTTATGTGCCCGAAGGTTTTGCTCATGGGTACCAGACGCTGGCTGAGCAAACGGAGATCTACTACCAGACATCGCAGTTCTACGCGCCCGAGTATGCGACCGGGGTGCGCTTCGATGATCCGGCCCTGGGCATCGTGTGGCCGCTTTCGGTGGAGGTCATCTCCGATCAGGACCGTGGCTGGCCCGCATACGCCCCGTGATCACTACGCGGCTGTTTACCGTACCGACGATCGCTTCTGGAAGAGCGAGAACCGGCCGAGGAGAATGAGGTATGCGAATTCTCGTGACAGGCAGCCGGGGATACATCGGCGCGGTACTCGTGCCAATGCTGGAGGCCGAGGGTCACTCGGTAGTCGGTCTCGATAGCGACCTGTTCGAGCAATGCACATTCGGCCGCTGGCCCAATGCACCCTCCTTCGTCCGCCGCGACATTCGGGACGTCACAGCCGACGACCTCGTCGGATGCGACGCTATCATCCATCTGAGCGGGCTCTCAGACAACTCGCTGGGTGCGCTGCTTCCACAGTTGGCGTTTGAGATCAATCACGCCGCGTCGGTGCGCCTTGCCAAGTTGGCTAAGCAGGCTGGCGTGAGTCGGTTTCTCTTCGCCTCGTCGTGCAGCATCTACGGCAACTCGGGCGACGACCTCGTCGATGAGGAATCACCGCCGAGCCCGGTGACACCGTACGGCGAGTCAAAGGTACGCGTGGAACAAGATGTCGCCGCGCTGGCCGATGCGGATTTCAGTCCGGTATTTCTCCGCATTGCGACGGCCTACGGCGTATCGCCGCGATTGCGTCTTGATCTCGTCCTCAACAACCTGGTCGCGCTGGCCTTCACGACGGGCCGCGTGTTCATCCGCGGCGACGGCACCCCGTGGCGGCCTCTGGTCCACGTCGAAGACGTCGCCGGCGCTTTTGTCGCCGTGCTGAACGCGCGCCGCGAGCTCATCCACAACGAAACGTTCGTTGTCGGACGCCCGGGGGAGAACTACCGCGTTAGCGAGATCGCCGAAGTTGTCCGGCAGACGGTGCCCGGTTGCCGGATCGAATATTCGCAGAATCCCAGCCCGGATCGAAGAAACTGTCGAGCCGATTTTGGCAAGCTTGCAAGAACCCTGCCTGACTTCAAGCCTCGCTGGGACATCCGGAGCGGGGCGGACGAGCTTTACAATGCATTCAAATTGCAGAAGTTGGCGTTGGAGGATCTCGAGGGCACGAAATACAAACGAATTGATACTGTCCGGCAGTTGATTGAAAATCACCGTCTCACGGACAGTCTTCGACTGAAAGATGAATTCGCGAAAGGATTGTCATGATTGTAGTCGATGAGCTCCTGCGGGAGCGTGCGAGGCAAGGCAACCCGATCCGGGTTGGGTTGGTTGGTGCGGGTGCCGCGGCGCGCATGATCGCCATCCAATTGCTGACTCCGGTCGAGGGGATTCGCCTGGTTGTCATTGCCAATCGCACACCGGCAAAGGCCGCGCGCATCTACGCCGACGAAGGCGTGACCTCGCCAGTCAGCGTGTCCAGCGCAGCTGCATTGGACGACGCGATTGCTCGGGAAATGCCTGCGATTACCGGCGATGCCACGCTGCTGTGCGGCGCGAGCTCGGTTGACGTAATCGTCGACGCGACGGGGTCGGTGGATTTCGGCGGCCAGCTAGCGATGCGCGCGTTCGAGAGTCGCAAGCACGTCGTGCTGATCAATACCGAGCTCGAATTCGACCTTAGGTCCCATTCTCAAGGTGCACGCAGACCGGGCCGGCGTGACCGTCACCAACACCGATGGAGACGAGCCAGGGGTTGCGATGACTCTCCTCCGCTATCTCAAGTCGATCGGGCTCAAGCCGGTGGCGACGGGAAATCTCAAAGGGCTGGTGGATCTGTACCGAACACCCGAGACGCAGCGCGGTTTCGCCGAAAAATACTCGATGAATCCCCAAATCGTCACGTCATTCGCCGACGGGACCAAATTGTCGATGGAAGCCGCCGTGCTTGCCAACGCAACTGGATTCAAGGTGGGCAAACGAGGAATGTACGGCAACCGTTGCGACCACGTGAATGAGATCGTCAATCACCTCCCCATGGAACAGCTCCTCTCCGGCGGACTCGTTGACTACGCGCTCGGCGCCGCGCCGCATTCGGGCGCATTCGTGGTGGTTCACGAGGAACATCCGGCCAAGAAGCGGAACTTGGGCTACTTCAAGATGGGCGACGGTCCGCTGTACGTTTTCTATACACCTTATCACCTGCCGCACATTCAGATCGCGGCAACCATCGCGCGCGCTGCGCTACTGGGCGATGCCACCGTTTCGCCGCTGGGCGCACCGGTATGCAGCGTGGCCACGTTCGCAAAGAAGGATCTCAAAGCCGGCGACGTACTTGATGGCGTCGGCGGCTTCACGACCTATGGTGTGGTCGAAAACACGGGCATTTTTAACGCGGAGAATCTTCTTTCGATGGGGCTATCGGAGGGCGGCCGGATCAAGCGCGATATCCTCAAAGACGAACCGATCGCATTCGCCGACGTGGAGCTTCCGGAGGGGCGTTTCTGCGATGCGCTCTACGCGGAGCAAAGCCACTATTTCTCCAAGCAGCCTGTCGGATCTCGCGGAAATGCATGATATCGCGCCGAGCGACAACAACGGGACGATGTGGGGCGACGGCATCTGCACTGTTTGCGGGGCCGATGAATTCGTCGACTTCCTTGAGATCGAGGGGATCCCGGCGCAGGACGGAGTCCTGTGGCCGACCCAAGCTCAGGCCGCGATAGCACCAAAAGGAAATATTACTCTCAGCCTGTGCCTCAACTGCAGCTTCGCGGGGAACCGGACCTTCGAGCCAGAACTCCTGAAGTTCACCGGATACAATGTGTCGGCGGAATATTCGCCGCTATATCAGAAGTTCATCAAGGATCTGGCCACCGATCTAATCGATCGTCACGGCATCAGAAACAAGACGGTGCTCGATATCGGATGCGGCAACGGATACTTCCTCAGAACCATCTGTGCGCTAGGGGAAAATCGCGGCGTGGGCTTCGACCCGAGTTACACGGATCTCTCGGCGAATAGCGGCAAGTCGCCGGATACGCGCTTCATCCAGGACTACTACTCCGAGCGTTACGCGTCATACCACGGTGATCTCGTGTGCTGCCGGCAGGTCATCGATCATCTTGGAAGTCCGAAAACATTTCTTAAGATGGTGCGGCGCGCGATCGGTGAGCGGAACGGAACCGTCGTATATTTCGAGGTGCCTAACCCGGAACGTCGACTTCAGAAGTTCGCACCGTGGAAAGTCGGCTACGAACACGGTTCATGGTTTTTTCCCGAGTCATTCCGTCTGTTCTTCGAATTGTGCGGCTTCGAGGTGAAGTCTGTCGCTCCCGTTCACAGCGGAGACTACCTGGGAATTGAATCTGTCGCGGCGCCGCGGGCCGCGGTGAACGCGAAACCCGTCTCGAAAACGGTAGCCGCTCGGCTCGCGGACGATTTGAAATCACTCTCGTCGCGTTTCGAGCGTGAAGTTTCGGAATGGAACCAGCGGCTCGAGCGGATGAAGAACGATAGCGTACGGGCCATTCCGTGGGGAGCGGGAGAGCACGGGATCGGTTTTGTGAACATTCTCAACATTCAGCAGCAGATGCCGTTCATCGTCGATATCAATCCCAGCCGCGTCGGAAAGTATCTTCCGGGAACAGGGCAGAAGGTCGTCGCGCCGGAGTTCATGGTCGAGTACAAACCAGACCTCCTCATCATTACGAATCCGACCTACAAGACCGAGATCCAGGATCACACGCGGAAGCTCGGCGTCAGGTGCGACTTCCTAGTGCTCTGAACCGGAAACCAAGGTTCTGGCGCCGGCGAGCTCCGTTGACGCCGCTTGTTCAGGCGCCGACTGCGCCTACGGTTGTGCGCTGCTGACGCCCACCGCACCCGTCACACGCCAGATGTGCGCCTGGATCAACGGGTCTCGCGACGCCATTCCGCTCGCTTCGCTCGCGGGGCGTCGCGGCCCGGTGGTGACGGGCTAAATCAATCTGTCCGGCACGAACAGCTCCGCGCCGTCGATCACGTAGCGCGCGTAGCGAAAATCCCGGATGCCGGCGACCCGGTCGCCAATCCACTCCAAGAGAATAAAGTATGACGGCCTTCCGGAATGATTCTGCGGATCGAACGCGATCACGGCGGCGCGTCCTTCCACGAGACCCGGAACAAGATGCCAATCTCGCACGCGGCTGTAGTTGTCGACGTAATTCGCGACCTCGCGCCGGCCTCTCAGCCGGGTGCGATTGACGAGTTCGAGCCGCACCTCTTCGGCGAGCATGTTCCGGACGGCGTCGAAGTCACGTGCATTGAAGCGATCCACGTAGGCTGCGAGCAGCGAGCGCTCCGGCTTGGTTAGCGCGGGGAGGGGCCGGTCTTCCGGGTCGTGCGCGATTTCACGCAGTCGTGCCCGGCCGCGATGCAAGGCGGCCTTGACGGACGCGATGCTGCTGTCCGTGACCGCCGCGATCTCGTCGAGCGAGTAACCGAGCACGTCCATGAGGATGACGCTGCTTCGCTGCGAAACCGGCAGCTGCATAAAGGTTCTGAGGCTCGCGGCCGCGGCCTCGCGACTATCCACCGCCGTTGCGGGATCGACGATCATGTCCGGGTCCTCTTCGGAGCGGCCGGCTTCCCGCCGTGCGCGGCGGCGCAGAAAATCCAGCGCGGCATTGTGGGCGATGCGAAAGAGCCACCCTTCCGGATTGTCGATCTGGCCCGAACGGGGAAACGCCTCGATCGCCTTCACGAGAGCTTCCTGGAGCACGTCCTCGCCATCGATTACCGAGCCGGTCATGCGCGCGCAGTAGCGGTGCAGCTTCGGCCGCATTTCGCCGATAAGTCGGTCGAAGGCCTCGCGAGATTCAGACAGGGCGGTCATGGCCGCGCCATCGCGCATGGGTTCTAGTCGCTCAGCATCCGATAGTTCCCGACGATGGTCACCTCAAGCGATTGCGGCGGCTCGAGGCAGCGTTCCTTGATCTCCCGCTGGAACGCCTTGAAGGCGTCCAACCCGGGAATTGGATTGGTCCCGTCCTGCGCCTCGTTCGCGACCAAGTGCACAAAGGCGCCATCACTCAGCTTCAAGGTCAGGTAGCGAATGCCTTCCGGCGACTTCGTGTGCAACTCCTGAAACACGGCTTTGACCAACCTTTCATTCTCATCGGTCCGGTCAGATTTCGTCTTGTATCGCACAAGCATCCGTTTCATCGGGATCTCCCCTGGTTGCGGTCGGGCATCCGTCTCCTAGACGTCCGGGGACCGCGCAAGGATTCGTTCCGATCGGCGATTTTTCGTCGCGGCTTGTACAGGGGATGTCGGGATCGGGCATAATTGTTCGTCCTAGGGGGTGAGAAGAAGGAAGAACGCATGCTCTACGCCATCCTCTGTTACCACGATGAAGACGTCGTTGGTTCCTGGAGCAAACAGGAGGACGACGCGGTACTCGCGAAACGCCACAAGGTGACCGACAAGCTCGCCGCCGCAGGCAAGCTTGGTCCGGTCGCGCGTCTGATGCCGACAACCGCCTCGACCACCGTGCGTTCGGGCCGCGAACCCATCGTGCTCGACGGGCCGTTCGCGGAGACCAAGGAACAATTGCTCGGATTCTACGTGGTCGATTGCGCTTCGCTCGACGAGGCGATCGAGACAGCCCGCGCGCTCGGACGCGACGAAAACGGCTCCTTCGAGATCCGTCCGATCCGCACCTTCAAGCCGGGAGACGGTGCGAAATGAACGACATTGCCTGGATCGACGCGGCGTTGACCTCGGCGCGTCCGCAGGCGGTTGCAGCGTTACTCCGTTATTTCCGCGATCTCGACCAGGCGGAGGAGGCCTACCACGAGGCGTGCCTGCGCGCGTTGAACACCTGGCCGAAAAACGGCCCGCCGCGCGATCCAGCCGCGTGGCTGATCATGGTCGGCCGCAACTACACGCTCGATGACTTGCGCCGGCGCAAGCGCCAGGAGGCATTGCCGGACGAGGAGAAGATCTCCGATCTCGAGGACGCGGAAGAAACCATCGTCGAGCGGCTCGACAGCTCGAACTATCGCGACGACGTGCTGCGGCTTCTGTTCATCTGTTGCCATCCGGACCTACCGGCCGCACAGCAGATCGCGCTCGCGCTTCGCATCGTGTCCGGACTCTCCGTGAAGGAGATCGCGCGCGCCTTTCTCACGAACGAGAAGGCGATGGAGCAGCGCATCACGCGCGCAAAGCGGCGCGTGTCCGAAGCCGACGTTCCCTTCGAGACGCCGGGCGCGGTGGAGCGCTCCGAGCGCCTCGGCGCCGTCGCCGCGATGACGTATCTCATCTTCAACGAAGGCTACTCGGCGACCGGCGGCTCGGCCCACATCCGCGTTTCCTTGTGCGAGGAGGCGATCCGCCTCGCACGGCTGCTGCTGCGCCTGTTTCCGAGCGAGCCGGAGATCATGGGGCTGACGGCGCTACTGCTTTTGCAGAATGCGCGCGCGCCCGCGCGCCTCGATGCCGACGGCGCGATCGTGCTGCTCGAGGAGCAGGATCGCAGCTTGTGGGATCGCGGACAGATCAACGAGGCGCTCGCGCTCATCGACAAGGCGCTGCGCCATCGCAGCCCCGGTCCCTATCAGGTGCAGGCGGCGATTGCCGCACTGCATGCGCGTGCCGCACGCCCTGAAGAGACGGACTGGGCGGGCATCGACCAGCTCTATGCAACGCTCGAACGTTTGCAACCGTCGCCGGTCATCACGCTGAATCACGCCGTCGCGGCAGCGAAGGTGCGCGGTCCCGCGGACGCGCTCGCCATGATCGAGCCGCTCGAGGATCAACTTTCCGGGTATTTCCACTTCTTCGGCGTGAAGGGTGCACTGCTGATGCAGCTCGGTCGCGCCGAGGAGGCCCGCGTCGCGTTCGATCGCGCAATCGCGCTCGCGAACACCGCGGCCGAGGCGGCGCACATCCGCATGCACCTCGACCGGCTGATCAAGGACAGTCAGCCGGCCGCCTGACCTGCGCCGCCTATGTCCGCCGGCCACGCGCGAAGTGCGGTCTTGGCGACGCGCATGAGATCCCGGTACGTCGCGCCACCGGTCGCTTGAACCGCCATGCCTTCGAGGACGGTCACGACGTAGCGGGCGAAATCGGTGGGATTGATGTCGGCCGGCAACTCCCCATCCTTCCTGGCACGCTCGAGACGCTTGCGGATCGCGACCTCGCCGGCCGCACGGCGCGATTTCAGTTCCCTTTGAATCGCATTTGTCGCCTCGCTGCATGAGAGCGAGCCCTTGACGAGCAGGCAGCCGGGCGCCTCGTGTTCTTCGGTGAGAAAGCTGGCACTCTCGTGCAGCAACTGCTCGATCATCGTGCGGGCCGTCGGCGCATTGATCGCCTTGTTCCAGAATTCGGTGCGTTGCTCGACGTAGCGTTCGAGCGCCTTGCGGAACAAGCCTTCCTTGTTGCCGAAGGCTGCATAGAGACTGGGCGGGTTGATGCCCATGGCGTCCGTCAATTCGGCAACCGACGCGCCCGTGTAGCCTTCGCGGCGAAATACGTCGAGGGCCCGATCAACCGCTTTGTTCAGGTCAAATTCGCGAGGCCGTCCTTTGGACACGGTAATTCTCCCGGTCGTTTCCTTTCGATTTTTTGCGGACCGCTACATATTTACTGACCACTATATATTGTCGGTTGACGCGCTCGCCAGAATGCACATCTGAATGGCGAAAAACACGCGGCGTCGGCCCCCGTGAGCCACTATCGGCCCACCCGGAACTCCGTGCTCGACCGTTGGTACTGACCCCCAGCGTCCGAGGGACCGGTCGAACCTGGCCGCTCCTGCGGACGCCGCTAAATCTTTGCAGAACCGGCAAAAATTCATGCGGAAAAATCTGGCCGGATAGTCGGAACGCGAACCCCTGCTTCGTCCTTGGCATAGGTCGTCAGAAAATACAGCGCAGGAGGAACCTCATGACCCGGATGAACCCTGTCGTTCACTTTGAAATGCCGGCCGAAGATCGCGCCCGAATGGCCGCCTTCTACGAGAAGGCCTTCGGCTGGAAGACGCAGCTGCTCGGCTCCGATATGGGCGACTACGTGCTCGTCACGACCGCCGAGAAAGATGCCAAGCCGGGCGCTCCCGCCGGCGCCATCAATGGTGGCTTCTTCCCGAAGAAGCCCGACTGGCCCGCGCAATATCCGTCGATCGTCATCGGCGTCGATGACATCGAATCCGCGGTCCGACGCGTGAAGAAAGAAGGCGGCGAAGTTCTCGGCCAGCCGATGCAGATCCCCGGCGTCGGCCGCTACGTCTCGTTCTTCGACACGGAACGCAATCGCGTCAGCATGCTGCAACCCGACGGCATGTGAACGGCGCGTAGTCGAACCAGCGACCCACCGTAAACCAAACCTGAGTGAGGAAAGTCATGTCCATTGTCGCACAGAAGATCATGCCCTGTTTGTGGTTCGACAACGAAGCCGAAGAGGCGGCGAAATTCTATGTCTCCGTCTTCAAGAACTCCAAGCTTGGCTCGATCAGCCGCTACGGAAAGGAAGGCTTTGAGATCCACGGCCGCAAGGCCGGCACGGTGATGACCGCCGAATGGGAAATCGAAGGACAGAAATTCGTCGGTCTGAACGGCGGCCCGCAGTTCAAGTTCAGCGAAGCGATCTCGTTCCAGATCATGTGCGAGGACCAGAAAGAGATCGACTATTTCTGGACCAAGCTCACGGCAGGCGGCCAAGAAGGACCCTGCGGCTGGCTGAAGGACAAGTTCGGCCTCTCGTGGCAGGTCGTACCAACCGCGCTCATCGACATGCTGAAGGATCCCGACGCCGCAAAGTCGCAGCGTGTGACCAAGGCGTTTCTGCAGATGAAGAAGTTTGACATCGCGGAATTGAAGCGCGCCTACGAAGGCAAGGAACTGGCCGGCGTAAAATAATACGGGCGGTCGTCGCCCTCAATCCAGAAACTGTTGGAGATCAAGATGCAAACGATCGTGCCTTATCTCACCATGAAGGACGCTTCCGCGGCGATCGACTTCTACAAGAAGGCTTTCGGAGCGAAGGAAAACGCGCGCGCGGCCGCTGAGGACGGAAGGCGGCTCGTGTACGCCGATCTTTCGATCAACGGGGGACCGGTGTACTTGATGGACGAGTTCCCCGAACACGCGGAAGGAGGTCAAGCGGCGCATGCGCCCGCGCCCGACCATCCATCGCCGGTCGCGCTCGTCGTGAATTTCAGTGCGCCAGCAGAGGTCGACTCTGCGTATCGTCGAGCAGTCGATGCCGGCTGCAAGAGCAGGATGGAGCCGCAAGACACGTATTGGAACGCGCATTTCTCGATGGTGGATGATCCATACGGTTACATCTGGATGCTGAGCGCCGAACTGCCGGCGAAAAACTAGCGGGACGAATGCCGGCATTTCGCCGCGTCGCCGCCGCCTCGTTCGTCCTCGAGGCACGGCGACCAATCCCAAACAGAGAGGAAGCAAACATGCCAGTCGCAGCTAAGAAAGAGGCGCCGACCCGGGAGTTCGTGATCTCGCGCACGTTCGACGATCGGCGTCAGACCGTCTGGAAGGCGTTCGCCGAGTTCGAGCAAATGAAGCAGTGGTTTTCGCCGAAGGGCTCGACCGTCAAATCGGCAAAAATGGATTTCCGGCCGGGTGGCACCTATCACTACTGCCTTGTCACGCCGGACGGAACGGAAATGTGGGGCAAGGCCGTGTATCGCGAAATCAAGGCGCCGGATCGGCTGGTCTGGGTCAACTCGTTTTCCGACGAGCGCGGCGGCTTGACCCGGCATCCGATGGCACCGACCTGGCCGCAGGAGATGCTGACCACGGTCACTCTCGCCGACGAAAACGACCGCACGACCGTGACCGTGGTCTGGTTGCCACTCGATCCGAGCGCCGAGGAACGCGCGACCTTCGACGCAAGCCACGCGAACATGAAGCAGGGCTGGACGGGCACGTTCGACCAGCTCGAAAAGTATCTGGCAAAGGCGTGAGGACGAGGAGGCAAGGGACATGCTGAGGATCATCGCGATCGTCGCGGGCATCGCCGCGGTCATCGTTGCGGCCGTGCTGGTCTTTGCCGCGACCAAACCCGATACCTTCCGTGTTCAGCGAGCACTCGACATCAAGGCGCCGCCGGAAAAGCTCTACGGAATCCTCACTGATCTTCGCCGCTCGGTGGAATGGTCGCCGTACGAAAAGAAGGATCCCGACATGAAGCGGGCCTACGGCGGCGCGCCGGTCGGCAAAGGCGCGACCTACGAGTGGGACGGCGACAGGAATGTCGGCGCGGGGCGCATCGAGATCGCCGACGCCTCACCGCCGAAGAAAGTAATGCTCAAGCTCGACATGACGCGTCCGTTCATGGCGAGCAACGTCGTCGAGTACACGCTCGAGCCGCGCGGCGACGCGACGCGGGTCACGTGGTCGATGCAGGGGCCGATGCCGTACCCGGCGAAAGTCGTGAGTGTCGTCGTCGACATGGACAAGATGGTCGGCGGCGATTTCGAGGTCGGGCTCGCCAATCTGAAGGCGTACGCGGAGAAGTAGGCCGCCTCGCTATTTCCGCACGCCGAGTGCGACCCAATACTCGCGGGGCACGCAGATGCCGAGTTCCGTCGGAAATCCGTCGTGGAAGGCGATGAAATCCCGTCGCAACTCCGCTCTGCGCTTCTCGTCGAGGCCCGCCGCCAATGCCTTGGTGGGACCGTACCCCGTCGAGAACGTATTCCATGCGGCCTCTCCGTTCGGCTCCCGGTAATTGGAGACGCCTTTCTCGAACTTGAGATCGAAGTCCCGGCCGAGCAGTTCGCGAATGCGATCGGTCTTGCCCCACTCGAAGGGCGATGGCGGCGCGGGATTCGGCGGCGGCGGCATGTATGGCCGCATGACCTGAAACATTTTGAAGAGGTTGCTGTCGGATAGCCAGATTGTAAGCGCGATGCGGCCGCCTTTGCGACAGACACGTGCGAGCTCGGCCGCGGCCGCTTCGGGACGACTTGCGAACATGATGCCGCAGGTCGAGATCACGGCATCGAATTCGCCGTCGGCGAACGGAAGACTCTCGGCGTCGCCGATTTTGTACTCAATGTTGAGACCCTCGGCCTTTGCGCGCTGGACGGCGGCGGCAACAAGATCGCCTGCGATATCGACGCCAATCACCTTGGCACCGCGGCGTGCCACGACCCGCGACGTCCAGCCAGTGCCGGTCGCGAGGTCCAGGATCTTCTCGCCGGGCTTCGGCTGGAGGCGGCGCACGCAGTGCTCGATTGAATCGCTGATGCCGCGGCTGACCTCGTCATAAAGCTCACCGCCGGAGCTCCACACCGCCGCAGGTCTTTGATTGTGCGCTTGGATCGCATTGCTCATGGCATCATCTCCGTACGAAAACTCTTCGGAAAGATAATTCGCAACGACGGCTGCGGCCGGGCGGGGCAGGCAGATCCGCGCTAGATTGAGCTCGGAAGCGCGGTCGTCGCGATTTCGCAGACGAGCCCCTCCGGGCGCCATTCGAAGCGCACATCGCCGCCCAGCTGGTCGCGGACCGTCCGCTCGATGATCTTCGTGCCGAAACCCTGGCGCGTGGGCGGCTTGACAGGCGGACCGCTCGCCTCGACCCAGCGGAGGACCAGCGCCCCGTCCGCTGCAAGCCGCCAGTCGACCTCGATGCTGCCGCTTGGCGTCAATAGCGCGCCGTATTTCACGGCATTCGTGGTCAACTCGTGCAACACCATCGCCATCGCCTGGGCGGCAGTTGGATTCAGCAGCAGATTTGGCCCGCTGCTCCGGGCCCGCAGTTCGTTTTCCCGCCGGTACGGGGCGAGCTGTTCGGATACTAGTTGCTGCAGGTGCGCGCCGACCCAACTTGATTCCGAGAGAATCGAGTGGACACTCGCCAAGGCCTGCAGGCGCCCTTCGACGGCTGTCCTGAAATCCTCGATGGTCTCGGCGGGCGTGAGCTGCACGATAGCCTGTGTGAGCGCGAGCAGGTTCTTGGCGCGGTGATCGACCTCGCGAGCGAGCAATGCGATGCGCTCGTCCGACCGCTTGCGCTCGGTGATGTCGCGCGCGATTTTCGATGCGCCGATGAGCTTGCCTTCCGCGTTCTTGATCGGAGAAATCCCCAGGGAGACCTCGACCAGACTGCCGTCCTTGCGCTGGCGGATGGTTTCGAAATGCTCGATGCGCTCGCCACGTCCGATGCGCTGAAGAATCGACTGCTCTTCGTCCTGACGGTCCGCGGGAATGAGGATCGTGACCGGTTTACCGAGCACCTCGTCGACGGCATACCCGAAGAGCCGCTGGGCACCCCAATTCCAGTTCGTGATCACACCATTGAGATCCTTCCCGACGATAGCGTCGTCGGAAAAGTCGACGATAGCCGCGCTCCGTTGCGTTTCGTTCAGCGACAACAACGCTTGATAAGCGGCCGCCGCGAACGTGCCGAGGTTCTTCATCACGCGCAGGTCTTCCGCGTCGAAGCGGCGGCTGGTGTCGTGAGCGACGACCCAGATCGTGCCGACGGCTTCTCCCCTGATATAGAAGGGAATCAGCAATGCTTCCTCAAGTACCGGCTTGATCGGGGCCCAATAGGGAAAGTCGAGTTCGGGATGCGAGCACATGAGCGGAACGTTGCGGTCGAGGACCGTGCCGCAAGGTCCGAAATCGCGCGGCGTGCCGCCCCCGAGATGCGGAGCCCATTGTCCGGCGATCGCCCGCCAATGAAAGTTGGTCCTTCCGTCGCCATCCTCCAGCAAGCTGAGCCCGGCCGAATGAGCGCGGCATAGGGTCAGCGCCGTTTCGGCGAGCCTGTGTAATATGCCGGAGGGGGCGACCGCCATCTCCTGTGCCAAAGCGAGCAGCGCGCGGTTCTCGGCCACATGATCGGGAGGACGCGAAGGACGCCGGCTCAATTCGTCAATCGAGAGCATCGACTGGAGTTTGGGGATCGCGGCAGAGGCCGCCGCGCTGGCATCGCCGCGCAGTGCCGCCCGCCCGAGATCCGCGTCGGTATGGACTGTTTTCACGCTCGACATGATGGCACGAACGCACGAACTCCTAGTAGGGGCCTGGGTTCCGTTTAGGGCCTCCCTCATCGCGACCCATACCCTCTGAAACCCATTCAAGTCCAGCGAGTTATCAGCAGCGACAAGTCGCCCCCGAGGCGGGAGAATACGGGTGAGCCGCGCGATCCTCTCACTTCTCATATTCCTTTCATTCCAAGCGTCCGCCTTCGCCGAGGTGCGGATCCGTGCGAGCCCGGGTGGCGAGGTGACGCAGTATGTCGAATTGTTCTCCCGGGTTCGGGCGACCGGCGAGCGGGTCGTCCTCGATGGGCCGTGCCTATCCGCTTGCACGCTGGTGCTGAGCATCGTCCCGCGCGACCGGATCTGCGTAACGCCGCGGGCGATCCTTGGCTTTCACGCAGCGCGCTGGCGGGATCGGGAAGGGCGGTTCTACGCGGCGCCGGAACCCACTCGCCTAGTCACGGCGACCTATCCGGCACCGGTACGCGAATGGATCCGCCGGCGCGGCGGGCTCTCGACGAAACTCATGCTCCTGCAGGGTAGCGAGCTCGCCGCGATGTATCCTCGCTGCAGCTAGCGCAAGCTGACCGGAACTAAAGCATCGCGCGGCAACGCGGCTGTTGCGGCGGGCTAGAACAAATTTGTAAGGACGTGCTCATGTCATTGAAGCTCTATTTTCACCCGCTCGCGTCCTTCTGTCACAAAGCGCTGATCGCGTTGTATGAGAACGCGACGCCATTTGAGTCGATCATCGTTGATCTCGCCGATGAAAAATCGGCCGCTGCTTTCAAGACAGTGTGGCCGATGGGCAGGTTTCCGGTTCTGAGCGACGCCGCTAGAGGCTGCACGATCGCGGAGTCGACCGTCATCGTCGAGTATCTCGATGCGTTCCACCCGGGGCGAACGCGCTTCGTCCCTGCGGACGCGGACGGTGCCTGGCGAACGCGCATGTGGGATCGCTTCCATGACGAATATGTCGAAAAGCCGATGCAGAAAATCGTCACCGACCGATTGCGTCCGCAAGGCAAGAACGATCCCCTTGGTGTCGAGCAGGCGAGGATGCAGCTCGTTGAAGCGTATGCTGTGCTCGAGCGGGAAATGAAATCGAAACGCTGGGCGATCGGTGAGGAGTTCACGCTCGCCGACTGCTCGGCGGCACCGGCGCTCTTCTACGCGAATACGGTTGAACCGTTCGATGCGAAGGGACATCTCACGGCCTATCTCGACCGGCTGATGGCACGCGCTTCATTTGCACGGGTGCTCCGCGAAGCCGAACCCTATTTCTCGCTCTTTCCCATGGAACGAAAACCGCGCATTGCCGCGGGCGCCACGAACTAGCGTTTCTTGCGCCGTGCGGCCACTGCCTCATACGCAGATTGCAGCTCGGCGGCGACGGAACGCCGGCTCGCTTTGCCGCGGCGACGGATGCCTAAATGAACCTCGCGCAACTCGTCCATGAACTCGTCCCAGAGTTTCGGCCCGCCGACCTTGAGCAAATGCGCGCGGATGCCGAGCTCCTCCGTGACCGGAAGATACTTCAGGCCCCAGTCCGACATCTGCGCGAGGACGGGGAGGAGCGCGATGCCCTGCTCGGTGAGGCGGTAGATCGTCTTCTGCTTGTGATCGGGATCGTCCGTCTTGCTGATGATGCCCTGCTCAACGAGCCGCTTCAGCCGGTCGGCGAGGATGTTCGAGGCAATTCCTTCCTCGGATTTCGTCAGCAGCTCGCGGAAATGCCGGCGGTTGCCGAAGATCATGTCTCGGATCACGAGCAACGACCATTTGTCACCGACCACCTCGAGCGTGAGATTGATCGGGCATCCCGAGCGGTGCGGATCCTGCATTTCCCAGTCTCGTATGAACCGGTTGCATTGTGCCACCAGATGGTCCTAAAATGCAACCAGTTAACAAGAACAGCCGGTTCGGTTGGCTTAAGTAACTGAGAAATAAAAGAGTTATCTCTGTCGGATCGGCGCGAGCGAGATCGTCCTTGGGACAGGAGGTCGACATGCGAGGAGATCACGACGACGACGGACTAGCCCGCCGCACGCTGCTGAAGGGGGCGGTAGCCGCCGGCGCGCTTACGGCACCCAGTGTCGTGCTCGCCCAAGCGCCCAGCCCTAGGACGAAATCCGTTGAGGCCCAGCCGGCGCGGCAAGTCCCGGCCGCCGGTGGATTCTCCAAGGCGCGCCTGCAGCGGATGCACGACGTGATGCAATCGCACGTGCAGAGCGAACGTGTTCCAGGCCTCGTCACGCTCCTGCACCGCCACGGCGAAACCCTCGTCGACACGATCGGCACGCTCGCCTTTGGCTCGAGCGCGCCCATGCGCCGCGACACGATCTTCCGTGTTGCCTCCATCTCTAAGCCCGTTACCGCCGCGGCCGCGATGATTCTCGTCGAGGAAGGCAAGCTCCGCCTCGACGATCCGGTCGACAAGTTTCTCCCGGAACTCAAGGACCGCAAGGTATTGCGTTCGCTCGAGAGCCGGCTCGACGATACGGTCCCGGTAAACCGCCCGATCACGGCGCGCGACCTGCTCACCTTCCGTGCGGGGATTGGCGCGATCATGGTCTTCCCGTCGAAGTACCCGATTCAGAAGGCAATGGAGGAAACGGGCGTCGCAGCCGGGCCGTTCCTCTTTTCCGGCGGGGGCAACGACGAATTCATGAAGCGGATCGGCAGCCTCGCGCTTGTGCATCAACCTGGCGAGAAGTGGCTCTATCACACGGGCCTCGACATCCTCGGCGTCCTGCTCGCCCGCATCTCCGGGAAACCCCTCGGCGATTTCCTGCGCGAGCGCATCTTCGATCCGCTCGGCATGGAGGATACGGCTTTCTATGTGCCGGCCGCGAAGATCGACCGCCTCGCCACTGGGTACATAACGGATTTCTCGAACGGCAAGACCGTTGTCTTTGACGAGGCGCGCGGCGGAAAATTCGCGAGCCCGCCCGTGTTCGAATCAGGCGGCGGTGGGTTCGTGTCCACCGTCGACGACTTCCTCGGCTTCGGCCGCATGATGATGAACAAGGGCATGCACGGGAACGAGCGAATTCTGTCGCGACTCTCGATCGAGCTGATGACGACCGATCAGATCACCCCCGAGCAGAAGGCTTCCTCTCCATTTTTCCCGGGTTTCTGGAACACGCGCGGCTGGGGTTTCGGCCTCTCAATCATCACGCAGCGCGATGAACTCGCGCACGTTCCCGGGCGTTATGGTTGGGACGGCGGCTACGGCACGTCGTTCTACTGCGATCCCAAGGAAGATTTGATCGGGATCCTGATGACGCAGCGTGTTTGGGACTCTCCAAGCGCACCGGCCGTGCTGCAGGATTTCTGGAACACGGCCTACGCTGCAATCGACGACTGAGTTTGGGGGCACAAACCTAAGGAGGATCAGCATGCTATCGGATAAAGATGCAATGGCGACTGTTGCCGTCAAGAATCTCGCCGCCGCAAAGAAGTTTTATCAACAGACGCTCGGCTTCGAACCCGCAGGCATGGACGACGAGAACGCAGTGACGCTGCGGAGCGGAAAGTCGACGATCGTCGTCTACAAGTCGGATTTCGCGGGTACCAACAAGGCGACCTCGGCAACGTGGGGCGTAGGCAACGAGCTGGACGCGATTGTAGAGACGCTGAAGGGAAAAGGCGTCGCGTTCGAGCACTACGACATGCCGGGCGGTCGCCGGGATGGTGACGTGCACGTGTTTGGTGACTTCAAGGCCGCCTGGTTCAAGGACCCGGAAGGAAACATCCTGCACATCAACAATCAATAAACGAAAGGAGCTGGAGATGAGCTACGTCGATGGATTTGTCGTGCCTGTACCGAAGAAGAAGGTGAAGGACTATGCCAAGATCGCGAAACTTGCCGGAAAGGTATGGCGCGATCACGGGGCGATCGACTACCGCGAATGCGTCGCGGACGACGTCAAAGTCGGCAAACGCACGTCCTTTCCGCGCAGTGTGAAAATGAAGCGTGGAGAGACCGTGTTCTTTTCTTACATCGTCTACAAGTCGCGTGCGGATCGCGACCGCATCAACAAGAAGGTGATGAAGGACAAGCGGCTCGCACAATTCATGAACGCGAAGTCCATGCCCTTCGACACGAAGCGCATGTTCTGGGGCGGCTTCAAGACGGTCGTTGAGGTGTAATGCGAAGGACCTACCACGGGAGTTGCCATTGCGGTGCGGTTCGTTTCACTGCTGAGCTCGATCTCGATGACGTGACGAGCCGATGCAACTGTTCGATGTGCACCAAGGGCCGCTTCTGGAAAACGGTCATTCCGGCGCGCGATTTTCACCTGCATCAGGGTGAGGACGCGCTGTCGGAATACCGTTTTGGTGGCGAAAACATCGCGCACCGCTTCTGCCATCGCTGCGGCGTGAAGGCGTTCGGTCAGGGGCAACTCGAGGAGATCGGGCCGTTCGTCGCGGTGAATGTCGCCTGCCTCGACGATGCGACACCGGAAGAGCTGGCGGCGGCCCCGATCAAGTACGAGGATGGCCGCAACAACAACTGGGAATCGCCGCCGGCGGTCACGCGGTATCTATAATTTCATGCAGGCTTCGCTTTTTCGCCACGCCCTGATCCTAGGGCTGCTGACCGCGATCGGGCCGTTCGCGATCGACATGTATCTGCCGGCGCTGCCCGCGATCGGCCGTAGCCTCAACGCCGAGCCGCACCTCGTGCTCGCGACGCTCACCGTGTTCTTCATTGCGTTCGGCTCGTTCCAGGTGGTGTTCGGCGCACTGTCCGATATTGTCGGCCGCAAGCCGCCGCTTTACTTCGGCCTCTCCCTGTTCCTCGTCACGAGCATCGGCTGTGCGCTCGCGACCGATATCTACATGCTGATCGGATTGCGCGTGCTGCAGGGGATCGCCGCCGCGGCCAGCATGGTCATCCCGGGTGCGGTGGTGCGCGATCTCCATACCGGCCTCGAAGCGACGAAGCTCATGTCGCTCCTGATGCTCGTCTTTGGGGTTTGCCCGATCCTTGCGCCCTCGGTCGGCGGAATCTTGATCGGGCTCTGGGACTGGCGCGCCGTGTTCTGGTTCATTGCGCTCTCCGCATTCGTGGGACTCATTCTCGTCGCGACCTTGCTGAAGGAAACTCGTACACCGGCGGCGCGGGCGAAAAGCTCGATCAAGACATCGTTCGTGGCGGTCGGCTCACTCTTGCTGGACCGCCATTTTGTTGCGCTGTCGCTGAGCAGCGGTTTTGCTCTGGCCGGCGTCTTCGTCTATCTCGGCGGCTCATCCTTCGTGCTGATCGACCATTACGGCTTGTCGCCGATCGCCTACAGCATTGCGTTCTCGGCAAATGCCGCCGGACTGTTCGGCTCTGCGCAGCTCAACGGCTGGCTCGGCAAGCGCTTTCCGCTCGCCCAGATTGTCCGCGTGGCCTCTACCGCCTATGCGGCCGTCATGGTGGCGCTCTTCATTTTCGTTCTACTTGGCCTGGAGCGGCTCGAGGTTATCCTCGTCCTCCTGTTCATTGGATTCGTATTCGTCGGCCAGATTATGCCGATCACCACGGTCATCGCCATGGACGAACACGGATCGATCGCCGGCGCCGCATATTCGTTGCTCGGGACCATTCGATTGATCGTCGGCGGCGTGGCCATCGCCGTGAGCGGCTACTTTGCCGACGGAACGATGCGCCCGATGATCGCCGGGATCGCATTCTGCGCGGTCACGGCCTTCGTGTTGTACCGCTTCACTCTCGGGCGGCCGCGTCAGGCGGCCGATGCCGCACACGCAGGGTAGGCGGGCGTCGTCTATCTCGAAGTGCTGCTGACGCCTTGCGCGCCGGTGACGCGCCAGATCGCGTCGCCGGCATCGTCGGCCACGAGCAGTGCGCCCTTGCGGTCGAAGGTGACGCCGACCGGCCGTCCGTAGCCCTTGTCGCCGCCCTCGGCGAGAAATCCGGTCAACACGTCCACTGGCATTCCGTTGGGCTTGCCGTCCTTGAACGCGACGAAGATCACCGCGTATCCGGATGGGTCGGACCGGTTCCACGATCCATGCATGCCGACGAACGCACCGCCCTTGTACGGAGCAGGCAGCGCGGACTGTTCGTCGAAGGTGAGCCCAAGTGCCGCCGTGTGGCCGCCTAGCGCGTAGTCGGGCGTGATCGACTTCTCCACGAGGTCGGACCGTTGCGGTTGTACGCGCGTATCCACGTGCTTGCCCCAGTAGCTGTAGGGCCAGCCGTAGAAGCCTCCATCTTTTACTGACGTCAGATAATCGGGCGGCAATTCGTCGCCGAGCTCGTCGCGCTCGTTCACGACCGTCCACAAGACCCCAGTCCGTGGCTCGAAGTCCATGCCGTTCGCGTTGCGCAGACCGCCGGCAAAGATGCGCGATTTGTTGGTGGCGAGATCGAGCTCGTAAATCGCGGCGCGCCCTTCCTCGATCTCGAAGCCTTTCTCGGCGATGTTGCTGCCCGATCCGACAGTCACATAGAGCTTGGTGCCGTCGCGCGAGGGCAGAATATTGCGCGTCCAGTGGTGGCCTACCTTCAGGTCCATGAGCCGCTGACCCTGCGCAGTGATGCGGGTGTCGCCTTCCTTGTAGGGATAGACGACGACGCTATCGGTGTTCGCCACGTAGAACTTGTCGCCAATGAGCGCCATACCGAACGGTTGGCGCAAGCCCTCAAGGAAAACGGTCTTCTCCTCGGCGACGCCGTCGCCGTCCTTGTCGCGCAGGAGCGAAACGCGGTTCGCGTTCTCGACCGTCGCGCGCACCTGGCGCTGGACGTAATTCTGGAACAACGCGCGCGGAGACCAGGAGGGCGAGGGTTCACTCGCAGATTCGGCGACCAGTACGTCGCCGTTCGGCAGCACGTAGATCCAGCGCGGGTGCTTTAGGCCCTGCGCAAATGCATTGACCGCGAGTCCCGGGGCCGCCTTTGGCTTTTTGCCCTCCGGCCACGGCTCGACCGGCGCCCAGCTGATGGTGGGGAGCAGCCAGTTCTTCTGAGGCTGGTGCAGATTGGGCGAAGGTCCGATTGCGGGGGCCGTGCGCTCTTGTGCCATGGCGGCAGAAAGCACGGACGCGCTGAACGCGGCAATAAGGAGAGCGAAGGGGCGGGGCATGGCGGACCTGCATGTTGGGGTCGATGCGGGCTAACTCGGTCGGACAACCGACGGTTCCTCAGAGGCCACGGCTCGACTTCACCGGCCGGAGGTGGCATGAACCCGCGGGTTTCGCGGTTGGACATCGATGTCGGTCAAAGCCTTCTTCACGCGCTTCTTCACCTGGTGGAACGGCCAGACCTTCGGCACGCAGCTTTGGACCTGGCGCTACGGCGAGCTCGTGGGTGAGGACGAGTTCGGCAATCGGTATTTCCGGACCAAGGACGGCAAGATAGACCCGACGCTCGGCTTCGAGCGGCGCTGGGTCATCTACAACGGCCTCGCCGAGCCCTCGCGCGTGACACCCGATTGGCACGGCTGGCTGCACCACACGGTGGACGTGCCCCCGACTGAGGAGAGCTATCAGCCGCGTCCGTGGCAGAAAGCGCATCTGCCAAACCTGACCGGCACGGCCAACGCCTGGCGGCCGCCGGGCTCGACGCTCGCCGCCGGCAAACGTCCGCGCGCGACTGGCGATTACAAGGCCTGGACGCCGACCGAATAGCTGGCGGTCTCGCGAGGTACCATGCGCATTGCGGTGATGGCGGCGGGTGCGGTCGGCGGCTATTTCGGCGCGCGCCTCGCGGCAGCTGGAAACGAGGTAATTTTGTTCGCGCGGGGCGCGCATCTGGAAGCAATCCGCAAGAACGGTCTGCGGATCGAAAGCGGCCGCGGAAACGTTGAGGTCAAAAACGCCGTCGCGACCGACACGGCGGAAGGTCTTGCTCCGGTCGATGTTGTGCTCTTCGCAGTCAAGCTTTGGGACAACGAGAATGCGGCACATATCGTCAAGCCGCTGGTCGGTCCCGCGACGCGCGTCGTCACCACGCAGAACGGTATCGACACCCTCGACATGATTGAGCCGATCCTCGGCCGCGGCAACGTGGTCCCGGGGCTCGCCCAGATAAGCGCCGTGATCGCTTCGCCCGGCGTGATCTCGCACGTAAGTCCGTTTCATCTCATCGCGTTCAATCATCCCGACGGTCATACCGACCCGACGCTCGCGGCGTTGATCGCGGTTGGGAAGGCGGCCGGCGTCGATTTCACGCTCTCCGAAAACATCAGCCGCGATCTGTGGACCAAGTTCGTGATCCTGGTCGCCATGTCCAGCCTGACCGCTGCGTCACGTCTGCCGATCGGCGCGATGCGCAGCGATCCGGATGGCCGCAAGCTCATGCTGACGATCATGCGCGAAGTGGTTGCGGTCGGCCGCGCCAAGGGCATACCCCTCGCGGAAGATCACGTGGACAAGGCGTTGCCATTCATCGAAGGCGTGCCGGAGACTGCCAAGGCATCGATGGCGCACGATCTTGACCGCGGCAACCGCCTCGAGCTCGACTGGCTCGCGGGCAGGGTGGTTTCGCTGGGCCGCGAGCTTGGTGTTCCAACACCCGCGTGCGAGACGATCTATGCCATTCTCAAGCCCTACCGCATGGGCAAGCACTGATCGCATCGACGCCGCGAGGAAAGCATGGCCGGACCCAAGCCGCCGGATTTCGAAACCCTCAGCCTGCATGCCGGCCAGCACCCCGATCCGATCACCGGCGCACGCGCGGTCCCGATCTATCAGACCACATCCTACGTCTTCCAGGACACGGACCACGCGGCTTCGCTGTTCAATCTCGAGCGCGCGGGACACATCTATACGCGCATCTCAAATCCGACGACCGGCGTGCTCGAGGAGCGGATCGCTGCGCTCGAAGGTGGGGTCGGCTCTGTCTGCACTGCGAGCGGAATGGCGGCGCTGCATCTCGGGATCGCGACCCTGCTCGGTGCCGGCGATCACATCGTTGCGTCGGCTTCGCTCTACGGCGGCACGATCAATCTGTTGACGCACACCTTGCCGCGCTTCGGTGTGCAGACGACGTTCGTGAAGCCACGCGATCACGATGGCCTGCGCGCGGCGGTACGGCCCAATACGCGGCTGTTCATCGCCGAGACCATCGGTAACCCCGGCCTCGAAGTGCTCGACATCCCGAAGGTGGCCGGGATCGCGCACGCGGCCGGCGTGCCACTCCTGATCGACAACACTTTCGCGACGCCGTTCCTCAGCCAGCCGATCAGCCACGGTGCCGACGTTGTCATGCACTCGACCACGAAATGGATCGGCGGGCACGGGATTGCGATCGGCGGCGTGCTCGTCGACGGCGGTCGGTTCGATTTCCATGCCTCGGGGAAATTCCCGACCATGACCGAGCCCTATGCGGGCTATCACGGTATCAGCTTCAGCGAAGAGTTCGGTCCGTCAGCGTTCATCATGCGCGCGCGCGCGGAAGGTCTGCGCGATTTCGGTGCGTGTCTCTCGCCGGCCAATGCCTTCTATCTTTTGCAGGGCGTCGAGACCCTGCCGGTCCGCATGCAGCGTCACGTGGAAAACACCGCTGCGGTCCTCGACTTCCTCACGAAGAACGCGGCGATCGAGTGGGTGCTGCATCCTTCGCTTCCGTCGCACCCCGATTACGAATTGGCGAAGCGGTTGCTGCCGAGAGGAGCCGGGTCGATCGTCAGCTGCGGCATCAAAGGCGGACGCGACGCCGGCAGGAAATTCATTGAGACGCTTCGCCTCGCAAGCCACCTCGCGAACGTCGGCGATGCGAAGACACTCGTGATCCATCCGGCAAGCACGACGCATCAGCAGATGGACGCGGCGCAGCTGAAGGCCGCTGGCCTCGGCGAGGAACTGGTCCGTCTATCCGTCGGTATCGAGAGTGCTGGCGACATCATCGACGATCTCGGGCACGCGCTCCACGAGTCGCAGAAGGCCTGAGCCGTGCAGCTCGCTGTGCGCGACCATCAGATCTATGCCGCGACCGGTGGCCGCGAGTTCGACCGCAACAAGCCACTCATCATCTTCCTGCACAGCAGCGGCTTCGACCATACGGTATTCGCGTTGCTCGCGCGTTGGTTTGCCCATCGCGGGTACAGCGTGCTCGTGCCTGACTTGCCCGGGCACGGGCACTCGTCCGGAGAGCACCTCGGATCGATCGGCGCCATGGCGGATTGGACCATCGCGCTGATGGATGCCGCCGGCGTGCATAAGGCCGCGCTCATCGGTCACTCCATGGGAGCGCTGATCGCGCTCGAGGCCGCTGCGCTTCATCCGAGGAAGATCACCGCCCTCGCGCTGATCAGCACGGCCGTCACCATGCCCGTTTCCAAGAAATTGCTTGCTGCAGCTGCGGCTGACGACTACGCGGCGATCGAGATGGTGACGATTTGGGGCAAGGGGCGCCGCGCTGTTCTTGGCGGCTCGCTTGCACCGGGGACCTGGATGCTTGGGAACGCCGCGCGCACCATGGAGCGCGGGCGGCCTGGGGTTCTCTTCAAGGATCTTTCCGCATGCAACGACTATCGCGACGGCCGGACGTCCGCCGCAAAAGTGAAAGTGCCGGTCACGATCGTTCTCGGCGAACGTGACCTTATGACGCCCCCGAAGGGTGGGCTTGAGCTCGCCGCCGCATTGCCGAACGCGAATGTCACCGTGCTGAAGGAAGCGGGACACATGCTCATGAGCGAACGGCCCGATGAATTGCTGGGCGCGATCCGAGATTTTGTGAAGGTGTAGATCGGGTACCAGGCTGGACCAAAACATTCATCTAGTTCAGGGCGGTCAAAGGAGGGGTGATCCCTTGGATCCGCGGCGCGACCGCGTAATTCGTCGGCATTTTTGGCGGCACGCAGTATTGTAGACCGCCGTAGAACTAGGACGCACCCCAACCAAACTCGCGTCCGCACACCGACCCGTTAGGGTAGCATTTTGGACGGGTCGTCGCGTTTTCAGCAACCGGTAATCCAGATAATCGATCTTTAACCGGCGAAGTGCAGCATGTTGGCGCCATGCTGCGAGCCGCTCTGATCGTTGTGATAGTGGCGCTGGGCGCCGACGTAATTTTCTACAACGGCGAGTACACGCAGGCCGCGGCCGCGGTAGCAACTTCCGTAATCGAGCGCAGTGTGGCGCTAAGATTTTAGCCATAATCTCGATCGGCTTCTCTCGCTTCCGCCAGCGGCAAAACACAGTCGTCACGATTTAGCAAGTTGCCAATTTACCAAGCTGCCAAGTGACCCTTGCGCACTACGTCGCTGGCATCGACTTTCTCTCAATCGAGAACAGGAAACGCCATACGTTTGTTTCGACGCGTAACCGACGTGTGTGTTAACGAATTCACCAACGATACCGTGCGGGTGGAATTCACCGAGCACAGGATTCGCTCTTGCGAAATAGCTTTGCGGGACTGCCGCTCGGTTGGCCAGAGGTTACGTGTTCCGCTTTCGCTTTTCGGCGCCAATCCCCCATCAATCGAGTCAGTCGTCGTAGACGCCCCGCCAGAGGTGCTGGCAGCTGTCGAGAAGCTCGACGCGTAAGGACCTGGACGCCGGTCAGCCTCAAGCTATTGGCGCGCGTTCGGGGTAGACGAAGAAGTAAGCGACACGAACGGGCACCGGATCGCCATAGTTGAGCGATACCGAAGGGCCCATGAAAATCGCTTACGGACTGTTGCTTCTATTCGGTCTGGCCCTCTTCGGCTCGTTCGTCGGGGGAGTGTTCTAGCGCGCGGCGAGCGGGATGCCGAAGCGGTGGACAGGGTCGAACGGTATGAAACAGCGGGTTAATCCGCGATCCGTCGAGCGACTTAGGCTTACACGTTGCGACAACGCCACTCGTATTCCGGGGGATGCTCGTCGCTTCGGCGAGGAGGAGCGCCCTCGCAAGTGGCAGTGGGAAGAACCACGCGGAAGCCCGGCCCCGTAAAGGCCGGGTTTCCTGTTGGGTGAAGATCAGAAAGACCCCGCCTCGGAGGGTTCAGCACGAAGCGGGGTCCCGACCAAGGCCGGACAGCTATCCGAAGGATGGGGGCTGGTGCGGGTAGCTGCCCGGTGCGTCAACAGTAACGGCTCCGTCCTAAGCACGCCTCACGGGAGCTCGACCGCTTGCAGGAAAAATCAGTGCGAACGCCCCGGAACGTTGCCGCACAAAAGAAGTCGCCGGCTATGGGCTAACCGGGGCGTTGTTAGCAACGGCTGCCAGCGTGGGCTAGGGGAGGCGAGCCGAGCATCAATAAAATTCGGCGCTCGACTATCGGGTTCCGACATTTGAGAAAAATTTCAGTGCTTGGGACGCACCGGGTCGAACGGAAACGCTGAAAGCGGTGGCGAGCTGTAACGCATGACTCAACTAAGGTGACGAATTGTGGAAGATAAAGAGAGAACTGCGCTAATATGAGCCGAAGTCGGGGGAGGCGACGGCCATGAAGCGCGCATTTCTGTTCGGCGGTGCCGTTCCGCTATTTCTTATTCCCATTTCAATTCTATTGTTCCCTGACGAAGCCCGCGAATTCTTAGGGATGACGGAGCCTGAAACAGTAGTGGCTGGAATCTTTTCGCTCGCGCTCGCTGTGTTGGTTCTCATCCTGGCGAAGCGTACACCCCCGAGCCCATCGCTACTCGCAACAGTTTGCGGCTGGGTTCTCGGCCTCTATGCCTTCCCGGCCATGATCGGCGTTCTACTCGCGGTCGGTGAGGCGTTCTCTCAATAACGTAGTGACCCTCCATAAGTCAGGACATTCCGTCCTTTGACTGATGAAATCTACGCGCGGAGGATCCCTTTCACGCCTGCTTCGCAGGTGTCCCGACCCGCCGCTATCAACGACGGGCCGGGACTTGACACAGCAGCCTTTGAGGGAACCGCCGATGTCCGACGCTCATATAACAATTTGTTCGCGGACTAGCAACTCCCTTCCGGTCAAACCCGTTGGAGATCGCGATGAAAGCGCATGCCGACGCCGCACTGCTCCGCCGGATTCAGTTGATGCCTCTATCGGAAGTCTGCGCGCGGAGATTGAAAACTTCCTCGGCAAGGTTGCGGTCTGACACCTGTTCGGATGAATAAGACGCGGTCTGCTCAGCCTGAAGTGTGTTTCAATCGCGGTGCGATCCTGTGGGGTCGAACGTTGCTATACACCGCGCTACGAACGCTTCGCCACGCGTTTCCATCTCATCCTCGTCCGTGGGCTATCTGCCAGCGGCCGATTCGTGGAAGGACTAAATGGACGAAACGACCCGGCTGGTTGATGAGAAGGGTGACACGTCTTACGGCCCTCATTGTTGGCGCGAGGCAGCAGCGCCGATGGTCGCCTCATTAGTCCGTCGCGGACAGTAAACATGCGACCGGGCCGAGCCCGATACCTCAACTCTGCGCCCACACTTTAGCGTCAGGAAGTAAGCCAGCCGAAGCAGATAGGTAGCCGAAGCAGATAGGGCTCCGGGCCGACCGAGAAGCGCTTCTTGCTAGTGGCTCGCGAGTGGGATGCGCTTGCCGACAGTTGGGACGAACGAGTGGGCAAGAACTCAGGGGCGAGATGAGGGCTGAAACGAACAAACCGCGACGATTTGCGTTAACTGACGCGAAGGGGTGGCGGAGGGCCAACTGTACGGTGGTGTCCATGCGTAGCCCGCATCGTGCGACCCTATTGATTGGGACGTTTCTCACCGCCTCCTTGCTCGCACTTTTCCCGGAACCCGCACACACTCAGCAAAGCGAGCAACCCTCCGCTCCCGATCGCGAAATTCTGCGCGAACAGGGGGTAGGAATAAACGCCGACGGCGTAAAAGGCGACGCAACCGAGATCGAGAAGGCCGCCGAAGCAGTTCAATCCCCAGCCGAGCATGAAGTAGGTAAGAACGAGGATCGAAAGACCGAGCAAGCCGCTGAGCCAGTCGGCACAAGACAAGCCGCTGAGCCAGTTGGCACAAAGATCGAGCAAACAGTCGTTGGCGCCAGGAAGGCCCGCGGGGATGAATCGCCGCGCAAGCCCAAAACAGGAAAGTCGAACAAGAACTCACAATGTTGCGAAGAATCCCCGGGGGAAGCTCAGCCAGAACGTCCACCCAAAGTTTGAGTGTCCGTGGCGAGAGATACCGGTCTGGAGCTTATTCTGTCCCGATAACCGCGCAGGGACATCGGCGTTCGGCGAGAGCGTAGGGAGCGGGACCGCGGCGATCGCGCCCAATCCGGTAATGGATCCGATAACGGCATTGCACCATGGTCTTGGCAACTCCGGCAACACGTCGGCCCAAGGCGCCGCCGCAGGCTCCGTTGCGGCAGGTGTCGCTGGCGCCGCAGCGGGTGCCGCCGGAGCCGCGGCCGGTGCCGCTGGAGCCGCGGCAGGTGCCGCGGGAGCCGCGGCCGGTGCGGCCGGCGGGGCGGCGGCAGGTGCGGCCGGAGCCGCGGCCGGTGCGGCCGGAGGCGCGGCGGCAGGTGCGGCTGGAGCCGCGGCAGGTGCCGCGGGAGCCGCGGCTGGTGCGGCTGGAGTTAATTAGGCAGCGGGGTGACGCTGGAGTCGCACGCCGCATTGACGCAAACCAGAGAAGCCGATCAAGATCATCGGCTGATCGAACGACAAAACTATATTGCGGTGCTAGCCTTCTCCCTTGGGGGCTGGAGTGCGGGGGCGGTCATGGGCTGCGCTCGGCGAATTCTAGCCTTCGGTATTTTCCTCTTCGTCGGCGAGGCACTGGCCGCCAGCCAGTTCGACTACGCTGAGTGTATCAAGTCGCGTGGCGACAGCGCGATCGCAGGCTGCACTCGCGTCATTGAGGATCGAAGCGAAAGCGTCCCTGGCCGCGCGAGCGCCTACAACAACCGCGGCAACGCGTATCGCGCCAAAGACGACATGAACCGCGCCATCGCCGACTACGACGAGGCGATCGGATTGGATCCGAAGTATGCCGCGGCTTTCAGAAACCGCGGCAACGCGTATCGCGCTAAGGGCGACCACGACCGTGCCATCGCCGAGTACAGCGAGGCGATCCGGTTAGATCCGAACGATGCCTTGGCTTTCAACAACCGCGGCGTCGCGTATCGTGCCAAGGGCGACCACGGCCGTGCCATCGCCGACTACAGCGAGGCGATCCGATTAGATCCGAAGCATGCGTCGGCATTCAACAACCGCGGTATCGCGTATCGCGCCAAGGGCGATCACGACCGCGCCATCGCCGACTACAACGAAGCGATCCGCTTGGATCCGAAGGATGCCTTGGCTTTCAACAACCGCGGCATCGCGTATCGCGCCAAGGGCGACCACGACCGTGCCATCGCCGACTACAGCGAGGCGATCCGCTTGGATCCGAACGATGCCTTGGCTTTCAACAACCGCGGCAACGCGTATCGCGCCAAGGACGACATCGACGCCGCTATCGCCGACTACGGCGAGGTCATCCGATTAGATCCGAAGCACGCGTCGGCATTCAGCAACCGCGGCTGGATGAGTTTTACCAAAGGCGATTTTCAGGATGCCGCTGCTGACGCCATACGCGCTATCGAGATCGAGGCCGACGCGAACAAGATACTCTTGCGATTCCTGGCGCGCGCCCGCGGTGGTGAAGCTGCCGGACCTGAGCTTGATGCAAACGCGGGTAGGCTCAAAACCAAAGAATGGCCGTTCGCTGTGATCGAAATGCTAATGGGCAAGAGCACACCGGAGGCGACCCTGCGCGCCGCCCGCAAGCCCGGGGAAGTCTGCATGGCGCATTTCTACATTGGGGAGTGGCATCTGTTGCGCGACCAAAAGACCGAGGCTGCGACGGCGCTGCAGAGGGCCGCCGATATGTGTCCAACGGAATACTTAAATCTTAATGCTGCGCGAGCCGAGTTGAAAAGGCTCGGGGCGGGCCGCGACGCGGCCGAGCAGGCGAAGAGCGGGCCTGAGCACGGCACCGCGAACCAACTGCAAGCCCGGGTTGATACGCAACCCTCGTCGCCTTTTCTGAACCGGACAATCGATCCTGGAGTCAGGGTAGAGTTTGAGAGATTTCTAGAAATGTTAGATCAGGTGCTTCGAGTTAATCCTAAAAGTGAGTTCAGCTCTCGCTCATCGTTGCTTCGTTCGGGCGATCTTTGGCCAATTGCAACAGGCAACGACGGACTGCGACGATGCGATGCGGTTGCAGCCTAACAATTCCCACGTTCGGGATGCTCGTGGTCTAACCCATCTTCTGCTCGGGCGGTATGATAATGCAATTGCGGACTACGATGTCGCGACGAGACTCGAGCCGCGCAAAGTCAAATCGCTCTTTGGCCGCTCACTCGCGAAGCGACAGGCGGGCGATAATGCTGGGAGCGCCGCCGACCTCGCAGCGGCGAAAGCGATTAACCCAAGCATAGCCGAGCAATTCGCGCGCTACGGACTAAGGTAAACCCGCGCGCCGGCGCGATTTTTATGGCTTCCATCCTCGCCGACATGGGCTGCACCGAAGGGCAGGGACATTTCTTCGGTCGCTCGATACCGGCTCATGATTTCGAACGGTGATGACTTTCGCCGTAGCCAGGTCGGGCCCCTCCGGTCGACCGGCCTAGCAGCCAAATCTCAAGTGCCGGTCCGTCAGCATGTGCCGCCCGAACGAAGGGAGCGAGACATGACCGTCACCAGCCAGTCGTACTCGCGCTTGCGATTTGCGGGGTAGTCGAAGGCCATGAGGTGCGCCACGCGGCCACCGCAAGAGAACAGCGCCTTGCGGTAAAAAATTTGATCGTTCCGAAGTCCGGAGCGCACGAACCAGCGCTCGCCATCCGCGCGATAGGTGAGCCGCTCGTCGGGACCCGTAGCCGAGCCGCGTGCGTTGACGCCCGATCCAATCGGTCTTCCGAATACCGCTATCCAGGTTTTCCCGTCGGGCGAGTGGAAGTAGTGGCCGCTCACTCCGGGCTGGTCGCGTATCGGTTCCGCCCGCCAGCCTTCCGGAACCTGCGCGAAGGTACCGAACTGCGGTTCGGAGTACCCGTGCAAATCTTGCGCAAGGACTTGAAGAGATGCGGTAAGGAATAGC
Organism: uncultured Alphaproteobacteria bacterium; assembly: GCA_963711595.1. Taxonomy (GTDB): domain Bacteria; phylum Pseudomonadota; class Alphaproteobacteria; order Rhizobiales; family Xanthobacteraceae; genus JAUSIF01. Next base: position 81,025 of record CAVQER010000004.1, read on the forward strand.
CCGAATGCAAGAAGTGCTCGCATCTGAAGCGAACGCACAAGCATGACAAGGGTCGCGCCCTATATCGGAGTTTTGATCGACCTTTCCGCGTTCGCTCCAGACCTAGACGGTGGCGATCCCAGCCCGGCGATAAATTCCGATACCGATTTCGCCGCTGGGCAATTTAGATGTCTAAACTGATCCTTCATCGGGCGGCACCCCCGGCCTCGAACCCGCGCGAGGCAAATCCAGGCGGCCCTATTGTCAGACCGAAGCGTCCGCGAGGGGGCTCAACGGCGCGAAGATGAAATTCTCGTCATCCAGCAGTGGAAACCTGATCACGCACTCAATCCCGTCCTCGTGCATATCGAGGCGCGCGCTGCCGCCGAGCATCTGCGGCACCAACCGCTCCAGAAGATCCGATCCAAATCCGCGTCGCTTCCTCTCCGGCATCTCGACGCCGGTCTCGCGCCAGCTGAGTATGAGCGTCGGTGAGAGTTGCGCCTCCTCCACGCGCCAGCGGACGTGGATTGCGGCGGACGACGAAGCCTTCGCCGACAGCGCGCCGTATTTGACGGCGTTGGTCGCGAGCTCGAATACGAGCAATGCGAGCATCTGAATGGTGCGTGGACCGCATAGAATCTCTGGTCCTTCGAGCTGGAATTCCCTGCCCTCACGAAGGGCTTTGGCACTGAATTCGAGCTCGAGCAGTTCACGAAGCCGAGCCGGACGCCCCGATTCAGTCACGAGCAAGTCGTGCGCACGCGCAAGCGCTTGGATGCGTGCTTCGAACGAGCCCTGAAATTCGGCAAGGTTCTCGCTGTATTTGACCGTACGGCGCGCGATCGCGACCACATTGGCGAGCAAATTCTTGATACGGTGGAATACCTCGTTGAGCAGGATCTGCCGCTCGTTCGCAAGGCGCTCGACCCGATCCAGCAGCAGGCTCCGTTCGATCGCGGCAGAAACGAGATCGGCAAAGGTCTGCAGGAAATCGATGTCCGGCTGGCTCACCTGCCAAGGACCACTACTGTCAGCCTCGAGGCAGCCGTAAGGCCGGCCATCGACCCAGATCACCACGTTTGCGGAAATCTTCACCCCGGCGCGCCGCACCAGCTCGGAGGGATCGAAACGGGTCTCCGTATCCACGTCGCTGATGACCGGTGCGCCGGCCTGCACACAGTAACCCATGGCGGATCCCGGTCCCCCCGGTAAAAGTGTGCGATCGGGTGCGGCAAGCCCTTTGGGCAAACCGACTTCAGCACGCAATAGCAGATCGTCCGAACCCGACAGGACGGTCCCGAGTTTTGCCATGGGCACGCCCAGACCGGCGGCAACGTGCGTACAGGCATCCTGGGCGAGCTTCTCAAACTCCCGCCCGCGCAATGCTTCAGTGGCAAAATGTGCGATGGCGCGCTGACGGGCCGGCCAATTGCCGAAGGTTTCCGCGCTTGAACCACCGCACCTACTCATGAACGTTAAATTTCTTGCGCGGTTTCAGTTCCCCACGAGCCCGCCGCTCGAGTTGGTCGAACAACGCTGGGGGGATCGTCTGCTAGGATTTATTGCCAATGGTCAAAGGTAGATCTTAATCAACTGAGCGGAGCCGGCGCCGTCGATACTCAGTTCGAGCGGCGCCGACGTTCATCTCGAGTGGCCTAAACAATACTTTCGTCAATTCCTCGGGTCTCCTCGTCCTCGCCCTCAAGATCGTCCTCTGCTTCCGCCTCGCCTTCATCCTGAATTCGAGTCTCTTCGATTTCCGTATCCTCTCCGTAATTTTGCACGGAGGGATCGTCGTCCTTTTGATTGACTGATGGCTGTTGGTCGGGCTGGCCTTGCCCGCGCGGCTCGAAGGGTTTGTCCTGGCCGCGACGCTGCTCACGCTGTTCTGACATTATGATGCTCCACTCACGTAAATCGCTCCCTTTCCCCGAACGATGCGAAACGTGTTCTGTTCCGCTTCACAGCCGTAGAAATCGACGGAGTCCGTTATCCGACGCATGAGCGGGAAGCTTGGTGGTTGTGGGCGAGTTCGAAATTGCGGCTAGCACGTGCGCTGCCGCAGGGGTTCCACCGTCAGCAGCGCGCGTGCGGACGCTCGGGACAGATCTTCAAGGATTTTGAGACCAGGAAAAACACGCGCGTGTCGCGATAATAATTCTCGGGCGAACGGTAGGTGAGGGGGACTGCCACGCCGACGTCGGCCTGGAGATCGTCCGCGAAAAACCACCGCACGCCGCCGCCGCCCGACGCGAGCGAAATGTTGCGGTCTTCGCCGGCGTGGAAATCGCGCACCGCGCCGCCGTCGAAGAAGCCATACACCTGGATCATCTTCAGGGCTCCGGCGTTGATCTTTTGATCGAAGCGCAGCTCGACCGAGCCGGCGATGCCGTTGTCGCCGGTTATCTCCGCAGTGTCGTAGCCCCGTCCGAACAACTGCCCTCCCAGGAAGAATTCCTGTGATGCAAGGAGAGGTGTCGAAGCCCATTGGCCGGCAGCCGCGAACCTGACCGACCATACCTCGTTCAACATCTGAATCCGGGTAAACGCGAACTGCACCTTTGAAAACGTCGCGTCGCCGTCGGCGCGGGAGAGGAAGGGATCGTTGGATTTGGAAGCGCCGAATACCGGCAGCCCCTGCCGCAGGATGACGGTCAGATAATTCCAGGCTCCCTGTTTGTCCTGATGTTGGAAGTCGGCCGTGAACGCGACCGTGCGGAGGCGATCCCGGTACAACGTGCCGTCATCCTCGGCTTCGAGGACTTCGCCGGCACCAATGCTGCCGGTGAGCCATATCGACGTTCTCCGCGTGCGCAGCGGCACGGCGGTGAAGCGCGCTTCAATCGTGGTGGACCGGGTCCTTGTTCCCACCAGGCTCCTCTCATCGCTGGGCCAGATTTCGCCGTAAGCGGCCAAGAGGCCGAAGCGTGCTCCGTCAAGTCCCACCGGGGCCTCGTACCAGATCTGGCCGAAGGTGAGCTCGCGCGGGGAATCCGGCACCGTCGAGAAGAGTCCGCCGATGACGTCGCCGGGAACGAACGCCGAATTGAACGTCGATACGAAATGCGATTGGAAGGGTCCGATGGCCTCGATGCCGCGATTGTCGAGACCGAGCCCCGCAAGAACCCGCCACGTTTCGAGATATACGATTAGCCTGAACCGGCCCGTCGCGACTCCGATTTCCTCGAGCGCGACATCCGCGATGCGATGTCCCGGCGTATCGTTGACCCGAAGAAGCTGACGCTCGAGCGTTGCAAGCCGCGACGGTTGCTCTGTCAGGATTACATCGAGGAGCTGGCGCGCGCGCGTATGAGCGCCTTCGCTCTTCAAGAACAGTTCGTGGATCGCACCCTCGATTACTTTGACCCGCACCACCCCACCATCGATCTCCTGCGGCGGGATGATGGCGCGGCTCAGGTGAAATCCGGCTTGTCGATAGACTTCGCCGATGGCATTGGCGATCTCGGCCAGATCGACTTCCGAGACGCTCTTGCCAATATAAGACTGATAAATCTCGCCAAACCGCTCGCGCGGGAAAGTTTTCGCGCCTTCGACAACCACGGCGGTGAGTTTGAAGAAGGGTTTGGGGTCGGGTTTCGATTTCGCTTCAGCTACCGACGGGAGACGAATTTCGGTTTTTTCTCTTCGCTCCTTCTCGAGCCGGAACGCATCGAAAGTCCGCTCGATTTGCGAGGGGTCGAGGCGCTGGCTCGGAGTGCCCTGCTGGGCGCCGGCGGGTGTTGCCCAAAGGGAGAGCGCCGCAAGGGCGATCGCGGATCGCCCGCTTAAAAAAGGCCCGGACAGTGATTGGCGAGCCCTCGCGTATCCGAGAGACTCTTTATCGTCCTTGCGAATGCCCCAGTCCCCGCGCCAAGGATGGCGTACGGTCAACGAATCACTAATCGCCGCAAGGTATTAAGCCCATTGTCTCTAAGAAAGCGATGAAAATTGCACTTTAAATTGGCGCTTCGGGCCGCGCGTTTCGCGCCGGCCGGGAGGTCGCCATGCTTGCAAAGATTACACTCCTTGCCGCGCTGATCGCGGGGCTCGGGTTTCATCCAACCGAAGCCGCAGCCGAGGAGGCATGGCGAGTCCAAAGGTCGTCCGGCGAAGTCTGGATCGGGCACGCCGGCGCCCAGCCGGTTGCGCTCACATCGGCAGTCGTCGTGAATCCGGGAGACCGCTTGCGCACCGGGCCGAACGGCCGAGTCCTTTTGGTCCGCGGTGTCGAAACCATCCTGGTCTCGCCGAACTCGACGATTGGCGTGCCGGCACAAAGCCGCGATGGAACCACGACTATCCTCCAGGAGTTCTGGATCGATTCTCCTCGAGGTCGAAAAGAAGGCGCAGAACCATTTCGAGGTCGAGACCCCCTACCTGGTAGCCGTGGTGAAGGGAACGCAGTTCCAGGTTTCGGTCGACCGCGCGGGCAGCAAGGTCGACGTGATCTCCGGCCAGGTAGAAGTCGCTGACCTGCGGTCCGGGCAAATTGCACTAGTGCTTCCGGGCCAGATCGCCCGCGTGCTTGGCGATGGTGCGCCGGGCCTGTCTCTGAGTGGCACCGGGATCTTGAACCAGATCAAGGAAGGACAGCCTCGCGCTCCGAGGGTGCCCTCGGCCGTGCCGAGCGAGGGTCCTGCTCGCTCGAATGGCCGGGCGGCGCAATCGATCACGATTAGGCACGCTCTCGGCGACGTGAAAGTCGACTTCCGGAAGGTCACCAAGGGCCTTGCGCGCGCCGAGACGGGCGTGCGGCACAACGACCGTGTCAAGGGCAATGGTTCGGATGGCTCATCGTCTGCGAGCAATGGCAATGGCCCGAGCGGGTCTGAAACCGGTTCGAATGGCAACGGCAAACGGCAACGGCAACGGCAACGGCAACGGCAACGGCAACGGTAACGGCGACGGCAACGGCGGCGGCAACGGGAACGGCGGTGGTTCCGGCGGCGGTGGCCTCGGTCTGGGCGGCGGCAACGGTAACGGCGGCGGAAACGGGAACGGCGGCGGAGAACGGCGGCGGAAACGGTAACGGCGGAAATGGAAATGGGGGCGGAAACGGGGGCGGAAACGCTTGGGGCAATTCGGGAAATAGCGGATCCGGCGGTGGCGGCGGTTTGGGAGGCGGAAACGGTTTAGGCAATGGCGGTGGAGGCGGATTGGGTCTCGGCGGAGGCAATGGTCTGGGCTCCCTCGGAAACGGTCTCGGGAATTTGTTCGGCAAGAACGGCTGCAACGGCAAGGGCAAGGGCGGCTGCTGACTGCGACGATGAAGCGATACGGGCCGCATCTCTTCGTCATCTGCCTCCTGCTTGCGGCGCTGTTCTCCGGCGCCCATCAGGTCCTGCGTAATTTTTTGACCGACAGCCGTTTCGCGCTGTTGTCGCGGGAAGCAAGCGGCAACGTAGTCCTGGTCGCGATCGACTCGCCCTCGCTCGAAGAGGTCGGCGTCTGGCCATGGCCCCGACGCCTGCATGCCGAAGTGCTCACGAAATTGCATGACGCTGGGACGAGTGAGATCGCCTTTGACGTCGACTTCAGTTCTGCGTCCGAACCGCAATCGGACAACCACTTCGCGGCCGCGCTTCGCAACGCGGGCGGCTCAGTCGTTTTGCCCGCCTTCGAACAATGGTCGGCCGGCAGGAATGGGGACCGGCAGAGATTCCACAATTTTCCGCTCCCTTCCTTCGGCGAGCACTCGTGGCGTGCGCTCGTAAATGTCTTCGTCGACCCGGACGGATTGGTACGGCGCTATCCGTTCGGTGAACGCGTGCGGGGCGAGTTCATCCCCTCCCTGGGTGCGCTTTTGGGGGGAGCTCAAGAGCTTCGCAACAACTCCTTCCTGATCGACCACAGTATCGACCCCGCTTCCGTCCCGGTTGCCTCCTACAAGGACATCTTGCAGGGCGACCCTGCGGCACTCCGGAAAATCGTTGCGAACAAGAGAGTGATCATCGGCGCGACGGCGCTTGAGCTCGGCGATCGCGTGAACGTGCCCAACGGCAGAATTCTGTCGGGTGCGATGCTGCAAGTTCTCGCGACCGAATCGATCCTTCAGGGCCGTGACCTGAAAGCAGTATCCCCGTTGGCGGCTCTCCTGCCTGCGCTCGCGCTCATCGCCCTGATGATCGCTGCATGGACGCGCAGCACCTACTATCTGCGTGCCGGTCTTTTGCTTGTGGCTGCTACTCTTGCCGAGCTCGTGGCTCTCTGGGTGCAGGCACAATGGCCGCTGGTTCTCGACACATCGCTCCTTCACCTGGCTGTTGCCGGCTATCTCGTCGCCGGTGCAATGCATGAGATCGACTTGCGCGGTTGGCTCGGCCGAATTGCGGAGCGACGGTTTCAGCGCGTGGCAATGTCCGTCGGTGACGGATTAGCCTGTCTCGACCGGAACGGTCTGGTTACCTTCTGGAATCCGGGCGCGGTCTCGATGTTCGGCTACGACGCCCGCGAAATGATCGGGGCGTCCCTGAGCCAGGTCGTTCCCGACGCGAATATTCCTGGGCGAGGGATTTCTCTAGGCGTGGTCGGCGCGCGAGCGACGGCTGGCGAGGTCGTCGAGCTCGAAGCGCGTCGCAAGAATGGTCAGGTCTTCCCGGTCGAGGCGCAGTTTTTTGGCTGGGAAGGCGCCGCCGGCCCCGAGTACGGCGTCCTTTTGCGCGACATCTCGATCCGAAAGCGGGAAACCCAGCGGATCCAATACCTCGCCCAGGTCGACACGCTGACGGGTCTTGCCAACCGGCACACCCTTCGCGAGCACCTTGATGCGGCGCTGATGGAGGCCGAAGCCGAGCAGGGAGAGGTTGCCGTGCTCGTGCTCGATCTCGACAAGTTCAAGGACATCAACGATACGCTGGGTCATACCTGCGGCGACGAGTTGCTTACCGCGGTTGCAAGCCGTCTGAGAGGCTTGATCGATTCCAATTATCTGGTCGCACGGTTGGGTGGCGACGAATTCGCTGTCATCTTCACAGGGAAGCAGGTGGCCGGCCCCGCGGGAATCCTCGCCGAGCAGATTGCCCAGACCTTCAAGCGCGAAACCTTTTCAGTCCATGGCCGGCAATTGCAGGGAAGATGCAGCATCGGGATCGCGATCTATCCGCGTGATACTGCGTCGCCCGAGCAGCTTCTCGCGAACGCCGACCTTGCCTTGTACAAGGCAAAAGCACAGGGCGGCGGGAAGTGGTGTTTCTTCACGCAGGAAATCAAGGACGCGCTTGCCACGAAGATCTCGCTGCAGGCGGAGCTTGGGCGGGCGATAAAGCAGGGCGAGTTCGAACTGTTCTATCAGCCTCAGGTTTCCTTGAAGAACCATCAGCTGGTCGGCGCCGAGGCGCTGATCCGGTGGCGCCATCCCGAGCGCGGCTTGCTCTTGCCGGGCGAGTTCATGGATGCCGTGCATACTTCCGCGCTGTCCAATGAAATTGCGTTCTGGGTGCTCGAAACCGCATGCCGCCAGGGAAGCGAGTGGGAGCGCCGCGGCCTGAAGATCCGCGTGGGCGTCAACCTTTCGCCCTCGCAGCTGCAAGCGGACGATCTCATCGCTGCTGTCATGCAGACTTTAAAAGCGACGGGGATGTCGGCCAGACTCCTCGAGCTCGAAGTCACCGAGAACATTCTTCTGCATGACGACGAGAGACCCGCCCATATTTTCTCGGCGCTGCGCGGGCTTGGTGTTGGTCTCTCGTTCGACGACTTCGGTACCGGATACGGCAGTCTCAGCTATCTGAAAAAGTTTCCCTTCGATCGGTTGAAAATCGATCGCTCCTTCGTGCAGGAGCTCAAGACCGGCACGGACGACGCCGTGATCGTCAGCTCCACGATCGCCCTGAGCAAGCTGCTCGGGCTTTCGGTGGTCGCAGAAGGCGTGGAGGATGCGGAAACGGCTGTCATCCTCGCGGACATGGGCTGCAACGAGGGGCAGGGATATTTCTTCGGTCGCCCGATGCCTGCTCAGGAGTTCGAACGGCAGTGGTTTTCGCCGCGACCCGTGCGGGCCATCAGTGCCGACGCCGCCTAGCAGCCAGATCTCAAGACGGCTATGGGTCTGTCAGCATGCGCCGGGCGCTCACCGTCGGCGCAATAGGTGAGCCTTTCCTCGGTACCTGCGGCCGAGCCGAGTGCGTGAGGGAACTAAGGGGAGAACGAACCGTTTGCCAACGCTGTAGCAAACGGAGGAAATCCCCATGAGAGTTCTTACTGCAATCGCAGTTCTCGGTGCACTGACGGCCGGATCGCATGTCGCGGTCGCCCAGCAGGCAACCGGAACCGACAAACCCTTCTGTATACAGGGCGCGACCACCTCGAAGGCCGGAGAGCAGGAGTGTCGCTTCGACACCATGGCTCAGTGTGAGGCAGCAATGAAGGGCATTTCGACCGCGAAGTGCGGTCCCAATCCCAAGACAGGGCAGATGAAGAAGTAAATGCACGGCGCGCACCTGATCGGGAAGGTCAGGTGCGCGCTGTTTTCTCGCCCTAGGTAAGCCCGAGGTCGAAAGCTCAAGTCGTCACTTCCGACCGTCCCCTCGCGTTAGAACCCACCCATAGCGCGAGGCAGCATACGTCGCAGCACATCGTCACGTCGAATGAAGTGGTGATAGAGCGCCGCGCTGACGTGCGTCAGAACGAGAACGATCAGGAACCAACCCACCCACCGATGCAACGTGAACAGTTGCGTCGCGAGCGCCTCGTTCTTACCGATATCGGCGGCAGCTCGAACAATCCAAAGAAGGGCGTCGTCGCACCATAGGCGGAGTTGGCGATGTAGCCTACGACCGGCATGGCCAAGAGCAGTACATAGAGCGCGGTATGTACGGCCGAGGAGACGGCTTTTTGCCAAGGTTCAATTCCTGGATCTGCAATCGGCGCGCCAACGACAAACCGGTTGATCAGGCGCAGGATCATCAACGTCAAGATCAGGACACCGAGCGACTTATGCAAATTGTAGAGGGTATCCTGGGTGGGCCCTGGGCTGACGCGGCCCATCGCGATTGCCACCGGCGCCGTGGCAAGTACGCAGACTGCAACCAGCCAATGAAGCAATTTCGAACTTCCCGGATAGTGGTCGGTTCGCGTGCCGTAAGTCATCGCTTCCCTCCTGCTACAGGCCCAGATTCCTAACGCTACCTGCGGCAAAAGGTTCAAACCTATTGCCCTCCGAGTTATCCGGTTGCCGGCAAGACTGACTTGATCTTTGACCAAGCCGTTGTGCGCTATTGAATTTTACTCGTCACGGTATTCGGACACAGCCCTAAGAGCTAGCTTTGCGGCGGCGGACTACGCCATAGCCAAATTGTGAGCGAGCCGGAACGTCCTCGGATTTGCGTCTCCATAGGTCCGCTGAGGATACCCGATTTGAACAATGCGCTGTCGCCCCCGGCGACCTGCAGCATGTCGTCGCTGAGAGCGAGCTCAGCGCCGTGGCCGGCCGCGACTTCCATCAGGCGGCTTGCAACATTGACGGTATCGCCTGTGGCCGTAATCAGCTGGTGACCTTGGCCCCCGAGCCTGGATGCCACGATCGCGCCAAAGTGCGCGCCAACCTTGAAGCCGATCCGCGACGCAGTCGACGCCGGCAGGGTGGCGAGCCAACGTCGGGTGCGGTTGGAAAGATCTACGCAGCAGAGAGCAGCATTGGATGCGTCCTTTGCGGTAGGCTTCGGCAGACCGAACACGATCATTGCACCGTCACCCGTGAAACTCGTGACTACTCCGCCGCAAGCTAGTGCCCTCTCTGCCACCAGTTCGCTAAAGGCATTCAACAACTCTCGAGTGGCTGTCGGTCCGAGTGTTTCGCTCAATCCGGTGAAACCGGACAGATCGATAAACACAATCGCTGCATTCTCGCGGACGGGTTCTGCGAGGAAGTCGGGGTGCTGGGCCAGCCATTCCCCAAGGCCCGGCGCTTGAAACCGTTGCAGGAACTCGCTTTGTTTTGCGAAATCTTGTGCCCTTCGCCTGCTCAGCCAAATCTGGGCTGACCCGAACAGAATGACCGGTGGAGCCGCCGCAGCCATCGGCAATGCCGCGCTCAGCCAGATGTCGTACGAAAACGCGACTACGTTGATCCCCAACCAGACCAGAACCACGCCAACGATTGCGCCAAAGCCAATGGCGCTGCGCCGCCACGCCAGCAGTCCGACAAGAACCATGGACAGGACGACCGCAAAGCCGGCATCTGCAAGACGCACAACCCGGTCCCGCACCAACCCGTCGCCGGTCATCAGGTGGGCTATTGCCGTGGAAATAATTTCCGCGCCGGGCAGCACTGGATCGAATGACGATGGGAAGACGTCACCACCGCCGCTTACAGTCGCTCCGATGACGACAACGCGTTCATGAACGCTGTCACGAGGCAGACGGCCATTCAGGACGTCGGCGGCGCTGATCGTCCTTATGGTGCCGCGGGGACCATAAAAATTGAGTGGCAGAACATGACCGATGTCGGTGCGGATCGAGCGTCCGCCCACGGAAAGACGGTTCGCCTCGATGCTCGGGTCTTCTCCCGACGCGACGGCAGCAACGCGCAGCGGAAGAGATGCCTCGATGCGATCACCGGACCTGAACACCATGGGAAAGGAGCGTGCCGTTCCGGAGCTTTCCGTGACGACATTGGCCACGCCAACTGCCGCGACATCCGTGAACCTTTTCAAGGGCAGCAGGAGCCGGTCGGCGCTGTGGCACACGGGCGAGAGGGCCGTCGCCCTCGGCTGTCATCCACTGTTTGCTCTCGGCATAGACGGCGGCCGCCGCGATTACGCTGTTACTTCTGTTGAGTGATCGCGCCAGCGCCTCATCACCGGCTTCCGGTCCAGGATCGACAAGCAATAGATCGACCGCGATGACCTTCGGACCGAAGCTCGCGACCGTGTCGACGATCCGGGCAAGCGAGGCGCGAGGGATCGGATAGCCGCCTTCTTGTCGCGCCACCTCATCGTCGATCGCAATGATGGTGAGTAGAGCGGGCGCTGCTCTCTGCCCGCGAATGACCGTGCGCAGATCGGTCATGGTCGCTTCAACGCGCTCGAGAAACCCCACGTCGCCGCGCCAGTGTTTGAAGCCGAGGCCCAACGCCCAAATGCCTGCCAGAACGAGTGCGATCAGCGTCTGTAGCGCTCGCCCGTTCATCAGCTCTTACTGGCCGAGACGCGCCATCAATGCGGAAACACGTTCGGCCGGCCAGCGGCGCACTGTCAGGGGACCGGATCCTTCTTCCACGTCGACACCTTCGCCCGGTCCGAGAATCACGCCGGCTGTTCGAATTGGGCCTTCGCACGGCAACGCGTCCGGTGACGACAAAAACCGACGACTTGCTCTGCTCGACGTCGACCGCCCATTTCGTGCCTCGCACCGCGGCGATCGCTTGCGGCGTGATCACCTGAAAGCGGATTTTAGCCTTTCCGGCTGGGCCTTCGATCAGCAATGCCTTGAGTCGCAACGTGGCCGAATCTGCGTTTCCGTCTCCGTCACGGTCCGCCAGCGTAAATTGGGCGCCGGTTTCTGCCACGATGGTCAGGCCATCCTGGCAGCGCAGGATCTGCCTGAATGTCCAGGCAACGCGATCCAACGTGCAACCGGTATCGCTCGACTGCGCCAAGGCAGCGGGCACCCACACGAAAACAGCCACCGCCACACCAAGGAAATTTCGAGCCACTGAGTTCATGGAGAACCTCCTTGCCTATGCGCCACGCATTGCAGACCACGATACGCCACTAAAGCTGATCCCTAACCTGCATTTTGGAAGCAAAGTTCCGCGCGCAAGACTTCTATCTCGGGATGTCGGGAGAGGGTCGCAAGAGCTTTCGCGAGATGAAATTCTACCGTCGCCGCAAGTGCTGGGTTTGAGCGGGCGTCATTTGCCGTCCTGAAGGGTGGGGATGCGCCATTGCGCGTCGCGGGCGCGGAGGTCAGATCTAAAGACGTTGCATCACTTTGCGGAATTGCTCGACCGGCCGCGCGTTGCGGATCAGCGTCATCGGCATCGAGAAATGACCGCGATCCCAGATGAAGCGGTTTGCCGCGGGGACATTCCACGCATCGATCAGCGGCACGGCGCAGCCGAAAGGCGTTACCCGGTCGCGGCTGCCGATTACGCTGACGATACGCTCAGCCGGTACCGGCGGGCGCGGGCTCGGATCCAACCGGCCCAGCACGGCTTCGAGCGACTCCTGCGTCCAATCCTTCGCGCGCAGGTCGTGCGCCGTGCCGAAAATCTCGATCATTTCCCCATGCACGGTCGCGTCGGTCATCCGCCCGCAATGCGTGACAAGGAAAAGACCTTCAGGGCGCAACTGCTCGGGCCCGTTGGCCGCACAGTCCGCCGCGAGCTGCGCCATCTGCGCGCCGAGGCTTGTGCCGCCGAATGCGAGTGGACCGCGCGAGGTGCGGCGCGACCAGTCGGCGAGCACCGCCCATTCCTGAAGTGCGCCCGCGAAGCCATCGAGGAGGGCGGCCGGGAAATGCGTGACCAGGCGCTCACCGCCGAAACTTCCAATCGGGGTGCGGCGCCCATGCCAGGGTGCCTCGGGCCGGATCACTCGGAAGCCGGCCGCGCACAGCGTGTTCGCTTCGTGGATCAGTCCGTGCCAGTTCTCGAATTCGACACAGATTCCATGACCCATGACGATCGTCGGCGGGTCGCTCGTCCCGATCGGCTCATGCACGCGCGCATGCACGACGTCGCCGAGTTCGAGCCGACGGACTCTTCGAATCGCAGCCAGTAATCCGATCCGGCCGCGCCAGGCACGGTACGCGATACTTCGACGGCTGGCATTATGACGGGTGCCGCCGCCACGCGCGCAAAGTCGCGTGCCGCATTGCCATAGACCGCTGCCACTTCATCTGGCGACTGCGTTTCGAGTTCTGATCGGCGGAACGCCGCGCCATAGCCATCGACCGAACAATCGCCGCGCCGAATTGTATTCGTGGCTGGCGTCGAGGCGTGCCGCCTCGACCGCGGTGCGATAGGCCGCGGGCGAATCCTCGGGTCCGAAGAACACGCGCTGCCATTCGGCTTCCATCGCCGCGGCGCGCGCCCGCAAGATCTCGACGCGCGTGAGCGTCCTGGCGAGTTGCTGGCCGTCGTCGCCCGCGCGGGCGATCCCGGCAGCCTGGTAGAAACGCTCAGGCGAGCCGTTCGCGACCTGCGCCGCTGCCCAGAGACGCGACGCGGGAAAGAAGAAGCGCCGCAGCGCCCAGGAGCTCAGGCCGTCGAACCACGGCCAGCCGAACGCGTAACCGGACAGATTTCGCTGCCAACGGCCGGCCGTGCTGCCGCGCAGGAGACTGCGGCGGCGCATGACGTCGAGGGCAGGAGAGAGATCGCTCATTTCGTCGTCGGGCCGTGTGCTATCGTCGGGACTTCGGGGCGGGGGCTTCATAGCGGATCAGCGGCCCGCCGTCTCGCCCGGAGCGTCGCGCGATGTCGGTCAATGTTGTCCTGCCGCTCTGGCTCGTCGTCATCGTGGTCGTATTGGCGGCGCTTGCGTTCTTCGACCGGTTTCTCGTGCCGAGCGTTCGCTGGGCCATGCGCCGGCGCGCGAACCGCGCCATCGAGGAACTGAACACGCGGCTGAAGCTGCACATTCAGCCTTTCAAGCTGACGAAGCGCCAGGTCTTGATCGACCAGCTGATCTACGATCCCGAAGTGCTGCATGCCGCGGAGCTGTACGCCAAGGAAGCGGGCGTACCGCGCGACCTCGCCATGGAACGGGTGCGCCGCTACGCGCGCGAGATCGTTCCTTCCTTCAGCGCCTACACCTATTTCCGCGTCGGCACACGCATCGCGAAGCGCATCTCGCAGATCCTCTACCGCGTGCGCATCGGCTACAAGAGCGACGACGCTTTCGCCAAGGTCGATCCGGAGTTGTCGGTGGTATTCGTGATCAATCATCGCTCGAACATGGATTACGTCCTCGTCACCTATGTCGCAGCGTCGTCTTCTGCATTGAGCTACGCCGTCGGCGAATGGGCGCAGATCTGGGGTCTGCGCGGTCTAATCCGTTCCATGGGCGCTTACTTCATCCGCCGCGATTTACGCGATGCGCTCTATCGCAAGGTGCTTGCGCGCTACGTGCACATGGCGACGAGCGCAGGCGTCGTTCAGGCGATCTTTCCGGAGGGCGGCTTGAGTCGCGACGGACGTCTGCGCCCGCCGAAATTCGGCTTGCTTGGCTACATGGTTTCGGGTTTCGACCCGCATGGTCCACGCGACGTCGTGTTCATTCCGGTCGGCATCAATTACGACCGCGTGCTGGAGGATCGTATGCTGACGTCCGCCGCGTCCACGGAGCCGGGCAAGAAACCGGTGTTTGGTTTCAATCTCCTTGTGTTCACGCGGCATTTCCTGCGGCACATCTGGATGGCGGTCCGGGGCCAGTGGTACCGCTTCGGATACGCCTGCGTGAGCTTCGGCGAGCCGGTGTCGTTGCGCGGTTATCTCGCCGAGCGGAAAGTCGACTTCCGCACGCTTGCCGCCGAGCCGCGCCACGCCGAGATCGAGAAGCTTGGCACCCGGCTGATGGATGCGGTCGGCCGTGTCGTGCCCGCGCTGCCGGTGTCCCTGGTTTCAACCGTGCTTCTGGAATCCGGCACGACACCGCTTGCGTCGCTCGACCTCAAGGGAAGGGTGTTCGAGTTGATCCAGGCGCTGGAAGCGTCAAGTGCGTACGTGCATATCCCGCGCGCGGACCGCGACTATGCGATTGAGGTAGGGCTGCGAATGCTCAAGCTACGCCATCTCGTGATCGAGGACGAGAACGGCTACCGCGCCGATCCGAACGAGACGCCGTTGTTGCGCTACTACGCGAACGCCATCGCACATCTGCTGCCGGCTTCGTCCGCGGACGTGGTCGCCCTTTCGCTTCAGAGCACCACGACGCGCGTGCCGATCGGCGTACGCAGGTAAAGGTCGGCGACCTCCTCGTTCAACATGCGAATGCAGCCTGACGAGACGTTGGTGCCGATCGTCCACGGCTCGAACGTGCCGTGGATGCGATAAAGCGTGTCGCGGTTGCCTTCGTAGAGGTAAAGCGCCCGCGCGCCGAGCGGGTTTTCCGGTCCGCCGGCCACGCGCTCCGGCAATTCCGGCTGACGCAGCCGCATCTCCTTTGGGGGAATCCAGTCGGGCCACTCCGACTTGCGGCCGACCGTCGCGAGGCCGTTCCAGCCAAATCCTTCGCGCCCGACGCCGACGCCGTAGCGTACGGCCTGCCCGCCTTCGCGCACCGAATAGAGGAAGTAGTTTCGCGGATCGACCACGAGCGTCCCGGGCGTCTCGCGCCCGGTGTAGGGAACGAGCTGCCGGCGGAATTCCGTGTCAAGCAGTTCGAAGTTCACTTTGTGGATCTGGAACGGACCGTCCGGCACGGATTCGACGAACCAGTCCTCCTTGGTGATTTGCCGCGCTTCGGGCTTCGGCGGCGCCGTCAGGCCGGGCGGCAGCTGCGCGCCCGGCGGTGGCGGCTGCACCTTTTGCGCCGGAAAGAGCGGCGGAAACGGAAATGGCTGCTGCGCGAACGCCTCTCCGGTCGTGGCGAGCGACGCCCCGGCAATGGCAAGAAAGCGCCGGCGGGTGAGGGGCGGGATAGTCGGAGGAGTCATGGCGATGAGTTCGTTCCTGCAAAGAACTGGGCAAGGCTTGCGGCAATCCGAGGGCAATACAGGATCAGGCCACAACGCCCGCATCAACTGGGAGTGACCGGCTAAGTTCCGGCATTTCCGCGCCCTTTCGTCGCCGCAAAGCGCGTGTTAACGAGCGGGCCCAATAGGCGGGGGATTTCACCGCTTTCGCCGTCGAATGGCTTGATGCGTCTAACCCGGATCCTTGTCCTGCTGGCCGCCGCACACGCGGCGACGACTGCGCTCGCGCAGCAGCGCAATCCCTGGGACGACTTGATGTCGCCGCGACAGACGATCCCGCAACAGCAGCGTCCGCCGCAACAACCGCCACCGCAGCCTCCCATCGCAGCAGGGAATCCAGACTTCACCCCTGCCTGCACCCGGCCAGCAAAAGCAGCAGGCAGCACCGGATCCCAATCAACCGTTGCCACCGCAACAGCCCGGGCAGAAGGGCCGCCCGGCCACGAAGCAGCTGCCCGAAGCGACGGTCGAGCGTCCGTCGGAGCAGAAGGTTCCAAACCCGACGGCGGTGTTCTCGGGCCTCGACAAGATCACCGGCCGCATCTTCCCGTTCGAGGCGGCCGTCGACGAGACGGTGCAGTTCGGCGCGCTGCAGGTGACGCCGCGCGCTTGCTACACGCGCCCGCCGACCGAGCCGCAAAACACGACCGGATTCGTGCAGGTGGACGAGATCACGCTCGACGGAAAGATGCGTCGTATCTTCAATGGCTGGATGTTCGCGACCAGCCCCGGACTCAATGCGGTCGAGCACGCGATCTATGACGTGTGGCTTGTCGACTGCAAGCAAGGCCCGCCCGACACCAGCAAGGCTTCGGGATAATTCGTCACTGCATGACGGAATGCGTGATGTGCCGCAGCTACGCTGTAATCGTCGCGAGGCACTCGGCGCCGCTGAGCGGCGTCCTTTCTATTCTGGCTTCACCGTGTATCGCGTCCGCGAGAATGCGGTGATAGCGGTCGCGGTCGATTTCGATCGCACCGAAGTTCGCAAGATGCGCGGTCATGAACTGCGCATCGAGCAGTTTGAATCCGCCACGCTTCAGCCGCGCCACAAGATGCACGAGCGCAATTTTCGATGCATCCCGCTCGCGGTGAAACATGCTTTCTCCAAAAAACGCGCTCCCGAGCTGGACGCCATAGAGTCCGCCGACCAGACGACCGTCGACCCACGTCTCGACGGTGTGGCAATGGCCGCGCGCGTAAAGCTCGCGGTAGAGGCGGCGGATGCGGCGGTTGATCCAGGTCTTGCCGCGTCCGCGTGCTGGCGCCGCACAGGCCGTGATCACAGAGTCGAAATCATTGTCGATGCGGATCTCGAAGCGGTCAGCCCGCACGCTGCGCGCGAGACGGCGTGGGACATGAAAAGCATCGAGCGGAATCACGCCGCGCAACTGCGGCTCGATCCAGTAGAGACCGGGATCGTCGGCACTCTCCGCCATCGGGAAGATGCCGCAGGCGTAGGCCTTGAGCAGCACTTCCGGCGTGATTTCGACTTCAACGTCGCCGTGACGAGTCATTGGGCGAGCTTACTTGGCCCGGAACATGTCGAACAAGTCGACCGGCACGGGAAAGATAATCGTGCGTGAGCGCTCGCCCGCGATGGTCTGCAGGGCGGTGAGATAGCGCAACTGCATCGCCTGCGGATTGGCTGCCAGAACCTGTCCGGCTTGCATCAACTTTTCCGAAGCCTGCAATTCGCCTTCCGCGTCGATGACCTTGGCGCGCCGCAGGCGTTCGGCCTCCGCCTGCTTTGCGATCGCCCGGATCATCGCCTCGTTGATGTCCACGTGCTTCAGTTCGACGTTCGACACCTTAATGCCCCAGGCATCGGTCTGTTGGTCGAGGATCTGCTGGATGTTGGCGTTCAGCTTTTCGCGGGCTGACAGCAATTCGTCGAGGTCGTGTTGACCGAGAACCGAACGGAGCGTCGTCTGCGCGAGTTGGCTCGTCGCGACGTCGTAGTGCTCGACCTGGATGACGGCGCTCTCCGGCTCTACCACGCGGTAGAAGACGATCGCGTTCACACGCACCGAGACATTGTCCTTCGTGATGATGTCCTGGGGCGGCACGTCGAGCACGCGAATGCGAAGGTCGATGCGCACCGCCTGTTGCACGATCGGGAGCACGAGGATGAGACCCGGCCCCTTCACCTTGTAGAATCGGCCGAGCAGGAAGATCACGGCGCGCTCGTACTCCCGCAAAATGCGGATCGAGTAGGCGAGGATCAACCCGATGACAAAGATCGGGATGATGAATCCGCTCCAATCAGGCAGAAAATACATCGCTTGCTCCCTTAGCTCGGCTCCACCGTAAGCGTCAGCCCCTGTCGTGCGACGACCCGCACTTTGGCGGTTGGGAGCAGCGTGCGGTTCGCACGCGCGCTCCAAATCTCGCCGAGTACGCGTACATGCCCGCTATCGCCGCTCCAGTCGATGACCTCGCCTTCGACGCCGATCATGTCCGCGGCCGGCCGCCGATGCACGCGCACGGCCATCCCAACGATGCCGAAGATCACGCCCGCGGTTGTCAGAGCCGCCCCCGCAATCACCGGCCACGATACTGCGACCTCCACGTCCCATCCGCTGCCCTCGAACAAGTAGATCGCGCCGACGACGAAGGCGATCAGGCCGCCCGCTCCGAGGATTCCAACGCCCGGCGTGAACACCTCCGCGATCATCAGCCCGATGCCAAGGATGAGAAGGGCCAGCGCACCGTAGTGAACGGGCAGGGCGGAGAGCGCGATCAGCGCGACGATGATGCTGACCGCGCCGATCGTGCCGGGAATAAAGGTGCCCGGGATGCCAGAACTCGAGGACGATGCCGTAGAAGCCGATCATCAGGAGGATGAAGGCGACGTTGGGGTCGGAGATGACCGCGAGCAGCCGCGTCCGCCAGTCGGTCTCGATGGTCGTTGAGGAAGCGCCTTTGGTGGCGAGTGTGCGTTCCGTATTGCCGACCTTCACCTTGCGGCCATCGATCGCGGCGAGCAGGCCGGCGAGATCATTTGTCACCACCTCAACGACGTTCTGCTGCCGCGCTTCTTCAGCGGTGAGCGTGGCCGCTTCGCGCACCGCCTTTTCGGCGAAGTCGACGCTCCGCCCACGCAGCTGCGCAAGGCTCCGCAGCATCGCGACGACGTCATTGATGGCCTTACGCTCCTCGGCGCTCTCGCCGCTCTTTCTCTTGTCCTTGTCTTTCGAGTCCTGCCCTGGGAAACCCGGCAAGCCGCCCATCGAAACCGGTGTCGCGGCCCCGATGTTGGTGCCGGGTGCCATCGCTGCGACGTGCGAAGCGTAGACGATGAATGTACCTGCGGAGGCTGCACGTGCGCCTGTGGGTGCGACGTAAACGACGATCGGGACGGGCGAGGATCTCCATTTGCTGGATCAGCTCCCGGGTCGCCGAAACGAGCCCGCCCGGCGTATCCAGCCGGATGATCAGCGCCGCGCTGTTCTCCCGCTGCGCCTGTTCGATCGCGCGGCCTAACTGCCGTTGGGTGGCAATTCCGATCGCCCCCTTCATGTCGATGACATGAACACGTGGACTTCCCTGCGCGCGCGCGTCGCTCGCGGCCGCGCAAAGGATCAGTACGGCGCCGATAAACCAGCCAATCGTCCTCACCATCCTTAAAGGATAGGCGAGGGGTCGGAGGGGGTCCAGTTTGCTAACGCGCGATGAAGCTGACGATCGCGCCGACGACCTGCCCGTCAGCGCCCATGAATCCGTGCGCAGAGTTCGGTCCGCATGGGTCTTTGCCGCCGCCGCTTCCACCGATCCACACTACGCTCGCCCGTCCGCCCGACCATTTCACGAACGGTTCGACCGCGGCAACCGGAGTGAGCTCGCATGCGTCGTTGCGGTTGTGAAGCACGAGTGTGCGCGGCATTACAGAAGGGGTCTTCAACGCATCCTGTGCAGGTAGCTTGCCGGGTGCCATCAGCGACCCGGAAATGAGCACGAGCGAGTCCGGCTTCGCTCCGTTGCCGACGCCGCGCGCGGCGAAGCTCACGCCCGCGCTCATCCCGACCAGTGCGACCGGCTCCTTTACCTTGCGCATGTATTGCACCGCTTCTCCGAGGACGGTGCCGTGCGGGACGGTGAGCGTCGCGATCCCCTGGGCGTTCAATGCAGCGCGATTTCGCAAGAGCGGGTCCGACGGATCGATTCCGCCCTTGCCCGGAACAAGGATCGCGCTTGCCCGCGCATTTGCGGGCTTGTGCAGAAACGCCTGCTTGCCGCCGACCTGAACGCTCTCCTGCGTCTGCGCCCGCACTGAACCAACCGCGAGAAGCACCACAACGAGAATTGCCCGTATCATTGCTGCCTCCTCGGTTGACGCTCACTCGGCGAGATACCGCTCGAGCCAATGGATATCGTAGTTGCCGTCGATGATGTCGCGATGGCGCACGAGTTGGCGAAAGAGCGGCAACGTGGTCTCGATCCCGTCGACCACGTACTCATCGAGCGAGCGCCGCAGCCGGGAGAGGCATTCGTTGCGCGTCTTGCCGTGCACGATCAGCTTGCCGATCAGCGAGTCATAGAACGGCGGAATCGAATAGCCCTGGTACACGGCGGAATCGACGCGGACGCCGAGTCCGCCTGGCGGATAGTAGTAGCTGATGCGGCCCGGCGAGGGCACGAAAGTGCGCGGGTTCTCCGCGTTGACCCGACACTCGATCGCGTGCCCCTCGAAATGGATATCTTCCTGCGCGATCGAGAGCGGATTTCCGGCTGCGATCCGGATCTGCTCGTTCACGAGATCGATGTCCGTGACCATCTCGGTCACCGGATGCTCGACCTGCAGGCGCGTGTTCATCTCGATGAAGTAGAACTCGCCGTCCTCGTACAGGAACTCGACCGTGCCTGCGCCGAGGTACTTGAGCTCGCGCATGGCGGCGGCGACCGTATCGCCGATCTTCTCCCGGTTCGCCGCGTTGAGCGCGGGCGAGGGGCTTTCCTCCCACACCTTCTGATGCCGCCGCTGCAGCGAGCAGTCGCGCTCGCCTAAATGCACTGCCGCCCCGCGCCCGTCGCCGAGCACCTGAATCTCGATGTGCCGCGGGTGGGAAAGATATTTTTCCAGGTAGACCGCGTCGTCATTGAATGCCGACTTCGCCTCCGCCCGGGCGGTCGCGAGTGCGATCGGAAGTTCTGCCGCGTTGCGGGCGACCTTCATGCCGCGCCCGCCGCCGCCCGCCGCCGCCTTGATCAGTATTGGAAAGCCGATTTCCTTTGCGATGCGGGCCGCTTCCGTATCCGACGTAACGCCCCCTTCGGAGCCCGGAACGACGGGAATCCCGAGCCGCTTCGCCGTGCGCTTCGCCTCGATCTTGTCGCCCATCATGCGGATGTGTTGCGGCGACGGACCGATGAATTTTACGCCGTGATCGTTCAGGATCTCAGCGAAGCGCGCGTTCTCGGACAGGAATCCGTAACCCGGATGCACCGCCTCCGCGCCCGTGATCTCGCACGCGGCAAGGAGCGAAGGAATATTGAGATAGGATTCGCGCGCCGGAGGCGGGCCGATGCACACGCTCTCGTCTGCGAGTTTGACGTGCATCGCCTCTGCATCGGCGGTCGAATGCACCGCGACCGTCGCGATGCCGAGTTCCTTGCACGCGCGCAATACCCGGAGCGCGATCTCGCCGCGGTTCGCGATCAGGATCTTGTCGAACATGCGAACGCAATCCTCATTCGAGGATCATGAGCGGTTCGCCGAATTCCACCGGCTGGCCGTCTTCGACCAGGATGCGCGTGACCTTGCCGGCCCGCGGCGCCGGGATCGCGTTCATGGTCTTCATCGCCTCAACGATCAGGATCGTCCGGCCTGCGGTGACTTCACTGCCCTCTTCGACGAACGGCTTGGCGCCGGGCTCGGGTGAGAGATACGCCGTGCCGACCATGGGTGAGGTGACGACGCCGGGATGGGATTTTGCATCGCTGGCGACAGGCACGGCGGCGAGGGCCGGGGCGGGATTCGCGTGTGCCGCCGTCACGACGGTTCCACCACGCGCAACACGCACGCGCTGATCGCCGCGCTGCACCTCGATCTCGGTAAGATTGTTCGCCTCGAGCAGCTGCGTGAGCTCGGCGATCAATGCGGAGTCGACTTCGATCTTGCGGCGGAACATGAGTCTACTTCTTCGCCTTCACGAGGGATGCGAGGCCGGCAATGGCGAGCGCATAGCCTTCGACCCCGAACCCGCAGATCACGGCGCGGGCCGCTTTTGAGACGCGCGACTTCTGGCGAAATTCCTCGCGCGCGTGGATATTGGTGATGTGAATCTCGATCGTCGGCAGGTTCACGGCGAGGATCGCGTCGAGGATCGCGACCGATGTCGTCGTATAGCCTGCCGGATTGATCACGATGCCTGCGGCCTTCTTCGCGCCTGCCTCCTGGATGAAGTCGACGATGTCGCCTTCCTTGTTCGACTGGCGGAATTCGACGCTTAGCCCGTGTTTCTTGGCGGTATCGCGGCACAGCTTCTCGACGTCGCCCAGCGTCGCACGGCCGTACTTCTCCGGCTCGCGCTTGCCGAGCAAGTTCAGGTTCGGCCCGTTGATGACGTAGACGAGGCTTGCCATGCCGCCTGCAGGGATTGGTCAGCTGGCCCCCATGGCCCGCCGCGCATTCCTTATAGAAAGGGGAACGCCCCGGGGGAAGCCTATCGGGCTCTTGGCCCTCTTGCGACGTTAACCAGCCGGCCCTTGTCCAGGGTGTCGACGCGAGGGACGCGATCTCATCGTGCTGGTGGCCGACGTACCGAATTGGAATTCCCGCTTCGGCCGCGAGCCGTTTCAGATAGGCAGCACTTGCGAGGTCAGCGGCTCGTCAAGCATCAGCGCCGTGGCATCTTGGCCACGGCACCCAGGCTTCACACGCCGAAATAGACGGCGGTGATTATCTCGTTGCTGAGCATTTCCTGCGCCGGGCCGCTCAAGACGACGCGACCGCTTTCGAGCAGATAGCCCCGGTGCGACATGGCGAGCGCGCGCGGCACATTCTGTTCGTTGAACAGGATCGCCACCCCATCCTTGTTGAGCCGGGTGATGATTCCGCAAATCTCTTCGCTCATTGCGGGAGAGAGGCCCAGTAAGGGCTCGTCGAGCATCAACAACCGTGGCCGCGACATCAAACCCCGCGCTATCGCAACCATCTGCTGCTGGCCGCCGCTGAGCACCCGCGCGGGCGTCGCATGACGTTCGGACAGGAACGGGAAGAGCGTCTCCACCCACTCCAGGGTTTCTGCTCGGCGCTGGCGCGCCTCGGTATTGTAACCCCCGAGAAGCAGATTCTGCCGGACGGTCAGCGACGGAAACAGGCGGTGCCGCTCCAGCACGAGTGAGATGCCGCGACGGGCCATGTCGTGCGTGGGGACTTCGGATATGTCCTGGCCCTCGAAGATGATCTTTCCGTCGCGCCGCGGGGCAAGTCCTGTGACAGCGTTGAGTACCGTGCTCTTGCCCGCGCCGTTTGGTCCGAGCACGCAGACGATTTCACCTGCATTGATCGTCAGGTTCACTTTCCACAGCACCTGGAAGTCGCCGTAAACGACATCGACGTCGCGGAGTTCAAGCATCGCTTACTCCGAGATAGAGCCGCCTCACTTCCGGGTCGGAAGCGACCTCGCCCGGTGAGCCTTCCGCCATTTTTCGTCCTAGATGCAGGAACATGACGCGATCCGCGAGTTGCATGATCACGCGTATGTTGTGTTCGATGATCAGCAGTGTGATCCCTTCCTTGCGCAGCTTTCCAACAAGCTCGACCAGTCCGCGCACGTTCGGAAGGTCGACGCCGCCGGTGATCTCGTCGAGCAACAGGAGTTTCGGCTGGGTCGCCATGGCTCGCGCCATTTCGAGCCTTTTGCGTTGGCCGGTACTGAGTTCATGGGCCAACATTTTGGATTTCTCTTCGAGCCCGACGAGAGCGATGCAGTATTGCGCGCGCTCTCGCGCTTCCTTGAGCCCGCCGCTTCGCGGCAGCGCCCCGATCATGACGTTTTCCTCCACGGTCATGCGGAGGAACGGTTTCATGATCTGGAAAGTGCGAGCGATGCCGAGACGGTTGAGCCGGTCCGGCCGAAGCCCGGTAATGTTCGCACCCTCAAATTCGGTCGATCCGTCATCGGGTCGCTCAAAGCCCGACACCAGATTGAAGAGCGTGGTCTTGCCGGCGCCGTTCGGTCCGATGACGCCGAAAATTTCGCCGGACATCACCGTAAAAGAGATCGAGCGGTTCGCAGCGACGCCGCCATAGGACTTCGTGAGCCCGGAGGCGGTCAGACAGGGCTGGCTCGCTCTCATCGCATCCGCCGAAAAAGACCGAGCAGTCCGTTCGGCTGGAAGCGTGCGATGACCATCACGAGGAGACCGAAGAAGATCAGGTCGACATTGCCGCCGCCGCCGGAGAGATAGTAGGCGATCTGCGACGACAGGCTGGAATTGCCGATCTTCGGCGCGATCGCTCCGGAGAAATAGATTCGGAGGGTCTCGGTCGCCGGGACGATTATAAACGCACCGAGGACCGGACCCCACAACATCCCGACGCCTCCGAAGATCGCGATGAAGGCAATCTGCACGCTCAACGCCAGCGACATCGTTGCAGTTGGCTCGATATAGAGAACGTACTGCGCATAGAAGATACCGCACATTGTTACGATCGCGGCGCTGATCAGGAGTGCGATGAGCTTATAGCGGGCCACGTCGATGCCGAGGCTCTGCGTGGCGTCCTGATCGTCCCGGATGGCGCGAAGATAGTAGCCGAGCGGCATCTGCTGGATGCGCCAGGACACGGTGACGCTGAGCACGAACAGTGCCAGCACCGCATAGTAGTACGGCAGCTTGCTGCCGTGATACTGGAGCGCCCACAGCGAGCTCCACAGATCGTCCTTACGACTGAGCGGGTACTCGATGCCGATCGCGGCGCCGAGCGCGTTTGTGTTCGAGACCACGGTATAAATCGCGTCGGCGATGAACACGCTTGCAAGCACGAAGTAATGCCCGCGCAGGCGGAATGTCGGTACGCCGATGATCGTCGCGGCCAGGGCAGTGAGCAGCAGCGCGATCGGCCACGTAAGCCATGGCGAGAGCATATAATTGACGTACAGAAATCCGATCGTATAGGCGCCGATGCCGAAATAGACGCCGTGTCCGAGCGACACCTGACCCGCATAGCCGCCAAGGATGTTCCAGGCCGACCCCATGGCCCCGAACAGCAGCGTCAGGATCATCGTGTTCTGGAGCGACGGCGTCCTGAAGACCAACGGATAGATGCACAGCATCGCCAGACCGATCAGCACGATCGGCACCGGAACTCCTTCAATGCGGCGGCTGCGCATTCACTTGCTTCCCAGGATGCCGTAGGGCCGGAAGAAGGCCACCAGTAGGAAGAGCGCATAAGGGAAAATATTCTTGAGGCTTGGGTCGGTCAGGAAGCCGCCATAAACCTGCACGATGCCCACGATGATGCCGCCCCAGAACGCCCCCGTGATGTTGCCGAAGCCGCCGATCGCGACGGCGACGAAGGCCGGCAGAACCCAGCGCGCGCCAACCTGCGGGTAAACGGCAAAATGCGATGCGAGCAGTGCACCCGCGACCGCGACCGCGGCCGCGCTCAAGCCCCAGGCGAGCGCGAACATCCGGTCGGTATTGATGCCCATCAGCTTGGCGGCCTGATAATCTTCCGCGGTCGCCTGCAATGCCAGTCCGGTTTCGGTGCGGTTCAAGAACCAGAAAAAACCGAGCGCCGCCACGGCGGCGCCACCCGCCGACACCACTTCGGGCAGCGAGAAGAACAGATCGCCTACCTGAAAGAATCCGGTGATGACGCTGTCGTTCACAGTGCGGATGTTCGCCTTCCAAAGGAAATTGGCGAACGCTTGCAGGAAGATCAACAAGCCGAAAGTCGCCAAAACCTGCGAGATGAGGCTCTGGCCGACGATATGCTTTGTCAGTAGCCGATAAACCAGAACCCCGAAGGCGAACAGGACTGCGGCAACAAGGACCAGCGAAAAAATCGGGTCGATGCCGAAAAAATGCCAGAGGAAGAAGCTCAGAAACATCGCGAGCATCAGAAACTCGCCATGCGCGAAGTTCACGATGTTCATCACGCCGTAAATTAACGACAGTCCCATCGCGACAAGCGCGAACATCAAGCCGACGATGATCCCGTCGATCATGACCTGGACATAGATCATGCGGTCATGCTCTGGACGTCGGTGTTCATGCGCTGAAAGGAAAGGTCAGGGCGCCGTGTCCATGGCGCCCCGACCCGTTTCGATTGCAATGCCGGCAGCTCAGCGGGCATCCCATGCCGGAATCGGAAACACCGCTTGCCGCTCGGCTACATCGGCCGGCCATA
This sequence comes from uncultured Alphaproteobacteria bacterium, assembly GCA_963711595.1. Taxonomy (GTDB): domain Bacteria; phylum Pseudomonadota; class Alphaproteobacteria; order Rhizobiales; family Xanthobacteraceae; genus JAUSIF01. Next base: position 107,006 of record CAVQER010000004.1, read on the forward strand.
CGGCGAAGTGCTTGCCGTCCTGAATCTGCGTGATCAGACCGTTGGCAAGCTCGTTCCGCCCGCGGGCATCGAACTTGACGCCTTTGTAGGGAACGATGGTGTCCGTGCCCGGAATGTTTGTCTCTTTCAACGCGGCGATAATATCGTCGCGCGAAAGCGACTTCGCCCGGTTGAGCGCATCCGCGATCACCATAGTAGCCGTGAACGCGCGCGCCGGCGCATCCCAGAGCGGGCGGCCAGTGCGCTTCTTATATTCCTCGTTGATTTGCGTTGCCCCGCGCCGCTTTTCGAGCAGCACTGCGTGGAACTTGGTGTGCGAGAAGGCGAAATTGGCGAGCTTGCCAAGCGCGTTGATGAACTCGGGCGTCGAGAAGCTGGCCCCCATCGCCAAGATGGCCTTGGGTTGAAGCTGCAGCGCCTGATAGGCCTTCACCGCGATGATCGCATCCGTGTCGAATGAGGCCTGCAGGATGACATCGGGGTTGTCGCGCTTGAGCTGCAGAACCTCGCTTTTGAGATCCGATACGTTGGTCGGATACGCGACGGTTTTAATGGCGCTGTAGCCGTAGTCCTTGTAGCTGGCAGTCGCTGCCTTCGCCAGCGACGAGCCCCAGGTGTCATTGACGTGCATGACGGCGATGGAATTGAGCTTTATGGAATGTTTGGTGCCCTGTTCCTTCAGGAAGGTGAAGAAGTCGCGGGCGATGTCGTCGGCTGTTGGGGTGACGCTAAACAGTGTGCGGAATCCACGCTCGGTCAACGCAGGCAATTCCGAAGTTCCGGTTACGAAGGGCACGCCAGCCCGTTCCGCCGCTTGGGTGGCGGTGGCGCAAACCGAACTTTGGAAACATCCCTGCAGGATATGTACCTTTTCCTCGACGATCATGCGCTCCGCAATGGACGCGCCCCGTTCGGGCAGACCGGCGTGATCCTCGATGATGAGCTTGATCTTAGCGCCGCCCTTGCCGGGCAGGCCTTCGCCCTTGGCGAAGGGAAAATCGATGTCGTAGTTGTTGTTGATGAGGTCGACGGCGAACTGTACCGCCTCGACGGTTTCTTGACCGGACTTCGCTGCTGCGCCGGACGTCGGCAACAATACGCCAAGCCGTATTTCCTGAGGGGCCTGTCCCATTGCGCTGCCGAACGAGACAGTCAAGGCCAGTGCTGAGACTGCAAAGATCTGTTTCATTTTCATGGTCGTTATCCTTCTGGATGTCGTCGCATAATTTGGATCGAGCTTGGGCAGGTCGCAGGCTTAGTCATTCAGTATGCTGATCGCACAATCCTCGCCGCCTTCGCGCCATGTGCGCAGTCCGACCTCCTCCAATATGGGCCACTCGCTCTGATCGACGCGGGCGAACAAATTCACGCGTGACTCGCCGCGCCAATCGCGGACCGTTTCGGTGCCGTAGAACCATCCGATCGCCTCGAATCCGGTGACGTCGCGGTCCGACCATTCGCAAGCGTAGATGACGTCACCGATACCCGCATTCAGAACCTGGTTCTCGCGCGGCGGCTTGTTCGGAATGTCGATCTTGGTATGGGTTTCGCGACCGGTCCAACGCGCGTTGTACGCCTTGAGGGTGATCGGCAGCACGGACTTGATGGCGTCCCAGGTGCGCGGCGCCTTGTCCACGAATACCGTCGCGGTGAAGCTCTTTCCCCGCTCGAACTTGAACTGCAATTTCGGCATCATGCTCCTCGTTGGTTAGCTCATGTACGCGCCGCCGTTCACCGAGAGCGTCTGTCCGGTGATGAATGCGGCCTCGTCGGACGCCAGAAACACCGCGGATCCGGCAACTTCGTCCGGCTCTCCGAAGCGGGCGAGGGGTGTCAGGCCGATCAGTTTCTGCCGAAGCTCCTGCGGCCAGGCCGCCGTCATGTCGGTTTCGATGTCGGCCGGCGCGATGCAGTTGACCCGTACACCGCGCGGACCGAAACGGCGCGCGAGCGAACGCGTGATGCCGATCACCGCTGCCTTGGCGGCTCCATATGCCGGACTGCCGGCAATGCCGCCATGCTGTCCGGCAATGGATGAGAAATTGATGATGCTGCCGCGACCACGCTCGCACATTGCGCGGCCTGCTGCCTGGCTGAGGAAAAATGTCGCGCGCACGTTGACCGCCTGGACGCGATCCCATTCTTTGGGCGTCAGGTCCCACTCGCTCGCGCCGGTCACGATGCCGGCGTTGTTGACCAGAATATCCAGACGTTCGAGATGCCGTAATGCTGCTTGCGCGAGCGTCGCGGCGGCGTCGGGTTGCTCTAGATCGGCCGCGATTCCAATTACGCTGCCGTCGGACGGCAGATGCGCGCGTGCCTTTTCGACATTCTCCTTGGTTCGGCCAGAAAACACGACCCTCGCTCCTTCCGCGAGGAAGGCACGCACCATGGCCGCGCCAATTCCGCGCGTGCCGCCAGTAACCAGCGCGGTTTTGTCCTTCAGCCGCATTGGTCGTCCCTCCGGAATGGCGAGGTGCGATTTGCCCGCTCGCCAGCCTTTAATTACCCGCCGCCAGTGATCTCACTGGGTGTAAAGAGGCGGCATCCCCACATCGACCTTTGCACGCAGCGCTTCGCGCAACCGCGCGGTCGCGCTCTCATCGACTTTAAATGTAACGTCATCGAGCGCCACCCCGTAGAGATCGCGCGCGGCTTTCACCGTAACCTTGCCGTCGCGCACGTCGTCGACGATGGCATCGACTGCGCGCTCAAATGGCCAGCCATAGCCGCCGCCGCCTGCCAGAATGTGCCGCACGACATCGTTGCGGCGAATGGGCCTGTTCTTTACTTTGGCTTCGAGCGCGGTATTCGCCCCATAGGGATCGAAGATATTTCCGCTCTTCCCGGCCGGCGCGCCGCCAAATAGGCCGTAAGGCGCGAAGCGGACCCGATCCGCCCGCATCTGCAGCGTGCCTTTTTCTGCCATAAAGCGATACTCGCGAATGAGGCCCACGCCGCCGCGATGGCGCCCGGCACCGCCGCTGTCCGGGACGAACCCGTATTGCACAACCTCCAGCGGATACTCGGTCTCGAGGATTTCGACCGGAGTGTTGGATTGCAGCCCGGTCACGTTCGAGGCGCAATCAATTCCGTCGCGGTTGGCGCGCGCGCCCCACGCTCCCGAGATGGTCTCCATGTAAAGGAAGCGCTCATCCGAATCGTCGCGTCCTTCCATCAAGACAATCGATGTGCCGCCTTCGTCAGCTGCGATCGCTCGATCCGGCATGGCCTGCGCCAGAGCACCGAACAGGGTGTTGTTGATCCGGTAGATCGTGAGGCCGCGCATGAACGTAGCGCCCGGATAGGCGACGTTGAGGAGCGAGCCCACCGGGGCGATGACCTCGATCGGGCGAAAGAAGCCGGAATTTGGCGGAAATTCGTTGTCGCAGAAGCACTTGATCGCCGTGTAGGCGCTCGCTTTGGTGACCGAGAGCGAGCAGTTCAGCGAACTGCGGACCTGAGGCGATGACTCGGTGAAATCCGCGATCACGTGATCGCCTTGGATGGTGAGCTTGAGGCGGATCGGAATCGGATCGGGACCGATTCCATCCTCGTCGACGAAGTCGGTGAATTCATAGACGCCGTCCGGCATGGCGCGGATGGCCTCGCGGCAGAGCCTTTCGCTGTAATCGAGCAGGCTCTCCATCGCCGCGACCAAGGTGTTGTCGCCGTAGCGTGCGACTAACCGCATCACCTCGCGTTCGCCGATCGCATTGGCGGCTCGCTGCGCCTCCAGATCCGCGCGAAGAGTCTTCGGAAAGCGGACATTTCGCAGGATGGTCTCATAGAGAGCGGCATTCGGCTTGCCTCTCTCGTAGAGCTTCACCGCCGGGATGCGCAGTCCTTCCTGATAGATTTCGAAGGCCTCGGTCGCGGCGCTGCCAGGCGCCATACCGCCCACGTCGGCATGATGCGCGCAAGTTGCGGAGAACGCGATGAGGCGGCCATCATGGAAGACCGGCGTGAACATGAAGATGTCTGGCAGATGCGAGCCACCTTCATACGGATCGGAAAGAATGATGCAGTCGTTCGGAAAAAGATTGTCCTTGAATTTCTTCACTACCACGTAAAGCGCGTCCGGGATCGAGCACATCATCACTGGAATGTTCACCGCCTGCGCGATCAGATCCCCCTTAGCGGTGCACAAGGACGCGGAATAATCCATGCAGTCCTTGATCATTGTCGAGCGCGCGCTACGGACGATCGTATAGGCCATCTCGTCGGCGATCGCATCGAGACCGTTACGCAACACCTCGAAGGTGATTGGATCAATGGCCGAGTCGCGGATCGTCGAGGGCCTCATGAGGTCCGTTCCAGTTCGAGGAAGCCCGCCGTCGGCTGCCCGACTTTCCAATCGGGCGGAACAATCGTCGTCGAGTTCATATTCTTCAATGATGGCCGGTCCCTGCATTCCTTTCGTTTCGACGTCGCCGCGGCCGATGACCGGCGTCGACAGCGTTCCGTGGTCGGGACCGAAGTAGACGGGACGGCTGTTGCCTCGCCGTTGGTCCGCAGGCGCGCGAACTCCAGTCGATTGTCGCCGCATCCTTCGCTCGCAGCCCCCGGGCGCGTAGTTTCAGCGCAACGATCTCCACCTCGACGTCCCGCGTGTCGTAGCCGAAAGTCGTTGCGTGCTCCTGATGAAGGGCTTCGGTCAGGGCAGCAACGTCGCCCACGCGGAGCGCGCGTCGCGGCAGCGGGATCATGATTTCGGAAATTTGCTGGCGGTAACGGAGGTCGGCGAAGCGCTGTAATGCAAGTCTGTCTTCGTCGAAGCCTTCGGCAGCGAACTCCCGGCGCGCGCGCGCCTCCATCGACTGGAGCACGTTCTCGGCCGCCGCTACGTCGAGTTTGGTCAGCCGCGATACCAGCGATTGCGAGTAGAGTTGCTCGACGTTCGATGCGAGCAGGCCTATCGCGCTGAAAAGGCCGGGCCACGGGGGCACGATCACGCGAGTAATGTCGAGTTCGGCCGCCAACCCAGCGGCGTGAACCGGCCCGTTACCGCCGAAAGCCATCAAGGCGAAGTCGCGCGGGTCGCGTCCGCGTTCGATGCTCACGGAGCGGATCGCACGCTGCATTGTGGAATTGGCCACGCGGTGGATGCCGGCTGCGGCCGTGATCAGATCGATGCCCAACGGCTTTGCGATCCTCTCCAGGATCGCGGTTTCGGCGCGCGCGCGATTGATGCGTAGGTCGCCGCCGACAAGATACTCGGGGTTGAGAAAACCCAGAATGACATTCGCATCCGTCACGGTGGGCTGCGTGCCGCGGCCGTAACATGCCGGTCCCGGTGCGGCCCCGGCGCTTTCCGGTCCAACGCGCAATACGCCACCCGCATCGATCCAGGCGATACTTCCTCCCCGGCCCCCACCTCGGCGACGTCAATGGCCGGCACGCGGATCAGATATCCGCCGCCCTTGATCAGCCGGCTACCCTGGCTCACGCTGCCGCCGACCTCGTATTCGGCGGTGAGTGTCATCTCGCCCTTTTCGATGATGGATGCCTTGGCAGTCGTTCCGCCCATATCGAACGTGATCAGGTTGGGGTATTTCGCGTGCCGGCCTGCCGCCAAGGCGGCAACGACCCCGGCAGCAGGACCGCTCTCGATAATGCGGACCGGCTGACTGGCGGCAAGCTTCGCCGATGCTACGCCGCCATTCGATTGCATCACGCTGATCGGCGCCGATGAGCCAACTTTCTTGAGCCCAGCGCCGAGACGATCGAGATATTTCTGCACCACCGGCTTCACGTAGGAATCCACGACCGTCGTTGCGGTGCGCTCATACTCGCGCATCTCGGGAAGGACATCGCAGGACATCGAGACGAATTCGAAAGCTTCAGCCGCGAGCGCGCCTACCGCGCGTTCGTGCGCGTCGTTGGCGTAGCTGTGAAGGAAGCAGATGGCGACGGCTTCGACGCCTTCTTCCTTCAGTGCGGCGATCGCGCGCTTGGCGTCGTCGATGTCGAGCGCCTGTCGCACCGTGCCGCCCGCACCAATCCGCTCGTTGATCTCGTAGCGCAGGGCCCGCCGGACGAGCGGCTTCGGCTTCTCCCATTGCAGACTGTAGAGTACCGGCATCCGCACCCGCCGGATTTCGAGAACGTCACGAAAGCCGAAGGTTGTCAGAAGGCCGACGCGCGCGCCTTTGCGTTCGAGGATGGCGTTCGTTGCGATCGTCGTGCCATGCACCAGCTCCGCGATCGAAGCTCCGTTATGGGGGCGTGCGGCGAATTCATTCTTCACGCCGTCAAGAATGGCTAGCGAATAATCGTCGGGCGTCGATAGCACCTTGGCAACACGCACGGCGCCATCCGCGGCGAGATAGATCAAATCGGTGAACGTCCCGCCGACATCGGCCCCGATGCGAACACGCATTCCTACATGGTCCCCGCGCAGCCCAATTTCCGGCCGCACACGCCCTCAAATGGGATACCAAAAAAAAAGAGGGGTCAATGCGGGACTGCAATTTTGATCAAAAAATTGCGGCTTATCTTTTTGATACACTCGTAAAATCAATGATTACTTGCGTTGCACCCAAGTCATCTTTTGATCAAATATGCGGCTGGAGTCGCCGACACGATCCCAGTCGATTTCCCGCATTATCTGGTCAAGCAGCCGGCTGCCGGTCGCAATCTCGTCTCGGACCGCCTGCGCGGCGGCGTCGGGATCGCCGGCCCGAAGGGCGCCAACCAGGGCTTCATTGTTCTTGTTCTGAACCTTGTCCGGATAGCGCTGAAAATATTCCGGCAGGAACAAGATGTTCATGGTCGGCGCCGAATGCAGCCACAGCACCGCGATGACATCCACGAGCGTCGGAATCCGCGCGGCCTCGTAGATCTTGAAATGGAACTCCTCATTGTAGCGCAATATCGCCTTGCCGTCGTGGCGGCTGCGCGCGGCCGCGGCGGCGATTTGCAGTTGCGTCACTTCGTCTAACTCCGGCGCCGTTATTCTCTGCACCGCCTGTGCGGCCGCATAGCCCTCGAGCAGTTCACGGACCTCGCGCAACTTGAGGATGTCCATGCGGGAAAGGCGCGGCACCGTAGCCGATCGACTGGGCTGCATCTCCAGCGCCCGCTCCGCGGCCAGGCGCCGTAGCGCCTCGCGCACCGGCATACCGCTTACGCCGAGCGCGGAAGAAAGGCTCGCGACGGTGATGCGCTGCCCCGGCTCGTATGCGCCACTCATCAGGGCGCGGCGGATGTGGAGATAGACGCGCTCGCGCTGGTTTTCGCGCGACTGTAGTGCTTTTTCGAACGGAGGCATTCGACCGCTAAGTTTTGTTGGACATGCAAGCAACAGTTTGCAGACTACGCCCAATCGCCAGAGGGGGCGCGATTAACATCGCATAGACGGCAGACGCCACCGTCGAGCCTCGATGGCACAATCCCGTCGCGGTATTCAAGCGCATGCCCGACCTAAAAGAAGAGTAGGTATAATGCAAACACTCCCATTCGAAGCCGGCGGGTATCAATTCATCAAAGGCGTCTTTCAATATTCCGCCGGCGTCGCGGCCGAACGCGGCTATCAGATTGTGCGCGTGCAATTTCGCAGTCCGGTCCCGCTGGCGGAAGGGTTCAAACGCATCGAACAGATGATTAAGAATGCCGGTCGGCCGCTCTCGTCTTTCTGCGCCTGCGAACTTCGTTCTCCGGCTCCATTCACGGAGGCGGGATTCGCCGCTTTCAACAAGATCTATGTCGCCGAACTGACGCGATGGGGCATCTTCGACGGTGCCAGTAACCCGGTGGCCCGTAGCAATGTCTGCCCCGCCATCAATCCCCCACGCGAGCCGTCGTTCCATGCTTTCTGCTACACCGAAGTTGCCGACGAGACGGTCCCCTCTTTCGTGGTCGCCGGTAGCGGCGAGACACTTGAAGGAAAGGAAAATTACCGCGACCACGCGATCCGGCTGGGCGACACAAGCCCGGACGGCATGCGTGCAAAGGCGCTCTTTGTTATCGGCGAAATGGAGCGCCGCCTTGCCGCGCTCGGCTATGGCTGGGGCGATACGACCGCAACGCAAATTTATACCGTACAGGACATCCATCCGTTTTTCGCCGACGAGATCGTCCGTCGCGGCGCGGCGCGATCTGGCGCGATCTGGCATTTCAATCGGCCGCCGGTCCAGGACCTGGAATACGAGATGGATTGCCGAAGCATTCCGGTTGAGCGGTCCGTTTGATCCGCACAATCTGAGCATCTGGTAAGCGACGTCGTCCTCGCTCTATCCTTTTCGTGCGTTAATCGGGGGGCGAAGATTGGGCGGGCAGGGCCTCGACCCAGTGGCGCGAGACGGGCTTGAGCAACTCAAAATCCACGCCGGACGGCGCAATTTGGGCAGCGACGAAAGTCAACGGCGATGCACCCGCCAAGGGCAAGTAAGTGCGACGTGACGATCGGCGCAACGCGGTCCGAGGGGGACACCTGTGCGCCGATCGTCAAGGAGCGAACGGGCTAGCCGGATCGCTCAGTCTTCGAAGTCGTACAGGCCGTGCGTCTGCGTCTGCAACTCCTGCGCGCCGCGCGGAACGGCATGGTGTGAGAGCTCACCAAACGGTCCGTACATCGTGTAGGTGGACCCGCCGAAAGTCTTCTCATGCGGATTCAGGTCCATGATCACGCTGCCGTCGAACGGGACCGGCTTGTATCCGAGCCCAACGTTCGCCGTTGGCGCGTTGGCGATTGCGACGCCGACGATCGTGGCAACGGCTGCCGCGATCACCGTCAGTCGCAGGTGGGTCGGCAAATGGAAAAGGCTGGTTTGAGCGTTCATCATTTCCTCCATTGTGAGGCTTCGCGGTTGCGAAGTCGGACGGAGGTTCGTCTGTGATGCAGTCGCCGGACGTGAACGGAGCGGGCTGGCAGCGTGAAAAGGATGTGAAATTAGGAATGGCGCTCAGCGAAGGGAGTCTGGGCGCCGGGAACGGTCAGCTATCCCGGACTTGCCCCCGTGCTAATCTGACCGCCGATTGGATCAGTCTTTTAGACGCATGGACCTTGCGTGCGGTTGTTTACAACAGCGGAAGCCGCCGAATATCTCAAACTCAAGGAGCGCAAGCTCTACGAATTGGTGGCTGAGGGCGCGATCCCGTGCACCAAGATCACGGGCCGTTGGCTTTTTCCGAAAGACGAGCTTGACCGGTGGCTGACGGATGGTCTGGTCCGTCCGAACGGCCTCGGCCGCGAGCCGCCAACACCGATCGTCGGCGGCAGCCACGATCCCTTGCTCGAATGGGCGCTGCGCGAGAGCGGCTCGGGACTAGCCATCCTCGCGGAAGGGAGCGAGGCGGGGCTCACCCGGTACCAGCGTGGCGAACTCACGGCGGCCGGCATCCACTTGCACGCCACGGAAAACGGCGACAGCGATGCAAATGTCGAGGCGGTCCAAACGCGACCAGGTTTCCACGACGCGGTTCTGCTCGGTTTCGTGCGGCGCGAGGTTGGCCTCTTGGTCGGACCCAAAAATCCGATGGGACTGAACGATCTAAAGGACGTGGAGCGGAGCCGTGCTCGCGTGGCGACGCGGCCCGAAGGCGCGGGCGCGCAGTTGTTGTTGCAATTGCTGTTGCATCGCGCGCGCATCAGTGCCCGACAAATCGCTTTCATCAAGCCGCCGTGCCCGACAGGAGCGGACGTCGCGCAGTCAATCAAGGCCGGGCGCGCGGACTGCGGCATTGCAATTCGGGCGGTGGCGGATGCAGCCGGCCTCGGTTTCGTGCCGATTTTGTGGGAACGGTTCGATCTTGTGGTTCGCCAGCGGGAATATTTCCGCGCACCCATGCAGGCGGCGACCGATTTCTGGAGATCCCCCGCGATCCGCGCACACGCGAAGGAATTGGGCGGCTACGATCTAAACGATATCGGCCGAATACGGTTCACCCACTGAGGATCGCCACTCAGCAGGTCGCTGCCCCGCACTTGCGCACGGCGGCGACGATCTTCGCCAAGGTGGACGCGCCAACGGCGCCCGGGACCACTTCGCCCCCGACCACGTAGCTCGGCGTTCCGGAGATCCCAAGCGCATCCGCGAGCTGCCTGCTCTCATCGAGCGTCGCCCGGACCTCATCGCTCTTCAGATCCTTTTCGATTTGCCCCATGTCGAGGCCGGCGTCCTTCGCGGCCGCGAGCGCGCGGGCGCTGTTCGCCTCGCCGCGCGTGCCAAGCAAACGCCGGTGGAAGTCGAGATATTTGGTGCCGTCCTTGTCCTGCATGCGTACGGCGACGGCGACCCGGGCTGCTTCCTCGGAGCCCTGTCCGAGCACCGGGAATTCCTTCAGCACGAATTTGAGCTTCGTGTCTCCCTTCATAAGGGTCACCATGTCGTCGAGCGCGCGCTTGCAGTAACCGCAGTTGTAGTCGAAGAACTCGACCAGGGTGACATCGCCGTTCTTATTGCCGATGACGACCCCGCGCGGCAAATCGTAGATCAGCTTCTGGTTTTGCTTGACCGCGGCGGTGCGCTGTTTCAACTCCGCTTCCGCCTCGCGCTTCTGCAATTCCATGATCGCGTCGCGCAGGACCTCGGGGTTCTTGATGAGATATTCCTTGATGATCGCCTCGACCTGCTTGCGGTCGTTCGCGTCCAGCGCGACAGCGGGCAAGCCGGCGCCAGCCGCGATGACGCCTGCGAAGGCGAGGGCGCAAAGCGGCATGCGCAGCGAACGGAACGGAATCATCAGTCGATCTCCTGTGGGCGGGTCAGTTTTGCCCGATCTTTGGCGGCTTGTAACTCACGATATCGTCAGCCTTGAGCCATCCGGGCGTGCCCTTGGGGAGCCCACGCTGCGCGCGGGCGGCGAGCTGCCGGGCAGTACTGAAGTCACCTTCGTTAAAGCTCGCTTGCGCCGACGCGAGATCCGCGTTCGGGCGGTCACCCTTGCGGCCGAGCGCGATGGCGAGCTGACGGTAACCAAGCGGAGCGTTTGGTTCGCGGGAGAGAGCCTGGCGCAACTCGGCGACCGCTTCCTCCGCGAGTGCCGCGTCGCCCGATTGCACGAGAGCCTGACCGAGCATCATCCGAATCAACGGCGATCCGTGCGATAGCTCGACCGCGCGGCGCAACGGCGCGATCGCGTCCTTCGCGCGTGCGCTTTCGAGAAACGCCTGACCTTTCAATTCGTGGAAGTACGGATTGTTCGGTTGCTCGGCGATCAGCGAGTCGATGCTCGTGATCGCGTCGCGCATGTTGCCGAAGCGATAGCTGCCGATCGCGCGTGCGTAGCGCGCGGTCAGGCTGTTGTTGGACGGCGGGTAGCGGCGCAACAGTGCATCCTGTCGGTCGACGAAGCCCGAGAGCTTCGCCCGCATCATGTCGTGGCGAGCCTGCAACTGCGCCGAATCCCTTTTCTCGTAGTACGGGCTCTCGCGCGCGAGAGCCTCCAGCGCCGCAATGCGTTCGCGCGGCATTGGATGGCTGAGCGTGTATGGGTCGACGGATCGCGAAAGAAACAGAGTCTGATCGGCGAAGCGTTGGAACGTCTCGAGCATTCCCTTGGTCGACTGGCCGGTCGAATTGAGGAAATTCACGGCCGCGCGGTCCGCCGCTTCCTCCTGCTGCCGCACATAGCTCAACAGCGAACGCCGGATTAGTTCCGGCGGTCCCGTCATCAGCCCGGGAAGCGCCTGCGAAATGCCGGGCGAGTTGGTCGCAACACCGCCGACCGCGGCTCCAAGCGCAACCAGCAGGGCAACGATCGCTGCGGTCTGCGCGGTGGAAATCTGCTCGCGAAGGCGCGCGAGGTGACCGCCGGCGATGTGGCCAGTCTCGTGCGCGAGCACGCCGATGATCTGGTTTGGCGTGTCCGCTTCGTAGAGCGCGCCGATGTTGACGAAGATGCGCCGCCCATCGGCCACGAACGCATTGAACGCGCGGTCACCGATTAGCACCACGTCGATATTCTGGCCGCCAAGCTTCGCCACCTTCAAAATCGGCCGCATGTAGTCGCGCAGCAGTTCTTCGATTTCCGTATCGCGAATGACATTGAGCTTCGGGCCGTCCGGGGCCGGCTGCGCCGCGCCGAACTGTGGCTGCAGGAGCGCGGCAAGAGCCGCAACGGTCACCAGGCGCCTCGCGACGGGCCTCGGCCGGGCGCGTGTGACCGCTGGTGTCGCGCGATCCGGTTTGCTAGCTCTATTCGTACCGATCATGAAAAAGTCGCGCCGCGCTTCGGTTGTACTCGATTGCACGCTAGGGGCGGGGCCGATAGGGGTCAACGCACCCCTCGCGCATGACCCGGCCAACCCGCCGCGAACAGGACACACCGCGCGAATGCGGCGATAACGCGGCACGCTGCAAACCATGCCGAGACAACCGTCGAAAACTGCAAGTATATCTGCAGCACGGCGCCTGCTTGCGCCGTCACGCCGCAGCGATGTGCCCCCGTTCATGGTGATGGACGTGATGACGGCGGCTGCACGCATCGAGGAAGCCGGCGGCAAGGTCATTCATATGGAAGTCGGCCAGCCGGCGGCACCCGCGCCGCGGACCGCGATCGCGGCCGCGAAGGCTGCGCTGGATGTCGGGCGCATCAGCTACACCGAGGCGCTGGGAATCCCGCCGCTGCGTGCACGCATTGCCCGTCACTATTCTGAAACATACGGCGCCACGGTCGATCCCGCCCGCATCGTTGTGACGACCGGATCTTCCGGCGCATTCATTCTGGCGTTCCTCGCGCTGTTCGAACCGGGCGACCGCGTGGCCGTGGCCGAGCCTGGCTATCCGCCGTACCGGCATATCCTCACCGCACTCGGATGCGAGCCGGTGCCGATCGAAATCTCGGAGAACACCCGCTGGGCGCTCACGGTCGACGCGCTGCTCGCGGAACATCGTCGTAAGCCGCTTCACGGGGTGATCGTCGCGAGCCCGGCCAATCCCACCGGCACCATGGTGCGTGAGGAGGTGCTGGCCGAGCTCGTCGGCGCCTGCGCCGATGCCGGGATCAAATTCATCTCCGACGAGATCTACCACGGGCTCGACTACGCGTTTCCAGCGGCGACCGCGGCCAAGATTTCCTCAGACGTGCTCGTGATCAATTCGTTCTCGAAATATTTCTGCATGACCGGCTGGCGTGTCGGTTGGATGGTGGTGCCCGAGCCGCTTGTGCGCAGCGTCGAGCGGCTGCAGCAGAATCTGGCGATTTCCGTGCCGACGCTCTCGCAGATCGGCGCCGTCGCCGCCTTTGACGGCCGTGCCGAGATGGACGACGTGAAGCACGGGTACGAAGAAAACCGCCGCATCCTCGTCGAGGGGTTGCCGAAGGCCGGCCTGGAGAAATTCCTGCCGGTCGACGGCGCGTTCTATCTTTATGCCGACGTCTCGCGTTTCTCGGACGATAGCCTGGATTTTGCGCGGCGCATGCTCGAGGAAACGCACGTCGCGGCGACGGCGGGGGTCGACTTCGACACGCGGCGCGGCAACCAGTTCATCCGCTTCTGCTACGCGGGCTCCAACGCGGAGATGCACGAGGCGGTAGAGCGCATCGGCAACTGGCTGCGGAAGCGCGGCTAACCTGCGCGGGGGCGAGGGGTGAAAGCACGAAGGAAGACGAAGCCATCGGCGCGAAAATCCTCACGGGTCGAGACGCACGGCTCCGCGCTCGAGGTTCTCGGCGCGTTCGCCAAGCTTGGGCTGACCTCCTTCGGCGGTCCCGTTGCGCACATCGGTTATTTCCGCGACGAGTTTGTCGTGCGCCGTCGCTGGCTCGACGAGCGTAATTTCGCCGATCTCGTCGCGCTCTGCCAGTTTTTGCCGGGCCCGGCATCCACCCAATTTGGAATCTCCGTCGGCTTGCTCCGGGCAGGCTACCTCGGCGCAGTCGCTGCGTGGCTCGGCTTTACGCTGCCGTCGGCGATCGCGATGGTTCTGTTTGCCTACGGCGTCATTGCCTTCGGCGACGGACTTGGCGCCGGCTGGCTTCAGGGACTGAAGATTGCCGCCGTCGCCGTCGTTGCGCAGGCCGTGCTCGGCATGGTGCAGACGTTGGCGCCGGACCGCGAACGGGCAACCCTCGCGGTGCTCGCGGCCGCGCTCGTGCTCGCGGTGCCGACCGCGCTCGGACAAATCGGTGCGATCGTGCTCGGCGGCATCGTTGGTTTTGCGCTTCTGCGTGACGGGCCGGCGGGAAGCAACGGTGATCTCCCGATCAAGGTGAGCCGGGCCGTTGCCGCCGGTTCGCTCGTGCTCTTTTTCGGACTGCTCGCGGCGCTTCCGCTGCTCGCAAGCGCGACAGGCAACCAGGCGCTTGCTTATTTCGACGCGTTCTATCGCGTTGGTTCGCTCGTGTTCGGCGGCGGCCACGTCGTCCTTCCGTTGCTGCAGGCTGAAGTCGTGGCGCCGGGCTGGGTGACGGACGATGCATTCCTCGCGGGCTACGGAGCGGCGCAGGCGATACCAGGCCCGCTCTTCACGTTCGCTGGGTATCTGGGCGCGGTGATGGGGCCGGAGCCGAACGGATGGAGCGGCGCCCTCATTTGTCTCGTTGCGATCTTCCTTCCCTCGTTCCTGCTGATCTTTGGCACGCTGCCGTTCTGGCAGGAGCTGCGCAAACGGCCGGACGCGCAAGCCGCACTACGCGGCGTGAACGCGTCCGTCGTCGGCCTGTTGCTCGCCGCGCTCTACAATCCGGTGTGGACTGGCGGAATCAAAAGCGGCGGCGATTTTGCGCTCGCCGCCGCCGCCTTCCTTCTGCTGTACGTGTGGAAGACTCCGCCCTGGCTTGTCGTCGCACTCTGCGCCGCGGGCGGCGCGATCCTCGCGCTGACCTAGCCCGGCTTCTTCACCAGCGCGGGCCGACCCAATAAGGCGGCGGCGCTCCGTAGACTCGCGGCGGACCGTAGATCACCGGTGGCGGAGGGGGCGCGCCGTACACTGGGCCGGGCGCATAAGCTTGCGGGCCACCGAAATCGAGATAGATCTGACTGACGAATCCGCTGCGTCCGCCGATGTAGGCCTGACACCAACCGTCACCGCACGGGCCGGCTTGCACGTTGCTGCCGCCCGGGATGATCCCGAGCGACGGAGAGTTCGTCGTCGGGCCCATTCGCAGGTTGACGTCGGTGGTGATTAGCGCAGGCATGCCCTGCGCCACTGCGCCGGTCGGAAACACGAGCGCTCCAACCAGCAGCGCGAACTTCGCTGCACGCATAGACGGCTCCCCCTTGCCCCTGTACGGACAGTCTAACCGCTATCGCCGTTGCCACCAGCCCGAGCGGCGCGGCCGCTCCGGCGCCATCTGGCCTTCATCGGATTCGGTTCGTTCGTCCGACCCTTGCGGCTCCGGCGCCCGATAGGGGGTGGGTGCCGAGGGCGGCGCGTCTTCGAAGCGGACCATCGCCGGCTCCCGCACGGTCGAGCCGCGGCGAGGCGCATCTTCGCTGTGAACGGGCGGCGGTGGGGCCTCTTCCATGCGCGCGGGCGGTTCGAACGCAGGTTCGGGTCCGGGCTCCGTCATCGGCCGGTATGGATCGCCGATCGGCGCGTCTGCCGGTTGCTCTGGTCCGCCCTCGTACTGTCCGCCCGGCGGCCGCTGTTCGAAGCGGTCGCGACCGCGGCGATTACGCCGGCCGCCACGGCGTCCGCGCCGGCGCCGCCGGCGTTGGCCGTCTTGCTCGCCGCCTTCGGGGCGGCCTTGCTCTCCATGCGGAAGCGGCTCGTCGGCATGTGCCACGTTCTCAGGAGAGTCTTCGGTGTAGTCGTCTCCGTGTTCGGCCCGGTACTCGGGTGCGGGCTGCTGCTGCGGGGACGGTTGCTGCTCGTGGCCCTCACGGCCGCGACCCCTGCCGCGCCGACGACGGCGCCGCCGGCGTCCGCGCCCGACCTCGCCGGGATCTCCGGGCTCCTCGTTCTGGCCGCCTTCAGCGGGAACGAACTCGGATTCGCTTTCCTCTGCTTCGACTTCTTCGACTTCTTCGTCTTCCTCCTCCGCATCGACGTTCGGCGCGATGGTGTCGGGCGATACCCGCTGCGCGACCGCAGCCACCGGTGGCCGCGCGGCCGGTCCGCGATCGACCGCGAAGTACTGCTGCCCGACCAGCGTCGCGTCCGCCTGGATCAGGATGTTGACGCCGAAGCGCTGCTCGAGCTCGCGCAGGTGCGCGCGCTTCTGGTTGAGGAGATAGAGCGCGACCTCCGATTTCGTGCGCACGATGAGATCGTTCGTCGCGCTGCGCAGCAACTGCTCCTCGAGTGAGCGCAACAGATGCAGCGCCACCGAGGAAACCGAGCGTACGTGGCCCGTGCCGCCGCACTGCGAGCAGGGAACCGTCGAGCTCTCCAGCACGCCGGTGCGGATGCGCTGGCGCGACATTTCGAGCAATCCGAAATGCGAGATGCGGCCCACCTGGATCCGCGCGCGGTCGTGCTTGAGCGAATCTTTCAGCTTGCGCTCGACGTTGCGGTTGTTGCGCTTCTGCTCCATGTCGATGAAGTCGATGACGATGAGGCCGGCAAGGTCGCGGAGCCGGAGCTGGCGCGCGACTTCCTCGGCGGCTTCGGTGTTGGTGCGCAGCGCCGTGTCCTCGATGTGATGCTCGCGCGTGGAACGGCCCGAGTTCACGTCGATCGCGACCAGCGCCTCGGCCGGATTGATCACGATGTAGCCGCCGGATTTCAGCTGCACGACCGGCGAGAACATGGCGTCGAGCTGGCTTTCGACGCCGTATTTCACGAAGACCGGCTGCGACTCCTTGTAGGGCTTCACGTTCTTCGCATGGCTCGGCATGAGCATGCGCATGAATTCCTTGGCTTCCTTGTAGCCCTCGTCGCCCGCGACAAGGATTTCATCGATATCCTTGTTGTAGAGGTCGCGGATTGCCCGCTTTGTGAGCGAGCCTTCCTCGTAGACGAGGGCAGGGGCGGTGGACGTGAGCGTGAGCTCGCGCACCGTTTCCCAGAGCCGCAGCAGATATTCGTAGTCGCGCTTGATCTCGGCTTTCGTGCGCGACGCGCCGGCTGTGCGCAGGATCACGCCCATGCCCTCCGGCACCTCAAGATCCTCCACAAGTTCTTTCAGTCGCCTGCGGTCCGCGCCGTCGGTGATCTTGCGGGAGATGCCGCCGCCGCGCGAGGTATTTGGCATCAGCACGGAGTAGCGGCCGGCGAGCGATAGATACGTGGTCATTGCGGCGCCCTTGGTGCCGCGCTCTTCCTTGACCACCTGCACGAGCATCACCTGCCGGCGCTTGATGACTTCCTGAATCTTGTAGTGGTGGCGCCGCTGACGGTGTTGCCGTTCCGGCACTTCTTCGAGCGCATCGCCCGCGCCGACGGATTCGACCACTTCCTCTTCGTGGCGCCCTTCGCCCGCTTCATTCGCTTCGGGGTCGCTGCCGTTGCCCGTTTCGGTCGCTTCGGCTCCGTCAACGTTGCCGGTTTCGCCCGGCTCCACCTCGGCGCGTGCCTCGTCGGGCTCGCCTTCGGCGGCCGGCTCTGAAACGGGCTCTGCTGGTGCTGCTGCTTCCGCCTCGATGGAATCGGCCGCCGCCTCGGCGTCCTCCGCGGGCATCTGGCTGACGGTCTCGGCCGGAGCCGTTTCCATCGGCCGTTCACGCCGGCGGTGACGGTGCTCGTGATCGGACTCCGCGGCGCGCGCCGCGCGCTCTTCTTCGGCGATCAGCGCCTGCCGGTCGGCGACCGGAATTTGGTAGTAGTCCGGATGAATTTCGCTGAAGGCGAGAAAGCCGTGCCGGTTGCCGCCGTAGTCGACGAAGCAGGCTTGCAGCGATGGTTCGACGCGGGTGACCTTGGCTAGGTAGATATTCCCGCGCAGCGGCCGGCGGTTTGCCGCCTCGAAGTCGAATTCCTCCACGCGATTTCCGCGCACGACCACGACCCGGGTTTCCTCCGGGTGGGTGGCGTCGATAAGCATTTTATTGGCCATGTTGATCTCTCTTGGCTGCGTCGCAGGGCGACGCCGCGAACAGGCGCGCGCAAGGCTTCCCAGGCGCCGCGCCGCAAAATGTTGGGGTGTGTAGTGATGGCCGCGTGTCGCACGCGCCCGAACTCACGAGCCGAATAACTGGCCGGAAGTTGCTGGATGGGAACCAATCCGGCCCGAGATCCAAGCTGATACATGCGTAACGGTCCGCTCAAGACGGCGAAAGCGCCGCCTGGGCCCATGCTGGCTTTAGAGGGGTCCGCACGTCGCGGCTTTGTCAGTGAAAGCCGGTCGTTGCGACACTCCGGGCGGCTGGCAAGTAAGCAATTCCGCCGTCAGACCATGAGTCCAACCCTATCTAGGCCCGGAATGGCCGAATGGCAAGGAAAAGGGCCGGAACTCACGCCTAATGCACGCGAAAATCGCGGGTCGTTCCCGTAGAAATCGCCTGTCGCTAGCTGCCATTCAGCCGCCTCGGCTTCAGGAAGGTTGCCATCAAACACGTGCTTGACGAGCTGCAGCGCGCCGTAGGGCGATGGGATGGTTGCCCAGGGCGTTGAGACGCTCTCCGTCCCCCGAAACCGTACTGGCGATGGCTCTCTCTTATGGCCGAGGCTGACCGGAACGCGCTAGGATGATCGCGCCGCCGGGGAAAAATCATCCCCCTTGCCCAGCCAGCAAGGAGAGTGGCGAAGAAGCCCGGCCTCCCCAAAGGTCGGGCTTCTTCTCTTCTCCGCGTGGGCTCGTCGAGCCCGCAATATTTCAGAAAGTGCGGGGAACGCTCCGGGGCCGTCAGGACTTAATCAGTTCCAACCGGGGCCAGGGCGATGATTCCGAATTTCGATCAGATCCAGAGAGCATGGTGGGCGGCGCAGCGATTTGCGCTCTTTGCGATGAATGCCGAGCGGGAGGACGAGCGGGTCATGTTCATCAAACTTTCTGAGTCATGGGAAAAAACGGCTCGCTTGCTTCAGACTATCCACCGAGAAAAGAAACTGGCACCGCTTCGGCTGGACGAGTTCCAATGATCAATGCCCGGCGATGCATTACGCTCCGAATCCGTCGCGATTCGGGGCCTAGCGATGAACGGTTATGCAATTTGGACTAGCGTCCTGATTTGGGCCGTCCTTCTTCCCGTTATGTGGCTGTTCTGGACTTGGCCGTTCTGACAGACCGCGTACGCGGCGTGCGGTAGCGCGCCAGAGCGAGGCGGCGACGTTGCTCGTGACCTGCGTGTACTTGCCGTCATGGAAAATCACGGTGTGCACCCAGCAGTTCAATTAGCAGAGCCACAGCGATGCGTAGCGTGGCGAGGTGATGCTGCGCTACTCCGCTTGATGATCGATTGCCGCAGAAGCGGCTGCGACTGGTGGAAGCCGGGCAGGTCAATTGCGACTATTGGGTCAGTACCCGCAGAAAACACAGCGACCCTGTCCAGGTATTGGGGCTCGGACAGGGCCGCTGAGGGGACGCTACCTGGCTGGGGCGTCCGAGACCTTGTGATGATGAAGGCATCGAGGCTACGAGACAAGCGCGATGTCCACCGCGGTAACGCCGGAAGGCCAGGCAAGCGAGCCCAGATCAAGAGGTTGTTGGAAGTTTGGCTTCCCACGCAAGCGCGTGGCGGACGATTGTATCGAGATCGTCGTATTGGGGTCGCCAGTCCAGCACGCGGCGAATGCGATCAGCTTGGGCAACAAGTATCGCGGCATCGCCTGGCCGGCGCGGACTTTCTTCACATTGAGATCGACGCCGGCGACCTGTCTCACTGCCGAAAGCACCTCCAGGACGGAATGCCCGTGGCCGTAGCCGCAATTCAGCACGAGGTTCGCGCCGCCGCGGCGAAGGTGGCGAAGCGCGTCGAGGTGCGCGGCGACCAGATCTGTCACGTGGATATAGTCGCGGATACAGGTCCCGTCCCGCGTCGGATAGTCCGTGCCAAAGACTTCCATCTCAGTCCGCTTGCCGAGCGCGAGTTCGAGGGCGACCTTGATCAGGTGCGTCGCACGAGGCGAGGATTGCCCGGCGCGCCCGGACGGATCGGCGCCCGCGACGTTGAAATAGCGAAGTGCGACATAACCGAAATCGCGGGCGACGGCCGTATCGCGCAGCATCCATTCGGTCATGAGCTTCGAGGAGCCGTAGGGCGAGACCGGCAGGGTAGGCGCATCCTCGCCGACAGGATTTTCCTTCGGCATTCCGTAGACGGCCGCGGTCGACGAGAAGACGAAGCGGGGAACGCGCGCCTCCGTCGCAGCAGCGAGCAGCGCGCGCGATTTAACGGTGTTCGAAAGATAGTAGTCAAGCGGGTCGGCTACCGAGTCCGGCACGACGATCTTCGCCGCGAAATGGAGGATCTCCTCGACATCATGATCGGCAATTACGCGCCGGACGAGCGAAGTGTCCGCGATGTCACCCAGGACGAGCTGTGCCTTGGATGAAACCGCTCCCCGCACGCCGGCCGAAAGATCGTCGAGCACGACCACGTCCTCGCCGGCGTCGACGAGGGCAAGCACCACGTGGCTGCCGATGTAGCCGGCCCCGCCAGTGACAAGGATGGACATTCGCTAACTGTAGCTGATCAGCCGCCGGCCTTCGCAAGAGCCGCACGGATCTTCTTCGCCAGGTCCTCGTCGTCATTCACGAGCTTGAGAGCTTGCGAAAGTTGCGTTGACGCCTGCGGGGTCTGTCCCGCCGCGAGATAGGCTGCCCCGAGGTGGTAGCGAACCGTTGGCTGGTTCGGCAGTTCGGTTGCTGCTTCCTCCAGCAACGGGATGGCCGCCTTGAAGTCACCCTTGCGGTAGAGAACCCACCCCAGCGTATCCTTGAAGTGGGGCGCCTGCGTCTTGCGCAGACTGACAGCCAACCCGTGCGCCTGTTCAATACTCTCTTTATCGGTCCGGTGCTCAGCCAGCAGGCTCGCCAGATTGTTGACGACGACCATCGACCCGGGCTGGATCTTGTGTAGGGCTTGGTACTCGGAAATCGCCGCGTCGTAATTGCGATTGAGTTCGAACACGCTGGCAAGCATAAGACGCAGCGATAAATCCTGCGGTTGCTCCTTCAGGCCGGCGCGAACGACGAGCTGGGCCTGCTCCAGATTTTTCTGCCTGAGATAGAGGTCGGCCAGTGCGCGATAGCCTGCCGCATTCCGCGGCTGCTCATCGATCACCGCCTTGAGCGTCTTCACTGCGCCGTCCGCACTGTTCTGTGCCGCCTGGACCGAGGCGAGAAGAACGCGGGCCTGAACGTGGTCGGGATTGGCTTCGAGGGTGGTTTCCAGAAGCGCTCGTGCCTTGGCCGGCTGCCCACTCCGCACGTAGGCTTCCACAAGGGCATTCATCGGCTGCGAGGCACCCGGCACCGACGCGTAGTACGCCCGTTCCAGCGATTTGACGCTCTCGGCAAGCTTGCCCTGACCAAACTGAGATACGCCGAGGATTCGGTCGGCGGTTCCGCCCTCGTCGTTGGTTATCTTCCGGATCAGTTCAGCGATCTGCTGGGCTCCGTTCCAGTTTTGCCGCTCGAGCCGGACCTCCGCCAATGCGGAGAGGACGCGAAGATCGCCCGGCCGGCGGTTCGCAAGCTCCGTCAGGACGTCTTCGGCCTGAGGCAGGCTCGAGCGCCGACGCAGGAACGAAACGTACTCAAGACCTGGCGCGGAATCGAAGGTCGCCCCCCGCATTCCGCTGGCGAAGTGCCGGTCAGCCAGCTCGATTGCGCCTGTCCGCTCGTACGCAAGGGCGAGGAGCGACATGAGCTCGGCCGAGTGAGGCTGATCGTTCAGTGCCTGCCGCAAGTCACCGACCGCCGTATCCAGGCGTCCCGCTTCCATGTGAACACCGCCCGAAGCTTCAGGCCGGTCATGTTGCGACGGTCGTTCTCCAGAATGGTATTGATGAGGGGTTCGGCTTGGTCGAAAGTTCGTCGTGCCACGTGCAGCTCGGCGAGCTTGACTTGAGCCGCGATCACATCGTCCTTTGACTTTCCGGTCGCGATTAGGCGTTCCAGCAGACGAATGCTGTCGGGAATCTTCCCGCTCGCCGCATAAAGCTCGGCGAGGGCGATCTGGTATCCGAGAGATCCTCCGCTGCTGTTGATGCGCGCGAGCAGTTCTTGCTCGGCAGCCGCCCGGCCACGGATCACCTGCAGGAAGCGGACCACATCCAGCCCGGCGGCCAAGTCGGCGGGTTGCGCGGCCGCGATGGCGCGCAATTCCTTCTCGGCGTCGTCGAGCCGGCGTTCATTCAGATAGTGCCGCGCCAGTTGCTTGCGCAACAGGTTCTGCTGCGGATGGCCTCGTTCGATCAGCTGCCGCAGTACGGCTTCGACCTGGCGCCCGTCGCCCATCTGCTCGAGCACGGTCACCTTGAATAGCTGCAGGCTCAGGCTGCCGGCCTGTCCTTCCGGCGTCCGGTCGAGAATTGACAGCGCGCCCTTAAAATCCTTGCGAGACGCGCGTTCGGCGGCGAGCACGAGATTGGCTTCCAGGTTGGCTGGTGCGATCGCGAGTGCCGCGTTTGCGTCGCGAATAGCTCCGGCATTGTCGTCGAGGTGCAACCGGACAGCCGCCCGGAACGAGAGCACGTCGGCGTTCTTGTCGGTCACTTCGGCCGCCGCATTGGCGATGCTGAGCGCCTGGTCGAACGATCCTGACAAGAAAACGAACTTGCCGAGCTTCAATCGCGCGGCAACGTCGGCTGAGTCGAGTTCGATGATCGTTCGAAGCGTTGACGCAAGAGCGCGCCAATTTTGATTGTGCTCGTCGATTCGTGCCAATGCGCGCCAGGCGTCGACGAGGTCGCGCTTAAGCCGAACGGCATTGCGCAATTCGACGCTCGCGCGTGCGTAATCCTGCTGCGACAGGAAAGTCATGCCGCGCTGATAGTGGTCCTGCGCCTGCTGCTCCGGGGAGCCGCAAGCCGCGAGCAGCACAACCGTCAAGATCAAGAGGCTGCGACGGACCATGGATGACTACTCACGCGACGAACGCGGCGTTTTGTCGGCGTTAATGAATTACGCGCCCCGGTGCAAGACACCGGGGCGCGAGATCGAATTCGCGATCGACTTGCCGTTTCGCGCGGCGGCGTCAGGCCTGGACCTTCCGGGACCGCTTGCGCCACTTCGACACGCCCCACGAGCCCGCCATCACCGAGCCGAACAGCAACGCTGCGGCCGGAAGAGGGGTCTCTCCGCTGCCGCCGGGAGGCGCATCCAGAGAGGTGATCGTCGCTAGCAGATGTTCCATGGTGTTGGTGCCGTTTTGGTTCCAGTCTGCCTGGAACCGCAGCAGCAACCACAGAGGAGTTTCCAATACCCCGTTCGGGAGCACGTAGGTCAAGGTCTGCGAATCGTTGTTGCCCGTAATGAGCCCGCCAACATTGGTTATGGCAGCTCCGCCGGGCAAAATCGACGTTCCATTCTCATCCCTTAGGTTGAACAACTCCACGAAGTTCGCTGGATCGTTTGCCCCGATCAGATCGAGATCCTGAAACTTGACCGTCAAGGTGTTGGTGACGGCCGGGTTGATGGTGAGAAGCGGAAAATCATCGTCAGGATGCCGCCGCCGTCTCCGGAGTCGGCACAGGTACCGAACCCGTTGCCCGAGCAGGAGCCCCCCGTACCATAGGTACCGCTGGTGTTACCCAGCGTGATGAAAAACGGGATGGCATTTCCGCCCAGTGTGGCATTAAAAACGGGTGCCAATCCAACCTGCGCGCTTAGGCCGACGGCTCCCACGGCAACGCCGGTAGTCGTAAGTGCACTTGCTGGCGTCGCTAGCGTCGCCAACGCGAGGATCGCCGCAGCCGCAGCGCTCACCGACCGATACTTGTTCGCGTGCGTTTCCCAGCCCATGGATACCTCCACCAAAAACTAGCCCAGGTAATTAACGTTTGAGACACCATAGGTTGTCAAGCGATATCCAAGTTTTGCCTTATTTGAGCTATCTCAAGCAGCACGTCGATCCGGTCCGCGCGTCCGAGCTGGTCGACGGCGTGCCCGACGATCTCGATCGCCTGTGCGCCGAGCTATTGGCGCGCGCCCGCCGATCGCCCGAGCGGCGCCGAGATCGTGCAGCCGCCTCGGCGGCCGACGCGGAGCCGGCGCCGGCCGCAGCGCGCGCCCTTCGTCGGCCGCGGCCGCGAGCTGGCGGTGCTGCGCGACGCCTGCGCGCGACCGTCGGCCGCCGAGCGCCGCGCGTCGCGGTGCTCGTCCACGGCGAGTCGGGCATCGGCAAGAGCGCGCTGGTGCGCCGCTTCCTCGACGAGCGTGGCCGGGCCGGCGACGCGCTGGTGCTCGCCGGCCGCTGCTACGAGCGCGAGTCGGTGCCGTACAAGGCGCTCGACGGGGTCGTCGACGCGCTCGGCCGCGCACCTGCGCCAGCTGCCGCCGACGAGGTCGCGCGCGCTCCTGCCCGCGCGCATCGGCGCGCTCGCCGCGCGTGTTCCCGGTGCTGCGCCGGGTCGCCGCCGATCGACGCGCGCGCCGCGGCGCCGGCGCGCGCGACCGCCGATCCGCTCCAGAGCTGCGCCGCGCGTGTTCGCGGCGCTGCGCGAGCTGCTCGGCGCGGCTGGCGCCGGCGCGCCGCCGCTGGTGATCGCCATCGACGACCTGCAGTGGGCCGACGCCGACAGCCTGGCGCTGCTCGCCGAGCTGCTGCGCGCCGCCCGGCGCCGCCGCTCCTGCTGCTGCGCCACCGTGCGCACCGCGCGCCGACGCCGGCGGCCGACGGCGCGGCGCCTGCGCGGCACCTCGGCGGCGACGTCCGCGAGCTCGCGCGTCGACCGCTGCCGCGCCGAGGCCGCGCGCGAGCTGGCCGCGCCGCTGCTGCGCCGCCGGCGCCGGCGCCGGCGACGACGCCGAGCGCGCATCGCCGCGAGGCCGGCGGCCACCCGCTGTTCCTCGACGAGCTGGTCCGCCACCGCCGCCGCAGCCCGGCGACGCCGGCGCCGGTCCGCCTCGACGACGCGCTGATCGCGCGCGCCGCGCGCGCCTCGACGCCGGCGCGCGCGCGCTGCTCGAGCTCGTCTGCGCTCGCCGGCGCGCCCGCTGCCGCCAGGACGTCTGCGCGCGCGCCGCCGGCGTCGCCTGCGTCGACGATGCCGGCGCCGCTGACCGCGCTGCGCGCGCGCCAGCCTGGTCCGGACCCACGGCGCCGCGCCGCGGCGACGCCGTCGAGCCGTACCACGACCGCATCCGCGAGGCGGTGGTCGCCGGCGCTGGCCGCCGACGCGCGCCGCGGCCATCCACGCCGCGCTCGCGCCGCGCGCTCGAGGCCGCCGGCCAGCGCCGATCCCGAGGCGCTCGCCGAGCACTTCCGCGCCGCCGGCGAGCCGCGCGCGCGCCGCCCGCTACGCGGCGCGCGCCGCCGAGCGCGCCGCCGAGGCGCTCGCCTTCGACCGCGCCGCGCAGCTCTACCGCGCTGGCGCTCGAGCTCGACCCCGGCGACGACGCGCGCACGCGCGCTGCGCATCGCGCCTCGCCGACGCGCTGGCCAACGCCGGCCGCGGCGCCGAGGCCGCCGAGGCCTACCTGGCCGCCGCCGAGGCGCGCCGCCGGACGACGCGCTCGAGCTGCGCCGCCGCGCCGCCGAGCAGCTCCTGCGCCGGGCCGCATCGACGAGGGCATGCGCCGTGCTGCGCAGCGTGCTGCGTCGCCAGTCGGCATCGCGATGCCGGCGCACGCCGCGCGCGCGCGCTGGCGTCGCTGCTCGCGCCGCGCGCCTGCAGGCTCCGCCTGCGCGGCGCCGATCTTCCGGCGTCGCGCCTGCGCGACGCGGCCACCATCGCCGGCCGACGAGCTGACGCGCATCGACATCTGCTGGTCGGTCGCGTCGGCCTGGCCATCGTCGACCCCATCCGCGGCGCCGACTTCCAGGCCCGCCACCTGCTGCTCGCGCTGCGAGGCCGGCGAGCCGTACCGGATCGCCCGCGGCGCTCGCCGTCGAGGCCAGCTTCTCGGCCGCGACGGCGGCGCCGCCGCGGCGCGCACCGAGCGCCTGCTCGCCGCCAGGCCGAGCGCGCTGGCGCGAGCAGGTCGGCCACCCCAACGCGCTCGGCTTCGCCGGCGTTCGCCGGCGGCATGCCGACTACCTGTCGGCCGCTGGCGGCACGGCCGCGGGCTGTTCGACGGCGCCGAGCGCATCTTCCGCGAGCGCTGCACCGGCGTGACCTGGTGGATCGACAGCACGCAGTACCTGGCGCTCGAGTCGCTGTTCTACGGCGGCGAGATCGGCGAGCTGGCCGCCGGGTGCCGGCGCTGCTCGCGGACGCCCAGGCGCCGCGGCGACCTCTACGCCGCGACCAACCTGCGGGTCGGCATCCCGCAACTGGCACTGGCTGGTCGCCGACGACGTCGACGGCGCGCGCGGCCACGTCGTCGAGGGCATGGCCGACTGGTCGGCCGACGGGCTTCCACGTCCAGCACGAGGGCCAGCAGCTCGCCCAGGTCCAGATCCACCTCTACGACGGCGACGGCGCGGCCGCCTATCGCCGCGTCCGCGAGGTCTGGACCGCGTACCGGAGGTCGGCGATCTTCACGGTGCAGATGGCGCGCGTCGACGGCCTGCACGAGCGCGCGCCGCGATCGCCGCCGCCGCGATGGCCGGTTCCGGGCGAGCGCCGCGCGCTCCTGGCCGATGCGCGGCGCTGCGCGCGCCGCATCGCGCGCACGCGCACACCGTGGGGTCTGCCCCTGGCGGCGATGTCGCGCGCGGCCGCCGCCCGCCTCGAGGGTGACGACGGCGCCGCGGTCACCCTGCTCGAGCGCGCGACCGCCAGGCTCGACGCCGCCGACATGACGCTGTACGCCGCGGTGGCGCGGCTGCGCATCGGCCAGCTCGTCGGTGGCGACGCCGGCGCGGCGCTGGTCGCGGACGCGACGCAGTGGATGGCGAGCCAGGGCATCGTCCGACCCGAGCGGGTCGCCGCGCTGCTCGCGCCCGGCTACTGATTTGCGAGCGATTCTCGGCTCCGATGTCGTCCCGGGTGCGCGGCGGCGCCGACCGCCGCGCTGGCGCGCATCGGCTACACTCGCGGTCCGGGCGAAGCGATGAGCGACTCCACCACCGCGGCGCAGCGACCGCCTCGCCGTCACGGCCGCTACACCATCGTGCACAGCCTCGGAGGCGGCGCCATGGGCGACGTCTTCCGCGCCCACGACACCGGCTCGCGCGCGACGTCGCGCTCAAGGTGATGCGGCCGGCCGGCTTCGACCTCGCCACGTTCCGCGCGCGGTTCGAGGCCGAGGCGCGCGCGCTGGCCAGCCTGCAGCATCCATCGGCGGTGCAGGTGTTCGACCTGGGCTGGGACGGCGACGCGCCGTACCTGGTCATGGAGCTGGTCGAGGGCGGCACGCTGCGCGGTCACCTCGAGCCGGGCCCGCTGCCGCCGCCGCGAGGTGCGCAGCCTCGGCATCCAGGTCGCCAACGCGCTGGCCGCCGCCCACGGCCGCGGCATCCTGCACCGCGACATCAAGCCCGCGAACATCCTGGGCGTTCCCGGCCGGCTGGAAGCTGGCCGACTTCGGCATCGCGCACGTGCCGGGCTCGGAGCTGACGATGACCGGCCAGTTCCTCGGCACGCCGGCGTACGCCGCGCCCGAGTCGCTCGGCGCCGGTGTGTTCTCGCCGGCCAGCGACGTCTACGGCCTCGGCGCGACGCTGTACGCCGCGCTCACCGGCGAGCCGCCGTACGGCGGCCACCTCGGCGCGCTGACGTCGTCGCCGCTGGGCCGGCGCCGGTTGCGGCGCGGGCTCCCGGCGCATCGCCGGCGCTGCCGACGCCATCACCCGCGCGCTCGATCGCAATCCGTCGCGGCGGCCAGCGCCGCGGCGCTGGCGGCACTGCTCGCCGCCGACGCGGCGCCGCAGGCGGCCGCGCCAATGAGCCGATCCCACGCGCGCCGGTGCGGTCGGCGCCGCGCCGCAGCCGCTGGATCGCGATCGCCGCCGGCGGGCTCGCGGTCCGCCGCCGTCATCGGCATCGCCGAGCGCAGCCGTCCGCACGGCCAGGCCCCGGATCGCCTGCTGCCGCTGCCGACCAGCGCGCCCGCCACCGATGATGGCCACGCCAATCCGTTCGCGCCGATCGCGCTGCCCGCGCAGACCCACGCCCGCCATCCCAAGCTCGAGAAGAAGTGGCGCGATGCGCTCAAGAAGGCGCAGCACGGCGATCTCGTCGAGGCCGCCGAGAAGGCCGCCGAGGTCCTGCGCGGCGATCCCGACGACGTCCAGGCCCGCGCGCTGCTCGACGAGCTGGTTCGCCGCGGCGCGCGCGCCCGCGAGCGCGACGACTGATGACGGCAGCGAGTCGAGCGAGCCGAACGCCGCCTCGACAGCGGCCAGCATGGCGGTCGCGTCGCGCCAGCGGGCGTCGGGCGCCTTGGCCAGCGCGCGCTCGACGACCGCGGTCACCGCCGGCGTCGCCCACGGCGCCGCCGGCAAGGACGGCGCCGGCTCCTTGACCTGCTTGCGCATGAGCGCGACCAGGTCGGCATCGTCGAACGGCGTGCGCCCGACCAGCATCTCGTACAGCATGCAGCCGACGCGCGTAGAGGTCGGCGCGACCGTCGACGATCTCGACCGAGCGCCTGCTCCGGCGCCATGTACGCGGGCGTGCCGAGGACCATCCCGGTGCGTGGTCAGCTGGTCGGCGCCGCGCACCTCGGCCGCGATGCGAGCAGCTTGGCCAGGCCGAAGTCGAGCAGCTTGACGAATCGAGCTGGCGCCGATCCGTCTGCGAGCGCAGCATGACGTTCTCGGGCTTGAGGTCGCGGTGCACGATGCCGCTCTGGTGCGCGAGCTGGAGCCCCAGCGGATTTCGCGCGTGATCACCAGCGCGCGCCGCGGCGCCAGCGCACCGCCGCCGAGCGCGTCGCGCAGGGTCTGGCCCTCGGCGAGCTCCATCACCAGCGCCAGGCCGCCGCTGGCGACGCAATCGAGCGCGAGCACCTCGACGACGTTGGGGTGGCGCACGAAGCTCGCGGCCTGGGCCTCGCGCTCGAGCCGGCGCTCGAGCTGCGGCTCGGACGCCAGCTCCGGCAGCACCGACTTGATGGCGACGCGCCGGCCGGTGTGCACGTCGACGGCGCGATCGATGGCGCCCATGCCGCCGGCAGCCAGCGCGGCCTCGACGCGATAGCGGCCCGCGACCAGCGTGCCCGGCGGCAGCCCCGCCGCCGCCATCAGCGACCGCGGCCGCGGCGGCTCTTGCGGTCGGCGCCGCGCGCCTTGCTCTTGTCCTTGTCGCTGTCAGTGGTCGGCACCGGCGCGCCGAGCTTCTCGGGGAGCGCCGGGTCGATGAGGAACGCGACCGGCCAATCTCCTCGGGCGACGCACCGGCGGCCTTGGCGCGCTCGAGCGCGGCGACCGCGTCGAGGCGGTCCTGCTCGGTCGAGCCCTTGTGGCGCGCCAGCGCCTCGGCCAGCGTGAGCTCGACCGCCTTGCCGAGCGCCAGCTTCTCCTTGACCACCGGGCGCAGGAGGTCGAGGGCGGCGTCGGATCGCGCTTGGCCAGGACCAGGCGCGCGCGCAGCGCCAGCGCCGGCAGGTAGCCGCTGTTGGCCTTGGTCGCGGCCTCGATTTGCGTGGTCGCGGCGTCGAGGTTCCCAGCGCCCAGCTCGATCTCGGCCAGCAGCGTGTGGGTGCGGTACGCGACCGGGTTGGGCGCTTCGTCGGAGACGTCGGTGACCGCCTGCTCGAGGCGCTTCTTGGCGTCGGCGGCCGGGGCGCCGGTCGCGAGCAGCGCGGCGCCCAGCGCGTGGCGACCGAGCTTGGTCTTGGCCTTGCGCGCGACCTTCTCGAGCGCATCGAGCGCGACGGCGCGCTCCTTGCCGGCGCTGGCCAGCGCGCGCGCCCACTCGCGCAGGATCTGGACCTCGATGTTCTCGGGCGACGCCGCCAGCGCGTGATCGAGCTCGGCGAGCGCGTCCTCGGCGCGACCGAGATCGAGCAGCGCCTGGCCGCGCATCAGCATGGCGCGCACGCTGCCGCCCTTGGCGACGTCGAGCGCCCTCTCGGGCAGGCCGGAGGCCAGCGCCAGCCCGGCGTCGACCAGCGCGACCAGCGGATCGGGCTCCGGCTTGTTCTTGCCGTACCAGGCGATGGCGTCGCGCGCCTTGGCAGCCGCGGCCATCGCCGTCGAGGATGTGGGCGAGCGCGATGCGCGCCTCGAAGCGGACCTCGGTCGGGCCGATCGCCGCCTTCAGCGCCTCGTCGAAGCGCGGGTAGTCCTCGAGCGAGTAGTGCGCCATCGCCAGCGCGAGCTGCCGGTAGGCGCCGACCGCGGCCCGAGCTTCTTGTCAGCTTGACGTTGAGGTCGTCCATGACCGCAATCGAGTCGGTGCCGCGCTCGGCGCGGGCCAGCACGCGGCCGAGGACCGCGAGCAGGTGATAGGGCACGGTCTCGAGCGCCGCGTCGTGGAGCTTGATGGCGTCGTCGTACTTGCCCTCGTCGGCGAGCAAATAGGCGCGCTCGATGACGGCGACCACGCCGTCCTTGCCCTTGGCCTGGGACGCCTTCGTCAGCGCGGCGTCGGCAGCGGCGCGCTCGCCGGCGGCGAGCATGGCGCGGCCCGACAGCCAGCGCACCCACGCGTCGTCGGGGTGCTTCTCGAGCCAGGCGTCGAG
>CAVQER010000005.1:0-794089 GCA_963711595.1 uncultured Alphaproteobacteria bacterium
ACGTGGCGCGTGGCGCGATGTGAAGCTTTCTACTCGCTCGCTCTATCGGGCTGGGAGCGGCCACCGGCGGGCGTAAAACTCCGCTCGGATTAACCGAGGTCGTCAAGGTCACATAGGAGTGGCGTCATGCTGAGAAAAGCAGAGTACCTCGCGATTTGTCGGGCTGAACTGGACCGTCTCGGAGGAGTCGGGCCGTACGGTTGGGCGAGCTCACAACCTTCGAGAAATCGGCAAATGAGACTGAGTATCGCGAGACCACTCAGCGTTTCGCTTCTATGATCAGACGGGGCATCGAAACGTATGAGAAGATTATACGCAGTCTCGAAGCTGAGCCCGGATAGCTAACGGCCGCCGGCGATTGCGGGTAGAGCGCTCGCGCGGGTAGCCGAGCGTGGCTGAGGTTGTCCTATCAAAGGAAAAAGGCGGCCACCAGAATGCCCTTACACGTGTCGGCTTGGTGTGAATACCCTGCCAAGTCCTAGCTGTGTGAAACAATTGACTATGGCTGAAATCAAACGTGGCGAATGGGTTGCCGAATTGCACGGCGATGACATGGACCTCGAGCTTGCGCGAAATCTGTTCGGCGAAAGCAAGGATTTCGCAGTTGTGCAAATCGAGGGCGCGGCGGGAAAGGCGATTACGGTTCTATCGTCAAAACAATTCGATGAATTGCCGGAGCGCGACATGCGCATGACATCGCCACAGATTTGTCGGATGGTAAACGGTCTCCTTTTCATATTGGACCGCAAGAGACAACCCTTGAGGATAGGAGGAATGCGTCAGCGCTCGGCAAACGACGGATGGAATATTCACATGGTGGTTGAGCCCGGATATCTGGAATTGCGGGGGGCGTTTCTCACGGCGACGATAACTCAGAGCGGAATGGCTTCGGCCACTCCTACTCGTCAATCGGGATGGGCGGACTTGGCCGGTCGAGATGACGCCGTCGAGGAGGTGTTGATGTTCTTGCGCAACGACAATCCCGAATGGTTTGACCTGTACAAGGCGTTCGAGCGAATGCGCGACGACATAAATAGGCGACTAGGTCAGCACCGTGAGGATGAAATGGGGTGGCCAGCGAAGAGTGAACTGGATCACTTTTCGCGCAGCGCCCAAGTTTTAGGCACTCGAAAATTAAAAGTGGGCTGGTTATCAACCGTCCGACACAATGCAAATGACCGAAGCCCGTGACTTTGTGAGGCAGCTGGCCGGAACGTGGCTCAACTGGAAAGCGGCAACGGCGAAGCCGTGACGTGTCACCCGGCGGCAGCCACAGGTGCCGCCCCTCCGACTTGTTCCTGTTGCCCCCAAAGTGCGTCGACGACAGCCTGCCCCAGAAAATCGGATAGCTGCCCAGCCGGGCGTGAGACGCCGATCACTCGAGCGACACGGATTGTCCAATGAACGTTCTTCGCGTCCAGGATTTGCGTTACCTGATTGATGATTGGCTTCAGATCGACGGTTTGCCTGTCGCCTGCAGCACAGGCCTCCAATAGTGGCGCCTTCTGCCCAAGTTCCTGGGCCCTTGCTGCAAGTCTCGCCGAAGCTTGAGGCCAGTCCAAATCAAGCAACTTGAGGACTTCGTCAGTCAGGTAGAGATTCTCAGATTCGCGGCAACCGAGCCTGATAAACTTGACGTGGTCCTGAGGCGCCTGCGGACTCGGCTGCGGGACTGTTTATCTCCGTCTAACAGAGCATAGCCGGCCGCGGCCGTCGGCTCTCAAGTGTGCGGAAAAAATTCGTTCGAGGGTTTTCTGGTACGCCCTTATCTCATCACCATTTGCGGGGAGCACTGAGAGCTAACCTGGTGATGACGAGGAACCTGGCTCCAAATCCTATAGTCATCGTCGCCTTCGACGAGCAAAAGTGGCACTCCGAAAAGCGGGCCCATAAGAGCATGGCCACCAAGGCACGCCGCCAATTCCTTTGTTTCGTGCGTGAAGGGTGATGACTCGAAAGGCGGAGCTAATCGGATCGAGATAGATGATACCCGGCATCCTCAGACACAAACTGTCCCAATGCAGCTAGCAAAGTCGTGCTGTGAGTCGCGACAACCACCTGTATTTCGAAATGTTCTGAGACCGCGACCAAAAAGTCTGCGGAAAAAACGAACCAGCAGGTCTGGATGAACGTGTGCATCAGGCTCATCGATCAGAATGATGCGCTTGCCAACACCTTGTATCTGCCAGATTGCCGCCATCGTGACGATATCCGAACTCCAAATCGTAAAATTCGCCTCACCACTACTCAATTGATTGATATCGGCGACACGACCCCGCCGGCTCTCCGTAGTTCAAACGGCTGCTCAGCGGCGCCAACTAGCGATAGCTCGAAATCTGGCAGCAACTTGCTGATGAATGCTTCAGTTCGGCTGGATCGCCAGGAATCTGACCTTTTCGAATTGCTCCACGTGCGAGGAAATAGGCTTGGATTCTAGTGACCGTGTGTCGGCGATAGTCGGGGCCCATATTGTATTGGCTCACCTTTTCTCGGCGCCTTTGTGGGTCAAGCTGATGCCGAAGATACCCGGCCTCATAAGTTAGCTCTCCGACGCGTTCAGGAACGAT
The DNA here is from genome assembly GCA_963711595.1 of uncultured Alphaproteobacteria bacterium. Lineage (GTDB taxonomy): Bacteria > Pseudomonadota > Alphaproteobacteria > Rhizobiales > Xanthobacteraceae > JAUSIF01. The sequence continues at coordinate 2,568 of CAVQER010000005.1, forward strand.
GTAATGGTGTGACTTAGTATCGGTGTCGCGCCAAGCACGCAGCAGCGAATTCTGCCGCTCGAGTCTTGACCGAAAACAACGGTAAGGAAACCCTCGCCGAAGATGCCATTGACCGCCACCTAGGTCAGCCTGGCTTGGCTATCTTGATATCATCGACATAAAGCTTCATCGAAAAACGTATCAGGATGACCGGCTCGCATGGGCCATCCCAATAAGCTCTTTCAGCAGGTCTCGTTTTGCCGAAACGTCGTCCTTACCAAGCGACAGACGATATGCACCCCATCGCTTCGCATATTCGAGGTCTCGATTTCGGCGTCGTCGAGGCGCTCGTCCACCTCTGACGATTGCGGGATCTTTATCTCGACGTTGACGTGTTTCTTTTTCGGACGAGCTACGACAAAGTTGAAATCCCTGACCTCCTTCGATGTTCCGATGTAGAATTTGTTGTACTTGAACTCTAACGACGGATCGAACTCGCGAGCAATGCGAGCCACGTCCTCAGCGATCTTTACAGTTGCTGGGGTTCCGCGCCTTTCCCAATAACTGCGGTCTGTCGGGTCGCGTTGGCATCTTCATCTTCATCGTCAATCCACGGAAGAGTTCGTCCATTACCGTAGTAAGACAAGCGCTATCTGGTCCGCGATTTTTAGCGCCTGCATCTGGATCGCGATCAACTGGATCGTTCCGTTGAAGAGCTGACACCACGTTGAGAAAACGGCTGGTAATATCCTCAGCCACAAGTACTGCGCAGTGCTCATACTGCGGATATCTTTTTTCGTTCGATGTCCCAGTATTGGATCGTCCGAATGATATGAGAACTCGTCGGTGGACCCGAGTTGGATTTCGACCTCGTACCGTCGCTTGATGGCGATGTCTTGGAGAAGCGTCGAGTCGTCCGGCGCGGGGCTGATTGCGCTCGATATCGCGAACCACCACGTCGCCGAGCTGCAAGATCGATGGATCAGGCCGACAATTCTCCTACCCCGACTTTTCGTTGAGCGCAGGATGTAACCGCATCTCAACTCGTTCTGGCTTTACGTAGTTGATCATGAGCGCCCCCAATCGCTTCCCGCAAAGGTAGCGGCAGGCTTGGCCACAATCAACGGTAAGGAGGCACGGTTCCGGAGAGCGTAACTACTCCGCCGCCTCTGCCCCTTCCCGCTGACGCGACCCGCGCGCCAGCACCGGCGCGAAACTGCCCGGTGTAGCTCTTCTTCACCCGCACCACGTCCTCGGGCGTGCCCGCCGCGACGATCTCGCCGCCGGCGTCGCCGCCTTCGGGGCCGAGGTCGATGATCCAGTCCGCGGTCTTGATCACCTCGAGATTGTGCTCGATCACGACCACCGTGTTTCCGCTCGCCACGAGCTCGTGCAGCACTTCCAAGAGCTTCGCCACGTCGTGGAAGTGCAGGCCCGTCGTCGGCTCGTCGAGGATGTAGAGCGTGCGGCCGGTCGCGCGCTTCGCGAGCTCCTTCGCGAGCTTCACGCGCTGCGCCTCGCCGCCGGATAGCGTCGTCGCCTGCTGGCCGATGTGGATGTAGTCGAGCCCGACGCGGCCGAGCGTCTCCAGCACCTTGCGGATCGCCGGCACCGCCTGGAACAGCTCGATCCCTTCCTCCACCGTCATGTCGAGCACGTCGGCGATCGACTTCTGCTTGAACTGCACCTCGAGCGTCTCGCGGTTGTAGCGCTTGCCCTTGCAGACGTCGCAGGTGACGTAGACGTCGGGGAGAAAGTGCATCTCGATCTTGATCACGCCGTCGCCCTGGCACGCCTCGCAGCGGCCGCCCTTGACGTTGAAGCTGAAGCGGCCGGGCTCGTAGCCGCGCGCTTTCGACTCCGGCAACCCCGCGTACCATTCGCGGATCGGCGTGAACGCGCCCGTGTAGGTCGCCGGATTCGAGCGCGGCGTGCGCCCGATCGGCGACTGGTCGATGTCGATCACCTTGTCCAGGAACTCGAGCCCCTCGATGCGGTCGAACGGAGCGGGCGCGTCGTGCGCGTCGTTGAGCCGGCGCGCCACCGCCTTGTAGAGCGTGTCGATGAGGAGCGTGCTCTTGCCGCCGCCCGAGACGCCGGTGATGCAGGTGAAGAGCCCGATCGGGATCTCGGCGTCGATACCCTTGAGGTTGTTGCCGCGCGCGCCGACGACGCGCAGCCGCCGCCGCTCCGACGCCTTGCGGCGCTCGGGGATGTGTACTTCCCACTCGCCGGAAAGATATTTTCCGGTGATCGATTTCTTCGTCTTGATGATGTCCTGGCTTGTGCCGTGCGCGACGATCTCGCCGCCGTGGATGCCGGCACCCGGGCCGATGTCGACGAGGAAATCCGCGACGCGGATCGCTTCCTCGTCGTGCTCCACGACGATCACCGTGTTGCCGAGGTCGCGCAGCCGCTTCAGCGTCTCGAGCAGCCGCGCGTTGTCGCGCTGGTGCAGGCCGATCGACGGCTCGTCGAGCACGTAGAGCACGCCGGTGAGGCCGGAGCCGATCTGCGAGGCGAGGCGGATGCGCTGGCTTTCGCCGCCGGACAGCGAGCCGGACGCGCGCGCGAGCGTGAGGTACTCGAGGCCGACGTCCATGAGGAACGTGAGCCGCTCGCGGATCTCCTTCAGGATGCGGACGGCGATCTCGTTCTGCTGCTTGCGGAGGTTCTTCGGGAGCTTCTCCGACCAATCGCGCGAGGCCTTCACGGAAAGCTCGGTGATCTCGCCGATGTGGTGCCCGGCGATCTTCACGGCCAACGCTTCCGGCTTCAGGCGATAGCCCTTGCATTCGTGGCACGGCACCGTCGAGAAATATTTCTCCAGGTCCTCGCGCGCCCAGTCGCTCTCGGTCTCCTTCCAGCGCCGCTCGAGATTGACGATCACGCCCTCGAACGGCTTTTTCGTCTCGAAGGTGCGCATGCCGTCGTCGTAGACGAAGCGCACATCCTCCTCGTCCGAGCCGTAGAGGATGATCTGCTTCGCGAGCTTGGGGAGCTTCGACCACGGCTCGTTGAGGGAGAACTTGTACTTCTTCGCGAGCGCTTCCAGCGTCTGCGTATAGTAAGGTGAGGAGCTGCGCGACCACGGCGCGATCGCGCCGCCGCGCAGCGTCTTCGCCGGGTCCGGGATCACGAGATCCGCGTCGATCTGCTGCTCGACGCCGAGCCCGTCGCAGGCGGGGCAGGCGCCGTGCGGCGAGTTGAACGAAAAGAGCCGCGGCTCGATCTCGCTGATCGTGAAGCCCGAGACCGGGCAGGCGAACTTCGAGGAGAAGATGATGCGGTTCTCGTCGTCGAGATGGCCGCGTTTCATGCGGCCTTCGTCTTCTTCCCTCTCCCCGCTTGCTCCTGCGTCATGGCCGGGCTTGTCCGCAAGCCGGTTGGACCCGGCTTGCAACTCTTTACTGGCCGAAGTCGGCAACAGCCGACTTCGGCTGCCATCCACGCCTTTCTTCTTGGTCTTAAGGCGTGGATCACCGGGACTCGCCGCTTCGCGGCGGCCCGGTGATGACGATGAGGTAGCAGGGCGGTCGGCGGAGAGCGGATTCCCATCCGCAAACTCCACCACCGCGAGCCCGTCCGCGAGCTTGAGCGCGGTCTCGAAGCTTTCCGCGAGCCGCTGCGCCACGTCCGGCCGCACCACGATGCGATCGACCACCACGTCAAGGTCGTGCTTGAGTTTCTTGTCGAGGGCAGGAGCCTCGCCGATCTCGTAGAACTTGCCGTCGATCTTGACCCGCTGGAATCCCTTCTTGAGGAAATCCGCGAGCTCCTTGCGGTATTCGCCCTTGCGGCCGCGCACCACGGGCGCGAGCAGGAAGATGCGCGTGCCTTCGGGGAGCGCGAGCACGCGGTCGACCATCTGCGAGACGGTCTGGCTCTCGATCGGCAGGCCCGTCGCGGGCGAATAGGGCACGCCGACGCGCGCCCAGAGCAGCCGCATGTAGTCGTAGATCTCGGTGACGGTGCCGACGGTCGAGCGCGGGTTGCGGCTCGTGGTCTTCTGCTCGATCGAGATCGCCGGCGACAGGCCGTCGATGCGGTCCACGTCCGGCTTCTGCATCATCTCCAGGAACTGGCGCGCGTAGGCCGAGAGCGACTCCACGTAGCGCCGCTGGCCCTCGGCATAGATCGTGTCGAAGGCGAGCGACGACTTGCCCGAGCCCGACAGCCCCGTGAACACCACGAGCTGCTCGCGCGGAATATCGAGATCGACGCCCTTGAGGTTGTGCTCGCGTGCGCCGCGAATGGAAATCTTGCCGGACATGAGAAATCAGGGCCTGCGTGGAACCGGACCGGTGATTATAGCGAATGAGGGGCGACCTACGTCCCGGCCGGGCCAGGGAAAACCCACAGGGCCCATATGGGGTGGATCGCCGCTACTGACAGGGTTGTGTCAGCAGTACTCCTTGTCATGGCCGGGCTTGTCCCGGCCATCCACGCCTTAAGGCGTGGATCACCGGAACTCGCCGCGCCAAGACGGCTCGCGTTCCGCTCGCCGGGCGCGGCGGTCCGGTGATGACGAGAAATTGCGACTAACTAAAATCGCCGCCACCGCCGAAATCGCCGCCACCACCGAAGTCGCCGCCGAAATCTCCTCCACCGTCGCCGGCGTCAGCGGTTTCATACTGGTCGGCGTCGCCCTGAGCAGTGTCGCTCTCATTGCTCGCCTGCTGTTCGCGCGCACCGGTCTCCGCTGCCGAGGCCTTGTCGCCGCCGAACTGGCCGCGCAGGGCATCGACCACCATGCTGCCGACGACGACGCCCGCCGCGATCGAGGCGGCCTGGCCGAGGAACGAGCCGCCGCGGCCGATCTGCTGCTGCGGCTGCGCTCCGGGCGCGGCGTTCTGCTGGAAGCCGGGAGGCGCGCCCATGGGCGCGCCGGCCCGGCGCGTCACCGGCACCGAAGCGCGTGGCGCGCGCGGCTGGCCGGAGAACGCTTCGCGCATGGCATCGAGGAATCCGCCCTGCCGCGGCGCGATGCTTCCATCGGAGTCTTCAAGTTCGCGGATGCGGGCATTCGCCCGCTCCAGCGCTTCCTCCTGAATAAGGACAGTTTGTACGAGCGCGTAAGGGGCGTGCGGCGCCTGGTGCAAGCCTTCGGCGATCGCAGCTTCGGCGTCGCGCTCGCGCGGCGTGCTTTCAAGTTGCGCGAGGCGGTCGAACAACTCGGCGACGCGCTGGCGTTCCTGCGGGGTCATGGGTGGTCCTCCGTGTCGCTCGCGATGTGGGGACCGTGTACCTGCCGCGTAAGTGGCCAGCGAAAATTTGATCGCCGCGCGTGTCGGCCCGGGATCCCGCCAATCGTCCTTATTTCGAGAACCGGGCGCTCAGGACTGCCGCACGAAACCCGGAACGGAATGCGAACGCCCGGTTTCGTAAGCAGTTTCTAAGGGTCCCCCGGTCTAGTTGGGGAACCCGTCCTCAGCCTAAAATGTTGGCTCATGTAGGAGCGTATCCATGCCAGCGCGCGCGTATTGGTCCGGCCGAATCCGGCTGGCCCTCGTTTCGATCCCGATCGAGCTTTTCACCGCGACGAAAAGCTCGAGCCGCATCTCGTTCAACCAGATCCACAAGCCCTCGGGCAAAAGGATCCGGTACGAGAAGGTCGTGCCCGGACTTGGCGCCGTCGAAGCCGACGACATCGTCAAGGGCTACGAGCTCGAGAAGGGCAAGTACGTCCTCCTGAGCGACGAGGAGATCGACGAGGTCAAGCTCGAAGCGAAGAAGACGATCGACCTGCAGCAGTTCGTCGACGAGGATGCGATCGACCCGATCTATTTCGAGCGGCCGTTCATCATCATGCCGGAAGAGGACGATGAGGATGCGGCCGAGGCCTACGTCGTGCTGCGCGAAGCATTGAAGCGCACGAAGAAGGTCGGCCTCGGACAGATGGTGATCCGCGGGCAGGGCTCGATCGTCGCGGTGCGCGCGTCCGACGGCGGCATCATGCTCGAGACCTTGCGCTACGCCGACGAGGTGCAGAATCCGAGCACCTATTTCCGCGAGCTGCCAAAGGAGAACGCGGACAAGGATCTCGTCGGCCTCGCCGAGGAGCTGATCGAGCGCAAGGCGGGGAAATTCGACCCGAAGGCATTCAAGGACACTTATACCGATGCGCTGCGCGAGGTGATCGAGGCGAAGGCCGAGCACCGCCAGGTGCGCCAGATCGAGGAGCCGCAGCAGACCGCGAAGGTCATCGACCTGATGCAGGCGCTGAAGCGCAGCGTCGGCAAGTCGGGCGAAGCGAAGTCGGACGGAAAGAAACGCCGCAGCGCCGCGAAGTCTGCGCGGCGCGGTCCGAGCCGAAGGAGCGCGGCGTGATTAGTCCCTCTCCCCGCGGAGCGGGGAGAGGGTGCCGACCCGGACGAGCGAAGCGAGATCCGGGGAGGCGGGTGAGGGGCTCATACCGCTCGCCTGAAATGCCGGCCCCTCACCCGGCTCGCACGTCGCTGTGCTCCGTGCTCGCCACCCTCTCCCCGCACGCGGGGAGAGGGAGAATTGGCGAAACCCTGCGGTGACTGCGCCGATGCTCCGCGACTCCGACCGGCTGAAAGAGTATCGCGCCAAGCGGGATTTCAGCCGCACGCCGGAGCCCGCGCCGAAGCGCGCCAAGAAATCAAAAGGCAAGCTGCGCTACCTGATCCAGAAGCATGCCGCGCGGCGCGAGCACTACGACTTCCGCCTCGAGCACAACGGCGCGCTGCTGAGCTGGGCGGTCCCGAGGGGCCCAAGCCTCGACACGAAGGAAAAGCGGCTCGCCGTACGCACAGAAGATCATCCGCTCGAGTACGGCAACTTCGAAGGGACGATCCCGGAAGGCGAGTACGGCGGCGGCACCGTGATGCTGTGGGATCAGGGCACGTGGGAGCCGCGGCTCGACGTCGATCAGGGACTGAAAGACGGCCAGCTCAAGCTCAATTTGCACGGCAAGCGGTTGCAGGGTGGCTGGGCGCTCGTGCGCCTGCGCGCGCGCAAGGGCGACCGCGGCAAGCAGAACTGGCTGCTGATCAAGGAGCGCGACGATTTCGTCCGCGTCGAGAAGCGGCCGCTCGTCGAGCGCGAGAAGACGAGCGTGAAGAGCGGCCGCACGATGGAAGAGATCGCGCGCGGAAAGAAGGTCTGGCACTCGAACCGGCCAGCGAAGAAATCGCGCTTCGAGGAGGCCGCACCCAAGCCGGCGCGGCGCAAGGGAAAGGGTCTGAAACTCCCCCCTTTCGTCGAGCCACAGCTCGCCACTTACGTCGAGGGACCGCCCCCCGGCGCTGACTGGGTGCACGAGATCAAGTACGACGGCTACCGCGCGGTCGCGAGCGTCGCCGACGGCAAGGTCGTGATCCGCACGCGCACCGGCCTCGACTGGACCGACCGGTTCCGTCACCTCGTACCCGCGCTCGCCGATCTTCCCTGCGACGCGGCACTGCTCGATGGCGAGATCGCCGTTGCCGACGCGAAAGGGCATACCGATTTCGGCGCGCTGCAGGACGCGCTCTCCAGCGGCCGCGGCGGCTTCAACTACTATCTGTTCGATCTGCTCCACCTCGACGGCGAGGACCTGCGCAAGCGTCCGCTGCTCGAGCGCAAGGAAGCCCTGCGAAAGCTGCTGGACGCGGCATCGAAGCGCGGTCCGCTGCTTTTTTCCGATCACGTCGAGGGCGAGGGCGAACGCGTGTTCGAACGCGCGCGGGCGCTGAAGCTCGAGGGCATCATTTCGAAGCAGGCGGATGCGCCGTACCGTTCCGGCCGCACGCGGTCCTGGCTCAAGAGCAAGGTGGGCGACGAGCAGGAACTCGTGATCATCGGCTGGCGGCCATCCGACAAGCCGCGCCGCCCGTTCTCATCTCTGCTGCTCGCCGTGAACGAGGACGGGAAGCTCCGCTACGCGGGCCGGGTCGGCACCGGATTCTCCGACCAGCGCCTCGACGATCTCGCCGAGAAATTCGCGAAGCATGCGCGCAAGACGCCGCCCGTGCCCGACGTTCCGCCGGCGATTGCGCGGCGCGCGCGCTTCGTCGAGCCGGTACTCGTCGCCGAGATCGAATTCCGCGGCTGGACACGGGATAATCTGGTTCGTCAGGGGGCATTCAAGGGACTGCGCGCCGACAAGCCGGCGCGCGAGATCGTCCGGGAGAAGCCCATGCCAAAAGCAAAAGCGATGAAGGCCGCGACAAATGGGGCGGGCGCAGAGAAGGAGAGCTCCGCGGCGGGCGTCAGGATCACGCATCCCGACCGCGTCCTCTGGCCGGACGTGGACGTCACCAAGCGCGACCTGGTCGACTACTACCTCAAGGTCGCGAAACTGATGCTCCCGCACGTAAAAGGCCGGCCGCTTGCGCTTGTACGCACGCCCGACGGCGTGAAGGGCGAGCGCTTTTTCCAGAAGCACGCCTCGAAGGGATGGCCCGACGCCTTCAAGCCGATCCGCATCCGCGAGAAGTCGGGCTCCGACGAATACATGTACATCGAGGACGAGGCGGGGCTCGTCGCCGCCGCGCAGATGAGCGTCGTCGAATTACACATCCTGGACTCCCTCGCGGATGACGTCGAGCACCCGGACCGGCTCGTCTTCGATCTCGATCCCGACGAGGAGATTCCGTTCAAGCAAGTGATCGCAGCGGCGAACGACATGCGTAAGCGGCTTGCGAAGCTTGGCCTGAAATCCTTTCCGATGGTGACGGGCGGGAAGGGGATCCACGTGGTCGTCCCGCTGAAGCGCGGGCATTCCTGGGAGGAGCACAGGAACTTCGCCGAAGCGCTTGCGCGGCTGATGGCGGAGGAGGATCCCGACCGCTACATCGCCGTCATGTCGAAGGCGAAGCGCCGCGGAAAGATTTTCATCGACTACTTGCGCAACCAGCGCGGCTCCACTGCGATCGCGCCGTACTCTTCGCGCGCGAAGGACAGTGCGTCGATCGCATTGCCGGTCAGCTGGCCCGCGCTCGGCAAGCTGAAGAACGCTCAGCCCGCGCACGTGGACGACACCCCGCCGCGCAGCGATCCGTGGAAGGGCTATTTCCAGGTGAAGCAGAAGCTGCCGACGGGGAAGAGGCGCGGGTGACCGTTCTATTTGTCATGGCCGGGCTTGTCCCGACCATCCACGTCTTCGCGGTTGATCGTTCTATTTGTCATGGCCGGGCTTGTCCCGGCCATCCACGTCTTAAGGCATCGCAACGCCATAAGGCGTGGATGCCCGCAACAAGTGCGGGCATGACGTCTGGTTTGGTCCCCGCTTTCGCGGGGACGAACGGAGAGTTGCGCTTGCAGGTCAGGCGGAGCGGTGTCGCTCACCCGCCAAATTTGTAGTTCAGGCCCAACCGGAAGACATGGAAGCGATTGTCAAAGGTCGCGAGATCACCTTGGGCGGTATTGAAGACCTTGTTCTCACCTGCGTCGATGTAGAGATACTCGGTTTTTGCGGTCCAGCCTTGACCGATCACGGTCTCAATGCCGGCGCCGACCGTCCAGCCGGCGGCAGTTTTCGACTTGCTGGCGACAAGGTCATTAGTGTCGTCGAAATTGTTCCTCACTCTCACGAGCGCTCCGCCGCCGGTGAGGTAGAGCAGAGCCGGGCCCGTGCTGTAGCCGAGGCGACCACGCAGCGTGCCGTACCACCCGGTCTTTATGCCAAAATCGGTATCGGAGTCGTTCCAGTCGGTCAGTGATCGTTCCGCGCCCAGGAACCCGAAATCGCCTTCCACTCCGACGAACCAGTTCGGGGCGGCTTGCCAATTGTAACCCGCATGGACACCCCCCATGAGGCTTACGGCTGCAACGTTGACCGCGTCCTCAGCGGTTGGCGCCGTCACGCCGACCTGTGAGAGAGTCACGCCGGCGTTCACCCCCGCGTAGAAACCTGACCAGTTGTAGGCGGGCAGGGCGGGCGCAGCGCCGCCGAACCGGTAATTCAACCCATACCTGAAAACGTGGAAGCGATTTTCGAAGAGAACTTTAGCAGCCTCGGCCGGATCGCCGTCAGTCGAGACGTCACCGGCGCGGAGGTCGAGGTACTCGATACGGGCGGACCAGTTTCCGCCCAGCATCGTTTCCATTCCCGCCCCAACGACGAGACCGGGTTTCGTCCGAGAGGTCGAATTGCTGCCTTGGCCTCCTTCAGAAATAGTATTCGTGAGACGGACGAGCCCGATGCCGCCGGTCAGATAGAACAGCGAGGGACCGGTGGAGTATCCCAGGCGTGCCCGAAACGTCGCGTATCCCTGTGTCTTGACGCCAAACGTTTCGCCATCATCGTAGTCGATTACCGACCGCTTCAGACGCAGGAAACCGAGATCGCCTTCGACGCCCGCCACCGCACTCGGCGTGATGTGCCAGTTGTAACCACCCTGCACGCCGCCGACGAACCCACGTCCAGCGACGTCGGTGCTGCCTGAAGTATCGCCGGGGGTAGACGCGTTTATTTGCGAAGCGCCGACGCCCGCGTTGTATCCCGCATACCATCCGCTCCAGTCATAAGAATGCGCGACCGATTTGTGCACTGGCACCCGCGTGGGCATGTCCGCGGCGATAAGAGGTGCGCCATGGATCGCCGTCGCGGCGATGCCAGCCAGCAAAGCTCTTCTCATTTTCGATCTCCCCAATTTCAGATTCGCGAGCGCGAGAGTCGTCGTAGCCGCCGCGAACATGGCGACGGCCCCAGACGCGCGCTTCACGCAATCAGGGGAGGTGAAGGACGTTCTGGATGGAGTGCTCTTTCGGCAACGCGACGGCATGGCTTCGCGACGAAAAAAACCCCGGCTTGTGAGGCCGGGGGCTGGGAGGTCAACGGGAGAGTGAGTGACTTGAAGCGTCGTCGACGACTATGACGTGAATCCTGTCCGCCGCGCTTCCCGCAACTAGAGGAGATTTGCCGCGCAGCCGCGACAGCATTGCTTGAGCCACGCGTTCGCATGCTCGTTGTGCAAAAAAATGAGAGTGCGGGCAGTGGCGTTGTGAGCGCCGCGATCGACGGAGGGGCGGCCGGCCGGGCAACGTCGAAATCGATCCGTCAAAGAGGGCAGCTCAACCCCAAGCAGAAACGCCCAGCAGTTAGCGCATGGCGGGCGGAGGTAATTTCACTCAAAGCTTTTCCGGCGAATAGGGCGGTGGCGCGGCATTAGCGCCTGAAGCCAAATCGTTAATTTCGTTGGGGAAATCCCTGAGGACATAGGGCGAACATTTCGCCCCATCAGCCTTAAAGCACATTGCTAACAGGAAATGCACATCGGGCAGTTTGCGGCTTGCCAGCACGGCTGGACGCGAATAGAACAGAACACGAACGAGCCAATTTTCCCCGTTCAGTTCCACCCCTGTGGAAAAAACCTTAATGCCGGCTGCGTTCGAGACCGCGTTTTTGAAAGCGGGCTAGGGTGGGGCGGAGCCGAACGGCGGCCACAATCGCAAAAAACGGAGAGCGTCATGGCGGGCAGCGTCAACAAGGTCATTTTGATCGGCAATCTCGGTGCCGACCCGGAAATCCGCCGCACCGCAGACGGCCGCCCGATCGCGAACCTGCGTGTCGCCACGAACGAGACCTGGCGCGACAAGGCGACCGGCGAGCGCAAAGAGCGCGTGGAGTGGCATCGCGTCGTGATCTTCAGCGAAGGCCTCGCCAAGATCGCCGAGCAGTATTTGAAGAAGGGGGCAAAGGTCTACCTCGAAGGCCAGCTGCAGACGCGCAAGTGGCAGGACAAGGAAGGTCAGGACCGCTGGACCACGGAGGTCGTGCTGCAGGGCTTCAATTCGGTGCTCACCATGCTCGATAGCCGCGGTGGCGGTGGCGGGGCCGAAACCATCGAAGACAACGGATCCGAGTTCGGCGCGACAGGCCCGATGTCCGGAGGCGCGCGCCGGCCGGCCGTCGCCGCGGCCGGTGGCCGCCGCGACGACATGGACGACGAGATTCCGTTTTAGCCCTCTTCGCGAGTCGACTGCTGCTCGCCGCTACCATGTGCTCCGCTTCTGGAACAACGACGTGAGGTCGAACGTTGACCGCGTTCTTGAGGCCATCGCAATCGCTCTGCATGTGGAAACGCCCTGTGCAGTCGTGCCGCCTGACCTAGCTACGTCACACGGAGAAATCCGATGGCAGATACCGACCATGCGGAAGCCGCCGTTGTGAGCGAGTCCGACGTAGCGCGACGTCGTCGCAGGCGAGTTTTCCGGTACATACCGGGGTTCATATATGTTCTGGCGCTGTTCGTTATCGGACAGCTCATCTTCCCGGATCCGAGAGCAACACTGTTCAATGTCGGCGGGTATCAGCTCGCTTGGGTCGAGGTGTTGATCGTCGTCGCCGCCATCATCGCCATGGTGGAGACGATCAAAGTGGCGGAGCCAGGGGTCAACAATATTACCGAGGTGCTGCTCATGGGAGCAGTCGCCGTCGTGCAGATCGTGCTGTTCGCGCTCGCCGCGGCCAAGGTCCCTGGCCTTGAAATCTTCAACAACACGGAATTCCTGCTGCTCACGATCATCAACGTGGCGCAGACCGTTGTGGCCTTTCAGATAAATGCCGCGACGCTCATGCGGACGATTGCCTCCAATTAGCTAGGCCGAGATATTCACCGAGCATCCGATGTCCGCGGGGACGAACGGAAATTCCCTGTCATGCCCGCGCTTGTCGCGGGCATCCACGTCTTACGAGTTCGCAGCAAGCAAGGCGTGGATGGCACGCAACTCGGGCTTGCCCGAGTTGCGCATCTAAGAGGCCCAAGTCGGATAAATCCGACTTGGGTGACAAGCCCGGCCATGACGAAGCTTTCTAGTCTTTCAAGCTCTTCAGCGACTGTGCCTCACGCCGCCTTGCGGCGCTGACGCGGCGTCTTGCCGACGAGCACCTTGTCGATGCGCCGGCCGTCGAGATCGACCACTTCGAAGCGCCAGCCATGCAGATCGACGATCTCGCCGACTTGCGGCAGGTGACCGAGGCCCGCGAGCACGAGGCCGGCGACCGTATTGTAGCTCCGGGCTTCCGGCAGCTTGATGCTGATCAATTCGGCGAGTTCGTCCGCCGGCATCGAGCCTACGATGAGATAAGAGCCGTCGGCTCGGCGCACGAACTCCTTTTCTGGCGGGCCTTCCTCGGTGAGAAACTCGCCGGCGATCGCTTCGAGGATATCGGCCGAGGTGAGGACGCCTTCGAAATCCCCGTACTCATCATGCACGAGACCCATATGCACCGGCGATTGCTTGAGGCGTTCGATCACGTCGAGCGCCGGCATGGTGTCAGGGATCACCGGCGCCGGCCGCACGAAGTCGCGGACCTTCAGCGCCTCGCCGCGAAGATGCGCATCCAGCAGCTCCTTCGCCTGCACGACGCCGACGACTTCATCGAGCGATCGCTCGCAGGCGGGCAGGCGCGAATGAACGGACTCCGCGATCGTCCGCATGATCGTGGCGTCGTCGTCGGCGAGATTGATGTAGTCGACCTCGGGCCGCGGCGTCATCACGGCCTTGGCGGTACGGTCGCCGAGCCGCATCACGCCTGAGATCATGGCGCGCTCGCCAGGCTCGAGGACGCCGGCACTTTCCGCTTCCGCGACCAGCAAGCGGATTTCCTCGTCCGTGACCTTGCCCCGTCGTCCCTCGCTCAGTCCGAGCACAACGAGCACGATCCGGCTGGAAGCGTCGAGCAGCCACACGAACGGTGCGGCGACGCGCGAGAGCACCGTCATGCCGGGCGCGACCATGCACGCGACCACTTCGGGATTACGCAGCGCGATGCGCTTCGGAACGAGCTCGCCGATGATCAGCGACAGATAGGTGATGGCGGTCACGACCGCGCCGATCGCGAGCGGATCAGCGACCCCTTCCGGCATGCCGCGCGCGATCAGCCATTCGGAGAAGCGGCTACCGATCGTGGCCCCGGAGAAAGCGCCGGCGAGCACTCCGACCAGCGTAATTCCGAACTGGACCGTGGACAGGAAGCGGCCGGGGTCGGTTGTGAGCACGAGCGCCCGCCGCGCGCCATGCACCTCCCGCTCGACCATGGCCTTGAGCCGGCTCTGGCGCGACGAGATGATCGCGAGCTCCGACATCGCGAGCAGGCCGTTCACGACGATCAGGAATAGGACGACGGCCAGTTCGACGAGGAGCATGGGTGGTGGAGGATAGCAATTTCGCGGTAAATCCGAAAACTCGCGGTATTACAAGTAGTTCCGGGGTCCGGTGGGCCTGAGGGGGTCCGAATCGGAGGGTTCTCATTCGTTTCTCGGGCGCGGCGCAGCGCGTTCGCATTCGCACCCTTGCCGTCATACCCGGGCCGCACCGCCCCGCGAGCCCTTGGCGAGCGGTCTTGGCGGTGCGAGTCCCGGGCATCCACGGGTTGACCGCAGTAAATGTAAGGCGTGGATCACCGGCCGGGACTCGCAGCGCCTGCGGCTCGCTTCGCTCGCCGGGCGCAAGCGGCCCGGTGATGACGGAAGAATGATCTCACTCCCTAGTCGCCAGCGCCGAGAGCGTCGCCGCACACAACCCCACGAAAATGATCACCGCATTCGCTGCGTGCGAGTACTCCCACTGACTGCGCAGCCGCTCCCAGTTGCGCGGCGCTTGCGTCCAGTTGTTGGTCGCGACGTTGGCCGGATAGGTCCAGATGAAAAAGATTATAAGCGAAACGCCGATGCAGAGAACGGCTAGGCCCGCCAGCGCAAACGGCTTGCCCTGATAGAAGACAAGCATCGCCGTCGCGAAATTCGCGACGACTGCGCCGAACAACACGATGCCGAACAGGAACCAGCCGCGATACAGGCTCTGCGCGATGAAATACTGATCCTGCGCGAGCGTGATCTTGTTCGGCATGGAAAAGAGATGCGCGCCCGCAGGCACAAGCGCGAGCGCGGTGAGGACAACTGCGAGGAACTGGACTATCCTCAAAGCCATATTTTTGCTGATCCTTGTCGCTAACCGAAGACATCCGGGAAGGTTCCTCTCGTGAGCCTGGATCCACTGCTTGCAGCGCCCGGCGTGTTTCAAATTCACGCGTTCGCCGCGATGGCTGCATTCTTGCTCGGCATCGTGCAGTTTGTTGGGCCGAAAGGGACGATCCCGCACCGAACCATCGGCTTCACCTGGGTGGCGCTGATGCTGGCCGTCGCGATCAGCTCATTCTGGATTCACGAGAGACGGCTCTGGGGTCCGTGGAGTCCAATTCATTTGCTGTCGATCCTCACGCTGATCATGCTGCCGCTTGGCGTGTGGTACGCGCACACGCACAGGGTGACCGGGCATAAGATGACCATGATCTCGATCTTCATCGGCGCTCTGGTCATTGCGGGCCTCTTCACCCTCCTGCCGGGGCGCATCATGAATGCGGTTGCGTTCGGGCAATAACGCGGGCGCATTTGTGGCCCTTCCGCGACCGGCAAAAACGGAATTGCAAAATGGGTGTAAGTTATTGCAATGACGGTATAAATAGCCTGTAATTTGCAGCCGTTCGGCTGGCATTGAAGGACCGGATCGGCTATACGATTCGAACCGGTTTTTTCCAGGATTTAGAGGCCTTGTCCGACACCAATCCGCCCCCGCCGGTGGAGCCGCCGAGCCCATCGGACGTTCGTCCCGTCTCGATCACGGACGAGTTGAAGCGCAGCTATCTCGATTACGCGATGAGCGTGATCGTCGCGCGCGCGCTCCCGGATGCGCGCGACGGCCTCAAGCCCGTTCATCGCCGCATCCTCTATTCGATGCACGAGAACGGCTACGACTGGAACAAGCCGTACCGCAAATCCGCACGCGTGGTCGGCGACGTCATCGGAAAGTATCACCCGCACGGCGACCAATCGATTTACGACGCGCTCGTGCGCATGGCGCAGGATTTCTCCATGCGCCTGCCGCTTGTGGACGGGCAGGGCAACTTCGGCTCGGTCGACGGCGATCCGCCCGCGGCGATGCGCTACACGGAAGTCCGCCTCGCCAAGGTCGCGCACGCGCTCCTCGAGGATCTCGACAAGGATACGGTCGACTTCCAGGAGAACTACGACAACACCGAACGCGAGCCGACCGTCCTTCCGGCGCGCTTCCCCAATCTTCTCGCCAACGGCGCCGGCGGCATCGCCGTCGGCATGGCAACGAACATCCCGCCGCACAACCTCGGCGAAATCATCGACGCGTGCGTCGAGCTGATCGACAAGCCGGATGTGACACTCGAGGAGCTGATCACGATCGTGCCGGGACCGGATTTCCCGACCGGCGGCATCATCCTCGGCCGTGCCGGCATCCGCGCGGCCTATCTCACAGGCCGCGGCTCGATCATGGTGCGCGGCCGCGTAGCGCAGGAAACCGCGCGCGGCGACCGCGAGGCGCTGATCGTCACCGAGATTCCCTACCAGGTGAACAAGACCACGCTGATCGAGAAGATTGCTGAACTGGTGCGCGACAAGAAGATCGAGGGCATCGGCGACATCCGCGACGAGTCCGACCGCGACGGGATGCGGATCGTGATGGAGCTGAAGCGCGAGGCCATGGCCGATGTCGTGCTGAACCAGCTCTACCGGTTCACGCCGCTGCAGTCCTCCTTCCCGGCGAACATGGTCGCGCTCACCGGCGGCCGGCCAGAGACCATGAATCTCCTCGACCTGGTCACGGCCTTCGTCAGCTTCCGCGAGGAAGTGATCGGCCGCCGCACCAAGTATCTGCTGCGCAAGGCGCGCGACCGCGCCCACATCCTCGTCGGCCTCGCCATCGCGGTCGCCAACATCGACGAAGTGATCAAGCTGATCCGCGCCGCGAAGGACGCCAACGACGCCCGCGACGCACTGATGGGCCGCGATTGGCCGGCCAAGGACATGCGGCCGCTCGTGGAGCTGATCGACGACCCACGGCACAAGATCACGGACAAGGGTGCCTATCGGCTGTCGGAAGAGCAGGCGCGCGCTATCCTCGACCTGCGGCTGCAACGCCTGACCGCGCTCGGCCGCGACGAGATCAGCGCCGAAATGAACGGGCTCGGCACGGAAATCGCCGATTACCTCGATATCCTGAAGAGTCGCGCCCGCATCCGCGCGATTGCGAAGGACGAGTTGCTCGCGATCAAGGGCGAATTCAGCACGCCGCGGAAGACCGAGATCGCGGAGGCGCAAGCCGACGTCGACGAAGAGGACCTGATCCAGCGCGAGGACATGGTCGTGACCGTGTCCCACGCCGGCTACGTGAAGCGTGTCCCGCTTTCCACCTATCGGGCGCAGCGCCGCGGCGGCAAGGGCCGCTCCGGGATGCAGACGCGCGAGGAGGATTTCGTCACGCGGCTGTTCGTCGCCTCGACCCACGACGAGGTGCTGTTCTTCTCGTCCAAGGGCAAGGCCTACACGATGAAGGTGTGGCGCCTGCCGCTTGCCGCCCCGCAGGCGCGCGGCAAGGCGTTCGTGAACCTGCTGCCGCTCCAGTCGGAAGAGCGCATCACCTCGATCATCACGCTGCCGGAATCGGCGGCGGCGCGCGAGAAAATGAACATCATGTTCGCGACCACCGGCGGCACCGTGCGCCGCAACGCGCTGTCCGACTTCGTCGAAATCCGCCCGTCAGGCATCATCGCGATGAAGCTCGAGGAGGGCGAGTCCATTGCCGACGTGGACCTATGCAGCGACGCGGACGATGTCCTGCTCTCGACCGCGGCCGGCCAATGCATCCGCTTTCCGGTCTCCGATGTGCGCGTATTCCAGAGCCGCAATTCCGTCGGCGTACGCGGCATCAGGCTCGACGACGATGACCGCGTGATTTCCATGGCGATCATCCGCCACGTCGAGGCGTCGAGCGAGGAGCGCGCCGCTTACCTGAAGATGGCGAACGCGGTCCGGCGTGGCGACGAGCCCGACGATTCCGAGGACGAAGAAGGGGTTGCGGCGATCGAGCTCTCGCAGCAGCGCTACGCGCAGATGGGCGCGCTCGAGCAGTTCATTCTAACCGTCACCGAGCGCGGCTTTGGCAAGCGCACGTCGTCGTTCGAGTACCGGATCACCGGCCGCGGCGGCAAAGGCATCGTCGCGATGAAGGTGAACAAGCGGAACGGCAACGTCGTCAACTCCTTCCCCGTGGAAGAAACCGATCAGATCATGCTCGTCACCGACGCCGGCAAGCTGATCCGCACACCCGTGAACGGCATCCGCATCGCCGGGCGCTCCACCCAGGGCGTGATCGTGTTCTCGACCGCCGAAAACGAGAAGTGCGTCGCGGTCGAGCGCATCAGCGAAGAGGACGACGCGGCTGAGGCGGCGGGGAAATAAGATCATCCGTTCGTCCCCGCGCCGCGCTGGCGAGCGAAGCGAGCGGCCAACGCGGCAACTTCATCGATGCCGCGCCGGTTACTCGCCCTGTAGCGGGCTCGTCGGCGCGGTCGAGCGGGGATCCAGTTCATTTCTTCACCTCTCCCCGCTTGCGGGGAGAGGTCGCCGCCGAAGGCGGCGGGTGAGGGGGCGTCTCGGTACGCTCGGCCTCGCGGATATCCCCCTCACCCGGCTCGCACGCCTTCGGCGTACTCGCCACCCTCTCCCCGTAAACGGGGAGAGGGAAGAAGAGCCGCGCACGGGACACGCCTACACCGACGGCCTCCGACGAATTGCTGCGGTCACTCGTCGCAGTCTTGACGGAACGATCCGGCTAGCCTTGCGTTTCCAGCCCCGTATGCCGGGTTTTTTCTCCTGTCGGGTCAGCTTGTCTGCAGCGCTGATTGCTTCGTTAGCGGGCACTTCGTTCGCCCTATTCGGAGCAAGCCGCGCCGATTCCGAACCCCTGAACGCGAGCCTTTCCGGATCAACGAGTTTGACGGCGCCGAACCCGGTTAGTCCCGTCGGCCCGGTGGCTCGATCACGGCAACAGTCGCCCGCGCGCTCTGCATCATTGGCGCCCGCGCCGGCCGCATCATTGGCACCCGCGCCGGCCGCATCATCGGCGCCCGCGCCGGCCGCATCATTGGCGCCCGCGCCCACTGCGTCGTTGACGCCCCAGATCGCCGCACCGCTCGCCCCGCCTTACTCCGCGGCGCCCGCACGTTCGGCATCAACGAACACCGGCTGTCTTCCGGCCGCATTGAAAGGTGCGCTCGCCGACGTAGAGCGACGGTTTGGCTCGGTGGAGGTCGTGTCGACCCATCGTCCTGGAGCGAGCATCGCCGGAACGCGCCACCGTTCATTGCACGCGACTTGCCAGGCAGTGGATTTTCGTCCGGCGCGCGGCACTTACGGAGCGGTCGCGTCCTATCTGCGGGGAAGCTGGCAAGGTGGCGTGGGCACTTACTCGTCCGGGCACATCCACATCGACGCCGGCGCGAATTACCAGTGGCACAGTGGCGGTGCCGCGCGCGGGAGCGTGCGCGAAGCGCGTCGCCGCTGATTATTGGTCTGCGTCTGGGCTCCACGGTCGCTGATTGATCGCGATCACACGCCATCCATCTTCCGCACGATTGACCCGCGTGATCGAGCAGTTGTTGATCAGGCCACTCGCGAGCGCGGCTTCCGAGTCATGGCCAAGCGCGTGCCCGAGCGCCGCACGGATCGTGCCGCCGTGGGTCACCGCGACGATGTCGCGGCCTGAATACTCGCGCGAGAGCTCGTCGATCGCACCCGTAACCCGTTCGAACAGGTCGTGAAAGCTTTCGCCGTTCGGCGCACGTTCGACCGCCGGCATGAACCAATGCGGATGCTGATTTGCCCGGCTCGCCAGGAACTGATCCCGGTCGAGTCCCTGCCAGTCGCCGAAGTTCTGTTCGGCGAATGCAGCCACAGCGCGGATTTCGCCGAGCGAGAGCTGCATCGCCGACAGGATCGCGGCCGCCGTCTGCTTCGTGCGCGCGAGATTGCTCGTAAGCCACACCGCGTCACGCGGCAGCTCGCGCGCGAGGGCTGTGAAGACGGCGGCATCAGAGCAATCGCAGTCGAGGTCGCGCTGCCCGTAGATACGCCCGCCATCCGGCACCGGCGCGTGCCGGATCCACCACCATCGCGTTTCCGATTGCATTCGTCGCTGTTATCCGCGCCGGCGCAATTTTGCAACCATTTGCGCGCGAATTGTAAATTTCGTGAGGAGCCGTAAGGCCCCGGCGGGAAAGTCTTCACTGTTTGAGTCTAGTTTAGTGTTGTGCGTTGCGCCTGCATTCGTCACGCCGGTCAAAAACGCCGCGCAGACGCCGGTCTCACACGCAGTTGAACCCATCTCGAAAATTCATGAGCGAAGATGCGGGCTCTTCCGGCCGGGCCGTATTGCACGCTCCCTGCGACCAGACCGGCCTCACTCCCACAGCAGCTGAACGGAGGAGTCATGAAGAAGATTATTGTCGCGGCGATCCTCGCCGTCGTCGCAACGACGCCGGCTCTGGCACAGTATCGCTACTACTATCTGCCCCGAACGGTCGTCGTGTACGACGGCAAAATCATCGGCCAGGATCCGGATCCGAGAATCCGAGCCGACTTGTACAAGAACGCCGATTTCTACGCTGGTTATCAACCCTAGACTCTGCGGCGCGACCTGAGGCAGGAAATCGCTTAGTTGCCGCGCTGGCCGCTCCCCCGGATCAAGTCCGGGGTCGTCAGCGCAGCAAAGAGCCGCCCATTTACGTCTAGCGCGCGCCCGCGCGTTCCAGGATTGTGACCATCATCGAATAGCCCCGCGTTCGCGCGAGCGCGAGGGGCGTGACGCCGGCCTTGTCCGGAAGATTGACGTTCGCACCCGCCGCGACGAGCGCACGTAGGGTTTCGATGTGGGCCGTTCCGCCGTTGCCGAGGACGATCGATTCAATCAGTGCGGTCCAACCGAGATTGTTGACGTGATCGAGCGGCGCTCCGGCCGCGATCAGGATCTTCACCACGTCAACGTGACCGAGATGCGCCGCCGCGATCAGTGCGGTGCCGTCATAGGGACTTGTCGTATTCTTTGCGCTGTTGCCGCCGGCGAGTGCGATCTTCAGCATCTCGACGTCGTTGGCGACGGCGGCGATCGTGACCGCGTCGTAGCGTTGGCGGTCGAGAGCGTTCGCATCGGCGCCCGCGGTGAGGAGCGCTTGTGCCGCCGCATACTGTTTTCTGAACGCTGCGACGTGGAGGGGAGTGCGCCCGTTCCCGTCCCGCGCGTTGAGGTCCGCGCGCGTCAACGAGGATGCAGCAATTGCCACCACTTCGCCGGTCGCGGCCGCAGCATGCAGCCCGGTATAGCGAGCGACTTCGGATTCGCTCGGTGGTGTCTGGGCCTGGACGGTAAGGGAGACGCATGCCGTGACTACCGCGGTGGCGAGTCGCGAGATGAGGAAATGGCGCATGAACGAGGTCCTTCGGCTGACGGCGTACGCGAATTTCGCCCGAAAACATTTGTCAGGCGAGGTGCCTTGCTCATAACCCGGTGGACGGCTAACCCTTCCCCATGTCCCGCACAGCCTTCTACGCCGGCAGCTTCGACCCCGTCACCAATGGCCATCTGGACGTCCTCAAGGGCGCCTGCCGGCTTGCGGACAAGATCGTGGTCGCGATCGGCACCCATCCCGGCAAGCCGCCCCTGTTCTCGGTCGAGGACCGGATCGCGATGCTGAAGGATGCATGCGAGCCGCTTGCAGCCAAGGAGAAAGTCAGGATCGAGACCACCACCTTCGCGGACCTCGTCGTCGAGGCAGCAAAACGGGCGGGTGCGACGCTCCTGATCCGCGGCCTGCGCGACGGCGGCGATCTCGACTACGAGATGCAAATGGCCGGAATGAACGGCGTCATGGCGCCGGGAATCCAGACCGTGTTCCTGCCGGCAACTCCGGCAACGCGCCCGATCACCGCCACTTTGGTGCGGCAGATCGCGTCCATGGGTGGAGACGTCTCAACCTTCGTGCCGGCGCCCGTTGCGGACCGTCTGCGGAAAAAGTTCAAGTAACCGTTCGAGGATCTCTATGAAAATTCGTCGTTCACTCGTCGTGCTGTGCGCAGCGTTTTCGCTCGCCACGTTCGTTTCGCCTGCACTCGGTCAGGGAAAACTTTCCAACCCTGCCGCACTCAACGAGAAGGCGCCTGCCACCTACAAGGCAAAATTCGAAACCAACAAGGGGGCGTTCGTCGTCGAAGTGCAGCGCGACTGGGCGCCGAATGGGGCAGACCGTTTCTACAATCTCGTGAAGAACGGTTACTTCGACGACGCACGCTTCTTTCGCGTGATGCCGGACTTCATGGTGCAGTTCGGCATCAACGGCGATCCTGCCGTGAACGCCGCGTGGCGCGCGGCGCGGATCAAGGATGACCCGGTGCGCCAAAGCAACAAGATTGGCTACGTCACCTATGCGACGTCCGGGCCGGACTCGCGAACGACGCAAGTATTCATCAACTTTAAGGACAATGCCGGGTCTGGACGGGCAGGGCTTCGCGCCGTTCGGTCGTGTAGTCTCCGGCATGAACGTCGCCGAGTTCATTGAACAGCGAATACGGCGACGGCGCACCACGCGGCCGCGGGCCGGATCAGGGACGGTTGCAAATGGAAGGCAACGCCTACCTCGCAAAGGAATTCTCGCGGATGGATTTCGTGCGCAAGGCGACGATCGAGCAATAGAGCAACAATCGAGTCGAGTGAGAACCATGGCGGATTCAGAGAACACGTTGCTCCTCGAGACCACGCAGGGCCCGGTGAAGATCGAGATGCGGCCGGACCTCGCGCCGCGTCACGTGGCGCGCATCAAGGAACTCGTGCGCGACGGTTTCTACAACGGCGTCGTCTTTCATCGCGTGATCGACGGCTTCATGGCGCAGACCGGCTGCCCGCACGGCACGGGCACCGGCGGCTCCGGTCAGAAGCTGAAGGCGGAGTTCACCCCGACCAAGCACACGCGCGGGACGGTCTCGATGGCACGTTCCTCGAGTTCGGACTCCGGCGACAGCCAGTTCTTCATCTGCTTCAAGGACGCGCCCTGGCTCGACAACCAGTACACGGTGTGGGGTCAGGTGACCGAAGGCATGGACAACGTCGACAAGATCAAGCGCGGCGAGCCCGTCTCCAATCCGGACAAGATCGTCTCCGCGAAGATGGCGGGCTAGTGTTTCACCTCATCCCCTTTATGGCCGGGGTGGCAAGCGACGGCCAGCGCGGCGAGTGTGAACGTCCGCGCGCCGGGCACTCGCCCTGAACCGGCTCGATCGGCGCGCGCGACAAGCCCGGCCATGACAAGTAAAAGCATTTTCGCATGCGCACCTCGCTCTTCGACTACGACCTTCCGCCGGATCGCATTGCGCTTCGTCCTGCGGCTCCGCGGGACGCGGCGAAGCTCCTGGTGGTACGGCCGGGCGCCCCGGAGTTCGAGGACAAGAGCGTTCGCGACCTACCGGATCTCCTTGCGCCCGGCGACGCGCTCGTCATCAACGACACGAAAGTGATCCCGGCGCGCCTCGAAGGAGAGCGTGAGCGCGACGGGGTGAGTGCGCGCATCGAAGCAACGCTCGTCAAGCGCGTCGGCCCTGAGCGCTGGCGTGCGCTCGTGAAACCTGCGAAGCGCCTGCACGTCGGCGATCGCATCCGTTTCGGCCACGAAAGCCGCGTGTGCTTGCTCGGCGCGCTCGACGCGACCGTCGAGGAGAAAGGCGAGGCCGGCGAAGCGCTCCTGCGTTTCGATTTCCACGGTGCGGTACTCGACGAGGCGATCGAGGCGCTCGGCCACATGCCGCTCCCGCCGTATATCGCCGCGCGGCGGCCGGACGACGACCACGACCGAACGGACTATCAGACCGTGTTTGCTACGCACGAAGGTTCGGTCGCCGCGCCCACGGCCGGCTTGCACTTCACGGCGGGGATGCTCGCGCGGCTGAAGGAGCGGGAGGTGTCGCTGCATCGCCTGACGCTGCACGTGGGCACGGGCACCTTTCTGCCGGTGAAGACGGAAGACACCGACGCGCACCGCATGCATCCGGAGTGGGGCGAGGTGTCCGCGAGGGAAGCGGCGGCGCTCAACGAAGTCCGCGCGCGGGGCGGGCGGGTTGTCGCCGTAGGATCGACAGCGCTGCGGCTGCTCGAAAGCGCAACGGATGAGGGCGGGCGGCTTCAGCCATTTGCAGGCGAGACATCGATCTTCATCATGCCCGGGTACCGCTTTCGCATCGTCGACGTGATGCTCACGAACTTCCACCTGCCGCGCTCGACTTTGTTCATGCTGGTCGCGGCTTTTGCGGGGCTCGATCGCATGAAGCGCGCCTATGCGGACGCTATCCAGTCAGGGTATCGCTTCTATTCCTACGGCGATGCCTGTCTCCTGTTCAGAGCGGAGAATTGACCATGGACCGCGATCTCGATGCGATGAGCCGCGACGACCTCCTCGTAGAGGTCAGGAAGCTCCGCGCCGCCATCCGGAAACACCGCGACGCGACCGCGCACGGACTGTGCTGGCACCATCCGCAGATGTGGGCACTGCTGCCGGAGAAGATCGACCCCGCGATTGCGGTCCCGCCCTGGCCCAAATTCCTGCGCGGTTGCGTGCGTTACCGCCAGTCGCTCGACGAGCAGGCGCCGAAAGCGCCGGTTCACGACAAGGAATAGCGATGACGTGATGCCGCGTTTTCAGCCTTTCACGCCTGATCGCCACCGACGGCATGCCGGCCCCGACGGCGCGACGCGGAGAAATAGCAACCCCGCGTGGGCCAATCCGCACGCCGGTATTTATGCCGATCGGAACGGCAGCGACCGTGAAGGCAATGTTTCCCGGCGACGTGCGCGCCGCGGGCGCCGACATTGTGCTCGCAAACACCTATCACCTGATGCTGCGGCCGGGCGCTGAACGGATCGCGGCGCTCGGCGGCCTGCACAAGTTCATGGGCTGGCCGCATCCCATCCTGACCGACTCCGGGGGCTTCCAGGTCATGTCGCTCGCCGACCTGCGCAAGGTCGAGGAGAGCGGCGTCACGTTCCGCTCCCACCTCGACGGAACGATGTTTGAGCTCACCCCCGAGCGCGCCATTGAGATCCAGCGGCTGCTCGACTCCGATATCGTCATGCAGCTCGACGAATGCGTGAAGCTACCCGCCGCCGACGCCGAGGTTGAGCGCGCGATGTTGCTTTCGCTGCGCTGGGCCGAGCGATGCAAGCGCGCCTTCGAGGGAGCCTCCCCCGGCCGCGCGCTGTTCGGCATTGTGCAGGGCGGGATCCTGCCGAAGTTGCGGCAGCAGTCGACGCGCGCGCTCGTAAAAATCGGATTTCCCGGTTACGCGATCGGCGGACTCGCGGTCGGCGAGCCGCAGGACGTGATGCTGCAGATGGTCGAGGCGTCCGTCGCCGAGCTTCCCGCCGACAAGCCGCGCTATCTCATGGGCGTCGGCGAGCCCGACGACCTGCTGCTCGCGGTCGAGCGTGGAATCGATATGTTCGACTGCGTGCTGCCGACGCGCGCCGGCCGTCATGCGCTGGCCTACACGCAATTTGGGAAGATCAACTTGCGAAATGCGAGGCACGCCGATGATCCGCAACCGCTCGACGAGACGAGCGAGTGTCCGGCCGCGCGCGACTACTCGCGCGCTTATCTGCATCATCTCGTGAAGGCCAACGAAATTCTCGGCGCGATGCTGTTGACCTGGGCGAACGTGGCCTACTACCAGTCGCTCATGACCGGGATGCGCGAAGCGATTTCGGCGGGGCGGTTTGCGCAGTTCGCGGGGGCGGCGCGCGAAGGGTGGAAATCGGGGCGAGTAAGTTCTCCGCTCATTCTCGCGTAAGCGGGAATCCAGTGCTGGGTCCCCGCTTTCGCGGGGACGAACGGGTGGAGGCTACCGCAAATCGAACCGTATCGGCGCCGCGAAATCCATCCGCGCCTGCGCCACACCCGCAGGAAATGGCGGAAAGGGCGATGCACGCCGGACCATATCGAGGGCTGCGCTGTCGAGCAGGCGTTCGCCGCTGCCGCCGATCAGCGAAGCCAACAGAACCCGTCCGTCTCGAGCGAGCGTGAATTGCACGCGCGCGATACCGGTGACGCCACGCTCGCGGGCCTCCTGCGGATAGACGCGATGCCGCGTGAGGTGCGCGAGCACTTGGGCCTGATACGACGAGATCGCGGCACTGCCGCGCGCGTCCGCCGCGCCGCCCGCGCCTGAGGCTCCGTTCGAATTGCTGGCTGCAGCGCGGCTCGGACTTGCCGCGGCGCTCGGGGCCGAGCGCGCGGTCTTCTTCGTCTGCTCACGCTTTTCCGGGACCGGCGCTTGCTCGACCTTCACCGCCGCGGGAGCGCGCGGCACGGGCGCTGGCTCGACCGGGCGCGAGGGCGCTGTCTGCTCCTCGGGAAGGGTGAGCTTTTCCGCCTGCTCGGGCGCCGGAAGCGCCAGCGGTGCGGGTTCCGGCGGAGCGGGCAGCTCGATGTTTGTCAGTTTCTTCGGAATCACGACAGGCGCCGGATCCGGCGGTGTCGGCATCAGCTCGTCGATTTCCTCGGGCTTGGCGTCTTCCGGCGTCGCATCCGTAGGCGCCGGGGCCGATGGCAGCATTGCCTCCACCACGACGTCAATCGGGATCGCGATCGTTCCCTCACTCGACAGTGCCGCGGCGGCGCCGGCGGCGCGCTCAAGGTCGTCGTGAAAGCGGAGCTGAAAAGCGAGGTAGACGATCGCGTGGATGGCAAACGAGATAATCAGTGTCACACGCAGCCACTCGCGGACCCTGGGGGTGAACAATGTCGGCCGCTCGCCGGCGGCGGGCGCAGAAGTAATGGAGGTCACCGGTGGCCCTACCCGCTCATTCCCGCGCAAGCGGGAATCCAGCGCTGGATCCCCGTTCCGCCGCGAGCCCTCCTCGGGCTTGACCAGAGGATCTGAGCAAGTGTCCGGCGCGGCATCTATCAAGTGGCCGCGCTGGCCGCTCGCTACGCTCGCCAGCGCGGCTGCGGGACGAACGGCGTAGGACGGTGCCGCCGAAAACTGCAACACCACCGCAGAGGCAGGCTGCGGTTCGGCCTCTTCTGAGGAGACGACTCGGGATTTTGACGGCATCATCCGCTTATATCAAGCGGCCTTGCCCTTTGGCACGAGCGCCAGCGCGGATTTCTCCTGCCGCAGACGCCCGCTTGCCGCCTGAGCCGTCAGGCCCTGCGGCCCTGCGCGACTTTCTTCTGCGCGCGCTGCTTCAGCAGACCGACGAAGCGATCGAGCGGCATCGGCGGCGCGAACAGGAATCCCTGGCCAAGGTCGCAACGCATCTTGAGCAGCGTCTCAAGTTCCGAATTCTTCTCGATACCTTCGGCGACCGCGATGCTTCCGAACCGGTGCGCGAGGTCGATGCTGGTCTGGCACAGCGCGGCGCTCGTGGCATCGTCGCCGCAGTTAGCCACTAGGTTGCGATCGAGCTTCAGCTCCCCGAACGGAAGCTCGCGCAGGCGTGCGAGGTGCGAGTATCCGGTACCGAAATCGTCGATCGCAAGAACGATGTCGTAGATCTTGAGCTGCGTCGCGATCTCATGTGCGAGCGGAATGTCGCGCACTATTTGGTCTTCGGTGATTTCGAGGATCAGTCCCGGCCAGCGGTCGGACTTTGGCCGGTTCTCGCGCACCATGGCGGAGATCGGCAGCTTCACGAGCGCGGCGACCGGAACGTTGAGAGCAATCTTCAGGCTGAAGCCCTGTTCGGCGAACCGCGTCCAATCGGCGAGAGCGGTCAGGATGATCATCTCGCTGAGCTTCAGCATGTCCTCTTCGGAAGCATTCGGCAGGAACGCTCCCGGCGGGATGATGCCGAGCTCCAGGTGTTTGCCGCGCACGAGTCCCTCGACGCCGACGAGGTTGCGTTGCTTGAGATCGATCTTCGGCTGGTACCAAAGCTCGAGGCCCTTCACCCGCATCAGTTCGTTGAGTGTGGGCGCTGCCGATGCCGCGGCGGCAGTGGTTTTGGGTGCGGCTTCCGCGGCACGCGCCGGCGCGACGATGTGTTCGCTCAACCGTTCCCGAACAACCTTTCGGATCGCTTCCGGCCGAAACGGCTTCTGCAGCGGCTTCAGCATGCGGAGCGAATGCCGCTCGCCGACGCGGCGGATCTCTTCGAGCAGGGCCGGATCCTTGCCGCTCATGAGCTGCACAGTTCCCGGGTAGCCATGCTGCGCGAGCCCGCGGATCACGTCGATCGCGTCCGAGCCTTTGAGCGATACGTCGAGGAAGAACAGGTCTGGCGTCTGCTGCTTCAATGCCTCAAGCGCGGCCTGAGCGCCTTCGAACTCGTTCGTCTGGATGCCGAAATTGTGCAGGCTGTAACAGATGATTTGCCGGATGCCGGGTTCGTCCTCGACGATAAAAGCGATTGGCGGAGAATTGAGCTGTGCATCCGATGCAGTGAACGGCGTCGCCGCGGTCCCGGAGGACGCAGCCATCGTTCCATCGGTCGACAGGGGCCGCCGCGTTCCTTCGTCGATCATGGTCAAATCCAATCGACTTGCGGTTGAAAGGTAGTGCCGCGGCGTAGAAATTTCGTTAACGCACGACCACCGCTGGGCATGAATCCGATACGGATTCTACGCCATGGAGCGGAGAACTGCGCGGATTTGCCCGGTGGGAGCGCTCCGGGCACGGGACCCGGGCGGTTCTAACCGTCATCAGCAATCGGACGAAATCCTGCGAACCGAAGCAGGCTACCAAGGCGGCGCGATCCTGATCGATCTAGAAATAGTGCGCGAGCACGTTTGCGCAAAAATTTCCGAGGCGAGTAGATGTGCAGCAGTCGCGTTTCGGTGACGCTGAAAATATTTTTTTCGGCTCAACTCATTTTGTCTTCTATGTCGAGAACGCTCGCGGTATATGTTTGCGTGCTCTCGCGATGTGTGGGAGGCGACGATGATGCACACCATCCGAAGACTCGTTGCATGGATATCGCGTCCGAAAACGGCGGTAGAGAAATATTTGCTGCGCCATGAGGCTTGGGATCGGGATTGCCGCTCACGTGGCATGACAGCGCGGGAGCAGGCGGACGAATTGCAAATTCGCTGCGCCTGGGTTCGGCTGCGCAGAAAGGCAAGCGCCGCCACGATGCGCCGACCTTCGAATTATCTTGAGATTCTAGAACGCACCGCACGGGAAGAGGCCCGGACGTTGACCGTGATTGGCGGGAACGAACTGGCGAGCGTGTTTTGGCAAACCTTTCACGCTACAAATCCACTCGACATTCTCGCGCCGGAGGCGGCATCGATGGTGCGAGCTTGTGCGCGACGCCACACGGCAGCGAACGCGCGAATGACTGTGCCTTCAGCGACTAAAGGAAAGGACCTCCCGATGCGGTCGCCCAAAGCATTGACGCGAATAAGCGCGTGACAAATTCCGCAAAGCGAACCTGAGCCAAGCCCCGGCGCGAATACCGGGGCGTTGGCTTTTTTGTTGCTCTATTGCCGCGCGGACGGCGTTAACGGCGTTAACGGCGTCGAGCGGCGCTTCATGTCGACGCGCAACTGATTCTCCCGCCGAGAGAGCTGCATCATTTCGGTGATGGAGAAAAGCGTGATCAGGCTGCTTGTTCTTTCTTGGCTTTGTGAACGGACTTCGCGTCCGCCTGTTCGAGTTTCTGTCCGCCATCGGACTCGCTCAACGCATGCACCAACTCGCGGCTGTCTAGGTGGTGGTTGAGCCTTTTTACAAGGCGCTTCATCGCCACGGGACCCTCTGCGCCGGACTTGGGATCGATGAACTCGGCGAGGATCGCTTGGGCCTTGCCTACGTGTTCCCGGATGATTTTCAGGCGCTCGCTCTCGCTCATGCAAGGCTAACGCGCGTTTTCAATCGGTGTTCCCGGCGAGATAAGCGCGAAGCCGCTTGATACGGATGGGCTCGTCGTCCCGTGCCCCGCATTGCAGGTCGTTCGCGAGCACGAGGCGGAGAAACAACTCACGCCGCTCGCGGCTTGAAGCGTTTGCCGCCAGTTCGGCGCAGGCTGCCGCTTGCGCCCAAGCATTCGCGGCCGTTCTGGGTCTGAGTTTCTCGGTCGGCATGACTTGGCCTCACACCCGACCCGCCGATCATATTCCCGACGCAGACGCTCGCATCAAGAAAGTCGGTACGAAATAGTACAGGCGAGATTTTTTCGCTCCGTCGGCTGGGAGCGTTGTCAATGCGGGGGTTTTGCTATCACCAGCCGAGCGCGAACCTTCTTCCCGGCTCCGAGACCGGCCGTCCGCCGACGTGGAACGCGCGGTGAACAATCGGCATAGCTTTGCCCCATTTGTTCATGGCCGAGCGCGCCATCTCGACGAGCCACCGATGACAAGGAATAGTCTGACCCGGATATGCGAAGCTCGAGACGTGGATGCATAAGCGGAGCATGACGGGATGACGACGGAGAAAATTCTCGCGGCGCTAGACAAGCCGCGCAAGCTGTATTCGATATTGATGGTGATCAACCCATCGGGCTCCTTGGAGGAGCTACAAGAAAAGCTCCTCAAGATGCGCGACGAGGGCCTCGTCAAGTTCGACATTCACAAAGGCCGCTGGTCGCGAGCAAACGCGAACTGAAAATTACGGGTTGAACGATGAACCAATTCTGGGCGTGCGCGTCACTTCTTGAGGGAGCATCGTGATGGGCTTCCCGCTTGCGCTTCTTGTTTTCGCCTTGGTGGCGTCAGCTTCTTATTCGGCAGACAATGAGCCCGGGGAGACCAGAATAAGAAATCTCCTTTTGGCAAAGCAAAGCTGGACCATGTACTTGGAGTATACGGACCGGTCGGCCCCCAGCGATAAGGCCAATAAGTTTGTCTGGGAGTATTTCGAACGGGACGGAAAAGTATTTGCGCGACGGCGCGGTCTGATATTTGGCGGCTGTGATAGCGAACTGTCGGTGCGAGCTGATGGGTTCAGCTTCCGATGGTGCGATCCGCAGCTAAATGCCGGGGAGGGACCATCCCTAATCTATGATCCGAGCAATTCAAAGTATCCCTTCAAGAGCCGTGAGCCTCGCAAATTGTGGCTCCAAGCAAACGACTGAAGCGCCGACCGCACTGATCGCAGACGAGCCTCAGCTCAAACAATTCCATTTTTCGACCCCACCGCAGTGCGGACACAGCGCGGACACGAAAACGATCACGAACAGGAATTTCGAGAAACCCTTGGTAACTGGTGAGCCCGGATGGGATCGAACCATCGACACCGTGATTAAAAGTCACGTGCTCTACCACTGAGCTACGGGCCCTTGCGCGCGAGACCTACGGACGCAGGCTCTTTGCGTCAATAGCGGCCCCCGCGCGCATTGGCCCGCTGGCTGCATCGCGACGTCGGCGCTATTCTGCTTGTGAAGGAGCGACTTATGCCCGTCATCAACCGCCTTGCCGACCGCGCCGACGAGATCGCGGAGTGGCGCCACGACCTGCACATGCATCCGGAGCTGCAATACGACGTGCACCGCACCGCGGCCTCCGTTGCGGACAGATTGAAGACCTTCGGCTGCGACGAGATCGTTTCCGGCCTCGGGCGCACCGGCGTGGTCGGCGTGATTCGCGGCCGCAAGAACTCGAACGGCCGCGTCATCGGCTTGCGTGCGGACATGGATGCGCTGCCGATCGAAGAGCAGACAGGTCTGCCATACGCGTCGAAGACGCCGGGCAAGATGCACGCGTGCGGGCATGACGGACACACATCCATGCTGCTCGGCGCGGCGCGCCACCTTTGCGAGACGCGGAATTTCGACGGCACAGCGATCGTGATCTTCCAACCGGCGGAGGAGGGCGGTGCCGGTGCCAAGGCGATGATCGAGGATGGCCTCATCACCCGCTTCAACATCGGCGAGGTGTTCGGCATGCACAACTATCCCGGGCTGCCGGTGGGGAGCTTCGCCATCCGCCCGGGTCCAATCATGGCGGCCGCCGACCGGATCCGGATCGAGATCGAAGGCGTGGGCGGCCATGCGGCCCGCCCGCACAAATCGGTCGATAGTGTGCTCGTGGGTTCGGCGATCGTGAACGCGCTTCAGCAGATCGTCTCGCGGAACGTCGACCCGATCGACAATGCGGTGGTGTCGATCACCCTGTTCCAGGCGGGGGCGACGGACAATGTGATCCCGCAAACGGCGCTCCTGCGCGGGACTGCGCGCACGCTCGTGTCGGAGACGCGCGATCTCGTGGAACGCCGTGTGAAGGAGGTGGCCGAAGGAATCGCGCGCCTTCATGGCGCGACCGCAACGGTGCACTACCGGCGCGACTACCCGGTCGTCGTAAACCACGCAGACGCGACCGAGTTCGCCACGGAAGTGGCGAGAGATGTGGCCGGCGCTGACAAGGTCGATCCTTCGGTCGCTCCCGTCATGGGCGGCGAGGACTTCTCGTTCATGCTGATCGAGCGGCCCGGCGCCTTCATCTTCATGGGTAACGGCGACAGCGCGAACCTCCATCACCCCTCGTACGACTTCAACGACAAGGCCATTCCCTTCGGCGCGTCCTATTGGGTGCGTCTGGTCGAGCGCGCGCTTCCCGCCTGACTTCGGCTTGTTCGGGCGTCGCGGGCTGATAACGTGTGCGTCGGCCTGCCATGAGCTTCAACGAGTATCTGCGTCATCCCAGCTTGTTGCTTGCGGCGGTTGCGCTCGCGATCGGCCTCGTCTGGTTCGCGCTCGGCTACCCCGCCCAATTGTCGCGCTCGCCGCTCACGCCGGGCGCCAAGCTTGATTGCGTCTCCTACGCACCGTCGGCGACGAGTTCCGTGCAGCAGATCGACCGGGACGTTGCCGGTCTCGCGCGGCACACGGCCTGCTTGCGTACCTACACCACGACACTCGATCGGGTTCCGGAGGTGGCGGCACAATTGAACCTGCAGGTGCTGCAGGAACTCGATATCGGCCGCGACGCGGATCGCAACAACGCAGAAGTGGAGCGTGCCGTCGCGTTGGAGAAGGCGCATCGTTCCGCGATCCGCGGGTTTGTCGTCGGCAGCGAAGTGCTGTCGCGCAACGACCTCTCCGCTGCGGAACTTGGCGTGTTGATCCGGCGCGTACGTCACGCGACCGGTCTGCCGGTGACTTACGCGGACCGGTGGGAGGTCTGGCAGAATGCCAATGCGATCGCGGGACTGGTCGATTTCGTGACCATCCACGTCGACCTGTACGGCGCAGATCCGCCCATCGCGATATCCGACGCGGCGCGAGCGACGGCGGAAGCGAGAGGCCGGGTGGCCGCACTCGTGGGTGCGAAGGAAGTTCTGGTCGGTCAAGTGGGTTGGCCAAGCGCTGGACGCATGCGCGAGTGGGCGCTCCCGTCGCCGGCGAACCAGGCGCGGGTCATCCAGGATGTGGTCGCGGCCGGAAAGGCGGGAAATTTCCGGGTAAACCTCTTCGAGGGCGTGGATCAACGCTGGCGCGGACGTTTGGCGGGCACCGCCGCCGCTCACTGGGGACTGCTCGACGCCGAAACGGGTGAGATCAAGTTCCGTTGGGGCGGCGCAGTCTCCAATCATCCTCTTTGGTTTTACCAGGGGCTGCTTGGGGTGATGCTGGCGCTTGTCGTGTTTGCCGCCGCCTTCCTTGCCGCGCGAAGCCTCGGTCCACACGTCCCATCGCGCATCGACTGGCGGCCGATCGCGGTGATCGCGCTTGCCGCCGGTCTATTCATCGGTTGGGCGCTCGCCGAACTGCCGCCGCAAACCGATTCAGTATTCGAGTGGGCGCATGCCACGCTCCTTGTCGGCCTTGCGATTGCAACGCCCGCCGCCGCAGCCGCAGCAGTCGTGCATGGAAAGCCGATGGAAAGCTTCGCCGCCCTGCTGGACCCCGACGCGCGGCGGGGGACCCACGCGCTCCCGCAATTCGTGCTCTTGCTGTTCATGCTGACGGTGTTGGTGGCAATTCAAATCGCGCTCGGACTCGTCTTCGATCCGCTCAATCGAGACCTTCCGGGAGCAGTGCTGATCGGACCCGCGGTCGCGCTACTTGTGCTCGCGTTCTACCGCCGGCCGCTCGCACGCTCGCCGAGTATCGCGGAGACAGCGGCCGCGCTCGTGCTCGCAATGTCGGCGATTTTTATCGTCTTCAATGAGACGTTTTGGAATTGGCAGGCACTATGGTTGGGGCTCGCACTGTCGGCACTGGCAGCGGCCTGCTGGCTTGCGAGTGGCGCACGGGTCGCGCAAAGCTGACGACGAGCACTCCGATGGCGATCGCCGAAAGCTCGTTGTTTGCGAGAAGTAGTCCGAGAATGGCCGCGCACATCGCAATGGCGAACGCAATGAGTCGGGGGTTGACGAAATGTGCGATCGCGGCGACCAGCGCCGCACCCCCGAATAGCTCCATCTCGTGAAAATCGACTACCGCCCGGCGGAGGATGCAGCTCGCGCGCGGAAGACCTGCCGCGCACGCCAGTTCCAGCGCTGAAGAGTCGACGATCGTGTGGCGGAGGTATAGCCCGCACCCGAGCGCAGCGCAGCCAAGAACAACCAGAAGATTGGTCTCTCGCGGGGTCGGCAGGAACGGGCGCATGGCAAATGCTGCCACGCCGGGACCGGTTCCGGCAATTGCCGCTCAACCGGTCGGCGCACTTTTTCGAAAGGGATCGGTCGCCAGGACAACCCCTGCCACGACGAGTACGAGCCCGACCGCGTGATACGCGTGAAGGAACTCGCCGAGCAGCAGCGTCGCGAGCAGAACGCCATAGACCGGGATGAGATAGAAGAAGACGCCGGTGACGGATGGGCCCACTTCGCGGACACCGATCTGGAACGAGCCGTAGGCAAGCACGGACGGGATGACCGCGAGCGCGATGATGCTCGTCCACGCCGCGCGGCTGCGCGGAAACGCGTCGAGCGCAACCGCCTCATAAAGCATGGGCGGGACAAGGGTCAGCGCACCGGCAATCGCGATCATTGCAAAGAGGGGCCAGGTCGGGAGCCGCCGCAGGCGCTCCCCTTTCAGCATGACGGAATACACCGCCCACGCGACCGCACAGACGGCGATGCCAAGGTCCCCCCAGTTGAGCTCGAGCGTGAGGAGCCGCCGCAATTCGCCCTGCAGCACGATCGTGGCGACGCCGATGAAACCCAGCACGATGCCGGCGATGCGCATCGGCGTGAGTCGCTGGCCGAAAAAGACCGCATCGAGGATGACGATGACGAAGGTCGAGGCGGTGTAAATAAGGGTCGCATTCGTTGCGGTGGTCGCGTGCAGTGACACGTACACCACGCCACCGCAGATCAGCATTCCAAGCACGCCGAGAATGAGAATCTCTCGCGCGCTCTTGCGCAACGACCCCCAATCGGCGGCTATGCCGCGCCCCGCAACTACGATCAGAACGACCGCAGCGAGCGTCCAGCGCCAGAAAGCGAGCGTCCATGGTTCGACCAATGCAGCGGACGCGCGGCCAATGATCAGATTGGACGCGAACAGCAGCGGCATCACTGCAAGCAGTGCGTAGACGGCGAACTTTGATCGCATTGTCGGGAAAGTTTGGAGTGGAGCCGCGTCTACCAACGGCGATTGCGGAAGGCAATCGCGTGGAACGCAATGTTGTCATGCCCGCGCTTGTCGCGGGCATCCACGTCTTACGGATTCACCCTTTTCAAGGCGTGGATGGCCGGGACGAGCCCGGCCATGACGAGTTAGATTCGCTTTCGGGGGAATGAGCGGAGGAACTCGTAGCCGTCAGCGCCCCGCCAGCCGCTGCCCATCGAACACTGCCGTCCGGCAGTTCACGCCCTTCGCTTGCAGCGTCGCGCAAGCCTGTGCGGCGGCGCCCGCGTTGGCCAGCGGGCCAGCAATCAGGCGAAGTTCCGTGGTGCCGGGCCGCGTGCCCTCGCGGACGCTCACGAGCGGTCGCAATGCGCTGAGCGTCGCCCCGTGGGTGCCGCGCAAGGTCGACCAGAGCGCGCGCAACCCTTCAATCGACGCTTCGGAGCCGAGATCGACCGCGAATTCGGTTCGCGTCGCCCCGTTATTCGGCGACGCATCGATTTGCTTCGGCAAGATCTGCATCGGCGCTTGCGGGGACTGGGGCGGGGGAGCCGGTGCGTTCGACTGCTGCATCACGACGTAGGGACGGAACACTCCGATCGGATCGGACAGCGGCGGAGCCGTCCGCGCACTTGGGTTGATGGAGCCGGTTGTGGCGATTGGCGGCGAGGCGGGCGCCGCTCGTGCGGGTGATCTCGCCGGAGGTACCGTCTCGGTTACCTGCGCTGGCGGCTCGGGCGCAGCCTTCTCTTGCGGCGGAGTCGGTACGGCTTCCGCGCGATCCTTGATCGATGCGGTGATATCCCCGATCGTGCGCTCAAGCTGCTCGACACGGGCCACCAGCCGGTCGCGCTCAGCGGCAAGGTCGCGCAACGCATCGTTCACACGCGCGAAGTCGCGCTCGCTTACCGCCGGAGGCGGCACGATCGTCGTCGGCCGTTCAACAGCGGCTGGAGGAGGCGAACGTTTCGGGAGGCTGGCAAACTGGATACCCCGGTGCGCGCCCACGACCACCGCGATCGTGAACGCCGCGGCAAGCACGGCGCACACCGCAATCGAGCCCCAAACGACGTAGCTCGCCCAAAACTTGCGCTGGGCCATAGCCCCCGGATCCCGCCGCAAATCAGTCCAATCCGGAATTTACCAGAGTCCCGGCTTCAACGGCCTCGGCTTTCGGGATTGCCGTCCATCGGCTACACCGCCCCCGCGGCTGAATCTTGGATCTTGCCCAGGAGACCCGATGCCCGAGCGGACCGCGATCGTGCTCGCCGCCGGCGAAGGCACCCGCATGGCCTCCGGCAAAGCCAAGGTCCTGCACCGGATCGGCGGCCGAACGCTAATCGCGCACGTGCTCGAAGCCGTATGGGCGGCGGGCGTGGCGCGGATTGCCGTCGTTGTCGGACCCCACCGCGAAGACGTCGCCACCGCTGTGCGGCGCGTCGCCCCCCACGCGCAGATCTTCGTTCAGCAGGAACGGCGGGGAACAGCCCACGCCGTGCTTGCAGCGCGCGCGGCGGTTGAACGCGGCGACGATCTGCTGATCGTCTATGGCGACACGCCACTTCTGCGCCCGGCGACGCTGAGCGCGCTTTTGGACGCGGTCAAAGGGGCGGCGGTCGCGGTTCTTGGCTTTCGTCCCGCCGATCCGTCGGGCTACGGACGACTTATTCTCGATGGCAACGAGCTTGTCGCCATCCGCGAAGAGGGCGAGGCGAGCGCGGCCGAGAAGAGGATACCGCTCTGCAACGCCGGGGCCATGGTGTTCGCCGGCGCGCACGCGCTGAAGCTGCTCGAACGGATTACGGACAAGAATGCCAAGAGGGAATTTTATCTCACCGATATCGTCGCACACGCACGCACGGCCAAGCTCAAGGTGGTGGTGCGCGAGGCGACCGAGGAGGAAGTCATGGGCGTGAACGACAAGAGCCAGCTCGCGGGTGCTGAGGCCGGTTTGCAAGCCCGCTTGCGCGAGGCGGCGATGAAAGCGGGGGCGAGTTTGCTGGCGCCGGACACGGTGCATCTCGCGTCCGATACGAAGCTCGGCCGGGACGTCGTGGTCGAACCCTACGTGGTGTTCGGTCCGGGTGTCGTCGTGGAGGAGGGCGCCGTCATCCGCTCGTTCTCGCATCTTGAGGGCGCACACATCGGCGCGGGTGCTTCGGTCGGACCGTTCGCGCGGCTCCGGCCGGGAACCAAGCTCGGCGCCGGGGCGAGGATCGGAAATTTCGTCGAGACGAAAGCCGCGGAGTTCGGTGCCGGAGCCAAGGCCAACCATCTCGCCTATGTCGGCGATGCGAGTGTTGGCGCGGATGCAAATATCGGCGCTGGCACGATCACCTGCAATTACGACGGCTTCCAAAAGCACCGGACGGAAATCGGCAAGGGCGCATTCATCGGTTCGAATTCAGCCCTCGTCGCGCCGGTGAAGGTCGGCGACGGCGCGTATATCGCGTCCGGATCGGTCATCACCGGCAACGTCCCAGCTGACGCGCTGGGCGTGGCGCGCGGGCGGCAGGTCAACAAGGAGGGCTGGGCCAAGGATCTGCGCACGCACAAGGGCAAGCCGAATCCGAATGACCAGGATTGAGCCAGATGCGCGCGACAAGTCGGTTCTAAATTCGTGGATATGTCGTCGGCGGCGCAGGAACTTTGTCTGGCCTGCCTGAGAGGCAGGCCGCAACCCGCCGCCCTTTATGACGAATTAGCGCTTTCGAGCCCCGCTCTTTGCAACCCACGGTCATGGGAATTGATTTACGACCTCTAAGAACGCCTTTTAAAGGCTAGTTCGCTAGGGGTCGCAGGGAGAGGCTGAGGGACTATGTGCGGGATTGTCGGAATTCTCGGTCGCGAGCCGGTCGCCCGCGCGCTCGTCGACGCGCTGAAGCGGCTCGAGTACCGGGGCTATGACTCAGCGGGCGTCGCCACGCTCGAGTCCGGGCACCTCACGCGTCGCCGCGCCGAGGGCAAGCTGCGCAATCTCGAGACCCGCCTTGAGCAGGAGCCGCTCAAGGGAACGATCGGCATTGGTCACACGCGCTGGGCCACGCACGGGGCACCGAACGAGTCGAACGCTCACCCGCATGCGACCGACAAGCTTGCCGTCGTGCACAACGGCATCATCGAAAATTATCGTGAGCTCCGCAACTCGCTGAGCAAGAAGGGCGCGAAGTTTTCAACCGAGACCGATACCGAGGTCGTCGCCCATCTCGCCACCGCCGAAATGAAGAGCGGCAAGAAGCCGATCGACGCGGTGATGGCTTCGCTCCCGCAAATCCGGGGCGCGTTTGCCCTCGCGTTTCTCTTTGAGGGTGAAGAGAACCTGCTAATCGGCGCACGCCGCGGCAGCCCGCTCGCCGTCGGATTCGGCTCCGGAGAAATGTATCTCGGTTCCGACGCGATCGCGCTTGCCCCGTTCACCGACCAGATCGCCTACCTCGAGGAGGGCGACGTTGCCATCGTGACGCGATCGAGCGTTGAAATTCGCGACAGCAATGGCAAGCGTGTCGAACGCCCCACGCAAACCTCGAGCGCAGGCGCGTTTCTCGTCGACAAGGGCAACCATCGCCACTTCATGGCGAAGGAAATCTACGAGCAGCCGGAAGTCGTCGGCCACACCCTCGCGCACTATCTTGACATGACGAATGAACGCGTGCGCTTGCCGTTCGAAATCCCGTTCGATTTCAACAAGCTCGATCGCATCACCATCACGGCCTGCGGTACTGCCTTCTATGCAGGCACGGTCGCCAAATACTGGTTCGAGCGCTTCGCTCGCCTGCCGGTCGACCTCGATATCGCTTCCGAATTCCGCTATCGGGAAGCCCCGCTTCCCAAAAACGGTCTCGCAATCGTCGTCTCGCAATCGGGCGAGACCGCCGACACGCTCGCCTCGCTCCGCTACGCCAAGGAGCACGGCCAGCACACGCTGGCGGTGGTCAACGTGCCCTCGTCGACGATCGCACGCGAATGCGAAGTCATCGCGCCAACGCTGGCCGGTCCGGAAATCGGCGTCGCCTCGACCAAGGCTTTCACGTGTCAGCTCGCCGCACTCGCCTGCCTTGCGGTCGCCGCGGGACGCGCGCGCGGGGTGCTTTCCGAGCAAGACGAGAAGAAGCTGGTGCGCGCTTTCATCGAGGTGCCGCGCCACATGGTGACCGCGCTTTCGCTTGAGCCGGAGATCGAAAAGCTCTCCCGCCAGCTTGAGCACGCCCGCGATGTTCTCTATCTCGGCCGCGGCACGAGCTATCCGCTGGCCATGGAGGGTGCGCTCAAGCTCAAGGAAATCTCGTACATCCACGCCGAAGGATATGCCGCGGGCGAGTTGAAGCACGGCCCGATCGCGCTGATCGATGAGGAAATGCCGGTCGTTGTGATCGCGCCGCATGACCGCGTCTTCGAGAAGACCGCCTCCAACATGCAGGAGGTTCTCGCGCGCGGCGGGAGGGTCATTCTTGTGACCGATCCCAAGGGGGCGTCGGAGGCGGGGCTCGGCGCGGCGACGATCCTGACGCTTCCCGACATGCCCTCGACGGTGACACCGATCGTCTACGCGGTGCCCGTGCAACTGCTCGCTTACCACGTGGCCGTTCTGCGCGGCACCGACGTCGATCAGCCGCGCAACCTTGCCAAGTCGGTGACGGTGGAATAGGTCCCCTCAGGACATCGCCACCATGGATCCGATCCAACCACCGTCCGGGCAACCGGTCGAAATGCCAGTGCGGGCGAGTCTGATGGCTCGCGTACGGAAGTATTTCTTCACCGGGCTGGTCACCGCCGCGCCGGTCGCCATCACGCTCTGGATCGTCGTCGGCCTGGTAATGTGGGTCGACAGCCTGGTGAAGCCGCTGATCCCGGCCCGATACGATCCCGACCTGCTGCTTCCGTTCAAGGTCCCAGGGGTCGGCGTCGTGATCGCTTTCACCCTGCTCACGCTGCTCGGCTTCCTCACGGCCAACCTGCTTGGGCGGACACTCGTCAATTACGGTGAGCGGCTGGTTGGCCGGATGCCCTTCATCCGCTCGATCTATGGTGCCCTGAAACAGATTTTCGAGACGGTGCTGGCGAGCAGCACCCCGACCTTCAATCAGGTCGTGCTGATTGAGTTTCCCCGCCGTGACGTCTGGTCGATCGCCTTCGTCGCGACGTCCGCACGCGGCGAGGTGCGCGAAGCTCTCCAGTCCAGTACCGAGCCCGACGATGAGATGATGAGCGTCTTTGTACCGACGACACCGAATCCGACATCAGGCTATCTGCTCTTTGCCAAGCGCAGCGAATGCATTCTCCTCGACATGACGGTGGAGGAGGGTGCAAAACTTGTGATCTCGGCGGGGCTGGTGACGCCCGAGTATCACAAACGAACAAAAGCGCTTGCGGACGCGGCACGCCGAAGGCCGACACCGCACGCAGCCGAATAGGCCGTCTACTGGCCGGGAACCCTGGGTCGCAGCAACACGACTGCGGCGGCCACTGCGTCAATCGCGGCACAGAGCAGCAATCCCGCCTGATAGCTTCCGGTCGCGTCCCGCACGAGACCGATCAGCCCGGGGCCCGCGGCCGCCACCAGCGTCACGATCGCAGAGATAAGCGCGACGAGAGTTCCGAACGACGCCGGCGCAAATTCGCGCTGGATCGCGACCTGCGGCAGCGTTAGCAGATTGCCGGCTGAAAAACCAAATATGCAGCAAAGGATGAGCAGGTAAGTCACGTCGGTCGTCAGTGTCATCGCAGCGAACACCGCTGCCTGCGAGGCGAATGTCGCGGCCGTTGCTCTTCGCGGGTCAAAGCGGTCGATCACCGTTCCGAGCGCCACGCGACCGACCACTGCCATCATGGTGGTGAGCGCCACCGCAAGACCCGCTCGGGCAGTGCCCATGATCGATTGAAGAAACGCGATCTGATGAACGAGGAAGCCGACCTGGGCAACCAGGCCAAAGGCAAACGGACCGGTCAGGGTCAGGAACGAGAAATTACGAAGCGCTTCGCTTCGCGTCATCGCGCCGGCGGTGTTGCCGGTCTTGACGATGCCAACACCGGCAGCAGGAAGCCCCACCCAGGCGAGCGCGCTCGGCACAAGCACCGCGGCAACGAACGCGGCCGCAATGAACATCGTGTTCCGGAAGCCGGTTTGGGAGATGAGAAACAGGAGCAAAGGCGCGACAATGATTCCGCCGAAGCTCGCGCCGTTGAGGGCGAGGCTTATCGCAAGTCCGCGGCGATGCGTGAACCAGTAGCTGAGCACGATCGTGATGGCTGGCGTGCCCATGCCGAGCCACGCAAACGACATGAGCAGATAGGCGGCATACAGCTGCCCGGGCGTGCTTGCGAATGCGAGCAGCACAAGGGATACGGCGACGAGGAGCGCGCCGGTGATGACGAGCGTCTTTGCGCCAAGCCGCTCGATGATGTCGTTCGCGAAGACAACCAGTCCGCCGCCGACCAGAAGCGTGACGGTGCTCGCGCCGGAAATCAGCCCCGTCGACCACCCGTGCAGACGTTGCAATTCGGCCAGGTAGACGGCGTGCCCATAGAAGGCAAAGCCCCACGCGCATAGCGCCATCAGGAAACAGGCGAACGCGACGCGCCACCCGAAATAGCGCGGCGAGACTTCCTCGGCGGCGTCAGCCGCGCCCTGTGGCGTCGTGAGCATCGAGGGGAATCTCAGCCAGCTTCGATCAGCCTGACCGCGTCGTCGCGATCGAACAGATGCAGGAGCAACCGCAGCGCGTGCCCCCGCTCGGAGGTGAGCGTTGGATCGCGCTGCACGTGGACTAAAGCATCTTTGCGTGCAACCTCCAATAGAAAACCATGCAGTTCGGGGCGAGCGATCTTGAACGCCGGGAGTCCGCTCTGCCGGGTGCCTAGAATTTCACCTTCGCCGCGCAACGCGAGGTCCTCCTCCGCTATCCGGAAACCGTCATCCGTTTCCCGCAACGTCGATAGACGCCGCTTTGCCGTTTCGCCAAGCGGAGCGCGGTAGAGGAGTAGGCAGGTCGAATGCGCATGCCCGCGACCAACTCGTCCGCGAAGCTGATGCAGTTGCGCAAGGCCGAACCGTTCCGCCTGCTCGATCACCATGATCGTTGCTTCCGGTACGTCGACGCCTACTTCGATGACGGTCGTCGCCACGAGGATGCGCGTGTCGCCCGCGACAAAGGCCTTCATCCCGTCGTCGCGTTCGCTCGGCCGCATCTGGCCGTGTACCAGACCCACCTTCTTGCCGAAACGCGCCTTGAGCGTGCGGAAGCGTTCCTCGGCAGCAGCGAGGTCGACAAGCTCGGATTCCTCGACAAGCGGGCAGATCCAATAGGCGCGCGCGCCTTCGTCGATCGCTCGGCCGACCGCCTCGACAACCTCTTCGAGCCGATCGAGCGAAATGGTGCGCGTGTCCACCGGCGTCCGCCCTGCCGGCTTCTCCCGCAGCTCCGAGACATCCATATCGCCGAAGAACGTGAGCACGAGCGTTCGCGGGATCGGAGTGGCCGTCATCACAAGCAGATCGACGGCCTCGCCCTTGCGTGCGAGGGCGAGTCGCTGATGCACGCCGAACCGGTGCTGCTCGTCGATCACCGCGAATGCCAGATCGCGAAACGCGACCTCCTCCTGGAACAGGGCGTGCGTCCCGACCAGCAAGTCGATTTCTCCATCGGCCAGTGCTTTCAGGATGGGCTCGCGTGCGCTGCCCCTCTCTCGGCCGGTCAATATCGCCAGCCGAATGCCTGCCGCCTCTGCCAACGGAGCGATACGCGCGTGGTGCTGGCGCGCGAGAATCTCGGTCGGAGCCATGATTGCCGCCTGGCGGCCGGACTCGATTACGGTCACGGCCGCGAGCAACGCCACGATCGTCTTGCCCGAGCCCACGTCGCCTTGCAGCAGCCGCAGCATGCGCTCGTTTGCGGCCAGATCGGCGGCGATCTCCTCGATCGCTCTTCGCTGGGAAACTGTCAGCGAAAACGGCAACGCGCCTTCGATCGCCGCCCGCAACCGGCCGTCGCCCCAACTCGAACGTCCGGGTTCGCGGCGCAGGTCACTCCGCACCAGCGCCAGGGCTAGTTGATGCGCGAGCAGCTCGTCGTAGGCGAGACGCCCGCGCGACACCAACTCCAATCCGACGTCGCCGGGTTCTTGCGGCGTATGGAGGTCGAGCAGTGATGCGGCGAACGTGGAAAACTGGTTCGACTTGAGAAATGCGGCGTCGAGCCATTCCGGAAGATCCCGCAGTCGTCCCAGCGAGCCATTCACGGCCCGGCGCACGATCGCCGGACCGAGGCCCTCCGTGAGCGAGTAGACAGGTTCGACGGCGGGGAGGGTGGCGAGCCCTTTTTCATCCACGACCATATCGGGATGCACCATCTGCAGTCTGCCGTCATAAATACCGACGCGGCCGGACACGTAGCGGGTTTCGTCGGCCGGCAGCAGTTTCTCGATCCGTTCGCGCGGGAGATTGAAGTACACGATTTCGAGCGTGTTGGTTTCGTCCGACGCGATGATCTTGTGCGGCGCGCGCCCGCGCCCCGGGATGTGGCGGTCCACCGTCACTTTGAGGGTAGCGACGGTGTCGGGCTGAACCTCGTTCAGTTTCGGGCGCGCGCGACGGTCGATCGCCGAATAGGGCAGA
Organism: uncultured Alphaproteobacteria bacterium; assembly: GCA_963711595.1. Classification (GTDB taxonomy): domain Bacteria; phylum Pseudomonadota; class Alphaproteobacteria; order Rhizobiales; family Xanthobacteraceae; genus JAUSIF01. The sequence continues at coordinate 46,471 of CAVQER010000005.1, forward strand.
TGAAACAGGATATCGATGACCCGCGGCGGCTCGTGTCCCAGCAGGTGCGCAAACGGCTTCGCGAGCTTCGGGCCGATGCCCTTCAAACTCGTGAGCGGCGCAAACAGGGGATCGAGGATCGCGGGTCGCATGCCGCCGGAAAGGTGGCGGATGGGTGCCGAAGTCGCAACCACGCCGCGGACCCTGACAATTGGCTGCCGGACCGCTATATGAACGTCACCCGGCTACGTCCGGGTTTTTCGCGTTGGCAAGCATGGCAGAAGCCGACCGCACTGAAGTTCTCGACGAACGCCGGCGCAGATTGCGCTACCGCGCCTGGCATCGCGGCATGCGCGAGATGGACCTCGTGCTCGGTCGCTTTGCCGACTCGGAACTGGCCGGTTTGACCGATGGCGAAGTCGCTGAATTGGAAACCTTGATGGAAGTGCCTGACCCCGAACTTCTCGCGTGGATCCTCGGCCAGTCGTCCGCGCCGGCGCAGTTCGATACGCCCACCTTTCGGCGCCTGACCGAGTTTCACCGCACGGGCAGGGCAGTGATGAAATGAATACCCTCGCCCCCGCGGCGCGCCTGTTCCCGGGCAAGCCCCTCACGATCGCGAACGTTCCCGATGGGTTCCAGGGCGTCGTCATTGCGGATCTGGCTCGCTCGGTCGCGGCGCGCGCCAAGTCGGCGGGCGTAAGCCTGCTGGTGCTCTGTCGCGATGCCGAACGACTGGCAGCGCTCGAGCGCTCGCTCGCCTTCTTCGCGCCGGAGATCGAACGATTGGCGTTCCCCGCTTGGGACTGCCTGCCGTACGACCGGGTGTCCCCGAACGCGGCCGTATCAGCACGCCGCATGGCGACACTGGCTCGACTGGCCGGCGGTCGCGCCGCGCCGGGTTCGATTGTCATCTCCACGGTCAACGCGGCCCTGCAGCGCGCACCAGCGCGAGAACAGGTCGCGACGCAAACGCTTTCGCTGGCGCCGGGTCAGGTCCGGCCCATGAGCGAAATCGTGCGCTGGCTCGGAACCAACGGCTTTGCCCGATCGTCCACCGTTCGAGACGTCGGCGAGTACGCCGTGCGCGGCGGCATCGTCGATCTCTTTGCTCCGGGAAGCGACGCACCTGTCCGCCTCGATTTCTTCGGCGAGGAGCTTGAGACGATCCGCAGCTTCGATCCGGAGAGCCAGCGCACCACGGCGCAGTTGGCCGCGCTCGATCTCGTCCCCACGAGCGAAGTGCAGATCGACGACGAAGCGCGGCGCCGATTTCGCATGAGCTACGCTGCCGAGTTTGGCGGGGGCACAAAAGGCGATCCATTGCTTGAGGCGGTGAGCGAAGGCCGCCGCCATCCCGGGATGGAGCACTGGCTGCCGCTGTTCGCGGAGCAACTCGACACACTGTTCGATTATTTACCGGGCGTACCCGTCGTGTTCGAGCCGCTGATCGAGGATGCTGCGCGGGAACGGTTTGCCCAGATCAATGACTACTACAGCGCGCGCAAGGAAGCGCTCGACGCCCATCAGCAGCCGATCTATCGGCCGCTGCCACCGAACCGGCTTTATCTGAGCGAAAGCGAGTGGACGCAGCGCCTCGATGCGGTTGCGCTGACGCGCCTGTCGCCGTTCGGCGTGCCCGACCAGAATAGTGTGATCGAGGCTGATGGCGGGCCCGGGCGCAGCTTCGCGCCGGAACGCGCCGATGACAGCAAGAACTTGTTCGATGCGGTCGTCACGCATGCACGCGAGGTCCAGAGGCAAGGAAAACGCGTGGTATTTGCCGCGTGGAGCGAGGGCTCGCGCGATCGTCTCGGCCATGTGCTCACCGACCACGGGCTTGCGGGCCTGCTTCCTGTTGGCAGCTGGCAGGAAGCGGTGGCGCTTCCAAATGAGTCGATCGGCCTCGCGGTTCTCGGTCTCGAATCCGGCTTTGAAAGTGGCATTGCCGCAATCATCTCCGAGCAGGACGTCCTCGGCGACCGCCTGGTCCGCCCGCATCGCCGTCAGCGCCGTGCACAGGACTTCATTTCAGAAGTCACAAGCCTAAGCGCCGGCGATCTGGTCGTGCACGTCGATCACGGCATCGGACGCTTCGTCGGCCTGAAGTCGATCGAAGCATTAGGCGCGCCGCACGATTGCCTGGAGATCCACTACGCCGGGGGTGACCGATTGTTCCTGCCGGTCGAGAACCTGGAGCTGCTCTCGCGCTACGGATCCGAAGAAGCAGGCGCCGAGCTCGACCGCCTCGGTGGCGTAGGCTGGCAGAGTCGCAAAGCCCGAATGAAGAAGCGGGTGCTCGAGATGGCGGACGCGCTTCTGCGTATCGCCGCCGCCCGCAAGCTGCGCGACGCGCCAAAACTCGTGCCGCCGCAGGGCCTCTACGACGAGTTCTGCGCGCGCTTCCCATATGAGGAAACCGACGACCAGAAGGTCGCGATCGATACCGTGCTCGACGATCTCGCGGCAGGCCGTCCCATGGATCGCCTGATCTGCGGCGACGTAGGCTTCGGTAAAACCGAGGTGGCGTTGCGTGCCGCATTTGCCGCCGTTCTCAACGGCAAGCAAGTCGCGGTCGTCACGCCGACGACGCTGCTCGCCCGTCAGCATTTCAAGACGTTCTCCGAGCGCTTCCGCGGCTTCCCCGTGAACCTCGGTCAAGCCTCGCGCCTCGTTTCCTCGACCGAACTCAATCGGGTGAAGCAGGGAATCCGCGACGGCTCGATCGACATCGTGATCGGGACGCACGCGCTGCTCGGCAAGTCGGTCGCCTTCAAGGACCTCGGCCTTGTCGTCGTTGACGAGGAACAGCATTTCGGCGTCGCGCATAAGGAGCGCATGAAGGAGCTGCGCACCGAGGTGCACGTGCTGACTCTGACGGCGACGCCGATCCCGCGTACCTTGCAACTAGCGCTAACCGGCGTGCGCGAGCTTTCGATTATTGCGACCCCGCCGGTCGACCGGCTCGCGGTGCGGACGTTCGTAACTCCGTTCGACACGCTGGTGGTACGCGAAGCGCTGCTTCGCGAGCGTTACCGGGGCGGCCAAGCGTTTTATGTGTGCCCGCGCATCGAGGATATCGCGGGAGCAAAAAAGTTTCTCGAGACACACGTGCCGGAAGTGCGGGTGGCCGTCGCGCACGGTCAAATGGGAGCGAAGCAACTCGAAGACATCATGGCCGCCTTCTACGAAGCCGGCTTCGATGTGCTCCTGTCCACCTCCATTGTGGAGTCCGGCCTCGACATCCCGACCGCGAATACGCTGATCGTGCACCGGGCCGATCGCTTCGGTCTCGCGCAGCTCTATCAGCTGCGGGGCCGTGTCGGCCGCTCAAAGACGCGGGCCTATGCGATCTTCACGCTGCCCGCGGAGACGCCCGTTACGCCGCAAGCCGAGCGGCGGCTGAAGGTCCTGCAATCCCTCGACAGTCTGGGCGCGGGGTTCGAGCTCGCCTCGCACGACCTCGACATTCGCGGCGCCGGCAATCTGCTCGGCGACGAACAGTCAGGTCACATTCGCGAGGTGGGTTACGAACTGTACCAGGAGATGCTCGCGGAAGCGGTCGCACATCTGCAGGCCGGCATCGAAACGCCGGCCGCGGACAAGTGGTCGCCACAGATCGCAGTTGGGACGCCGGTGATGATCCCGGAAGTCTACGTACCGGATCTGTCAGTGCGCCTTGGCCTCTATCGGCGCGTTGCCGACCTCGAGGACCAGGCCGATATCGATGCAGCGGCGGCCGAGCTCGTCGATCGCTTCGGACCGCTGCCCGAAGAGGTCAAGACGCTGCTTGACGTTGTCGCGATCAAGGCGCTTTGCCGGCGCGCGAATGTGGAGCGCATCGAAGCTGGGCCCAAGGGAGCCGTGGTCTCGTTCCGTGACGAGACATTCCCCAATCCCGCCGGGCTGATCGCCTGGATCACCGACGCGCCTTCGAACGCGCGTGTCCGGCCCGACCAGAAGCTCGTCGTATTTCGCGACTGGCAGCGCATCGAAGATCGCTTGCGGGGCGCGAAATCCGTGCTGGATACACTCGTGGGACTGGCGGAACGGAAAGCCGCCTGATCAGGCCGCTTGTGTCGGCTCGCCTCCGTCGCCGCGCACCTTCCGCATCGCTTCGAGGAGGACCCCTTCTTCCTGGGCGCCCGCGACTGCCAATTTCTTGTCAAACACGAAGAACGGAACGCCGCCGATCCCTGCATTCGTTGCCGCTATGACCTGGCGCGCGACGAGATCCGTATCGCGATCGCCCGCGAGGTCCTGTCGCAATCTGCCGGCATCGAGTCCGGCAAATTTTCCCGCTTCGATCAATACGTCGTGCGCGCCGATATCGGCGCCTTCCGTGAAGAACAGCTCGAACAGGCGGTTGACCACGGGCGATGCGCGACCCGCCTCCTGCGCCCAGCCGATCACGCGGTGCGCGTCGAGCGTGTTCGGCTGGCGCTCAATGCGCTCGAATTTGAAGTCGATGCCGATGCTCGCGCCGATGCCGACCAGCCGCTCGTGCGCCGGTGTGATCTTGCCAGGCGTGCCGAATTTTCGGGTGATGTAGTCGATCCGCGGAATCCCGCCGGGCGGCACGCTCGGGTCGAGAAAGAACGGCAGCCAACGTATTTCGACCTTGTCGTCGGATTGTTGTACGAGCGCACGCTCGAGGCGACGCTTACCGACATAACACCACGGGCAGACCACATCGGAAACGACGTCGATCGTCAGCGGCTCGGTCATCTCAACCTCGTTACCCCGTAGCCCGGCGCTTGGTTACCGGAGCAACTGCCTCGATCAGCTGTTCGGCATGTCCGGCAGAGCGCAGTGCCGCAACTGCCGCCGCCGGGTCAACCGCCTCGATGCGAATTCGTTCACCGAGCACGGGATCGGCGACAACGTCAACGTGGGCGGCCGGCATGCATTTGGCAACGCGCGCTTGAAGGTCGTGAAGTCCGTACCGCAAGCCGCCCATCGCCGCGACGCCGTCCGGTTCGCCCTCCACCAGCAGATATCCCGGTCGCTCCATGCGGCAGCGAAAGCCGGTATGCGCGAAGCCGTTCATATCGGCAGGGGGCGGCACCATGCGGCCGTTGTCGAATGCGTGGGGAAGCATTGGGCCACGCAGCAGCAATTGATCGCCTTGAATGTTCGTTTCGATGACCACCGGAGCCCGCCCTGACGACGGCGCTGCGATCGGTCCAATCGGTATCTGCCGCGGCTTGCCGTGCTCGTCGCGTTTCAGGACGGCGGCACCCTGTTCGCCGAAGCCGAAAAAGTCCACGAGGCGACGTGTATTGATGCTCGCAAAATCGCGCGCATGAGTCCGATGCGACCGATGCACGGCGATGCAGGACGCCAATTGACCCTCGAAGCTGCTCGCAAGCTCGGCGAGTGCAGCCGCGGGGCCAACGAGATGGCATGCCCGATCCCCGCGCTCCGCGCGAACCGAGCCGGCAGACGATCCGTCAACGAGCTTCAGGACTCCACCGGAAAGCAGCCACGGCACCAACGTGGTCCCGATCCCGGCAAGCGTGCTCGGCGGCAACGTCGAAAGGATCGTATCGCCGGACTCGATGCGCGAACTCGAGCAGAACCGCCAATCCCGCGGCCAACCACTGCGAGTGACCACGCGCCGCGGGGAAGAACCCGCTGGCCGCCGTGTCGAAGGTGACGACCGCGACCTGACTGTTAATGGAATCGAACGGTGCGTCTTCGCTCGGTTGCGGCCGCGCGTCGTCGCGGTCCAGCGCGATCACACCATCCGGCACGTCGTCTCCGAATGCGCAGGGAAAGCTCAATTGAAACAGCTCGGCCGCAGCCTCGCACATCACCTCCGCGGGCCGCTCGTCGCCGAAGCGCGCGAGGGAAATGGACGCCTTGGGTTGCACAGCCGCGAGTGCCGCGACGAGGTCCGCGCGCCGCCAGGGCACCGGCACCGGGGCCGGAGCGAGGCCGGCACGCATCGTCGCCAGGAGAGCAATGACCGCTTCCGGGATGTTTGGGAGTTGCACCGCCACGACACTCTCTGGCGGCATTCCGAATGACCGCAGGCGCCGAGCCAAGCGCTCGATCGCTTCATCGGTCTCGCCATAGCTGAAACGGATTTTGGAGCCGATCAGCGCCGGTGCATCCGGCCGCGCTCGCGCATTGCTCCGGAAAAGCGCATCGAGCGAAACGCCCGCTGCCAGATCGTCCGCCGGCGCGTTCATGGCCTCGCCTTCCGCCACCAGGTTTCGATCGGCGTGCCGTAGAGCGAAAGCGTCTTTGGGCGTTCGACGCCCGGCCAGCGCGCGATCCACTCTTCCGGCAGGTGATACAAGGGCAATACGTAGAGTCCGGACATCAGCACACGATCGAGCGCGAGGACAGCGGCGACGAAGTCCTCGCGCTCGCGAGCCGCAAGTAGCGCTGCGATCATTGCGTCGGCCGCCGGATTCTTTGCTCCCATATAATTGCGTGTGCCGGGCACATCTGCAGCCTCGGAGCCGAAATAGAACGCCTGCTCGTTGCCCGGAGACAGCGACTGCTGCCACGTGTACGGCATCACGTCGAAATCGTAATTCTGCCGCCGCCGTTCGAATTGCGCGCCATCTACGAAGCGGATATCGGTGGCGATTCCGGCCCGGCGCAACATGCTCTGATAGGCGAGCGCGAGCCGCTCCTCATCGCGCGTCGCGACCATCATCTCGAACGACAATGGCTCGCCGCGCGCATCGACCATCTTTCCGGCGCGGAGCGTGAATCCCGCGGCACCCAGGAGTTCGAGGGCGCGCTTCAGCCTTGCGCGATCCCGGCCGGAGGCGTCCGAAACCGGCGGCTGATACTTGCCTTCCATGATGTCAGAACGCACTGCGCCGGCATAAGGTGCAAGCAGCGCGCGTTCGCGCGCGCTCGCCGGCCGGCCTCGGGCGGACAACTCGGACCCCTCGAAATAGCTCGCCGTTCGTTGATAAGCGCCGTAGAACAGGTTCGCGTTCGCCCATTCGAAGTCGAAAAGCTCGATCAACGCTTCGCGCACGCGACTGTCCGCGAACGGCGGACGCCGGGTGTTGAACACCAGCGCCTGAAACGGTTTCGGCGCGCCTGTCGTAATCTGCTCTCGTACCAGGCCGTTCGTTCTGGCTGCTGGAAAATCGTACTGGGTGGCCCAGCGTCCCGGATCGGTTTCCCATCGAACATCGTAGAGGCCTCGCTTGAAGGCCTCAAACCAGGTGTTTCCGTCGCGAAAAAAGTCGAAGCGCAGTTCGTCGAAGTTGTGGTGACCGCGATTGACCGGCAGGTCGCGGCCCCAATAGTTCGGGTCGCGTTTCAGCAGCACGCTTTCGCCCGGCCGCACCTCGACTACCCGATAGGGTCCGCTCCCGATAATCGGCTCCAGGCTCGTCTCGTCGAACTTCGCGGCGTCGATTGCGTGCTTCGGCAGCACCGGCATCAGGCCGAGAATGAGAGGTAGTTCGCGGTCCGGTTCTCCGCCGAACTCGAAACGAACCGCGCGCTCACCGAGCTTTTCGGCCCGCACGACCTTCGAATAGTAGGTGCGATGATTAGGCCGGCCCTTGTCGCGCAACAGCTGCCAGGAAAAAAGCACGTCCTCGACGGTCACCGGTCGACCGTCGGAGAAACGAGCCCGCGGATCGAGATGGAAGGCCACGTAAGTCCGCGCGTCGTCCGTTTCGACCCGCTCGGCGATCAGCCCGTAGAGCGTGAACGGCTCATCGAGCCCACGCGCGAGCAGACTTTCGATCACGTAATTGCGAATGTGCTGGAAGGGATTTCCGCGCACGATCAGCGGATTGAGGCTGTCGAAGGTGCCGACGAACGATTGCGTCAGGCGTCCGCCCTTGGGCGCATCCGGATTGGCGTAGCGAAAGTGCAAGAAACCCGCCTGGTACACGGCCTCGCCGTGCATGGCGATGGCATGCCGCGGTTCGCCGGCCGCGGCTGACGCCACTGCGAACGCGAGGAGTGCGATCGCCCCGAACACTCTGCGAGAAGAGGGAAGGGGTTCCGTCATTGCGCCTGTTGCCTCTTCGCGCTCTTTACCGCCTCTGGACCCCGCCGAATCAAGTGGTAACTTGCGCCCCGACGATAACATGGCGCAGCACCGGGGACGTTCCGCGCCTCTGTCTTGCCGTATTTGCCGCTGAACAGGTCGCGCAAATCGCCCAATGTTTTGATCTTTACCCTTGGAGCCGGCGTGCGGGGGCGTACGACCGGGTTCTCAACCAGCTTTACGGGGGACAGGCATGAAGTCTTGCATTTCCATCGCGTCGGTTTTTGCGACCGCTATCATGGCGGCTGGCATTGTTTCGGCGCAGGCTCAAACAAAGGAAAAGGCGGCTCCCGCCCCGGCCCAGAAGGCCGCACCTCCCGCGGCAAAGGGCGCGCCCGCCGAGCAGGCCGCGCCGCAAACACAGCAGGCGGTCGCAATTCCGTCCCCCTGGACCAAGATCTGCAACCGCGACCCGCAAGCGAACAAGGAAGTCTGCCTCGTGGCGCAGGACATCCGCGCCGAGACCGGCCAATTCCTGGCCTCCGTCGCCGTGCGCGAAGTCGAAAGCGAGCCGAAGAAACAGTTCATCATCGCCGTGCCGCCTGGAATGCAGCTGCAGCCCGGCATGCGCGTCGTGATCGACAAGAACGAGCCGCTGCCGGCGCGCTATTCGATCTGCTTTCCCAATGCCTGCTACGGCGACATGGACATCGACGCGAAGTTCGTCGACACCATGAAGAAAGGCCAGGCGCTAACGGTGCAAGCGATCAATCAGGTCGGCCGCACCGTGAACTTCACGCTCGTGCTGAAGGATTTCACCAAGGCATACGAAGGCCCGCCGGTCGACCCGAAGGAGGTCGAGGAGCAACAGCGCAAGCTACGCGAAGGCATGCAGAAGCAGGCCGACGAAGTGCTTAAAAAGCTGGAGGGCCAGAAGAAGTAATCTGGTCCAATCCAATCAAGAAAACGGCGCGCACCGATCTCGGGCTTGCCCGAAATCGGCGCCCTATATTGCCCAAGTCGGCCAAGGCCGACTTGGGCGGCGCGCCGTTTCTATTTCTTGCGCTCCGCCATCCGCTCGACGAGGTCGACGACGGCGTGCTGGACCTTGCGGCTCGGAAGCTTCGAGTAGGCCCGCATCAACCGCACCGCGTGTGCCGTGTCGATGAAGCCCATCACTGTTTTGGTATCGCGCGAGTCCCCGTCCGTATCTCCGTAGAAAAACGACACGGGCACGTCGAGGATCTCCGCGATCTGCTGCAGCCTCCCTGCGCCCACTCGGTTGACGCCCTTCTCGTACTTCTGAACTTGCTGGAAGGTAACGCCGAGCGGGCGCCCGAGGGCGGTTTGCGAAATGCCCTTCGAAAGCCGCCGTGTCCGGATGCGCCTCCCGACTTCAACGTCGACATTGTTCGGTGACTTCGCATTCGTAGGCTTCATGAACTTTTTCATTTTCGTTTCTGAATCTTGCTAGGCGACCGACAGGCCGAAACCGGCGAACAGATCGACCAGCGATCTGCCGCGATACTCTTTCGGTAGGTCGTTCGGGTGGATGAATTCGTCGCGGAACCACGGAAACTGTTTCGGATCGAACGCGTCGATGATCCAGTCGATCATCCTGCGTACGCGCGGGATGCGGTTGGCATCCGGATGGTAGGTCAGCCAGATGTCGTACGGCGCGTGCAGCCCGATATCGACCGGCACGACCCGGGCACCGATGGCGCGCGCATAGGTCGGCAGCATGCCGATGCCGGCACCTTTGGCGATCGACCAATAGTGCGCACTGCTGACATTGGTCCGGACCGCGACAAAACCCGGCTGCGGCACGTCGGGAAACAGATGGTCATACTCGGCTTGCGAAGTAACTTGCTCCGCGACCTGCAAGACAATGCGGTGCTTGCGAAGCTCGTCGAGAGTCTTCGGTTGACCGTAGGTATCGATGTAGCTCTTCGACGCGAACGGCATCGCGTGCAGCCGGCCAAGCTTGTAGACCTTCACGTCCTTTGCGACGGGCCGCGTAAGTTGCACCGCGAGGTCGGCCTCAAGGCGCAACACGTCCGCCGATTGCATGGCGCAGGAGACGTCCACCAGTACGCGCGGGTACGCCCGCTGAAATTCGATCAGGCGCGGGGCTATCCAAAATGTGCCAAGGCCCTCGGTAACCGCCAACCGCACCTCGCCAGCGATCGCAGCCTCCGAGCGGTCGCGCGTACGGACGAGATCGATCGCGGCCTGCTCCATGCGCCGGGCGCACGCAACCACCTGCTCGCCTTCGTTTGTCGCGCGCACGCCGTCGATGTGACGGGTGAGCAGGGTAACCCCGAGTTGCCGCTCGAGGTCGTCAACCTTGCGTCGCAGGGCATTCACGGATTGACCGTGCCGTTCCGACGCTGACCGAAAACTGCCGCACCGGACGACGTCGAGGAACACGCGGACCGCCTCCCAATCGGAAATCAGGCGCGGAATTCGCTGCTCCTCGTGTTCCGCCAGAGGAACACGCCTTTCCGGATTAAGCTGCATACCCCCCGACTCCACCCATCTAGGCTGGGTTGCAGTATGGCCGAGCCCTGCAATCGAGGGAATAGCGATGACTGCCCATGATCCACGCATCATTCGCGGCTTGCCGGTGGTTTCCCGGTCAACCCGGCCGGCCAATCATCCGCTAAATGCCATCGACGTTCAGGCCCTTGCCAAGAGGCTTGTGGTCTTCAACCCAAGTGGTGCGTCTGTCGAACGCCTCGTCGCCCATGCCCGGCGCGACATCGAAGGTCTGGCGGGAGCGGAAGTTGTCCACCGGGTCGTCTCGCACAACCCGGACGCGCTCTGGGCAATCGCCCGCCGCGACCGGCACGACAGCGCAAATCCGTGCCCGGACGGTTTCGTCGCTTTCCTCATGTTGAGCGAGGAGGGCCTGAGACGTTTGGCCGCCGGTACGTTCGACGCAAGTCGTCCGGATCTGACACTCCTCGCGCCGCAGCACGAGAAGCCGGCGGGAATTTACGTCTGGGCATTGCACGCCCGTGGTTCGCTTGCCGCCGGTGTCGCCCTTGTGTTCGAGAAAATTTCCACGCCGCTGTACCTCGATGTCGATCTATACGCGCGCGCAGTCACCGGAGAGGGCCGGCGATTTCTCGAGACGCTCGGTTTTCGTCCTGGCGCGATTGTGCACGGCGCACCCGCTCCACATCTCCACGTGTTCAATCGCAAGGACCAGTCGGAGCGCGAACCGTCACCGCTCTATGACAGCTACAACAAAGCGCACACCGGGCGCAAAATTTCCGTCACAGTCGCCCGCTCATTCGACGACCTCGCTCGCGTGATTTCCGTGCGCAGCGCGGTCTACCTCTCCGAGCAAGAATGTCCCTACGACGAGGAATTCGACGGTAACGACCTGGCTGCGACGAACCTGATCGGCTACGTCGGCAAGGAGCCTGCAGGCTGCCTACGCATTCGCTACTTCGCCGACTTCGCAAAGTTGGAACGCCTCGCGGTCCGCCGCGAGTTTCGCAACACGCGGCTTTCCTTCCAACTCGTGCGCGCAGCCATCGAGCTGTGCCGGGTGAAAGGATACCGGCGGATGTACGGGCACGCGCAGAAACGCCTGGTCAATTTCTGGGCACGCTTCGGCTTTCGATTGTTTGAGGGCGGCCAGGAGCTTGTTTTTTCCGACTTCGACTACGTCGAGATGGTGCTCGACGCGACACGCCATCCCGACGCGATCACGATCGGGACGGATCCCTACGTCATCATCCGGCCCGAGGGCCGCTGGCACGTCCCGGGAGTCCTTGACCGATCCAATGCGCGGCCCGTTACGCGGCCGTCGACTGAAGGGCCTGCGGCATGAACTCAGTCATTCCGATCCGAGCCTTCGTCAATCCGGCGCATATACCGACCCTGGTGCTGATCGACTTGCAGCAGGAGTATCTCGCAAGTCCCCGCGTGCTTGCGATTCCGGAAACGGTGGAGGCGCTCGAGAACTGCCGCCTTGCACTTTCCCACGCCCGAGCCATGGGCTTCCCGGTTGCGTTCGTGCGTTGGATCGGCCGTTCGGCCTTCTTCAACCCCGCGACACCATTCGCACGCTGGATCGAGGGCTTCGAGCCGGTTCGAACCGACATGGTGTTCGAACGCGACCGGCCTTCCTGCTACGCGAGCGCGTCGTTCGCCGAGGTCATGGAGAACGGGCGCGGAAATTTTGTCATTGCCGGATTCGCAGGAGAGGCGGCGTGCCTGTCGACCGCGATCGAGGCCTTCCACCGCGGTCACAATTTCACGTTCCTGATGGACGCGTCGGCCAGCCATGCGCTTGAGGACATTTCCGCTCGGGACGTACATCGTACGGTTAGCAAGATTGTCAGTTCATACGGAGACGCGGCGACCACGCAAACCTGGATTGCGGCGACCTCGCATCGGGGAAAGGGCTGGGAGTTCGGAAATGGCAAGGAAAATGGACGGACCACTGGCTAGCGTCATCAGATCATTGCGCAAACACATCGGCTTCCTCCGCGAGCGCGGCTGGAAAGAGTTGGCGCAGCTATTGGAGATTGCCAAACTCGACTTGCAGGCCCGCGCGCGCACGATCTCGGATCACGAATTGCGCGCACTGTGCATTGTCCTTGGTGCCCGCAAGGCTCGAACAACCACCGCGGCCCTGAAACGACTGCTCGATGGAACCGGGGACACCACGCCCAGCCCGGAGACCGCAGCCAACCGACGCCCATCCATTCGTGCCGTGCCTTCGACGGTGCCGCATGTTCGTCGAACACGCGGCGCGCGCCGCCAAGCACGCTGAGCGGTCACGCTTCAATTCCGCCTGACGAAACGATACCTGCGTACGTCGATAGCTGATATGACCCGCTCGGCGCCGTTTGCAGGCGCGCGGGCCGGAGCCGGATGTCCAATCCAAGCAGGCGCAACGCCGCGAGGCTGATCGCAATCCCGATCATTTTTCTTTTTGTTTTTGCTTCACTGTATTTCGTCTGGGAGCTTCTCGACCTGCCGCCCGAGGACGTTCTGCTCGAGATCGCACGCAGCTACTTTGAGCGGTACGGCCTGATTACCGTTTTCATCGGGGCGTTCATCGAGGGCCTACTTCTGATCGGATGGTATTTTCCGGGTGCCATCGTAATCCTTGCCGCGCTTCTGCTCGCCGGGAACAGCCCGTGGGCAGCCGCGCAGGTGCTGATGGCGACGATGGCAGGACTGTCCACAGCCTACATCGTCAATTTCCTGCTGGGCAAATATGGTTGGTATCGACTTCTCATCGCGTTCGGTTTGCGCGAGGGACTGGAGCGCGCAAAGGCGAGACTGACGAAATACGGATCGACGGCGATCTTCACGACCTACTGGCAGATGAATTTGGCGTCACTCACTTCCACAGCGGCCGGCATCCTGCAGTTTCCCGCCGCGAAATTTGTCATCATCTCCGTCGCAGCGTGCGTTGTATGGATCACCTTCTGGGGGAGCATGATTTTCTTTCTTGGTCAGGCGGCGACGGCGCTCGTCAGCCTCCGCGTCATCATCGCCGTGATCGCGGCATGGATCGTCGGTAGGGTGATCTACGCGCGCCTGCGCGGCGGTGCGAGCGGCGAGCAGCGTTCCGGCTAGTGAATCCGATGGTCGCGCGCCCGGAATTCGCCTTTCTCATCGGCGGCAAAACGTTCCTCAAGCTCGGGATGGCGCAATGGCTCGCCTGACGTATCCGGAAGCAAATTCTGCTCGGATACGTAGGCGATGTACTCGGTCTCGGAGTTTTCCGCGAGCAGGTGATAGAAGGGCTGATCCTTGTTCGGCCGGACTTCAGCGGGAATGGCGTCGTACCATTCGTCGGTGTTGCTGAAAGTCGGGTCGACATCGAACACGACGCCGCGGAATGGATACACGCGGTGACGGACGACCTGACCGATGCGGTACTTCGCCTGGCGCTGTTTCATGGCGATGCCCGATTACAAGACTCACTACGATTTTAAGATGTCCGCACCGCACGGGCAAATAAGGCAGATGCGTACTTCAGAACTGATAGCCCTTTGCGCGCGCAGGATCCTTTGCGGCGACAAGTCGCGCCCGATCGATCATCACTTTCGCCTGACGCCACGTCGCGTCGTCCTGCATTTTTCCGTCGATCATCACCGCGCCCGACCCGTCAGGCATCGCTTCGAGTATTCGCTTGGCGAACGCAACCTCGGCGGGATCGGGACTGAACACACGCTTCGCAATCTCGATTTGATCCGGGTGCAGCGACCACGCACCGACGCAGCCTTGCACGAAGGCGCTCCGGAATTGCGCCTCGCAGCCTTCGGCGTCGGAAAAGTCGCCGAAGGGTCCCCAGAACGGCTTGATGCCGTTCGCGACGCACGCATCCACCATGCGTCCCAACGAGTAGTGCCAAAGATCCTGTTGGAAGTGGGAGCGCTTACCGCTCCCCGGATCGGCGACGACCTTGTATTCCGGATGGCCGCCGCCGACGCGCGTCGTTTTCATTGCGCGCGAGGCGGCAAGGTCGGCGGGTCCAAGGCTCATGCCGTGCAGGCGAGGCGAGGCGGCCGCAATTTTTTCGACGTTCGTTACGCCTTCGGCCGTCTCGAGAATGCAGTGGATAAGTATCGGGTGCGTCAGCCCGTGCTTCGCCTCCAGCTGGGACAGCAGGCGGTCGAGGTAGTGAATGTCCCACGGGCCGTCGACCTTGGGCAGCATGATGACGTCAAGCTCGCCCCCGACCTCGCCCACGATCTCCGTGATCTCGTCGAGCGCCCAAGGGGTCGATAGCGCGTTGATGCGCACCCACAGGCCGGTCGCACCGAACTCGACCGAGCGGGCCAGATCGATGAAGCCCTTGCGTGCCGCAACCTTTGAGTCGACGGGGATACCATCCTCTAGATTCCCGAGCACGACGTCGACCTCACGTACGAGGTCCGGGACGCGCGCCTTTAGTTTCTCGTTGTGCGGCGGAATGAAATGAATCATCCGCTCGAGTCGCACTGGCAGCTCGCGAAACGGCTCCGGCGCGCCGATCGCAAGCGGCTTATAGAAATTTCGCGGCAGGGTCATCGGGACTCAGTGTTCCAAACCAAGCGATCTTTAGCCGAGCCGCTGGCGATCGACTAGACGTGGTCGGAACCGCGCCACGGCCTGACGGTTCTAGGGGTGGGACATGATCCATGAGGCGCGCGATGAACATCATTCTCGCAGGGTCGGTTTATGTGGCGCTCGGCCTGGCAACGCCGGCGATTCACGCGAGCCAGGAAGGCAGCCCGCTCGTGCAGCTTGGCGAGTCAAAACCGACCATTGTCCTTACCGTCGACGACGAGCATGTCATCAAAGAATTCATTCTAAACGATAGGAACCTGCCTCGGGTCACAGAGAACATAGAATTCGCAATCCGCGCGCAGATTCCACCCTCCATCGCGCTGCTCCAGTTCCCGGAAGTAGTCACAGCCAAGGTGCCGCAGCTGAAAGCCCATCAGTACTTCGTTCACGAGAACCGGGTGATCGTCGTCGACGCCACGCGCAGGATTGCAGAAATTGTCGATTGACTAACGCGTCTCTCGCCGCTTGCGCTCCGCCTCGTCCCAGGCGGTGAGCGCCTGATAATCTGGAACAAATCCGAGGCCCTTCATCGCGTCGGACGAGATCACCGTCTGAGACGTGACGACGTCGAGCACCGCGGGCGCGTTTGCGAGTGCACGCTTTAAGGCTGCGCCGAGTTGCGACGGATCCTCGACACGCTCACCGTGCGCGCCGAAGGCGCGCGCCATGGCCGCGTAGTCGGAATGCCGCAGCGTAGTGCCCACGACCCGACCGCCATAATTCATTTCCTGGTCGAGACGTTCGATGTTCCAGGCGGCATTGTTGGACACGACGAACACCGCGCGCGCACCGTGGCGGACCGCCGTGTCGATCTCCATGGCGTTGATGCCGTAGGCGCCGTCGCCGTTGACCGAGATCACTTGCCGATCAGGAAAGGCGAGGGCGGCGGCGATTGCGAACGGCACGCCTACGCCGAGGCAGCCGAAGGCGCCGGCATCCATATAGGTGCGCGCTGCGAGACCCACGCGCGCGAAGCTGAGTAGGTCGCCGCCGTCGGCGATCGCGATGTAATCCTTGTCCGCGACCTCCGCGATGGCATCGAAGATCGCGCGCGGGTGAATTTTCCCGTCTGCTCCAACGGTTTCCTTATTCGCTGTGGCCGCCCCGGCCATTCGTTCGCGATGACGCTTGCGTAGGCCGTCTGTCCATTTGGTATCAACGTCTGGCGGACGGTTCCCGGCGGTCTTCACCATTGCATCGAGCGCTAACGCCGGTGCCGCGAGAATTTCCGGCCGGCCGCGCCGGTTGTCGATCAGCTCGCCGGAGGAGTCCGAAATTCGAATGAAACGCGCTTGCGGGAAGACGGCAGGCGAGCCGTAGCCCATTTGGTAGTCGAGCTTACGGCCGACCAGGAGCACAACGTCGGCCTCGGTCATGGCAGCTGCGCGTGCTGCGCCGACAACCGAAGGATGCTCCTGAGGAACAAGACCCCGGCTTTCCTGCGTGTCGAGATAAAGGGCGCCGGTCGTATCCAGGAGGCGCACCAGTTCGGCGCTGGCCGTTCTCGCGCCCCGGCCGCTCATCACCAAGGGTCGCCGGGCCGACCACAAGACTTCGACCGCTTCGGCAATCGCCGCGGCATCGGGCACCAACACACGCGGATGCTTCGGCGCCATCCATTCATCGAGCACGAGCTGCGGAGGCACCGACGTCCGCAGAACGTCGGTCGGAATTTCGATGTAACTGGCGCCGGGCTCGCCCACGTCGCCAAACGCATGTGCGACGGCCTCGTCGAGCTCCCGTATCACCTGATCGGCAACACGCGCTGTGCGCGCCGTACGGGTTACGGGACGCAAAATATCGACGTGCGGAATGTCTTGAAGGGGTCCCATGTTCGCTTGCGGCCGCGACGTGCAGCCTCCGATCAAGAGAACCGGCGCGCGAGCCAGAGACGCATTGCAGATAGCGGTTACTGTATTCGTGACGCCCGGGCCGGCGGTGACCATCGCAACGCCCAGTTGTCCGGTCAATTCGGCATGCGCGTGTGCCATGTGGACGGCCGCGCCCTCATCGCGGACGTCGATGATGCGGATACCTTGCCGTGCGACGTGATCCCAGATTGGCTGAATGTGACCGCCTTGCAGACCGAATATGCGGTCCACGCCGCGCTGCTTCAAAAAACGGGCGATCCAGGCCGAGCAGGCGTTCTCGTCCGCGTTCAGATCGACGCTCTTCGCCATGGGCGGCTCCATCAACCTTCGCTCGGCACAAGTCTATTTCGCAACAGCCGGTGCTGGATCTTGCCGGTGGCTGTGCGCGGCATCTCGTGATCTTCGATAAACGAAATGGAGCGCGGGCGTTTGTAGCCGGCGATCTTGTCGGAACACCAGCTCAGCAACTCCTGTTCGGTCGCCGCCGTGCCCGGAGCAAGGATGATCACGGCGTGCACGCGCTCGCCCCATTTTTGGTCGGGCAGCCCGATGACCGCGACCTCGCGAATCTTCGGATTGCCGCCGAGCATGTTTTCCACCTCTGACGGATACACGTTCTCACCGCCGGAAATGATCATGTTGCTCTTGCGATCGACGAGAAAGATGTAGCCGTCTTCGTCGCGGCGGGCCATGTCGCCGACGGAGCAATACTCGCCGCGAAAGGCATCCTTCGTCTTTTCCGGCAGCTTCCAGTAGCCATCGAATGTGTACGGATTGTTTGAGAATAGTTCGCCGGGTTCGCCGTCCGGGACTTCGTTGCAGTCCCGATCCAGGATCCTGATCGGTGCCGACCCCGCGCATTCGCGGCCCACGGAACCGAGTTTGCTGAACTGCTCTTCCGGATGAAGCATGGTCACCCAACCAGCCTCTGTCGAGCCGTACAATTCGAACAATCCGGAGTTTCTGAAGTATTCCATGATCGCGACTTTGGTGTCGCGTCGTGCCGGCGCAGAAGAGACGAGCAGCTTGGTGATCTGATCGACTTTGCAGCGGCCGCGAACGACACCCGGCAGACCGAGCATCATGATGTAGTGCGTCGGGACCAGCGAAGAGAAGGTCGCGCCCGTCTCGGAAAGCGAGCGAAGGAAATGCTCGGGATCGAAACTCTTGCGCGAATAGATTGCGCAAGTCGCGCCGCAAAAGAGAAAGGCACCGAAAAAGAACAGAGAATTGGCGTGGCACATGGGCATCACGAGATAGGCGGTATCGTCGCGCCCGAAGCCCATCTCCACGTCGGTGATCAGCGACAGGTGCGCGCTCGCGCGGTGACTGCGGATCGCGCCCTTTGGATTACCGGTGGTGCCGGAGGTGTACATCAACGCCCACGTCTCATCCGGATCGACGCGTGGTTCGGGCTCCCGGTCGCTCGCTTGAGCGAGCAAGTTTTCATACGCACGATAGCCGGCAGGACATCTGCCCGAACCAAACACAATGTAGTTGGCGGCTTTAATCGAAAGGTTGCTGCGAATATCTTCGATCGCGCCAAGCAACTCGTCTTGCACGATCAGCGCCACGCCTTCGCAATCGTCGACGATGTATTGGATCTCGGGCCCGACCAGGCGGAAATTGATCGGCACGATCACAAGTCCCGCCTTTGCTGCGCCGGCGTAAATCTCCACCCACTCCAAGCAGTTATACGCGAGAACCGCGATGCGATCCCCTTTCGACAAGCCGAGTCCGCGGAGCGCGTTAGCGAAGCGGCAGGCGCGCTCATTCCACAGCTTGAAAGTCATCGCGCGAGTGAGATCGCGTGCTCCAATCTTGTCGGGGAGTACCTGCGCGTTGAAGCTCAGAACTTCGCCCACGTTTGGCAGGTAAAGCATTGCTTCGCTGGGGCGTAGACCGAGAAAGGCTGAGCGGAACTGACAACAATTTTGGCAGCAATCCGGTGAGGGGGCAATCCGACCGATGCTCGGCCTGCTGTTGCTTTTCTCTGTCGCAGGTGCCTCATGCCTCCGTCCGATTGACCGGTTGCGGCGCGTCTATCGCCCCAGCCAGCATCCTGATCGGGACGGTGACCTCAATCGTCACGGTAACGGGGCTGCTTTATTTGATTCAGCAGGGCATGATCGCACCCAAACTTGTTTCACTGAGGCGATGATGCCGAAGCCGCTTGAAGGCGTGCTGGTCGCGGATTTTACGACCCTTCTGCCAGGTCCGCTCGCAACGATGATGCTTGCGGAAGCGGGCGCGGAAGTCGTGAAGATCGAGCGCCCCGGAGGCGAGGACGTCCGCCGCTTTGGTCCGATGAAGAGCGGATACTCGGCGCCGTTCGCGCAACTCAACCGCGGCAAGAAGAGCCTTATCGCGGATCTGAAAACGCCGGAGGGAAAGGCCGCCGCTTGGGATCTCGTCGAACGCGCAGACGTTCTCGTCGAACAGTTTCGTCCCGGCGTGATGGACCGATTGGGCTTCGGCTACGACGCGGTCCGCGTTCGGAACGACCGGATCGTCTACTGCTCGATTTCCGGGTACGGACAGAAGGGTCCGCGCCGGCACGAAGCGGGCCACGACATCAACTACATCGGCGCAACCGGCTTGCTGTCGCTTTCTCCGGGTCCCGCGGATCGGCCCGTCGTACCGCCGGGATTGATCGCCGACATCGGCGGCGGCAGCTTTCCGGCCGTCTCAAACATCCTGCTGGGACTGATCGCACGCGACAAGACCGGGAAGGGCGCGCACATCGATGTAGCCATGAGCGACGCGATGTTCACCTTCGCCTGGTTTGCTCTCGCCACTTTTTATGCGACCGGCCGAAATCCGCGACCAGACGAACTGCGGCACAACGGTGGATCGCCGCGGTATCAGATCTATCCCACGAGTGACGGCCGCCTCGTTGCGTGCGGCGCGCTCGAGCAGCACTTTTGGCTGGCCTTCACCAAGGCGATCGATCTCCCGCCTAAATTCGTTGACGACGAGCGCGATGCCGAAGCGACGCACGAAGCGGTCAAGATGATCATCGGATCGAAGACTGCCGCGCACTGGAAGCCCATCTTCGCGGCGGCGGATTGCTGCGTGACGATCATCGCGTCGCTGGAAGAGGCGCTCTCCGATCCACACTTCGTCGAACGCGGCTTGTTCGACCGTCGCGTCTCCGGACCCGACGGCAGCGACATGCCTGCACTTCCCGTGCCGATCGATCCGCAATTTCGTGTCGACGAGAAGACACGCCCGTTCCCGCCGCTCAACAAGAAGTCCTAGATTGCTTCGCCGCGTGCCAGACGCGGCGCGCTCTCCTCGCGCGGACCAAGGCCCTCACGCATCAGCGCCCGCCGCAAGAAGCTGAAGCGGGACGCCAGTTCCAATCCCAGTCCGCGCACTGCCTGCGCTGGCAGGAAGTCGGTGAGCAGGGTGCGGTTCATCCAGTCGACTGCCAGCGCACGACCCCGTATATCGGGACGCCGCCGCGCCTCGTACGTTTGCATGACCTCCGAGTCGCCCGGGTCGCGTCCCAGGCGGCGTGCGTCCGTCGCGATTTCGGCAATCGTGGCCGCGTCGCGGATCCCAAGGTTTAGTCCCTGAGCGCCGATCGGGGGCAGCAAGTGACCCGCCTCACCGACGAGCGCGATGCGCCGCGCGGCCAAGGGTTGGGCAAGGTCGATTGCGAGGGGAAAGCTGGCGCGTTCTCCTTCGATTTCCATACCGCCAAGGATCGAGTGGGCACGCCGCTCGATTTCGTCGGCAAGGTCATCATCGCCGAGTCTCAGCAATGCGTCGGCCTCGTGTGGAGTGACCACCCATACAAGACTCGATCGGTTGCCCGCCAAAGGCACGAGCGTGAACGGGCCGCTTTCCGTGTGAAATTCGGTAGAGAAATTTCCGTGCGCACGTGAATGGCGCAGGTTCACAACGATCGCCGTCTGTGGAAGCTGCTTTGCGGCGGTGCCAATCCCCGCGGCCCGGCGACAGACCGATTGCCGACCGTCCGCGGCGATCACGAGCGACACCCGCTCCTCGCGCCCGCCTGCACACAGAAGCACAGACGCGTCTTCCGGTATCACCATATCGACGGCATCCCCGACAATACGCAGGCCAGCGGTATGATCGGCCGATGTGCGCAGTGCCCGACGAAGCGTCTCGTTTTCAATGTTCTGCCCGAATGCCTCAAGGCCGAGCTCGCTTGCCGAAAAAGTAACCTCCGGCGCGCGGATCAGTCGCTGCGTCGCGTCGACGATCCGCAGGCGCTCCAGGGGAGCAGCTTCGGCCTCAAGCATGGGCCAGATCGCGAGGGATTTCAGGATCCGTACAGAGCCGTCCAGAAGGGCGGTCGTGCGCCGGTCGGCCTTGGCCGGCTCCGGCGCAAAAAGGACTGTCTCCAGTCCCGCCGAGGCAACCGCGATCGCAGCCACGAGCCCCGACGGACCGCCGCCAACCACTGCTATTTCGGGCGTGCGCTGCACGCCCATGACATAGCCCTGGGCCGGCGCGGGCGCGAGGGGTTTACGGCACGCCCCGATCCGCTAGGAAAGGGGAGGACTTCCCGATGGCGCGCAAAGCAAAACCCTCCGGATCCCGTTCAGCAGCCGGCCGCTCGGCCTATTCGCCGACGCAGCGATCGCTCGCCTTCGCCGTTCACCTGCTGACTGCGTCAGGGACGGCCCTTGCGCTATTCGCCATGGCTGCGGTGATTGCCGGCGAGTTCACGGTCATGTTCGCAATTCTCGGTGTTGCGCTGGTCGTCGACGGAGTCGACGGCGCGCTCGCCCGGCGGTTCAAGGTTGCCGAACTCCAGCCGCGCTGGTCGGGCGACGTGCTCGATCTCGTCGTGGACTTTCTCACCTACGTATTCGTGCCGGCGATGGCGTTGATCATGAGTGGGTTGCTGCCCCAATCCCTCGCGCTGCCCGCCGCCGTCGCCATCGTGATCTCGAGCGCGATCTATTTTGCGGACACGCGGATGAAAACGGGTGACGGTTACTTTCGCGGATTTCCAGCACTCTGGAATGCCGTTGTATTTTATCTTTTCGTCATCCAGCCGCCTCCGATCGTTTCGCTCGTCGCGGTCTCCGTTTTCGTGGTACTGACATTCATGCCAATCGAGGTCGCGCATCCGTTACGTGCCCGTCACTGGGCCCGTCTCAACCTTGCTTTATTGGTGGCGTGGGCGGCACTGGCGTTCGCGGCCATCGCCTATCACTTGCAACCGCCTCCAGTCGTGACGATTGGCCTGCTGGCGATCGGGGCGTATTTTTTGGGAGCGGGCTCTGTTGCTCCCGAGGCAGCGAGCCGACTGAGCCATGGTTTTCGATTGGATTACGAGTCCTGAGGCTTGGATCGCGCTCGTATCGTTGACGGCGATCGAGATCGTTCTCGGCATCGACAACGTTGTCTTTATTTCGGTCCTCGTGGCGAAACTCGACCCTGCAGCGCGCGAGCGCGCGCGCCGGATCGGCCTCTCGCTTGCGCTCATCTTCCGAATTCTTCTGCTGTTCTTCCTGACCTGGCTAATCGGCCTAACCGAGCCGGTGGTGACAATCTGGGGCCAGGACCTCTCCTGGCGCGATCTCGTACTGATCGGCGGCGGCCTCTTCCTCCTCACCAAGGCGACCCGCGAAGTGCACGCCGAAATCGAAGGGATGGAAGAGGGCGCGCCGGTCCAGGTTTCAAAGCACGCGTTCAAATGGGCGATAGCTCAGGTGATCGTAATCGACCTGGTATTTTCCGTCGACTCGATTGTCACGGCCATCGGCATGGCGCAGGACATCGAAGTGATGATTATCGCCGTCGTAATCGCAGTCGGCGTAATGTATGTTTCGTCGGGGCCGGTCAGCGAGTTCGTCGCCAAGTATCCGACGACGAAGATGCTCGCGCTGTCGTTCCTGATGCTCATCGGTGTTGCGCTGATCGCGGATGGTCTGGGCTTCCATATTCCGCGCGCCTACATCTACTTCGCGATGGCTTTCTCGGCGGGCGTCGAGCTTTTCAACGTGTTGGCCCGGCGCAATCGGCGACGGCATCATCACGTCGTTACGGCATCAAACAATGGCGGCGCGAAGCCGCGCAGAAAGCGGAGGAGTTGAAATGGTCGCGGCAGTTCGCATTCATAAGATCGGCGGTCCGGAAGTCCTCACTTACGAGGACATAACGCTCAAGGACCTGGGCCAGGGCGAAGTGCGGATCAAGCACGGCGCGATCGGCCTGAATTTCATCGATACCTATTTCCGCACCGGTCTCTATCCCGCGCCGGGCGGGCTACCGATGATCCCGGGCAACGAAGGTGCGGGTACTGTTACCGCCATCGGCGCCGGCGTCAGCGAATTCAAAGTTGGCGATCGCGTCGCTTACGGCACAACTCCCGGCGGGTACGCGGTTGAGCGCAACATCCCTGCGGAGAGGATCGTCAAGCTGCCGGACAACATCGACGACAAATCCGCCGCCGGCATGATGCTCAAGGGAATGACAGCGCAATACCTGCTGAAGCGTACCTTCAAGGTGCAAAAAGGTCAGACCATCCTCGTGCACGCTGCCGCGGGTGGAGTCGGCCTGATCTTGTGTCAATGGGCCAATTATCTCGGGGCGACAGTGATCGGCACCGTGGGGTCCGCCGACAAGGCGAAGCTTGCGAAAGAAAACGGCGCCCATCACACGATCAACTACCGCGAAGAGGACTTCGCGAAGCGAGTTGGCGAGATCACGAACGGCGCAAAATGCGAGGTCGTCTATGACGGCGTCGGCAAGGCGACATTCCCCGCGTCCCTTGATTGCTTGAAGCCGCTCGGCATGTTCGTGAGCTTCGGCAACGCATCCGGCGCGATCGACGCATTCAGTATCCTGATGCTACAGACCAAAGGTTCGCTGTTCGCCACGCGCCCGACGCTCGTGCACTACGGCGCCAAGCGCGAGGACATGGTTGCAATGGCGAAGGACGTGATGGATGTCGTCGGCAAGGGCGCCGTGAAGATTCCGGTCAAGCAGACTTACGCCCTGAAGGACGCGGCGCAGGCGCACCGCGATCTCGAGGCGCGCAAGACCACGGGCTCGACCGTGCTCATTCCGTAACGAAGCCATGGGTCACGCAGAACTGAAGCAGCACTGGGAAAACGTCTACGCCGAAAAGGCGGAGAACGAAGTCAGCTGGTTTCAGGCCGAGCCTGTCACTTCGCTCGAATTCATCCGCCGATGCGGTGGAGGCAAGGATGCGTCGATCATCGATATCGGCGGCGGCGAGTCACGGCTGGTCGACCGATTGCTCGATGGCGGCTATTCGAACGTCACAATCCTGGATCTGTCCGAAAATGCCATTGCCGCGACGCAGAAGCGGCTGGGGAGCCGTGCCAAACACGCTCAGTGGATCGTGGCCAACATCACCAATTGGCGGTCATTGCGGAAGTACCGGCTTTGGCACGACCGCGCAGTGCTTCATTTCTTGACCGAGCCGCTCGACCGGAAGGCCTATGTGTCGAGCCTTCTCGCTGCGACGGATCCGGGATCCTGCATCGTGATCTCGACCTTCGCATTGGACGGTCCAGAAAAGTGCAGCGGATTGCCGGTGGTACGCTATTCCGCCGAGACACTTGCCGATGAACTCGGACCGGGCGTCCGGCTTGTCGAGACCCAGCGCGATGATCACTCAACGCCTTGGGGCAGCATCCAGCGTTTCCAGTTCAGCCGCTTCACGCGGCTTTGACGCATTTGCCAACTGCTTGATTCTGGCTGAAAATTGCCTCGCGGCATCCGATATCGGTCGCCGCGAGGTCCGACATGCGCGAGCACATCCGCTTCTATCGCCGCGGCCGCTTGATTGAGCGCGCAGATCTCGCGCCGGATCGGACGCTGCTCGACTATCTCCGGCTCGATGAGCGCGCGACCGGCACCAAGGAGGGTTGCGCGGAGGGCGACTGCGGCGCTTGCACCGTGGTGCTCCGGCGCTTGCACGACGGCCGGGTCGTGTACGAGCCGGTCAATGCGTGCATCCTGCTCGCGGGCCAGGCCAACGGTGCCGACATAATCACGGTAGAGGACCTCGCGGACGGCGAGCTGCACCCCGTTCAACGGGCCATGGTGGACCATCATGGCTCGCAATGCGGGTTCTGCACGCCGGGCTTCGTGATGGCGTTGTTCGCGCTCTATCACCAACCGGCAAAAAGCGCGCCCAACCGGACCCGGACTGTTGAGGCGATCGCGGGAAACTTGTGCCGCTGCACCGGCTATCGGCCGATCCTCGACGCTGCTCTCGATGCCTGTGGTGGCAAGCACGAGGATCGTTTCTCGCGTGAGGAGAATGAAGTCGCGCGGCGACTTTCATTGCTGGAGACCAGCGATGATCTCTTCGTCGGCACGCGCGAACGCTTCTTTGCAGCGCCCGCTTCGGTCGAGACGCTTGCGCGGCTCTACCAACAACATCCCGATGCAACACTCGTTTCAGGCGCGACCGACGTCGGACTCTGGATCACGAAAGAACTACGCCCGCTCACCAAGATCATATGGCTCGGCCGCGTGGCAGGGCTCGACCAGATCGAAAAGCGTCCGAACGAAGTGCGCATCGGAGCGACGGTAACGTTGCAGAGGGTGGAGTCAGCGCTTGCGGCGATCGATTCCGACTTGGGCGAACTCATTCGCCGCTTCGGCGGCTGGCAAGTGAGAAGTGTCGCGACCATCGGCGGCAACATCGCAAACGGCTCGCCCATCGGAGACGGCCCGCCCGCGCTGATCGCCCTCGGTGCCACGCTCGACTTGCAGCGCGGCGAGAAGTTACGCTCGATCGCTCTTGAAGACTTCTTCCTCGATTACAAGAAACAAGATCGCGCCGAAGGCGAGTTCGTGCGCGCCGTTACGGTGCCCAAGCTCGGAAGTGACGAGCGCTTCCGTTGTTTCAAGGTGTCGAAACGTTACGACCAGGATATTTCCGGCGTGATGGGTGCGATCAAGCTTCGGCTGGATGGCAAGAGGATCGCTGACGTGCGTATTGCCTTTGGCGGGATGGCCGGCACGCCGAAGCGCGCGAAGACGCTCGAGACAAGGCTCAGCGGACTATCGATCGCCGACGCCGGCAGCGTCGATAGCGCACTTTCAAGCCTGGATCGGGACTTCACTCCACTGGACGACATGCGCGCGAGCAAGAGTTATCGATTGGAAGCCGCACGGGCCTTGGTGGCGAAGGCGATTGCCGAGATCGCAGGCACGTCCTCGGCTGAGACGCGCGTGTTCGGATGGAGATCCGATGCACACGCTGCCTGACAAGCGTCCTGCCGGCAGCGTCGCCGCACCGAAGGTGGTTCGGCGCCTTATCGCTCACGATAGTGCCGTGCGCCACGTGGCTGGAACTGCGACTTACGTTGACGATATCCGCGAGCCCGAGGGAACGCTGCATGTCGCGCCTGGTGGCTCGCCAGTTGCGCGGGGCCGCATCAGGACGTTGGACCTCGACGCGGTACGCAAGGCACCCGGCGTAGTCGCGGTGCTCACGGCGGCGGACATTCCCGGTCACAACAACGTTGGAGCAATCGTCCCCGATGAGCCTGTGCTCGCGGAAAAGGAAATTGCGTTCCACGGCCAGCCGATTTTCGCCGTCGTCGCCGATACCTTCCTTTCCGCACGGCGAGCCGTGAAACTCGCGAAAGTCGAGGTTGACGCCGAGAAGCCGCTGATCGACGTCGAGGATGCGCTTGCGGCTGGCTCCCGCGTACTCGACGACTACGATTTCCTGGTCGGCGATGTAGCAGCAGCGCTTGAGAGCACCCCGCAGCGCCTCAAAGGAAGCATTCGGATCGGCGGCCAGGAGCATTTCTATCTTGAGGGCCAGGCCGCGCTCGCGATTCCGCTCGAAGAGGGCGATCTGCTTGTCCACTCCTCGACGCAGCATCCGAGCGAAGTGCAGCACATCGTGGCGCACATGCTGGGCATCAAACTCGCCGCGGTGACGGTCGAAGTGCGCCGCATGGGCGGCGGCTTCGGCGGCAAGGAGAGCCAGGCGTCGCAGTGGGCCGCGCTTGCGTCACTCGCCGCGCATGTCACCAAACGGCCGTGCAAGCTGCGGCTCGATCGCGACGCCGACATGATCATGACCGGCAAACGGCATGACTTCCGCGCCGACTACGAGGTGGGTTTCGACGAGACGGGACGTCTTCTCGCTTACGACGTCCAGCTAGCCGCACGATGCGGCCACTCCGTGGATCTTTCGCCGGGTGTCGTGGACCGCGCCATGTTCCATGCGGACAACGCCTATTTCCTTCCGGCGGCCGCGATCCGTTCCAAACGATTGAAGACCAACACGGTATCGGCGACCGCCTTCCGCGGTTTCGGCGGACCCCAGGGCATGATGGCGATCGAGCGCGCGATCGACGCAATCGCCTGGAAACTTGCCATCGATCCGCTCGATGTCCGAAGACGGAATTTCTACACCGACGGCCGTGACGTGACGCCTTACGGCATGAAGATCGAAGACAACGTTCTGCCCGAGCTAATCGGCCAACTCGAACGGAGCTCGGACTACCGCAAGCGTCGCACGACGATCGGAGAATTCAACGCCGCAAGCAAATGGCTCAAGCGCGGCATTGCGCTGACCCCGGTTAAATTCGGCATCTCCTTCACCAACATCTCGATGAACCAGGCCGGCGCGCTCGTGCACGTCTATCGAGACGGTTCCGTGCATCTCAACCACGGCGGCACGGAGATGGGGCAGGGGCTGTTCGTGAAGATCCAGCAGGTCGTAGCGGAAGCCTTTGGCCTTTCGCTGGAACGGGTGCGGATCACCGCGACGACAACCGGCAAGGTGCCAAACACTTCACCGACGGCAGCCTCTGCGGGCTCGGACATCAATGGAATGGCTGCGCTCGCCGCCGCGCAGACCATTCGCGGACGCCTTGAGCAATTTGCCGCCGAGTATTGCAAGGCCCCGCGCGAGCAAATCGAATTCCGCGACGATCAGGTCGTGGTCGGCAACCGCACGATGCCGTTCGAGGAACTCGTCGAGGCGGCATACCGTGCGCGCGTGCAGCTCTCGGCGACCGGGTTCTACGCTACGCCCAGGATCGACTTCGACCGTGCCAAAGGGAAAGGCCGGCCGTTCTTCTATTTCGCCTACGGAGCTGCCTGCTCCGAAGTTTTGATCGACACAACGACCGGCGAGATGCGCGTTCTACGCGCGGACTTGCTGCACGACTGCGGACGCTCGCTCAATCCCGCCGTCGATCTTGGTCAGATCGAAGGCGGCTTCGTCCAGGGCGTCGGCTGGCTCACGAGCGAAGAGCTCGTGTTCGACAAGAACGGCCGCCTCACGACGCATGCGCCGTCCACCTACAAGATACCCACCGCTTTCGATCTTCCCGAAGATTTTCGCGTTGCTTTGTTCGAGAACAGCAACCGCGAGGACACGATCTGGCGTTCGAAGGCGGTGGGCGAGCCTCCTCTCATGCTTGGCATTTCGGTTTTTGCGGCGATCGCCGACGCGATCCACGCGATCGCGCCCGGTCGACCTGTGCCGCTTGACGCTCCGGCCACACCGGAGGCGATCCTCCGGGCCGTACAGGCGGTGCGCGGAGGTGCGTGATGGAACCGTGGCGCACCATTCTCAAGCTAATCGAGCGGGATGGAGCAGCCGCACTCGTGACCGTCGCTCAAGTTGACGGTTCGACGCCGCGCGAAGCGGGCGCACGGATGGTAGTGGCGCGCAACGGTGCGATCACGGGATCCATCGGCGGCGGCCCGCTCGAATGGGCCGCAGTCGATCTCGCAAAGCAGATGATCGTTGCAGGACGCAGCGCCCAATGGAAGACCGTATCGCTCGGTCCCGCACTCGATCAATGCTGCGGAGGACGCGCCGAACTCCTGCACGAATCTTTCGGCGCGGAAGACGAGGCCTGGGTCGCCCCGCTGGCCGCCTTCGATCAATCGGAGTTGAACGTACGGGCGGAGCAGACAGGTTCCGGGCCATATCGCCGGCGTATCGTCGATACGAAAGCTTCGGCGGACCCGGTCGTTCGTGAGTTCCTCCGGCAACCTGATCGAACGGTTCGATGAGACGCGAACGTCCGTGCTTCTGTACGGCGCTGGCCACGTCGGCCGCGCGCTGGTCGCCGCCCTGGCACCCTTGCCCTTTTCGGTCCACTGGATCGACGATCGCCCGGACGCTTTCGATGGCGCCCGCACCCTCGGCGCCCGCACCGTTGTGTCGGCGCTTCCCGAGGCGGAATTGCGCGACGCTCAGGGCGGCAGTTTCATCATCGTGATGACCCATAGCCACGCGCTCGATCTCGCGATCGTTGCGGCGGCACTCCCCGACGCACGGTTTCCCTATGTCGGATTGATCGGCAGCGCCACGAAGCGCGCGTTGTTCGAGCGCAGGCTCGCGGAGTTCGGGGTGCCAGGAGCGGATATTGCCCGGCTCGTTTGTCCGATCGGCGTGAAAGGTATCGCCGGCAAGTCACCTCCCGTGATCGCTGCGGCCGTCGCCGCTGAATTGCTGGTCGAACGTGAACGCGCTAACGCCATACCCCGCACGGAGCTGGCCCTTGGCTGATGCAAATGAAGGAGACCGCGAGTTCATGCGCGCCGCAATTTCGCTCGCCCGCAGGAACGCCTCGAGCGCCGAGGGAGGGCCCTTTGGTGCGGTGGTCGTATTTGAAGGCAAGGTGGTGGGTGAGGGACGCAATCAGGTCACGACAACAAACGATCCGACGGCCCACGCCGAAGTCGTCGCAATCCGTGCGGCTGCGAAAAACCTCGGCCGCTTCGATCTGAAGGGCTGCGTCGTCTATACGAGTTGCGAGCCGTGCCCGATGTGCCTCGCCGCCGCCTATTGGGCGCGCGTAGACAAGGTCGTGTACTCGGCGACGCAGAACGAGGCCGCAGCCGCAGGCTTCGACGACGCGTTTCTCTACGAGGAGCTCGCCAAGCACCAATCCGAGCGCACGCTCAAAACGTTCCAGGTCAGGACCGACGACGAAGATCCCTTTGCGGTCTGGCTCGCCAACCCGAACCGAATTCCCTACTAGCGCAATGGACGTCTTCGTCGCCGATTGGCTGAACCTGATCTTGCGCTGGGCCCACATGGTCGTGGGTATCGGCTGGATCGGCACCTCGTTCTATTTCATTGCCCTCGATCTCGGGCTTCGCAAGGATAAGGGCACGCCGACCGGAGTTTTCGGCGACCAGTGGCAGGTGCACGGCGGCGGCTTCTATCATGTGCGGAAATTCACCGTAGCTCCGCCGCAACTACCGGAGCATCTCGTCTGGTTTCGCTGGGAGGCGTACCTGACATGGGCGACGGGGTTCGGTCTGCTGATCGTCCAGTACTACTGGAACGCGCGCGCGTACCTGATCGACCCGACGGTGATGGATTTGACGCCGGCCGCGGCCATCGCGATCTCGGTTGCGACCCTCATTGCCGGCTGGCTGATCTACGACTTGATCTGCCGCTCGCCTATCGGCGAGCGGCCGGTCATGCTCTCCGCCGTCGTGTTCGCGCTCATCGTGGCCGCGAGCCATGGACTAAGTCAGGTATTTTCCGGCCGCGGCGCGTTCATCCACGTCGGGTCGCTCGTCGGCACGATCATGGCTGCAAACGTGTTTCTGGTCATCGTTCCGAACCAGAAGAAGATGGTCGCGCAGCTGATCGCCGGCCAGGAGCCGGACCCGAAATACGGTGCAATCGGCAAGCAGCGGTCGGTGCACAACAACTACCTGACGCTTCCCGTCCTGTTGATGATGGTCTCCAACCACTATCCGATGCTCTACAGCCACCCCTACTCGTGGCTCGTGGTGGCGCTGATCATCGTGGTCGGGGGACTGGTCCGTCATCTCATCAACCGCCATGATGCGGGCGACGACTTCAACGCCTATAGCTGGGCAGCACCCGTCGCCGCGATTGCACTCGCGTCCGCGATCACGGTGACCGCTCCGCGTTCGGCTACGAGTTCCGTGCAAGTTGCGGATTCCGAGGTGCTCGCTATCGTCAACCACCACTGCACGGTTTGCCATGCGCGCCGGCCAAAGCATCCGGGTTTTGCGGAGGCGCCGAAGGACATGCGGATCGAAACGATCGGGGACGTCCGCCAATACGCGCGCCTGATCCGCGTCCAGGCGGTGCAATCGAATGCTATGCCGCTTGGCAATGAAACACGCATGTCGGTCGAAGAACGGGAAAAGCTCGGCGCCTGGCTCGGAGCGCAGAAATGACGCTCGACACCGCGGACCTCGGCCGCCGCGCGGAGGCTATGCTGGACGAACTCGCCGCCATTTCCGCTGAGCCCGATCGACTGGTGCGATTTTTTCTGTCACCCGAGCATCGCCGTGCGGCGGATCTTGTCGCGCAATGGATGCGCGAGATCGGGCTTGAAGTCTTCGAGGATGAGATCGGCAATGTACGGGGACGCATCGGCAGGCCGCCGTATCTTATTCTCGGCTCGCACATCGACACCGTGATCGATGCCGGCCGCTACGACGGCCCGCTCGGCGTCGTCGTTCCGATCCTCGCCGTCGACACGTTGCAGCGGATGAAGTCGCTGCCGCCGCTCGGCATCGAGCTCGTGGCATTCGGAGACGAAGAGGGCTCGCGTTTCCCGTCGACCCTGCCCAGCTCCGCGGCGATGGCGGGGCATTTCGACCCAAAACACTGGGCCCTTAAGGACTTAACCGGCATCACGTGCGAGGAGGCGCTGCGTGAGTACGGCAAGGATCCGGCGAAAATCCAGTCCGCGGCGATCCCGCGCGGGGAGGCGGCCGCCTTCGTCGAGGTGCACATCGAGCAGGGTCCGGTTCTCGAAGTAGAGGAGCAACCTCTCGGCGTCGTCACTGCGATTGTTGGACAGACCCGCCTGCAGGCAACCGTTACGGGCGAAGCCGGCCACGCCGGAACCGTGCCGATGAACCTGCGGCGCGATGCGCTCGCGGGCGCCGCTGAAATGATCCTCACGGCGGAAGCGATCGCCCGCGACCACGCAGGCGACGCGATGGTCGCGACCGTCGGCCGAGTCGAAGCCCGCCCGGGTGCCGCCAACATCGTCGCTGGCGTTGCTCGCTTCACGCTCGATCTTCGCTCCGCCTCCGATACGGCGCGCACCGCGGCCGTCGAGCGCTTCGAGCGCGAATCCCGGGCGATAGCGGACCGGCGTAGACTCGGCCTGGCGATCGATCCGATTCACACGATCCGAACGACGCCCTGCGACACCAAGATTCAGGAGCAACTGGCGGCCGCAGTTTCCGTGCGCGGCGCAAGGCCGATCAAGCTTCCTTCGGGTGCGGGGCATGACGGTTTGATGATGTCGAAGCTCTGCCCCATCGGTATGTTGTTCGTGCGCTGTAAGGGTGGCGTGAGCCACAATCCGGCTGAATACGCGACACCACAGGATATCGGCGTGGCGACCGCGGCCCTCATCGCCTTCATCGAGAAGTTCAAACCATAGTTCGAAAGCGAGCTTCCCCGTGGCCGACAGCTACTACGACTTTGCCCGCGCCGTTGCGTTCCTAAAGGCGCTGGTCCGCGTCCCGTCCGACAATCCGCCGGGGGACTGCGCGCGTCACGCCGATGAAGCCGCGACGCTGCTCGGTGCGCTCGGCTTCAAGGTGGAGCGGCATCGCGTTCCGGATGCGCTCGTGCGCAAGCACGGCATGCGGTCCGTGACCAACCTGGTCATCCGCGAGCGTTTCGGGAGCGGGAAGGGGCCAGTCATTGCGTTGAACGCTCACGGCGATGTGGTGCCGCCGGGACGGGGTTGGAGCGCCGATCCCTATGGCGCCGTCGAGCGAGACGGCGCGATCTACGGCCGGGGCGCCGCAGTCTCGAAATCCGACTTCGCGACGTATGCCTTCGCTTTGCGTGCGCTGAAAGCGCGGCCCGATGGTCTCGAAGGAACGGTTGAACTGCATTTCACTTACGACGAAGAGGCAGGGGGCGATATCGGCCCGAAGTGGCTGCTCGAACAGAAGATCAGCAAACCCGATCTCGTGATTTGCGCGGGGTTTTCCTATTCGATCGTGACCACGCACGCCGGTTGCCTGCATCTGGAGATCGCCGTGCATGGGAAACAGGCGCACGCCGCGATGCCGGAGACCGGTGCGGACGCACTCGCCACTGCTAACGACGTGCTCACCGCGATCTACGGCGAGCGCCGCCGTTTGCTCAAGACGAAGAGCAAGATGCCTGGTATCGGCTCCCCGAAAATCAACGTGGGTTTGATCTCCGGCGGCATCAACACAAACGTGGTGCCCGATCTCGTCACCATGCGCGTAGATCGCCGCCTGATTCCGGAGGAGAACGGGCGAAAGGTCGAACGCGACCTGACCGAGCTCATTCGCAGGGCCGGCAAGCGAAAAGGCATCGACGTTCAGGTAAAGCGGGTCCTACTCGCTGAGCCATTGAAGCCCGGCCGCGGAATTGAGCGCCTTGTCGAACCCATCCGCCGCCACGCGCGGGAAATCCTCAAACTCGACATCAAGCCGACCGGCGTCCCCCTCTACACAGACGCGCGCCACTACGCGGAACGCAAAATTCCGACCGTGCTCTACGGCGCCGGGCCGCGCTCAATTCTGGAAGCGAATGCTCATCGTGCCGACGAGCATGTGCGCATCAAGGACCTTGAGGCGGCAATACAGATTATTGCAGGAACGCTCAGAGATTTGTTGAAGGCTTGATCCGTCATGGCCGGGCTTGTCCCGGCCATCCACGCCTTGGTCGCTTTTGTATTGAAAGCGTGGATGCCCGGCACAAGGCCGGGCATGACAAATGATTTCAGAATCCGACCACCCGTCCGTGCAAGTCGTAGGCATCGGCACGCTCGATCAGTACCGTTGCGATCTCACCGACCTTGAGCGGCCGGCGCGCCGAGAGGTGCACGACCCCGTCGATCTCCGGCGCGTCGCCGCGCGTGCGGCCGACAGCGCCCCCGCCGTCAACCCGATCGATAATCACCTTCTCCCGCCGCCCGACCTTGCGACGAAGTTTCTTCGCGCTGATCTGCTGCTGGGCAGTCATGAACCGCGCGTGGCGCAGTTCCTTGATCTCATCCGGCACCGGCGCTGCAATTTCGTTGGCCGCGGCACCGCGCACCGGTTCATACTTGAAGCAGCCGACCCGATCGAGTTCTGCTTCCTCGAGGAACGATAACAACTCCTCGAATTCTTCGTCGGTCTCACCCGGAAAGCCGACAATGAACGTTGAGCGGATCGTGAGGTCAGGACAAATCTCGCGCCAGCGCGAGATGCGGGCGAGCGTCTTCTCTTGCGCCGCCGGGCGGCGCATTCGCTTCAGTACCGATGGGCTACCGTGCTGGAATGGAACGTCGAGGTAGGGGAGGAGCTTTCCCTCGGCCATCAGCGGAATCGCTTCGTCAACGTGCGGGTATGGATACACGTAGTGCAGCCGTACCCACGCGCCGAGTTCGCCTAGACCCGCGGCCAGGTCGAAAAACTTCGCCCGCACTTCCCGGTCGCGCCACCGGCTGGCCGCATATTTGATGTCGACGCCGTAGGCGGACGTGTCCTGCGAGATGACGAGCAGCTCCTTCACGCCCGCTGCGACCAAACGCTCCGCCTCGTGCAGGACGTCCGCCGCGGGCCTGCTCACGAGGTCGCCGCGCAATTTCGGGATGATGCAGAACGAACAGCGATTGTTGCAGCCCTCGGAAATCTTCAGATAGGCGTAGTGGCGCGGCGTCAGCTTGATGCCTTGCTCGGGCACCAGGTCGAGAAACGGGTCGTGCTTGGGCGGCACGGCTTCGTGGACGGCCTCGACCACGCGTTCGTACTGCTGCGGACCGGTCACGGCGAGCACGCTCGGATGTACGGCTCGAATGGTGTCCGGCTCGGCGCCGAGGCATCCCGTCACGATCACCTTGCCATTTTCCTTCAACGCGTCGCCGATCGCTGCGAGGCTCTCCGCTTTGGCGCTATCGAGGAAGCCGCAGGTATTGACGACGACCACATCCGCTCCCGCATGCTCGCGGGCGAGCGCATAGCCCTCCGCGCGCAGCCGCGTGATGATGCGTTCGGAGTCGACGAGTGCCTTGGGGCAGCCGAGCGAGACGAACGACACCGATGGCGCCGGTCCGGTGGCGCGGTTGTCATGATCGAGGATCGACTGCGGAGCGTTCATGCATCGCAGCAATGGCTAGTCGGCGAGGGAGGGTCAAGGCCGATGATATCTGCGCTTTTTGCGCCTCCCGGCCGACGCAACGCCGCCCCCGGAAAGTCAATTTTAACCATTCTAGGTTTCCCTGCAGAGGGGACGTCCCGCGGCATCCGTTGGCCTCGTAGCCGGCATCGCCAAGGGCAAAGTGCCTCGCCCGAGGAATCCGGTGCGGGGGGCGTAGGGAGACGGAAGCGCGATGCCCAGTTGGTTGCGTATCGCCGGCATCGCTGTGCTTGCCTCATGGCTGGCGGGCTGTGGCGGAATCGGTTTCATCGACGTTACTGGCCTGACGGGTTACGCGGACACGAGCGATCGTGACGCCCCGCGTTTGCCGGGCCGTGTCTACATCTTGCGCGGGATCGGCCACATCTGGTCCCGCGGCATGACCGAGCTCGCCGACGAGTTGAACCGACGCGGAACGACCGCGAGTGCCCATCGCCACGGCGAGTGGGCTGAACTCGCCGACGAGGCGGTCAAACTGCACAAGTCCGATCCAGAAAAATGGCCGATCGTGCTGATCGGTCATTCGAACGGCGCCGATATGGCGATCAACATGGCGTACCGCATGAAAGAGAAGGGCGTGCCGGTCGCCCTCATCGTCGGCTACGACCCGACGCGTTTTTCGAGCAACGTGCCCTCCAACGTGCTCCGCTTCATCAATCTCTATCAGGCGACCAACCTTCTCGGCGGCGGGCAAATCCATCCCGCGCACGACTTCCGCGGCCAGCTCATCAATGTGGATCTCCGCAACCACTTCGAGATCGGCCACATGAATATCGACAAGTCGCAGCGTCTCCAGCAGGAAGTGATCGCAAAGGTCCTTCAGGTGGTCGCGTTCCCGCAGTCGGCCGCGCACGCGCAGATGGTCTCGATCAAGTACGTGGTGCCGTCGAAGGCGCCGATCGAGTTATGGGACGGCGGCGTGCCGGTGACGCTGGAGCAGGGTCAGACGGTTCAGTCGCTCGCCAATCTATATGGAGTGCCGAGCTGGGCCATTTCGCAGGCGAGCGGAATGTCCCACGACGAAGATGTCTCACCCGGCCGCCGGCTCATCGTTCCTCGCCATTTGAATACGCTCGCACCGACGGGAACGCCGCCGCCGAATTTCGGCAGCGCGCCGTACGGCCAATCGGAAGCGACGTTTTCCAGTCGTTAGACTTAGAAGTCTCGGCCCGACTTGAGCGAGTTAAAAGTTGCAGCCGTTGGGAGGCGGACGCGAACCGGAGCCGAAGGTCTGATCCAGCCGGTCGATCGGATTGTTCACGATCGAATTCCAGTTCGGATCGCTCGGCCAGTGAGCGCCGAAGAGCGGAAACGGCATCTTCTTCACGACCGCAAACAAGGTGCTGTCCCAGGTAACCTGCTGCACGCCCTTCGAACTGAAGATCAATGCCTGACCGGGCTTGATCAGCGTATGGCCGCCCGCAGTGAGCGAGCCTTCCACCAAAACGATGACCACGATCCACTCACCCGGTGGCGTTTGCGTGCCCTGCGGTCTTTGCGTGATGTAGCAATCGAAGATCGTCCCGCGTACGCCAATCGTCGCAACGGGGGTCCGGATTTGATAACTCGACGGCTGCTGCGATCCGGACACGAAGCGGAACGCGCCCCTCGTCGCATTCAACACGACATTCCCGGAGCCGCGATTGGGGTCGTAGACGAAACGATCAAGCGTGACTTCGGAGGAGGGACCAATCGAAAGGCTGGTCTCGTCGAGGAACAGCAGCTGCGCAGCGCTTGCCTCGCCGGTGCGCACCATTTGCCGGGCGAAAACGTCGCCACCCGCTGAAAGTGGCCTAGCTCCACCGCCGACAACGCTTTCAACGCGATTCGAGACCGCCGAAGCAACGCCAATCTTGCCTGTGCCCTGCGCAAGAGCCCCACCGAGCCCGAATGCAGTCGCAAGCGCGAAGGACGAAACCGTAGCCAACCATCGGCTGAGAGCCATCAGACGCCCCATTCATTTGGAACGCGACTGACTATCACAATTCCGCCCGGTACTCCAATAAGCCCCGGCAAATCGCACGAACTGTGCTTTCGCAGCCATAGCTCGAACCGTCGCTGCGCTGGGGACAGGCCGACGGTTATCCGCATATGGTTGATCGGCATTGCCTATTGGGCGCGGGGCTGGCGGCATGTCTCGGAAAGTGTTGTTGGCCTGGGAACTCGGCGGCGGTCGTGGGCACATCCGTATCCTGGGCTGGGCGGCCGATAGTTTGCGCGAACGAGGGTATGAACCAGTCTTCGCCGTTCGCGAGCGCGACGTGATCGACACGATTCAGGCCAGCGTCAAGAACGCCGCCTGTCTTCAGGCGCCAATTTGGCCTGCGTTTCGCGACTACTCGATAGCGGACACCCCGGGTACTCAAGCAAGTTTCGCCGACATCATCGGCGACCTAGGACTGAGGATGCCGGATGCAGTCGCGTCGATGGTTCGCGAGTGGCAGGCGCTCGTCGAGAGCGTGGGGCCGGCAGCGGTCGTCGCCGACTTCGCGCCTGCGTGCCTGCTCGCCTGTCGGGGCCGCGTTCCTTCCATTGCTATCGGTGATGGATTCACGCTTCCGCCACCGACGATGGAGACTTTCACGCAATTCGAGAACGGGCTGCCGAAATATGACGAGCGGGATCTCGTCGGCTCCGTAAACGAGGGCTTGCGAAACACAAGCGGAGCAACCATCGAGCGTCTACCCGAGATTTTTGCTGCCGACCGCCATTGCACCGGCTCGTTCGTCGAACTCGACCCCTACGCGCCGCACCGCCGCATAACGACGGTGGCTCCCTGGGCGCCGGACTGGGATCGAGCCGTCGCGACGCGACGCACCGAAGTCTTCGCGTACATCGGTGTCCAACCACCTCTCATGGCCACGCTCACCGAGGCGTTTCGCTATGTCGTAGCCGACGGAATATCAGTCCGGCTACACATTCCATCGATGGACTCCGCCACCGACGCTGCGTTCTCCGGAACCGGTGCGATCATCGAGAGGGAACCAGTTCCCTTCGACGCGATCCACCGCCGAACGAGTCTCGCCGTTTCGTTTGGCAGTTTCGGATTTGTCTCCTGCGGCCTCGCGGCCGGAATTCCGCAGATCGTGTTGCCGGGTGGAATGGCCATGGGGTGTACGGCGAAGGCAGTGCAGGGGCTCGGCACGGGTCGCTCGATACGGCTAACGCCGGGAAATCCGCTCGAAGGACGGTTGCTCGGCCAGGTGATCATCGAAGCATTCCGCGACGACGAACTCACGAGATCTGCAATTGCGCGAGCACCCGATTTCGCGAAGCGACTGAAGCCGTCACCGGCCGAAATCGTCGCAGATCTCCTGGACGAATTCGTGTGAACGACTACTTGTGCTCGACCGGTGGGGTTCCGTAGGTGTGGAACGTCTCCACGGTTTTCAGGCCCCAGGCCTGACCCTTCTTCCGTTCGGTCTCGCTCCACACGATCGTCTTCCAGTCGGGCGCCAGGATCAGCCGGGCACCGGCGTTGGCGACTTCCACGCGGTTGCCGCCCGGCTCGTACGCATAGAGGAAGAAGGTCTGCTGGATTGCGTGCTTGTGCGGACCGGTTTCGATGAACACGCCGTTCTCGAGGTAAATGTCCGCGGTCCGCAGAATGTCCTCGCGGCTATCCAAAGCATAGGTGAAGTGGTGGAAGCGCCCGCGCGTACCCGTGTGGTCGCGCGCGATCGCCACGTCATAGCTCTTGTTCGTAGCGGTGACCCAAGCGCCGGCTTCCACGCCGCTGTCGAGCACGATCTGCTCAGTCAGGCGCATGCCGAGGTAGTCCTCCATGAACTTGCGGACGGGCGTCACATCGCTTGCGAGCAGGTTGAGATGGTCGAGCCGCCGCACGTTTGCACCGCGCGCGGGAAATTTCTGCGCCTGGTTTTTCAGCGCGGGCTTCAATTCTTGCGGCGGCGAATACCACTCTGTCTCATAGTAGAGTTCCATCTTGTGGCCGTCGGGATTCTGGAAGACGTACGCCGGCCCATGGCCGAGGTCGCCCTCGTTCCAGCCGATGCCGGCTCCGGCGGCCTCGAGCGCCTTCACCCGCCGCTCCAACGCCTGCTTGCTGCGCGCCCGGAATGCGAAATGCCCCATGCCGGGCTGCTTCGCGGCCGTGAGCTTTAGCGAGTGCCGCTCGTAGTCGTCCCACGCGCGCAGATACACGGACTCACCGCGTCGTCCACTTTCCTGCATACCCCAGACATTTACGAAGAACTTCAGGCTCTCGTCCGGCTTCGGCGTGAAGAGCTCCAAATGGCCGAGATGGGCGATGTCGAGAATGGGTTCCTGGTCGGCCACGGCGCGCTCCTATTGGCTTGGCGCTCCCCGTTATCATACGTCGTGCCGCGCCCGATATGCGCAGCTTGCCACGGACGGGGTCAGGCGTTGGGACGATCGTGGGACAAGAGATCGCGGCGCAGCTCGGCTTCCTGCAATACCCGGCGAATCTCCGTGAGGGCCGACTGCAGCCACACCGTGATCCCGGATCGCGCCTCGCGCGACATGTAGGCGATGGACATCTGCTCCGTCGCCATCCGGGAAGGGGACTCTCGCATCAACGACCGTCGCATGAATTCGCTCAGCGACAATTTTGGATCCGCTATCGCGGTCAGAAAGAACGGGTCAAGCCGCTGCAGAGTCATGCGCGGGGTATGCCCCACGAACGCAGCAAAACTGGGATTGCGCAGTGCTTCGCGGCTCGGTTCGCCGAGCGCCTCGTTCCGCACGAGTACAAAACCACTTTCCCGGAATCGATCGCGCAAGATGATGCCCTGCTCGTAGGAGTCGGTTTCCCCGTCGGGGATGAAGAAGATGACGGGTTCGAATCCGCTCGCCCTGGCCTCGGTCACGAAGTCGATGTCGTGCATGAGCGAGAAGAATTTCTTGAACGAACGATGGGTGAGATCGATGAGCTGCGTAACCGCGACCGGGGAGCTGAGCGTATCGAACAGCTTCATTTGGTCGGGCACGCGGTCGAGATCGATGACCACCGAGCGCTCGG
This sequence comes from uncultured Alphaproteobacteria bacterium, assembly GCA_963711595.1. GTDB lineage: Bacteria > Pseudomonadota > Alphaproteobacteria > Rhizobiales > Xanthobacteraceae > JAUSIF01. The sequence continues at coordinate 86,517 of CAVQER010000005.1, forward strand.
GAAAGAAGCTCGCAAGCCGACGCTCGACCGGGTCCGTGTCGAATACCACGTGCGGAATGCCGGATAGCAGGAGGTGATCAACGATCACTCGCGCGAGCAGGGTCTTCCCCGTGCGCGCTCGCGGAGAGGCGACAATGATCGCGTGTTTCTTGTCCGGCACGATCGACACCTGCTACTCCGTCGAATGCCGGCCGAGGTCTGGCGATCGAACCTTATTCGTCGGTCAGCCGCTCGATCAGACCGACCCGGTCGAACTCGTCATTGACCTGTTTTTGCCATGTCCGCACGTAACCGCGCAGCACGAGCGAATTGTTGGCGAGATGCCCCTGCGCGTTCTTGTTCTTGATGAAGGTCGAGAAGGGCACGCCCGAAAGGTCCACCTGCTCGTAGGCCATTTCGTTGAGCTTCGGAATGTTCATCTCTACCGCGCCCTTAGCCTTCTTGAAGTAGCTGTCGTAGACCGCCGGGTCCCACTCGAAGAAGCTCGTCTCGTTGATGAAGTTCTTGACCGCGAAGTAGTTGCGCCCGCCGGTGTACGGCATCACGTCGGCGATCTCCTCGAGCGAAGCGACCGACGGGCCGAGGATGTGGAACAGCCCGAACTTGAACTCTCCCGACTTGACCGCGTCGAAGAAGCCGATGTCGGTAAACGCTCGCAACGTGTTCGATAGTTGCCCGGCGCGGATATCGATGATCGTCACGCGCCGCTCGCTGGTGGTCAGCGTATCGAGCACCTTCATCTGGTCGGCCACGGACGTTACGTCGATGACATCAGTGAGGCTCGGATGGAACCGCTTCAGCGATCCGCGGGGATACTCGGCGTCGAACGCCCGCGCGAGCATGTTCCGGGCAGCCATGTAGTCGAGCAGCGTGCGTGAAATCGTGGTCTTGCCGACGCCACCTTTGTCCGCCCCCACGATGAGGACTGCGGGCTTCTGGTCCGGCTCTCTCTCGTCCCTACGCTTTCCATTTGCCACGGGAAGATCCCCCTGCTGAGGACATTTCTTGAAGAATGTCCGCTGTGACCGATCCGGACGGCCCCTGTCCAAGATTACAGTGTCGAATTTTTCGTTATTCTTCAAGGGGTCAAGCCAACCGGACGCGGCAATTCAAGGGCGGGCGGAACTCGCGCGAGCGCGATCTCGTTGACCGCGGAGCCTATCCCCAACGAGGAGAGCGATCATGGCCCGCTGCGACCAGTGCGGAAACGACTACGACAAGTCGTTTCAGGTGTTGAAGAACGGACGAACCTGGACCTTCGACAGCTTCGAATGTGCAATTCAGGCGGTGGCACCAACTTGCGCCCACTGTGAGTGCCGGATCGTCGGCCATGGCGTCGAGAAGGACGGCACATTCTATTGCTGCGTCCACTGTGCGCAGCAGGAAGGGGTCAAGGAACTGCGTGACCGCGCCTAAGCATGCCGAAGATCGCGCGCATTCTCGAAACCTGCCTCTATGTCGACGACCTCGAGCGTGCGAGCCAATTCTATGAGCGTTGTTTCCAGCTCACTCCCATGTACGCCGACGCGCGCATGCGCGCATACGCGCTTGGCGAGACGGTGCTCCTGCTGTTCCCCAGAGGCCAATCCCTGAAACCGGTGATCACTCCCGATGGCACGATCCCGCCGCACGACGGATCCGGTCCGTTGCACGTCGCGTTTGCGGTCGACGCGAACGATCTGCCGGTCTGGGAGCAACGTCTTAAGGACGCCGGCATCGCCATCGAGGGGCGCATGCGCTGGCCGCGCGGCGGAACGAGTCTGTACTTCCGCGATCCTGACGGTCATCTCCTGGAAGTCGCAACGCCAGGACTTTGGGCGAATTATTGAGTTCGACTCGCAAGCGTGCGCTTCATCGATAGCACCAACGCGAGGAGCAAGGCCGCGCAGGTGAGCAACCAAACCGATACGCTGATCGGCCAACGGAAGAAGACTTCCGGATTGCCGTTGGAGATCAGCATCGATTGTCGCAGGCTCTGTTCGAGTAACGGGCTGTAAAGAACTCCGATAAGCAGCACGAGGCGGTTCCAGCCGTAGATCTTCCCGGCAATACCAAAGAGCCCGAAAAAGAGCGCGAGCCCGACATCCCATTCGCGATTGTTCACGCTGTATGCGAACCAGCACGCGCCCAGCAAAGCGGTGCCCCCGATGATGCGCAGCATGAGCGCATGGGCCGGTCCAATTCTCGGCGCGCGCCATCGCCTGACAAGCCAGCCGTAGCTTTCTAGGAACCGGCGCGGCGAGATCAGGCAAACGATGCTGTCGGCGACCACGATAATTCCGGACGCCACGACCAGCAGATCGAACCCATCGAGCAGTTCTTCGAGATCCAACGTCATTCGCAGCTGGCCGGTGGCGGCGTCCATGCCGACCGTCGCAAGCAAAAGCCCGAGCAGGACCATCCCCGTGGCTCTCAAACGCGAGCGCCGCGACAACGCGATCGCAAGAGCGAGAATGCAGATGTTCAGTGCGGCAAATTCCGGCGGACCGAAGCGCAGCAATAGCTGCCAACCCAACTGCCAGGAGATGAGCATCAGCGCTGCAACGCAGAGCGTGATCAGCACGATGCCGCGTACGGTCCATGTCGGGGATAGAAGGCGAGGAAACAGAAACCCCCGCGCGAAGAGCAGCACGGCCGTCAAGACAAGAAGGCCCGCGATCACGCTCGGGTAGAATTTCGAATTGAACTCATACCAGTGCACGAACGGCAATTCGCGCGCGTCCCAGATTGTGATTGCGGCGGCGATCAACAAAATGATCCCGAGCACAACATCGGCTGCGCGCGACGCGCTGCGGTCGCGCAGCCAAGGATGCCCAGAGTTGATACTGGTGTCGGCCATTCAGCTGGGGATCATGAAAGGAGCGCAGCCCCGGCCGAAGCCGCGGCTTGTTTGGAGACGCCGCGATCGTCAGTCGCTCAGTTGCCGCCGCTCGCGCAGCCGCTTTCGACGACGACCTGACACTTGTCGCGCACGAAGCTTTGCCGAATGGATGGATCCGGGTCCTGCGCGCCCATCAACAGCGCCGCCGTCCCCGGCGCGGCAGTGATCGATCCGTCGGGCAGTGTCTGCAGACAGCCGCCAGCCAGCGAAGCGGCAAGCAGCATGGCGCCAAGTCCAAGGAATTTTTTCATCGAATCTCCCCCAACCCCAGTACGAATGGGAATATTACCACCGCCCCGAACTCTCGCAAAGCGAGCGGAACGTATACAGTTCACTCCTAGGGAGCGCCCATGGGACCAGGCGACGGGAATGGCGGACGGATATCCTCATGGGCCAGTTGCGATCTTGGAGACTTTTGGCTCTGAGGAGCGGACATTCCTCGACTTGCTGCATGCCGCTTATGCTCAACCGATTTCAGGCGGCAAAAAGGAGACATGACGATGCGCGTTGTCGTTTGGTTGCTCGTACTTGCTACGCTCGTCGGCGCGCCAAACACGGCGGTCACGCAGACCCAAAATCTGGATGGGGTCGGGGTTGTGCTGATGCACGGCAAAGGCGGCGCCCCGGGCGACTTTATTGCGAGTACGGCACAGGCGCTGCAGGCGGCCGGAGCAAAGGTAGTCATGCCGCAGATGCCGTGGGCGCGAGCCCGGATGTATGACGTTACTTACGAGCAAGCGATGGCGGAGATCGATCGCGCCGTAGCGCAGTTGAAGGCGCAAGGTGCGAGCAAGATCGTCGTGGCCGGCCAGAGTTTCGGCGCCAATGCTTCAATTGGGTACGCCGCGCGGCGAGGGGGGGTTGCGGCAGTGATTGCCTTAGCACCGGGCCACACGCCGGAGCGGCCGTTCTTTGCAAAATACACGGCCCCGGGCGTTGCAAAGGCAAAGCAGCTCGTCACGGATGGAAAGGGGGACTTGCCGGACCGCTTTCCCGATATGAACCAAGGCAAAACTTTCGAGGTACGCGCGACGGCAAAAGTCTATCTCAGTTACTTCGATCCGAACGGTCCCGCGGCAATGCCTAAGAACGCCGCGGCGATGAAGCCGGTGCCGTTCTTGTGGGTCATCGGACGCGAGGATTCTCTGATCGAAGCCGGCGCAGAATACGCGTTCAACAGGGCGCCCAAGCATTCGAAGAGCAAATATCTCGTGGTCAATGCCGGGCATGCCAACACACCCGACGTGGCGAAGGCCGAATTGGTGGCTTGGCTGAAATCGCTCTGACGAGCTGAGCGCCACTCGCGGGTCGCTCGGGGCCGTCGGGCGTTAGCGCGAACCTATCCAGCTCAAGTGGCTCGTTCGGACTCGGAGGGCGCTGCGGCCTGCCTTCAAGGCAAAAGCGTGGATTGCCCGACGTGCTCAGGCTTCGCTGTGGACGCATGAGGAAAGGCCATCGAAGCGGTCGCCCCTGATTGGGTAGTCTCGAGCTTAGACGACTCGGGAGGCCGTGATGCGATTCCTGCTGACAACGAGCGGAATGTTGTCCGCGTTATTCTTGGGCGGTTGCGCCAGCGCAAAGGTAACGTCGGCATGGGAGCACTACGACGCCTGTTCGGCGGAGACAGTATTCGTAGCGATGGTCGAGTGCGGGAAACAGAAACGCAGTGCCTATTGCCAAACCGTCGGCGGGTGCTCGTCTACCGGTAATGCGTTCGTCGACTATGCAGACGCGCTGGCGACGTCGGTGAGAAAAAAGCAAATGACTGAAGCCGAGGCTCAACGACGTTTCACGGGGAGCTTTGACGTCTGTCGCGCAGACACGGGCGGCTGGTAGGACGCCTACGTTAAGTCCTTTTCAAAGCGAAAGGAATCGCAGCAGCCTGACAGGGGTTTTATTTTTTGGCTGACTCGCGAATGTGAGCCGCAGTTTGCCTTAGGATTTTCTCAACGGCGACGTCGAAGACTTCGCCGGTTTCGGCACCAAGTTTTCGAGCGGTTTCCTTGAACCGCTTGGATCGTGGTTTGTCAGTGCCTTTTCGACCTTTTCTTTTTCGTTTGGACTTTACGTGTCGGGCCATTCTTTTCGGGTCCCTCGGCCGGAATCGGAAAAGACGAGGAGCTCTATTTCAAACATGGTTGGCGAACCGGGTGTCTAAGAGAAGCGCATGTAGCGAGACCTGGCGATTACTCGAACATACCTGACTCTGCGCCCTCACTTCAGCGAGAATTTGCTCGAACATCCGACATAGTTTGTCGGGATGCTTCCTTAGTTGGTCGTGAGTACGCTCGCATGCTCGCTAAAGCTAACGGTTCGGCAGTAGCATTAGTCATCGGCGCCGCTCTCTTCGTTCTGGTGAATGTTTTGGCGATCGGAACGTGGGTGAGCACCGTCGGCCCATGATGCTCCGTCGCCAGCAACGAGGCGACGCAGATCGGTTTTCCCGTTACCGGCTACGCCGTATGACGAGCATTGTGTCTTGCCGGGCGCGTTCCGGCAGTTGGTCGAACGCGACAGGTTCATCGAATTCGGGTCCGGCATACTGCTTCAATAATCGACGGAGAGCAGGAAAGTCAGCCCCGAATGGGTCGATTACATTCGTGTGATCTTGGCCGTGTTCCACGGTCCATTCAAGTGCTAGCGCGCCACCAGACGCGAGGCATGAAAGCCAAGCCGGGAATAGCTTGGCCGGGTCGTAAGTGTGGTCCCATGAATTCGAATAAATGAGATCGAACGCGCCAATCCACTTAGGTTTTACTTCGTGGAAGTCCCACTGAATTGTCATCGGAAATTGTTCGGCGTTATCTGAAATTTCTGTGCCGACAATCTCGGCGCTTGGCAGTCTGCGCTTGAAGTATTTTTGCTCTGCGCCGTTCCTTGTGCCGTGACAGAGAACCCGGCGGATCTTAACGCCCCGCACGGACAAAAAATCGCAGAGGGCAACCAGATTGCTCTCACGCGCAAAGCAAAGGCCGAGCTTTGCCTTGTTGGCAATAATTTGAATTTCTCGGTACGTGTTCAGGTCTTCGTGGTTGTAAAGCGAGAATCCGTCGCCCCGGTCGGCGCGGCCATCGAAGCCCCTTCTTTTACGATACAACCGGTTGGCTCGCTCATGAAAATCCAAGGACGGCATCAGCCGGTAAAGAACTTTGGATCTGGCCCAATCCAACGCTCCCATAACCCGATTATCCTCGGGCAGGCCGCGACGCAAAGCGCATCCTGCCTCACATGATCTCTCTGGCGATCCAATCAGACACCCGGTTGTGGTGCAATTGGCGGCTCGACCTGTGTGGATAAGTCCATGACCCGAAACGTTCGGTCCCAGGCAGGTGCGGGCTTAGGTGACAAATTTCGATATTTGCAACTGCTATGTTCGGAAACGGACTCGGTGCATCGAGGAAGCAATTCCCACCCGATCCTTGTGCCGCCACCTAATGCTCACCACGCTCACCGAATACATCACGGATAAGGAACAGCGAGACCGGCCAAAGAAAATTTAGAACGGCGTCGGGCGGAACGAGAACAGCAACAGCAAGAGCAAGAGCAAGAGCGCGCAAACGCCGAGATCGATCGATCGGCGAACACGGTCTTGGCCAGTTATTTGCACGGCGGAACCTTTGCAGCACCCCCATACCGCACTTGGAATAAGTTTTTTTATACTGGACGGGGGAAACCTTAAACGACGTGACGGGTTTGACTCGGCCTCTAAGGGGACGACGGTCATGCCTTCGAATTGTGCACGATTGATCGAGGAAGCCTGGTTCAAGGCGCAGCGATACGCGCTCCTTGCCGAGAATGCCGAGCGCCAGGACGAGCGGGTCCTCTTCGTAAAGCTCTGTGAGTCCTGGGCGAAAACGGCTAGTTGTCTTCAGACCCTGGATCGAGAGCGGACAACCGTGCGGGTTCCTCGGTCCCCTCCGAGCACGCGTCAACCGGTCCAGTACCCGGACACCGGCCGGTCGGTCACGCAGACAGGGCAGCGGAACCGCGTAAGGCTCAGCCAATAATCTCGATCGGTTTCTCTGGCTTGCGCCAGCGCTTCAAGTCATCGGGACCGTGGCGGCCTGTCTCTTGATATCTAGGCAGCGGCGATACAGGCGCTGGCCACGAGCCAAGCCCGCGCGCTTGCGAACCTCGCGCCCGGAAAACCTCGCCGCTCTCGTCACCGGGACCATCATCCTGGCGGAATTACTTCCTTGCCCAATCGGTGCATGTGGAATGAACGGCGAGAAAACAGCCGTAGAAGCTCAAATACTGCTCGGCCAAAAACTGTCGGCCGGCGTCGGCTCCCAAGTAACGCGACGCCGCAGGTGACCTTCAACCGACAATCTCGATCGGCTTCTCCGGCTTGCGCCAACGCATACCGTCGGCTGCAGATAAACCTGGAACGCGGGTCAGCTTAGCCAAATCCATAACAACCATAGAATAGGTATTAGTAGAGCCCACATAACAAGGCTCGCGCCGATCGCGTACGCGTTCATTACACTCCCCGCGTCCCAACCGGAGGTGTATTGGGCAGACGGGCGACGGGGTGAAGTCAGGTCGATTGCTGATGGCGATTGGTCGCGATCTTGGCGCGCAACAGGTCCTCGTACACGACACCGCAGGGGAAACACGCGGACCGGCTGAAAGGGATGGCGGACGGGGTGGGATTCGAACCCACGAGAGAGTTGCCCCTCTGGCGGTTTTCAAGACCGCTGCCTTAAACCACTCGGCCACCCGTCCGATTCAATTGTACCAATATATTTGCCGACCGTTCGCAAAGAACATTTGCGGATTTTGCCACCGGATTGCCACCCTACGCAGCGTTGATAGCTGCCGCGGCTTTGCTGTCCTTCGAGTGCCCGATGCGCTTGCTGAAGCCGAACCCACGCCGGCATCGATTGGCTGAGACACGTGGGTGTGCAGCAGGGCGTGAAATGTAGCCTCCGGCACTACGCGATTCGTCGGACATCAAGGAAGGGCAAGCACAAACGCGACCGCAACGGGTTTGAGTATCGAACGTCACCCGCTCAAGCTTAAGCGCGCACGCTTCAGCCGCTATTCTGCTGGTTCGAATAGTTCGATCGGGTTTCCGTCAGGGTCCTCTATTTGAATCTGCTTGCCGCCGGGGCCCGATTCCATCTGGTTCCGAAAGTGGAGACCATTTTGTTTCAGAGACTCAATCCGTGATGAAAGATCAGCCACCTGAAGGATGATGCGGTTCCATCCACCCAACTCTTGTTCGCGGCCATCCGGCATTGCGCGAGAGCCGGAAGCTCCAGGTCCGCTGAGGATCAATTTCAAGTTTCCGGATGAAACCTGAGCGAAGGCCGGCGGGTGTTTGTGATCGAGCTTGAACCCCAAGCTGCGGGTATAGAAGTCGATTGATCGATCAACGTCTTCGACTTGGTAGCGGACTCCCCAAAAGCCACGCACTGAGCGGATCGTTTTCAGTAGCAGCCGACGGTGACTGCTTGAGTGGTCGATTCATCGGAACCTCCCTTTGGCAGTTCACGCCCAATGGTCGCCAATGCGCGAGCGCTAGCCTTGTTCCGGAGCGACTTGATTGCCGCGACGCGCATGAGTGAGAAAAAACCCCGCCTGCGAAGGGTGTCGCGAAGCGGGGTCCCGTCACCTTGGAGAGTTGGCAGGCGAGTTGCGGGAGCGTCATTCCTTGGCGAGTTGCCAAGCCGTCTCGCCTACCAATGAAAAAAATACGCCAGATCGTAGATTGGGACAGAGGAAAGTCAGTACGAATTGGTACGTTTGGGAAGCAGGCCTTCGTAGACTGCGCCGTGGCGCTCTTCGCCCAAGTCTCCGCAGTCCTAAAGGCGCTCGATTGGCTGCCCCCGCTGCGAGGCCTCGAGCACCACCAGTGCGTCCGCGACCTGGATCCAAGAGTCGCGAAGATTGATGAAAATCATGCGCTGCTCGGTATCCGAACTCTTTATGACTTGCTCAGCATAGATTTTCGCCTGCGCGAAAGCGCCGGCAGCAGTTATCTTTCCGATTGCTTCATTGCTCACGTCCGCAACTTATCCGCCGGAGGCGACATCGAATGGATTTTCACCTGCCTCGCTCCGTATTCAGGTCAGCGAACAACAGCCAGCTCTGTCTCAATGACAACAGCGCGGATGATGGTAGGACAATGTTCACAGAGGGACGCCCGGCGGCAACAAAACCATTCGCGAGATCAAACCCCGCTTCACTTGAACGGGGGTAAGAAATTTCAACACAAAAGAATTTTCGGCTGCAAGAAAAAAGTCGGTACGAATTTGTACCAAGATTTCAAGGAACGACCGGCGCGCTGCAGGAATTCATGTGTCGCCGATCCCAGTTCCTAGTTGGATCGGCTGCACTGCCCCGTCACACCCTCCCGTAAGACGGGGCCGTTGCGCGTGCGGCGGTAGGTGCAGGAGCGGCCCGGGTCTTTGCCCAATAGTAACCATATCCCGTCCCGAGCCGTACTTTTGCCCCAGTCCCGGCGCGTTCTGCTACCTTGCGATGGGGAAATCGGGCGCAGGGCCCGATGCAGGTGCGACCGGGGCGCATGGGGTTCCTTTTCGATCCAATCGCTGACCGGAAGCGGAATTCAGCCGCTTTGCGCATCGCCGCCCACCTCACGCTGGCGTCGATCGCCGCTCTATTCCTCGCAAACTGCACCGTCGGTCCAATCGCGCGCCTGGTCGATCCGAAGTTTGGGGTCGCAGCGAGCCCGCGCGTGATCGAGGAAGGGCAGCCCGTGCCGAAGGGCGGGGGGTACTATCGTGTGGGCGACCCGTATGTCGTCGCCGGCCGGACGTACGTACCGGAGGAGGACCCAAACTATTCAACCGAGGGCATGGCTTCCTGGTATGGCAGCGACTTCCACGGGCGCAGAACCGCGAACGGCGAGATCTTTGACCAGGAGTTGATCAGCGCGGCGCATCCGACATTACCAATTCCGAGCTACGCGCGGGTCACAAACCTCGCGAACCGCCGATCGATCATTGTGCGCATCAATGACCGTGGTCCGTTCGCCGGCAATCGTGTGATCGATCTTTCCTACAAGACGGCCGAACTGCTCGGCTTCCACAAGAATGGCGTCGCGCGCGTGCGCGTCGACTACGTGGGGCGGGCCGCCCTGGAAGGCTCCGACGACCGCAAACTGATGGCGACGCTCCGGCACGATGGCCGCCCGGCGCCTGCACCGTCAGCCGTTCTCGTGGCGTCCGCCGGCGGACCGTTCGTTCCCACTGCAGCACCGGCAATCCCAGCCGGCCGTCCGGTCGATATTCCGGCCCCGCCGGACCGCCCGTTTGAACTCGGCCGCCATATGAACTCACCACCAGCAACGACGAGCCGTCCTCAAGTCGCCGGCACGGCCGTACAGGCGCCACGCGCGACTTACGCCGAGCCCGGCGCGACGCCTCGTCCGGCTCTGATACCGGTTTCGGGCCAGAGCCAGGCGACAATCAACGGTCGCGGCCTCTACTGATCGGCCGACTTTCTCCCATTGATCCACCTCCGACCGCCTTGTTAAACAGGCGCGGGGCGCGCGGAACAGGAAAGTGCCGGCGATGAGACAGTTCGTCCGGTCGAGCGCCATGACCCGCCAAACGATCATCGGAACCGCGTTGGCGCTGGTCTTCGCGGCATCGCCCGCGACCGCGCAGTTCGCTCCCAACTTCACGGTCAACGCGGCGCACGCGATCGTCGTCGACTACGCGAGCGGCACGGTTCTTTACGAGAAGAGCGCGGATGTGCCGTCGCCTCCGGCAAGCCTCGCCAAGCTCATGACGATGGAGCTCGTCTTCAACGAGATCAAGAGCGGCGATTTGAAATTGCATGAAGAAATCGTGGTAAGCGCCAACGCCTGGCGCAAAGGCGGGGCACCGGCTGGGGGATCGACGATGTTCGCGCCGGTCCACAGCAGAATATCGGTCGAAAACCTGATCCAGGGCGCCGTTGTCGTGTCGGGTAACGATGCCTGCATTGCTTTTGCCGAAGCGATCGCGGGAAACGAGGACTCTTTTGCCCGCATGATGAATGCCCGTGCGCGCGAACTCGGTTTGAGCAGTGCCGAGTTTCGCAATTCGACCGGGCTGCACGACCCCGAGCAAGTCGTTTCGGTGCGCGACCTCGCCAAGCTCGCGTCGCATCTGATCCGCACTTATCCAGAGTTCTACAAGTATTACGGCCAGCCCGATTTCACCTGGAACAAGATCCGCCAGCAAAATCGCAATCCACTGCTGGAAATGAACATCGGTGCCGATGGCTTGAAGACCGGGTACATTAAGGAGTTGGGTTACGGCCTTGTCGGATCCGCGGTGCAGGACGGCCAACGCCTGATCGTCGTCATCAACGGCGCCGATACACCCAAGGACCGCGCCAATGAAGCGCGGAGATTGCTGGAATGGGCCTTTCGCAGCTTCGAATCCCGACTCCTGTTCAAAGAGGGAACGGCGGTTGCGCAAGCGCGGGTTTTTGGCGGCGATCAGCGCTACGTGCCGCTCCTCGGCAACGGGGCCATTCGCCTGCTGAGCCCGCGCGGCGTCGGCGACAAGTTCGTGGTTCGCGCGCAGTACAAGGGTCCGCTGCTAGCCCCGATCAAGAAGGGCGCCGAGGTTGCTCGTCTCCGCGTTTCGCGGGGCAACAGCACGGCACTCGAAGTGCCGCTTTTTGCCGGGGTGGATGTCGGGGTGGGGTCACTCACGCAGCGCGCCTACGACAGCACGAGCGAGCTCGCCTCCGGCCTCGTACGCTCGGGTATTTCATCGGTTTTGAAGAGATAGCCGCTTCATGACGCGCGCGCCCGGCCGGTTCATCTCCTTCGAAGGCGGAGAGGGGTCCGGCAAATCCACGCAGGCCAAGCGTCTTGCGGAGCGTCTCAAGCTCCGTGGGCACGAGACGATTCTGACGCGCGAGCCGGGCGGTTCGCCCGGCGCCGAAGCAATCCGCCATTTGTTGCTGAACGGAATCGCGAAGCCGCTCGGCCCCGAGGCCGAAACCTTCATGTTCGCGGCCGCGCGTGACGATCATGTCGCGACCGTGATCCGCCCGGCCTTGGACCGCGGCGCTTGGGTCGTGTGCGACCGCTTCATCGATTCCACGCGCGTCTATCAGGGCTCGCTCGGAAATGTGGATCAGCGGCTCATTCGCGCGCTCGAGCGGCTGGTCGTCGGTGAAACCATGCCGGATCTCACGTTCATTATTGACGTTCCGCCCGACGTCGGCCTGTCCCGCGCTGAAGGCCGCGGCCAGGGAAGCGATCGCTTCGAGGCCGAACACATCGAGTATCACCGCCTGCTGCGCGATGCCTATCGTGAGATCGCCGAGCGAGAGCCCAATCGCTGCGTGCTGGTCGACGGCACGGCGAGCGTCGATGCGATCGCGGTCCGCATCTGGATGATCGTCTCGGAGCGCTTCCTGCGTCAGCCAAGTGCAACTGCCAACGCGCCCAAGGTGTCGGTTTGAGCGACGCACCGGAAGAAGCAGACCGGCTGGCGGGCGCACCGCATCCGCGTGATACGCAACACCTGTATGGCCACGCCGAAGCGGAAGCAGGTGTCCTCGCTGCCTGGGCGCAGGCGCGCTTGCCGCACGCGATCCTGATCGGCGGCCCGAGCGGAATTGGCAAGGCGACGCTGGCCTACCGAATTGCGCGCTTCGTGCTCGCGCAAACCTCGGGAAAAGCGCAGACCGCGAAAAGCCTTGAAGTGCCAGCGGACCATCCTGCGCGCCGCCAGATCAGCGCCCAGTCACATCCGGATCTGCTCGTCTTGCGCCGCCAATTGAATCCCGACACGGAAAAGCTGCGCAGCGAAATTCGCGTGGACGACATCCGCCGGACCGTACCCTTTTTTGGATCAACCGCCGCCGCGGGCGGGTATCGCATTGCGATCGTCGATTCCGCGGAAGAACTGAACCGCAACGGTGCGAATGCGCTCCTGAAGGTGCTCGAGGAGCCGCCGCCGCTATCGCTCTTGCTGATCGTCTCGCGTGCACCGGGACGATTACTTGCGACCATTCGCTCCCGTTGCCGGCGGCTCACGCTGCGGCCGCTGTCCGCCGAGAACGTTGAGCGCGCGGTTGCCGACGTTGCCGATACGAACGACGAAATCCCCCGTGATCGGATCAAGGAGGCCTCCGCGGCAGGCGCCGGCAGTGTACGGCATGCGCTCGAGCTGCTGCTGGGTGAGAGTCTCGAAGTGAGGAATCTCACGGCGAGCTTACTCGCCCGCCTTCCGGCCCTGGACGGGGACGGGCTGCATACACTTGGCGACCGCATCCGCCGCAATGAAGAATTGACCATCTTCGCCGAGACCGTTGGCGACTGGATCGCAGCCGCCGCAACCGACACAGCCGAGCCAACCGCCCGCCTTGCGCGCCTCGCGACAGCATGGGAAAACGTTCGCCGCGCCACTGTAGAGGCTGAGGTCTTCAACCTCGACCGTAAGCCACTGGTGTTTCAGGTCTTTTCCACGCTCGCGGAGGCCGCCAGGCGCTAGCGCGTTGACCGGCGACGTCCGTTTCGTTTCGCCGTAGACACGCCGGCGTGAATCGAGTCTGGAGACGTTCATGGCGGCGAAGCCGCGCTACTACCTCACGACCGCGATCTCGTATCCGAACGGCGCGCCGCACATCGGTCACGCTTACGAAGCCATTGCATCGGACGCCATCGCGCGCTTTCAGCGGCTCGACGGCTACGATGTCTTCTTCATGACTGGCGTCGATGAGCACGGCCAGAAGATGAGCCAGACAGCGGTGAAGGAGGGGATCACGCCGCGCGAGCTAGCCGACCACAACAGTCCGCGCTTCAAGGCGATGTGCGATCGGATGAACGTCTCATATGACCGCTTCATCCGAACGACCGAACCCGCGCACTATCGCGCGAGCGAAGAGCTCTGGCGCAGGATGGAAGCCGCGGGTGACATCTATCTCGATACTTACGCCGGCTGGTACTCGGTGCGCGACGAGGCGTATTACGCGGAGTCCGAGACGAGCATCGGTCCCGACGACGTGCGCGTCGGCCCGCAAGGCACGCCAGTCGAGTGGACGGAGGAGAAGACCTACTTCTTCCGTTTGTCCGCATACGGGCAAAAGTTGCTCGATTGGTACGGCGCCCACCCGGATTTCATCTTACCCGAGACACGGCGCAACGAAGTCGTGAGCTTCGTCAAAGGGGGACTGCAGGATCTGTCTATCTCGCGGACGACCCTGAATTGGGGAGTGCCGGTGCCAGGCGCCGCCGGCCACGTGATGTACGTGTGGGTCGACGCGCTGACGAACTACCTCACGGGAGTTGGATATCCGGACGCGAACGCAGCCACGTTCAAATTCTGGCCGGCGGACTTGCACGTGATCGGTAAGGACATCGTGCGATTCCACACCGTCTACTGGCCGGCGTTCCTGATGTCGGCAGGCGTCGCGCTGCCAAAGCGGGTGCACGGGCACGGCTTCCTGTTCAACCGCGGTGAGAAGATGTCGAAGTCGGTCGGCAACGTGGTCGATCCTTTCGACCTCGCCGACGCCTACGGGACGGATGCGCTGCGCTATTTCTTCATGCGTGAGGTCCCGTTCGGTCAGGACGGTCACTACAGCCATGAGGCGATCGTCAATCGTACGAATGCCGATCTTGCGAACGACCTCGGAAACCTCGCGCAGCGCTCGCTCACGATGGTGGCGAAGAACTGCGATGCGAAAGTGCCCAAGGCGGGGACGCTGTCACCCGCGGACGAAGCAATGTTGGCTGCTGCCGATGCGATGATCGGTCAGGCGCGCGAAGCGATGAAGACCCAGCAACTGCATCTCGCGCTGAATGCGGTGTGGCTCGTCGTAGCGGAAGCCAATCGCTATTTCGCGGCTGCGGCGCCCTGGGAGCTGCGCAAAAACGACCCCGCGCGCATGAACACGGTGCTCTGGCTTACGATGGAAGTGGTCCGCCAGGTCGCCATAATTGCCCAACCCTTCGTCCCCACAGGAGCGGAGAAACTATTGGATTTGCTTGCAATTCCGGCCGACGCGCGCCATTTCAAAGCGTTGGGGCCGGCCGGCCGCATCAAACCCGGAACGCCGCTTCCCGGACCGGTCCCCGTGTTCCCGCGCTTCGTGGAAAAGGACGCGGACGCGGCCAGCTGAGAATCGAGCGCGAAATGGCACACGCCCACGCAAATCCTCTCAGCCACGGCAACGAACGACGCATGCTGGTCGCCGCGTTGCTTACCGGCTTGTTCATGATCGTCGAGGTGATCGGCGGCATCTTGTCGGGTTCGCTCGCCCTTCTTGCTGATGCGGCCCACATGCTTGCCGACTTCGCGGCGCTCGTCCTCGCTTGGCTTGCCTTCCGCTTCTCCCGCTGGCCGGCGGATCGCGCGCGAACCTACGGGTTTGATCGTCTACAGGTTCTGGTCGCCTATTCGAGCGGCCTGTCGATGTTCGTCATCGCGGGATTCATTCTGGTCGAGGCGGCAGCGCGCTTGCGTGAGCCCGCGCCACTGCTGGCAGGGACCATGCTCGCGGTCGCTGTCGCGGGCCTCCTGGTCAACATCGTCGTTTTCGGCATCTTGCATGGTGCGGACCGCGAGAACCTCAATGTTCGTGCAGCCGCGATCCACGTCCTCGGCGACCTGCTTGGATCGATCGGCGCGATCGTCGCGGCGGTGGTGATCCTCCGGACTGGCTGGCTCGCAGCCGATCCGCTCATCTCCATTCTGGTCGCCATGCTGATTCTGCGCAGTGCTTGGACGATCGTGCGCGACTCCGGTCACATTCTGATTGAAGGTGCACCCGTTGGCGTTGCGCCGTCGGAGATTGAAGCTGACCTCGAGGCGAACATCCCCGAGATCGAGGACGTCCACCACGTGCACGCCTGGTCGATCACGCAGGAGCGGCCGATCGTCACCTTGCACGCGCGCCTGTGCGAGGGCCGCAAAGCCGACGCGGCGATCCACGCGATCAAACGGCGCCTGCGCGAGCGCTTCGGTGTTGCCCACGCGACCGTCGAAATCGAGCTTGCCGATTGCGCGGATCATTCGGCGCGAAAGCGCGCGCACGGCTGACCGTCCATGCTGGTCGACAGTCACTGCCATCTCGATTTCCCGACGCTTGCTCCCGATCTCGATGCGGTGATCGGGCGCGCACGCGCCGCGAACATCGGCCGCCTCGTTACGATCGGCACAAAGGTGGCGCAATTCGCACAGGTCAGCGCAATCGCAAATCGGTATGATGAAGTGTTCTGCTCGGTCGGAACGCATCCGCATCACGCAGCGAAAGAACCGGACGTCTCGGTCGCCGACCTCGTCTCGCTAGCGGCTGGCGACAAAGTCGTCGCGATCGGTGAGGCGGGCCTCGACTACCACTACGACAACAGCCCGCGCGAGATGCAGGAGAGGGGATTTCGCAGGCATATCGCCGCCGCCCGCGAAACGGGACTGCCGCTTGTGATCCACGCCCGCGATGCCGACGACGACATTGCCCGCATTCTCGAAGAGGAAAGCGCGAAGGGCGCCTTTCCTTTCGTGCTCCACTGCTTCACAGGCGGCTACGATCTCGCACGGCGCGGTATTGCCCTCGGCGGTTACGTGTCCTTCTCGGGAATCCTCACCTTCAAGACCAGCGACCCTTTGCGGGAGATCGCCGCCAAGCTCCCCGAGGATCGCGTTCTCGTCGAAACCGACGCGCCTTATCTCGCGCCGGGCCCCTGGCGCGGCAAACGCAACGAACCCAGCTACGTCGTCGAGACGGCGCGGGTGCTCGCCGAAACCCGCGGCGTCATGCGCGGAAACGATCGCCGCGACGACGACGGCCAATTTCTTCCGTCTGTTCTCCAAAGTTCCCACCTGACATGCCGCTCCTCTTCACAATCCTCGGCTGCGGATCGTCCGCAGGCGTTCCACGCGTCGCCCAGGGTTGGGGCGCTTGCGATCCGAACAATCCCAAGAACCGGCGCCGGCGCTGCTCGCTTCTCGTCCAGAGATCGGCAAATGCCGGCACGACCACCGTGTTGGTCGACACTTCCCCGGATCTCCGCGAGCAGCTTCTCAGCGCCAACGTTGCACGGCTCGACGGAGTCCTCTTCACCCATGACCATGCGGATCACACGCACGGGATCGACGATCTGCGGCCGTTCTTCATTCATCACCGCCGCCGGGTCGATGTGTACGCCGACGAACCAACCGCCGCCGTCCTGCATTCGCGCTTCGGCTACTGTTTCTCGGCGCGCACGGGCAGCGACTATCCTCCTATCCTCAGCGATCATCGAATAGCGCCCGGAGAAACCGTCACAGTTGAAGGGCAGGGCGGCCCCGTCTCCGCGCTACCGTTCAAGCAGAAGCATGGCGACGGCAGCTCGCTCGGATTTCGCTTCGGGGGCCTCGCCTACTCTTGCGACGTGAATGGACTTCCCGACGAAAGCCTCATGCTTCTTCGCGATATCGACGTATGGATTGTTGACGCACTCCGCCACAAGCCGCATCCGAGCCACTTTTCTCTCGAGGAGTCGCTCGCATGGATCGAACGCGTGCGCCCGCGCCGGGCGGTGCTGACCAACCTGCACACGGACCTCGACTACGAGACCCTTCGCCGTTCATTGCCAGCAGGTATCGAGCCTGCTTTTGACGGGATGACGATCGAGCTGGACGGTTAGACTTACCAGGGAGCGCCGAGCTCGAGGCGCGTCCAGTGCGGTTGACGGGCTTGATGCACGGGCACCTCCGGCACGATCGGCGGAGCGCAATCCACGACCCGATTTCGTCCGGCTCGCTTGGCTTCGTAAAGCGCCGTGTCGGCCACGACGAGCGCGCCGGACAACGTCTTGGCATCCTCCGGTACAAGTGCGATGCCGACGCTGCACGCGACAGTGAACAGCATCCCGTCGAGTTCGATCGCCTGCTCCAGCGCTTGACGGATTTCCTCGCCATACGCCCGTGCCGTGGCACGATCCTGCGCCTGCGTGAGCGGAATGATCGTCACGAATTCATCGCCGCCAACGCGGAACAGCAGGCCGCGCTCGTCCACAGCCGCCGCGATGCGTCGCGCGATGATGGCAAGCACCCTGTCGCCAACCGCATGCCCATGCAAGTCGTTCACCGGCTTGAACCCGTCGATGTCGATCGCGAGAACAGCCTGACGACCGGGCAGGGCACGCATACCCCGCTCGTCGCGGCGAGCCAGATGCCGTTCAAGGTAGCGGCGGTTAGGCAACCCGGTCAGGCGGTCCAGATACGCAAGCCGTTCGAATTCGGCGGTCATGGCGTTGTAGGTCGCCGCGAGATCGTGGAGTTCCGACGCGACGAAGACCGGCAGCTTCACGCGCAACCCCATCTTGCCGGCCTTCAGTCGCAGCGCCGCGGTCTTGAGTGCCCGCACACCTCGCAGCAGACCGAACTCGGCAGCGAGCAACGCGGCACCGATCGACCCGGCCGCCACGAGCAGCAGGAACAGCACGTCGGTCAGAAAGTTGCGATCGATGGGATCCAGCACCTCATTGCGATTGAGACCAATCGCTACCGTGATCCCGGAATCTGCCATGCGCGCGACGCCGAACACGCGGCGTACCCCGGCCGGGTCATCCGCCTCGAAGGTCGGCGCTCCAGAATTATGAATGGTCCTGACGAGGGGGCTGTCGTTCAGTTCGCCGAGCGACCAGCCGGCGGGCGCCCCCGGTTGATAGGTAACCACGCGTCCCTTTCCGTCGATCGCGATCAGCACACCGCCGAACTTCGCATTCGCGTCCGCGGCAACCTGGTTAATCCACGGCAGCCCCACCGTGACACCCACGACCATTTCCAGGATGCCCATGGAATCGTAGATCGGGAGCACCGCCGCCACGATCGGACCATGCGTCACGCGCCCCGTGATCACGTCGCTGACCACAAAGCGCCTGGTCGCAAGCGCATCACGGAAATATTCGCGGTCACTTACGTCGATTGTCCGCACAACCGGGTTTGCGCCGCAGATCCCCTTGCCGGACCCGTCGACGACGAAAATGCCAGCCAGCCAGTCCCGGCCGCGGTGAATCCATTTCAGGAAGCCTTCGCACTCCTCGAGATTGCCCGAACGAACGACAGGTACCTGTCCAAGCACCTCAAGCAGATGCCGCGCCTGGTCCCCGATCGCGCGGTGCGCATTGGCACCTGCGAGGGCGAGGGCGGCCGCCCTCTCGTGTGCGTGCTGCAAGGCGGTCTCGCTGTTCGACTGCAGGCGGACCAGGTAGAGCGCAAAGATCGGCGCTACCGCCAGCAAGACGATAAGAACCACCAGCCAGCGCAAACTAGCGCGACGGTATGGCGTGTTTTCCATGTGCATCGAGCGGCGCGTCGGTCCCGGTAGGTACTGGAGAACGCGCGAATATGGTCTGCGGCAGTTAAAATGCGCCGCGACAAATCCCTCAAATTTTATCTTTTTCGTCGGCTGCTGAACCCGGACCCGATCTAGATATTCCATAATATGTCTTCTGCGAATCAATGGTTCTGGCTGTGCAACACAGCCGGTTGCAGCTAGGCAACGTGCTCGCGCCTGCTATGCAGCGCGCGACCACAAGCATTTGCCCGGAGCCCGCATGGATGCCTCGCGCGACATTTCCCGCCTCATCGAGATCATGGCGCAGCTTCGCACTCCCGGAAGCGGATGTCCGTGGGATCTCGAGCAGACGTTTGAGACGATTGCCCCCTTCACCATCGAGGAATCCTACGAGGTCGCGGATGCAATCGCCCGCGGTGACCTGGAGCAAGGCTTGAGCGAGGAGCTTGGCGATCTTCTCCTGCAGGTCGTTTTTCACGCGCGCATGGCCGAGGAGCAGGATCGCTTCGATTTCGGCGACGTGGTGCTCGCGATCACCGGCAAGCTCATTCGCCGGCATCCGCACGTATTCGGTGACGCGGGCAAGTTCAGCCCGGAAGAGGTCAAGGCGCTATGGCACCGTATAAAGGCCGAGGAGCAAGCTGCACGAGGTCAATCGGGTTCGCGACGTGTCCTGGACGGCGTGCCGATCGGCTTTCCGGCGCTTACGCGCGCGCAGAAGCTTCAGGAAAAAGCTGCGAAGGTCGGCTTCGATTGGCGCAATGCGCGGGAAGTCCTGGACAAGATCGCCGAGGAAACACGCGAGCTCGATCAGGCTCTGGGAAATCGGGACGAGGCGGCCGAGGAGGTGGGCGACCTGCTCTTCGCCGTCGTTAACCTTGCCCGCCACCTGGACATCGATGCGGAAGCCGCCCTACGCCATGCAAATGCGAAATTCGCGCGTCGCTTCGGCTCGATCGAGAATGAACTCGAAGCGCAAGGTCGCTCGCCGAAGGAGGCAACGCTGGCGGAGCTTGAAGGACTCTGGGATGCGGCCAAGGCCGCCGAGCGCAACCGTTAACGCGCGCCCTCACGCGGCGGACGGAAACCGGCGTCGCACCTCACTTACTCTGGTTGGGTCCACACGCACAGTAACGCTCATGCGTCCGCGATCATTCAGGGTCCGCGACAGGACTTCTGTCTGCCGGTGAAGCCAGCCGAGGCCCGCTCCGTCGGCTGGATCGAGGTCCAGCTCCAGCGTCGGACGCCCCGCAGTAACCCGCTCTTCGACCGAGCGGAGGAGCGCTTCAGTCCCCTCTCCTGTCATCGCGGAAATCAACACCGGCTGCGTTTCCTCAGGCCTGCGCGCGGCAATATTCTCGACGCGTTCGCGCCCGTTTGCATCGAGAAGGTCGATCTTGTTCCAGACTTCAACGATCCTTCGCGTGTCGTTCGCGTCGATCCCGAGCTCAGCCAGAATACCGGCCACATCCCTCGCCTGCGCTTCGGTGTCCTCGTGCGCTGAGTCACGAACGTGCACGATCACATCCGCCTCGATCACTTCCTCCAAGGTCGCTCGGAACGCAGCGACGAGTTGTGTCGGCAGTTCGGAAATGAACCCGACCGTATCGGACAGGATCGCGCGTGCTCCGTGCGGCAGATTGATCGCGCGCAAGGTGGGATCGAGGGTAGCGAACAGCTGATCCTCTGCCTTGACGGTGGCGCGCGTCAGCCGATTGAACAGCGTTGATTTTCCGGCGTTGGTATAACCTACGAGTGCGATGACCGGATATGGAACGCGTCGCCGGTCCTTGCGATGCAATTCACGCGTTCGCTTCGCCCCTTCGAGCTCGCGTTCGATGCGCTTGATCCGCTCGGCAATCATGCGCCGATCCGTTTCGATCTGCGTCTCGCCGGGACCGCCGAGAAAGCCGAAACCGCCGCGCTGGCGCTCAAGATGGGTCCAGGACCGAACCAAGCGGCTCTTCTGATAATTCAGGTGTGCGAGCTCGACCTGCAACGCACCCTCGCGTGTATGTGCGCGTGCGCCAAAGATCTCGAGGATCAGTCCGGTCCGATCGACGACTTTCGCGGACCATGCCTTTTCCAGGTTTCGCTGCTGCACCGGGCTGAGCGCCGTGTCGACAAACACCAATCCGGCGGTCTCCGCGCGCGCCAGGCCCGCGATCTCTTCGACTTTGCCCTTGCCGAGAAAGGTCGCAGGCCGGATGTTTCCGAGCGAAACGATACCCGCACTCACCACCCGCAGGTCGATCGCGCGGGCGAGTCCGATCGCTTCTTCGAGCCGCCCTTCGATTTGCCGCCCGCTATCGCCTGCTGTCCTTGCCCGGCGCGCTATATTCGGAACGATGACGACGACCCGCTCCGGCGAGCCCGAGGGCGTCGTCGTATCGCCGATCTTCGTGCCGCCCGGACGGGCGGAGACGCGCCGAGGTTCCAACTAGACCTTGTCCGCCGCCGCGGCTTCTTCGGCCGGCTCGAACAACTGGATTGGATGACCTGGCATCACAGTGGATATCGCGTGCTTGTACACGAGCTGCGAATGTCCGTCGCGACGCAACAGCACGCAGAAATTATCGAACCAGGTCACGACGCCCTGCAATTTAACGCCGTTCACCAGGAAGATCGTGAGCGGCGTTTTACTTTTGCGAACGTGATTGAGAAAAGTGTCTTGGAGATTCTGGGCTCTATCCGCGGCCATTGCCGTCGTTCCTTTTTTTGGTCGACCTTGCGACTTTTTTCCACCGGCGTTCGCCGATGGCGTCCCTGGACGGCCCATTACCGCTCGGGACGATGGCATTAGACGGCAGTCCACGCCGCGGAACAAGAGACACTTGTGTGCATCGCGTCTTACTCCGCTGCGATCCTACTGCCGATTATGGCTGCAGTTCCGCCGTGTCATGAAAGCGGGCTCGCAGAGCCCGCGCGACTGCTCCCGGCCGACCGTCTCCAACCTTGCTGCCGTCAATTCGCACGACCGGCATGACGACCTGCGTGGCAGATGTCAGGAAGGCTTCGCGCGCGGCAAGCGCCTCCGCGACCGTGAATTTTCTCTCCTCGATCTTGAGACCTTGCTGTGTGGCGACCTCGAGTGCGACTTCGCGCGTGATGCCTTTTAGGATGCCGCCCGCCGCAGGCCGGGTGACGATCGCCCCGGCCTTGCTCACGATCCAGGCATTGCTCGATGAGCCCTCGGTCACGAAGCCATCCCGATCGACGAACCAAGCCTCGCGCGCGCCCTGATCGCGCGCCGACTGTCTCGCAAGCACATTGGGAAGCAGCGCGATTGTCTTGATATCCACGCGCTCCCAGCGATTGTCAGGTACCGTGACGATCGCCACCCCGGTTTCCGCCTGTCCCTCGAGCTTGGCACGGTCGATCGATCGCGCGGTGACGACAATGCTCGGTTTGGTGCCGGGCGGGGGAAATCCATGGTCGCGCCGCGCGACGCCGCGCGTAACCTGCAGATACAGGAGCCCGTCCCGCACGCGATTGCGCCGAAGCGTCTCGCGTAGAACCACACGCAGTGCTGCCGGGGACATCGGGACCGGCATTCGTATCTCGGTGAGCGACCGCTCCAGGCGAGCGAGGTGCTTGCGCTCGTCCACGAGCCGCCCTCCTCGCACCTCGCATACTTCATAGACGCCGTCACTGAACTGATAACCGCGATCCTCGATATGCACCGCGGCGCGCGCGTGCGGCAGGTAACGGCCGTTTACGTACGCGACGCGGGACATACTCTGGTTTCTCGTCAGCGCGGCCGATCTTCGATACCGAGCGCCTTGAGCTTCCGGTGCAGAGCCGAACGTTCCATACCGACGAACTCGGCTGTTCGCGAGATGTTGCCGCCGAATTGGTTGATCTGCGCGATGAGATACTCGCGCTCGAACATTTCCCGGGCCTCGCGGAGCGGCAGGCTCATCAATTGTTCACCGCCCGCCCCGTTCGGCATGTTCGGAACGAGCGAGCCGACGTCCGGCGGCAGCATTGCCGCGGTCACCGTTGCGTCGGCATCGCCGCCCGCAAGAATTAGGAGCCGTTCGACGTTGTTACGCAGCTGGCGGATATTGCCGGGCCAGTCATGCGACTGAAGCACCGCAAGCGCGTCCTCCCCGATCTGCCGTCGCGGAAGGCCGGTGGTGCCGGAAATCTGATCGAGAAAGTGCTCCACGAGCTCCGGAATGTCCTCGCGCCGCTCGGAAAGGGACGGAACGCGGATCGGTACCACGCTCAGGCGGTGATAAAGGTCCTGGCGCAACCGGCCCGCAGCGACTTCGGCTTCGATGTTGTGGCTGGTGGACGACACAATTCGCACGTCGACGTGCACTTTTGCCGTCCCACCAGAACGCAGGAAGCTTTGCTCCGTGAGTACGCGCAGGACACGATTTTCGAGTCTCCATCGGCATATCTGCGATTTCGTCGATGAAGAGCGTGCCCCCGTCCGCCTCTTCCAACGCGCCGATCTTGCGAGAGGCGCCGTTTGCCTCGACGCCGAACAACTCTGCTTCCAGGCGGTCCGGGGTGATTGACGCGGCGTTGATCACGACGAACGGCCCCTCGGCGCGCGTCGACTTCCCGTGGATCATGCGGGCGCACAATTCCTTGCCGGCCCCCGACGGGCCCAGGATCAGGATTTGGCTGTTCGTAGGCGCTACCCGCTCGATCGTCTGCCGCAACTGGTTGATCGATGCGGACGAGCCGACCAGCCGCTGGGCATGCGGGGCGAGTTGCTGCAGCGACCGCACCTCGCGTCGGAGACGCAGCGTCTCGAGGGCGCGGCTCGCTACGACCACGAGACGATCGGCATTGAAGGGCTTCTCGATGAAGTCGTAGGCGCCCCGTTTGATCGCAGCGACTGCCGTCTCGATCGTTCCGTGACCCGAGATCATGACCACCGGCAGATCCGGATGCTGTCCCTTCACGACGTCGAGCAGGGCGAGACCATCGAGCCGGCTGCCTTCCAACCAAATGTCGAGCAGAAGCAAATTCGGACGCCGTGCAGCGATCGCGCTGAGTGCCTCTTCGGCGTCTTTCGCCGTTCTAACGGCGTATCCTTCGTCCTCCAGGATTCCCGATACGAGCTCCCGAATGTCCGCTTCATCGTCGACGACAAGGATATCCGTGGGCATTACTCACCCTGCTGAAGCGTTTACCGGCGCAGCGCCCTTCGGCGCCTCCGCCTTGCCGTTGCTGACGAATGTTGCTCGGACCCACGCGCCGCGTTCGCCTTGCCCTGCCTCGGCGGCGTCGCGCAGCTCGATCCCTCCGCCGTGGTCCTCGAAGATTTTCGCGACAATGGCAAGTCCCAATCCTGTGCCCTTGTCACGCGTCGTCACATAAGGTTCGAGCAAGCGCTCACGGTTTTCTTTCGGCAGGCCGGTTCCATTGTCGATGATATCGATCACTGCGAGATCGCCTTCGATCTTCGCGCGAATGAAGATCCGGCCGTGCCCACGATCGGCGACCGTCACAGCGTTGATCGCCTCCACGGCGTTCTTGAGCAGATTGGTCAAGGCCTGGGAAATCAGCCGGCGGTCGAAGCGAGCGGGCACCGCCCCCGCCGGGACGTCGGTATCGAATGCGATATCCGAGTTCGCGACCCGCATCAGGAACACAGCCTGTCGGATCGTCTCGGCGAGATCCTGGGATTCGACCACGGGCTTGGGCATTCGCGCAAACGAAGAGAATTCATCCACCATCCTGCCGATGTCGCCCACCTGCCGGATAATTGTCTCGGTGCATTGTTCGAAAACTTCGCGATCCTCGATGATCTTCTTGCCGTATTTGCGGCGCAATCGCTCAGCCGACAGCTGAATTGGGGTGAGCGGATTCTTGATTTCATGCGCGATGCGCCGTGCCACGTCCGCCCAGGCTGAGGTGCGCTGTGCAGAGACCAGATCTGTGATGTCATCGAGCGTGATGACGTATCCATGGTGCGGTTCCGCGGAGGCTTCGGTCGTGACCCGTACATTGATTGTGCGCTCGCGGCCGGCCCGCACGAGGGTCACCGTTCCCTGCACGCGTTGCACGCCCGCTTTCGCCTGATCGACCAGGGCAGCGAGCTCCGGAATCGCCTCTGCGACCGGCTCGCCGATAACCTCTGCTTCCGGCCGGCCGATCAAGCGCTCCGCCGAACGGTTGAGAATGTTCAGGCGACCTTCCGGATTCAACCCGATCACGCCTGCGCTCACGCCGGCGAGCACCGCCTCGGTAAAGCGGCGCCGCGCGTCGATCTGATCGCGCGCGCCGATAATGTCGTCGCGCTGCGAACGCAATTCATGCGTCATCGCGTTGAAGCTGTCCCCGAGGCTCGCTAGGTCGCCGTCCGAGCGGCGTACAGGCACTTGCACGAACAGATTGCCGGACGCAACCAGGTCAGCAGCAGTGATAAGCCGGCGAATTGGCGCAACGAGCCGGTTCGCGAAATTGAACCCGAGCCAGACCGCAGCGAGCAGCAGGATCAGTGCGATCAACGCGTACATGAGGGCGAACGCGACCTGCACGCCGAAGCGGCGCGCTTCGAGCCCTTGATATTCAACGACGCTTTCCTCCGTTTGACGCAAGTACTGCACGACGCGGGGGTCGATCGGGCGAACCGCATAGAGGAACGTGTCTTCGTATCCTTCGACTGGGACGACCGCGTGGAAGTAATCGCCGGAAGCAGCCAACGCGAGGATTGGCTGTTCCTGCGTCGCGGCTCGCACGTTGAGGTTGGTTGGAATCAAGAACTCGCGACCGATATTGATCTCGGCACGCTCGATCAAGCTGAGGTCGCCGTGAATCAGCATCGCCGCGGGCATGCCGCGCACCGCCGCGTTAGCAGTGAAGAATTTCCGGAATTCTTCGCGGTTTTCGTCGAACATCGGCTTCATGCGCGTGAGGTTGCCGGCAATGCCGGCGAGATCCGCGCGCGCGCTGAGCGAATAATCTCGCACGTACGCGTCAGCGATATTGATTGCGTTCGAAAGCATCACGCGCGTCCGGTCGGAGAACCAGCGGTCGAGTCCGCGATCGAGCGTGATCGAAGCGATGATCGCGACGAGAATCGCCGGAACGACGGCGACGATCCCAAACAGCAGGACAATGCGGGAATGCAGGCGGGCACCCGCCCTGCCCCGCCGGCGGGCACGGACAAGGCCGACGAATTCCCACGCAATGACGGCGAGCAAGACCACCGCGATCGCAGCGTTGGTGAGCAGCACCGAGACGACCACGTTGTGGGTCGGAATGACGGGCGTGAGGCCGGTCAGGACGAAAAACGTGACAGTCGCCGAGGCCAGCGCAAGCACGACAGCAGTCGGGGCGAACCAGACTGTCCAGTTACGCGGCGGCCGCGGAAACGGCGCCGAATTCGTGCTCTCTGGTCTACCGCTGGCTTCGACCATTTGCCCCACAACCCCGGCACCGTCCTGATGCCGTGCAACAACACTGGTGCAAAAATGTGACAGCGAAAAGGGGTCCCGCGCTGTGGCAGAAATCGCGCTTAACGGCCACCCCGGATGATCTGGATGTCCAGGTCGCGGATCTTCTTCCGCAGCGTATTGCGGTTAACCCCAAGCAGCTCTGCAGCCTTGATTTGATTGCCTCGCGTCGCCGCCAGCGCCGCGGATACCAGCGGTGTTTCAACTTCTCGCAGAATACGATGATACAGCCCGGGTGGCGGAAGATTGTCGCCGAAGCCTCCGAAGTAGCGCGACAGGTGCCGCTCGACGGAGGATCCAAGGTTGTCCTCCGTTGGCGGCTCGGATCCCATCGCCATTGCGGGCTGAGCGAGTTCCGCGTCGACGATCGCCGGCCCGATGATTTCCTGCGGGTACAGCGCCGCAAGCCGCCGCACGAGGTTTTCAAGCTCGCGCACGTTGCCCGGCCAGCGATAGCGCTTGAGTCGATCCAGTGCGGCCACGTCCAGTTGTTTGTGCGGAAGCCCTTCGCGCTCGACGAGCGAGAAGAAGTGCCGGGCAAGATCCGGGACGTCTTCGGTCCGCTCGCGCAGCGGCGGCAACCGCAGCGGAACGACATTGAGCCGGAAGAACAGGTCTTCGCGAAATAGCCCCTGCTGGATGAGTATGCGGAGGTCTTTGTTCGACGCAGCGATGATGCGGACGTCGGCTTTGATCGGCGTGCGTCCGCCAACCGTCGTGTACTCGCCCTGCTGCAACACACGCAAAAGCCGAGTTTGCGCTTCCATCGGCATGTCGCCGATCTCGTCGAGAAACAGCGTCCCGCCCTCGGCTTGCTCGAAGCGGCCGGGGTTTCGTGCGTTGGCACCCGTAAAGGCGCCCTTCTCGTGACCAAACAGCTCCGCCTCAATCAAGTCGCGCGGAATTGCCGCCATGTTGATCGGCACGAACGGTCCGCCACGCCGCTTGCCATAATCATGCAGCGCACGCGCAACGAGTTCTTTTCCGGTTCCCGACTCGCCCGCGATCATCACCGTCAGGTCGGTCTGCATGAGACGCGCGAGCACGCGGTAGATTTCCTGCATCGCAGGCGAGCGACCGACCAACGGGATTGTCGAGTCGCCCTCCTCCGCCCGCGGCGCAGCCGCCGCGCCGCGCTTTGGGTCGCTCAGCGCGCGCCCGACGATCGCAATCAGTTCCTTGAGATCAAACGGCTTCGGCAAGTATTCGTAGGCCCCGCGCTCGGATGCCCGCACCGCAGTCATGAATGTGTTTTGCGCGCTCATCACGATGACCGGGAGGTCGGGCCTTGCCTTCTTGATGCGCGGCAGCAGGTCGAACGCGTTCTCATCAGGCATCACCACGTCGGTGATGACGAGGTCGCCATCGCCCTGACTTACCCAACGCCAGAGCGTTGCTGCATTCCCACAGGAGCGAACTTCGTATCCCGCGCGCGACAACGCCTGGTTCAGGACTGTCCGGATCGCTGCGTCGTCATCGGCGACCAGAATGCTGCCCGTCGGCATGGCGATCCTCACGCCTGACCCGCCGGATCGGAACCGGCTTCGTTGAACATCGGCATCAAGACCCGGAACGTTGTGCGCCTCGGCTGGCTGTCGCATTCGACGATCCCTCCATGGTCGCCGACGATCTTTGCGACCATTGCAAGACCGAGGCCACTTCCGCTCGGCTTGGTGGTCACGAACGGATCAAACAGGTACGGTACGAGGTCTTCGGGCACGCCTGGACCGTTGTCCCGGACACAGAATTCAAGCGGAAGGCTTACCCGGGCCTCGCTTCCCGGCACCGTGAGGCGAACGCCGGGCCGAAACGCGGTCGTGAGCGCGATTTCGCCGTCGCTTGCATCGCCAACCGCCTCGGCGGCATTTTTTACGAGATTCAGGAAAACCTGCACAAGCTGGTCGCGGTTTGCATAAACCGGCGGCAGCGACGGGTCGTACTCCTCGACAATCCGGACGTAGCGCGCAAAGCCCGAAATCGCGATCCGTTTCACATGCTCCAGGACCGCGTGAATATTCACGGCTGCGCGTTCCACCGGCCGCTCGTCGGAGAAAATCTCCATTCGATCGACGAGCTTTACGATACGGTCCGCTTCTTCGCAGATCAGTCGTGTGAGCGTGCGGTCGTCCTCGTCTGCCGATTGCTCGAGCAGTTGTGCCGCCCCACGAATGCCCGACAGCGGGTTCTTGATTTCGTGCGCCAGCATTGCCGCGAGCGCCGTTACGGATCGCGCGGCGCCGCGATGGGTCAATTGACGATCGATCTTGTCGGCGCGCGAACGTTCCTGCAGCACGACGACAACGTTCCCGGCTCGTTCCTGCATAGGCGCGACCAGGATGTCGACCAACCGTTCGCCGCCGTTCTTCGGCGTGCCCAGGTCGACACGATACTCGTTGACCGCCGCACCGCGCGAACGGACCTGTTCGATCAACGCGAGGAGCGGACTGCCGAACGGCACGAACTCCTTCAGCCGATGTCGCCGAAGCACGGGAGCTCCAACCTGAAAGAAGGCTTCGGCTGCCATGTTGGCATCGACGACGCGCCCGTCGGGTGCAACCGTGACGACAGGGTGAGGCAGAGCATCGAGCACGGCTTCAGCCGCGCCACCGCCATCGGCGGTTCGCTCGGCGCGTGCTGCAGTCATGCCGCGGCCCTCCAACCAAGGTCATCGAACGCATCGCCGATTCCGCGGATGACCAATGCCGGATCGCTTTCTGCAAGAAGACCCGCGCGCCACCGTCTCGCCCATGCGGCCGCTTCGCCGAATGAAGCGGCTGCGGCTTCCAGCGCCCAGCCGATGTGCTTTCGCGCTTCGCGCATGCCCCGCGCTTCGCCGGAGTGACTGAGCCAGGAACAGTAGAGTTCGAGCAGAATGTCCCGCTGAACCTGAAGCGGCGGGTCAGCAGGCTTCCTACCCGTCGACAGAAACTGTCCGACCTGTCCGGGAAACCACGGCCGCCCGCGTGCCGCGCGACCGACCATCACCGCGTCGGCGCCGGACTGCGCGAGCATGACCGCAGCATCGTCGAAGTTCGTTAGGTCACCATTCGCAACGACTGGAATCCTGACGGCGGCTTTCACCTGCGCGATCGCCTGCCAGTCCGCTCGTCCCTGATAGAACTGCGAACGCGTCCGCCCGTGCACGCTGATGAGCGCGACCCCCGCGGCTTCTGCCCGTCGCGCAAGCTCTGGGGCGACGATCGATTGCTCGTCCCAGCCGAGTCGCATCTTCAGTGTGACGGATGCGGACGTCGCAGCGACGACCGCCTCGATCAGGCGAACCGCGTGATCGACGTCGCGAAGAAGTGCCGCCCCTGCCTGCCCCGAGGTCACGTGCTTCGCCGGGCAACCCATGTTGATGTCGACGATCTGGGCGCCCGTGTCTTCGGCGATGCGGGCGCCTTCGGCGAGCCAGCGTGCTTCGCAGCCGGCGAGCTGCACCGCATGGACGTCGAGGCCCTGCCCTTCGATACGCAGGGCCGCGCCGGCGTCGCCCTCGGCAAGCTGCTCGCTCGCGATCATCTCTGAAACGACAAGTCCCGCCCCGAACCGGCTCGCCATGCGTCGGAAAGGCAGGTCCGTGATCCCCGCCATCGGGGCGAGCAGCGCCCGGTTGGCGAGCTGGTAAGGCCCTATTGCCAGTCCGTGGTCTATCTCGGCCTTCACTTGCCCGCCTACCCCAATTGCACACATTTTAGGCCGCGACGAAACTGCCCACATCTTAGTCAGTCGGGTGTTGCGCGGCAAGCGTTTTGTGCGCTGCAAACGCGCACATCCCCCGGAAATTGGCTAGACGGTGAATGCGCGTCCGGCTCTCTTTATGGATGCGAATGACGGCCCGCGGAGAGAAAATTGCACGTTGCGGCGATCATCGTGGCGGCCGGCAAGGGGGAAAGGGCGGGCTCCGCCTCCCCGAAGCAGTATCGACAGCTAGCGGGCGAGCCTGTGCTTCGCCGCTCGCTGCGCCTGTTTGCCGCGCATGCTGACGTCCAAACCGTACAGCCGGTCATCGACTTCGATCACGCTGAACACTTCCGCGAGGCTTCGCAGGGTCTCGAAAGGCTGCGCGCCGCGGTCGCGGGAGGCGAGACGCGACAGGCATCCGTGCTCGCGGGTCTCATCGCCATCGAGTCCGTCGGCCCCGAGATCGTTCTTGTTCATGACGCCGCGCGCCCATTTGCTTCGCGCGAACTCGTCGATCGAGCGCTCGCTGCGGTAAAGGCGACCGGCGCCGCGGTCCCAGCCCTGCCGGTCAGCGATACGATCAAGAGCGTGGACGCGGGCGGCATCGTGAAGGAGACGCTCGATCGTTCGAGGCTTCGCGCCATTCAAACTCCGCAGGCGTTCGCGTTCGAACCGCTTCTCGCGGCTCACCGCCGCGCAGCGAAAGCAGGTCGCATTGATTTTCCTGACGACGCTTCGCTCGCCGAGTGGGCCGGCCTGAAGGTGACGACGTTTCCCGGTGACGCGAACAACCTGAAGCTCACCGACGCAAACGACTTCGTCCGGGCTTTCGCCATCGAGGCGGCTATGACAACCGATGTGCGTACGGGTACAGGATTCGATGTTCATCGTTTCGGCCCGGGCGACCACGTCATGCTCGGCGGCGTCAAGATTGCACACGTCAACGGGCTGATCGGTCATTCGGATGCGGACGTTCTGCTCCATGCAATCTCGGACGCGATTCTCGGCACGATCGCCGAGGGCGACATCGGCACGCACTTTCCGCCGTCCGACCCGCAATGGCGCGGCGCATCCTCCGACCGGTTTCTCGCGCACGCGGTTTCCCTCGTGCATGCTCGGGAGGGAAAGATCGCGCATGTCGACGCGACGATACTTTGCGAGGCGCCAAAGATTGCGCCGCATGCGGAGGCAATGCGCAGCCGGATTGCCGCCGTCACAGGAATTGACATTGCGCGAGTGAGCGTAAAGGCGACCACGACGGAAGGCCTCGGCTTCCTTGGTCGCGGCGAAGGCATTGCCGCCATGGCGACGGCGACCGTCCGTCTGCCGCGGAGCAACGCATGATCGACAACGAGGTCCAGGTCGCGGCGACGAAGGCGTTTGACGCGTTGCGCGCCCGAAACCTCAAGCTCGTCACCGCGGAATCCTGCACCGGGGGCCTCGTCGCGGCGGCGATCACGGAAATTCCCGGCTCCTCGGAAGTGCTCGAGCGCGGATTCGTCACCTATTCCAACGCGGCAAAACAATCGGAGCTTGGCGTCCCTCCGGAGACAATCCGCACGCGCGGAGCGGTCAGCGCCGAAGCGGCGGAAGCGATGGCACTTGGCGCGCTTGAGCGATCGCCGGCCGACCTGTCCGTGGCCATTACCGGCATCGCCGGGCCCAGCGGCGGCAGCGCCGAAAAACCCGTCGGATTGGTGCATTTCGCGGCCGCCCGCCGCGGCGGACAGCCCCGCCTGCGTGAAGTCCGGTTCGGCGATATCGGTCGCAGTGAGGTGCGGCGTCGTTCGGTACTTGTCGCGCTTGGGCTGATCGGCGACCTCGCAGCCGAAACCTAGGCTCCAGCCGGACGGCCATACATTTCGTCGGCTCTCCGCTCGAACGCCTCCGCGAAACGCCGGAAGGCCGCATCGAAAACTGTACCCATCAACATGCCAAGCGTCCGTGAGCGGAATTCGTAGCGGATGTCGAACTCGACTTCGCAGCTCTGCGCACCCTCCGGCCGAAACTGCCACCGGTTTTCGAGCGAACGGAACGGACCGTTCAGATACTCCACGAGTATTTCCAGCCTGGCCTTGTCCAGCGTCACCCGGCTTGTGAAGGTCTCGCGTATGAGCTTGTAGGCGACCGTCATATCGGCGACGAGGACCTCCCGGCCCTCGCCCGCGGGTTCGCGTTTTCGCACGATCAGGCGCTGGCATAGCGGCACGAACTGCGGGTAACGCTCGACGTCGGCGACCAGGTCGAACATTTCACTGGCCGCGTGGTTCACACGACGCGTCGTCCGGAATGATCGCATCAGCGCCCGAGCTTGGCGACACGCGCGGCGCGCAATCGCGCAAAGTCGTCGCCCGCATGATGCGACGACCGCGTGAGCGGGCTCGACGACACCATCAGGAACCCCTTCGCGAAGGCGATTGTCTTGAAGTCCTCGAACTCCTCGGGCCGGACGTAGCGGACGACCTCGTGATGCTTGCGGCTGGGCTGCAGATATTGGCCGATCGTGAGAAAGTCCACGTCCGCGGAACGCAGGTCATCCATGATGGCGAGAATTTCGTTCCTCTCCTCGCCGAGCCCAACCATGATGCCCGACTTGGTAAAGATCGAGGGATCGAGCTCCTTCACTTTTTGCAGCAGCCGCACGCTGTGGAAGTAGCGCGCACCCGGCCGCACAGTGAGATAGCGCGAAGGCACGGTTTCGAGGTTGTGGTTGAACACATCGGGCTTCGCCGCGACGACAAGTTCAAGCGCGCCGTCCTTGCGCAGAAAATCGGGCGTCAGGACTTCGATCGTGGTGTCTGGACTGCGCCGCCGGATCGCACGAATCGTTTCGGCGAAATGCGCTGCACCGCCGTCGGCGAGGTCATCGCGATCGACCGAGGTAACCACAACATGCTTCAGGCCGAGCTTCGCTGTCGCGTCGGCCACTTTCTCCGGCTCTTGCACGTCCAGCGGTCCTGGCATTCCCGTCTTCACATCACAAAACGCGCAGGCCCGCGTGCACGTATCGCCCATGATCAGGAACGTTGCGTGCCGCACCGCCCAGCACTCGCCGATGTTCGGGCAGGACGCTTCCTGGCAGACCGTGTGCAGTCCGCCCTCGTGGACGATCTTGCTCGTTTCGTCGAATGCCCCGGGACCGGGTGCCTTCACGCGGATCCAGGCCGGCTTTGGCAGAATCGGGCTGTCCGCTCGATGCGCCTTCTCGGGGTGGCGCTGGCGAGCGCGTTCATTGAGGGTGTCGAGCACGACGGCCATAATCGCCAGTATATATACATTGCGATTACGAAAACCTTCGGCTGTTGCACACGAGCAACATATCCACGTGCTATCCGTGTGTTGAGGGACCCTCCGGGGGATTCATGCGGCAGCATTTGTTGGCCACAGTCTCAACGTTGGCGCTTGTCGGCACCGCTTCGGCGGCGGATTTGCCTCGGGTGATCACCAAGGCGCCGCCCGCGGCGATCGCGCCAACGTGGACCGGTCCGTACATCGGTCTGAACGGCGGCATCGCGTGGCACCGGGCGAGGCTCACCTACACGCAGTTCGCTCCCTTCTTTACCGACCAATTCGGTCTCACCGAGGTCGGCGCCACGGCCGGCGCCCAGGTCGGCTTCAATTTGCAATGGCAAAATTTCGTCACCGGGATCGAGGCCGATCTGAACTGGGTCGACGGCAGCGGCGCGCGCAACTTCCCGGGGGTGAATTTCTCCACATCATTGGATCGGCTTGCAACGATCCGTGCACGGGCCGGCATCACCCTTTCGCCGACACTCGTCTACGTCACCGGTGGATTTGCGCGTGGCAAGGTCGAAAATACTTCGATCGTCGGCCCTCGTACCTTCGTTGATCGCGATACAAGGTCCGGGTGGACTGCGGGCGGCGGCATCGAGCACATGTTCGCCAGCAACTGGACGGCAAAAGCCGAGGTCCTCTATGTCGATCTGGGCAGCAGCCCAACGATCTTCAACGGGGGCGGCTATACAAGTCGCTTCCGAAACACAGCGATCATCGGGCGCATTGGTTTGAACTTGCGCTGGTGATTGGCGCGGGCCTTGTCTCCCGCGCTTGGCGTCACCTCATTCACTTACTGGGGCTCGTCGACCGACAACCAACCACCGAACAATTAAGCGAAAAGCCGCGCCGATCCGTGATGCATGCGACTTTGGTGGCGCCGCGGAACGGAACGGCACTACAGCTGAAATCATTCCTGCACTCATTCGCGTTTCGATGTCTTCCGCATGGGTCGCCCGCCGGCGCCGGGCACCAGTCGTTCTGTTGCATGCCGCACTCGCGTTCCTGCGCGATCGAGCTGCTTTGAGACATGAAAATTGCGGCTGCCAGAATTGCTATCGTCAATCCAACGATGCGAAGCATCCGAGTTTAGTTCTGAGCCGACGGTCGGCCCCGCACGGCGCGCCAGACCCAGAGCAGCAAGGTCGCCCCAACGGCCGCCGCAACGAACGTACGGAAGAAACCAAAGACCGGGATCTCGAGCACTTCAGCGAGTTTGCCGCCCACAAACGCGCCGGCGATCCCCACGAGCAGATTGGTGAGCAGCCCGTGATCGCTCGCCGTCACTTTCTCGGCGATCCAGCCTGCGAGCAAACCGATCAGCAGCATCGTGAAGAAGCCGACGCCCGGCTGACCCAGAGCCGCGAATTGATCCATGTCGTTTTCGCCTTTCTCAGTTGCCGCTGACGAGAGAAATCCTGTCCGGGTCGCGCTCAATCGTTCGGTTTCGCATCGCCTGCCAGAACGCTCCCAACCCAACGAGCAGCGCGATAATCCCGACCACAAACCCAAGGACCGGAATGATGCCGACGACCGCCAGAATAACGACGCCGACGAGCAACGCCACGAACCGGCTGCCACCCGATCGCTCCGCGCGGTCTCGGTTCAGGATCCGGTCGGCCAAGCCGAAGGCGGCCAGCACCAGTCCAATTGAAATCGCGAGCGGAAAAGCAAGGAGGATCAGAAGCCCGATCGGAATCCCGACGATCGTGACCATGATAAGCGAGGCCACCAACGGTACGAGTATCAGTACGCCAAGGCCAACGAGCGCACTACGCACCGGCGCCGAGCGTATTGCGTCGATGCCTCGTTCGACAAAGGGCCGGGCAGAGATCAGCAGAATGATCCCAAGCACCAGCCCTGCCCCGACGCCGAACAGCACGGCAGCTCCCCAGGTCACGAAGACGTTGCGCCGATCCACCTGATGCCGCATCGGCATCGTTACGGTCTGCCGACCCCGTATGGTCGCGCCGACGTCGATCTGCGGCTCATCGAGGGTCTCGAACACCGCGTCTCCGTCCACAATCGCGCCCTTCGCAAGAGACACGCTGCGCGCACGCACACGCAGGTTGCCTGCGATCCGGCCATTGATCTGGACCGTGTCGCCATAAAATTCAGCCGCCCCGCGGCTCGTGCCGGAGAACACGACCTCGGCTCCCGCAAGGCGGGTTATTCCGCCGACCTCGGTGCCACGTCCTACGAGCACGCGCGCAGCGGCCACGCTTAGTTTGCCGTTTACCCGCGCGTCCACGGTGGCGCGTGCGGCGGCGACATACATGTCCTGGGATTGACCCGCAACGGACACGATCGCTCCGGCGGCCCACAAACTCTTCCCCGCAGTAGCATCGACATCTAC
The DNA here is from genome assembly GCA_963711595.1 of uncultured Alphaproteobacteria bacterium. Lineage (GTDB taxonomy): Bacteria > Pseudomonadota > Alphaproteobacteria > Rhizobiales > Xanthobacteraceae > JAUSIF01. The sequence continues at coordinate 122,416 of CAVQER010000005.1, forward strand.
CTCGGCACCCGCGGCCCATATGTCGCTCTTGACCGATCCGCGCACCGCGACGATCGCTCCGGCGGCCCACAGACTATTGTGATCGCTCGCAACCGCGTGGACCCGCGCACCTACGCGCCAGATGTCGTCAAACTGCGCCAACGCTGGCGTTGCCGCAGTCACGAGGGCGACCAACGTCGCAATTCTGAATATGACGGGCATGGCGCGCTCCGTTGAAACAGCAGGACCCTCTCGAAGCGAAATAATGCGGCCCCCGCAGTTTTCGATCAACCGTCGCGCATCACATGCTTGACATGCACTTCGCGAAGTCACCATCGTGGCCGCAGTTCCGGCCTACTGACACCCAATGAATTTTGTTGATCCCATCCTGTTTCAGTGCCGGCTCAATGCACCGGCCCTCGCAATTGGCGCACCTGGGGAAGCACTCGATCTCGTCAGTTACGGGCGGCTCGAGCGCTTCATTCACAACGCTAGTCGCGTCGCGCACCGCGTCGGCCTTGAACGCGGCCAGACCGTTGCCATCCGCATCGCCGATAATGTCCTACACGCCGCAATCATTCTTGGACTCGCCCGGCTCGGCGTCGTCACCGCGTCAGCATACGGACGGATGCCAGAGGAACTCCGCATCGATGCGGTGATTGCCGACGAAGCGTCCGGGCAAAACGGCAGGTCGGTCATTCGCGCGGACCCGACATGGATCGAAGGAGACGGCTTGCCGATCGAAGACTCCCGCCTCTACCAGGGCGGCGGTGGCGATCTCTGTCGCATCATCCTGACATCGGGCACGACGGGCGAGCCAAAGGCGATCGGCCTCACGCATGATCAGATCGCGGCCAGAACGTCGCGGCTTCAATTCGCCTGTGGGAACCGATTTCAGTTTTGCTCGCGCCTCTTCTGCGACCTCGGCCTCCCGTCCTCGCCGGCCTTCCGCTACATGATCAGCATGTTGTCGCGTGGCGGAACAATCCTGTTTTCCGGCGATCCGCACGCCACGATGCAGGCGTTCGACCTGTACAAGGTCCAGGGCTTTGCGGCCGCGCCATCTGGCCTCGCGGAATACCTGAAGGTGTTCGAAGCGTATGACTCCTTCCAATGCGGTTTCGATCACATCATCACAACCGGCGGGATGATGCCAAAAAGTCTCGCAGACCGGGTTCGCTCGCGCATGTGCTCCAACCTGTTCGCTTCCTATGGTGCAACCGAAACCGGTCCGGTTGCCGTCGCGTCCGCCCAGGCCCTCGCCTCCATTCCAGGCGCAGTCGGTTTTGTGCTGCCGGATTGCGCCGTCGAGATCGTCGATGACAAAGGACACCCGCTCCCCTCAGGGGAGAAGGGAATCGTCCGCATTCGCGGCCCGCACAACGCTCAGGAATATCTCGGCGACCCCGTCGAGTCCGCCCGCACATTTCGCGACGGTTACTTCCATCCGGGCGACATCGGATATCTTTCCTCGGATCGATTGTTGGTGATCTCCGGCCGGGAAAAGTCGGTTCTCAATATCGGCGGCAACAAGATCAGCCCCGAGACGATCGAAGCAGTCATCGCCTCGTTCCGGGGCATCGACCAGGCGGCCGTATTCAGTGAGCAGGACGAAATCGGCGTCGATCAGATTTGCGCGGTGATCGTCTCAAACGCGGGCTTCGACGAGCAACTGTTGCGAACGCACTGCGAGCAACGGCTCGCCGCGGACTTCGTGCCGGCACGATTTGTCCGGTCAGGGGAGCTTCCCAGGAATGAACAGGGCAAGCTCATACGCGGACAGTTGGCGGAAGCCGCCGGCCCGAGAATGACTTAGCCTGTTGGTGACGCTCCACAACACCAGCTAAATGTGCAGCGTCTGTCCGTACGCATCGAGCACCGCCTCGTGCATCATTTCCGATAGCGTCGGATGCGGGAAAATCGTCTGCATCAGTTCCGCTTCCGTCGTCTCGCAATTCATCGCAATGACGTATCCCTGAATAAGCTCGGTCACCTCGGCGCCCACCATATGCGCGCCAAGTAGCTCACCGGTCTTCTTGTCGAAGATCGTCTTCACCAGGCCCTCCGGCTCGCCGAGCGCAATGGCCTTGCCATTGCCGACGAACGGAAACCGACCGACGCGAATCTCGCGTCCCTGCTCTTTTGCTTTCTTTTCCGTCAGGCCGACTGACGCGATCTGCGGCGCGCAATAGGTGCAACCCGGAATCCGGTTCTTGTCGATTGCGTGCGGCTTCAACCCCTTGATTCCCTCGACGCATACGACGCCCTCGTGCATCGCTTTGTGCGCGAGCAGAGGCGCGCCAGCCACATCGCCGATCGCATAGATGCCGGGAACATTGGTCTTGCCATAGCCGTCGACGACAATCATGCCGCGGTCAGTCTTCACCCCGATAGTCTCCAGTCCGAGATTCTCGCTATTGCCGACCACGCCGACCGCTGAGATCAAGCGCTCTGCCTCGATCTTCTGCTTCCCGCCTTTGCCATCATCGATCTCTGCGATGACCCAGTCTTTCTTCTTCTCGACCTTCGTCACCTTGGCACCGGTCAGGATTTTGATGCCTTGCTTCTCGAAGCGCTTGCGTGCGTGCGCGGCGATTTCTTCATCCTCCACCGGCAGGATCTGCGGCAGCAACTCCACGACTGTCACTTCGCTACCCATCGTGCGGAAGAACGAAGCGAACTCGATGCCGATCGCGCCAGAACCCATCACCAGTATCGATTTCGGCATCTTCTCAGGCACCATTGCTTCGAAATAGGTCCAGATCAGCTTCTTGTCCGGCTCGATGCCCGGCAGCACACGCGGCCGCGCGCCAGTCGCGACGATGATGTGCTTCGCCTGATAGGTGCCCGCGCTTTTGCCCTCGACCTTCACTTCGCCGGGTTTCGTGATCTTCGCCGTGCCGTCGATCACCGAAACCTTGTTCTTCTTCATCAGGAATCCGACGCCGTCCGTCAGGCGTTTCGAGACCGCGCGTGAACGCTTCACGACGGCGTCGGTGTCGAAGCCAATCTTCTCGGCCGAAAGCCCGAAGTCCTTGGCATGCTGCATGTTGTGATAGACCTCGGCGGTTCGCAGCAGCGCCTTGGTGGGGATGCATCCCCAGTTGAGGCAGATGCCGCCGAGGTGCTCACGCTCCACGACCGCGGTCTTGAAGCCCAATTGCGCGGCACGGATCGCCGCGACGTAACCGCCGGGCCCACCGCCGATGACGAGGATATCGAACGCAATATCAGCCATCTGTCGTCTTGGTCCTTCCGTGCGGCCACGTATCTAGGGTCAACATCGCAAAATATGGGGCGCAAGGGCATGCCAAACCCGAAGCCCGCCCATGCGCCGTCCACATTTGATCTGGCCCTTCCACTGGATGGGCAGCGTTCCCTTGTGGGATGGGCGCCTCGCAGCGTAGCTTAGCCCCAGTACCGGTACCCAAAACCGGTAATCGATCCAACGGGAGGAGCTTGATGAAACGCCATTTTGAAGCACTCGTGCTTGCTGTCGGCCTGGCAATTGGTGCCGCCGGCGCCGTTTCCGCACAGGAAGTAAAGCTTATGACCGGCCCACAAGGCGGCGTTTGGGTACCGCTAGGCGGGCAGCTCAAGGACCTTTGGGAAAAAGCAGTTCCCGGCCTCTCCGTGCAGGCACTTCCCGGCGCTGGCATCGCCAACGTGCGCGGCATCGAGGAAGGCAAGACCGAGGTCGGCTTCGGCAACTCGATTTCGACCGTCGACGCTGTCGCCGGCAATCCGCCGTTTACGAAGAAGCACGCGAACGTCTGCAACGTCGCGACGCTCTATCCGCAGTATTTCCAGGTCGTGGTGCGCGCGGACTCCGGCATCAACTCGGCGAAGGACCTGAAGGGTAAATCGCTCGCGGCGCAACCGCGCGGCAATACGGCCGAGGAAATCACCAAGCAGTGGCTGCAAGTGAACGGCCTGACCTACAACGACCTCAAGATGAGCTTCGTCTCCTACACCGACGCAGTCGCTCAGGTGCAGGACGGCCACGCGGCCGCATTCACGCTCGGCACCACGATCCCCTCTGGAGCAGTGATGGACCTCGCCTCTGCGCGTGACATCAAGCTTCTCGATCTGAGCGATCAGCTTGACGCGATGCGGAAGCTCAATCCCGGTTACACGCTCGTCACGGTCCCGAAGGGCACCTATCCGAAGCAAGACAAGGACGTGAACGTGATCGGTTACGCCACGCACATTGTCGCTTCGTGCAAGCTGCCCGACGACATGGTCTACGCGATGACGAAGACGATGGCGCAGAACATTCCGCAGATGGCGCTGGTCAACAAGGCGATCAGCGGCCTGACGCCGAAGATGATGGCTGAGGACATCGGCGTGCCATTCCACAAGGGCGCAGCGAAATACTACAAAGAAGCCGGCATCACCGTACTTAGCAACTGACTGCGATAGGCTGGCGGCGCAAGGCGCCGCCGGCCTCTTGCCTGGGTGGCCGCGTGCTCAAGCCCGATCTGACCTACGCGGGCCTTGTCCGCTACACCGTGACGGTCGTCGCCGTCGCGATGGTCGTCTATCACATGTGGGTCATCCTTACGGGCTCACCGGAAGCGATCATCTTCCGCGGAACGCACTTATTGTTCGCGCTGGGCCTCTGCTTCCTCATTTACGGAAGCAAGGTGGGCGTGATCCGCCCGATCCCGACTTTCATCGATTATCTGTGGCTGGCCGCGAGCGTGGTCTCGATCCTCTACCTCTTCGTCAACTACGAATACGTCATCACACGCATCTACTACATCGATGACTTGAGCCTCACCGATATGGTGATGGCGACCGTTCTGATCGTGACCGTCACCGAGGCGACACGCCGCTGTGTCGACGTTGCGCTGCCGATCACCGGCCTCATATTTCTAGGCTACGGATTGTTCATCGCCAAACTCGAGCCAATGCGGCTGCTCGATCAGCTGTACATGACGACCGAGGGAATCTTCGGTCAGGCGCTCGCCGTGTCCGCCTCATTCGTGATCATTTTTGTCGTCTTCGGCAGCTTCATGGAGAGGACGGGCGTCGGCCAATTGTTCATGGATTTTGCGATGGCGCTCACCGGCCACACGGCTGGCGGCCCGGGAAAAGTCTCCGTGGTCAGTTCAAGCCTGTTCGGCACGATCTCCGGCAGCGCCGTCGCCAACGTCATGGTCGACGGCCCGATATCCATCCCCTTGATGAAGCGCTCGGGTTTTCCGCCGCATTTCGCCGCCGGCGTCGAGGCCACCGCTTCGACCGGCGGCCAGATCATGCCGCCGATCATGGGTGCGGCTGCCTTCGTGATGGCCGAATTCCTGGCCGTACCGTACGGTCAGGTTGTTATCTGGGCCGTGATTCCTGCGATCCTCTATTACATTGCCTGTTTCGCCGCGGTGCATTTCGAGGCCAAGCGCCGCGGCATCCATGGCGTGCCGCGCGCCGAACTTCCGCGACTTCGTCTCGTCATGGCCGAACGCGGCCATCTCTTCCTGCCGATCGTGGTTCTCCTCGTCGTCATGTATTCGGGCTACAGCTCGCCCCTTGCCGCTCTCGTCGCCACGCTGTCCTGCTTCCCGGTAGCCGCCTTACGCAAGTCCACGCGCGTCAATGTCACCCTTCCGAATGTGATCGACGCGATGGTCGAGGGTGCGAAGAACTCGCTCCCGGTGGCGCTCGCTTGCGCATCGGCCGGCATCATGATCGGCGTCGTCACGCTCTCCGGCCTTGGCATCGTCTTCACGCAATGGGTCGTCGCGCTGGCGCAGGACTATCTCTTCATTGCGCTTGTCATGACCATGCTTGCCGCCTTGGTGCTTGGCACCGGGCTGCCTACGACGCCCTCCTATATCTTGCTGGTCGCGCTGCTCATTCCGGCGATCATGAAACTCGGCGTGATCGAGCCGGCCGCGCACATGTTTGCTTTCTACTTCGCGGTCTTGTCAGCGATTACGCCGCCGGTCGCGCTCGCCGTTTTCGCCGCAGCCGGACTTGCCAAGGCCGACATGTGGGCCTCGGGCTGGGCGGCGATGAAGATCGGTGCGGCCGGTTTCATCATTCCGTTCATGTTCGTCTATCAGCCGGCGCTGTTGATGATCGGCGACTGGCCGACGATCATCACGAGCTTCGTCACGGCAAGCGTAGGTATCGCCCTGTTCGCGGGAGGTTTGCACGGTTACTTCCTCACTTCCGCGACCTATCTGCACCGCGCGTTGCTGGTGACCGGCGGGCTGTGCCTTGTTTTCCCCGGCGTCTGGAACGATGTGGCCGGGGCTGCGATCGCGATCCTGGTCGTCGTGCTTCAGTACCCGGCAAGGCGCAGCGAGACCGCCGCACGTCGCGCGTCCAAGGCCGCGCCCTGAGTCAGTGCCCGACTGGCTTCGTCATCAAAACCCAGTCGCCCGTGTGGCCAAGCCCCGGAAACGGGATGAGCGGCCGCCGCGCCGTGGCGCGGTAGCCCATGCGCGAGTAAAGGCGCTTCGCGCCTTCGTTCTGGTCCGCGACGATCAAGCTCAGACCTGGTGCCCCAACCTCAATCGCAAGCAGGTCGGCCTCTGTAAGCAGGCGCGTTCCAATTCCCCGTCCTCGGTACTCGGGAAACGCCGCGAGCGCGTTCACGTACCAGGTCCCCGGTGCTTCCGCCTCGAGTTCAACGAGCGGCCGTACCATCTCCGGCAACGCCGAGACATCACCCAAGACATAGGGTTCGGGCAGACGGTATCCGAGCAGGAGCCCGGCAACGCTCCGATCGACTTCAGCGATGGTCGCGTGGCGATAGGAGAACCCGCCCTCTTCGCGCTGCGCCCGACGTTTGCCGATTTCGAGCGCGGTCTCCCCGGGCTTTGCGGCCTGCGACCACAGGTACATGCCGAAACCTTCGCCCGCGATATCGATCAGACGAGCGAGGGCCTCGGCGTCATCCTTTCGCGCCCGTCTGAGCCGCACGTCGGCCATTCGTCGCGCGCTCCCTCACATTCTCACGACTTGCGCCAAGCGTACGCAATCCTCGTTCATTTGTCCGAATAGGCGATCAGCTTCGGCAAAGCGTTTCGCCGGTTCGCCCGCACCGCGATCCCGCGCGGTTGCTACGAGGCGAGCCAGTTCATGCGTGAGGCCGGTGTAACGAACGCGGATTTCTTCATCCTGGAAGTTTGCGAGATAGGTTCCAAGCGCGCCGAACTTACCAACCAGATTGTGCGCATTCACGGCTGTGGCAGCCGCAGGATTCGCGGCCGGTTCGGCTAGCTGGGTCACCGCAAGTTTCACCTGGAAATAGGTGTCGATGATTTCCCTGCAGGTGCGTAGGTATTCGCCGCGCAATACGTTTCGTTGAATGAGATCGTTGCTGTGGGCGAACAGGTACCCCTGATAGATCGACGAGAGCACCGAGAGGATCGCGATCAGCATCGGAAAATAGGTAACCAGCACCGAATGGACGCGATTGTTTTGGTAGCTCCGCCCCATGACCGCCCCCAATAAAAGCGCAGATTCACGCCAACATAGCGATCGGCTTTTCAATGAATTTCTTGAATGCGTCGAGTAGCTCCGCGCCCACCGCGCCGTCGACGGCACGGTGGTCCGCGGACAACGTCGCTCCCATGACCGTCGCGGCTTCGATCTTGCCCTTGTGGGCCACCGGTCGCTCCTCGCCCGCACCCACCGCGACGATCGTAGCGTGTGGCGGGTTGATCACCGCTGCAAATTCCTTAATTCCGTACATGCCGAGATTGGAGATCGCCGACGATCCGCCCTGATACTCCTGCGGTTTCAGTTTGCGCGTGCGGGCGCGCGCGATCAGATCCTTCATCTCGTTGGCGATGACGGACATGGACTTCTCTTCGGCATGGCGGACGATCGGCGTGATCAGCCCGCCCGGAATCGCGACGGCGACGCCCACGTCCGCATGCTTGTGCTTGAGCATCCCGGCCTCGGTCCAGCTCACATTCGCGTCGGGAATCTTCATCAGCGCAAGTGCCAGCGCCTTGATCAGCAGGTCGTTGACGGACACCCGGTAGCGCGGCTTCCCGTCCTCGCCCATGGGTGCCGAGGCATTGATCTCATGACGGGCCGCAAGCAATGCGTCCAGTTCGATGTCGACCGTCAGGTAGTAATGAGGAATCGTGAGCTTCGCCTCGGTGAGGCGCTTCGCGATCGTCTTCCGCATCCCATCGTGCGGAACGAAGTCGTAATCTCCTTCTTTGAACAGCGCCCGAATCTGCGCATCCGACGGTCCGTGAACAGCTGCCACACCCGCGGCCGGTGCACGTAGCGCGCCGCCCTTCTTTGCTTCCTCGACGTCCCGCGCGACGACGCGGCCGTGCGGTCCCGAACCCTGCACGCGCGAGACGTCGATGCCGGAATCTTTCGCGAGCCGGCGTGCAAGAGGCGACGAAAACACTCGCACAGCGCCTCTCCCGTTCGTCGTCCCGGACGCGGCGACGCCGCGATCCGGGACCGTTTGCGAGCGGGCTGATGACGGTCCCGGCGCTCGCGCTTCGCTCACGGCCGGGACGACGGGCTTTGTCTCTTGCTTCGCTTCTATCTTCGCTTCCGCCTTTGGCTCTGCCTTTGGTGCAGGCTTCGCAGCAGGCGCCGCCTTGATGGCGCCCGCGTCCTCGCCCTCTTCCAACAGCACTGCAATCACCTGGTTGACCGGGACATCCTGCGTCCCTTCAGCAACGACGATCTTGCCGAGCGTGCCGTCGTCGACCGCCTCGACCTCCATCGTCGCCTTGTCGGTCTCGATCTCGGCGATCACGTCGCCGGCCTTGACCTTATCGCCCTCTTTCTTGACCCATTTCGAAAGGTTGCCCTTTTCCATCGTGGGCGACAGCGCGGGCATGAGAATATTGACGGGCATCGGCTCGCCTTCAAGCCGACTGACGCGCGTCGGTGCGTACCGCAATCTCGACTGGCGTCCACACTTGTCGCCGTCGCTCCCGCCGCGCCTCGGCGGTCTCATGATCAAGACTGACCGGCGCGGCATCCCGTTGCGCGAGCTCCGAAAGTCCCGCCCCGACCACGTTCAACGATGCGCGCTCGTTCGCCCCCTCCCAACTCACCGCGGCGATATAGACACCGCAACGGCGGCAGATAATGAAGTCAGTGACGCGAAATCCGAAGCGATAGCGCTCAATTAAGTCCCCGTCGGCGCGGATGACGAGCTTACCGTTGGGATCGCTCGTCGTCTTGGCAGCGTGCCGGCGACAGAATGAACACTGGCAGGCGCGCACAGGTAGATCCGTTGGCGCGATCGAGGTCTCGAATTCGACCTCGACGTTCCCGCAGTGACAGGATCCGCGCAGGGTGGCCATCAGAGTCCTCAACGATACGAGACGGCCTTCACCGCCTCGACGACTTCCGCGATCGACGGGAGCGCGAGCTTCTCCAGATTTGCCGCATAGGGCATCGGCACGTCCTTGCCGGACACGCGCGTGACCGGTGCATCGAGCCAGTCGAACGCTTGCTCCATAATGCGCGCGGCGATATCCGCGCCGACCCCGGACTGCGGCCAGCCTTCCTCGACGGTGACGCAGCGGTTCGTCTTCTTCACGGATTCGAGGACCGTGTCGATGTCCATCGGTCGGACCGTGCGTAGATCGATGACCTCGGCTTCAATACCTTCCCGGGCGAGTTCTTCCGCGGCGCCGAGCGCATAATTCATGCAGATCGACCAGGCGACGATCGTCACGTGCTCGCCGGCCCGCGCGATACGCGCCTTCCCGATCGGCAACACGAAGTCGTCGAGCTTCGGCACCGGAAAAGACTTGCCGTAGAGAATTTCGTTCTCCAGGAACATCACCGGGTTCGGGTCGCGGATCGCGGCCTTGAGCAGGCCTTTGGCGTCGGCCGCCGTGTAGGGCGCGATCACCTTCAGGCCCGGGATGTGCGAATACCACGCCGAGTAATCCTGGCTGTGCTGTGCGGCGACGCGCGCGGCCGGACCGTTTGGGCCGCGGAAAACGATCTGCGCCTTCACCTGGCCGCCCGACATGTACAGCGTCTTGGCCGCGGAATTTACGATCTGGTCGATCGCCTGCATGGCGAAGTTGAACGTCATGAACTCGACGATTGGCTTCAGTCCTGCAAAAGCGGCGCCCACCCCGAGGCCGGCAAACCCGTGCTCCGTGATCGGTGTATCGATTACGCGTTTCGGACCGAATTCCTGCAGCAGGCCCTGCGTAACCTTGTAGGCGCCCTGATACTCGGCGACTTCCTCCCCCATCACGAAGACTTCCGGGTCGCGACGCATTTCCTCGGCCATGGCGTCGCGCAACGCTTCGCGCACCGTCATCGTGACCATCTCGGTGCCGGCGGGAATGTCAGGGTCGCTTGCAGGCTCCTGGCGCGGCGCGGAAAAAGAAGCCGGCCCGGGCAGCTTTTCTGCCGGGGCCGGCATATCGGGTTTTGCGGCGGGCTGCGCGGCTGGCTTTGACCCTGCGTCGCCAGATTTGGCCTTCACGTCACCGGCGCTCTCGCCTTCGGCGAGGATGATCGCGATCGGCGTGTTCACCGCGACGTCCTGCGTGCCCTCGGGCACTAGAATTTTTCCGAGCGTGCCCTCGTCGACCGCCTCGACCTCCATCGTCGCCTTGTCGGTCTCGATCTCGGCGATGACGTCGCCCGCCTTCACGGCGTCGCCCTCGCTCTTCACCCATTTCGCGAGATTGCCCTTCTCCATCGTGGGCGAAAGGGCCGGCATCAATACTTCGGTGGGCACGGATTTCCCCGTCTAACGCGTAACGTCGGTCCAGAGCTCCGAGGGATCGGGCTCCGGTTCGTGCGAGGCAAACTCCGCCGCCTCGTTGACGACGTTCTTCACGTCCGTCTCGATTTTCTTGAGCTCGTCCTCGCTCGCACGCTTTTCCTCGACCAGCCGCGCTCGAACCATATCGATCGGATCGTGCTCCTTGCGGTATTTCTCCAGCTCGTCCCTGCTGCGGTACTTCGCCGGATCGGACATCGAGTGGCCGCGATAGCGATATGTCAGCATTTCGAGGATGTACGGCCCCTTGCCTTCGCGCGCGAAAGCGACGGCTTTCTCGCCCGCGGCCTTCACGGCCCGCACGTCCATGCCGTCGACCTGTTCGCCCGGAATGTTGAATGAGAGCCCGCGCTTCGACAGATCCTGCTGCGCGTGGGAGCGCTCAATCGACGTACCCATCGCGTACTTGTTGTTCTCGATGACGTACACGACCGGCAGCTTCCAAAGCTCCGCCATGTTGAAACTCTCGTACACCTGACCCTGGTTCGCGGCGCCGTCGCCGAAATAAGTCAGACAGACGCGTCCGTTCTCGCGGTAGCGGTTTGCGAACGCGATGCCGGTACCGAGCGGCACCTGGGCGCCGACGATGCCGTGACCACCATAGAAATTCTTTTCGATGGAGAACATGTGCATCGAGCCGCCCTTCCCTTTCGAGTATCCGGAGCGGCGGCCCGTGAGCTCGGCCATGACGAATTTCGGATCCATACCGCACGCGAGCATGTGACCGTGATCGCGATAGGCGGTGATGACCTGGTCGCCCTCTTCGATCGCCAGTTGCATGCCGATGACGACAGCTTCCTGGCCGATGTAGAGGTGGCAGAAGCCGCCGATCAGGCCCATCCCATAGAGCTGACCCGCCTTCTCCTCGAACCGGCGGATCAGGAGCATCTCCCGAAAGGCCTTGATTTCCTCGGCGGCGGGCACCGAGGCCGGTGTGCCGGCTTTGGCGCCATTGCCGGTGCGGATTTGTTGTTTCTTGGCCTCGAGGGGCTTCGCCGCGGCGGGCATTATTCCCTGCTCCTCCAACCAAATTTGCTTAGCGCAAATTCAAAAGCCGCGCCACGGCGGGCGGTGCATGCCTTACCCGCTGGAGGCGAAACGCTGTTTTTCTTTCCGGTAAACGCCCCGACGCCCAACGCGGTTTCAACGCGGCGGGTCGAGCAGCACGAGGTCGTTTGGCTGGGTGAACCCGAGCTCGCGACGCGCGAGTTCATCCACGAGGTCCGGATCGAGCCGATCGGAGCGCAACAGACCTACCCGCTGTTCCCAGTGGAGCCGTTCGCTTCGCAGTGCATCACGCTCGATCACCAGATTGGCGATGTCCTGCTCGAGCGAGCGCTGAGCAAGTAGCCCATAGTCGCCGTGATAGCCCTGAAAGGCGAAATATCCGATGATGAGAGCCGCCCCGACCTGAAGTGCCAGGCCCTGGAAAACCTTGCCGAGGCAAGTCCGCGCAATCATCCAGCCTTTATGCGGGCACGAAGTTGCACGGTCGTTAACGCGCGATCGGTCAGGCCAATGCCTTCAACGCAGCCTTGCCGGCATAACGCGCTTCCTTGCCGAGTTCCTCTTCGATTCGCAGCAGCTGGTTGTATTTTGCCGTGCGGTCGGAGCGCGAAAGCGAGCCGGTCTTGATCTGCCCGCAGTTCGTCGCAACCGCGAGGTCCGCAATGGTCGCGTCCTCCGTCTCGCCCGAGCGATGAGACATGACCGCGCGGTACGCAGCGCGGTGGGCGGTATCGACGGCCGCCAGCGTCTCCGTGAGCGAGCCGATCTGATTGACCTTCACAAGGATCGCATTGGCGACGCCCTTGGCGATCCCCTCTCGGAGGCGTTTCTCGCTCGTCACGAACAGATCGTCGCCGACGAGCTGCACCTTCTTGCCGATCCGATCAGTGAGGAGTTTCCATCCATCCCAGTCGTCTTCTGCCATGCCGTCTTCGATCGATGCGATCGGGTAGCGCGAGGAAAGATCGGCGAGATATTTCACTTGCGCTTCGATGTCGCGCGTGACGCCCTCACCTTCGTACACGTATTTTCCGCCCTTGAAGAACTCCGTCGCAGCCGGATCGAGTGCCAGCATGACGTCGCCACCGGGCTTGTAGCCGGCTTTCTCGATCGCCTTGGTCACGAAACCAAGTGCGGCGTCCGCATCCTTGAGATTAGGGGCAAACCCGCCTTCGTCGCCGACATTCGTGTTGTGTCCGGCATCCGCAAGCGCCTTCCTCAGCGTGTGAAAGATCTCGGATCCGGCGCGCAGGCCCTCGGAAAAGTTCGGCGCGCCGACCGGCATGATCATGAATTCCTGGAAGTCGATCGGATTATCCGCATGGGCGCCGCCATTGACGATGTTCATCATCGGTACCGGAAGTACGCGCGCGCTCGGTCCACCCACATAGCGGTAGAGCGGCAGCTTCGCGGATTGGGCAGCCGCCTTCGCGACCGCAAGCGACACCCCGAGGATCGCGTTCGCGCCGAGCCGCGCCTTGTTCGGCGTGCCGTCGAGCGCAATCAGCGTCTCGTCGATCTTTGACTGGTCGTTCGCGTCCATGCCCCCGATTGCATCGAAGATTTCGCCGTTCGCCGCGTCCACCGCTTTGCGAACGCCCTTGCCGAGGTAGCGCTTCTTGTCGCCATCGCGCAGCTCCACCGCTTCGTGAGCGCCGGTAGAGGCGCCCGAGGGCACCGCGGCCCGGCCGCGCGAGCCGTCCTCCAGGACGACGTCGACTTCGACTGTGGGATTGCCGCGGCTGTCGAGGATTTCGCGGGCGTGAATATCGATGATGGCTGTCATGTGCCGCTTCTGTGAGGATTCCTTGCGCGTCTTATACGCACCGCGTTCCGTCGTGAAGGCCCGGCGCAAGATAACGTGAACTAGGGTGCCGTTGTACCCAACTCCCGCGTCGCACCCCAACCTGATATCATTGCTCGTCTCGTCGTGTTCGAGCGAACCCGGGAGCAATCCATGCATCGCCGTCAATTTCTGAAGGGTGTCGCCGCCGGTTCTGTGGCGCTTGCCACGCCGGCATTGGTCCGCAACTCGTTCGCGCAATCCGAGAGTCCGTTCCGCGTTCACTACTTTCCGGTCGAACCGGGCATGCGTTCGCGTGACGTGACCGCGGCGGCAGATGGGAAGATCTGGTTCAACGGTCAGGGCAACGGGACACTTGGGCTGCTTGAGCCGAAGGACGGGACCTACAAGCTGATCAATCTTGGACCGGGCGCGGCGCCGCACGGCGTCGTCGTCGGGCCTGACGGCGCACCCTGGGTGACCGAAGGCGGACAAAATGCGATCGCACGGGTCGACCCAAAAGATCACAAGGTCACCCTCTACAAGCTACCTTCCAATCGCGGCAATGCGAACCTGAATACCGGCGTATTCGACCTCAACGGAATCTACTGGTTCACGGGACAGAACGGCATTTACGGGCGTCTCGATCCCAAGTCCGGCGACATGACCGTTTGGGACGCTCCGCGCGGCCCGGGGCCCTACGGCATCACGCGCACTCCGAAGGGTGACATCTGGTACGCGTCGCTCGCAGGCAACCACATCGCGCAGATCGATCTGAAGACTGGCAACGCCAGAGCGGTCGAACCTCCGACAAAGGGCCAGGGCGCGCGACGCGTGTGGTCGGACTCCGTGGGCCGACTCTGGGTGAGCGAGTGGAACAGTGGCAATGTCTCCGTCCACAATCCAGCGGATGGAAGCTGGCGCCAATGGAAATTGCCCGGCGACCGGCCGCGAACCTACTCGGTGTTTGTCGACGACAAGGATATCGTGTGGCTCACCGATTTTTCCGCCAACGCGATCGTTCGCTTCGATCCGAAGACCGAACGCTTCACCTCGTTCCCGAGCGACAAGTCGAACGCGAACGTTCGGCAGATGGACGGGCGGCCCGGCCAAGCCTGGGGCGGCGAGTCCGGCACCAATCGGCTCGTTGTGATCGAGACGAGCGGAACCACGTAGTCGCTTGAGCGTCTCAAGGATCAGGTATTGGCTCGTGGCCGGACTTCTCCCGGCCACGATTTCTTTCGCACCCTCTCAACTGCGCGCGGCCGAGGGTGCGCAACTGTTCGAGCCCTGCCAAGCGTGCCATTCGCTCGATCCGTCAGCAAAGGGTACAGCCGGTCCCAATCTTTCCGGACTGATCGGCCGCCGCATCGCGGGCGACCGGGCTTTCGACTACTCGCCCGTTCTGCGACAGGCCGGCGCAGGCGGAGCACTATGGACGCGCGAGCGGCTCGATCAGTTCTTGCGGGATCCCGAAGCGATGTTTCCCGCCATGTGGATGAGCTCGAGGCCCATGCCGGATGCGGCCGAACGGAACGCACTCGCGGACTTCCTAGCCGACCCGAAGTCGCGCTAAGACCTCCCGCATGAAGAAGTCACCACCGGCGACCAAGGTTCTCGGTAAGCCCGCTCGGATCCCGTCCTCCCCCGAGGAAGCGACGCTCGATCGCGTGCCGAATCCGCATCCGGACACCGACTATGTCGCGCGTTTCACCGCGCCCGAGTTCACCTCGATCTGTCCGGTGACGGGTCAGCCTGATTTCGCATTGCTCGTGATCGACTACGTGCCGGGCAAATGGCTCGTCGAGTCAAAATCGCTGAAGCTGTATCTGACCAGTTTCCGCAATCACGGCGCGTTCCACGAGGACTGCACGGTCGAGATCGGCAAGAAGCTCGTAAAGCTGCTCGCGCCGAAGTGGCTTCGCATCGGCGGCTATTGGTATCCGCGCGGCGGCATGCCGATCGACGTATTTTGGCAGCACGGCAAGCTGCCGTCCGGCGTCTGGGTGCCCGCGGATCAGGGCGTGCCGCCCTACCGTGGACGCGGCTGAAGCCTACGCCTTCGCGAGACGATCGAATTCCATCAGACGGCGCAGCAACGCTTCGAGCTCGCGCAACGGGACCATGTTCGGACCGTCCGACGGCGCCTTGTCTGGATCAGGATGTGTTTCGACGAAAACGGCCGCCACGCCGACCGCGACCGCGGCGCGCGCGAGATGCGGAATGAATTCACGCTCGCCGCCGGAAGCGCTGAACCCTGTCCACCGGGCTGTTGCACCGAATGGGTCGCGTCGAAAACCACCGGCGCGCCAATCCTCCGCAGGATCGGCAACGCCCGCATGTCCGACACGAGCGTATTGTATCCGAAAGAAACGCCGCGCTCGGTCACGAGAACGTTGCGATTTCCCGCGCCGGTGATTTTGCCGACAACGTTCGCCATATCCCACGGCGCGAGGAACTGACCTTTTTTGACATTTACGACGCGGCCTGTCTCGGCTGCCGCGACGAGCAAATCCGTTTGCCGACAGAGAAACGCGGGGATCTGGAGCACATCGACCACTTCGGCGACCGCCGCGCACTGCGACGCGTCATGAACGTCGGTAAGAGTGGGTAGGCCGGTCGCGGCGCGCACTTCCGCGAACACCGGCAACGCCGCTTTCATGCCGACCCCGCGGGCGCTTCTGCCGGAGGTCCGGTTCGCCTTGTCGAACGAGGTTTTGTAGATCAATCCGATCCCTAGCTTCTCCGCGATCTCTTTCAGCGCGCTGGCGACCTCGAGTGCGTGCGCGCGGCTTTCCATGGCGCAGGGGCCCGCGATCACGGCAAGTGGCAATTCGTTCCCGATGCGGACTTGCCCGACGGACACGATCGGTTTGGGCGCTGGTTCGGTGATGGGCTTGTTCACGGGCTAGACATTGCTTTGACGTGAGGCACGGGTCAACTCGCCTCGAACACGATGGTCGCACCGTGCGCTGCATCCGGGCCGACGACCAATTTGTCCCGATGCAGGGAATGCGCAACGGCGTTGCGTTGCAGAAGCGCACGAGTCAGGGCGAGGTCAGTAACCACGAACGACAGTGCCGCGAGCCGCAGCCCGGCGTCGATCGGTGGCTCCACGCCATACGCATCGCGGAAGGCCCGGGGATCGAGGGCCAGCACGTCCCCGCGCGGGGTCGACACGTGCAATCCCAGCGAGGTGGCGCGCACATCGCGCACCCCGATCAATGCCTCGAGAAAAATGTGGTGATCGGTCGGATTTTCCACGACGAGGACGCATGCCTCAATCGACTGCGCGCCGTTTTCATGGCGCTGCAGGTCCGTCGACCAAAAATTCTCCGGATGGGTCTGCTTGCAGGTGAAGAAGCCGGCGTGCGGCGATGCCGGGTCGCGCGCCAACGCGATAGAAAATCCGACTTCAGTCTCGCTACCGTCCGCACGCTTGCCCTTGCGGGAGAAGTTCAGGAGATCGAAGCCGCTGAACCCTGCTTCATCGAGCGCAGCCTTTTCAGCGGCCGGATCGTGTCCCTCGACGACCATGCAGCTCAACCCCTCGCCGACCGCAGCGAGAAAGTCGCGGTTGAACGCGCCGAACGAGAACGCCGTTCGCGTCGCAGGAAGGATTTTCCCCGGCTCGTCGACGGCCAGAATTTCTAGAAAAAAACCTGGGAATTGGACAAGCCGGTTGTGCGTACCCCACGGATGCTGGTTGCGCGCGCCGACCTGAAAGCCAAGCCGCCCGTAAAACGCTGCCGCAACCTCGAGGTCGCGCACCGCGTGGACGACGTGGTCGAGACCGCGCGCCATATCGGCAATATCGCAGTTAGACGAGCCGGCTCTGGTCGACCGCCGCGCCGACGAAGGAAGCAAACAGCGGATGCGGCTCGAACGGACGCGACTTCAGCTCGGGGTGGAATTGCACCCCAATGAACCAGGGGTGGTCCGGGTACTCGATGATCTCCGGCAGTATTCCGTCGGGTGACATGCCGGAAAAACACATTCCTTCGTCTTCGAGCTTTTCCTTGTAGGCGGTATTCACCTCGTACCGGTGACGGTGGCGCTCCGAGATTTCCATCGCCCCATAGATTTCAGACACGCGGCTTCCCTTGGCGAGGCGAGCCAAATAAGCGCCGAGCCGCATCGTGCCGCCGAGATTGCCCCCTTTTTCACGACGCTGCAGTTCGTTGCCTTTCAGCCACTCGGTGAGCAAGCCGACGACAGGCTCGCGCGTCACGCCGAATTCAGAGGAATTCGCTTCCTCGATGCCCGCGAGATTTCGCGCCGCTTCGATCACCGCCATTTGCATGCCGAAGCAGATCCCGAAATACGGGACGCCCCGCTCTCGGGCGAATTGCGCCGCACGGATTTTTCCTTCCGCACCGCGCTGTCCGAATCCGCCGGGGACCAGGATGCCGTTCACGTGCTCGAGGAAAGGTGTCGGGTCCTCGCGCTCGAAGATCTCGGACTCGATCCAATCCAGATTGACCTTCACCTTGTGCGCAATGCCGCCGTGCGATAGCGCCTCGATCAAGGATTTGTAGGCGTCCTTCAGACCCGTGTACTTGCCGATGACCGCGATCGTGACATCGCCTTCCGGATTGCGGATGCGCTCGTTGATCGTCGTCCAGCGAGTGAGGTCCGGATCGCGCGTTCCGTCTATGCCGAATGCGGCGAGCACTTCCCGATCGAGGCCGGCCGCATGATAGGCAGCGGGAACGGCGTAGATATTGTCCACATCGCGCGCTTCGATCACCGCGCTCTCGCGCACATTGCAGAACAGCGAAAGCTTGCGCCGCTCCTCGCGCGGGATTTCCCGGTCGGTGCGGCAAAGCAGGATCTGCGGCTGGATGCCAATCTCGCGCAGCTCTTTCACCGAGTGCTGCGTCGGCTTGGTCTTCAACTCACCCGCGCTCGGAATAAACGGCAGGAGCGTCAGGTGAATGTAGATCGCGTGATTGCGCGGCAACTCGTTGCCGAGCTGCCGTATGGCTTCGAAGAACGGCAGCCCCTCGATGTCGCCGACCGTGCCGCCAATCTCGACCAGCACGAAGTCGAAACCGTCGTTTCCGTTCAGAACGAATTCCTTGATCGCGTTGGTGACGTGCGGAATGACCTGAATTGTCGCGCCGAGGTAATCGCCACGTCGCTCCTTGGCGAGAATTTCCTGGTAGATGCGGCCGGTGGTGATGTTGTCGTGCCGCGTGCACGGACGACCCGTGAAGCGTTCGTAGTGGCCGAGGTCGAGATCCGTCTCGGCGCCGTCGTCGGTGACGAAGACTTCCCCGTGCTGGTACGGGCTCATCGTGCCGGGATCGACGTTGAGATAAGGATCGAGTTTGCGCAGCCGTACCGAGAATCCGCGCGCCTGCAGGAGCGCCGCGAGTGCGGAGGAAGCAAGACCCTTTCCGAGGGAGGAGACCACGCCGCCGGTGATGAAGATGTACCGCGCCATGGGACCTAAGCTTTAGACCTCCGCAGTCGATTCGACGAGCACTTTCGCATTCATCCACCTGAAAAACCGAAGGGCCGGAACCCCGGCCCTTGCTGTTGCGTCACTTCGATTGTGGCACCTGCGGCCCCGACGGGGACTGCGATTTCAACTGGTCGAGAATATTTCCACCCGGCGCCGACGGTGCACCCGGCGCGGACGGCCCGGGCGGCGATCCACCGAAGATCGAGCGCTCCTGGCGTCCCCAGCCCGCGAGGATCGAAAGCAGCAAACTTGTCGTAAAGAACACCGCCGCGAGCGTCGCCGTCGCCTTGGTAAGCACATTGGACGAGCCACGGGTCGTCATGAACCCGCCCCCGCCGCCGATGCCAAGCCCGCCGCCCTCCGACTTCTGCAACAGGACGACGCCGATCATGGCAAGCACGACCAGCAGGTGAATGACGATAATGACGGTCTGCATTGAGGTTCCTTCGGCCGGGCGGACCCATACACGATCATCAGCGGGGATGCCACCGCGTGTGCATTCACGACGATAAGAGTGCGCAAAACGCCGCGCCGACCCTTAGATTTGATCGCCCGGCGCGTTTCGCAAGCCCCGGAGCCCGGGTTGCGACCTCAGCGCTTAAGGTAAATCTTGGAAATGGCCAGGAAGTCCTCGGCCTTCAGACTGGCCCCGCCGACGAGCGCGCCGTCAACGTCCTCGGTCGTGAGGAGGGCCGCCGCGTTGTCGGGTTTGACCGATCCGCCATAGATCACCCGGATCGCACGCGCCGTCGCTCCAAACCGCCGCTCGAGCGTGTTGCGGATCATCTTATGCACTTCCGCCACATCGGCCGCCGTTGGCGTAAGGCCCGTTCCGATCGCCCAGACGGGTTCATAAGCGATTACGACGGACGCGGGCCGGGCCCCTGCCGGAACTGACGCCTTCAATTGAGTACTGACGATGTCGAGTGTCTTGCCCGCTTCGCGTTGCTCGCGCGTCTCGCCCAGGCACACGATCGCCGTCAATTTCGCACGCAATACCGCCTCGGCCTTGGCGCGCACGACGGCATCGGTCTCTCCGTAGTCGGCGCGCCGCTCCGAATGTCCGACGATCACGGCGCTCGCCCCGGCGTCGCGCAGCATCTCCGCCGACAAGTCGCCCGTATGCGGGCCCGACGGCTTCGCGTGGCAATCCTGTCCGCCGATACCGACTTTCGTACCCTTGGCGCGATCGGCAAACGCGGAGATCAAGGTTGTGGGCGGGCACACGAGCAGGTCGACACGCTCGGCAAGCTCCGTGTCGTAGCCGTCGATCATCTTGTCGAGCTCCGACATCGAGGCGCGAAGCCCGTTCATCTTCCAATTGCCGGCTACGAGTGGCCGCCGCCCGTCCGCCATTCATTACCCCGATGTAATCAATGAGGCCGGTAGCAGACTGGGATTGCGCGCGCAAACCGCACCCGTAGGCGTTGCGACTGTGCGGGGCGATCCCTATTATCCGCGCTCTTCACGCATCAGGAACGGCAACTAACATGTTGGACGCACTACGCAGGCACGCGGGCGGCTGGGTGGCCAAGGTCTTCCTGAGCCTGCTGGTCGTCTCGTTCGCGATCTGGGGGGTTGCCGATGTATTTCGCGGCGTGGGTACGCAAGATCTTGCCCAGGTCGGATCCACCAAGATCGGCATCGAGCAGTTTCGGTTGCTCTACCAGGAACGCTTGCAGCAGCTTGGTCGTCAGCTCGGTCGTGCCCTGACTCCCGAACAGGCGCGCGCGATCAATCTCGACCGCCAGATGCTCGGCGAGCTCATCTCGGAAACCGCCCTCGACGAAAAAACACGCCAGCTGCGCCTTACCGTCGACGACGACACGCTGCTTGCGCATATCCAATCCAATGCTGCCTTCCGCGGCCCCAACGGCAACTTCGATGCGGCCCGCTTCTATGACGTCCTGCGCTCCATCGGCTACAACGAGCAACGCTTTGTCGAGGCCGAACGACGCCTGATACAGCGGCGGCAGTTTGTGCGCGCGCTTGGCGGCGACGCCGCCGCACCGGAAGTCCTGCGCGAGGCAATTCGCCGCTTCGAAAGCGAGGAGCGAGCGGTCGAGTTCGTGACGCTCGATCGTTCGCAAGCCGGCAATCTGCCTGCCCCCTCGCCTTCCGAAATCGACAAGTACTACGAAGACAACAAGGCCGCGTTTCGGGCACCCGAATATCGAAAGATCGTTGCGCTCGCGTTGACGCCTGAAGCGCTCGCAAGCGAAGTCCAGATTTCCGACGACGACGTGCGCAAATTGTACGAGCAGCGCCGCGGCCGCATGGGCGTGCCCGAGCGGCGACAGATCGAGCAGATCGTTTTTCCGAATGCAGCCGAAGCGGAAGCCGCAGCGAAGCGCATTGCCGAAGGCGCGAAGTTCGAAGAGATCATGACCGAACGCAAGCTTACCGCCGGGGACGTGTCGCTGGGAACGATCGCCAGGCGCGAAATTCTCGACCCAACGGTCGCCGAGGCAATCTTCGCCTTGCCGCAAGGCGAGGTGAGCAAGCCGATTACCGGCCGCTTTGGCACCGTGATTGCGCGTGTGCTGAAGATCGAAGCGGGCAACGAACCGACCTTCGCCGAGCTTGCAGGCGAGTTGCGCAAACAGCTTGCCACCTCGCAGGCGCGCAGTCTCATCCTCGATCAGCACGACAAGATCGAGGACGAACGCGCGGCGGGTGCGCGTCTCTCCGAAGTGGCGACCAAACTCCGCATGAAGCCAATCGAGATCGAAGCGGTCGACCGCAGCGGTCGTGCGCCGGATGGAAAGCTCGTCGAGGGCCTACCGTCCCTCAACGATGTCGTCGCGGGTGCGTTCGCGACGCAGATCGGGGTCGAGACCGATCCGATCGAGGTGGACGGCGGCGCCGGCTATGTCTGGTACGAGGTGGTCGGGATCACGCCGTCGCGTGATCGTCCACTGGAGGAGGTGCGCGACCGCGTAGAAGCACGTTGGAAGGACGAGCGCGCCGCGAAAATACTTGAAGAGCGCGCCCAGGGCATTCGCGCAAAACTCGATGCAGGCGAAACTTTTCAGACGGCTGCCCCGGGCCTCAAGGTGGAGCAACGCGAAAAAATTCAGCGGGGCCGCGAGGTCGAAGGGCTGGATCGCAACCCGCTCGCGCTGATCTTTCAGACCCCACAGGGCAAAGCTGGTGTCGCGCCCAGCTCGGACGGCGTGAGCCGCGCGGTGTACCGCGTGACCAACGTCAACGTTCCGTCTACGAGTACGCCATCGCAGCGGGTGACAGAGCTGTCCATTGCCGTACAGGACGACTTGCTGGTGCAGTATGTCTTGCAGCTTCAGAACGAGCTTGGCGTTCGCGTGAACGAAGCGGCGCTCCGCGGCATTACCGGGCTTGCTGGAAACTGACCATGGATGTGCTGCCTCCAGCGGCAGCCTTCGCGGCGCGCTATGACCGCGGCGAGCCGCAGCTGGCTTGGACGACGCTCGTCGCCGACCTCGAGACGCCCGTCTCTGCATACCTGAAACTTTCGGCGAGCCGGCCGCAATCCTTCCTGCTGGAATCCGTCGAGGGCGGGGCGGTGCGTGGCCGTTACTCGATCCTCGGATTTGCACCCGATGTGATCTGGCGCGCCAACGGCGAAAAGGCGGAGATCAATCGCAGCCCGTCCGAACATCCAGATTCCTTCGTCCCCTGCCCAGGCAAACCGCTCGAGGCACTGCGCGAACTCCTGAAAGAGTTGGCGTTGCAGGTACCGAACGAACTGCCGCCGATGGCCGCCGGCGTGTTCGGCTATCTCGGCTACGAGACAGTCCGCCTCATGGAACGGCTTCCCGCGGCAAAACCAGACAAGATCGGCATGCCGGACGCGCTGCTCGTTCGGCCGACCATTGTCGTTGTCTTCGACGCCGTCCGGGACTCGATCACGGTCGTCACGCCGGTGCGTCCCGCGAATGACGTTCCCGCCGCTCAAGCTTTCGAAGCGGCTCGTGACCGCATTCTGCGCATCGTTCGCGAGCTCGATGCTTCGATTGAAAAGTCATCGCCCGACGTGTGGGCAGAGCCTGGTCCGGTGCATCCTTCGTCGAACACGACCGCGAAGGATTACGAGGCGATGGTCCGCCGCGGAAAGGAGTACATTTTTGCGGGAGACATCTTTCAGGCTGTATTGTCGCAACGCTTCGAGGCACCGTTTGCGCTTCCGCCCTTCGCACTCTATCGCGCATTGCGCCGCGTGAACCCGGCGCCGTTCCTCTATTTTCTCGATTTCGGCGCATTCGCGATCGTTGGCTCCAGCCCGGAAATCCTCGTTCGCGTCCGGGATCGCAAGGTGACGATCCGTCCCATCGCCGGCACGAAGCCACGCGGTGCGACCCCGGCCGAGGATCGCGCCTATGCCGAGGAGCTGCTCGCCGACCCGAAGGAACGCGCCGAGCATCTGATGCTGCTCGATCTTGGCCGCAACGACGTGGGCCGCGTCGCGAAGATCGGCAGCGTGCAAGTGACGGAGAAGTTTGAGCTCGAGTTCTACAGCCAGGTGATGCACATCGTTTCGAACGTGGAAGGCGAGCTCGACGCGCGCCACGACGCGATCGATGCGCTCATCGCCGGCTTCCCCGCGGGTACGGTTTCTGGTGCTCCGAAGGTTCGTGCGATGGAGATCATCGACGAACTCGAGCGCGATCGCCGCGGACTCTACGCGGGTGCGGTGGGCTACTTCGCAGCCGACGGCTCGATGGATAGTTGCATCGTGCTGCGGACCGCGATCGTCAAGGACGGAAAGATGTATGTGCAGGCTGGTGCCGGAATCGTCGCCGATTCCGACCCGGCATCCGAGCAGCGCGAGTGCGAGAACAAGGCGAAGGCGCTGTTTCGCGCGGCCGAGGAGGCCGTGCGCTTCGCCAGCGCCCGCAAGCCGGGTACGTAACCGCAGGTCGTTGGGACACCATTTCCCTCGCCTTTGTTCGGCGCCGCTTAGTAACCATGAGGCGTTTGCTTCGCTAATCGTCCCTGCTTGACGGCTACCGAGCCGGGGTGGCACGCATTGCGCTTGGGCTTGAAAAATATGCCAAAAGTCACGCTCGTCGATAACTACGACAGCTTCACCTGGAACCTCGTGCACGCGCTCGGCGCACTCGGGGCCGAGGTGGACGTGCATCGCAACGACGCAATCACCGTCGACGAAATTGCAGCCAAGCAGCCGGACGCAATTGTGATTTCACCAGGCCCCGGTACACCGGATGACTCAGGCATTTCGCTCGAAGTGGTCCGCCGCCTGGGCGACACCACGCCGATCTTCGGCGTATGTCTCGGCAACCAGACCATCGGCCAGGTCTATGGCGGCAAGGTCGTGCGCGGTCCCGAACCCGTGCACGGCAAACTTTCCAAAATTCGCCACAGCGGCGAAGGCGTGATGCGCGGCATCAATGGCGAATTCGAAGCCACGCGCTATCACTCGCTGGTCGTCGCCCGCGACAGCGTTCCAGCCGAACTCGCCGTCACTGCGGAGACGGACGGCGGAATTGTAATGGGCCTCTCGCACAAGAAACTTCCAGTGCACGGCGTTCAATTCCATCCCGAGAGCATCGCCTCCGAGCACGGCCACACTGTTCTCAAGAATTTTCTCGACCTCGCCGCAAACTGGAACGCGGCCCACCGCAAGTGATCAGATGGAACGGTTCCGCGCGTTGATCAGCAAGGTCGCGACCGGCTCGACGCTCACGCGCGAGGAGGCCTCGCACGCCTTCGACAAGATGATGTCCGGCGAAGCGACACCCGCGCAGATGGGCGGGTTGCTCATGGCTTTGCGCATCCGCGGCGAGACGGTCGAGGAAATCACCGGCGCCGTCGCCACGATGCGGAGCAAGATGCTTCCCGTAACGGCGCCGGCCGATGCGATCGACGTGGTTGGGACCGGCGGAGACGCGGCCGGCTCCTACAATATTTCGACCTGCGCGGCGTTCATTGTCGCGGGCGCGGGTGTGCCCGTCGCGAAGCACGGCAACCGCGCCCTATCTTCGCGTTCGGGCGCTGCGGACGTGCTTGGGGCGCTCGGCGTCAAGATCGATCTCATGCCCGAGCAGATTTCCCGCTGCATCACGGAGGCCGGGATCGGTTTCATGTTCGCGCCGGCGCATCACCCCGCGATGAAGAACGTCGGCCCGACGCGTGTCGAGCTCGGCACCCGCACGATCTTCAACCTGCTCGGCCCGCTCTCGAACCCAGCCAGCGTCAAGCGTCAGATGGTCGGCGTGTTCGCCCGGCCGTGGATCGAACCGCTCGCAAAAGTGCTCGGCGCCCTCGGAATGGAGCGCGCGTACGTTGTGCACGGATCCGACGGGCTCGATGAGATCA
This sequence comes from uncultured Alphaproteobacteria bacterium, assembly GCA_963711595.1. Taxonomy (GTDB): domain Bacteria; phylum Pseudomonadota; class Alphaproteobacteria; order Rhizobiales; family Xanthobacteraceae; genus JAUSIF01. Next base: position 147,727 of record CAVQER010000005.1, read on the forward strand.
CGACTTCCGGTCCCACCTACGTTGCCGAGCTGGAAGGCGGCGAGGTGCGCACTTTCGAGATCACGCCCGAGGAAGTCGGCTTGAAGCGATCGAATGCTGCCGATCTGAAGGGCGGTGACGCCGAGACCAACGCCAAAGCCTTGCGTGAGGTGCTCGCCGGCAAGCTTGGCCCCTTCCGGGATGTGGCGACCTTAAATGCCGCCGCGGCACTTGTCGTCGCCGGAAAGGCCAAGACCCTCGCCGACGCATTCAAGCTTGCGCAGAAGTCGGTGGATTCCGGCGAAGCGCGGAAGCGGCTCGATCGGCTGGTCGACGTCTCGAACGAGGCGTAACGAATGGACGTGCTGGAGCGCATCGGCGCCTACAAGCGTGAGGAGATCGCAGCCGCAAAACGCGCGCGGCCGCTTTCGGCCGTCGAGGCGGATGCTCGCGCCGCCGGCGCGCCCCGCGGCTTTCTGGCGGCGCTCGAGGCGAGGATCGCGCGCGGCGATCACGCGCTTATCGCCGAAATCAAAAAAACGAGTCCGTCCAAGGGTCTGATCAGGGCGGATTTTGATCCGCCAGCACTTGCGCGCGCCTACGAGGCCGGAGGCGCTACGTGCCTCTCCGTTCTCACCGACGGTCCGTCGTTTCAAGGGTCGCCCGAGCATTTGAAGGCCGCGCGCGCGGCCACCGCTCTCCCCGCGTTGCGCAAGGACTTTCTGTACGAGCCCTATCAAGTAGCGGAAAGCCGCGCGCTCGGCACCGACTGTATCCTCATCATCATGGCGGCCGTCGTCGACGGCGTCGCACGCGACCTTCTCGCTGCGGCACGACATTGGCAAATGGACGCGCTGGTCGAAGTACATGACGACGCTGAGCTCGATCGCGCGCTCGAACTCGATGCGCGTCTGATCGGCATCAACAATCGCGACCTCCGCACTTTCGATACGACGCTCGCAACAACGGAGCGCCTCGCGCCGCGCGTCTCCAAGGACCGCGTCATTGTTGGCGAGAGCGGAATCTTCACTCCTGCAGACCTTACTCGTCTTGCACAGGCGGGCGTCCACGCGTTCCTCGTCGGCGAGAGTTTGATGCGCCAGAGCGACGTCGCCGCGGCGACCCGCGCGCTTCTCACGCGCGAGCCTGCTCGCGCGCAGTCAGCGTGAGCCGCCCATGGCAAAACTCACCCATCTCGGCAAGAGTGGCGAGGCGCGCATGGTGGACGTCTCGGAAAAGACCGCGACCGAGCGCGTTGCCGTTGCCGAAGGAAAAGTCCGCATGACGCGCGAGACGCTTGATCTCGTGCTGTCGGGCGACGCGAAGAAGGGCGATGTGCTGGGTGCAGCGCGAATCGCCGGCATCATGGCGGCAAAGAAGACATCCGATTTGATCCCGCTTTGCCATCCCCTGCCACTGACCAAGACCGAGGTTGATATTGCAGTCGACTCCGACCTTCCCGGTCTGCTCGTCCGGGCAACGGTGAAGGTCACCGGACCGACCGGAGTCGAGATGGAAGCGCTCACCGCCGTCTCGATTGCGTGCCTGACGATCTACGACATGGTCAAGGCAGTGGAGCGCGGCATGCGGATCGAAGGCATACGCCTGCTGGAAAAATCGGGCGGCAAGTCCGGCCATTGGCGCACGGGAGACTGACCATTGTCGCTCATCTCGGTCGAGGAGGCGCTTGCCCGCGTCCTTGACGGCGTTGCAACGCTCCGCTCCGAGGAGGTTGCAATCGGTGAAGCACACGGCCGCGTGCTTGCCGCGCCGCTTGCTTCCCGCCGCACGCAGCCTCCCTTCGATGTATCGTCGATGGACGGATACGCGATCCGCGGCGCCGACCTCGCCGGTACCGGCACTCAGCTAAAGCAAGTCGGCGAGTCTGCGGCAGGCCGACCTTTCAACGGCAAGATCAAGCCCGGCGAGACCGTGCGCATCTTCACGGGCGCGGTCATGCCCGACGGGGCCGACACCGTGGTTCCGCAGGAGGATGCGAAGGCCGAACGGGATGCCGTGACCCTGCCTGCAGCAAAGGCCGGCGCATACGTGCGCAAGCGCGGTCTCGATTTCGCCGAAGGCAAGACAATGCTTGAGGCAGGTCGACGCCTCACCGCCCGCGATGTCGGGCTCGCGGCTGCGATGGACTATGCGCGCGTCAGCGTTGCCCGCCGTCCTCGCGTTGCCATCATCGCGACGGGGGACGAGTTGGTGCCGCCCGGAGCCGGCGCGTCCCCCGACCGCATCGTCGCGTCCAACCCGATTTCGCTCGCCGCGCTCCTCGGACGCGAAAACGCGATCATTTCCGACGCCGGTATCGTCCCCGATAAATTGGATGCGACCGCTGCAGCTATCCGCCGCGCGCGTGAGGCGGCGGACGTGCTGATCACCCTCGGCGGGGCATCCGTCGGCGACCACGATCTGATCGCCCCTGCTCTCACCGCTGAGAACATCGCGCTCGCATTTCATCGAGTCGCGCTGCGCCCGGGGCGGCCGCTTCTTCTCGCGGTTGCCGGAAATCTCCGCGTCCTCGGTCTGCCCGGCAACCCGGTGTCGTCCTACGTTTGCGCTCTGCTGTTCGTCGTTCCGCTCTTGCGCAAACTGCAGGGCCGCAGCGACGTGCACCCCAAGGCGGAAGCCGCGACGCTCGGCGTCGACCTGCCGGCCAACGATCACCGGCAGGACTATCTGCGCGCTCGAGTGGAGCGTCAGTCCGATGGCCGCCTGGTCGCGACCCCCCACGATCGCCAGGACAGCTCGATGCAGGCTGTTCTGGTCGGCTCGGACGGCTTGCTCGTTCGGGCCGCCAACGCCCCTGCGGCGAAGGCGGGAAGTCTCTGTCAGGTCCAGCTTTTCGACGACTAGGCGGGCTTAACGTCCCGGTAGGCCGAATCATGGTCTCGGTGAATTTGGTTGCGGAACAAGACTAGAACAGCTACAAGCGTTCTCGGTTTGTTTCCGAGTCGTAGTCCCCCTGGCAGGTGCCGATCCATGTTGACCCGCAAGCAGTACGAGCTCCTCCGCTTCATCCACGAGCGCCTGAAAGAGTCCGGGGTGCCACCTTCCTTCGAGGAAATGAAGGAGGCCCTCGACCTTCGCTCCAAGTCGGGAATTCACCGATTGATCACGGCGCTCGAGGAGCGCGGCTTCATTCGCCGCCTACCGAATCGAGCCCGTGCACTCGAAGTCATTCGCCTGCCCGAGACCGTGGCACCCGGCATGGCTCCTCGCCGCGGCGGGTTCGCCCCGAACGTGATCGAGGGAAGCCTTGGGCGCGTCGTTCGCAGCCAATCGGAGGATGACGGCAACCGGCCGATCGCCGTGCCCGTCATGGGCCGTATCGCTGCCGGCACGCCGATCGCTGCGATCCAGAGCCGCAGTCATACGATCCACGTCCCGCCGGAGATGCTGACAACCGGCGATCACTTCGCCCTCGAAGTGCGCGGCAATTCCATGATCGAGGCCGGAATCTTCGAGGGAGACCTTGCCCTCATCAAAAAGACGGATACCGCCGACACCGGCGACATCGTCGTGGCACTCGTCGACGACGAGGAGGCGACCCTCAAGCGTCTCCGCAAGAAGGGCATGTCGATCGCACTCGAGGCCGCCAACTCCTCCTACGAGACCCGCATCTTCGGTCCGGACCGGGTCCGCATCCAGGGCAAGCTCGTCGGCATCTTCCGCCGGTACTAATCCCGCTCGTACGCGTCGTCCGCATCCGAAGAACCGTCTTCGGGGTCGGAGCTCGTCCTCTCGTTCTCGGGTATCGCGCGCCGTACTCCGCCAAGTCTGTCCAGTGCGCCGGCGTCGGGCGGCACTCGTCGACCAAACCAGGGGCGATCCCCGATCGGCGGGCGCGCGGGATCCGCGATCCAATTCCCGTCGACACGCCGCAAGGACAGCGCTCCCGTGGTCGCGAGCATGCGCACGTCGACGATCGGCACTGCGCAATCCGTTGCCTCCTCAAACCGCGTGACTACGAGCGCCGCCTCACGGCAGCTCTCTGACAGCAGACCTTGCTCCCGCATCACCACAACGCTCGACCCATCGCTCAGGCGCGCCTTGCATTGCGCGCGATCGCAGACGAAGCCGGCCGCGAGCTCCGGTGTCAGTTTGCGACCGTCCGCGTCCGCCGCGAGCCAGTTCTCGGCCGCGATGCGGCTTCGACGCGCGTCCAGGATCGAAAGCCGGCCATCCACGCCGCGAACCGCCACGACACGCCCGTCCGCCTCGACGAGCACGTCGGGCCGAGGAGCACCCCACGCAAGGAACAGCCCAACGGCGAGCAGAGGCGCTCCGATAAGCCGCAGCCGCGAAGCAGGCAGGCTCAGCACGAGGAGGGCCGCACTTGCGCACAGAAGCGCTCCGGATCCGAAAGCGGAGACGCGTCCTTCCGCACCCGGCAGCGCGGCGACCCAGCGAGCGATGCCGAGCATAAGTTCGATGCCGAAACCCATCACCTGCCAGCCGAACGCGTCATACCCGAACGGCATGAGAAGGACGGAGAAAAGCGCGGCAGGCATGATGACGAACGAGATCACCGGCATCGCCAGCAGATTGGCGACAAGCCCGAATGGCGCGAGCCGGTGAAAATGAAACGCGGCGTAAGCCGTTGTCGCGAGCCCCGCCGCGAGTGAGGTGAGCGCGCCAAGCAGAAGCCAGCGCCCGACCCGCTCGCTGAACCGCCCGAGAATGCCGCTCCCGGGCGTGGGCGGACGGGCCAGGGACGGACCCAAAAGCTCGAACAGCGCGACCAGCGCGAGCGTGGCCGCGAACGACATTTGGAAGCTCGGATGCAGGATCGCTTCCGGCTCCAGCGCAAGCAGGACAGCCGCGGCCACCGCCAGCGTTCGGATCGTCAGCGCGGGCCGATCGAGCAGCACGCCCGCCAACACGATCGCGATCATAATGTAGGCGCGCTGTGTCGGCACGGCGGCGCCGGAGAGGATGAGATATCCGGTGGCGCCGGCAAGCGCGACGAGTGCCGCCCACTTCTTCACTGGTCGCCGCAGCGCGAGACCCGGGATCAGCGCCAGCACGCCGCGAACGAGCGCGAACAGCGCCCCTACGGCGAGTACCATGTGCAATCCCGAGATGGACAGGACATGCGCAAGGCCAGACACGCGCATGGCCTCATTGACCTCGGGCGAAATCTCGTCCCGGATCCCCGTCACGAGCGCCGAGGCGATGGCGCCGATCTCACCAGGCAGCAGCGCGCGAATGCGTGCGTGCATCTGCCGACGAAAAGCATCGATCGCAGCGAGCACGCGGATATCGATCGGTGCCGCAACCGGCCGGTCCGCGACGCGCACTCGACCGAGCACGAAATCCGGTCGCGCCGATCTGAGCAAAATAACTGTTACGCGCGTAGTCGAACCCGCCCGGCCGCGTTGGACCGAGGAGGGGCAAGAGTTGTGCGCGCGCCGATATGTGATCGCCCACCTTTGGCGCAGTTCCCCTTGGTAGTGTGACCCGCACGCGTTCCGGCGCCCGCGAAGCACCGGGGCCGATCGCCTTCGTGAGCCGGACAACCACGCGATCCGATCGTTCGGTTGCGTCTCGCGCCTCGACGAAACCAACAAGTGTGAGCGTGCCTGTGGGTCGTATGAGCGTCTTGTGAGCAACGGTCAGACCCCTCACGCATCCGGCGCCAAAACCGGCCGCGACAGACAGAAGGATCAGTGAGATCGCAAAGGCGACTGGTCGTTCACGGCTGACCCAGGCGATCGCACTAAACGCCGCTACCGTTACCGCCGCTGCAGAAACCGAGGGTTCGGTTGGAGCGCCGAAATAGAAAAGAATGCCGGCGCCGAAACCGACCGCAAGCCACGGTGCCAGCCGGCCCGCATCCGCTTCAGCGCGGAAGGCCTCCGCCAGCCATTCCCACGTTGCCTCAAAAGCATCGCTGCCTCGCGCCGCCCAGCCTGGTGCCGCGCGGCGCGTGCCGAACACCGCCGCGCGCGCTCCCGCGCGCGATCGGTTCTCGCCCGTTTCCACCACCGAGGTGTCCCCGCCCCGATCTCGAGCGAAGCTTACACGCAGAACGTGTTATCAGATAGAAGATGCTTTGCAGTTGTTGGCTATGAACCGGCGGCGTTCGCCACCTTGGCCCAGGTATCGCGCAGCCCGACCGTGCGGTTGAACACAAGACGACCGGGCTTCGACGCCTGGTCCGCACAGAAATAGCCCTGCCGCTCGAATTGCACCGCCTCGCCGACAACCGCGTCGGTAAGCGTCGGCTCGAGCTTCGCGCCCGCCAGAACTTCGACCGAGGCGGGGTTTATCTCGGCAGTGAAGTTGCTCGCGTCCGGATTGGGCCGGGTGAAGAGCTGGTTGTACAGGCGCACCTCCGCATCCACCGCGTCTGCGGCGGAAACCCAGTGCATCGTCGCCTTTACTTTTCGCCCATCGGGCGGCGTATCGCCACCGCGGGTGGCGGGGTCGTAGGTGCAGCGAAGCGCGGTTACTTCACCGGCTGCATTCTTCACAACCTCTTTGCAGGTAACGAAATATGCGTAGCGCAGGCGCACCTCGCGCCCCGGCGCGAGCCGAAAGAACTTCTTTGGCGGATCCTCCATGAAGTCTTCCTGCTCGATATAGATCTCCCGTCCGAAACGCAGCTTGCGCGATCCGGCCGCCGCGTTGTCCGGATGGTTCGGCGCATCCAGCTCATCGATCTTGCCGTCCAGCCAGTTCTCGATCACGACCTTCAATGGCCGCAACACCGCCATACGCCGCGCCGCGCTGGCGTTCAGCGCCTCGCGGATCGAAAACTCCAGCATCCCGAAGTCGACGGTGCTGTTCGCTTTCGCGACCCCCACGCGTTTCACAAAATCACGAATCGCAACCGGTGGAACGCCGCGGCGACGCAGGCCGGCGAGCGTCGGCATACGCGGATCGTCCCAGCCCTCGACCTGCCCGGAGCGTACGAGTTCGGTGAGCACCCGCTTCGAGAGGACCGTGTGCGTGATGTTCAGTCGAGCGAATTCGATCTGCCGTGGCCGCGAGGGCACCGGGAGGTGGTCCAGCAGCCAGTCATAGAGCGGTCGGTGATCCTCGAACTCGAGCGTGCAAAGCGAATGCGTGATGCTCTCGATCGCGTCAGACTGGCCATGCGCATAGTCGTAGCTAGGATAGATGCACCATTTCGTACCGGTGCGTGGATGGCTCGCGTGCAGAATGCGATAGAGCACCGGGTCGCGCAGGTTGATGTTGCCCGACGCCATGTCGATCTTCGCGCGCAGCACCCTCGCGCCGATCGGAAACTCGCCCGCACGCATGCGGCGGAAAAGATCCAGGTTCTCGTCAGCGCTGCGGTCGCGAAACGCGCTGTTCTTGCCGGGCTCTGTGAGCGTGCCGCGGTTTGCGCGGATCTGCTCCTGGCTCTGGTCGTCCACGTATGCGTGACCGTTCCGGATCAGATGTTCGGCCCATTCATAGAGCCGTTCGAAATAGTCCGACGCGTGATACAGATGCTTGCCCCAGTCGAAACCCAGCCAGCGCACATCGCGTTCGATCGCGTCGATGTACTCCTGCTCTTCCCTGGTCGGATTGGTGTCGTCGAAGCGCAAATGACAACGTCCGCCGAACTCCTCCGCGGCGCCGAAATTGAGGCAGATCGCCTTCGCGTGGCCGATGTGCAAATAGCCGTTCGGCTCAGGCGGGAAGCGCGTGACGACGCTCTTGTGCTTCCCCGAGGCAAGATCCTCCGCGATGATATCGCGAATGAAGTCGCGCCCGGCTTCGATCGTGTCGCTTGCCGCCATGATTCGAAATTCCTGGCGGTGCCGTCCGTGCACCGCGTGGCCTATGTGCCAAATTCGCGTGCGCGCGCCAAGGCTTCGCGACCCGTGACGCGTGTGGTAGACGGCCGCGCATGACCGAACCCTTGGTGACGCGGTTCGCGCCCTCGCCTACCGGATTCCTGCACATTGGTGGGGCGCGGACGGCGCTCTTCAACTGGCTCTACGCGCGGGGCCGCGGCGGCAAGATGCTGCTGCGTATTGAAGATACGGATCGTGCTCGTTCGACCAACGAGGCAATCGACGCAATCCTCGACGGACTCCGGTGGCTCGGTCTCGATTGGGACGACGAGGTGCTTTACCAGCACACGCGAGCGGCGCGCCACCGCGAGGCAGCCGAGCAGATGCTTGCGGCCGGCCACGCGTACCGGTGCTACGCGAGCCCGCAGGAACTCGAGGAGATGCGCGACAAGGCCCGCCGTGAGGGACGAGCGCGGCTTTATGACGGCCGCTGGCGCGACCGCGACCCGAGCGAAGCGCCTGCCGGCGTGAAGCCGGTGATCCGCCTGAAGGCCCCGTTGGAAGGCGAGACCGCGATCGACGATAAGGTGCAGGGCCGCGTCGTCTGGCAGAATACCGATCTCGACGACCTCGTCCTGATGCGTTCCGACGGCTCACCGACCTACATGCTTTCCGTCGTGGTCGACGACCACGACATGGGCGTCACCCAGATCATCCGGGGCGATGACCATCTGACCAACGCGGCACGCCAGAAGCAGATCTACGACGCGCTCGGCTGGGATGTTCCAGCCATGGCGCACATTCCGCTCATCCACGGACCCGACGGTTCGAAATTGTCGAAGCGTCACGGCGCGCTCGGCGTCGAGGCATACCGGGCGATGGGTTACCTCCCTAGCGCCATGCGCAATTATCTGGTGCGGCTTGGTTGGAGCCATGGAGATCAGGAAGTCTTCTCGACCGAGGAAATGGTGTCGCTTTTCGACCTCGCGCACGTCGGCCGTTCGCCCTCACGCTTTGACTTCGCCAAGCTCGAGAATCTCAACGCTCACTATTTGCGTGGGACGTCGGACGCAGAGCTGGTCGCGGCTCTCGAGGCGTTCGCACCCTTTCGTTCCGACGGTAATGAAATCCGAGCGCGTCTCGCCGCCCGCCGCGACAAGCTTGTTGCCGCGATGCCGGGCCTGAAGGAACGCGCCAAGACTTTGAACGAGTTGATCGACGGCGCCGCCTTCATCCTCGCCGACCGGCCGCTTGATCTCGACGAAAAGGCTCGAGCGCTTCTCACGGCCGACGCCCGAAAGATCTTGCAGGAGGCTGTGCCCACCCTCGAAAAAACCGAGTGGCGGTCCGAGAAGCTGGACGCAGCTGTCCGTGACCTCGCCGAGCGGCATCGGCTGAAACTCTCCGCCGTCGCCCAACCGCTGCGTGCGGCACTCACCGGCCGCGCTACTTCGCCCGGCATTTTCGATGTCATGGTTGTGCTCGGCAAGGATGAGAGCCTCGCGCGGATTCGCGACCAAGCGAACACACCGGTCACCGCCCGTTCCTGATTCTTTGGTCCAATAAGGGGTTGCCGCCCACAGGCTGTGCTTGCCGGAGCCCACCGGAAGGACTACCTAATTGCTCGCCGGCCCGCACCCGCCACGGGTGCCCGCAGCGCCCGATTTCCCGAACATCTCCCGAATGGAGACCCCGGATGGACGCCAAGAACCCGCAGGCCAAATCCGCGACGCTGTCTGTTGGTAACGAGCAGTGGCAGGTCGGCGTGCGGCCGGGCTCCATCGGACCGTCGGTTGTCGACATCTCCAAACTGTATGCCGACACCGGAATGTTCACTTACGATCCCGGCTTCACCTCGACGGCCAGCTGCGAAAGCAAGATCACCTATATCGACGGCGATGAGGGCATCCTGCTCTATCGCGGTTACCCGATCGAGCAGCTCGCGGACAACGGCGACTTCCTCGAGTCCTGTTACCTGCTGCTCTATGGCGAACTGCCGACTGCCGCACAGAAGGCGGACTTCGTGAACCGTGTGACCCGTCACACGATGATCCACGAACAGATGATCCGCTTCTTCCAAGGCTTCCGCCGCGACGCCCATCCAATGGCAGTGCTGGTCGGCTGCGTCGGCGCGCTATCGTCGTTTTACCACGACTCGACCGACATTTCGGATCCGCAGCAGCGTCTGATCGCGTCGATCCGCATGATCGCAAAAATGCCGACGCTCGCGGCAATGGCGTACAAGTATTCGGTCGGCCAGCCGTTCACGTACCCGCGCAACGACTTGGATTACGCCGCGAACTTCCTGCACATGTGCTTCGCCGTGCCGGCCGAGGAATACAAGGTCAATCCGGTCCTCGCGCGCGCCATGGATCGCATCTTCATCCTGCATGCGGACCACGAGCAGAACGCTTCGACCTCGACGGTGCGTCTCGCCGGCTCCTCCGGCGCAAATCCGTTCGCATGTATTGCGGCAGGCATCGCCTGCCTCTGGGGACCGGCACACGGCGGCGCCAACGAGGCGGCGCTCAAGATGCTAAGCGAGATCGGGACACCGGATCGAATTCCGGAGTTCGTGAAGCGGGCCAAGGACAAGAACGACCCGTTCCGTCTCATGGGATTCGGGCACCGCGTGTACAAGAACTACGATCCGCGTGCGAAGATCATGCAGAAGACGACGCACGAAGTGTTGTCGGAGCTCGGCGTGAAGGACGATCCGCTTCTCGACGTCGCCATGGAGCTCGAGCGCATCGCGCTGAAGGATGAGTACTTCATCGAAAAGAAGCTCTATCCGAACATCGATTTCTATTCGGGCATCACGCTCAAGGCCATGGGATTCCCGACGGCGATGTTCACGGTCCTCTTCGCCCTTGCGCGGACCGTCGGCTGGATCGCGCAGTGGAAGGAAATGATCGAGGATCCGCACCAGAAGATCGGCCGTCCGCGGCAGCTCTACACAGGCTCCACCAAGCGCGATTACGTCCCGATCTCGCGCAGGAAGTAGACTAATCGGCACGCGCATAAATTAGCACCACTCGTCGATCTAATGTCAGCGGGGCGCCTTGCGCCCCGTTTTCGTTTCATAGACTTCGAACGCGACGCGGGCTGCCCGTTCGCTCGGGCGCTCCTCGCCAATGCTCATGATTTCGTCAATGCGGGCAAAGGCTTGCAGCTGGCGCTGCCGCGCCGGGCTGTCTGCGAGCAACGGCGCCAATGCGGCAGCGAGTTTATCCGCGGTGCAATTCTCCTGATGGAATTCCGGCACGACGTTGTCGTTCAGGATGAGATTGGGAAGAATGGTCGAAGCAGACTTGATCACGCGGCGCGCGACGGGCGCTTCCAGCGCCGAGACTCTGTAGGCAGCAACGGTCGGCACCTGGGCGAGCGCAAGTTCAAGTGTCACCGTCCCTGAAGCCGCAAGTGCGGCGCGCGCGCGACGGAAGGCGGCGAACTTTTCAGGCTCGGTGATTACGATGTGCGGTTTGACGCGCCATCCGGCGACGGCCGCCGCTATCTCCGACTCGAGTTCGGGAAGCGTCGGCAACAGGAATTCGACCTCCGCGCCCCCCATCTCCCCAATCTTTGCGACAACTTCGTTGAACACCGGCATGAGGCGCCGGATTTCCGTTCGCCGGCTTCCCGGCATTACGAGCACCAGCCACGGTTTCCCGTCCGTTCGATCGCCCGGTGGTCGACGCAATTCACCGAGTTGCTCGAGGAGCGGATGGCCCACATAGGTACAGGGCGGGCCGCCCAACCGTTCGTGGGCCTCAGGTTCGAATGGAAACAGCGCGAGCACGTGATCGAAATTCGGGCGCATCGCTCGCGCCCGTCCCGGCCGCCACGCCCAGATCGTCGGCGACACGTATTTCACGATCGGCAGTTTCGCGAAAACTCGCCGGACACGCTTCGCCAGGCGGTGGTTGAAATCAGGGCTATCAATCAGGATCAGAAGATCGGGCGGCTTTTCCGCGATCGCAGCCGCCGTTTCGCGCAGCCTGCGCAAAATCAGCGGAAGCTTGGCCAGTACCTGGGTGACGCCCATGGCGGTGAGGTCTTCCATCGGAAACAGCGCGTCGAGACCCGCTGCCTTCATGGCGCTCCCGCCGACGCCGCGAAAGCGCACCTTGCCGTCAAGCTGTTTCGTCAGCGCTGTCATCAACGGCGCGCCGAGAAAGTCGCCGGACGTTTCACCAGCGACCAGGAAAACGTCGAGCGGCGTTCCCGCTTCAGCCACGCTTCCGCTTCCCCGCCGGCGGCACGCCCACCACGAAGACCCCTGCCTTGTCAGCCGCGCGAACGAGCGCTGCAGCGTCCGCGACGACCGTGCCCCCCGCCTCGACGGCGATGCCTGCGAGCCCGGCCGCCTTCGCCTGCGCGACCGTATCCGGCCCGATCGCCGGCAGGTCGAAACGTCGGTCCTGACCAGGCTTCGGCGCCTTCACGAGCACGCCCGCGCGCGGCGGCAACTTCAGCCTTCCGCTCTTCCGCATCTCCGCGAGGCGCCCGAGCATTGCCGCCGTCCCCTCGGCGGCTTCGACCGCAAGTGTGTGCAGATTCGCGATCGCAGCCGCTTGTCCGACGTCGAAGGGGCCGATTGCCTTGAGCAGCGAGAAGCCAAAATCAATATCGTCTTGGTCGGCCTTGCTCGGCCGATGCTTACCGGCCGGACCGGCGGGCATCAGAACCTCGGGCGCAACTTCGTGCGCGCCGACCAGCCGGAAGCCGCGCTCTTCGAGGATCTTCGCCACACCTTTGAGCAGCCGGTCGTCACCGCCGCGAAACAGCGGCAGTAACCGCGGCACGAGCATTGCCGTCATGAAGTCAAACCGCACGTTCCATGGACGCGGCCGTACGAGACTGCCGATCATGACGACTTCTTTGCAGCCGGCTTCACGCATCGCGGCGATTAGCGTTCCGACGGCGCCGAGGTGCATCCATCGATGCGGGAACCTCGCGACTGCCGGGTCCGCGAACCCTCGCAGGGGAAACAGCATCACTTCGCGATCCCGTGCCTTGACGGCACGGGCAACCGCAATCGGTATGGAGCCGCCGCCACAGATAATGCCGATGGGCGCTCCGGACGCCTTCCCGCGCGGCCGCTCCGGTCGCACGCGTGTCACGGCTCGCCGTTCCCTCCGCCCGCGCGCGGGAGCGTCAGCCTGCGCTTACCGCCGGCACGAATGAACGCGATGATCTTTTCCACGTTGGCATCGCCGGAGAATTCCGCTGCGACCGTATCTACCCGGTCGGCAAGCGCGCCAGCGCCGAAGAAGAGCGTGCGATACGCGCGCCGTAACGAATGAATTGCTTCCCGCGAATGCTTGCGACGTTTCAGGCCAACCACGTTGAGGCCGGCGAGCTCGCCGCGTGCGCCGAGGACGGCGCCAAACGGGATGACATCGAATTCAACTCCGCTCATCCCCCCGACAATGACTTGCTCGCCGATGCGGACGTGCTGATGGATGCCCGTCAGCCCACCGAGGAAAACGTAATCGCCCACCGTGCAATGGCCACCGAGCGTGGCGTTGTTCGCGAAAATGACGTCGCTTCCCACGACGCAGTCGTGCCCCACGTGCGCGCCCACCATGAACATGCCGCGATCGCCGACGCGCGTCTCGCCGCCGCCGGCAACAGTACCGGTATTCATGGTGACGTGCTCACGGAGCGAGCAGTCGGCGCCAATCGTGAGGCGCGTAGCCTCGCCCTTGTAATGCACGGACTGCGGCGGAGTGCCGAGCGACGCGTAAGGATACACTATTGTGCGCGGGCCGATGGTCGTGAGCCCGTCGATGAACACATGCGCGAGCAACCGGCAGCCGTCGCCGATAACGGCACCAGGCCCGATCACGCAGTAGGGACCGATCTCGACCTCGGCTCCGAGCCGCGCGCCGTTCGCCACCCGCGCTGTCGAATTGATCTTCGCGGTCATCCCGCTAGGATTCCGCGATCATCGCGCCGACTTCCGCCTCGGCCACGAGCACACCGCCCACGTACGCCTCGCCGTGGAACCAGACCATCGTCTTCCTCCGCGCCGTGCGAGTCACGCGATATTCGACCGTGTCGCCCGGAACTACCGGCCTACGGAATTTGGCCTTGTCGATCGTAAGAAAAAGCACGGCAGGCGCCGTCTCGTATCCATGTGAGGCTGCACAAATTGCGCCTGCGGTTTGCGCCATGCCTTCGATGATCAGGACGCCCGGCATGACGGGGCGGCCGGGAAAATGTCCCTGGAAGTGTGGTTCGTTCACCGTCACGTTCTTGATGCCGACGCCGTACTCGTCTCCTCGACGCTCTACGATCCGGTCCACAAGCAGAAACGGGTAGCGATGCGGCAGGAGCCGCAAGATATCCTGCATCTCCAATGCGCCCGTCGAATCCTTGGTGTTCATTCGCCCTTTGCCCCCCGGCTTGCCAGACGATTAAGAGCGGCCATCGCCCTGAGCGCTTCCCGCATGGGTCGCGCAGGCGCGCCCATCATGGCGGCGCCCGCCGGAACGTCTTTGATGATGCCCGTACCGGCCGCAATCCGCGCCCCGTCGCCAATCGTCACATGCTCCGACGCGCCGGACTGACCACCCATCATCACCCGGTCGCCTATCGTCACACTTCCCGAGACGCCGACCATCGCAACGATCACGCAATGCCGGCCGATCGTGACGTTGTGGCCAATCTGCACCTGATTGTCGATCTTGGTGCCCTCGCCGATCATGGTGTCGCGGCCGGCGCCGCGATCGATCGTCGTGCCGGCACCGATTTCGACGTCGTCCTGGATAATGACGCGGCCGAGCTGCGGAACCTTGATCAGGCCGCGCTCGCCCGGAATGAAGCCGAAGCCGTCCTGGCCGATGCGCGCCCCGGGGTGGATCGTCACACGGTCGCCGACGAGCGCGTTCAAGACGCTCGCGCCCGGCCCCACCGAGCACTCACGGCCGATACGAACGCCCGACCCGATCACGGCATTTGCTCCGATCACCGTGCCGCTGCCGACTTCCGCGTCGGATCCGATGACGGCACCCGGATCGGCGACAACGCCGTCCTCGAGTTGCGCGTCCGGATGCACGGAGGCGCCGGCGTCGACACCGCGCGCACCGAAGGCCGAGCGCGGCCGCAGCACTTCCTCAAACATCGTCCGTGCGAGCAACACATAGGCGCGATACGGATCGGATGTGACGAGTCGTAGAAGCCCGCTGTGGCCTTCGCCTGCCCGCTCATCCTTGAGGAAGCAGGCGCCCGCCGCCGTCGCGCGAAACGCGTTGAGGAAACGCGGGCTGTCGAGAAAGCTGACGTCGCGCGGACCTGCAAGATCGAGCGGCTTCACGCTGTCGAAGGTCTGATCGAGGTCGATCGCGCCGACAGGCTTGGCGCCCGTGAGCGTAACGATCTCGCCGAGCGTGATGGCGCCGCGCGGATGAAAAAAAACAGGTTCGCTCATACGCAATCCAATAGCCGGCCACCGCGCTGTAAGCGCTGCGAGACCGGGCACAGCTTTATGCGGTGCCGGCAGGAACGCGGCAATCACGAATTAATACTGTAGTTGACGGCCTCGTATGCCCGGGAAAAGGCGGTCAGAACGAGCTGGCCGCGCCGAACCTGAAGACCTGCTTCTTGTCCCACGGCTCTTTCAGGAGCGGATAGGCGAAGTCGACCCGAAGCGGCCCAAACGGCGATGCCCAAATTACGCTGGCACCGACCGAGGCGCGGACACTGTCGGAGTCAGCCAAGCATATCCCCGTCAAAGCTGGACCTTTC
Source organism: uncultured Alphaproteobacteria bacterium (assembly GCA_963711595.1). Taxonomy (GTDB): domain Bacteria; phylum Pseudomonadota; class Alphaproteobacteria; order Rhizobiales; family Xanthobacteraceae; genus JAUSIF01. Next base: position 163,221 of record CAVQER010000005.1, read on the forward strand.
AGCGCGCTTCCCGCGGGACATGGAGCAGGCGGAGCAATCACGCCGGGGACACCCGCGAAATTCGTCGAGCTATCGTAGCCCCACAACGAACCAGCGTCGGCAAAGAACGCCGCCTTCAGACCAAAATCTTTCGGTGTGTACGGGAACGGGAAAATCAGCTCCGCCGACGCACCCCAGTAAAGCGTTCCGCCCAGAGGATCCCGATCGGGCGAACCGAGGTCGCGCGGGCCGATGCCTGCGGGTGCAAAGCCTCGCACGAGATCCGGACCCTGGAAGAACTGGTCGAGGATGCGCAGGCTGCCGCCGCCACCGCTGCTATTTCCAAAACCGGCAATGTGCCCGCCCTGCACTCTGATCATTCCAGTGAGATCGCCCGTGATCGGATAATACGTCCGCGCATCCGCCGTCGTACGGATGAACTTCGCGTCTCCGCCAAGGCCTGCGAGATCCTGGTTCAATCTCGCGATAACGCCGCGCGACGGGTTCTTGTTTTCGTCGAGCGTGTTGTAAGCCAAGGTATAGCCGATCTGCGAAGTGATCGACGTGCCAAGCTGTTGTTTGTAGGCGTTCGAGAGCTCTTGGGTACTCCAAACCGATCGGCCGCAAGGAGCGGTTGCAGTTGAACAGCCATCGAACAGATCACCGTCCGCCGAGATCTTTCGCTGGAAGGCCGTGTAGCGCAGGCCAAGCGCCAGTTCCTCCGTCAGCGGCATACCGGTACGCAACGTGCCGCCGATATTCTGCACGTCCACCGGATTGTAGTCCGACCTCAGATTTTGCTTGGCGAAGATATCGAAACCGGCCGACGTGCGGGTGTCCAGGAAGTAGGGCTCGGTGAAGGAAAACTCGGCGCCTCTCGCGCGCTGCCCGTATTGGCCGGCGACGCGCACGAAATGGCCCCGCCCGAGAAAGTTTCGCTCCGCGACCGACACTTCACCGATCATGCCGTCCGAAGTCGAGTAACCGCCACCGACCGAGAATTCCCCGGTCATCTGCTCTTCGACGTCGACGATGACGAGCACGCGATCTGGCGCGGAACCGGGCTCGTTCGTGATCTTCACGTTCTTGAAATAGCCGAGATTCCGCAGCCGCCGTTCTGCCCGGTCGATGAGCACGCGGTTGTAAGCATCGCCTTCCTGCAGGTCGAATTCGCGCCGCACCACCCAGTCGCGCGTTCGCGTATTGCCCCGCACGTTGATTCGCTCGACGTAAACGCGCGGTCCCTGCTCCAGCACGAACACAATATTGATGATGCGCGTCTGCACGTCGCGGTCGCCGCGCGGGCGCACCTGCGAAAACGCATAGCCGTAGCGCGACAACTCGATCGTCATCGCTTCGACCGTCTTCTCCACCGCCTCGGCGTCGTAGGTCTTGCCCGAACCCACGCGCATGAGCTTGCGGAGTGACTCGGGATCCGCATCGCGAATGTTGGAGACGATGTCGATCGTGCCGAACTTGTATTGCTCACCTTCTTCGAGCGTGAAATTGAGCACGAATCCTTTCGTATCCGGGTCCATGTCGACCGTCGCCGAAAGAATCCGGAAATCCGCGTAGCCGTTCTTCAGATAGAACCGTCGCAAAAGCTCCTGGTCGGCCGCGACGCGTTCCGGATCGTAGACATCGCGATTGCTCAGCCAGCTCAGCCAGTTGCTGCGGATCGTCGTGATGACGTCGAGTAGTTTGTAGTCGGAGAATGCCTTGTTGCCGACGAAGTTGATCTTCCGGACAGTAGTCTTCTGCTCCTCGGTGATCTCGAAGACGAGATCGACGCGGTTGTTCGGCTGATCGATGATTTTCGGATCAACCCGCACGTTGAAATAGCCCTGCCGGCGATAGACTTCGACGATGCGCTGGACGTCGGCCTGCACCATCGGACGCGAGAGCGCGCCGCGTGCTTTGGTCTGCACCTCGCCCGTCAGCACTTCCGTCTTGACCTTCTTGTTCCCCTCGAACGCGACGCGGTTGATGGTCAGGTTCTCGACCACCGTGACGACGATTCGATTGGCTTCCTGCGAGATCTTGACGTCTGCGTAGAGGCCGGTCGCGTAGAGCGCCTTCAGGCCCTGGTCGATCTTGATGGCGTCGAGCCGCTCACCTGGAGTTGTGCGGAAATAGCTGCGGATCGTGTCCGCATCGACGCGCTGATTGCCGCGAACTTCGATCGTTTGGGCTGCTGCCGATTGGGCGCCCGCGATGGCGATGACGAAAGTTCCCGCCGCCAAGGCAGCCGGCACGGCCAGTGCCAGCGCTGCGGCAACCGCCATCCGCTTGAGGAGCCCCATCCCAAGTTTCATGCGTGACGCGACCTGATCCGCCCCCAAGAACGCCTACCCCACGTAGTGACAGCTACTTCGTCCACCGCCCACGAAGTGCGCGGATTCCGCCTCTTTCCGCCAGCTTGTACAGACTTTTCATAGGCTTGCAAACGCGCCTCGCCCCATTCCCCAGTGCTTTCCAGCCTAGCGTGGCCCATGCGCCACGCCGCACTTTTGGCGAACCCCCAGGGTGCGGCAATTCCCCTAAAGGCCGTTTTACGACTGCGTTCCGGGCCCCGCGCGGCGCCTCGCGCCCCGGAATCAACCGACCGACTTGTTCCGAATGTACGACCGCGAATTTGTCGTCCTCATGGCCGGATCAAGACGGTAGCGGGCCGCGCTGCGGCCCGCCTTGAGATCAGGACATGGAGGCGTCTAAGCGGCAACCCACGAAATGTTGCGCGCCGTTACAGGGCGGTGAGATGGAGGATGTCGTTCCAGGTTGCGAACAGCATCAGCATCAACACAAGTGCAAGCCCGATTCGGAAACCGAATTCTTGCGCGCGGTCGGAGAGTGGGCGTCCGCGCGCTGCTTCGATTGCGTAGAAAACGAGATGCCCGCCATCCAATAGCGGAACGGGAAACAGATTGAGCAGCCCGATACTGATCGACAGAACGGCGGTGAGGTGCAAGAGCGCCGCGAAGCTCACAGTCGCGACCTGCCCGGATACTTGCGCAATCCGGATAGGACCGCCGAGCTGATCCGCGCCCTCGCGGCCGGTGACGATTCCGCCGAGATAGGTCATGGTCCGTTCGACCACGAACCAGGTTTCCAGAACGCCAAGCCGCACAGCATCCACCGGGCCGTAGCGCTCCGTAACGATGTCCTCGGCGGTAGCCGAACGCGAGATGCCGAGCATCCCCAAGCGGTGCGTATTGCCGAAATTGTCCTTTATCTCGCGCAATTTCGGCGTTGCCGTCAGCGTCAACTCTTTCCCGTCGCGGGCGACGAGTACCTTCAGCGGGACATCGGGACTTCCGCTCACGATCCGCTGCATATCGCCAAAGTTTTCGATCTTGCGGCCATCGATCGACAGGATCAGGTCGCCGGCCTGGAACCCGGCCTCAGCCGCGGCGCTCGCCGCTTGAACCGAGTCCACGCGCGCCGTGGTGACCTGCCGGCCGTGCACCATGAACACGCCGGAAAAAATCACGACCGCAAGGATGAAATTCGCAATCGGACCCGCTGCGACGATCGCGGCACGCTTGCTGACGCTCTGATGGAAAAACGAGACACGTTTTTCCGCCTCGCCCATCTTGGAGAGCGCCTTGGTGTCGGGGGTACTCGCGGCGCTGTCGTCTCCGTGAAACCGAACGTAGCCGCCCAGCGGGATCGCGCAGAGCTTCCAGCGCGTTCCATGGCGGTCGTTGAAGCCCAGAAGTTCCCTGCCAAAGCCGACAGAGAATGCGTCGACTTTCACGCCGCAGCGGCGCGCTACCCAGAAGTGGCCGAGTTCGTGAAAGAACACGACGACGGTGAGCACGAAAAGAAACGGAAGGGCATAACCCAAAAATGAACCGGCCCAGCCCCATACACTTGTCAGAAATTCCATTTCCGCATCCTTCCAACTCGTTGCTGGCCTAAGATGCCTTTGCGGCGAATTCGGGCAAGAGGCCTGCGGCGATTCTTCTCGCATTATGGTCAATGGCGACGGCGTCGTTAACCGTCGCGGGCTCCGGAAACCCTGACATTTGTTCGAGCGCACGCTCGACCAGCGAGGGAATCCCGAGAAAGCCGATGCGCCGGCCAAGAAATGCTTCCACCGCAACCTCATTTGCAGCGTTTAGTACGGTCGGCGCCGCGCCGCCCGCTTCGAGTGCTGCCCGTGCAATCCCCAGCGCCGGAAACCGCTGCAGGTCGGGCGGCTCAAAGCTTAGGTTTCCAACCGCCGCCAGATCGAGCCGGGGCGCCTGCCAGGCCATTCGGTCCGGCCAACCCAGACAGTGCGCGATCGGAATCCGCATATCCGGCACAGACATCCCTGCCACAACTGATCCGTCGGCGTAGGTCACGAGGGCGTGCACGACCGATTGAGGATGCACGACGACGTCGAGTTGGTCCGGGTGCATGGAGAAAAGATGATGAGCCTCAATAAGTTCCAGCCCTTTGTTCATCAGCGTGGCGGAGTCGACGGTGATCTTTGCACCCATGGACCAGGTCGGGTGGCGCAGCGCCTCTTCCGGAGTCACGCGAGCTAGCTGTTCGCGTGACGCGGTGCGGAACGGTCCGCCCGACGCGGTCAATGTGACACGAGCTACCCCTTGGCGCGGCCCGGCGGTGAGCGCCTGGAAGACCGCGTTGTGCTCCGAATCGACCGGCAGCACGGTCGCGCCGGTTTCGGCTACACGCCGCATGAATAGCCGGCCGGCCGAAACCAGGCATTCCTTGTTCGCGACCGCGATTCGCCGCCCGCGGTGGAGGGCGGCGATCGTCGGTTCGAGCCCTACCGCCCCCATGATCCCCGCGACAACAACGTCCGCCGTCACGGACGCCGCCTCGAGCATTCCATCGCGCCCGGCCGCGACGCCGATTCCCGTGCCGGCAAGCGCGTCCTTCAGGTCTCCATATCCGCGCGCGTCCGCGATCACGGCAAGCTCGGGCTTGAACTCGCGCGCGATCTTTGCAAGCGCCGCAACATCCTTGCCCGCGGTCACCGCGGAAACGGCAAAGCCGTCGCCTGCTTGCCGCAACAAGTCGATAGTGCTCGTCCCGATCGAGCCGGTCGCGCCCAGAATGGAAACGCGCGTCACCATGAAAACAATCCGCTCGCGGGGGCGGACCCGCCGCGCAAGACGCCGATTGCCAGCGCAGCGGTTGCCGCAAACAACAAACCGTCCACGCGGTCCATCAATCCACCGTGGCCGGGAATGAGCCTGCTCGCATCCTTGACCCCGAACTGCCGCTTGATCGCGGAACTCGACGAGATCACCCGCTTGCGCGGCAGCGCTCACGACGAACGCGACGAGGATGTGCATTGGCCGAAGCTGAAATCCGGCCGCCAGCAGAACGAGCATTCCGGCCCCGACGCCCGCCACCGCTCCGCCGATCGCGCCCGACCACGTCTTATTCGGACTGACTGCCGGCGCGAGCTTTGGCCCGCCGATCGCCCGTCCGGCAAAATAAGCGCCGGTGTCTCCGGCCCAGACGACCGCAAACAACCACAGCACGGCAACGAGCCCGTACGGAGAATCGTTCCGCAACATCACGATCGGAACAAGTAAGGCTGCCGCGTAGAGCATTCCCGCGGCGGCCCAGCCGCGCCCTGGTTGCGCCGTCGCCATCGCGACGGCTGCGCCGATCACCGCGCACACCAATGAGATTGCCGCGGCATCCTTCGCGAGCGCCACCGCCATACCCGCAATGGCCACCCATCCGATTGCGACGACAAGACTGCGCGGATCCGCCTTGATGATGCCGGTCCATTCCCACCAGACAGCGAGCGCACCCGCCGTCCACAACATGAGAAACAGAATGCCCCCGAACCACGTCGCGGCGAGCGCGGCAAGCCCGAGCACGACTGCTGAGACGACGCGCGCCCCGAGTTCGCCCGAGCGGACCGCCGGCTGGTCCTGCTCTTGCGGGGTTTGCGTGTTTGTCACGTCAGGCCCTCGCGCGGGCTTCAAGTCCGCCAAAGCGTCGTTCGCGCCGCCTGAACTCGTCGATTGCTTCCTCGAATGCGGCCCGGTCGAAGTCTGGCCAATACACCGAGAGAACGACGAATTCCGAATAGGCCGATTGCCACAGCAGGAAGTTGGAAAGCCGCAACTCACCGCTCGTTCGAATGATCAGATCCGGATCAGGAAGCCCCGCCGTATCGAGACGCTCCGCCAACGCTTCGGCGTCGACCGTCGCAGGATCGAGCTTTCCGGACACGGCGTCTTCGGCGAGCTTCCGTGCCGCACGCGCGAGCTCCTGCCGGCCGCCGTAGTTGAACGCAACAACGAGTGTGAGTTTGTCATTCTCCCGCGTCAGCGCTTCCGCCTCGCGGATCAAGGCGAGGATCTCCGGATCCAGGTCGTTGCGATCCCCGATTACCCGCACGCGCACACCCGCCTTGTGCAGTTCGGCAAGATCCTCCCTGACGAACCGCTTGATCAGCATCATCAGGTCGTCGATTTCCTGCGCCGGTCGCGTCCAGTTCTCGGTGCTGAAGCTGTAGATCGTGAGCACGCTCACACCGAGCTCGCCCGCACTGCGCACGGTTCGTCGCAGCGCTTCCACTCCGCGCCGGTGCCCTTCCGCGCGCGGCAGCCCGCGCGCGGCGGCCCAGCGTCCATTGCCATCCATGATGATGGCAACGTGCGCGGGAACGTCCGCACGCTCTGCGGCGGGACGTGGAGCGATGTCGGTCGCTGCCATCAGAATACGGCCGCCCTGATCAGACGGACATGATTTCCTTTTCTTTGCTGGCCAACATCTGATCGATCTCACCAATCGATTGATCGGTCGCCTTCTGAACTTCGGTCTCGTGACGCTTGATCTCGTCTTCGCTGACGTGGCCGTCCTTTTTCAGGTTCTTCAGGTGGTCGAAGCCGTCACGCCTCACGTGGCGCACCGCGATGCGCGCGGCCTCCGCGTACTTGTGCGCGACCTTTACGAGTTCCTGTCGCCGTTCTTGGTTCAACTCGGGAATGCGCAGCCGGATCACCTGACCCTCCGTCTGCGGATTTAGTCCAAGGTCGGAATCGCGGATCGCTTTTTCAACCGCCTTGACCGCCGAATTGTCCCAGACCTGGACCGATAGCAGTCGCGCCTCCGGCACGCTCACGGTCGCGACCTGATTGATCGGCATCGATTGGCCATACACCTCGACATGGATCGGATCGAGCATGCCGGGCGAGGCGCGGCCGGTCCGCAAGCCAGCCAGCTCCTGCTTGAGCACGCCCGTCGCGCCCTGCATTCGGCGCTTGACGTCGGCGAGATCAAAGGGTCCCGGTTTCATCATCCACCTCGTTGCCTAGGTTCGAATGCCGGGTTGGTTGGCCGCTACGGAACCACCACTGTGGACCGTCCTTCGCCGCGGACGGCCGCGACAATCGCGCCCGGCTCCCGGATCGAGAACACGATGATAGGCAGCTCCGCTTCACGGGCAAGCGCGAACGCGGCAGCGTCCATTACTTTCAAGTCTTTGGCCAAAGCCTCGTCGTGCGTGAGTTGATCGAACCGCTTGGCATTGCGATTGAGCTTTGGATCGGAGTCGTACACGCCGTCCACGTTGGTCGCCTTGAAGATCGCTTCGCAATGCAGTTCTGCCGCCCGTAAGGCTGCTGCGGTGTCGGTCGTGAAGAACGGCTGACCGGTACCACCGGCGAGCAAGACGATGTGGCCGTCATCGAGGTGCTTCAGCGCCGTCTGGCGTGAATAGGACTCGCACACCGAGGGCATCGGGACAGCGGAAAGCGTACGCGCAGTGCCGCCGGCCTTTTCGATCGCACCCTCCAGAGCGAGCGCGTTCATTATCGTTGCGAGCATGCCCATCTGGTCGGCCGCCGCGCGTTCGAGACCGGTCTCGGCGAGCGTCGCTCCGCGAATGAGATTTCCGCCGCCGACGACGACCGCGACATCGATGGCCGATTTACGGACCTTCGTGAGGTCCGCCGCGATCCGTCCGATCGTCGGCGCATGCAAACCGTAGGTCTCGGTGCCCATCAGGGCCTCGCCCGAGACCTTTACGAGTACTCGGCGATACGCAGGCTTGCCCATGGCCTCCGCCCCCGTTTGATCAATTCACACCTTGGCCGCCGCGGCGACTTCCGCGGCGAAATCCTGCTCCTGCTTTTCCACGCCCTCGCCGAGCGCGTAACGCAAAAATCCGCTGACCTTGATCGGCCCCCCGGCCTGGCCTTCGGCTTCCTTCAACGCCTGCGCCACCGACTTTGCCGGGTCGTGAATGTACGCCTGATCCACGAGACAGACTTCCTTGTAGAAAGTCTTCAGGCCGCTCTCGACGATCTTTTCGATCACGTTGTCGGGCTTGCCCGTTGCGCGCGCCTTGTCCGCAAGAACGCCGCGCTCGCGCTCGATCGTCGACTTGTCTAGAGCCGACGCATCGACCGCCTGCGGATTTGCCGCCGCGACATGCATCGCGACCTTGCGGCCGATATCGGCCAGCACGTCCGCCTTGCCGTTGGACTCGAGCGCCACAAGGACGCCGATCTTGCCGAGACCGTCGGCCACCGAGCTGTGCACGTAGGAACCGATGGCACCGTCTCCGACCGAAAGCATGCCCGCGCGGCGCAACGTCATGTTCTCGCCGATCTTCGCGATCGTCGTCGCAAGTGCCTCATCAACCGTGGAGCCTCCGACCTTCGCCTTTTTGATCTTCTCGACATCGGCGCCGACGTCGGCGGCAACCTGCGCGATCATCTTCACGAGGCCTTGGAATTGTTCGTTCCGGGCGACGAAGTCGGTTTCAGAATTGACCTCGACCAGCACGCCTTTCTTGCCCGAGAGCGCGACACCGATAAGTCCCTCGGCCGCGACGCGACCCGCCTTCTTCGCCGCTTTCGACAGGCCTTTCTTGCGCAACCAGTCGACGGCTTCCTGAAGGTTTCCCTTTGTCTCGGTGAGCGCTGCCTTGCAATCCATCATGCCGGCGCCGGTAAGCTCGCGCAGCTCCTTGACGAGGCTCGCAGTGATTTCCGCCATCGCGCCCTCACTCGGTTTCGGCGGTGAGTTTCTTCGCCTGAGCGATCCAGCCTTCAACGCGGCCGGGCAAGCCCACCGTTTCGCCGATTCCGTGCGCGTCCTTCTGATTGAGCCCGGCGATCTGCGAGTAGTGGAAGATGCCGAGATCGTTGAGCTGCTTCTCGATATTCGGGCTGACGCTGGTCAGCTTCTTGAGATCGTCCGGTGCGCCGCGCGGCCCCGGCAATTGCTCGAATCCCCACTCCGGCTCCGCAGGAAGCTCTTCGCGGATGATCGGCTTCTCGGCCGCACCGAGATCGACACCGTGGTCGCCTTGCGCACGTGAAATGCCGTCGATCGCCGCTTTCGCGACGAGATCGGTATAGAGCACGATCGCGCGTCCGGCGTCGTCGTTGCCCGGGATCGGGAAAGTGATGCCTTCGGGATTACTGTTCGTGTCGACGACCGCAGCGACGGGAATACCGAGGCGCCGCGCCTCCTTAATTGCAATGTCTTCCTTGTTGGTGTCGATCACGAAGATCAAGTCCGGCAGTCCGCCCATGTCGCGGATGCCGCCGAGCGAGCGTTCAAGCTTTTCCTTCTCGCGCGCGAGCGTCAGGCGCTCCTTCTTCGTGTAACCCGTGCCGCTTTCGCTCGCGAGCATTTCCTCGATCTGCTTCAGACGCGAAATCGAGTGCGAGATGGTCTTCCAATTGGTGAGGGTACCGCCAAGCCAGCGCGAGTTGACGAAGTATTGCGCCGAACGCTTTGCCGCGTCGGCGACTGCGTCCGACGCCTGCCGCTTCGTACCGACATAGAGAATACGGCCGCCACGAGCGACGGTATCGGAAATCGCCTGCAACGCGCGATGCAGCATCGGCACGGTTTGGGCGAGGTCGATGATGTGAATCTTGTTGCGAACGCCGAAAATGTACGGAGCCATCTTCGGATTCCAACGGTGGGCCTGATGGCCGAAATGTACGCCAGCCTCGAGCAGCTGGCGCATCGAATAGTCGGGAAGCGCCATATGTATTCTCCGGTTGAACCGCCGCGGGCCAGTGAGCGCTGCGACTGCAGTGCCACCGGATGGCCAAGAGCCTCGGCCCGCGTGTGGAATGGCGCGGCTTATACCGGTCGCACCTGGGTATTGCAAGCACGTGCGCTGACGGCGCGAGGCCGGATTCCGCTGGCCCAACAGTAGTTTATCTTAGGATTCCGGCAGAACCGAAAAGCCAGCTGAGAAGAAAATGCATCGGCGTCACCACGCCCAGTGTGATGACGGGCACGAGGATCGCAAAGTACAGCCGCTGCGAGATTTTCCGCTGCGGTTTCTCTCCCGGTCCATAAACCCAGTTGATGTTCTTTTCCGGATCGGTGAACGCGTAGCAGAAGACGAGCACCACGATCGTCAGCGCGAGTTGCGCAGGATAGGCGCGCGGATCGTAGCCGAATTCATAGAGCATCCAGATCAACGTTGGCGGCAGCGCGAGATGAAACAACGAAATACCTCGCAGCCAGAGCGGGTACTTCGCGTCGAACATATAACTGGTGAGGCCGAAGCGGCCGAGCAAAATGAAATCGGTCGTCCAGAAGATCTCCAGCGGCAGCACCCCGACAGCGGGCATGCTGGCAAGTAGCGGACTTTCAAAGATCACCGCCGCCGCGGCGAAGAACAACGCGATATCGGAGAGCCAGAGGAAATTCGACGGACCGTAGCGGGGCCAATAGATGACGATCAGCAAGGGAACGAAGGCGCCGTAGGCGATCTTCAGCCACAGCGGGACCAGTCCGACGTCCATGTCACAAACCGTTCGTCCCCGCGAAAGCGGGGACCCATACAGAAGCCGCGCTGGATTCCCGCTTGCCGCGCCGACGAGCCCGGTTCAGGGCGAGTGACCGGCGCGGCGCATATTCAATTGCCGCGCTGGCCGCTCGCTTTGCTCGCCAGCGCGGCGGGAATGAGCGGAGGGGACGCGGGCTCCAAGAGCGCACGCAATAGCTAGTGCAACTCATCGCTGATTACAGTGCCTCGACCTCCAGGACGCCGGGCACCGCCTTCATCGCACCGGCCACTTGCGGTGACACCGGATATCGCCCGGGCAGCTTCACCTCGACTTCGGCACCGCCGGGAAGGAGCAGAACGATACTCACCTCGCCCGTCCCCTCGCCGCGACCCGCCACACCACCATTGAGGCGCTTCGCGACGAGCTCAATCGGATCCGCCGACTGCATGAACAAACGCAGGCCGCGCTGCGTCTTCGCGGCGGCCTCGTCGAGAGACTCCGCGCTGTGGATGCGAACGCGAACATCCTCGCCCTGTGCCTCGGCACCGACGTGCAGCAACACCGCCGATCCCGGCTCGAGAAGCTCCCGAAACTGGGCAAGGCCTTCGGAAAAGATCACCGCCTCAAAATGTCCGGTTGGATCTGACAGACCGAGTATCCCCATCTTGCCGCCGGTGCGCGTGCGACGCTCGACGCGCGACACTACGCTTGCCGCGAGCCGGCCGGCCGTCGCCCCGGCCTTGACGCTTCTCGCGAATTCGTTCCACGGAAGCACGCGCAGGCGCTTAAGCGCGGCCGCGTAGTCGTCCAGCGGGTGTCCGGACAGGAAAAATCCGATCGCGTCGTATTCGCGATTGAGCCGCTCCGCCGGGAGCCATGCTTCGACTTCATGAAGCTGAAGGGCCGCACGCGGCCCGCTTCCCCCAAACAACTCCGACTGGCCCATCGCCGTCGCGGCACCGGTGCGTTGCGCGTGTGCCATGATCGCGTCAATCGCGCTGAATGCCCGCGCCCGGTTTCCCTCAAGACAATCAAACGCGCCGGCCTGCGCGAGACTCTCCAGCGTGCGCTTGTTCACCGCACGCGAATCCATGCGACTGGCAAAATCGGTCAGGTCGGCGAACGGTCTTGCACCGCGCGCGCTTGCAATAGCGTCCACGGCGAGTCCTCCGACACCACGGAGCGCCGCCAGCGCGTAAACGATCTGACCGTCGGCAACATCGAACTCGCGTCCGGAGCGATTTACGGACGGTGACACAACGGCGATGCCGAGTCGCTCGGCCTCGCGCCGGAATTCGGCGAGCTTGTCGGTATTGTCCATGTCGAGCGTCATGGAAGCGGCGAGAAACTCGACCGGGTAGTTCGCCTTGAGATACGCGGTCTGATACGCGACCAGCGCATAGGCTGCCGCGTGGCTCTTGTTGAACCCGTAGTCGGCGAAACGCTGCAGCAGGTCGAAAATCGAATCCGCCTGCTCGCGATCGACCCCGCGCTCGACCGCGCCGGATACGAAGCGTTGCCGCTGGGCTGCCATCTCCTTCTTGATTTTTTTGCCCATCGCGCGGCGCAGGAGATCGGCTTCGCCCAGCGAATAGCCGGCCAGCACCTGCGCGATCTGCATCACCTGTTCCTGATAGATGACCACCCCGAATGTCTCTTTCAGGATCGGCTCCAGCTTCGGGTGGATGTAGTCGGGCCGTTCGTCACCGTGCTTGCGCAGGCAATACGTGGGGATATTCGCCATCGGTCCCGGCCGGTAGAGCGCGACAAGCGCGATGATATCTTCGAATCGGTCCGGCCGCATGTCGGCGAGCGCCCGCCGCATTCCCTGACCTTCCACCTGGAACACGCCGACCGTCTCGCCTCGGGCTAACATCTCGTACGTCTTCCTGTCGTCGAGCGGGATTTTGTCGATATCGATCGAGATGCCGCGCCCCGAGAGCAGACGGACGGCCGTCTGCAGGACCGTGAGTGTCTTCAGCCCGAGAAAATCGAACTTCACGAGGCCTGCGGCCTCCACCCACTTCATGTTGAATTGGGTCACCTGCATGTTCGATTTTGGGTCGCGATAGAGCGGCGTGAGCTCCGCAAGCGGCCGATCGCCGATCACGATACCCGCCGCATGCGTCGACGCGTGGCGATAGAGTCCCCTCGAGCCGCAGCGCGATATCGAACAGCCGCCCGACGATCGGCTCTTTCGCACGCGCTTCTTGGAGCCGCGGCTCCCCGTCGATCGCTTTTTCGAGCGTCACGGGCGCAGCCGGATTGAACGGCACCAGTTTACAGAGCTTGTCCACCTGCCCGTACGGCATCTCCAGCACGCGACCGACGTCGCGCAAGACGCCTCGCGCCTGCAAGGTGCCGAAGGTGATGATTTGCGCGACCTGATCGCGTCCGTAACGCTCCTGCACGTAGCGGATTACTTCGTCACGCCGTTCCTGGCAGAAGTCGACGTCGAAGTCCGGCATGGACACGCGTTCCGGATTGAGAAACCGCTCGAACAGCAAACCGAACCGGATCGGATCGAGATCGGTGATCGTAAGCGCATAGGACGCGAGCGAGCCTGCGCCGGAGCCGCGGCCGGGGCCAACCGGTATCCCCTTCGCCTTCGCCCACTGAATGAAATCGGCGACAATCAGGAAGTAGCCGGCGTAGTTCATTCCGCCGATCACGTTCAGCTCGAACTCTAGTCGTTCGCGATATTCGTCGACGGTCCGTCCCGGCGCGACGCCATGAATGGCGATGCGATCTTCAAGACCTGCCCTTGCACGCTTGCGCAATTCAGCGACTTCATCCGCTTCCCGGTCGCCGATCGTGAAACGCGGCAGGATCGGCTGTCGCGTCCTTGGCCGGAATGAGCAGCGGCGCGCGATCTCGACGGTCGATGCGAGGGCCTCCGGCAAGTCGGCGAACAGTTCCGCCATTTCCTTCCGGGTCTTGAAGCGATGCTCGGGCGTTAGCTGGCGACGATCCGCTTCGGCCACCAAACGGCCTTCGGCAATCGCAAGCAGCGCGTCGTGAGCCTCGTAGTCGTCGCGGTCCGCGAAGAACGGCTCGTTCGTGGCGACGAGCGGAATGGCGGCGGCATACGCAAGATCGATCAGGGCCGTTTCAACGGCGCCTTCCGATCGGGTCCCGTGACGCTGGAGCTCCATATAGAGCCGCCCCGGATACAGCGCGGCGAGCGCGTCCAGCCGCGCCCGGGCCAGCTCCGGCCGGCTAGCCGCAATCTGTAGGTCAAGCGGGCCGTCCGGACCTCCGGTGAGTGCGATCAAGCCCTCGGAATTCTCCGCAAGCCAGCCCGCCTTGACGTGAGAGGCCTCGCTTTCCGCGACGCTGAGAAAGCTCTGCGACACGAGCCGCATGAGATTGCGATAGCCGGCCTCCGTCGAGGCGAGCAGCACGATCCTCGGCAGCTTGGCGGGCCTGATCACGCCGGATCGCGTGGGCGCGTCGTCTCCAAAATCGACGGCCAGCGCGCAGCCGATGATCGGCTGGATGCCGGCCGAGGACATCTTTTCCGAGAATTCCAGCGCGCCAAAGAGGTTGCCGGTGTCGGTGAGCGCAAGCGCCGGCTGCCGGTCTGCCTTCGCCAGTTCCGCCAGGCGCGCGATCGGGAGCGCTCCCTCGAGCAGAGAGAACGACGAATGCAAATGCAGATGCACAAAACCCGGGTCCGCCACCTTTTGCTCCGATTCCGATCCGGCCCATCGTGAAACCTGCACGACGCCGCCGCAACCTCTCGACTGTGGAAAGCGTAGCTAAGCCAACTCGACGACGCGCCCCTCGCGCAAGGTGACGCGACGCGTCATGCGCGAGGCAAGTTCCAGATTGTGTGTCGCGATTACGGCCGCAAGTTCGGTTGCCTGCACGAGCTTCGTCAATGTTCCAAAGACGCGGTCCGCCGTGTGCGTGTCCAGATTTCCGGTCGGCTCGTCGGCGAGCAGCACGCGTGGCGCGTTAGCGACCGCGCGAGCGATCGCTACGCGCTGCTGCTCGCCGCCCGATAGCTCGCCCGGGCGATGCTTCAGCCGGTCTCCGAGCCCGAGGAACTCGAGCAGATCGGTCGCCCGCGCTTCCGCCTCGCCCTTGTTCAATCCGTTGATCATCTGCGGAAGCACCACATTCTCGAGCGCCGTGAACTCGGGAAGCAGATGGTGAAACTGATAGATGAAGCCGATTTCACTCCGCCGGATGGCCGTGCGTGCGCCGTCGGACAAACTACTCGTCGGCCGTTCGCTGATCGTCACCTCGCCCGCATCCGGATGCTCGAGCAGCCCGGCAATGTGCAGGAGCGTCGACTTTCCCGCGCCCGAAGGCGCGATAAGCGCGACCGACTCGCCCGGCCAAACCGAAAGCGATGCACCATTCAGGATGACGAGCTCGGCTTCGCCCTGCCGGTAGCGCCGCTCGATCGCTTCCAGTTGCAGCGCGGGCGGTTCGTTCATGCCTCACTCATAACGAAGCGCCTCGACCGGATCGAGCCGCGCGGCCCGCCAGGCTGGATAGACGGTCGCGAGAAATGAGAGGACGAGCGCCATCAATACGACCGCGGCCGTTTCGCGTGAGTCCATGTCCGCCGGCAGGCGGCTCAAATAGTAGAGCTCGGGAGAGAAGAGTTCGGTCGACGTCAACCACGAAATGAAACCGCGGATCTCTTCCACGTTCAGGCAGACCGCGAGACCGAGCGCGAATCCGAACAACGTCCCGACCACGCCGATGCTCGAACCGGTGATTAAGAACACGCGCATCACCGCGCCTTTGGTCGCGCCCATCGTGCGCAGAATCGCAATATCGTGGCCCTTGTCCTTCACGAGCATGATGAGCCCGGAGACGATGTTGAGTGCGGCAACCAGGACGATCAGCGTGAGAATCAGGAACATCACGTTGCGCTCGACCTGCAGCGCATTGAAAAAGGTCGAGTTTCGTTGTCGCCAGTCGACGATGAAGACCGGTCTCCCGGCAGAGTCATTGATCAGCTTTCGGTATCGGTCGATCGCGTCCGCGTTGTCGGTATAGACCTCGATCGCCGACACATCGCCTTGCCGATTGAAGTAGGCCTGCGCCTCCGTGAGCGGCATGAAGACAAAGACGTTGTCGTATTCCGACATGCCGATTTCGAACACGGCAGAGACTTTGTACGTCTTGATCCGCGGCGTTGTGCCCATGGGCGTCACCGCGCCGCGCGGGGCGACGAGCGTGAGTTGGTCGCCCGCGCGCACTGAAAGGTTGTCGGCCAGGCGCTTGCCGATCACGAGCCCCTGCCCCTCGTTGAACCCGTCGAGCGTGCCGAAGCGGATGTTGCGGCCGATGCCCGGCATGCGCTTCAGGTCTTCCTCGCGTACGCCGCGAACCAGCACGCCGCCCGCGTGGAACGGCGATGAGGCAAGCGCCTGCCCTTCGACGAGCGGCACCGCCAGGACCACACCGGGTACGCCCATGACCTTTTCAGCCACGGCGGCGAAATCGGTCAGTGGCGCCTCGATGGGCTGAATCAGCAAGTGCCCGTTGAGACCGAGAATTTTCGATAGCAGTTCTTTGCGGAAGCCGTTCATCACCGCCATGACGATGATGAGCGTCGCCACGCCGAGCATGACGCCGAGAAAGGAGAACCCGGCGATGACGGAAATAAATCCTTCCTTGCGCCGCGCCCGCAGATAGCGCAGCGACAACATCCACTCGAACGCCGAGAACGGCGCAGTACCACTCGTTGCCGACATGTCTGACTCCGCAAGCCCCCTCAGCCCGAGAGTCTTTTCACCGCATCCTCAATGGTGATGGACTCGCGATCGCCGCTCGCGCGGCGCTTGATCTCCACTTTCCCTTCCGCGAGCCCCTTGGGCCCGACCAGTACCTGCCAGGGCAGACCGATCAGATCCATGGATGCAAACTTGGCGCCCGCCCGTTCCTCCGTATCGTCGTAGAGTACGTCGATTCCCCGCGCTGTGAACGCCGAATAGAGTTTTTCACACGCGGCATCGGTGTCGGCGGCCCCCTGCTTTAGGTTCATAATCCCGATCCGGAATGGGGCCACTGCCTCCGGCCAGATGATACCAGCCTCGTCGTGACTGGCCTCAATGATTGCGGCGACCAATCGTGACGGGCCAATGCCATACGATCCCATGTGCACTGGCACGGCACCACCCTCGGGCGCCGCAACGGTCGCCTTCATTGGCTCCGAATACTTCGTGCCGAAGTAGAAGATGTGGCCGACCTCAATGCCTCGTGCCGAGAGCTGCTTAGCCTGTGGAATCGTTCCAAACGCTGCCGCGTCATGCTTCTCCGACGTCGCTGCATAGAGCGACGTCCATCGGTCGACGGTTTTTTGCAGGCTTGCCCGGTCGTCGAAGGCGACGTTCTCGTCGGGGACCTCGAAATCGAGGTAGTCGCTATGGCAAAAGACTTCGCTCTCTCCGGTCGATGCAAGAATGATGAATTCGTGGCTGAGATTGCCGCCGATCGGTCCTGTATCGGCCACCATGGGTATCGCGCGCAGTCCCATGCGCGCGAAGGTCCGCAGGTAAGCGACGAACATCTTGTTGTAGGAGTGCCGGGCGCCTGCAGCGTCAACGTCGAAGCTGTAAGCGTCCTTCATCAGGAATTCGCGCGCGCGATAGACGCCGAAACGCGGCCGCACTTCGTCGCGGAATTTCCATTGAATATGATAGAGATTCAGTGGGAGCTGCTTGTAGGACTTCACCGACGCGCGGAAGATCTCTGTGATCATTTCCTCATTCGTCGGCCCGAAGAGCATCTGTCGCTCATGCCGGTCCTCGATGCGCAGCATCTCCTTGCCATAGTCGTCGTAGCGACCGCTCTCGCGCCATAGGTCGGCCGACTGGATCGTCGGCATCAGCATCTCGATCGCGCCGGAGCGGTTCTGCTCCTCGCGGACGATCTGGCAGACCTTCGCCAGAACCCGGTGACCGAGCGGCAGGAAGGCATAAATGCCGGCCGCCTCCTGCCGGATCATGCCCGCCCGCAGCATTAGCCGGTGCGAGACGATCTCCGCCTCGCGGGGGGCCTCACGCAGAATGGGGAGGAAATAACGAGACAACCGCATTAGGAACTTTCGACTCAGCGCGCCGGAAAACCTCGCAGGTACTGAACGCAGAAGATTTTCGAATGACAAGAGCCGCTTAGCGCCACGCCGTCCCGACGCCTTATTGCATCGCAAAACGATCTAGGTGCAATGCAAGAATGACATCGAGCCGCACGTCAGGCTAGCGTCCCAGCCGACCGGGAGCCGATGGGGACTACGCCCATTGGTTTCGCCCAGGTCTCGGGAGGAAACCAACCGCAGCATCGCGCAGCCAGTTCTTGCGCGCCGCGTTTTTTCAAAGCGGAGGGACCGAGCGGGCGAGCCACGGGCTCGCCCGTTTATTTTGTCTCACTGACTCGGAAGGTTGAACGGCAGCGGAATTCGCTCGAACGGAATCGCGCCGGACGTCCAGGCGACATACACGACCGCAAAGACGCCAGCCGAGATCAAGGTTGTTGCGATCGCCTTCTGGACCAACAGTGGGCGCTGTGGCGCGCCCGGATCGGTGCCTGCTTCCATCGTCTCTGCCTCGTGCTGACTCCGCACCCCCCACGGAAGCACGGCAAAGAGCACCGTCCACCAGATCACGAAGTAAATCCCGAGGGCAGCCGAGATCGACATGATTCACGCCTGCTCCAACTCGACGAGCGTGCCCGCGAAATCCTTCGGGTGCAGGAACAGCACGGGCTTGCCGTGCGCACCGATCTTCGGCTCGCCATCGCCGAGCACGCGCGCTCCCCGCGACTTCAGCTGATCGCGCGTCGCCAGGATGTCGTCCACCTCGAAACACACGTGGTGGATGCCGCCGTCCGGATTTCGCTCGAAGAAACGCGCGATCGGCGAGTTGTCACCGAGCGGGGCAATCAGTTCGATCTTCGAATTTGGCAAGGTAACGAACACGGTCGTCACCCCGTGCTCGGGCAACGGCACCGGATCGGAGACCTTCGCTCCCAACGCTCCGCGATAGACGGCAGCCGCTGCTGCGAGGTCCGGCACGGCGATCGCCACATGGTTGAGCCGGCCGATCATCGTGATCCTACACCTGGATGATCATGACATGGCACAGCGGCTTCTTTCCCCACACGGCATTCACCGATCCCCGCACCGAGCGCTCAATCGCTTGCTCGAGCGCACCCGGATCGCGTCTGCGCCCCTTGGGTAAGCTCGTGAGCGCGCCTTCCACCGCGTCAGCGACGATCTCCTGCATGGTTTTGTCGGCGGACGCCGCGACCGGCAGGCCGGTCATCTCGATCCATGGATCACCGACGAGGTCTCCGCGCCCGCTCACGGCAACTGCGACCGAGACGACCCCCGCGAAGCCCAGTTTGCGGCGTTCGGCGACGGTGCGCGACTCCGCGTCAATGAGCAGATTTCCATCGCGGTAGAGCCGCCCGGCGGGAATCTCATCGATGACCTGCGCGGGTCCCGGCGCGAGACGAACCACATCGCCGTCGCCGCAGATCACCACCTCCTTGATGCCGATCGACCGCGCAAGAGCGGCGTTTTCGGAGAGGTGCAACGCCTCTCCGTGTACCGGCACGACGACATCCGGCTTCAGCCATTCGTACATGCGGGCAAGTTCGCCGCGTCGTGGGTGCCCCGACACATGCACGAGCTTGTTGCGATCCGTGATCACTTCGATGCCGATATCGATCATCGCGTTGACGATGCGGTTCACAGCCTTTTCGTTGCCCGGGATCGTGCGCGACGAGAAGATCAACGTATCGCCCGCGTCCAATGAAATCTCCGGATGGTCATCGCCCGCAATCCGCGCGAGCGCCGCGCGCGGCTCGCCTTGGCTGCCCGTGAGCAACACCATCACCCGGTTTCGCGGCAGCGCGTGATACGCATCGGCGCCACGAAACGGAGGTACCCCGTCGAGTAGCGCCAACTCCCTGGCTACATTGATCACCCGTTCCATCGCGCGCCCGACAACCACGACTTCGCGGCCTGCCTCCGCCGCTGCGAGTGCCGCCGAGCGCAATCGCGCCACGTTCGAGGCGAACGTCGTAAGTGCGACGCGCCCTTTCGCCTGCTTCACGATCTCGTTCAGGCTTTTCGCGACTTCGCTCTCGGAAGGAGACTCGCCCTCACGTACCGCGTTGGTGGAGTCGCACACGACGGCGCGCACGCCCTCCTCCCCGAGCGCGCGAAACTTCTTTTCGTCGGTCGGCTGACCGATGATGGGCGCAGGATCGAGCTTCCAATCGCCGGTGTGCACCACCATCCCGAGCGGCGTACGGATCGCGAGCGCATTGCTTTCCGGTATCGAATGCGCGACTGGAATGAACTCCACGTTGAACGACCCGATCTGCACGCGGTCGCCCTGCTGTACGACACGCACGGGAATGTCCGGCGCGCCGAGTTCGCCCTCTTTCTTCGCGGCCATAAGCGCGGCGGTAAACGGTGTCGCGTAGACCGGCACCCTGAGCTTCGGCCACAGATCGAAGATTGCGCCGAAATGGTCCTCGTGCGCGTGCGTCAACACGATGCCCGCCAGATTCTTGCGCTCGTCTTCGAGGAAACCGACGTCGGGCATGATCAGGTCGATGCCGGGAAGCAGTTCGTCGGCGAACGACACGCCCATGTCGACGCACAGCCACTCCCCTCCGCGCGAGGAGCCAAGTCCATAGAGGGCGAGATTCATCCCGATTTCGCCGACGCCGCCGAACGGGACGAACACGAGTTCTCTGGCGTTGCTCACGCGCGCCTCATGCCGCTGGCAGAGGGAAGACATCACCGGCGGCGATTGTCTCCCGTGTCCCGTCGCGATGGAGAAGCACGAGCGCCCCGCTCGGATCGATCGCCTCGAAGGTGCCGGCGATCTTCTTGTCCGCTAGCCGCACCTCGATGGCGCGGCCGACGCCCATTGCGCGCGAAAGCCAGGCCGCGCGGATGGCAGCGAAATTTTCGCCGCGTCGCCATTCCGCGAGACGTGCGCTCATCGTCCGACCCAGCGCTGAAAATAGTGATGTCGCTTCAACGACATAACCCGCCGTTTGCAGATCGGTGGCAGGATATTCCGTACCCGCTGGGTGATGCTTGCAGTTCACGCCGAAACCCACTGCCGCCGCGCCCCCTTGGTCCAGCGATGACCCTTCAACGAGAATGCCCGCGAGTTTTCGGCCATCGAGAAGCACATCGTTTGGCCATTTCAGTTTGAGTTGCGCTGGAGCGAGACCATGCGCCAACTCGATCATCGCATCATGCAGCGCAAGTGCTGCCACGAAACAGATCCCCGACACCGCCTTCCCCGCGGCAGGATCAGTCAGTAGCAAGCTTGCATAAAGATTGCCCGGCTCGGAAACCCAGTTCCGTCCCCGCCGTCCGCGCCCGGCAGTCTGCCGCTGCGCCACGATCCAGAGTGCGTTGCGCTCTCCTGATCGCGCGCGCTCGATCGCTTCTGCATTGGTAGAACCGACCGTCTCGAACGTGACGACCGGAGTCCCACCGGCGTGCGAGGGAAACTCCGCCATCTCAAAAAAGCGACTTTGCCGCGGCGGCCGCAGCCGCCACGATCGGCGCAGGATACGCGAAGAACAGAATTACAAAGGCACCCGTCACCCCGAGCACGAGCCGCAGCGCCGGCGCCATTCCTTCGAACGCCTCCCTCGGCTCATCCATGTACATGATCTTCACGATGCGGAGATAATAGTAGGCGCCGACCACGCTCGCGAGGACGCCGATCACCGCAAGCGTATAGAGCCCTGCTTCCACCGCGGCAAGAAACACGTAAAATTTTGCAAAGAAGCCCGCGAGCGGTGGAATCCCGGCAAGAGAGAACAGCAAGGCTGCAAGCAGGAACGCGACGAGCGGCTGCGTGCTGGCGAGGCCGGAAAGCTCGTCGATCTCTTCGACCGCTTTTCCGTTCCGCCGCATTGCCAGAATGCAGGCGAACGCCCCGAGCGTCATGGCCATGTAGATCGTCATATAGACCAGTACGCCTTGCACGCCGGCAACCGTTCCGGCCGACAACCCGACGAGTGCGTAGCCGACATGGCCGATTGAGCTGTATGCCATCAGGCGCTTGATGTTGGTCTGACCGATCGCAGCGAATGCCCCGAGCACCATCGAGCCGATCGAGATGAAGATCACGATTTGCTGCCATTGCGGGACGATGTTCGGGAAGGCGTCGATCGCCACCCGCACGAAGACCGCAACCGCCGCGACCTTCGGAGCGGCCGCAAAGAATGCGGTCACCGGCGTTGGCGCGCCTTCATAGACGTCCGGCGTCCACATATGGAATGGCACCGCCGAAACCTTGAAAGCGAGACCGGCGAACAGGAAGACGAGACCAAACACCAGGCCCAGCGAAGGTTTCGTCGCCGCCGCCGCAATGCCGGTGAATGCGACGGTGCCGGTGAACCCGTACACGAGGGATGCGCCGTAGAGCAGCATTCCAGAAGACAGCGCGCCGAGCACGAAATACTTCAGGCCTGCCTCCGATGAGCGCAGGCTATCGCGATCGAACGCCGCGACCACGTATAGCGAAAGCGACATCAGCTCCAGGCCGAGATAGAGCGTGATCAGGTCGTTCGCGGAAACGAGCGTCATCATGCCGGCCGCGGCCAGCAGCACCAGGATTCCGTATTCGTAACGATAGATACGCTCCAGGCGCCAGAAATCGGTCGACATGAGCAGCGCGGTTGCAGCACCGATCAGAGCCAGCACCTTGAAAAAGCGCGCGAACGGGTCCGCGATGAAGCTTCCACCGAATGCCGTTGCCGGTTCGGGGGACATTTCGACCACCAGTGTCGCAGCGACGACAAGCACCAGGATCGACGCGAGGTCGATATACCCGCCAAGCTGATCGCCACGCGCGGCGCCGACCAGCACGAGGACGAGTGCGCTCGCGAGCACGAACAGCTCGGGCAGTACCGGCATCAGCGATTGGATGTTGAACGCCATGTCGGACATGCCTCAGTGCAACTGCGCGAGACCGGACGCGCCGGCGGCAAGCGCTGCTCGCGTCTGCTCCACGAGTGCCGCGACCGCGTTCGCGCTCATGTCGAGGACAGGGGCAGGCCAGACGCCAAACAGGATCGTGAGAATTACAAGCGGTGCGAACGCCACGACTTCGCGCCAGTTCATGTCGGTGATTGCCGCAAGCTCCCGCTTCTCCAGCGGACCGAACACGACGCGCCGGTAGAGGTAGAGCGCATAAGCCGCCGAAAGGATCACGCCGATCGTTGCGAGGAATGCGACCCAAGTATTCACCTTGAATGCGGCGATGAGCGTCAGAAACTCGCCGACGAACCCGGATGTCCCCGGAAGACCCACGTTTGCGAGCGTGAAGACCATGAACACAGCGGCGTAGATCGGCATCCGGTTCACAAGGCCGCCATAGGCTGCAATATCGCGCGTGTGCATCCGGTCGTAGATCACGCCGACGCAGAGGAAGAGCGCGCCCGACACCAGTCCATGCGATACCATTTGGAACACGGCGCCTTGCACACCTTCCTGCGTGAAGGTGAACATCCCCATCGTGACGAAACCCATGTGCGCGACGGAGGAATAGGCGATCAGCTTCTTCATATCCTCCTGGGCGAGCGCCACCAACGACGTGTAAATGATAGCGACGACCGACAGCACGAACATCATCGGCGCGAAGTAAAGCGACGCGTCGGGAAACATCGGCAGCGAGAACCGCAGGAAGCCGTACCCGCCGAGCTTTAGAAGAATGGCGGCAAGGATCACCGACCCGGCCGTTGGCGCCTCGACATGGGCGTCGGGCAGCCACGTGTGCACCGGCCACATCGGCAGCTTCACCGAGAACGAAGCGAGGAACGCGAGGAACAGCCAGGTCTGCATGCCGGCTGGGAAGCTGTGCTTCAGCAATGTCGAAATGTCCGTACTGCCCGCATGCCAGTACATCGCCATCATGGCGAGCAACATCAGTACCGAACCGGCGAGCGTGTAGAGGAAAAACTTGAACGTCGCGTAGACGCGCCGCGCGCCGCCCCATACGCCGATGATCAGGAACATCGGGATAAGGCCGCCCTCGAAAAACACGTAGAACAGCACGAGATCGAGCGCGCAGAACGTGCCGACCATGAGCGTCTCGAGCACCAGAAACGCGATCATGTATTCTTTCACGCGTTTCTGGATCGGATCGAAGCTCGCCAAAATCGCGATCGGCATGAGGAACGTCGTGAGCAGCACGAACGGCAGCGAGATGCCGTCGACACCCACCTGGTAGCGGAACGCGCCTCCAAGCCAGGGGCGGTTCTCCACGAACTGGAAGTCCGCCACCGACCGGTCGAATCCGGCCGCGAGCAGCAGCGACACGAGGAAAGTCGCGAGCGTGGTCCACAGCGCCACGTAGCGCGCATTCCGGTTGGTCGCTTCGTCGTCGCCGGATAGCGCGAAGATGAACAGTGCGCCGACGAGCGGCAGGAAGATCGTGACGGAGAGGATCGGCCAGTCGGGCGTCATCCCGCGCCTCCCCGCACCATGAACCACGTGATGAGCGCAGCGACCCCGATCAGCATCACGAAGGCATAGTGATAGAGGTAGCCGGTCTGCAGCCGCACGACGTTGCGCGTCACATCGATCACCCGTGCGGAAACGCCGTCAGGCCCGAATCCGTCGATGAACCAGCCGTCGCCGCGCTTCCACAGGAAGCGGCCGACGCGCAGCGCCGGGCGTACAAACAGAAAGTCGTAGAGCTCGTCGAAGTACCACTTATTCAAGAGGAAGCGGTAGAGCGGGTCGTGCCGCCGCGCGAGGCGAGCCGGAGCTTCCGGGTCGTAAACGTAGAACCAGTACGCGACGAGGAATCCGCCGATCATCATCACGGTTGGCGCCGCCACGACCCATAGCGGCGCATGGTGCATTTCTTCGAGGATCTCGTGACCGTTTGCGGAGAACAGCGAGTCCCGGAAGAAATTGAGAATTCCCGCCTCCGAAGTAAATATCCCCTTGAAGGCGAATCCGAGTATGAGCGAGCCCGCCGCGAGGAACGCGAGCGGCACGGTCATCGACATGGGCAACTCGTGCACGTGCTCGAGCGTGTGCCGATCGGCGCGTGTCGTGCCGTGGAACGTAAGAAAGATCAGCCGCCAGGAGTAGAACGAGGTCAGCGCCGCCGCGATCACCGTGAGCCAGAACGCGTATTGCCCCATCCGGGCGTGGCTCGCAAAAGCCGCCTCAATGACCGCGTCCTTCGAGAAAAAGCCCGCGGTTAGCGGAAAGCCCGTGAGCGCGAGCGTTCCGATCACCATCATCGCGTAAGTGAACGGGATGAGCCGCGCGAGCCCGCCCATGCGGCGGATATCCTGCTCGTGGTGCATCGCTTGGATGACCGAGCCCGACCCGAGGAAGAGGAGCGCCTTGAACGCCGCATGCGTGAACAGATGGAACATGCCGACCGAGTACGCACCGACGCCCATCGCGACGAACATGTAGCCGAGCTGCGAGCAGGTCGAGTACGCTACGATACGCTTGATGTCGTTCTGCACGAGACCGACCGTCGCCGCAAAGAACGCGGTTGTCGCGCCGATGAACACAACGAACTCGAGCGCGACGGGTGCGAGCTCGAATAGCGGCGACAAACGCGCCACCATGAACACGCCCGCCGTCACCATGGTCGCGGCATGAATTAGTGCTGAGACCGGAGTCGGGCCTTCCATCGCGTCCGGCAGCCACGTATGCAGCAGGAACTGCGCCGACTTGCCCATCGCGCCCAAGAAGAGCAGCAGACAGATCACCGTGAGCGCGTCGAAATTCCAGCTGAGGAAATGAATGTTCTTTCCGACCAGCGCCTTTGCCTCGGCAAAAATGGTGTCATATCCGACCGATCCGACCATCAGGAAGAGGGCGAAGATACCGAGAGCAAAGCCGAAATCCCCGATGCGGTTGACGATGAAGGCCTTGATCGCGGCGGCGTTGGCCTCGGGCTTCAGGTACCAGAACCCGATCAGCAGATAACTCGCGAGACCGACCCCTTCCCAACCGAAGAAAAGCTGCACGAGATTGTCGGCCGTCACCAGCATCAGCATCGCGAAGGTGAACAGCGACAGATACGAGAAGAACCGCGGCTGGTGCGGATCCTCGTCCATGTACCCGATGGAGTAGACATGAACGAGCGCGGAGACGTTCGTAACGACCACCAGCATGACGGCAACGAGCGAATCGATGCGGAGCGCCCAATCCACCTGGAGTCCGCCGGCCGAGATCCACGTGAACAGGCGCACGCGCGCCTCGTGGCCGTATACGCCGACATCGACGAACGCGACCCAAGAAAGCAGCGCCGTTACGATCAGTAGTCCGCTGGTAACGACTTGCGCACCGCGCACGCCGACGTAGCGTCCGAACAAGCCGGCGACGATGCAGCCGAGCAGCGGCAGGAAGACGATCGCCTGATACATTTCAGCCCTTCATCAGGTTGACGTCTTCAACCGCGATCGATCCGCGATTGCGATAGTACGCAACGAGAATTGCGAGGCCGATTGCGGCCTCGGCCGCGGCAACCGTCAGTACGAGCAAGGCGTAGATCTGGCCGACGATGTCACCCAGAAAAGCCGAGAACGCGACGAGGTTGATGTTCACCGCGAGCAGAATCAGCTCGATGGACATGAGGATGACGATCACGTTCTTCCGGTTAAGAAAGATTCCGAGAATACCAAGCGTGAACAGGATCGCGGCGACGGTCAGGTAGTGCGAGAGGCCGATGGTCATGCATCGACCCCCTGCCCCGAGCGCACTTTTCGGACCTCGATGGACGCTGCGCGGGTACGCCCGACCTGCACGCCGATATCCTGACGCCTAACGTTCGGCTTGTGCCGCAACGTCAAGACGATCGCGCCGATCATCGCGACGAGCAGCACGATGCCCGCTAGCTGAAAATAGTGAATGTAGGTCGTGTAAAGAACGCGGCCGATCGCTTCGGTGTTGGTGACCGCGGCCGAAGCCGCCGGCGAGGCGGCCGTTTTCACCAAGCCGGAACTCGTCACCCAGGCGCCGACCACCAGAACGAGTTCAACGAGGAAGATCAGACCGACAAGGGCCCCGACCGGCAGGTACTGCAGAAATCCTTGCCGCAGCTCCGCGAAGTCGACGTCGAGCATCATCACCACGAACAGGAACAGGACCGCGACCGCGCCCACGTAAACGACGACCAGGATCATCGCCAAGAACTCGGCACCGAGCAGGAGAAACAGACCCGCTGCATTCACGAAAGCGAGGATGAGAAACAGCACCGAGTGAACGGGATTCTTCGCGGCGATCACCATGAACGCCGCCGCGATCATCACCGCGGCGAAAAGATAGAAGAACAGCGCAGCCGCCCCCATGGATCACCGATACGGCGCGTCGAGCGCGATGTTCTTCGCGATCTCGCGCTCCCAGCGGTCCCCATTCGCGAGCAGCCGCTCCTTGTCGTAGTAGAGTTCTTCGCGTTTCTCGGTGGCAAACTCGAAATTCGGGCCTTCGACGATGGCATCGACCGGGCACGATTCCTGGCAAAGTCCGCAATAAATGCACTTCACCATGTCGATGTCGTAGCGCGTCGTCCGTCGCGTGCCGTCATTGCGGCGCGGCCCCGCTTCGATCGTGATCGCCTGCGCCGGACAGATCGCTTCGCAGAGTTTGCATGCGATGCAGCGCTCCTCGCCGTTGGGATAGCGTCTCAAGGCGTGCTCGCCCCGGAAACGCGGGCTAAGCGGCCCCTTCTCGAACGGGTAATCGAGCGTCGCTTTCGGGCGGAAGAAATAACGCATCCCGAGGAAAAGCGCCGAGACGAATTCCTTCAGGAACAGCGAGCGCGCGGCGAGGCCGAGCTTCATGCGGCTACCCCCCGAACATCGAGCCGACCACGTAACCGATGAAGCCGAGAATGACGATCTCGAGGGTGAAGAAGATTCGCCGCAGCAACACCATCTTGCGCTCGAACGCCGCGCGCTCGTCCACGTTCACGGACTTGTCCAGCGCGCGAAGACGCGGCTCCAGAATCCCGATGATCACCCGAAAATTCAGGTAGCCGAGCATCGCGCCGATCAGCGCGCCGATCTGGCCCGACAGTGACAACCCCATGGCGCACCCCTTTGGTCATTTCGGCGCGAGCCCCGTGAATTGAAGGACGCCCGCAACCACCACGACCATGAGAAGCGTGATCGGCAGAAATACCTTCCACCCGAGCCGCATCAACTGGTCGTACCGGTAGCGGGGAACGATCGCCTTCACCATCGCGAACATGAAGAACATGAAGGAGAGCTTGACCACAAACCACACGATCCCCGGGACCCACGTGAATGGCACGACCGGGAAGGGTGGCAACCATCCGCCGAGAAACATGATGGTGGCGAGCGCGCACATGGTCATGATGGCCACATACTCGCCGAGGAAGAACAACAGAAACGGCGTCGACGAGTATTCGACAGCAAAACCGGCGACGAGCTCCAACTCCGCTTCAACCAGATCGAACGGCGGCCGGTTCGTCTCCGCCAGCGCCGATACAAAGAAGATCACGAACATCGGCAACAGCGGGAGCCAGTACCACTGGAACAGGCCCCAAGGGCCGTTCTGCGCCTCGACGATCTTCGAAAGGTTGAGCGAACCCGCGCAGAGCAGAACGGTGATGATGACGAAACCGATCGAGACTTCGTAGCTCACCATCTGCGCGGCCGAGCGCAGCGCTGCCAGGAAGGGATATTTCGAGTTGGAGGCCCAGCCGGCCATGATGATGCCGTACACGCCGAGCGAAGAGATCGCGAAGATGAAGAGCACGCCGACATTGATGTCGGCGATCACCCACCCGGCATCGAGGGGGATCACCGCCCAGGCGGCGAGCGCAAGGATCGCCGACACGAGTGGTGCCAGCAGAAACACCCCTTTGTTCGCGCCCGATGGGATCACCGGCTCCTTCACCACGAATTTGATCAGGTCCGCGAAGCTCTGCAGCAAGCCGAACGGGCCGACCACGTTCGGGCCCCGGCGCATTTGCACGGCCGCCCAGATCTTCCGGTCCGCGAGCAGCACGAAAGCGACGAAGATCAGGAGCGCCACGAGCAGCGTAAGGCTCTGCCCGACAATGATCAGGATCGGAAGGACGTAGTCCCAGAAGAACTGGTTCATCGTCTCACTCCGCTGCCGATCGCAGCTTGCCCGCTGCGAGCGCCGAGCACTCGGCCATGGTTGCCGATGCGCGCGTCACCGGATTGGTGAGATAGAAATCGGAAACCGGCGAGCGAAACGGCGCCTTGTCGACCCTGCCGCCAAGCTTGGCAAGCTTGCCGATCTCGGCCGGATTCGCGGGCTCGACGGAGTCGATCAATGCGAGGTGTGGATGCTTCGCGAACATCGCGCGGCGCAGATCCGCAAGCGAGTCATAGGGCAGCTTCGCCCCCATCGCGTCGGAGAGGGCCCGCAGGATCGCCCAATCCTCCCGCGCGTCGCCTGGCGGGAAGGCAGCACGGTTCGCGAGCTGCGGCCGGCCCTCGGTGTTGACATAGATCGCCGACTTTTCCGTGTAGGCAGCGCCCGGAAGAATGACGTCCGCACGGTGTGCGCCACGGTCGCCATGCGTGCCCAGGTAGACGACGAAAGCGCCGTCCGGAATCTCGACCTCATCGGCACCCAGCAGGAACAGGACTTCGATATTGCCGTTGTCGCAGCCTTCAAGAATTCCAGCCGCGTCAAACCCGCCCTTGCCGGGTACGGCACCGACGTCGAGCGCGCCGACACGCGACGCGGCCGTGTGCAACACGGAGAATCCGTTCCAGTCTTCCTTCATCAAGCCGCAGTCGCCGGCGATCGTTGCCGCAAGCGAAAGCACGGCATTTCCGTCCATCCGCTGGAGAGCCCCCTGCCCGACGATCAACATCGGCCGTTCCGCCTTCTTCAGCGTACTCGGCGAACGGGTGCTTTCCCGCCGCAAGGTCGGCAAGACTCTCGGGGCCTGCACCGAGGTATTGATAGGTGTAAGTGAGATCGGCCGGTTCACCCGCGAGCGCGATTTCGAAACTGCCGCGTAGCCAGCGCTTGCGGATGCGTGCGTTCAGCACCGCCGCTTCCCATCGCGGATTGGCGCCGACGATCAGAAGCGCGTCGGCATTTTCAATTCCGGCTATCGTCGCGTTGAAAAGATAGCTCGCCCGCCCGCGTGCCGGATCGAGCGCCGAGCCGGCCGGACGGCAGTCCAGATGCGCTGAGCCCAGCCGCCCCATCAAGTCATTGATCGCGAAGGCTTCCTCGACACTCGCAAGATCGCCAATGAGAGCGCCGATTTTGTCCGGACCGGCGACCTTCACGCGAGCGGCAACGGCACCAAACGCCTCAGTCCAGCTCGCCGATCGCAGACGGCCGTTCTCACGAATGTACGGGCGATCGAGCCGTTGCGTGCGCAGACCATCCCATACGAAACGCGACTTGTCCGAGATCCATTCCTCGTTCACGGCCTCGTTCGTGCGCGGCAAAATGCGTTGAACCTCGCGCCCGCGCGCGTCGACGCGGATGCTGGACCCGACCGCGTCCATGACGTCGATCGACTCGGTCTTGATGAGTTCCCACGGCCGCGCCTGGAAGGCATAGGGCTTCGAAGTGAGCGCACCAACCGGACAAAGGTCGATCACGTTTCCCTGCAGCTCCGACTTCATCGCATGCTCGAGGTAGGTCGTGATCTCCATGTCCTCGCCACGCCCGATCGCGCCAAGCTCCGGCACACCAGCGACCTCGGTTGCGAAGCGGACGCAACGCGTGCAGTGGATGCATCGCGTCATGATGGTCTTGACGAGCGGGCCGAGATACTTGTCCTCGACCGCCCGCTTGTTGTCCGCGTAGCGCGAACGATCGACGCCGTAGGCCATGGCCTGGTCCTGCAGGTCGCATTCGCCTCCCTGATCGCAGATCGGGCAGTCGAGCGGATGGTTGATCAGCAGGAATTCCATCACGCCTTCGCGCGCCTTCTTCACCATCGGCGTCTTGGTGTTGACGACGGGTGGCTCGCCCTTCGGACCGGGACGGCAATCGCGCACGCCCCAGGCGCACGACGCGACCGGCTTTGGCGAGCCGACGAGCTCGACCAGGCACATGCGGCAATTGCCGGCGATCGACAGCCGCTCATGGAAGCAGAAGCGTGGAATCTCGGCGCCCGCCGCCTCGCACGCCTGCAACAGCGTGAACTCGGGCGGGACGTCGATTTCCTTGCCGTCGACGATGAGCTTGGTCATCGTTGCGTACTCTCGTCCTTCCTCTTCGTCGCCCCGGCCAAGCGGCCTAAGGCCGCGCGAGCCGGGATCGTTCTCAATCTACCTCACACGATCCCGGGTCTCGCCACTTCGCGGCTCGCCCGGGATGACGGCTTCGCCGTCACTCCGCCGCCACGCGCACCGGTTCGGCGCGCGGGTTCGCCGCGTATTGATCGATACGCTTCTCGATTTCGGGCCTGAAGTGGCGCAGCAACCCCTGCACCGGCCACGCAGCGCCGTCGCCGAACGCACAGATCGTGTGACCTTCGATCTGCTTCGAAACGTCGAGCAGCAGGTCGATCTCGCGCTTGTTCGCGCGGCCCTCGGCCATGCGCGTCAGAACTCGCCACATCCAGCCGACACCTTCACGGCAAGGCGTGCACTGGCCGCAGCTCTCGTGCTTGTAGAAATACGCGATCCGCGCCATCGCCTTGATGATGTCCGTTGAGCGGTCCATCACGATTACGGCTGCGGTGCCGAGCGCTGACTTCACGGCGGCCAGGCCGTCAAAGTCCATCTGCAGGTCCTGACACAGCCCGCCGGGGACGATCGGCATCGACGAACCGCCCGGGATCACCGCCAACAGATTGTCCCAGCCGCCGCGCACGCCGCCCGCATGCTTCTCGATCAGCTCGCGCAGCTGGATGCCCATCGCTTCCTCGACGTTGCACGGTCGCTCGACGTGACCGGAAATGCAGAAGAGCTTCGGCCCGGTGTTGTTTGGCCGACCGATCGAGGAGAACCACGCCGCACCGCGCCGGCATATGTCCGGCACGTCGGCGATTGTCTCGACGTTATTCACTGTGGTTGGGCAGCCGTAGAGGCCGACGTTCGCTGGGAACGGGGGCTTCAGGCGAGGTTGGCCCTTTTTCCCTTCCAGGCTTTCGAGCAGCGCCGTTTCTTCCCCGCAGATGTACGCACCCGCGCCGTGATGAACGTAGAGCTCGAAATCGTAACCAGACCCGCAGGCATTCTTGCCCAACAGGTTGGCTTCGTAAGCCTGGTCGATCGCGGCCTGCAGGCGCTCGCGCTCGCGGATAAACTCGCCGCGCACGTAAATGTAGCCAGCGCCGGCACCCATCGCGAAACCGGCGATCAGGCACCCTTCGACGAGGAGATGCGGGTCGTGCCGCATGACCTCCCGGTCCTTGCAAGTTCCGGGCTCGGACTCGTCCGCATTGACCACTAGATAGCTCGGCCGGCCATCCGACTGTTTCGGCATGAACGACCATTTGAGGCCCGCGGGGAATCCCGCGCCGCCACGGCCGCGCAGGCCCGAAGTCTTCACCTCGTTGATGATCCAGTCGCGGCCTTTTTCCAGGATCGCCTTGGTTCCGTCCCATGCGCCACGCGCGCGCGCCCCCGCGATGCCCCAGTCGTGCTGGCCGTAGAGATTCTGGTAGATGCGATCCTTGTCCGCGAGCATCAGGATGCCTTCGCCGTCTTGAGCGTCGTGGGTCCGCCAACCGGCGCGGAAAGTTGCCTGTCGATCTGCGGTCCCGCCTCCGGTGTCTTGCCGGCCGCGAAGGCATCGAGAATTTTCTCGAAACTTTCGGCCGTCAGGTCTTCGTAATAGTCGGCGTTGATCTGCACCATCGGCGCGTTCACGCACGCACCGAGGCACTCAACCTCCATCCAAGAGAAGTTGCCGTCCGCGCTCACATGATGTTCGTCGCCGATCCGCCGCTTGCAGACCTTCTTCAGCTCTTCTGCCCCGCGCAGCATGCACGGCGTCGTGCCGCAAAGCTGCACGAGATATTTCCCGACCGGCTCCAGCTGGAACATCGTGTAGAAGGTCGCGACTTCGAGCACGCGAATGTGCGCCATGCCCAATAGGTTCGCGACGTAGCGGATCGCCGGCTCCGACACCCAGCCGCCGCCCTGCTCTTGCGCACGCCACAGGATCGGGATCACCGCAGACGCTTGCCGGCCCGGCGGATACTTCTCGATCTGCTTCTTCGCCCAGGCAAGGTTGTCCGGCGTGAAGGAGAAGTCCTTCGGCTGGACTTCAGGGGGCGCGAGACGGCGAACGGCCATGATCACATTTCTCCGTCATTCCGGGACGCGCCGAAGGCGCGGGCCCGGAATCCATGACCACGGCTCTGCAATATGGATTCCGGGCTCGCCGCTTCGCGGCGCCCCGGAATGACAAGTGCATAGAGCCTGCCGGTCACCGGTCCACCTCCCCGAACACGATGTCGATCGAGCCGAGGATCGCCGAAATGTCGGCGAGCATGTGCCCGCGCGAAAGGAAATCCATCGCCTGCAGGTGCGCGAAGCCGGGCGCGCGGATCTTGCAGCGATATGGCTTGTTGGTGCCATCGGCCACGAGATAGACGCCGAATTCGCCCTTCGGTGCTTCGACCGCCGCATACACTTCGCCAGCCGGCACGTGATAGCCCTCGGTATAGAGCTTGAAGTGGTGGATGAGCGCCTCCATCGAGCGCTTCATCTCGCTCCGCTTTGGCGGCACCACCTTGTTGTCCTTCACGTTGATGGGCCCCGCGCCTTCGGTGCTGCGCAGCTTCGCGATGCACTGTTTCATGATCCGGATCGACTGGCGCATCTCTTCCATCCGGATGAGATAGCGGTCGAAACAGTCGCCGTTCTTGCCGACGGGAATATCGAAATCGAGTTCGGAATAGCACTCGTAGGGCTGCGCCTTGCGGAGATCCCAGGCCGCACCCGAACCGCGCACCATGACCCCGGAAAACCCCCATGCCCACGCATCCGGCAGCGAAACGATGCCGATATCGACATTGCGCTGCTTGAAGATGCGGTTGTCGGTGAGCAGCCCCTCGATGTCATCACACACCTTCGGGAAGTGGTCGCAGAACCCTTCGATGTCGTCGATCAGTTGCGGCGGCAGATCCTGGTGTACCCCGCCCGTGCGGAAATAGGCCGCGTGCATGCGCGAGCCCGACGCACGCTCGTAGAACACCATGAGCTTCTCGCGCTCCTCGAAGCCCCAGAGCGGCGGCGTCAGCGCACCGACGTCCATCGCCTGCGTCGTCACGTTCAGGATGTGCGAAAGCAGCCGCCCGATCTCGCAATAGAGCACACGGATCAATTGCGCGCGCTTCGGTACTTCAAGGCCCAGCAGCCGCTCGATCGCGAGGCAGAACGCGTGCTCCTGGTTCATCGGCGCGACATAGTCGAGCCGGTCAAAATATGGGATCGCCTGCAGATAGGTCTTGTGCTCGATCAGCTTCTCAGTGCCGCGATGCAGGAGACCGATATGCGGATCCACGCGTTCGACGACTTCGCCGTCGAGCTCAAGCACGAGGCGGAGAACGCCGTGCGCGGCCGGATGCTGCGGGCCAAAGTTGATTTGAAAGGTGCGGAGGTTCGGGTCAGCCATCATGCCACCCCTGCCACCTGCGCCTTTTGCGTTACGCGCTCGTTGAACTTCTCGTAGTTCACGACCGCGCGCTCGTGACGGCCCTCGCCGATCGCCTCGATGCCGTCATGCCCGCGGACGAAGAAGCTCACGCGCTTTCCGTTCACGGCCGTCACTTCGGCGTCCACGGTTACGGTCAGCCCCGGCGGCGTCGCCGCGAGGTGACTGAAATCCACGTGAATGCCGAGACTCCCCTCACCCGGCTCCAGATGCTTGTTCAGGAGTTCGGTGCAGCACCATTCGAACAACCCGACCATGTAGCCGGTCGCGAACACGGCCGGCATCGCCTTGAACATCGGCGACTCCGGGTAAAAGTTCGGCACCGTCTGCCGGTCGGAAACACGAAAGCTAAGCCGGTGCGTGAGGCCTGGCTGGAGCGAGGGCTTCATGTGGCCCCCTTTCCATTCCCGGGTTTTTCCGCCTTGTCGTCGCCCGGAAGCACATAGTCCGCGCCTTCCCACGGCGAGAGGAAATCGAAATCGCGAAATTCCTGTGCGAGCCGCACCGGCTCGTAGACGACGCGCTTGAGTTCGTCGTCCCACCTCACCTCAACGAAGCCCGTGAGCGGGAAATCCTTACGCAGCGGATAGCCGTCAAAGCCGTAGTCCGTTAGCAGCCGGCGCAGTTCGGGATGATCGCTGAACAGGATCCCGTAGAGATCGTAGGCTTCGCGCTCGAACCAGTTCGCCCCCACGTAGACCTGGCAGAGGGACGGTACCGGCGTCTTCTCGTCGGTCTGTACCTTCAGCCGGACGCGCAGGTTCTGTTTCGGCGAAAGCAGGTGATAGACGACATCGAAGCGCTTCTCGCGCGCCGGCCAGTCGACGCCGCAGACGTCGACGATGCTCCAGAACTGGCAGCGCGGATCGTCGCGCAGGAATGTCGCCGCGCGCACAATCTCGCTCGCTTCAATGTCGATCGTGAGTTCGCTGTGCTCGATGCGATACGCGAGCACCGCGCCCCCAAGCGCTTGCGTGACCTGCTCGCCGAGTTCGCGCAGCGTCTCTTCCATGGAATTCCGGCCTCAGCGTTCGATCGTCCCGGTGCGCCGGATCTTCCGTTGCAGGAGCAGCACGCCGTAGACGAGCGCCTCCGCGGTCGGCGGACAGCCGGGTACGTAGATGTCGACCGGAACGATACGGTCACAGCCGCGCACCACCGCGTACGAATAGTGATAGTAGCCCCCGCCGTTCGCGCACGAGCCCATCGAGATCACGTAGCGCGGCTCGGGCATCTGGTCGTAGACCTTGCGCAACGCCGGCGCCATCTTGTTCGTGAGTGTGCCCGCGACGATCATGACGTCGGACTGGCGCGGGCTTGCACGCGGCGCGAAGCCGAAGCGCTCGAGGTCGTAGCGCGGCATCGACGCCTGCATCATTTCGACAGCGCAGCAGGCGAGCCCGAACGTCATCCACATGAGCGAGCCGGTGCGCGCCCAGTTGATCAGGTCGTCGGCCGCAGCAACGATGAAGCCCTTGTCCGCTAGATCGTCGCGCAGGCCCGAGAAAAACGGATCCTCGCCGCGCGTGACGCCGCCGGTACGCGGATCGATGATGTTGTGCGGCCGCTCGATCAATCCCATTCGAGCGCTCCCTTCCGCCACTCATAGATGTATCCGACGGTCAGCACGCCGAGAAAAATCATCATCGACCAGAAGCCGTACCAACCCAGTTCCCCAAAGGTGACTGCCCACGGGAAGAGGAATGCGACTTCCAGGTCGAAAATGATGAACAGGATCGCGACGAGATAGAAGCGCACGTCGAACTTCATGCGCGCGTCGTCGAACGCATCGAACCCGCACTCGTAGGCCGAGAGCTTTTCCACATCCGGCGCACGATAGGCTACGAGGAACGGCGAAATGAGCAGCACGAGGCCGATTGCCGCCGCCACTCCAATGAAGACGACGATCGGCAGATAGTCGGCGATCAGCGTGGTCATCATTGCCTCGCGGGCGGTCCTGGGCATCGCCGCTTGGGTGCCAGTATGGACCGGGTTCCCCTGGGCGCGCCTCCCGCTCCCGCAGTTGCGAAGAATTCGAAAGACAGTTTTTGGCTTAACCTAGCGTTCCCAGTCAGGCAAGGCCGCGAAGCGTCGCGCGCATTCGCCTTCAACATCGGAAAGCGGTTCAGTTTCCGGCATTTGCTCGATCGTGTGCGGCGCCTCGAAGCGATCGCGGCCGACAAGTTCGGCGGGCGACGCAGAACGGGTCGCCATCAATTGGTCCAAGGCCAATGCGGCAGGCCGAGTTCGGTATGTGCGGCAACGGATCGAGGTGTTCGAGCACCGATCGGCGCTCATTTCAGTGGAAATCCTTGGGCGGCGGAATCGCGCCCGCAACGCCCCTTTCGCCACATTTTCGCCGCGCGTTCAGCAGGCACAAATCGCGGCTTGAATGACGAAAAGTATGCGAGGCGCCGGCCCTGACAAAGGGCACCAGCGCTTCACAACCCCGGCTAAGTACTTGAAAATATGGCGGGAGCGACGGGACTCGAACCCGCGGCCTCCGGCGTGACAGGCCGGCGCTCTAACCAACTGAGCTACGCCCCCGGGGAGGTTTCGGACTTAAGCCGCACCCCCTGCCAAGTCAAGGTTAGGCCCGAATGTCGGGCATAAATTGGTAGATTCGCGCTCAGGGCCTATGGCTAGACATGCCTCGAATTGCATATGCCACAGGCGCGAAGAAAACGCGTTTGAACGCCAAACGCACATTACGAGGGGTCGCTCAGCCATGGCATCCAAATCCGCACCGACGGTCACATTGAAGCATCTCGCCGCCGAACTGGCGGAAGGCCACGACATTTCAAAAAAGCAAGCCGAGACGATCCTGAACGATCTTGTCGATCGGATCGTCAAACATCTGAAGAAGGCCGAACGCATTCGCTTGGTCGGACTGGGCATTCTCCAGGTCCGCCATCGCGCAGCGCGCATGGGCCGCAATCCGGCCACGGGCGAGCCGATTCAGATCAAGGCTAGCAAGAAGGTCGCGTTCCGCGCCTCCAAGGAATTGAAGGAAGCGGTCTAAGCACCGGGAAAGCCCGCCTCGCCGACTGCTGCGGCGGGCACCTCGGTCGCTTCGCTGGATTCTCGCGAGCTGCTCGCCAGCCGACCCGCGAAGCGGCGAAGGCTGGTGGGCGGTGACGGGCTCGAACCGCCGACCTTCTCGGTGTAAACGAGACGCTCTACCAGCTGAGCTAACCGCCCGGACGAGCTTTACCCCTCATCGCCCTCGCGGGGCAACGCCGCCGAAATCCTCAGAATGCGAATGCTCCCGTCATTGGCGGGAGCATTCAGCTTTTCTGGAATGGAATGCGGCGATTTGGTCAGATGATATTGACCGCTTCCTTCAAACCTTTCCCCGCGGAAAACTTAGGTGCCTTGGAGGCGGCAATCATCACGGGCTGACCAGTCCGGGGATTGCGGCCCTCGCGCGCCTTGCGATCGACTACCGTGAACGTGCCGAAGCCGATGAGTTTCACTTCATTACCCTGCTTCAGCGCGCCGGTAATGAT
Source organism: uncultured Alphaproteobacteria bacterium (assembly GCA_963711595.1). Classification (GTDB taxonomy): domain Bacteria; phylum Pseudomonadota; class Alphaproteobacteria; order Rhizobiales; family Xanthobacteraceae; genus JAUSIF01. The sequence continues at coordinate 201,083 of CAVQER010000005.1, forward strand.
GTCGAATGTTGCTTCAACGGCCTTTGCGGCATCGGTCTTGGTGATACGCGACGAGTTTGCGACCGCGGTGATCAGCTCATTCTTGGTCATCGGATCGATCCTTCTCCTGGATCTGCGAGAATCACCGGCTGGTGCCGGAGACGGCGGAAATTCGTCAGAATAAAAGGCAAAAACAAGTCAGGACCCCCACAAACCCGCACCACTACAGGGTTTCTGGGGATTTACCGGGCGCGACGAAATCCGCCCCGGCTTTTGCGCTTCTGCGATTAAGGTCCTGATCGAAAACGATAATCGAGAATCGAGGAAGCAAACAGAATCCGCGAGCGGAAAAACCATCGATTAACCGGCCACAAAGAAGCCGGCGCCGGTCCTGTCGGAACCGGCGCCGGCGTTGGATTTGCGGCTCAGTGAGCGATGACGGTCGAAGAGTCGTCCTCGTCCGTGACCACCGGCTCGACCGGCTTCGCGGTTGCTTCGTCCCATTCGATAGGCACGAGCTTCCGCACCAGCGCCTGTTCGAGCACCTCGTCCATGCGCGAAACCGGTGTGATCTCGAGACCGCTCTTGATGGTGTCCGCGATCTCCGCGAGATCCTTTGCGTTCTCCTCCGGGATCAGCACCTTCTTGATGCGGCCCCGGTGCGCCGCGAGCAGCTTCTCTTTCAACCCACCGATCGGCAGCACGCGGCCGCGTAGCGTGATTTCGCCGGTCATCGCCACATCCTTTCGGATTGGAATGCCGGTCATCACCGAAACGATAGCCGTGGCCATGGCGACGCCTGCCGACGGGCCGTCCTTGGGGGTCGCGCCCTCTGGGACGTGCACGTGGATGTCCTTCTTCTCGAACATTGGCGGCTCGATGCCGAAATCGACCGCGCGCGAGCGCACGTAGGAGGCCGCGGCCGAGATCGACTCCTTCATCACGTCACGCAAGTTGCCGGTTACGGTCATCTTGCCTTTGCCCGGCATCATCAGGCTTTCGATCGTGAGCAGTTCACCGCCCGCGTCGGTCCAGGCCAAGCCTGTCGCGATGCCAACCTGATCCTCACGTTCCGCTTCGCCGTACCGGTACTTCGGCACGCCGAGATACTTCTCGAGATTGGTGAGCGTGACCGCCACGCTGTCCTTCTTCTCTGCGATCAGCTCCTTGACCGCCTTGCGGATCAGGTTCGCAGTCTCTCGTTCCAGATTGCGGACGCCGGCTTCCCGCGTGTAGCGGCGGATCATCTGCAAAAGCGCTTCCTGATCGAGCGACCACTCGTTGGGCTTCAGGCCGTGCTTCGTGACCAGCGCCGGGATCAAATGGCGCTGCGCGATCTCGACCTTCTCGTCCTCGGTGTAGCCGGCAATACGGATCACCTCCATCCGGTCCAGAAGGGCCGGCGGAATATTCAGCGTATTGGCCGTCGTCACGAACATGACGTTCGACAGGTCGTAGTCGACCTCGAGGTAGTGGTCGTTGAACGTATGATTTTGCTCCGGGTCGAGCACCTCAAGCAAAGCCGACGACGGGTCACCGCGGAAGTCCGCACCCATCTTGTCCACCTCGTCGAGGAGGAACAGCGGGTTGGATTTCTTCGCCTTACGCATCGACTGGATGATCTTGCCGGGCATCGAGCCGATGTACGTGCGCCGGTGACCGCGGATCTCGGCTTCGTCACGCACGCCGCCGAGCGAAACGCGCACGAATTCGCGTCCCGTTGCCCGGGCGATCGATTTGCCAAGCGAGGTCTTGCCGACGCCAGGGGCGCCGACGAGGCACAGGATCGGGCCGGAGAGCTTGTTCGCGCGGCTCTGCACCGCGAGATACTCGACGATGCGCTCTTTGACCTTGTCGAGACCGAAGTGATCGTCGTCCAGAACCTTTTGCGCGTAATCGAGGTCCTTCTTGATCTTGCTCTTGTTGTTCCAGGGAATCGACAGCAGCCAATCGAGATAGTTGCGCACGACCGTCGCCTCGGCGGACATCGGTGACATCTGCCGCAGCTTCTTCAGTTCGTGCGTCGCCTTCTCGCGCGCCTCCTTCGACAGCTTGGTGCGCTTGATCTTGTCTTCCAGTTCCTGAAGCTCGTCGCGACCTTCCTCGTCGCCAAGCTCCTTCTGGATCGCCTTCATCTGCTCGTTGAGGTAATACTCGCGCTGGGTCTTCTCCATCTGGCGCTTGACGCGCGTGCGGATGCGCTTCTCGACCTGCAAGACCGAGATTTCGCTTTCCATCAGCGACAGCACCTTCTCGAGCCGTCCGGCGACGTTGGTAAGTTCGAGCGCCGCCTGCTTGTCCTGGATCTTGACCGCGAGATGCGAGGCCACGGTGTCCGCAAGCTTCGAGTAGTCGTCGATCTGTGAGATGACGCTCACGACCTCGGGCGAAACCTTCTTGTTGAGCTTCACATAGCTCTCGAACTCGTTGACGACGGAGCGCGCGAGCGCCTCGATCTCGACCTTGTCGGCCGGGTCGACCGCCATCACGGTCCCCTGCGCTTCATAGAATTCTGCGCGTTCGGTGTAGCCGCTGATCTGCGCGCGCTCGACGCCTTCGACGAGCACCTTCACCGTTCCGTCGGGCAGCTTCAGGAGCTGCAGCACGGAGGCGAGCGTGCCGACCTTGTAGATCGCGTCGGTCGACGGATCGTCGTCGCCGGCGTTCATCTGGGTGACCAGCAAAATGTACGTGTCGTTCCGCATCACCTCTTCAAGGGCGCGGATCGATTTTTCGCGCCCAACGAACAAGGGCACGATCATGTGGGGAAAAACCACAATGTCGCGCAGCGGCAGAACCGGGAATGCCTGGGTCTGTCCGGGGGTGAGCGGGGGACGCGCTTTTTGAGTGGCCATGGGCCCCTCATCCTTTCCGTTGGCGCCGCAACCGCCGAGCATTGCCGGAGGAAGTGAACGACGAACCGGCTGTGGCGCGAATTCGAACTAAGGCTACGGTCTCACTCTAGTCTCGTCCGCAGCACTATCGTCGCACCGTTAGGTGGCGACGGGGGGTCCCTTCGTCAAGGATCGGCGGGCCTTAACGCTACCAGGCCCTCACCGCTCCTCGCCGACCTAGGCGGAGGCCCCTGCCCCGGCATCGCCGGCACGGTCCGCATAGATGTAGAGGGGCCGAGCGCCACCCTCGACTACCTCACGGCTGATCACAACTTCCTCGACCCCCTCGAGGCTCGGGAGGTCGAACATTGTGTCGAGCAAATGCCTTCCATGATCGAGCGCAATCCGCGCGCGCCGGTCTTGCGATCGATCGCTTTGCGGGCGATTGCGCCGAGTGCCTCCTCGTGGATGGACAACTCTACGTTCTCCATCTCGAACAGCCGCTGAAACTGTTTCACGAGCGCATTCTTCGGCTCGAGCAAGATGCGCTTGAGCGCATCTTCATCGAGATCCTCGAGCGTCGCGACGACCGGAAGCCGGCCGACGAACTCCGGGATCAATCCGTACTTCAGGAGATCCTCCGGCTCGACCAGACGGAACACTTCGCCTGGTTTGCGGTCTTCCGGCGACCGCACTGTGGCGCCGAAGCCGATCGATGTGCCGCGACCGCGCGCGGAGATGATCTTCTCGAGGCCCGCGAACGCGCCGCCGCAAACAAAGAGGATGTTTGTGGTGTCGACCTGCAGGAATTCCTGCTGCGGGTGCTTGCGGCCGCCCTGCGGCGGCACGGAAGCGATCGTGCCTTCCATGATCTTCAGCAGCGCCTGCTGCACGCCCTCACCCGAAACGTCGCGCGTGATCGACGGGTTGTCGGACTTGCGGCTGATCTTGTCGATTTCGTCGATGTAGACGATGCCGCGCTGTGCGCGCTCGACGTTGTAGTCGGCGGCCTGCAGCAGCTTCAGAATGATGTTCTCGACATCCTCACCGACGTAGCCGGCTTCCGTGAGTGTCGTGGCATCCGCCATCGTGAATGGCACATCGAGGATGCGCGCGAGCGTCTGGGCGAGCAGAGTCTTGCCCGAGCCCGTCGGTCCGATCAGCAGAATGTTCGACTTCGCAAGCTCGACGTCGTTGTGCTTGGTCGCGTGGTTGAGCCGCTTGTAGTGATTGTGCACCGCGACGGAGAGAACCTTCTTCGCGTGATCCTGACCGATCACGTAATCGTCGAGCACCTTGCGAATTTCCTTCGGCGTCGGGATCCCGTCGCGCGACTTCACGAGCGAGGACTTGTTCTCCTCGCGAATGATGTCCATGCAGAGTTCGACGCATTCATCGCAGATGAATACGGTTGGGCCCGCAATAAGCTTGCGGACCTCGTGCTGGCTCTTGCCGCAGAACGAGCAGTAGAGCGTGTTCTTGGAGTCGCCGCCGACCTTGCTCATTCCGTGTCTCCGTCCCTTCGCCGGTCCGGGTTCACTTTGCCGGAGTACAGCGCGGTCTGCTTCCCTTGAAGCATGCTCCTAGCGAAGCATGCTAGTGCCTGGGGGATCAAGAATCCATTAATGCTAAGCTGCCAATGGAGAATCCCCGCTCGGTGTGTCCGATTCGCTATCCGGCAAAAGGGCCGGGGAACCGAGGCGGCTCGCCGCATCCTTAAGTTTTACTTGCGAGTTCTTTCCCTGCGTGTTCGTCCGTCGGACGCTTGTCGAGGACTGAGTCGACGAGCCCGAATTTCTTGGCCTCTTCGGCGGTCATGAAGTAGTCGCGGTCGAGCGTGCGCTCGATCGTCTGCTTGTCCTTGCCGGTGTGCCGGACGTAGATCTCCTCCAACCGGCGCTTCATTTTCACGATGTCCTCGGCATGGCGCTCGATGTCCGAGGCCTGGCCCTGGAACCCGCCCGACGGCTGATGCAGCATGATTCGCGCGTTCGTCAGCGCGTGCCGCATGCCCTTCTCTCCCGCCGCGAGCAGCAGCGAGCCCATGGAAGCGGCTTGCCCGATGCAGAGCGTCGCGATCGCCGGCCGCACGAACTGCATCGTGTCGTAGATCGCCATGCCAGACGTCACCACGCCCCCCGGCGAGTTGATGTACATCGAGATTTCCTTTTTCGGGTTCTCGGCCTCCAGGAACAGCAGCTGCGCCACGATCAGCGATGCCATGCCGTCCTCGACCGGGCCGGTTATGAACACGATCCGCTCCTTCAGGAGCCGCGAGAAGATGTCGTACGCGCGCTCGCCCCGGTTGGTCTGTTCGACCACCATCGGCACGAGGTTCATATAGGTATCGAGGGGATCACGCATGCCTTGTCCTCCGCGCGGTACCGCGCGATTCGCAATGGAACCACAATAGCCGATCGCGGCGCCCCTACCCCGTCGGTGTTATTTCTTCTTGCCCTTCCCGGCAGTCTTCTTTGCACCCTTCTTGGCTGAACCGCCGTGGTCGTGGTCATGATCATGACCGTGATGGTGATGATGCCCGTGATCGTGGTCGTGATCATGATCATGATCATGATCGTGATCGTGGTCGTCGTCGTCCGTATAGAGCCACTCGCGCGTCACGGACTTGTCGGTCACCTTGGCCAGCTCAATAAGGAAATCGACGACCTTCTCTTCGAACAGCGGCGCCCGGAGCTGGGCCAAGACCTGCGGGTTCTTACGCATCTGATCGAACGCCTGCTGTTCCTGGCCTCGATACTGCCTCGCCTGCTCCACAACCGCTCGGGTCAACTCTTCCTCGCTCACCGTGATCGAGTTCTTGTCGCCGACCTCAGCGAGGACGAGCCCGAGCCGCACGCGCCGATCGGCGATCTTGCGGTACTCCTCGCGCGCCTTGTCTTCTGTCGTGTCCTCGTCGGCGAAGGTGCGATTGTTTGTCTTCATTTCTTCGGTGACGGAATTCCAGATTCCCGCGAATTCCTGCTCGACGAGCGACGGCGGCGCCTCGAAGCGATGCCGCTCGTCCATGAGGTCGAGCAGCGCGCGTTTCAGCTTTACGCGTGACGCGCCGGCATAGTCCTTCTCGAGTCGCTCGCGCACGTTCGCCTTGACTTTCTCCAGCGACTCCAAGCCGAGGCCCTTCGCAAAGTCGTCGTCGATCTTCAACGCATCGGGCCCGCCAATGCCGGTGGTCGTGACCTCGAACTCCGCTTCCTTGCCGGCCAGATGCTCCGCGAGATAGTTGCCGGGAAACGTCACCTTGATCTTGCGCGTCTCGCCTTTCTCCATTCCGACGATCTGCTCTTCGAAACCGGGAATGAAGCTTCCCTGTCCGATCACGACCGGTACCGCGTCGGCGGTGCCGCCTTCGAACGGCGTGCCCTCGATCGTGCCCCTGAAGTTCATGATCACCCGGTCACCGGTCTCGGCCTTGCCTTCCTTGTCCGTGTAGCTGCGGTTCGCCTCGGCGATTTTCTTGAGCGCTTCGTCGACGTGCTCGTCCGCGACCGGCGCGACCGGCCGCTGCAGCTCGAACTTCCGGAAATCGGCGAGCTCGATTTTTGGAAGCAGTTCCAACGCAACCTTGAAGGCGAGATCGGCCTTGCCCTCGATTACTTCCTTGACTGCATCCTGCTCATCTGAGGCAAGCGTGATGCGCGGTTCTACGGCGAGCTTGAAACCGCCGTCGCTGACGATCTTGCTGTTCGCCTCGCTGATCGCCTGTTCGATCACCTCGCCCATGACGGCCTTGCCGTACACGCGCTTGAGATGGGGGATCGGCACCTTGCCGGGGCGAAAGCCGTCGAGCCGCACACGATCCTTGAGCGCGGAAAGCCGCTCGGTCGCCCGCTGGTCCAACTCGGCGACCGGCAGCACTACTTGGTACTCACGCTTCAGCCCCTCGGCGAGGGTTTCGGTAACTTGCATCGTTTCGGATTCCAGCCTTGCTCTGTTGCAGCGTGCCAGCACGGGGATGGTGCGGGCGGAGGGACTCGAACCCCCACGACTTGCGTCACGGGAACCTAAATCCCGCGCGTCTACCAGTTCCGCCACGCCCGCTGGAGGCGCGGGGCCGCACGTCCGGCACCGGCCGGCGCGTCTATAGCACGGGGCTTCTACCGGGCAAAAATATGGGCGTTACGCGTCGCCGTCACAAGGTCGCGGGACCGCTTGCGTTTTCGGCCTCATGCAGAGCCCGAAGGACGACCCGCAGTGCGGCATCGAGGTCTTCCGAGATCAGGGCGGGACCGGCCTCGTTCCCGGCCGCACCGTGCAGCCAGACGGCCGCACAGGCCAATTCAAAGCCGGGCATTTGCTGAGCCAGCAGGCCCGCAACGATCCCCGCCAGTACATCGCCCGTGCCCGCGGTCGCGAGCCAGGCCGGCGCATTGTTTGCGATTGCCGCCCGCCCATCGGGTGCGGCAACGACCGTATCCGGCCCCTTGAGGACGACGACTGCGTTCATTTTGTGCGCGGCGGCGCGAGCGCGGTCGATTTTCGAGTCCGCCCGGACGGCTTGATTGCCGTGGCGAAAGAGGCGTGCGAACTCGCCTTCATGCGGGGTAAGAACTGCTGCCGGAACCCTCGAAAGAAGCCGCGCAAGCGACTCAGCGGATTCGGAAAAACTCGAAAGAGCGTCCGCATCGAGCACGACGGCGCGACCCGCCTTCGCTGCCGCGGCCACCGCCTCCCGCGTTCCCTTGCCAACCCCCTGCCCAGGGCCGAGCAGCACGACGTTCAGCCGCTTGTCGGCGAGAAGTGCAGCGAGCCCTTTCGCACCGTTCGCCTCACGCACCATCACAGCCGTGAGCGCTGACGCGAGGATTGGGACTGCCGATTTCGGGGCCGCGATCGTCACCAACCCGGCGCCCGCGCGTAAGGCGGCCCGGGCGGCAAGTCGCGCCGCTCCGGTCGCATGCATCGGGCCGCTCACGACCACCACGTGACCCCGATCATACTTGTGACCGCCGGCACTCGGCACGGGCAGTGCCTGTAGCCACAAGGCCGGCTCGTTCGCGAACGTCCGCGAATTCACGGCAGCCACTGTGGACGTCGAAATGCCGATGTCAGCCACATGAGTTCTTCCGCAGTGCCCGCGGCCGGGGAACAACAAGTGGCCCGGTTTCCTTCGGCAGAAGGTGACGGTCTCGATCGCCCGGACCGCCGCTCCTCGAACCTGGCCGGACCCACCGTCGATGCCGCTCGGCAGATCCACGGCCACCACCGGCAGAGCGGAGGCCGCGATTTGTTCGACGGCTACTTTCGCCTTGCCCCCCAGATCGCGCGTGAGGCCCGCGCCGAACAACGCATCAACGATGACGTCGGCTTCGTCGAGTGACGAAGCCGACATCGCCGAAACGTCCGCGCCCCATTTGCCCGCCGCCTTCGCGGCATCCCCTGCAAGAGCCTCGCGCGATCCGAGCAATGAAATTCGCACCGGGTATCCGCGCTCGCGCAAGATCCGAGCTGCGACAAATCCATCGCCACCGTTGTTTCCGGGACCGCAGGCCACAACGATGCGCGTGCCGAGCGGGTATCGATTGGCAACGAGATCGGCGACCGCCCGTCCGGCGCGATCCATCAATTTTTCGCCCGTCGTCCCAGCCGCAATCGTGCGCCGGTCGGCCTCGGCCATTTCCGCCGGAGTTAGGAGTTCATGCATGCCCAAATCCTACCTCACCCGCCGAATTTCAGTTCCCCGCAGCCCGATTGGACCGCCTCGCCGCGCGCGCACACGCCCTTCGCGCACTTGCATAATCCTTGGGCGGAATGCACAAATCGTATGCAGGCTCACCATTCAATCCGCTGCCGGGGGGCACATTTTCTGCACAACTGACTAAATCATCATGATTTTTGCGGGCGACGGCAACATGGCACGGACCCTGCTACCCCGCGCGTGCTTCCGGCGCGCGCGAGTGGGGCGACGAAGGGCGTCAAAAAGGAGAAGCGATGAAGAAAATCGAGGCCATCATCAAGCCGTTCAAGCTCGACGAGGTGAAGGAAGCGCTTCAGGAAGCAGGACTTCAGGGGATCACGGTGACCGAGGCCAAGGGTTTCGGGCGGCAGAAGGGCCACACCGAGCTCTATCGCGGCGCTGAATACGTCGTCGATTTTCTTCCCAAGGTGAAAATCGAAGTCGTGCTCGCCGATGACATGCTGGAAAAAGCGATCGATGCAATCCGGCGCGCCGCGCAAACAGGCCGCATCGGCGACGGCAAGATTTTCGTGTCCAATGTCGAGGAAGCGATCCGCATCCGCACCGGCGAGTCGGGCGTCGACGCGATCTAAACGGACATATAATGAAACATCCAACGCCTCGGGCTCGAGGGGATTGAACACAGGGGGTGAGTTTCCATGAAGACTGCCAATGACGTCCTCAAGTTCATGAAGGACAACGACGTCAAGTACGTCGACTGCCGTTTCACCGATCCGCGCGGAAAGTGGCAGCACGTCACTTTCGACGTGAGCCTGTTCGACCAGGACGCGTTCGCCGAAGGGGTGATGTTCGACGGATCGTCGATCGCCGGCTGGAAGCCGATTCACGAATCCGACATGAATCTGATGCCGGACCCCGAGTCCGCCTGCATCGACCCGTTCTTCGCTGAGACCACGCTCTCGATCGTCTGCGACGTGCTCGAGCCGACTACGGGCGAGCCCTACAATCGCGATCCGCGCGGGATCTCGAAGAAGGCGGTCGCCTACATGAAGTCGACCGGCGCAGGCGATATCGCCTATTTCGGTCCCGAGGCCGAGTTCTTTATTTTCGACGACGTGCGGTTCTCGTCCGATCCGTACAACACCGGCTTCCGCATCGACTCGATCGAATTGCCGACCAATACGGCCACCGAATACGAGGGCGGCAATCTCGGCCATCGCATGCGCACGAAGGGCGGCTACTTCCCCGTCCCGCCGCAGGACTCCGCGCAGGACATGCGCTCCGAGATGCTCGGTTCGATGGCCAAGATGGGCGTCGCCGTCGAGAAGCACCATCACGAAGTTGGCGCCGCCCAGCACGAGCTCGGCATGAAGTTCTCGCCGCTCGTGAAGATGGCCGACCAGATGCAGATCTACAAATATTGCATCCACATGGTCGCCAACATCTATGGCAAGACCGTAACCTTCATGCCGAAGCCGATCTACGGCGACAACGGCTCGGGCATGCACTGCCACCAGTCGATCTGGAAAGGCTCGACGCCCACTTTTGCCGGCAATAAGTACGCCGACCTCTCGGACACGTGCCTGAGCTACATTGCCGGCATCATAAAGCACGCCCGCGCGCTCAACGCCTTCACCAACCCGACCACCAATTCATACAAGCGTCTCGTGCCGGGTTTCGAGGCTCCCGTGCTTCTCGCGTACTCGGTTCGCAATCGCTCCGCATCGTGCCGTATTCCGTTGGCGAGCTCGCCCAAGGGAAAGCGCGTCGAGGTGCGTTTCCCCGATCCGCTCTGCAATCCCTATCTCGGGTTCGCCGCCATGCTGATGGCGGGCCTCGACGGCGTTATGAACAAGCTCGATCCCGGCGAGGCAGTCGACAAGGACCTCTATGACTTGCCGCCGCGTGAGCTGAAAAAGATCCCGACCGTGTGCGGCAGTTTGCGAGAGGCGCTCACAAACCTCGACAAGGATCGCGAGTTCCTCAAGAAGGGTGACGTGTTCGATGACGACTTCATCGACTCCTACATCTCGCTCAAGATGGCGGAAGTAATCCGTTTCGAGCACACGCCGCATCCGGTTGAATTCGACATGTATTACTCGGCGTGAGTTCCTCCCGGACCGTGGGCGACCGCGGTCAGGCTGACGGGGCGCCGATCAGCGCCCCGTTTTCCTTTCAAGTCGTTGGTGAGCACCGCTCAGAACGGAAGCAGCGCCCGTCCCTGCACGGCCTGGAAGAAAGTCGCCGCGGTCGCGACAATCCAGAGCGCGAGCGTCAGCCAAACGATGGTGCGGCCAGCCGGCATCTGCCGCACCAGATATCCGACGAGCGGGATCCCTTGCATTGCATGGAGGCCTATGAAGTGCGCTACCCGCAGGTCACCTGCTGCGCGCGACCAGCCGAATAGCGGAACGCCACCCGCGTCGCTCGCTACGCCGCCAACCCAGTGACCGGTCTGGCTGCTCATGTAGACACCGGTGAACCCGCCGAGCGCGCTGCCGGCGATGAGGCCCAAGCCGATCGCGAGCCGAAGTGGCAGCGCGAGTGCGCCGGCGGACGAACGCAGGATCAGGACGCCGATCCAGGCGGTGAGACCCACGGCGACCAGGATCGCCGCGCCCATGACTGGGTACGCTATCGCTGCGGCTGGAGTGGCGGTGTTGAAATGCGATCCTTCCGCGAGGGACGCGCGGAAGGTGATGTAGCCAACCTCAGCCACGAAGATCAGCCCGATCGTCCACGCGGCCCCCCTCCCCGCGACGCTCTTCCGCAGCCGCTCATCGAGGTACGGCCAGAACCAGGCCAACGTCATCAGGTGCACGACCGTCGATAGCTCGAACTTGAAGGGCTTCAGCCAGACATTGATGCCGTTAAAGAGCCGCGCATCGATCGCCATCGCGACCAACGTAGGAGCCATGGCCGCCAGCAATACGAACGAAAACGCAGCGAGGACCGGTTGGCGCTCGCGTAGTTCCTCGTAGAAGGAGAAGCGCAGAACGCCGCTCGTCGCTCCGACTTGGATCGCTCTCATGTTCATTCTCCCGAGCGAAGCGCGCCACGGCGCGCGAATGCATGCCGAAGAACGAGAAACAGGAAATATCCCGCGGGCCCAAACAGAAAGGTCAACGGCAGCACCGGCACCAGCACGATGCGCGAAGTCCCGGTCCGCTCGGTCTCTCCTGCGATCCATGCACCGACGAACAGGTCGAACGCCAGGTAGTGCACCCACCCCGCGAGCAACATCCAGTCCGACGCGAAGAGCGTCCGCACGTCCGTAAGGCTGGAGAAACCGCCGCCGGCTTGACCCCAACCGATGGCAAGGGCGGCGATGTACAGTATGGACAGGGCAAGCGGCCACAGCGTTCCCGCAATCGCGTCGCGCAACCAAGGACGCCCGAGCACGATCGCCGCAACGAGAATGGCCCAACCGATCAGCGCGAAGGGATTTGCGATGCCAAATACTTGAGCTGCGCTCATTGCGATCTCCCAAATCAGTAATGAAGGTTATGCTGAGCATCAATCTTTTCATTGTCAAGTTTAATCTTGACAGCGGAAACATCAAAATGCTAAGGCCACGTCATGAGCCGCGGAAAGACGTCAGGGCGCGGCGAGCCCTATCACCATGGCGACCTCGCCGCGGCGCTGGTCGCCGCCGCGGAGCGCGTTCTCGAAGAGCGCGGTGTTGAAGGATTTACGCTCCGCGAGTGCGCGCGTCGCGCCGGAGTTTCGCACGCCGCACCCGCGCATCATTTCGGCGACGTGCGCGGCTTGCTGACGGAAGTCGCCGCCTCGGGATTCGAGCGGCTGACCTCTCGCGATCACGACAGCCGTGTCCCGCGAACACGGCGCCGACAAGCGGCTGATCGCCGGCCATCTCGCCTATGTTCGCTTTGCCGTCGCGCATCCGGCGCTCTTCCGTCTGATGTTTCACAGTTCTCACGTAAACCGAGCAACAGCACGCATCGGAATCGCCGGCGACGCCGCGTTCGCGACCCTGAGGCAGGCAGTGGCTGACGTGCGCGGAAGCACGCACCAGCCAATTCGAGCGGCGGAAGCGTGGCGTGACCCACGACTGCTCGGACAATGGTCCTTGGTGCATGGGTTGGCCACCCTCGCCATGGAAGGCCAGTTCGGACCCAATCCGACTCGGAAATCCGTAATCGCGTCGATCCGCGCCGCACTGGATCTCAGTGTAGCGACGCTCAGCGACCGACGCAGAAATTAGGAAAGATCGCGGCCCAATCCGATGACGGTCGCGTAGGCGACCGGATGCTTCAGCGGGTGTGAGCTCAGATACGCGCGCACCAGCGACCGATGCAATTCTTCCGAGGAGTCGTGGTTGCAGACAAGCGCCAAACCGGCTCCCTGCGCCGCGGAGTTCAGGCGGGCGAGCGCGGCATCAACATCACGGGTCGGTTGGATCGCCATACGTGCGAACCTAACGCCACAAGGGTTAACAAGTTCCGACCACGCGATTTGACTGTGAATTTGGCCGCTCGCTTGCCGTATCGAAACCTTATGATCCGGGACGATAACGGCCACTACTCCCGCACCCGCGCCCAAGCCTGTGAGGCTTCCGAAAACATGGGGCGCAACTGCTCCGACAATCCGACACTCGGGGATGTCATCGCTGCCAGATTCGATCGCGGGGATTTTACGGCGGACAAATCGACGGCTGACGATCGGACCTCTGACAAACGAGAAGCCCCGGGTCTGGCCCGGGGCTTCCGTTGCTCGCAAGGGGTCGGAGCGGTCAGTAGTACCAGCTGGCGCCGATACGTATGACCGCGGTGTTCTTGAACTTCACGAAACCTGAAGTACCCGGATCAGCATTGATGCCTCTGTTCCAGTAGTAGAGTCCTTCCACCCTCCAACTGAAGTTCGGCCTAACCTTCCATTCGATGCCGACTCCCGCCACGGGTGCCCAAGTAAGCCTCTGCTTGCCATGTCTCTTGTGGCGTGGAGGCGCCGAAGCCATTCCAGCTGTGGCCCGCGATGCCGCCGGTCGCGTAAATGAGCGTGCGATCAAAGATCCAACCTAGGCGACCGCGGAGCGACGCCATGGCATTATGATGGCCGCTAACAAGTGAAGAAGCGCCTGGGCTAGTTTGTAATGTCTCGCTCCAGCCTGGAGTAGCGGTTACGTCAACCTCCCAGCCCCAGAGCCAATTGGAAGCAGCTTGAATATTTTGGCCAGCGTGGAGACCGACGAGAAATCCCTTCGGCTTAGGCGAAAGTGCCGGGACACCAGCCAGTCCTGGCCGGTAAAGCTTGTTCGGCCGTAACCGACGTGGCCACCGATATAGAAGCCCGACCAGTCGAACATCGGAGCGGCAATAGGTGCCGGGCCCTTTCGCACCGGAGCGTCTGCCGCCATGATCGGCCCGCTAAGCGCAACCGTAATGGCAACAGCGGCCGCAGTGCACAGAAGCTTGTGATGGTTTTTCATGAAGACCCCCTGCCCGGGACTGCCCGAGTTCGATTGGTAGTTGGATGACGTTATTTTCCACGCCTGTCCGTTTTGGGCAAATACTTGTCTTCCCCCCTGGGGACGAACGGCAAGAATGTGTTGCTAAGGAATGATCGACAAATCAATGCGTTAGGCGGGACGGGCATCAGCTCCGGCGTGTCTTTTTGGCCACAAGTATCCGAAAAAGGACGCGTTTGACACCAATACGGTGCGCGGGGATTAGTGAGAGGCAAAATACACGGGCGCGTGGCGGACTCGAGGGACGGATGCGCCGTGCATCATCTTAGTAGGGGGAATCGTGTCGCAATTTCGGGTCAACGTCCAAAACGTCTCCTGGTCGCCGGATTTGACGGCCGACGAAGCCACTCCAAAGCGCGGCGACAATCCTTTGCAGGACGGTTTCATTCGCCTGGAGCAGGCCGAACAGCTGCGGCTGCAGGGCAAGCTCGATCGCGCGCAAAGGATCTGCGAATCGCTTCTCCGCGAGCACCCCGACTACATGGCGGCGCTGCATACGATTGGACTCATCTACGCAGACAAGGAGAACTACCAGCAATCTCTCAACAGTCTCGTTCGTGCGGCCATGCTCAATCCGCGCAGTTGGTCGACGCTGACTGCGCTCAGTGGAGTCTATCTGGAGCTGAAAGCCCACGAGATGGCGGCACAAACGCTCGAACTGGCAAGAGCGATCAAACCGCGGGACGCGAACGTCCTGATTACCCTCGGCGAAATCTACAGTGAGGAACGCGAATACGATCTCGCCAGGGACGCGTTCGCGCAAGCCCTGGAATCCGAACCGAACCTCTTGCCCGCGTCCGCCGGATTGGGTTGGACATACTCTTATCTTGGCGAGAACGCCGCGGCCGCCGCGACGTTCGAGAAGATGCTGCTAGAGGGGGCGCAATCATTCGAGCCCCTGGCCGCGCTCGCCAATCTTCCCTCGTCGCTCTTTAGCGTGGATCTGTTGTCCGAACTTGAGAAGTACGAGCAATCCTCACCGGACGCAGATGAAACAAGTAAGACACAAGTCGCTTTCGTACGCGCGGCCGCTCTGGATAAAGCCGGCCGCTACAAGGAAGCTTGGGAATGCGCCGTACCCGCAAACCAGAAGTTATTTCTCCCGCTGAAGCAAGAAGTGCACGATTTGTTTGAGAGACAGCGCACGGTCCTGGCGTTGCTGCGCGCGAATAAGGTCGCAGCCGCGAACGACGCCAAACTACCCATTTCGCTCTTCATCCTCGGACCGTCGCGGTCGGGCAAGACGACGATGGAGCGTCTCGTGGCCACACTCGATGGGGTCAAGCGCGGTTACGAGAATCCGAGCGTGGACATCGCGCTCCGCCGCACGTATCAAACGGCGGGATTGCCGACGCGAGATCTGTTCGAAATTCTCCCACCGCAACTCTATCCACTCTGCCGCGAAATCTATCTCGAGGAACTTTCCCGGCGCGCCGGATCGGCGCGGGTCTTTACCAATACACATCCAGCTCGTATCGCCGATGCGGCCTTGGCAGCGATCGTATTTCCAAACGTCCATCTTATCTTTGTGAAGCGGGACGTGGACGACACGTTGCTGCGAATCTACTTGCGTCAATATCGGCAGCGAAACGCTTACGCGTACGACCTCAAGACCGCCCGTGAACATGTTCGCTGGTACCATCAGATGATGGATGTGTTGGCCGCCAAGCTTCCGGATCGAGTTCGCATCATCAATTATGAGGACATGGTGAGAGATCCTGCCGGCGCGCTGCGGGTGGCCGCGGAGCTCTGCGGGTTGCCGCCACCGAAAGGGCCCGTTCCAACCATCGGTGATGACCGTGGTGCGGCGGAGCCGTATCGCGAATTCATGGCAGAGGCCCTCAAGAACTGAACTTCCAAAACCGGAAAAACGAGCGCGGCGGCGCGACGTTTTTTTGTGGAGGTGTTGAGCCGCCTTTCTAATAGGCGACAAACTCAGACTCCGCGGCCGGCGATCGTTGCCATCACGCGCAAGGGCGGCGGAAAAATTGCCGGCTAGCGGACGCCCGGAAACAACGACCGAAGGACGCAGGTCGCCCTCCTGTGCCGGCGATATTGCAGGACTGACAACGACGCCGAGTGCGGCATTGGCGGAATTTTGCGCCGGCAGTTCGGCCGCGGGCACATCGCCACCAATTCGCATAACGGCACCGCCGGCATATGCATCGGCAATCTCGATCCGGTTTCGTCCGCGCGCCTTCGCCACGTAGAGCGCTTCGTCGGCGCGCGTCAGCAGACTTTCGATTTCCGTTGGTTCGCTCGCCGACACGCTTGCGACACCGATGCTTACACTGACGCCGAGTTGATCGCCGTTCCCAAGCGGCATCGACGCAAAATTCCGCCGGATCCGCTCGGCCGTGGCTGCGGCGCTGCTTGCCTCTGCACCGAAAAGAAGCGCTCCAAACTCCTCGCCTCCCAAGCGGCCGAGCAGGTCCGTTGAGCGCAATTCAACGGCTGCCACGTCGGCGAACGCCCGCAAGACGCGATCTCCTACCGCATGTCCATATCGATCGTTGATCGACTTGAAGCAATCGAGATCGAACAGGAGCGCCGACACCGGCTGCGGCGTCCGCGTTCGTTGTTTCAGGGCACGCACGGCCGTCTCGAGGAATGCTCGCCGATTGGCGATACCCGTGAGAGAATCGATCGACGCCGCAACCTTGTGCTCCATCTCGGTGCGCTCTTTCGCCATCGCCAGCAGAATGAAGGCCGTCGCGATCATATAGAGAAGCGACTCGAGACCGATCACGCCGAACCACGCATTGGAGAAGAAGGCTTCGCTCTTGCCTCCGGGCATGAGCAGCGCGAGCGGGACCCGCGCGAAATAGATGACGCCGTGCATCGACAGAAGAACAATCAGCGGCAACCGCGACAGCAGATTTTCATCACGCCCCCGCCAGAATTCGATCGCCGCGCCGAACGTGTACAGCGCAATCATCATCGAGCTGAAAACAATCGGCCCGTGCGGGGTCGACATGAAATTCCAGATCTGCGACGCGAGTAACCAGGCGGCTGCGCCACCAAACGTGCCGACAAGCGAAACGCGGTTTCCGTCGAATAGCCGGGCCCCGGTCCACGTCATTCCGGCCGCAACGAACAGCAAGGCGTTCGCCGCCTCGATCGACCAGAAATCCGACAGAACACCTTGCCGGCTAACCAGCCAGACGCCCGCGCTCGCGACCATGTGCGCGCAACCCCACCAGGCCAGCGCCGGAATCTTCCGATGCTGGTACCAGGCATAGATCAGCAGGCAACCAAGGATCACGGTGACGGCGATCGTCACCACGAACATCGTGTGGACGTCGAGCTGCATCGGCCTATCGGGCGGGGGATCTCAATGTGGGGACGCGAGGAACAGTGCGGGCATTATCCACAGCAGGCCCTACGGCCGCCCTTCAGGATTCAATAAAAAGCAATCGACTTCGTCATTCCGGGGCGCCGCGAAGCGGCGAGCCCGGAATCCATGACCACAGCACTGGAATATGGATTCCGGGCCCGCGTCTTCGACGCGTCCCGGAATGACTCAGAACGACACGGCCAAGCTGGGCCATGATGACCAATGATTGAGAACGCGCCCGACTATGCGGCCGATTTGATTGCGGACCTGGCGGCCGCGATCGCGAGCGCGAGATCGCTCGGCGCGAGGCTGATGCTGCCGCGGCGCTCGACCGGTGCTTCAACGATTTCGAGCTTCGCCGGAATTGGCGGAGCCGCGAGCTCTTCCTCCGATCCAGTCAGGACATAGCGGTTGCGACCGGCGGCCTTGGCCGCATAGAGGGCCCTGTCTGCCTGGGCAAACAGTGAGTCGATGTCACAATCAGGATCTTCGGTTGCCGCGACACCGATGCTAACGGTCCCGTCGATCGGCAGGCCGTCGATCTCCTTTCCCGCCTCCTCGAACGCGACACGCACACGTTCAGCGGCAACGGCAGCCGACAGCAAGCTGGTACCCGGCAGGATGGCGGCAAATTCCTCGCCGCCGAGTCGACCGATGATATCCGTCGCGCGCAACTTGATTGCAGCGGTGCGAGCGAACACCTGCAATGACCGGTCGCCCACCGCATGACCATACCGGTCATTGATCCTCTTGAAGTGGTCGAGATCGAACATCAGCACTGAGACCGGCTGCTTGTCCCATGCGAGGCGGCCGAGTATGCGACGGCCAGCCTCGAGGAGCGCTCGCCGATTGAAAATTTCCGTCAACGGATCGATCGTCGCCGCCGTCCTGTGGATGCGTTCGCTCCGCTCCTTCGCCATCGTCAGGATGATGAAGGCGGTCGCGATTGCGTAGAGCAGTGTCTCCAGTGCGAAGACGCCAAACCACCCGCCGGTGAAATCCGTCAAACCGATCTCGGATGAGCTCAAGAGCACGATGGGGATCGGCAAGAGAAAGACGATCCCATGCAGTCCCAGCACGGCCATCGCAGGCCAACGGGACAAAAGCCTTTCCTTGCGGCCGCCCCAAAGCTCCCACGCCGTCAACAGCGTGTAGCCCGCGATCGCCACGGACGAGACAACGACGCGGCCCATGGTCGACGTTGCAAAGCCTGGAACGGCAAGTGCCGTAAGCCACACGATGGCCCCGGCGAACATCCAGAACGGCTTGACTTCATGGCCATGGAAAAGGCGCGCCCCGCTCCAGATCACGCCGCACGCCACGAACAGGAGCGCGTTGCCGATCGCGAGCGACAGGACGTTCGAAAGCAAATCCTGGACCGTGTAGAGCGCAACCGACACGCCGCCGATGAGGTAGGCCACTCCCCACCACGCAAGCGCACGGATACTGCGGTCCTGCGCCCATGCAAACAGCAGGAACAGCCCCAAAATCGTTGTCACGAAGATGGAGACGATGAAGAGCGTGGGAACGTCGAGCGTCATTGACTTTCCGGCAGTAATCCTTGCCGCAAAGCCTGTGCTCTCCGTATTGCGGACAGCTTGCCGGAAAGCCCGCAATGTTAGTGAATTCGGGCCATTGCTCCGAAAACGCTTTGCAGGCTGTTTCCGCGTTACCGCGAATTTTTTATGAAAGTTGTTCGAATACGCATCGAAAGGTAGTCGAAACAAATGAAAAAGAGCGCGGCAGCCCGCGCCGACGAGCCCTCCTTGGCTTTGACCCGAGGATCAGGGCGAGTGCCCGGCGCGGGCAATTTCTTAGAGGGCCGCGCTGGCCGCTCGCGGCGCTCGCCAGCGCGGCGCGCGCTCCTTCGATTTTCCGCGATCCACGCCGATTAGCGCTTCGAGAACTGGAAGCTCCGACGGGCTTTCTTGCGACCGTACTTCTTGCGCTCGACCACGCGGGAATCGCGGGTCATGAACCCGCCCTTCTTGAGCACGCCGCGCAAATCCGGCTCGTAGAAAGTGAGCGCTTTCGAGATGCCGTGGCGCAATGCGCCTGCCTGACCGGAAAGTCCACCGCCTGACACCGTGCAGCGCACATCGAATTGGCCGGCGCGGTTCGAGATAGCGAATGGCTGCTGGATCAGCATGCGCAGCACGGGCCGCGCGAAATAGACGTCGATCGTCTTCTCGTTGATCACGATCTTGCCGGAGCCGGGCTTGAGCCAGACGCGGGCCACCGCATTCTTTCGCTTGCCGGTGGCATAGGCGCGGCCCTGTTTGTCGAGTTTCTGCACGTGCTTCGGCGCTTCCGGCGCCGCGGGCTTCAACGCTGCCAAACCTTCGAGCGACTGCACCGTGTCGGCCATTACGCGATCCTCACGTTCTTGCGGTTCATCTTGGCAACGTCGAGCGTCTCGGGCTTCTGCGCCTCGTGCGGGTGCTGCCCGCCCTTGTAGACACGGAGGTTGCCGAACTGTTTCCGCGCGAGCGGTCCCTCATCGAGCATCCGTTCCACTGCCTTTTCGATCACGCGCTCGGGAAATTTTCCTTCCAGGATGAACTTCGCCTTGCGCTCCTTGATGCCCCCCGGATACCCCGTGTGATGGTGGTAGACCTTCTGCTCGAGCTTGCGGCCGGTGAGCACCACCTTCTCGGCGTTGATCACAACGACGTTGTCGCCGCAATCAACGTGCGGAGTGTAGTTGGGCCGGTGCTTGCCGCGCAGGCGCATCGCGATAACCGTTGCAAGCCGGCCGACGACCAGGCCGGATGCATCGATCAGCACCCACTTCTTCTCGATCTCGGCCGGCTTGGCCGTGAATGTTTTCATGACGGATCCGTCGGAGCGCTTGAGAAGGCGCGTTTCTAGACGCGCGGCATTGGGCGGTCAACGCACCGGAGCAAACTAAACTGATAACAATTCAATGGCTTAGAATATAGGTATTTTGATACCGGCGACTAAGCTACTCGCGCGGAGGAATGGAATAGGTCGCGACACAGTGTGCCACGAGTTCCTCACTTCCGATTGCATAGATGCTCACTTCTCCGACGGCGAGCCGCTTCCCAAGCTTCAGCAGCTTGCACTCCGCAACGAGATCGCCGGGCTCCGGCTTGCGGAGAAAGTTGATCGACAGATTGGTCGTAACCGCGAGTGCGACGGGGCCGATCGCGGCAAGGATCGCGACGTACATCGCCGCGTCGCACAGGGCCATCATCGCCGGCCCGGAAACGGTTCCTCCAGGTCGGAGATGCCGCTCTCCGGCAGTGAGCCGTATCCGCGCTGTGCCCGGACCAACTGCTTCGATCTGGTTTGGCGAACGCGGACCGAAACCCTGCGGAAATTCCCTTGCCAGAAACTCCGCAACCTCTTTTGCGTTCATCTTTAACGCGGGTGCGTCCATGGACCCTCCTCCGGCCGCATTCGCGTCCGGCCCCGCATCGGATAGTATGACATCGCGCAAACGCAAGGTCTGAAATGTCGAGACGTGCGACCAGCCCGGACGTCGACGCAACCGCGACCGTCCTCCGCGAGGATCGCGAGGGCGTGGCACTCGTCATACTCAACCGGCCCGAGGCGCGGAATGCCTTGTCAGAGGACATGCTCGCCGCGCTGGGAGGGGATTCTCGCGTCTTTGCGCGAAGACACTACGGTTCGCGCAGTCGTGCTGGCATCCAACGGACCTGCCTTCTGCGCCGGCCACGACCTCAAGGAGGCGACCGCACATCGCAATGACCGCGACCGCGGCCGGGCGTATTTTCAGCAGAACTTCGAAACAAGTGCCGCGCTGATGCAGGCACTGGTCGACCTGCCTCAGCCGGTGATCGCTGCCGTCCAGGGAATGGCAACCGCCGCCGGCTGCCAGCTCGTCGCTGCATGCGATCTCATCGTCGCCTCCGAAGCTGCCCGGTTCTGCACACCCGGAGTCGATATCGGACTTTTCTGTGCGATCCCGGCCGTACCCCTGTCGCGCAAGGTGGCGCCCGGTCACGCACTCGAGATGCTGCTGACGGGCGAGCCGATCGGCGCCGAGCGCGCGCGCGAAATCGGCCTCGTCAATCGCGTGGTACCGCTGGGCCGCGAGCGCGAGGAAGCAATCGCTCTTGCGCGTGTCGTAGCGTCCAAATCGTCCTATGTTCAGAGGATCGGCAAGGAGAGCTTCTATAAGCAGCGCGAGTTGCCCCTCGCTGAAGCCTTCGAGTTGACCACGCGTGTCATGACCGAAAACATGATGGCGCGCGATGCCGAGGAAGGAATCGGCGCCTTCGTCGAGAAGCGCACGCCGAAATGGGAAGACCGTTGAGCCACGATAGCTACGACGACGAACGCATTCGCGGCATTCTCGACTCGGTAAAGACCGTCGCGGTCGTCGGCGCGAGTCACGGCGACGACAAGCCGAGCATGTTCGTCGTGAAGTACCTGAGCGATCGCGGCTACCAGGTTTTCCCGATCAATCCGGGACGCGCAGGCAAGCAGGTCGCCAACGTCCACGCCTATGCGCGCCTCAAGGACGTACCTAAGCCGATCGACATGATCGACGTGTTCCGCCGCTCGGATCGGGTCGGTGAGATCCTCGATGAGGCGCTTGAGCTCTCGCCCCGTCCGAAGGTTTTCTGGATGCAGCTCGGCGTGCGGAACGACGAAGTGGCCGCCCGCGCCGAGGCTGCCGGCATGACGGTCATCATGGACCGCTGTCCCAAGATCGAATACGGCCGCCTGTCCCGCGAGATCAATTGGGTCGGCGTGAACACGCGTACGCTGTCGTCCAAGAAACCACAGCGGCTGTCCGGCGGCGTGCAACGCCTCCGCCTAGGTCCCGGCGCCAAACCCGGCCGTTGACGTCCCTCCCCGCCGAGCGTAAATAACGGGAAATTTCCGATTTTAGTCTGAAATCACAGATTCTAGGTGGGTAATGGACAAACCAGCCAAGGATACCGCTGCGGTCGTGAACAAACGCGACCCGGGCTTCGCGACCCTCGCCGTTCATGCGGGCGCCCAGCCAGATCCGACGACCGGCGCACGGGCGACGCCGATCTACCAAACTACCTCCTTCGTGTTCGACGACGTCGAACACGCGGCGCAGCTGTTTGGGCTTCAGACCTTCGGCAACATTTACAGCCGTATCGGCAATCCAACCTGCAACGTGCTGGAGGAGCGCATCGCCGCGCTCGAAGGCGGCACCGCCGCCCTCTCCGTAGCTTCCGGTCACGCTGCGCAGATGAACGTCTTCCATCTGCTGATGACGCCGGGAGATGAATTCGTCGCTGCGAAAAAGCTCTACGGGGGCTCGATCAATCAGTTCAACCATTCCTTCAAGGCTTTCGGCTGGAACGTGCGATGGGCCGACCCTGACGACATCTCGACGTTCGAAAAGGCGATCACGCCCAAGACCAAGCTGATCTTCATCGAGTTGATCGCAAACCCCGGCGGCATCATCACCGACATCGAGGCGATCGCGCGCGTCGCGCGGAAGGCGAACATCCCGCTCATCGTCGACAACACGCTTGCCACGCCCTACCTCTGCCGGCCGTTTGATTTCGGCGCCGACATCGTCGTGCATTCAGCGACGAAATTCCTCGGCGGCCACGGCAATTCGATCGGCGGCCTGCTGGTCGACGGCGGCAAGTTCAAGTGGGCGGGCGACGAGCGCTACCCGATGATCTCGAAACCACGTCCCGAGTATCAGGGCATCGTGATGGCGGAGACCTTCGGCAACTTCGGCTTCGCCATCGCCGCGCGCGTTCTTTCGCTCCGCGATCTCGGCCCGGCGCTCTCCCCGTTCAACGCCTTCCTGATCATCACCGGCATCGAGACGCTCCCGCTCCGCATGCAGAAGCACTGCGACAACACGCTTGCGGTCGCAAAATTTCTTGCCGGCCACAAAGCGGTGAAGTGGGTGAGCTATGCCGGATTGCCGAGCGACCCCACGCACAAGCTGGCGAAGAAGTACTGCCCCAAGGGGGCAGGAGCCGTGCTCACGCTCGGCCTCAAAGGCGGGTACGACGCAGGCGTGAGGCTGGTGTCAGACGTCCAGCTGTTCTCGCATCTGGCAAATATAGGTGATACGCGCTCTCTCATCATTCATCCGGCGTCAACGACGCACCGGCAGCTCAGTGACGAGCAAAAGGTCGCCGCCGGAGCAGGTCCCGAGGTCGTACGGCTTTCGATCGGCATCGAGGACGTCGAGGACTTGATCGCGGATCTCGATCAGGGCTTGGCGGCCTGAGGCACCATGCGCGCCAGGTGAATTGTCGCAGCCACAAGAACGACCAGCGCACCGAATTGGTGCGCGAGCGCGAGTGGAAGCGGCGAAGCTTGTAGCAAGGTGATCACGCCAAGCATCGCTTGGCCGGTCACCAGTGCGAACACGATCACCGCCTGTGCCGCCACGGGATACGGTCCAGTCCGTTGCGCATCGATTGCGTGAATGAGCGACGCGACAATCAGCACGTACGCGACCATTCGATGGTCGAACTGCACGGTCATCACGTTCTCGAAGAAGTTTCGCCACAGCGGAGCGACCGTAAACAATTGGTCTGCCGACGGAATCAACCGGCCATCCATTAACGGCCAGGTATTGAACGTGAGCCCTGCCCCGGTCTTGGCCACGAGCGCACCGAGAAAAATTTGCACCAGCACGAGCACGAGAAGGACCGAGCCGCCCCAACAGGTCCGGCTCTTCGTCGCATGGCGCACGCCCCGCAAACCCGTCGCGATCGCAACGATCGCCGAAAGGATCACGCAGGCGAGCGTCAGGTGAATGGCCAGCCGATACTGACTGACGTCGATCCGCCCGCTGAGCCCCGACGCCACCATCCACCATCCAATCACACCCTGAATGCCCCCGAGCACGAATAGCCCGCCAAGCTTCCAGGACAGCGTGCGATCAATCGCTCCTCTCGCCCAGAACACGCCGAAGGGAATGATGAAGGCGAAGCCGATCAGCCGGCCGAGCAGCCGGTGCGTCCACTCCCACCAATAGATGAATTTGAGACCCTCGAGCGTCATGTCCGGATTGAGCGCAAGGAACTGCGGAATCATCCGGTAGCGCTCGAACTCTGCCTCCCACCCCGCTTCGTCGAGCGGCGGAAGAATTCCCGAAATCGGGCGCCATTCGGTGATCGACAGGCCCGAACCGGTGAGCCGCGTCGCGCCGCCGACGATTACGGTCGCAGCGACGATTGCGGCCACGATCCACAGCCAAATGCGCACCGGGCGCATGCTCTCGCCCGTCATCCCGTGGCGCGACATCTGCTCTCGCCTCACCCGCGTTTCCAACCGGTTGCGCGAGGGATATAGAGCGGTTCGAAGGCGGGCAACCGGACCCCTCGCCGCGCCTGCAGCCGTTTGGATTCAAGGATGCGCGCGCGAACCCGAAAGCTGATCGGAGCGGTTGGCCTTTTGGCGCTCGTGATTTTTTGGCCGCTGCTGACGCTCGCGCTCGGATCTTCCAACATCTCTCGCTACTACGCGGCGGCGCAGGTCGTCTTCTTCTTGGTGTTCGGCCTTCTGTGGTTGATCCCGGCGGTATTTCTGATCCGCTGGATGCAGCGACCGGACTAAGCCGCCGCCTCATAGGCCTGCCGGCGCAACACGAGGGGCACTCCGGACATCAATACGTCCAGGTATCGAAGCGCCTGAAAGTTCCCGTTGACGGAGATCCGCGGTAGCGCCGCGAGATGATCGCGATGTTTCGGCACGACGACCGCCGGCCTCGTTGTGACGGCAGTCTTGAAGCCCAGTTCCGCTGCGATCGCGAACTCACGCCGTCCGCTATCCCCATAGGGATACGCGAAGTGTTCGGGCCTCTTGCCAAGGCTCGCCTCTATCACCTCGGCGCTTCGCTGCATTTCCGAGCGCGCGACCCTGTCCGTGACCTTTGTGAGAAAGCAATGGCTGATCGTGTGCGCACCGATCGTACAAAGCGGATCGTTGGCTATGTGCGCGATCTCTGCCCAGCCCATGCACAACTCGCCCACGGGCGCCTTCATGTCGACGCCGTAACGCGCGCAGATGTCGCGCACGGCGCGACGGAGGGATTCCTCTTCTGGAATCGAGCGTAGCCACCAATAGACCTCGTGGAACGCGCTGCGCTTCCGCGACGGTCCGACACAATCGAAGAACCGGCTGTTGCCGTCCATCTCGATCACCAGCCGATCCGTTTTCGCAACGACGCGTTCCAGTGCGACCCACCACAGTTCGCCCAATCGGTCCGGGAAACTGGTCGCGACGTACAGCGCAAACGGCACCTCGTGCCGCCGCAGCACGGGCAATGCGTGCTCGAGATTGTCGCGGTACCCGTCGTCGAATGTCAGTGCGACGAACCGGCGGCTGAAATCGCGCTCCACCAGACGCCGCCGCACTTCGTCCATACTGACTAAATCGAGCTTGCGAGCACGCAAGTGTCCGATCATGCGATCGAGAAACTGCGGCGAGATCTCCAGAATGCTGTTCGGCTGAAACGCGCCGTTCTTTGGCGGACGGACGTGATGGAGCGTGAGAATTGCCCCTACGCCGCTGAACAGCGCCCGCAGCGCGTAGTGCGCGCCGGAAAAGTACAGGGCTTCGAGCCCAGTTCGATAGGCAGCGTAACGCAAATCCGGCATTGCCCCGTCGGTTTCAGCTTGTCCGCAAGCGATCTATCCGCCGACATATTAAGATTTCTTTGTCCGGGCAATGCCGAACGGCGGGTCGAAGCAACAATTCAGGCAGCTGCTCGCGGTGATGTTTTTGTCCGAATGTGACCGCCGACGGTCGCGACCGCCACATTCGCGAACCCGCGCGCCGCCAAGGCATCGAATACAGCAGCTTCCCCAACCTCGTTGCCTTCCTCAGAGACTAGGACGACACCGCGCGCGAAGCGAGCAAGCCGCGCACCACCTTCGATCGCCGCCAGACGCGGGACGAAGAGTACGACGTGATCATACGTCTGCGACAGCGCACCGAGGATGATTCCGAGTTCGATCGCCAGCAAGCAATGCGGCGGTGTCGCGGATACCGCGACCGACCGGGATGACATGGATGCGTGAACCCGGATCGCGCTGAATCACCTCGCCGAATAAAGCGACGCCGAACAGGAGGTCGGCGAAGCCTGCGGCACTACGATCCAATTCGGCACCCGCGGCCGGGGCCGCACCGACCGTGCAATCAAGAAACAGCACGCGCGCCCCTCGCCCGAGTTCACGGGCGAGCGCGATCGCGACGCTCGGCGCGCGATCGCCGCCATCCGCCGAAGTCACGACCAGTATCCCCCTTCCGCGATTGCGCACGTGCTCGGCCAGCGCCGCGAGTTCGCGCTCCTGGTTTGGCGCTGCATTGGGCGCGCCGATCCATGCCTTCGGGGCAGCAGCCGGCAGTTCGGTTGGCAGCGCAGGCACCATTGCTCCTGCGTCCCGCATGGGATTCCCGGACAACAGTTCGATGAGCGAGACGAGCGTAACCGCGCACATCATAGTCGCGAACGTGACGATGAGAATGATCGGCAACCTCTTGGGGAAGTACGGCGTCGGTGACGGTATGGCCCGCGACAACACGCGAGCATCCGCCGGAACCGCATCGGGGCCCTCACGGGCGCTCAAATCGCGGTAACGCGAAAGGTAGGATTCCAGCAAGTCGCGCCGCGATTTCGCTTCGCGCTCCAGCGCACGCATCTGCACATCCTCGACCCCGAGCGCCGACGCTTGCTTCTTGACCTGGTCGAGGTTGCCGGACAGCGTCTCCACCCGCGCACCCGCTATGCGCGCGTCGTTCTCCAGGCTGCGCACGAGCTTCTCCGCTTCGCTCCGTGTCTGCGCCTCGAGATCCGCGATCTGGGCTTTTAATTCCTTGATGCGCGGATGCTGCTCCAGCAGTGTTGACGACTGCTCCGCCAATTGTCCCTTCAAGGTCACGCGCTGCTCGTTGAGACGCCGGATCAGCTCGGAATTGACGATATCAGACGCTTCAATCGGCCGACCGGTACGAAGCATCTCGCGGATCATTCGCGCCTTCGTCTCCGCATCCGCCCGCTGCGTGCGTGCCTGCACCAGTTGTGTATTCGCCTCGCCGAGCTGCTGCGCGCTGAGCGAGGTGTTGTTATTGCCAATATACAGATCCGATTTTCCCCGAAACGACTCGACGCGCGCTTCCGCTTCGGCGACTTGCGGGCGCAACTGGTCGATCTCGCTGGCAAGCCAGCTGCTGGTCTGCCGCATCGATTCCTGCTTAGCCTTGCGCTGGAAATCGAGCAGTCGATCGGCAACTGCATTCGCGACTTCCGCAGCCAACAACGCACTTTCCGAACGGAAGTCGATCGCGATCACGCGCGAGCGCTCAACCTGGTAGACGGTGAGCCGCTCATGAAATCGTTCGAGCACCCGCTCATCCAGAGACGTCCGGGACGGGTCGCGGGCGAGACCAACCAGACTCAGTAACGCGTAGATCGGCGATCCTGCCGCCGGATTGAACTCGGGGCGCTCGCTGAGCTTGAGATCGCGAATGACTTCGCGCGCGAGGTCGCGCGAATAGGCGAGCTGTACCTGGCTCTGGACCGCCTCTGCGTCCATGAGCGGCCGGTCCCGCTCACCCAATCGGTCGCCGAGCTCAGGACGGTTGTAGGCTGTTTCGCGATTCTCGATCAGCACGAGCGCCTCGGATCGATACACCGGGGTCGCAAGCATGACGAAGACCGTGGCGGCGAGCGCCGCCAGGGCGGTCGGGATCAGAATCCAGCGCCGCTTTCGCCAAAGCGCGTCGCCGAGCGCAGCAAGGTCGAACTGACCGTCAATGGCCGCGGCCGAGCGCACTTCGACGCCGCTCGCACTGTCGCGTCGCATGAATGACCTCGCATACGAACCGGACCGCCCGGCGAGCAGCACCGCGCATAAGAAATCATTAAGGTTGCCATCGTGTTAACCGGACTCTTTCCCTTCCCGAGTGTCCCATTCGTCCAACCTTTTCTTGAAGTTTCTCAGCCAGTTTGCTGCCCCGGGCCGAGGGTGCGGAACAGAATGAGCAAGTCATCGATCGCAACGCTCGCTGCCTACTCCCGGCACATCGTCGAGCCGATTCAGCGACCGACGTCACCGCCGCTCGAAGCGGCCAGCGTCGCAGTGCCGGGGCTTCGCCTGGCGCTCTACGACGAGCTTGCCGCTATCGAACCGGTATGGCGCCAGCTCGAGCCGAACGCCAATTGCACCGTCTTCCAGAATTTCGACTATCTCGCCGCCTGGCAGCGTCACATTGGGCCCCACGAAAACGCGACGCCAGCGATCGTTTCGATCCATGGTCCGAACAGCGTGATCGCGATCCTCCCGCTTGCCGTCACCGGTCGATCAGTCCGAAGGTTGACATGGCTCGGCCAGGATCTCTGCGACTATCCTGGACCGCTGCTGGCTCGCGACTTCGCCGGATCGCTGCCCACACCCCGCTTCAATGCGTTGTGGCGGGAGATCGTCGCTTTGATCCGGCGCAACCCGCGGCTGCGTCACGCACTGATCGATCTTCGCAAGATGTCGGCCGCGGTCGGCACTCAGGCAAACCCATTCGTAGACCTGCCCTTGTCGCTTCACGCAAGTGAAGCCTACGTAGCGACACTGTTGCCGCGCTGGGACGAATTCTACGAACGCCGCCGCTCCGCCAAGGCACGCCGCCACGACCGGTCTAAACTGAAGCGGCTCGCCGAGCTTGGCGCCCTGGACCTTGTCTCGCCCGAGAGCGCTGACAAGGCTGCCCATCTGCTTGAGGCTCTCTTCGCGCAAAAATCCGAGACGTTTGCACGCAAGGGGATCGCCGACGTTTTCCGGCGTCGAGGCTATCGCGAGTTCTTTCGCGACCTCGTATCCAACCCGCGCACCCGCGAGTTCACCCATGTCAGCGAACTGCGCGTGGGGGCTTCCGCCGCTGCGATAAGTTTTGGTCTCGAGTACCGAAGCCGCTATTTCTTGTACCTCGTCAGCTATGACGAATTGTTTTCGCGTTTCAGTCCCGGAGCGATCCACCTCAACGCCCTGCTGCGTCGGGCGATCGAACGCGGACTTCACGAGTTCGATTTTCTCGTCGGCCTTCAGCGCCTGAAACGGGAATGGTCGGACCAACGCATCCAGCTCTACGATCACGTCGCCGGTGCGACGTTGCCAGGCCATGCCGTCGCTGCATCACTGCGGGCGTGGAGCCGCCTGAAACGGGCAATTAAGGCCAGTCCGGCCCTTTGGAACGGCTACCTCACCCTGCGTGCCTGGGTCGGAGCTCTGAAGCCTCGCGTTGGGGACTAGCCGGTCCCCCCATTGCTGAGAAATCATTAACCATGCGGCCGGTAATAATTCGGCAACGATTCTGGAGCCCCAGCGCGTCTCCATGCTTTCCCGAGTTCCTGCTCGCCGTTGCCGTCGCCCTGCTGCTCGGTGGCTGCGCCACCGTGCGTGCGCCGGCCGCCGATCCTGCATTCGAATCCCCATACGTGCTCGACGCCGGCGACCGGCTTCGGGTGGTCGTGTTCGGGCAAGAAGGCCTGAGCAACTCCTACGCCGTAGACGGCGCCGGCAAGATCGCCATGCCGCTCATCGGGCCCGTTGAGGCTCGAGGAAAGACGACAAACGAGCTCTCCAAATCGATCGGGGCCCGCTTGCGGGCGGGTTTTGTCCGCGAGCCGCATGTCGCCGTCGAAGTGGAAACGTACCGTCCCTTCTTCATTCTCGGCGAAGTGATCGCCGGCGGCCAATACGCCTACGTCAACGGCATGAGCGTCGAGACGGCAGTCGCGATCGCTGGCGGTTTCAGCCCACGTGCTCTCAAGAGCTACGCGACGGTCGGGCGCGTCGTCGACGGACTGATGGTCCATGCCACGGTTCCGATCACTTACCCGCTCCGGCCGGGCGACACAGTCACGATCGAAGAGCGGTGGTTCTGATCCGGATAGGCCGTACGTGAGCCGTCAGACCTTTCGCATTCTGCACGTGATGCGGAGCCCGGTCGGCGGCCTCTTCCGCCATGTGCTCGACCTCGCGCGTGAACAGACCTCGCGTGGCCACGCCGTCGGCATTATCGCCGACAGCACGACCGGTGGTGAGCCGGCAAGCGGGGCGCTTGTGGAGATTGAACCAATATTGAATCTCGGCCTTTCACGCGTGCCGATGAGCCGCCAAGCCGGGTTGCTCGATCGCAGCGCGCTTCATCACGTTGCAAAGCGCGCCGCCGCGACAAGAGCGAATGTGATTCACGGCCATGGCGCCAAAGGCGGCGCTTATGTACGGCTCGCGAAATCAACTGCGATCCGCGTTTACACGCCACACGGGGGAAGTCTGAACTTCTCGCCGTACTCGCCGGTTGGCTTCGTTTATTTGACGATTGAGCGCTGGCTGCGCCGTCGGACCGATCTGCTGCTGTTTGAGAGCGAGTTTGCTGAGCGAAAATTCAGGAGTTCGATTGGCGAACCGCCTTTTCACCGGGTCGTGCACAACGGAATCGGCGCGGCCGACCTCGTACCGGTCGAGCCCGATGAGGACGCAGCCGACTTCATCTACATAGGCGAAATGCTCCGGCGTAAAGGCGTGGACGTCGCAATAGACGCACTCTCACGACTTGCAGCGGGCGGCTGGAATGGCCGCGCAATCCTTTACGGCTCCGGACCCGATCGTGCATCATTCGAGCAGCGCGCCGCAGCACTTGGCCTCGTTCATCAGGTGCGTTTCGCCGGCAGCGCGAAGGCGCGTGAAGCCTTTCGCAGCGGCCGCGTGTTGCTGGTGCCCTCTCGCACAGAATCCTTGCCCTACATGGTGCTTGAGGCGATCGCAGCGAAGGTGCCCCTGATCAGCACCAACGTCGGCGGCATCCCGGAAATATACGGCCGCGACGCGCACACGTTGCTTCCGCCCGGCGATGCGAATGCACTCGCGGCTGAAATGCGTCGCTTGCAGTCCGATGGCGATCCGGAACTCATCGGCCGATTGCGCGCGCGCATCGCGAAATTTTTCTCCGTACAAAGCATGACGGACGCGATTCTCGCCGCATACGCCGAGGCGCTGGCGATGAAAGCGCCCGCATTCCCTTAGGGATTAAGGGAAGTATTAAGTCTTCCGACAGGAATAGATCCTAGGCTCTGACCTGGTTCCAGGCCTTCCATGAATCCGATCGGCACAAGCGAAATGAGGCGCGCGGTCGAGGCACACGCCGCCGGCGCCATCGAGTTCACCGGCAACCGCTCAGCCAACACTGAACTCGGCTCGCTCGCGAAACTGATCGCGGCGGAGCCGACCCCGCCAGCGATTTCGCAAGTGGTACTGGCCGGCGTCGTGCGGCTCGTCGAGCTGATCTCGCTCATGCTTCTCGGCGCGGGCATTTACTGGTTGTACGTCCACCCTGAGAATCCCTGGCACTATTTCTGGGCGACCGTGACGATCTCATCGGCGTCCATCCTCGCCTTCCATTGGGCCGAACTATACGACCCGCCGATGATGCGGACGCGCGTGCAGCAGCTCAGCCGCATCACACTGGTCTGGTCGCTCGTATTCCTGCTCGCGCTTTCGGTTTCGTTCTTCGCCAAGCTCGACGTGATGTATTCCCGTGTCTGGGCGGGCGTCTGGTACGGCAGCGGCTTGATGATGCTGTTCGGGAGCCGTCTCGTGGTTTCGACACTCGTACGCCACTGGACCAGGCAGGGCCGCCTGATCCGGCGGACTGTGATTGTCGGCGGCGGGCCATCGGGCGAGGCGCTTGTGGAATCTCTTCGCGCGCAACCCGATTCCGATCTTCAGATCTGCGGCATTTTCGATGACCGCGCCGACGATCGCTCGCCCCCGACCGTCGCCGGAGTGCCCAAGCTCGGCACGGTCGATATGCTGGTG
Source organism: uncultured Alphaproteobacteria bacterium (assembly GCA_963711595.1). GTDB lineage: Bacteria > Pseudomonadota > Alphaproteobacteria > Rhizobiales > Xanthobacteraceae > JAUSIF01. The sequence continues at coordinate 233,196 of CAVQER010000005.1, forward strand.
GAGTTCGCGCGCCGCACCCGCATCGATCTGCTGCTCGTCTCGTTGCCGATCACGGCCGAAGAACGCGTCCTGCAGATGGTGCGAAAGCTGTGGGTGCTTCCGGTCGATCTGCGCCTCGCCGCGCATATGAACCGTTTGCGTTTCCGCCCCCGCGCTTACAGCTACATCGGCAACGTGCCAATGCTCGATGTCTTCGATCGGCCGATCGCCGATTGGGACATCGTCCTGAAATGGTTGTTCGATCGCGTCGTTGGCTTGTTGCTGCTTCTCGCGCTTAGCCCCGTCATGGCCGCCGTTGCGATCGCAATCAAGATCGACAGTCGCGGCTCGGTGCTGTTCCGCCAAAAGCGCTATGGCTTCAACAATGAGCTGATCGAAGTCTTCAAATTCCGCTCGATGTCCAGCGAGTCCGGCGACGCCACCGCCGCCAAACTGGTGACCAAGGATGATCCGCGTGTGACGCGCGTCGGGCGCTTCATCCGCAAGACAAGCCTCGACGAGTTGCCGCAACTGCTCAACGTCGTGTTCAAGGGCCATCTATCGCTCGTCGGTCCGCGTCCGCACGCAACCCATGCCAAGGCCGCGAGCCAGCTCTACGATCAGGTCGTCGACGGCTACTTTGCCCGCCATCGAGTAAAGCCCGGCATTACCGGTTGGGCGCAGGTCAACGGATGGCGGGGCGAAACAGACACTTCCGACAAGATCCAGCGTCGTGTCGAGCACGACCTGTTCTACATCGAGAACTGGTCGATCCTTTTCGATCTCTACATCCTCGCCAGGACGCCCTTCGCGCTGCTGAAGACCGAAAGCGCGTACTGATGGCCGCCCACGCTTCGTCGGCGGCGTTCTCCTATTCAGCGCCTCGCCAAAGCTCGCTCGGAAAGCTCGTCAACGGCGCGCTGTTTCTGACGGTCGTCGCTAGTCCCTTTGTCTTTATTGAGCCGTCGCCGTACGAGGCCGCGTTCGCTTTGCTCGCGCTCGCTTTCCTTGCGGCGCGGGTGCCGGTGGATCGCGGCGTCGTCCCGCTCGCCCTTTTGCTGCTTGTCTGGAATGTGAGCGGACTCGCGGCGCTCGTGCCGTTCATGCACGACCCAAAAGCCGTGACGTTCGTAGCCACGTCGATCTATCTCGCCGTGACAGCGGTGATTTTTGCATGCTTGTTCGCCGATGACGTCGAACGCCGCCTCGAAACCATGCGCGCGGCCTACATCATCGCGGCTTTGATCGCGGCGTTCGTTGGCATTACCGCCTATTTCCATCTGCTACCCAACTCGGAGCGGTTCCTGCTCGGCGCGATCCGCGCCAAAGGCACATTCAAGGATCCGAACGTGTACGGCCCGTTCCTGGTGTTGCCGCTCCTGCTTCTCATCGAAAGGAATCTGCGCGACGGTCTTCGCTTTCTCAATCTGCCGATCATTCTCGTGCTCCTCGTCGGACTGTTCCTCAGCTTCTCGCGGGGCGCCTGGGGAAACTTCCTTGCGTCGGCCGTGGTCCTCTTGCTGCTGATGTTCGTCACGAGCCCGAACCCGCGTTTTCGCGTTCGCATTCTCGCGCTCGGGCTGCTCGCAATTCTTGGGTTCGTTTTGCTTATTGCAGCGCTCATATCGTTTGATGCGATCGGCACCGCGTTCCAGGAACGGGCGATCATCTTGCAAGAGTACGACGCCGGGCCGGGCGGCCGATTTGGCCGACAGATGGAAGGCCTTACCGGCGTCCTTGAAAGCCCGTTCGGCATCGGGCCGCTGCAATTCGCGAAACGCTTCAGCCACGACCCGCACAACGTCTATCTCAACGCGTTTGCCTCCTACGGCTGGGCCGGCGGGATCGCCTACCTCATGCTGGTCCTGACGACCCTGTACGTGGGTTTCCGCGCCGTCGTCGTGCGGACGGTCTGGCAGCCATACCTTGTCGCCACCGTCGCTGCATACACGGGCGCCACACTCGAAGGCATCGTGATCGACACCGATCACTGGCGGCACTACTTCTTGCTGCTGGGAATGGTTTGGGGGTTGTCCATCGCAACCCGGCGCGCCGTAGCCAGCCGGCACCAAGAGTCGCGTATGCCGCCAGACGCAACGACGCCTGCGCCCTACCCGGTCTTCCGCTTGGGCTGAGTTATTTCCGTACGACGATGTAGGCGTAGCTGGTGAACAGGCGCCAGTCCTTCGCGCGCGCAAGCTTCGTGAACTGCGCGTGGATATCGCGGACGATTGGAAAGCGGCGGTAATAGACGTGCCCGTAGAACGGCACGATCATGACCTCGCGGTATCCGATCCTATCGAACATCGGCCGCAGCCAACGCTCGACCGCATAGCTCTTGCTATAGCGCGCGGGAAACACCGGACTGGTCTCGTCATTGCGCTCGTTGTTGACGAGCTTGATCAACCGTTCGGCAATCCCATCGGGTAGAAGCTTGTTGAGCGCGAACGGCAATGCAAACAGAGTCGGCAGGAACGCAATGCCAACGCCACCGGGCGTCAGCAATTGGTGCAGATTGCGCCAGGCCCGCTCACCATCCTCCACGTGCTCGAACACCATCTTGGAGAACGCGAGGTTGTACGTGTTCGGCAGGGCCGCCGACCTTATAAGATCCCCGGCCACGTCGAAGCACGCCGTGCGATAGACCGCCGGCAACCGCACCAGCTCGTTGGCGGAGATGTCATTGACGGTGAGCTCGACGCCCATATCGGCGAGCTCGGCCGGCGCAAAATGTGGGCTTCGGCCCCCGCCGATCTCCAGCAGCCGGCGCGCGCCATAGATCGCCGCAAGATGCCGGATCACGCGGGTATAGTTGTCCCAACCCCATACGTCACTGTGCTCGACGCCGAGTTGCGCAAACGCGTCTGCAAGCGAAGGCGCAACTGCCGGCTTTGTCGGCGAGCGACCGCGGCCGTATACGGCATCGATCTCGGCAATAACATTCATTTCGGACCTCCGCGAACGGGGAGCAAAGCAGTGGGCGCGAGCCGTGCGGTTTCCGCACGCCGCATTTGCCGCGCGATACGCATCTGCCTGATCCGATGAATGAGTCTGTTGAACCAGGCTTCCGGCAGAACGCTCGCCGTAGCGAGCAGCCCGAGCGCGACAAGCAGCCCGATCTTTCCTGAACGCCCCGCGCGCCACCACAAGCGCAGAACTTCCGTCAGCTCGATAGCTTTCCGCGTGCCGGTTCCGGATCTGGCGCCACAGCGCGCCATGCATCCGCGATGAATGAGTCATCATCATTCCGGCCTGGCTGATCCGATAGTTGAACAGCGGCTTCTCGATCGCGATGCCGCGATATCCATGCCGGGAAAGACGGATCGCAAACTCCCAATCTTCATAACCATCGCGCATGGTTTCGTCGTACCCCCCGACCGCCTGCCATGCCGCTTTGCGCAACAGCATGCAGCAAACCAGCTGGTTGCCGAACAGCAGATCGAACGGATTGAAATAGCACTCGCCAATTCCCGAACGCGCGCCGACAAAGCGGACGTAAGTGACGACGAATGCGACTTCCGCCGGCGTCGCTTCCAACGAAAGAACGGTTTCTGCGAGATACGTCGGCTCGATCGTGTCGTCACAGTCGAGCGGCAGGATCAGGGCCGCGCGCGCCATACGGAAACCGGTGTTGCGTGCGCCAGGCAGGCCGAGGTTCTGCTGACGCACCACGCGGACGGCGGACGGCAGCGAGTCGAGTTTGCTGACCGTCGCCGGATCAGTCGACCCGTCGTCCACGACGATGATTTCGAAGTCGCGGAACGTTTGTGCCGCGAGCGAAGCGAGCAACCGATCGATGAATGGTCCGCCGTTGTAGCAAGGCACGACCACGCTGACGGTTGGGGCTCGATCGCCTGCGGACATAACGTTTGCTTCGCTCGCCGGATTGGGTGTGTTGGGGGTTCAATCGTAGTGGACATGGGTAAACGTTCGGTGATTTGGGATGTTCGCCTTCCGCCCATTCACGCTGAAAACCGGCGCATTCTCCTCATTCATTAGGTCGGGCGGGCATGCTGGCCGTCTCGGCGCGTTCGCGCTGATCCTGCTTGCCATGCTCAAGCGCGGATCGCGGCCGGCGTTACGGACTCGGCATCGTTAGCCGGTGGTCGCCGTCGTCGGTACGTCGGATGTCGAAACACGCACCTTGTCATGGCCGGGCTTGTCCCGGCCATCCACGCCTTCCCCCATCTCGCACAAAAGGCGTGGATGGCACCCGAACTCGGCTGTTGCCGAGTTCGGACACATAAATATTGGCGAGCCGGGTCCAACCGGCTCGCTGACGAGCGCGGGCATGACGATTCATATCCGCCGCACGACGTTGCATCGCCGCGACGGGCATTCCTATAGTCCGCCGCCTAGGTCGGAGCGTGGCGCAGCCCGGTTAGCGCACCTGTCTGGGGGACAGGGGGTCGCCAGTTCAAATCTGGCCGCTCCGACCAGTTCTCCCAAGCTCAAAATCGCAAAAGCATCGAAGAAAGGCTGCCCCAGTGGCGGCCTTCTTTTTCACGCGCGAATAACGCTGCTGTCACGGCCGAAAGCCGGGCGCGAACTATTCCGGACTGGAGAAATGAAGAACCCCGCTGAGGGCTCCAGTCATGCAAACGGATCAAGTTCGCTACTTCCTCGCTCTCTGCCGTGAGCAGAACTTCACCGCCGCGGCGCGACTGTGCGGAATTTCACAACCGTCCTTGACGAACGCGATCAAGCGGCTGGAACGCGAATTCGGCGGAGAACTATTTCACCGCGGCTCCTCGTTGACGAGCCTGTCCGAACTGGGACGCGCGGTACGGCCTCATCTCGAACGGGCGGCGCAGTGCATCGAGGACGCTCGCCGCGAAGCCTCTTACCTGACCTCCTCAACATCAAACCCCATCGCCATCAACGGAGTCCGCCATGCGCAAACTTTTGTACCTGGCCGCCGGCCTCGCGCTCGTAACGCTCGCAACGACGTTCGTAAGTAGCTCGAACACTTCAACGACCGACGCGACGGCACGCGTCTCGATCGATGAGTTGCATGGCTCGGCCGACATGAATGCACTGCCGGCAGCACCAATGGTCGCCGAGCCATACTAGGCACCGCTAAACGCGGCGCAACGATTGTGAGGCTAGTTCGTCTCGCCGCGGCCGCTATCGAGCAGCCGGCGGCACTCCCCAAGCTCGAACAAGGTCGCCTTGAGGAGACGGATTGCCTCGGCGGGTAATCGCGGCCCGTCTGCAAGGGTTCGCACGTCGACCGCCGAAAGCACGGCCTGCGGCCGTGCGGTTGCGGCCACCGCTTGATCCGAGCCGACTGAACGGGACGCGTCGCCGCCCGGGCGCCGGAACGGAAACGGCGGCATCTCGTCTTCACCGACGGTCGCAGTCGCACCGGTCGCCCGTTGCTGCGGCATCGGCACTTCGACGACGCGCGGCAGTTCCGGCGCTGGCCGCGTCGATCGCAAGGACGGCAGGAGATCGATCAAGCCGCGTACGCCGTCGGGTCGCCCACCAGATCGATGATCGGAGTAACCGCCACTCAAAGGCGGCGCGGGACGAACCTCCTCGCTCTCCACCGCACGTCCGATCGACTGCACGTGGCGGACGCCCTGCTCGCGCAGGATCTGCTGCACGCCACGGATCGTGTAACCGTCACCGTAAAGTAGTTGGCGGATACCGCGCAGCAGATCGATGTCGTCCGGCCGGTAGTAACGCCGGCCGCCACCGCGCTTCAGCGGCTTGATCTGCGCGAAGCGTGTTTCCCAGAAACGAAGCACGTGCTGCGGGAGCTCGAGATCCGCTGCCACCTCGCTAATGGTGCGGAAGGCGTCGGGGCCTTTCTCGATGGCCAGTCCCACTATCGACCTCAACGTTTCTTGCTGTCGTTGATTCGGCTCTTAAGAATATTCGATGGTTTGAAAACCATCACCTTCCGCGGCTCAATCGGAACTTCCTCCCCCGTTTTTGGATTGCGCCCAATTCGCCGCCCCTTCTGTCGTACGACAAAAGAGCCGAAGGACGAAAGCTTTACGTTTTCCCCGCGGGAAAGACAGTCGGTGATCTCGCGCAACACCATCTCGACCAGCGCTGCGGACTCGGTGCGCGAAAGGCCGACCTTTTGGTAGACGACCTCGCTCAGGTCGGCTCGTGTAAGGGTTCTGCCCGCCATTTTTAGCCCCCATCCCTCGACGCGGCGGCGCCTATCTTTCTGTTTTTCAAACGATATTCGCGCCCGCCACCCCGGTCAACTGAAGTCCCGTGGCCGTCGGGTTCGGGGCACGCCTCGACAACTCGAAATGCCTTGCGGTCAAGATGAGGCTTGAGTACTGCCCGCGATTTTTCGCTGATGCGGCATTGCTGCCACAGTTCACCACCGGATGAGCGCTGACGCCCAAGTGAAGCCGCCACCCATGGCTTCCAGCAGCACGAGGTCGTCGCGCTTGATTCGCCTGTCCGCAGTCGCTTCGGCCAGCGCCAAGGGAATCGACGCGGCAGAGGTATTCCCATGGCGATCAACGGTCATGACGATCTTCTCGGGCGCGATGCCGAGCTTGTGCGCGCTGCCATCGATGATTCGCTTGTTGGCTTGATGCGGAACAAACCAGTCGACATCCGCGGCCGAGTAGCCCGTGGCGCTGAATGCGTCCTCGACGACGTCCGTGATCATGCCAACCGCGTGGCGGAACACTTCGCGTCCCTCCATGCGCAGGTGCCCGACGGTTCCCGTGGATGAGGGCCCACCGTCGACAAACAGCTTTTGCCGGTGTCGTCCGTCCGAACGCAGTTTGGTGACGAGCACGCCCCGATCGGTCGGCGCGCCGGGCTGCTCCGCGGCCTCCAGCACGACGGCGCCGGCACCATCACCGAACAGGACGCACGTGCCTCGATCCGTCCAGTCGAGAATGCGCGAGAAAGTTTCCGATCCGATCACCAACGCGCACCGGAAGTCCCCGCTGCGCAAGAAGCGGTCCGCCGTCGCAAGCGCAAATACGAATCCGGAGCACACCGCCTGCATGTCGAACGCCGCACCGCGCGTTATTCCGAGGCCTGCCTGAATCGTAACCGCGCTCGCAGGGAAAGTCTGATCCGGTGTCGAGGTCGCAAGTATGATGAGATCGACTGCCTCGGCGTCCATGCCGGCGTTGGCAAGCGCCTTCTTCGCCGCCGCGAGACCGAGATCCGAGGTCATCTCGTCCTTCGCGGCAATCCTTCGCTCGCGAATTCCGGTGCGCTGCACGATCCACTCGTTCGAGGTCGCGACCTTCTCCGCAAGATCCTCGTTGGTCATGATGTGGGACGGCAGGTAGGCGCCGACACCTCGGACGAGCGAACGCATGGTGCTCACGATGCGGCCTGACCCGCCATCAGTCCGGGCAGCGCCGATCCCGGCTGGACGATACTTGCGGCGATCCGCGATACCAATTCGTGCCGCGCCACGTCGTAGCCAATTTCGATTGCGCTTGCGAAGCCTTCCGCATCCGTGCCGCCGTGGCTTTTGACGACGAGGCCGTTCAGCCCGAGGAATACTCCGCCGTTCACCTTGCGAGGGTCCATCTTTTCCGACAACACGCGGAAAGCGCCGCGCGCGAGCAAGTAGCCCAGGCGTGAGCGCCAGGTGCGGTTCATGGCTGCCCGCAGATATTCGCTGAGCTGCCGTGCGGTACCTTCTGCCGCCTTGAGCGCGATGTTTCCGGAGAAGCCTTCGGTCACGACGACGTCCACGGTCCCCTTGCCGAGATCGTCGCCCTCCACGAAGCCTCTGTACTCGAAGTCGATCGGCTCCATGTCGCGCAGTCGCTGCCCCGCTTGCCGCACTTCCTCGACCCCCTTCACTTCCTCGACCCCGATGTTCAACAAACCCACGGTCGGACGGTCGAGCCCGAAAACAACGCGCGCCATGGCCGCTCCCATCACTGCCATGTCCACCAGTTGCTTCGCGTCTGCGCCAATCGACGCACCAAGATCGAGAACGAGACTTTCTCCGCGCAGGGTTGGCCAAACTCCTGAAATCGCCGGTCGATCGATGCCGGGGAGCGTCTTCAGGCAGATTTTGGCCATGGCCATCAGGGCGCCGGTGTTCCCTGCCGAAATCGCGACATCGGCTTGACCTTGCTTCACAGCATCGATCGCAAGCCACATCGACGAGCGCCGCCGTCCCGCACGTAGCGCTTGGCTCGGCTTGTCCTCCATTCGAACGGCGACGTCCGTGTGCACGATCCTGCTGATCGGCTCGAGGCGCGGTCTCGCGCTGAGCAGCGGATCAATCGTCGCCTCGTCCCCGAACCAGATGAACTCGACGTCCGGCCGTCGCGTCGCGGCAATGTCTGCTCCGGGCACGACCACGGTCGGACCGTGATCGCCTCCCATGGCGTCGAGCGCGATGCGCACCGGTCGAGTCATTCGGGGAGTCGAAGGCCTACCGGCCCAGCCTCTCAGGTGACGGATTGCCCGGCGTGCGGCCGGTGCTTGGGGACAATAGCGCGTCGATGACGGCGCAGAAAGGCCGGATGCCCATGCGATTTCAGTGCTTTTTGCCGCTCGACGGGTCTTTAAGCTTTTCCAGCGCCGCGAACGGCGAGTCCTTGCCTGCAGTCGGTTCGGCGGGTGACTCAAACACGGCGCCGGGCTTGCGCGGGTAAGGGTCAACCGCGAGAGCAAGGAACTCTCCGACCACAACCGCGAGATCGAGCGCGCCGTTGACAAGCGGATCGGGCGGATCGTCTCCACCGATATCAAGCAGACCGTCCGCGTCGGCGGTAATAGTTTCCGGCGGCGCGAACCGCACCAAAACCGGCTCCTCGATCTGGTTGTCGAATTCCTCAAGCGTGACGATGCACGTCTGCGTCACCGACGCACGAAGCACGCCATCGACAGATGCGCCACCGCGCCCGTCCGGAGCGACGTGAAGATTTGCGGAAAGTGTCGGTACCGCGTTCACGCCCGCACGGCGTGCCAGAGCTTCACGCTCGGCCGCGCCGGGGTTGAGTTCATAGTCTCGACCATCCGCCGGAAGCTCGGCGACCGCTATCGGGAGAGTCCACGCAAACGCTTCAGTCACCCTCCGTCTCCGTTGGCGAAGGAAACTGGACGATGCCGCGCGCGATTTCTCCGCGCTTCTGTCCGGCAAGATTTGCATCGGCCCGGCGCACGTAGTGTGCGAGCCGCCGCGCAGATGATTCAGCCTGCGCGATTCCGCCATACACATTTCGCGCGAGCGCAGCGGTCAATGCGTCATCACCCTGTGCCGAAAGCGCCGCATCATATGCTTCGGCACGTCCGTAAAAGGCCTCGCCCATCACCCGCATCCGTTTCGGCACCGCCAGATCGCCTGTGCCCATTTCCCGCAGGCTGTCGTCCATGTCCGTGACGAAACGATCGAAGACACCTTGGCCGATTGCCTGCATTTCAACGCCCTGTCCCGACAGCCTGCGGAACAGGAGGTGGACATGCAGGACAATAAGGTCAAAACGGCCCTCTGCCGTATCCGGCACGCCCAACGCCAAATAGAAAGCCGGCATGCGGGCCTGTGCCACGATCGCGCCATAGAGGCGCTCGATGGTTTCTCGCCGTTCGCGGCGGCGTCGAAAGCGAAGCAACATTGGACTTTCGCTTTCCGGCGAAACTGCCGGCGTTGCGTTTGGGTCGCGTGCGGGGTACTTGAGGCGCGGGGTCGTGACAAGTCTGAACACGAGATCAGTTGATGAGTAGCCCGTGGTTTTCTGGCTCGCTTGCCCGCGCCGGCGCGCGGCAGCTGGGCCGCATGGCCGCTGTGTTGGCGATATCGCTGCTCGCGGCGGGATGTTTTGCGTCGACCTACCAACGCGGTTACGTCTTCGACCAGGCGTCGCTGGACCAGGTGCCGGTCGGCGCGAGCCAGGAGCAAGTACTGCTCGTGCTCGGTACGCCCACGACGATCGCGACGGTCAGCGGCGAAGCGTTCTATTACATCTCCCAGAAGACGGAGCAGAAGGCGGCCTTTCTGAACCCGCAGGTAATCGACCAGCGCGTCCTCGCGGTCTACTTCGACAAGGATCGGCGAGTCGCACGCATCGCAAACTACGGGGTGCAGGACGGCAAGATCTTCGATTTCGTGAGCCGCACGACGGCGACGGGAGGCGAGGAGCTCAGTCTCCTCCGGCAGATCTTCGGCAATCTCCTGGGCATTCATCGCACCAACTAACGGCAAGCGAAAACGGCCCGCGCGAGCGCGGGCCGTTTCGATTCTTGCGGGCGTTAGTGCGCGAGGATCGCCAGCAGCAACAGCGCCACGATGTTCGTGATCTTGATCATCGGGTTCACTGCGGGACCAGCCGTGTCCTTGTAGGGATCGCCCACGGTGTCACCGGTGACGGCCGCCTTGTGCGGCTCCGAGCCCTTGCCGCCGTAGTGGCCGTCTTCGATGTACTTCTTCGCGTTGTCCCACGCGCCGCCACCCGAAGTCATCGAGATCGCCACGAACAGGCCGGTCACGATAACACCAAGGAGCATCGCACCCACCGCGGTGAACGCCTGGCTCTTCCCCGCGATCAACAGCACCACGAAATAGACGACGATCGGCGAAAGCACCGGCAGTAGCGACGGAACGATCATCTCCTTAATCGCGGCGCGGGTGAGCAGGTCGACGGCGCGCCCGTAGTCCGGCTTGTCGGTGCCGCGCATGATGCCCGGCTTCTCGCGGAACTGCCGGCGCACTTCCTCGACGATCGCGCCACCCGCGCGTCCGACCGCCATCATCCCCATCGAGCCGAACAGATACGGAAGCAATCCACCGAACAGGAGTCCGACAACGACGTACGGATTTGAAAGCGAGAAATCGAGGCGCACGCCCTGGAAGTACGGAAACTGGGATGCGTTGCGCACGAAGTAATCGAGGTCCGAAGTGTAAGCTGCGAACAGCACAAGAGCGCCGAGACCGGCCGAACCGATCGCATAGCCTTTCGTAATCGCCTTGGTGGTGTTGCCCACCGCGTCGAGTGCATCGGTCGCCTTGCGCACTTCTTTCGGCAGGCCCGCCATCTCGGCAATGCCGCCTGCGTTGTCCGTCACGGGTCCGAACGCGTCGAGCGCAACCACCATGCCGGCCAGCGCCAGCATCGTTGTTACCGCGATCGCAAGCCCGAACAGCCCGGCGAACGTGTAGGCAACAATGATGCCCGCGATGATAACGATCGCCGGCAACGCCGTCGCTTCCATTGAAACCGCGAGCCCTTGAATGATGTTCGTCCCGTGACCCGTCACGGAGGCCGCGGCGATCGACTTCACCGGCCGGAAGTTCGTTCCCGTGTAGTATTCGGTGATCCACACGATCAGCCCGGTCACAATCAGGCCGACGACGCCGCAATAGAAGAGCTGTGCGGCAGTGAAGGTAAGACCGGCTGTGGTTTTCAGCGGTGCACCAAATCCAAACAGCAGATGTGTAACGACCCCGATGCCGACGAGAGAGAGCACGGCCGACGCGAAGAAGCCCTTGTACAGCGCGCCCATGATCGATTGACTCGCGCCGAGCCGCACGAAGAAGGTTGCGATGATCGAAGCTGGAATGCAGACCGCGCCGATTGCGAGCGGATAGAGCAACATGGATTCCAGGACTGGCGTACCCGCAAAGAAAATCGCGGCGAGCACCATCGTCGCAACGACGGTCACGGCGTAAGTCTCGAACAGGTCGGCCGCCATGCCGGCGCAATCGCCGACATTATCGCCCACGTTGTCGGCGATCGTTGCCGGATTGCGCGGATCGTCTTCGGGAATGCCGGCTTCGACCTTCCCGACGAGATCCCCACCGACGTCGGCGCCCTTGGTGAAGATTCCGCCACCAAGACGTGCAAAGATCGAGATGAGCGACGCGCCAAAGCCGAGTGCGACAAGCAAGTCGACCACCACGCGGCCTTCGGAAACGCGGAAACCGAGCCCGTAAGTGAGGAAGAAATAATATCCGGCGACGCCCAAGAGCGCCAAGCCGGCGACGAGCAAACCGGTGATCGCTCCGGCCTTGAAGGCCAGTTCAAGGCCTTCGGCGAGCGAGCGTGTGGCGGCTTGGGCCGTACGCACGTTCGCGCGCACCGAAACATTCATGCCGATGAAGCCCGTGATGCCGGAAAGAACCGCGCCGATCGCGAACCCGCCCGCCACCAGCCAGCCGAGGAAATAGCCGACGATCAGAAAGATCACGGCGCCGACAATGGCGATGGTCGTGTACTGGCGCCGCAGATACGCTTGCGCGCCCTCGCGGATCGCCGCGGCGATCTCCTGCATGCGGCTGGTGCCTGCATCTGCCGCCATCACCGACTGCGTCGCCCAGACGCCGTACGCGATTGCCGCAAGGCCGCAAAGTATGATCAGCCACATCGCCATCATGGACTTTACCTCGAGTTCAGTTCGATTTTTTCAGGATGCGGCCCGCGCGAACGGGCCCGGAAGTGTGCTCCCACCCGACGTTCCCGCGCCGTCCGAAGCGCGCGGACATTGCCAAAGAAGCCCCTGCGAGGCAATCGCTCGCCGCATGAAACGCCCGATTTTTAGTGGCTTGGAGCGACTAAAAGTGGCTGAACGAACCGCGTCTCAGTGTGATCGGCTTGCCGTCGAGGCCCCTGATGACAATCCCCTCGCCCTGCTCGATGCGACCGATTGTCGTTAGGCCGATTCCGGCGGCGCTTGCCGCCGCCTGCAGCGCGCCCAAGCGATTCTCCGGCACGGTGGCTGCGATCTCGTAATCGTCGCCGCCGGAAAGGATTTGCTCGATGAGCTTCGGGTCCGCTTCCAACGCCGCCCTCGCACCACCCGAGAGCGGAACCAGCTTCGCATCCAGGCTCGCCGCCACCCCGGAAACCGCCGCGAGTTTGGTCAAGTCACCCGCAAGGCCGTCCGAAACGTCGATCGAGGCGGAAGCGTGCTCGCGGATCGCAACCGCAATCGCATTGCGGGGCCGCGGAAGCAGGTAGCGGTCGGCGAGGTGCGAGCGCGCCGCCGGGTCAAGACGGGCGAAAGCCGCGTTGTTAGGTTCGCGCCGGAGCATGAGCCCGAGCGCCGCGTCACCGATCGTCCCCGTCACAATCAAGAGATCGCCCGGCTTCGCGCCGGCGCGGCGCACCATCTTGCCCCGCGGAACGTGGCCGAATGCGGCAATCGAGATCGTGATCGGACCGGGCGTACGGTCGGTGTCGCCGCCGTACAGGGGACAACCGAATTTCTCCGCGTCCTCCTTGAGACCGCGCGCGAAGTCGGTGATCCATTTTTCATCGGTGTCTGCCGGCAGCACAAGCGTGAGAAGAAATCCAAGCAGCTCCGCCCCCTTGGCCGCGAGATCCGAGAGATTCACCCGCAGCGCCTTCTTCGCGACAGCGTCGGCCGGATCGTCGTAAAAAAAATGCACGCCGGCGACGATCGCATCGGTTTTCAACACGACGTCCGAGCCTGGTGGCGGCGCGACGACCGCCGCGTCATCGAGAAGTGCCAACGCGCCGGGGTTCGTCGCGATTGGCCGGAACAACTCGATCAGCCGCTCCTCGCCCGAGTGCGATTTTCGCGCGTCCGCCATGCTCTATCCTGCGGCAGGTTTCTGGAACTCGGCCTCACGCAGCCGCCGCGCCAGCGCGTCGAGGACAGCGTTCACCATTCCGGTCTCGTCGCGATCAAGAAATGCGCCTGCAACATCCACGTATTCGCTTACGACCACCCGCGCCGGCACATCAGAACGATGGACCAACTCGTACGCGCCCGCGCGCAGCACAGCGCGGAGCACTGTTTCGACCCGTTTCAGCGGCCAGCCCTTGGTGAGTGCCTCGTCAACCATCGGGTCGAGCGCTCTTTGCTCTCGCAAGACGCCGCCGACGACGTCGCGGAAATAGGCCGCCTCGGCTTCTGGATAGCTATCGCCCTCGACGTCCTGACCGGGCCAGTGGCCCTCGAACTCCGCGAGGATGTCGGGGAGCGAGGTGCCTGCGATATCCATCTGATACAGCGCCTGCACCGCGGCGAGCCGCGCAGCGCTGCGTTTGACGAGTTTCGACATGATCACTTGGCGCGCGCTCGCGCGACGCGAATGAGAGCAAGTGCGGCCGATGCAGCGGCGCCGCCTTTGTCGCCACCCTTGCGGCTCGCGCGGACCTTGGCTTGCCGTTCCTTGTCAACCGTAAGGATACCATTCCCGACGGGCAAGCGCCGCGCGACCGCGAGATCCATCAGCGCACGAGCGGACTCGCCGGCGACAATGTCGTAGTGACTCGTTTCGCCGCGGATTACGCAACCGAGCGCCACGAGGCCGTCGAACGGCTTGCCCACGCGCACAGCCGCGTCGACTGCAATCGCCGCGGCGACGGGAATCTCCAACGCGCCACGGCACCTGAATCGTCTCCACGTCCACCTGCGCGGCGCTGAGCCTGGCCAACGCACCGGCGAGCAACTCGTCGGCGATCGGTTCATAGAAGCGCGCCTCGACCACGAGGATGCGCGCCCCCGGGATGGGCGCCTCGTTGGGAGTGCGCTGTTTACGTGTCTGAGCCATGGCTTCGTGACGTTTGCGGCTCGGAGGTACAGCGCTCAGCGAGCGTCCGCAAGGCGTGCGAGATATCGCGCAACGAGGTCGACTTCGAGATTCACTTCGGCGCCGCTCTTCAGGCCCCGCCAGCGCGTGACAACGAGCGTATGCGGAATGATGAACACGCTGAATTCGGATCCGGCAACGTCGTTAACCGTGAGCGAAATTCCGTCGAGGGCCACAGACCCCTTCGACGCGATGAAGCGCGCGAGTTGCGCCGGCGCGCGAAAACGCAGGCGCGCCATGTCGCCGAGGTCCTCGCGCGCGACGAGCGTCGCGACCCCGTCAACATGACCACTGACGAGATGTCCTCCAAGCTCGTCGCCCATCTTCAGTGCGCGCTCGAGATTGAGCCTCTTGCCTTTGCCCCAGCGCCCCGCAGTCGTACGCGCGAGCGTCTCCGCGCCCGCCTCGACTTCGAACCAGCTTCCCTTCCCCCGCTTCCCCTTGGCGACAACCGTCAAGCAGGCACCATCGATCGCTATCGATGCGCCGATGGCGATAGCGCGTGCAGGATATTTGGAGACAATCCGGAAGCGTCGCAGGGCGCCTTTGTCCTTTGCGGCCGCCAGCGTTCCCACATCCGTGACGATACCGGTAAACACGCGCTATCTCCGGAAATAGTGCGTCAGCGTGTCAGCACCCGACATCCGCTGCTCGACGACCTTCAATCGCGGCGACTCCGTCAACGCCGCGATCGGCATGCCTTCCAGCGCGTCGATCGCGTCCGCCCCAAGCGAGCGCGGCGACCGCACCACCACGGCCTCGTCCACGAGGTCGGCTTTCAGCAGCGTGGCGCTCAGGATCGGGCCGCCTTCCACCAGCACCCGCGTGATCTCCCGCTCGGCGAGCCTTTTCAGCGCGACCTCGAGGTCGAGTTGTCCGTTGAGCGACGGCACGCGGAGAACGAAGACGCCGGCCGCCACAAGCCGCTTCTCTGGCTCCGAGGGCGCGTTCTCTGTCGCGATCACCCAGACCGGGACGTCGCGCGCCGTCTGCACGAGCTTCGAGCGGAGCGGAATACGCATGCTGCCGTCAAGGACGACGCGAATCGGCGAGCGGTCAGTCATACCGGGAAGCCGGCAGTTCAGCATGGGGTCGTCGGCGATTACCGTACCGCTGCCGACGAGGATCGCATCCGATGTTGCCCGCATCATGTGCGCTTCGTCGCGCGACGCTTCGCAGGAGATATCCGCCGGCTGCCGGCCCGAATGTCCGGTCTTGCCGTCGGCGGACACCGCTAGCTTCAGGATCATGTGCGGCCGGCCGCTCAGCACGCGACGGAGATGACCGGCGTGATCGATCTTCGCCTGTTGTGCGCCGACACCCAGAGTGACCTCGACGCCCGCCGCGCGCAGCATCGCGATCCCTTTCCCCTTCACCTCCTTGTAGGGGTCTTCGATCGCGACCACGGCCCGCTTGATGCCTGCGCTAATGACTTCGTTGGCGCAGGGTGGCGTCTTGCCGTGATGCGCACAGGGCTCAAGCGTCACATAGGTCGTCCCGCCCCTTGCCGCTGCGCCTGCAATCCGCAGGGCTTCGGTCTCGGCGTGCGGACGTCCGCCACTTGCGGTCGGAGCCCGCGCCACAATGATCGGCTGGCCGCTCTCGAACTGAACGATCAGCGCACCGACGGCAGGATTCGGAAACGTCTCGCCGAGATTGCGGCGGCCGATGGAAAGCGCCGCTGCCATCAGGCGCTCGTCCCACGTATCCGCCGGGAGTGGCGCGGCAGCGGCGCGCGATTGCGCGCTCATCCTGATTTGCGTCCCGCGTCGGGTGCGAGTTCGCCCAAAACCTTCTCGAAATCCTTGGGCTCCCGAAAATTGCGGTAGACCGACGCAAAGCGGACGTAGGCGACGTCGTCGAGCTGCTTCAGCTCTTCCATGACGAGCTCGCCGATAACGGATGACGCAATCTCGTTTTCACCCATGCTTTCCAGCTTTCGCACGATGCCCGATATCATGCGCTCGATGCGTTCGGGATCCACTGGACGCTTGCGCAGTGAGATCTCGACCGATCGCAGGAGCTTGTCCCGGTCGAAGCCGACACGCCGCCCGCTACGCTTGAGCACAGTAAGCTCGCGCAACTGAACGCGCTCAAACGTCGTGAAGCGTTCGTTGCAGTTCGGACACACCCGGCGTCGGCGAATGACCGCGGAATCTTCCGTCGGTCGCGAGTCCTTCACCTGCGTATCCAGGCTGCCGCAGTAGGGGCAACGCATAAACTATCCCCCAGCCCTCAGTTCAGTCGTAAATCGGAAAACGCGCAAGCAAGGCCGATACTTTCTGGCGTACCGCCCCTTCGACCAGCGCGTCCTCCTCGACCCCTTTTTGCGAAAGCACGCTCAGCACCTCGGCGATGTAGTCGCCGACCTGCTGAAACTCCTTCACGCCGAATCCACGCGTCGTGCACGCCGGCGTGCCGAGCCGGATGCCGGACGTGATCGTCGGCTTCTCAGGATCAAACGGGATTCCGTTCTTGTTGCAAGTGATGTGCGCGCGCCCGAGCGCGACCTCCGAGATCTTTCCGTTGAGCCGCTTCGGACGCAAATCGACAAGCATCAGATGCGTATCCGTGCCACCCGACACGATCGCAAAACCGTGGCCGCGCAGATTCTCCGCAAGTGCCTTGGCGTTCGCGACGACCGCACGCGAATAACTCCGGAAGTCAGGCCGCAACGCTTCGCCGAACGCGACGGCTTTGGCCGCGATCACGTGCATCAGCGGTCCGCCTTGCAGCCCGGGAAACACTGCGGAATTTACTTTTCTCGCAATCTCCTCGTCGTTCGTGAGCACCAGGCCACCGCGAGGACCGCGCAGGGTTTTATGCGTCGTCGATGTCACGACGTGCGCGAGCTCGAGCGGGCTTGGATGCACGCCGCCCGCAACGAGGCCAGCGAAGTGCGCCATGTCCACCATGAGATAAGCGCCGACTGCGTCGCAGATTTCGCGGAATCGCTTGAAGTCGATAATGCGCGGATACGCCGACCCGCCGGCAACGATCATTTTCGGCTTGTGCTTGCGCGCGAGCTTCTCGACCTCGTCGAAGTCGATCCGATGATCGTCGTGCCCCACGCCGTAGGGCACGGCGTTGAACCACTTACCCGACATGTTGATGGGCGCGCCGTGTGTCAGGTGGCCGCCCGCCGCCAGATTGAGACCGAGAAAGGTATCGCCGGGCTCCATCAGCGCCATGAACGCGCTCTGGTTCGCTTGCGCGCCGGAATGAGGTTGCACGTTCGCAAAACCGCAGTTGAACAACTTCTTGGCGCGGTCGATTGCGATCTGCTCGGCGACGTCGACCCATTGGCAGCCGCCGTAGTAGCGGCGGCCTGGATAACCCTCGGCGTATTTGTTGGTGAGCACGGAGCCTTGCGCCTCGAGCACGGCGCGGCTCACGATGTTCTCCGACGCGATCAGCTCGATCTCGTGCTTCTGGCGGCCAAGCTCGCCTTCGATGGCGAGAAAAAGTTCCGGATCGCTCTCCTCGAGAGAGGACGAAAAAAAGCCGTCAACGACATGGCGGTCCGGCGTGACGTCGGTCACGGGCATTCCCTGTCTCCAGAAGCAGCGGGATTCGGAAGGGCCTCCGTCCGCGACCCATTCGGAGGGTAGCCCGACGGTCGGATAGCACAAGGGCACCCCAAAATGAAGCGTGTCGGCGGTCTATTCGCCCCTATCCGTGGAGAGGCGGCGCCGGAGTTTTGCAATGGCGAGTTCTTCGAGGGCGCGTGGCGAGGCCGAGGCCGGTCCGAAAACGATCACCTCGGTTCCGGTGGCGACATCAACCGCTGCCACCCGAACGACAGCGCCGACGGGTCGCATTTCGATGATGACTTCGCCCGAATCCGGGCTTTTGACGACCATGTCGGCTCGCGCGACTCGGTTCAAAACAATGATGGGCGTTTCCCACGCCCCGCGCAATGCGCGAGCTCGGCAATCCGGGGGCTGTAGTGGTCTGAAGCTATGCCGGGGCGGCGGTGGCCACCGGGCGGATGCCCAGACCGTCGTGCCCGTAGACGTCGTCGCGAAACTGCACGACCCCGTCCGGATTGGCCCAGGCGGTGATGTAGACCCAATAGACGGGCACCGGCTTCGCGAGCTTCGCGTCGAACCGCTCCCCGCTCTTGATCAGACCATCGACCTGGGCGCGCGGCATGTTGGGACTAGCCTTGAGCAGCCATACGACCAGATCGCGGATATTCTGCACGCGGACGCAACCGGAAGAGTGAAAGCGCTGATCCTCGCCGAACAGGTTCTTGGACGGAGTGTCGTGCATGTACACGGAATGCGGATTCGGCATGTTGACCCGGATCGTGCCCATGGAATTCTGTTCGCCCGGATCCTGCCGGAACATGTAGTCGACCGCCTCGTCGCTCCGCCAGTTGACCTGGTCGGGTGCCAGCTCCCGCCCGCGCTTGTCGTAGATGCGGATCTTGTTTTTCGTCAGGTAGTCGGGCTCCGCCTGCATCTTCGGAATGAGGTCCTTCTGGATGATGCTGACCGGCACCGTCCAGAATGGATGGAAATTCACCTCGACGATCTTCGCCTGCAGCACAGGAGAAGGCCGATCCGGCTTTCCGACGATCGTCGTGTGCCGCGATACCGCATTGCCGCCTTCGATTGCCTCAAGGTGGGCGGCCGGGATGTTCACCACCGCATAGCGGTCGCCGAGATTGCCTGACATCGATCGAACGCGAATGATATTGGTCTCGAGTTGCCGCAGTCGCACTTCGGCCGGCACGTTCATCGCCGAGATCGTGGATTCGCGCAGCACGCCGTCAGGGGTAATGCCGTTGCGCGCCTGGAAGCGGCGCACTGCCGCTTCGACGTAGGAATCAAAAACGTCGGAGACGCCGGCCGCACGATCAAGATCGCCGGTCACAACCAGACGTTCGCGCAATGGCAGCACCGTTCGGTGCTGTTGGCCGACGCGCAGCCGGTCGTTGGCCGGCACCTCGCGCCAGCCGCCGCGCTGCACGACGCGGGTATATTCCTGGATCGCTTTTTCGAGCGACTGAACCGTGCTGGCCGTGAGGGTCGCGAAGCGCGCACTCGGCATCGCAATCGTGCGCGAGGCGGAGTTCGAAACCCTCGCTCCACTCGCCCGCAGGACCAAGCATCGAGGCGGGCGATTCCTGCGCGAGCGCGGGGCGGAAGATCAACGAGGCGGCGCCCGCGGCGGCGATGCTCCGCACCACCTCGCGCCGCGATATCCCCGCTCGTTTGCCCGACTGCGACAACCGCCGCTCCCGTCCGCCAGTCCCACTGTGAGTTCGCTATCACGGGTTAGGTCGCCGGACAACGCGGCGACACTGTGACGGGATTTTCGCGCGGGCTTCGGTATTCTGTGAAGGCCCCAAAAAGCGGAAGCCCCGGCGCTTGGCCGGGGCTTCAATTGATTCGCAACCCTATCAGAGGCGATAGAGGATCTGGTCGGTCCAGAACCGCTCGAGCCGCTGCAGCGCCTTATTGAGCACCTGGAGGTCGGCACTGTTGATGCCGCCGACCTGTTCGAGCGTGCGAACGTGCTTCTCGTAAAGCGTCTTCACGATCTCGTGCACCTCTTGGCCCTTTTCGGTGAGGCTGATGCGCACCGATCGGCGGTCGAGCCGTGACCGCTGGTGATGCAGATAGCCCATCTCGACGAGCTTCTTCAGATTGTAGGAAACGTTGGACCCGAGGTAGTAGCCGCGCGTGCGCAGCTCCCCCGCGGTCAGTTCGGAATCGCCGATGTTGAACAACAGCAGCGCTTGCACGCTGTTGATGTCCGAACGCCCACGCCGATCAAATTCGTCCTTGATGACGTCGAGCAGGCGACGATGGAGGCGCTCGACAAGCGTCAAGGCCTCGAGATAGGGCGACGCAAGTTCTTGCGTACGCTCCTTTGGTGCGGCGGCCTCGACCGCTCGCGCGACATTTTTCATGTTACGCCTCTCCGAGTGAATCGATCGGCGGATTTTTCCCCGCTCTTGGAAAGCATTTCTACAGAACACGCGCAAAGGAAGGCTTAAATTGATGGATAAATATTTCCTGTCGGAACAGGATTGATTTTTCCTTTCCGCCGCAGGCCGCCTACGGGAAAACCCTAAGCGCCCCGCAGGAATTTGATGATCCCAGAAAAGTCCCGGCCGCCCCCGCCCTGTCCCACATAGAGACCGCAGGGTGCGGCGGCCTCCGCGCCGAGCGGCGTCGTCGCACCGCCTGCCAGCGCCGCATCCTGCGCGAGGCGCAGATCTTTAAGCATCATCGCAGCGGTGAAGATCTGCCAAGCACCCTTAGATTGCCGACGACCTCGTTTTTTCGATGAGCGCGTCGGCTGCCCTCTCGAGCGCACCGAACTGCGCATAGAGATCCCGCACGTGATCACGAGAAAAGGTCCCAGCGAGCCGGGATGACAGATGCCATACGTCGCCTGAATTGACTTCCATCGCGAACAACTTTCCGGAGTCGGTCCTTAGAACGTCTACTCCCAACACGGGGAGTTCCGGAAAGGCCAGATGTGCTCGCTCCGCCAGAGCGACGATCTCCGGATCGTCGCAAACCGCGCGAACCCGCGGCCCATAGATCTTTGCGTTCGACGCAATTGTTTCCGCGGGATCGTCCGCGATCTTCTCAAGCGGCGGCAGCTTGCTTCCGCGTCGGTTGCGCGCGCAATAGAGCGCACGGCCGAACAGCACAAGCACCCGATGCTCGGTTGGGTATCCGTCCACGGAGTGGTCGATATAGGGCTGCGCTATATATTCGCGCGTTCCATTGACGGTGATCTCGGCGTAGCGTGCCCTTAAGTCGCGCGCGCGAACCAAGCGGACGTTGCGACCCTGACCTCCATAGTTCGGCTTGACTACGAGAAACTCACCCCAGCTCCGCGGTGACGCGAAGTCAGGCTTCAGTACCGCCGTGGGCGGCGCCTGCACGCCGATCGACGACAGGCGTTCGACCTGTTCGAACTTGCTGAGCCGCTTTCCAGCAAACACGGCTCCACCACGAGGTTGATATTCAACAACCTCGATCGGGGAGAAAACAAGGGACGGGCGCGATACTTGCCAGCGCGCAGTGACTGATTGGCGTTGACCATTTGTCGCGATACGAACGTCGATATCTGGGGCGAGCTCGCCGATCCGCCGCTGGATCTCGATGAAATCCTCGATCCCCTGATAGACGGGCGAGTGAATCAGGAGAAGATTTTTCGACGGAATTCCCGACCGTGTGTCACCGCGCGGAAGCCGATATTCCATGCGCAACAGCCTATACTCGGGCGACAACAACGCCGTAAGTCATCGTTCTCGAAAAGCCTTCATGATCTGATCCTGCAGCGGCTTCACGAGGAATGAGATCACTGTTCGATCACCGGTGCGGATGAATGTCTCTGCGGGCATCCCCGGGGACGAGCTTGAGGCCCCCGAGACGGGCGATTTCGTTTCCCGGCATGTGGATTCGAACAACGTAGTAAGTGAATCCGGTTCTTTGATCGTGCGCAACATCCGCCCATATCCGGTTCACAACGCCATTGATTTCCGGCGTCGTACGTTGATTGAAAGCGGCAAAGCGTATCGTCGCCGCCTGACCCAAAGCCAGCTGATCGATGTCCTGCGGAGCAGTTCGCGCCTCGATCGTCAGTTCGTCGCTCTCCGGCACGATCAGCATGAGCGGCTCGCCGGCCGATACGACACCGCCCACCGTGTGCACCGCGAGCTGATGGACGATGCCGTCTTGGGGCGCCCGAATTTCGATGCGTTTGAGCTGGTCCTCCGCCGCGACTTTTCGTTCGGCCAGCTCGGCGATCTTTGCCTGAATTTCGCGCAGCTCGCGCGCGACCTCGATGCGCAAATCCTGATCGATCTGACAAGAGCGGCGGCATCACAAGCCATTCCAGATCCGAGAGCTTTAGATTCCGATGCTTCGGCGAACGGCTGAGCAGCCAAACGATCTCGCCAAACACGGACACGACCGTCTTACCGGCAAATTCTCAAGGGGCCTGCTTCTTCTCCCCTGCACCCGTTGTTCCGGCCGCAGTATTTTGCGCCGGTTCCGCCTTTATCGGATTGCTCTTTTTATCGCGCTCCGGCGCCGGTACGGGCTTCTGCTGACGCTTGTTAACACACCACATTCCACCAGTTATCGAAATGCGCAGGCTTTCCGCGGCTCCCGCCGGCCTCAAAGCGGGCACGTAGATGCCAGGGCCGAAGAGGCGGCTTTATTCAAGCCCGCACCAGCCAATAGCGAAACTGCATTGCATAGTCGTTGGTCACTCGATCGATCGGGTCGTTGCCGAACATTCCGTCGACCAATGTGCCCCCAATTCCGTTCCCGGCAAGCGAGGTAGCGGTCTGCGCCGGATAGGTGAGCAGAATCGCGCCGTTAGTGGCATCGACGACATTGATGTCGGCCTTCATGCTGTGTCCGCCGCCAATTACAATTCGGTGAAGCGGCGATGTGATCGTGACGTCACGGACGACCACATCGACACGCACCGGACGCGAGCCGGTGAGCTTTCCCGCCAGTTCGCGTTCCATCGCCCCTTTCACCTTCGACGTGACGATCCCGTGCAGGTAGGCCTTGCCTTCCTCGGTTTTGGCCGCCGCCTCAGCTTCAAGGAGTGGAATGCCCTTCGATGTGGCAAATGCTCGCTCGCCATCGCCCCACCAGATGTTGACATCCGGCGTATAGGAAACACGCACTTCCGTCAGCCGAATTGAAGCAACTTGATCCGCTTGAGCGTATTCGACACCGTCACGCATCCGGCAAGCATCAGGGTAGCAACAACAACGGACAGGAACTTGAACATAGGACACCTCGAAGCAAGCGCTCGCTGATAGGTTGCAATGTGCAAACGCGTTCCGCAAGTCCGATCGCAACGCTGGAGATGTCGTGACATTGTCGTGGTGCTTTGTCCGAATGATAAAAGCGCTTCCGCGGCCCATACGATGCAGCTGCTATCAGCCGCCCCGCAGAAACTTGATGATCCCGGAAAAGTCCCGGCCGCCCTCGCCCTGTCCCACATAGAGACCGTAGAGTGCGGCGGCCTCCGCGCCGAGCGGCGTCGTCGCACCGCCTGCCCGAGCGCCGCATCCTGCGCGAGGCGCAGGTCCTTAAGCATCATCGCGGCGGTGAAGCCCGCTTGATAGTCGCGGTTCGCCGGCGAAGTCGGGACGGGTCCGGGCACCGGGCAATAGGTCGTAAGCGACCAGCACTGTCCGGACGACTTCGAGGAAATATCGAACAGCTTCTGCGCGTCGAGCCCGAGCTTCTCCGCGAGAATGAAAGCCTCGCTCACCGCAATCATCGACACGCCGAGGATCATGTTGTTGCAGATCTTCGCCGCCTGACCCGCGCCCGCAGTGCCGGCGTGCACGACGGTCTTTCCCATCTTCGCAAGAATTGGCTCCGCCTTGGCGAATGCGGCGTCACTTCCTCCGACCATGAAGGTGAGCGTCGCGGCCTGCGCGCCGCCCACGCCACCCGACACCGGCGCGTCGAGCATCATCAATCCCTTTTCCCGCGCCACGGCTTCGACGGCCCGCGCGCTCTCGACGTCGATCGTCGAAGAATCGATCAGCAACGCGCTGCGCTTCGCTTTTGCGACGACGCCTTCCGGATCGAGATAGACCTCGCGCACATGCTTGCCTGCCGGCAGCATGGTGATGACGATCTCGGACCGCTCGACGACATCGGCGATGCCCGTACCCGCCTTGCCGCCTGCTTCCTTCAGCTTGTCGACGCCTTGCGGAAAAAGGTCGTAGCCGATGACTTCGTGTCCCGCCTTGATCAGATTGAGCGCCATGGGCAATCCCATGTTGCCAAGCCCGATGAAACCGATCGTCGCCATGGCGCCCTCCCCGGAATTTATCTTCGTTGGCCGCTCTCGACGTGAACCATGAAGCGGATGATGACGTAGCCCGCGACAAGCAACACTTCGGCGATCGTCAACAACACGACGAAACCCGACAGCTCGAGGATCACCACGTCGGCGATGATCTGCACCGCCGCTGCGAGCAGCCACAGCATTGCGCCCCAGGTGGAGCCAAGCCAGAGCGCGACACCGGCCACAAGATCGATCACGGCGAAGAATACGGTCGCCGCCTGCAAGTCGAGCGGCTGCTGCAAGAACTGCGAGCCGGGACCGTCGCCGACGCCGAACAGCGTCGACCAGTTCATCAGTCCCTTGAAAATCATGAAGCCGCCAGCGACGCGTTGGTAGCGAACGAGCCGCCTGCGCCACGGACCAAGATCGACCGTGTGCGGTCCGATCGCGTCGATCGGAGCCGAAGGATCCGTTGGGTCGATCGACGTCACAGCGGCAGCTCCTCACCAGCTCCGAGCGGCTGAAAGTACCTGTCCACCGCCGCGTCCGTGACCCCCTCGAGCGTCGCCGGATTCCATTTTGGTGCGTTGTCCTTGTCGAGAACCACCGCACGTACGCCTTCGAAGAAGTCGTGTCCGCGTGCAACGCGGGACACGATGCGGAATTCCGTACGCATACATTCGGCGAAATCGAACGAGGATCCGCGATGCATTTGTTCCAGTGCGATCTTGAGGCTGGTTGGCGACTTGGTTCGGATGGCCGCGACCTGCATTTCGGCAAACGCCGCGTCTTCGCCCCCTCTCTGCCCCTCGCGCCGAAGATTGTCGAGAACCGCCTCGACGCTCTCGCCCGCAAACGCCCGGTTGATCACCCCTTCCCGGCCCGCGAGCGTATTGGGCTCGGGGCGCGTGCTGAACGCCGCGAGTGTGCCGGAAACGTCCGCCCCCTCCGACAATGCCTGGAGCAGCACCGGAATGCGCGAGCTCGGAACGCGGTGCGTGGCCAGACCAAAGCCAATCCCTTCGCCCGGACCGAACCGCGCCGCGGTCAGGGCCAGATAGGTTCCGATTTGACCCGGAAGCCTCGGCAGAAAATAGGTCGCACCCACGTCTGGGAAGAAGCCGATCGAAACCTCCGGCATGGCGAACAAGTAGCGATCCCCCGCGACCCGAAAACGTCCGTGCACGGACAACCCCACCCCACCACCCATGCAGATGCCGTCCACGAGCGCGACGTAGGGCTTCGGGTACCGCTTGATCTCCGCGTTCAGCAAATACTCTTCGCGCCAGAAATCCATCGTAGCGTCATAGCGACCGCTCTTGAGCAGCTCGACGAGGGAGCGGATGTCGCCGCCCGCCGCGAATGCCTTCCCGCCGGCCGCCTGAATCGCAACGCGCGTGACACTCCGATCACCGGCCCATGCGGCGAGTTGCGGCCGGATCGCGCCGACTGTCGCGATCGTAAATGCATTCAAGGCCTGCGGCCGGTTCAGCGTGATGATGCCGGCGGCCCCGCGTCGCTCGAACAGAACTTCGGATTCGGAATTCATCTCTGGCGCCGTCAGGAAACGCGCAGGTTCTTTCCCTCTCCCCGCTTGCGGGGAGAGGGTGATGCCGCGCCGCTGAGCAAAGCGAGGATCCGGCGCGGCAAGTCTAGAGTGCCCGCGCTGGTCGCTCGCTGCGCTCGCCAGCGCGGGCCGGCGTAGCGAGGGCGGGTGAGGGGCTCGCCCGCGCGGCAAATTCGGCTGAGACGCGCGACGCACTCGCCCCTCACCCGGCTCGCATCTCGCTTCGCTACGCTTTGCTCGATGCTCGCCACCCTCTCCCCGCTTGCGGGGAGAGGGTTTGAGCGCGATACGCACTTGTTCGGTATCACGCTCAATTTCCCAGCATGTCGCGGCTGACGATCACGCGCATGATCTCGTTCGTGCCTTCGAGAATTTGATGCACACGCACGTCGCGCAAGACGCGCTCGATCGGATGGTCACGGAGATATCCATAGCCCCCGAAGAGTTGCAACGCGCCGTTCACAACTTCGAACCCTTTATCCGTCGCGAGCCGTTTTGCCATGGCCGCCAGGCGGGTCGCTTCCGGTTCCTTATTCCCCACGGCGACAGCGGCCTTCCAGAGGAGCAGGCGCGCCGCTTCCAAATCGGTCGCGAAGTCGGCGACACGGAAGCGCAGGGCCTGAAAGTCGGCAAGCCTTGCGCCGAATTGCTTCCGCTCGCGCATGTACTCGATTGCCCGGTCCAGGCAGAACTGCGCGCCGCCGATCGAGCAGGCGCCGATGTTGAGGCGGCCGCCATCGAGCCCCGCCATGGCGATCTTGAAGCCGTCGCCCTCCTTCCCGACGAGGTTGGCGACCGGCACCCGGCAATTCTCGAAATTGACTGCAGCCGTGGGCTGCGACTTCCAGCCGAGTTTTTGCTCCTGCGCCCCGTACGAGAGTCCTTTTGTGCCCTTCTCCACGACGATGCAGGAAATTCCCTTCGGCCCCGCGCCTCCGGTGCGGACCATGCACACATAGATGTCCGCGACGCCGCCTCCCGAGATGAAGGCCTTGGAGCCATCGAGCACGTAGTGGTCGCCGTCACGGACGGCTCGAGTCTTCAGGCTGGCAGCGTCCGAGCCGGAATCCGGCTCGGTCAGGCAATAGCTCGCGAAATGCTCCATGGAGCAAAGCTTCGGCAGGAAGCGTCCACGTATTGCATCGCTGCCGAACGCGTCGATCATCCAGGCCGCCATGTTGTGAATGGAGATGTAGGCAGCAGTCGAGGTGCAGCCCTGCGCGAGTTCCTCGAAGATGATTGCGGCATCGAGGCGCGAAAGGTCCGACCCGCCTACGTCCTCGCGCACGTAAATGCCGCCGAAGCCGAGGGCCGCGGCCTTGCGCAAGGCATCGACCGGAAAAACCGAATTCTCATCCCAATGGCGCGCCTGCGGCGCCATCTCATCCCGCGCAAAATTGCGCGCGACCTCGTGAAACGCACGCTGTTCCTCGGAAAGTTTGAAATCCATGAGGCTCCCCGCTCCCGGAATATCCGGGCACGCGGCGGAGCGCAATGAACCGGGTTTAGACCGGCTTGCCTAGAGCGTCCCGTACCGCTTCCGCCAGCCGGTGACGCCGGTAGGGCTTCCCGACCATCGGCACGCCGTCGTCGCCGCTGCGACCCTTGAGAAACTCCTCCGAATAGCCCGACGTGAAGAGGGCGCGGAGGTTCGGCCGGAGCGCCCGAGCTTTCTCAAGCAACTCCATCCCGTTCATGCCGTTCGGCATGATCAGGTCGGTGAACAGCAGGTCGATACCATCCGCGCGACCCAGAATCTCGAGAGCACTCTTGCCGTCGCCCGCCTGCAGCACGCGATAGCCGAGATTCTCGAGGATGGCGACCGCAACGCGCCGCACGGCAGCATCGTCTTCAACCACCAAGATCGACTCGCCACCGCTACTCTTTTGTTCCGGCCTCTGAAGAGCATCCGCGGCGACGTCAGATTCGGTCATCGAGCGCGGCAAATAGATCCGAATGCTCGTCCCGTGACCAACCTCGCTGTAAATTTTCACGTGACCGCGCGACTGCTTCACAAAGCCATACACCATCGACAAGCCGAGGCCGGTACCCTTGCCGACGTCCTTGGTCGTGAAAAACGGATCGAACGCCCGCTCGATCACTTCCTTGGGCATGCCGGTGCCGGAATCCGTGATGACCAAGGCGGCATAGTCGCCCGGCGCAACTTCGACATTCTCCGCCGCGTACGCGTCATCGAGGTGCACGTTGGCGGTTTCGATCACGATCCGGCCACCGTTGGGCATCGCGTCGCGCGCGTTGACGGCGAGGTTCAAGATGGCGTCTTCCAGCTGTGATGGATCGGCGACCGCAGGCCACAGTCCTCTCGTCGTCGAGATATTCACAGCGATATCCTCGCCGAGCGTACGCTGAAGCATTGTCCCCATTCGCTGCACGATCTCGTTGAGATCGAGCGTGCGGGACTGCAATGCCTGTTTGCGCGCAAATGCCAGCATGCGCTGCGTAAGTTGGGCGCCGCGCTCGGCAGCCTCGTCGATTGACTTCGCGATCCCATGAAGTTTCGGGTCGTGTTCGAGCGCCGACAACAGCACGTCCGCGGAACCGGTGATCACCGTCAGAATGTTGTTGAAATCGTGCGCAACGCCACCGGTCAGCTGACCGATCGCTTCCATCTTCTGTGCGTGCCGCAGCTGGGCCTCAAGCTTCATACGCTCGGTCATATCCCGGCCGATGAAGATATGCTGCTGCTCCGGCTCGGACCACACTCCGGTCCAGGCCAGCGGGACCACCGAACCGTTCTTGTGCGCGTACCGGCAGTCAAAATTTCGCGTCTCGCGACCGCGGCGCGCGAGCCGCATTTCCTGCCGCGTGGCGTCCAGGTCCTCTTCGAACACGAATCCGATCGCGCTGCGCCCAATCAATTCTTCGGGCGCGTATCCGAGAACGACCGCCGAGCTGGGACTGACGCGAATGAAGGTTCCCTGCCCGTCGACGACGAAGATGAGATCGAGGGACGTCTCGAACAAACGTTGATTGATTGCGCTCGCGGCGTCCGAAGCCTGTTCGGGCGCGAGCGAGGGTGCCGCTACCGATACGATGTCCTCAGCACTCATCCGTTCGAGCTCCAGGACGGGCTTGGCAGAGCGTGGCCACCTTGCGCCCTCCATCTACTCCGTCCATGGTCAAGCCTTCCCTAACGCACGGTAATGGCCTTGCTGTGCTAATTTCAGGCGCAGTCGGCGGGGAGGAGTTGTAGTGCGTCTGCTCTCGAATCTCTTGAAGAAGTTCATCCGGAACGGGACGCTCAGGCTCTACGATCCGTCCGGTCAACTCTATGTGTTCGGAGGCCGCAATCCCGGGCCAACCGTTACGGCGCGCATCCACGACCGCGCGTTGCAGTGGAAGCTGTTCATCAATCCGGAACTCTACGCTGCTGAAGCGTACATGGATGGCACGCTTACCTTCGAGGACGGATCGATCGTCCGGGACTTCATTCTGCTCTTCTCGCTGAACCGCTCGGGCCTCGCGGGTTATGGGTCGCAGAAAGTCCTGCGCAAGGTCTGGCGTGGTCTTCGGCGCTGGCATCAGGCCAATCCAATCGGCACCGCCGCGAAGAATGCACGCGCGCACTACGACGTCTCGACCGACGTCTATCGCCTCTTCCTCGACAAAGATATGCAGTACTCATGTGCGTACTTTCGCGATCCCGAGCGGGAGACGCTCGAAGAGGCGCAAAGGAACAAGCTCGTTCACGCCACCTCGAAGTTGCGGCTCAAGCCGGGAATGACCGTCGCGGAGATCGGCTGCGGCTGGGGCGGCTTTGCCATCCACATCGCAAAGGAGACCGGCGCCAAGGTCGTTGCGATCAACGTCTCACCTGAACAGCTGCGCGTTTGCCGCGAGCGCGCGAAGGAGGCGGGCGTAGCCGACCTCGTCGACTTTCGCGAGATCGACTACCGCAACCTCGAGGGCAAGTTCGATCGAGTTGTCTCGGTCGGCATGATGGAGCATGTCGGTATCGGTCACTTCGACGAGTACTTCGCCAAGGTTCGCGACCTGCTGAAGGACGACGGCTACGCGTTCATCCACTGCATCGGCCGCAACACGCCCCCCGGCACGACCGGCCCGTTCATTCGCAAGTACATCTTTCCGGGCGCTTACGTCCCCGCGCTATCCGAGGTCTATGCGGCAGTCGAGCGATGCGGTCTCTGGACTGCGGACATGGAAGTGCTGCGCGTCCATTACACGCATACGATCCGGCACTGGCGCGAGCGGTTCGCGAAGAACCGTGCGCGGGCAGCCGAAATCTACGACGAACGCTTTTGCCGGATGTGGGAATTTTACCTCGCCGCCGTGGAGCTCGAATTCCTGCATGGGTCGCACATGGTCTTTCAGATCGTGATCGCGAAGACGCGGGACGCCGTGCCGCTGATCCGGGACTTCATGATCGACGACGAGCGGGCCGCGCTGGTCGGCGCATCGCCAAGAAAACGCGACGTGGCGTGACAGAACCGGGCGGCGATGGCGCGCTCGCTTCGCGGCTGCTTCGGCGCTAGATTGCAGCTTCCAGAAGCCCAGAGACCCAAGCCATGTCGCCCATCGTCGGCAAAGCCAGGATCGAACGCCTGAAGCCCGTCGCGGATCGTGCCGAGACTCGTCTGGACCTGCCCGTCCGCCCGCGTCGCAATCGCAAGGCCGATTGGTCACGCCGGCTGGTCGCCGAAAACGTGTTGACCGTCGACGACCTTGTTTGGCCGCTGTTCCTCTGTGAAGGCAAGGCGACACGCGAACCAATCGTCTCCATGCCTGGGGTCGTACGCTATTCCGTGGACGAAGCGATACGTGCCGCCGAGCAGGCGGTGCGCCTCAAGATTCCGGCGCTCGCCCTCTTCCCCAACACGGATCCGAAGCTGCGCGATGAGCGCGGCAGCGAAGCACTCAATCCAGACAACCTAGTCTGCCGCGCACTGACCGCGATCAAGCGCGAATTTCCCGATCTGGGTCTTGCCGCTGACGTGGCCCTCGATCCCTATACCAGCCACGGACACGACGGCCTGCTGGTTGATGGAAAAATCTTGAACGACGAAACCGTCGCAGTCCTCACCGAGCAGGCGAAGGTTCTCGCGGCAGCGGGTGCCGACGTCGTGGCCCCGTCCGACATGATGGACGGTCGCGTTGGTGCGATCCGCAAAGCGCTCGACGTTGCGGGCTTCGTCGACACCCAGATACTTTCCTATGCCGCGAAGTATGCATCCTGCTTTTATGGTCCGTTCCGCGATGCAGTCGGATCCAACGCAACGCTGCAAGGCGACAAGCGCACCTATCAGATGGATCCGGCCAACACCGATGAGGCTCTCCGCGAATGCGCCCTCGACGTCGAAGAGGGCGCGGACATGCTGATGGTGAAGCCCGGCCTCCCCTATCTGGATGTCCTGTGGCGTGTGAAGGAGTCCTTCGGCCTGCCCACGCTGGTCTACCAAGTGTCCGGCGAGTACTCGATGATCGAAGCGGCCGCGCGAAATGGATGGATCGACGGAGAAAAGGCGATGCTGGAGAGCCTGACTGCCTTCAAGCGCGCCGGCGCCGACGCGATCCTCACCTATTTTGCACCACGCGCCGCGGAGCGCATCGCTCGCGACAGATGATGGCGAAAGTCACGCTCGCCGACATCCAGGCCGCGCAGCGCGTCATCGCTAGTCAGGTCTTGCGCACGCCAAGCCTTTATTCACCGCGCCTCTCCGCACTCACGGGCGCTGAGGTGTGCATCAAGTACGAAAATCTGCAGGCCACCGGCAGCTTCAAGGAGCGCGGGGCCTTCAACAAATTGTCCAGTCTGGACGACGCCGAGCGCAAGCGCGGCGTCGTCGCCATGTCGGCAGGCAATCACGCGCAGGCGGTGGCCTATCACGCGAAGCGTCTCGGCATCGCCGCGACGATCGTGATGCCTGAGCCAACACCGTTTGTGAAAATTGCCGCAACCGAAGCGCACGGCGCTCGCGTCGTACTATTTGGCGAGACGATCACGGAAGCCGAAACGCGTGCGATGAAGTTCGTTTCGGACGACGGGCTGGTGCTTGCGCATCCGTATGACGACCCGAAAGTCATCGCGGGCCAAGGGACAATCGGCATCGAGTTGCTCGAGGACGATCCCGAACTCGATGTGGTGGTAATTCCGATCGGCGGCGGCGGACTTATCTCGGGTATCGCAACCGCGCTCAAGGCCATGAAGCCGCAGATCGAGGTGCTCGGCGTCGAGGCCGCGTTGTTTCCCTCGATGTGGAATGCCCTGCACGGCGAGCAACGGCCGTGCGCCGGAACTACGATTGCCGAGGGAATCGCGGTCAAGAATGTCGGCAAGCTGGCCTTGCCCATCGTCAAGAGCCTCGTCTCCGACATTGTCCTCGCCAGCGAGGCCCACCTTGAGCGCGCGGTGAATGCGTTTCTGACCCTGCAGAAAACGATGGCCGAGGGTGCGGGCGCCGCCGGCCTTGCGGCTCTCCTTGCCGAGCCGGATCGTTTCCACCGCCGGCGCGTGGGTATCGTCGTGTGTGGAGGCAATATCGATCCGCGCGTCGCCGCATCCATCATGGTGCGTGAGCTTGAGCGCGACGACCGGATCGTGAGTTACCGGATTTCGATCCAGGATCGGCCGGGAACACTGGGCGCGATCGCGACACTGCTTGGGAAGCTCGGCGCCAACATTCTGGAGGTGCATCACCGCCGCTTGTTCCTGGACATGCCGGCGCGTGGCGCACGCCTCGACGTAACCGTCGAGACACGCGATCGCAGCCACGCGGAATCCATCGAACGCAAGCTCGCCTTGGAAGGTTATTCGGTCGAGCGGATCGATACCGGCGCGGGCGGGTTTGAACCTGTATGATCCGAGAGCGAGGATGCGATGTCTGAATTTCCGCGTTCCACCGACCCGCTGTCATACGCTTATAACCCGGACCGCAATCCGGAATACTTCGAGGGCGTACTTTCACGCCGCGTGATCGCGTTCTTCATCGATGCAGTGATCGTCGTCGGTCCGATCGTCCTGCTCGCCCTGTTCATATTCGTATTCGGACTGATCACACTCGGGATTGGATGGCTCCTGTTCTGGCTCCTCTCGCCGATCTTTGTGATCTGGGCCGTTCTCTACGCCGGCACCACGCTCGGCTCGCCGCAATCCGCAACCATCGGTATGCGGTCCATGGATCTGGAGATGCGGATTTGGAACGGCTCGAAGATGTATTTCCTGCTGGGCGCGGTGCATGTGATCTTTTTCTGGGTGTTGACCACGACCCTGACGCCGTTCGTGCTCCTGATCGGCCTCCTCAACCGGCGGCACCGCCTTCTGCACGACTTCCTCACCGGAACCATGGTGATCAACAACGAGCGCCGGGCCGCGTCGCTCCGCCGCAAGTGAGTGCCGTTCGCCGCCCCTTTGACGGAAGCCGGCAGGCGCGCAATGCTATGCCGCGAATCTGGACGATCGGCCCGTGACTCAGCAGCCGCGCGACACGCCCCAGTTCTTTCTGACCAGTCCTTCGCCCTGCCCGTATCTGCACGGCAAGCAGGAGCGGAAGGTGTTCACCCATCTCGTGGGCGAGCGCGCGGCCTCCGTGAATGATCTTCTCACGCACGGAGGGTTTCGCCGCTCACAGTCGATCGCGTACCGTCCGGCGTGCGAAGCGTGTCGGGCTTGCGTGTCAGTTCGCGTGCTTGCGCGCGAGTTCCGGCAAACCCGAACCTTTCGCCGCGTAACCGCGACGAACCGCGATCTGGTCGGTCATGATCGGACGCCGGTTCCGACCGCCGAGCAGTATTCCTTGTTCCGCGCCTATCTCGATGCGCGCCACGCCGACGGCGGTATGGTCGATATGAGCGTGCTCGATTACTCCATGATGGTGGAAGACAGCCACGTCCGCACGAAGTTGATCGAGTATCGCCGCCGCGGTCCCGACAGCCGCATCAATGGCCGCGGCGATGGCCCGCTGGTTGCCGTCGCGTTGACGGACGTGCTCTCGGACGGCCTGTCGATGGTCTATTCGTTTTACGACCCCGATCAGCGAAGCCGCTCGCTCGGAACCCACATCATTCTCGACCACATCGCTCGGGCGCGCGCGATGGGCCTTCTCTACGTTTATCTGGGCTACTGGGTCTCCGGTTCACCCAAAATGGACTACAAGCGGCGGTTCCTGCCGCAGGAACGGCTCGCCCATGACGGCTGGGCCCGCATTGAAGTCTGATCCTGCAGTTCCGCGGGAACCACTCCGCGAAGCGGACGTTAAGACGACCGGAGCATCCCCATGCGCCGGTTCCTTCTCACTCTCGCCATCTCCGCTGCGATCTTGATCGCGGGCGCGCTCGTTCCCGATCGGCTTGAGTCCAATCCGTTTAAGCTCCTGACTCCGCACGTGGATTTCACGCGGCTAGTCTGACCCCGGACGATAGACGGGCGATATCCCCTAAGCTATTGGATTTCGCGCATCGATCACGCGTCCGCTTAGCGGAGCGGCGATGCGGCGTGGGGCGTTCGGGGAATGCTGTTCTACGAGCCGTTCTTTGCGCTGTTCGTCGCGCCGGCTTTCTACGGCCTTTACCTCATCATCAACGACCGCGCGCTTGCCAAAAAGTGGGCGCTGATCGTTGCCAGCGTTGCGTTCTACACGTGGGGCGAGCCGCTCTTCGTGCCCGTGGTGATCATCTCGACGGCGATCGACTACGCGCTTTCCCAGCGTATTGCGCTAGCCTCGGGTGAAGCGACGCGACGCACGCTCGTTACGATCGGAATTGCACTCAATCTCGGAATCCTCGTCTTCTACAAATACGTCGGCTTCATCGCCGCGAACCTCAACCTCCTGCTCGAGCCGGTGGCCAATGTGCATGTCCCGGTTCTGCAGCTTGCCTTGCCGATCGGCGTCTCGTTCGTGGTGTTCGAGAAGATCTCCTATCTCGTCGACGTTTATCGCGGCACGACAAAGCCGGCACGGACGTTCCTCGACTACTCCCTGTTCGTGTTCCTGTTTCCCAAGCTCCTGGCCGGCCCGATCCTCAAATATCACGAGATGGCGAACCAATTCGCCGACCCCGCAAGAGTGGGCTGGAGCGATTTCTCCGAAGGTTTCGTGCGAACCGCGCGCGGCATGATCAAGAAGATCCTGATCGCCGATCCGCTTGGCGCATTCGCCGACCGCGTGTTCGCGGCCGATGCCTCTACGCTCTCTGCCACAGATGCCGCCGTCGGTCTCGTGTGCTTTGCACTTCAGATCTATTTCGATTTTTCCGCGTACTCGGACATGGCGATCGGCATCGCACGCACGCTCGGATTCCAGCTGCGCGAAAACTTCAACATGCCCTACGTCTCGCGCTCGCTCACGGAGTTCTGGCATCGTTGGCACATCTCCCTCGCCACCTGGATCCGCGACTACCTGTACATTCCGCTCGGTGGCAACCGGCGCGGCGAGTACCGCACCTATGTCAACCTTTGGATTTGCTTCCTCGCCTCCGGGATCTGGCACGGTGCGAGCTGGAACTTCGTGTTGTGGGGCGCCTACAACGGCCTCTTCCTGACGTTGGACCGGATGTTCCTGCTCAGCTGGCTCGAGCGCGCCGGAAATCTGGTCGCAACCGTCATCACGCTCGTCATCGTCACCTTTGGCTGGGCGATTTTCCGTACAGCGTCCGTCGAGCATTTGGCGTCCTTCACCGCCGCACTTGGCGGTCTGTCGAGGACAATCACCGATGTCGACATGCAGTTGGACGTGCCGCTGACGCTCACAGTTGGTCTGTTCCTGTGCCTTCTGCCTGCGACACCTCTATTCGCGCCGTTGCAGCGCCTTTACAACCAAAGCGAACTCTTGCGCGGCCTCGCGGCCGTCACGATTCTGCTGCTGTGGGTGCTCGCCTGCGGCCGCGCGTTCGCTGTGCCCTTCAAGCCCTTCATCTATTTCCGGTTCTAAGATGAGCACTTCCGCATCCAACCTCTCTTCTGCAAAGCGGCTGCGCCTTCTGGTGATTTCACTGCTGTTTCTGCTACCGGCGCTCACGATTTGGAACACCGTGGCTGCGACCTACGCACCGAAGCTCAGAATCGATATCGGCCAGCGGTTGAAAGGCGTAACGGTGCCGAAAGAGCCGCTGGAATGGAGCATACAATCATTCGCTGACGGCAGATTGCAGAAGGCAATCACGGACTTGGTCACCGAGGCGTTCCCTGTGCGGCCCGTCCTCATTCGCTTGAGCAACAGTTTTCGGAAGCGGCTTTTTGGTCTTTACGGCGCGCCGGGCGTCATAGCCGGCGAGGACGGGCATTTGATCGAGCAGGCCTATCTTCACGAGTATTGCCGTCGTGACGTCGAAGACCTGCGGACCAGGGCCGCTGAATGGCTCCCCAAGCTCAAAGAGCTGCAAAACCTCTACACCGCCAACGGTCGCCAACTGATCTATCTGACGACTCCCTCCAAGGCGGCGCATCTGCCAGAAAAATTCATGGGTCACGTGACTTGCAACAGCAAGGACTACGACCGGCGTGAATACTTGCCCGCCTATCATCAAATGCTTCTTGCCGCCGACATCAGGATGGTCGATGCGGCGACCCTCACGCACAGCCTGAAGGGCCGCTACGAAGTCGATCTGTTTCCGATCGGGGGCGTGCATTGGAACCAGCTCGGCGTCGCACACGCAGCCGACGCCATACTTGCCGAGCTCAACCGCGAAGCCGGCCGCGAAATCGCGCCACGTCTTTCCTGGACATATGAAATCACCGATAGGCCAGGCGGAACCGACACTGATCTCATCGACGTGGTCAATGTATTGTTCGCGCGTCCGCGCTATCCAGTGCCAAAATTGAAATTTCAATCAACCAAGCCGTGCTCGGAGTGGCCCGCTGCTCGTCTCAAGGTGGCGTTGATCGGTGGCAGCTTTGTCCACGACGTCGCACGGATACTGATCGCACAAGGATGTCTGCACGGCCTCTATTCGTACGGCTATCTCGTCGGCACCGTACGCGGCGGGGAGCGATACGACACTGTGAAGGACCAGGCGTCGCCAACCGAAATCCTGGCGTTGCGGGAAGTCGACATAGTCATCCTCGAAGAAAACGAAGCCGTGCTTCCCGGAATGAAGCATTCTCGGGAATTTCGTCGCACCATCCTTGGCAACTAGCGATCAGCGAAATCGGTTCGACTTCGGAAAACCTTTCGGCGCGAGGCGCCCTGCATCCGCGCGTTTGCCGCGCCACTCGGCTATCTCTTTCTTGTCGAGGGTGAACATGCGCCCTGCCCCGTCCGCCCAGCTCATGCCGGCCGCGAGGTCAAACACCTTCACGTCGGATAGCCCGCCATCCTTGTAGCGTTGCAGCCGTACGCCACGGCCGCGGCCCATCTCCGGTAGCTCCGCCAACGGGAACAGCACCATCTTGCGGTTTTCGCCGATCACTGCGACCGTATCGCCGTCGACGAGCGAGACCGCTGCGGCCTTGTCCGGAGCCTTCACGTTCAACACTTGCTTGCCCTTGCGCGTAGTCCCGAGAACGTCGTTCTCGTTGACGACGAACCCGTTGCCCCCACGTGAGGCGACAAGCAATTTGCGCTTCCCTACGTAAGCAAAGACGTCGACCACGTCCGTGGTCTGATCCATATCGGCGTACATCCTGATCGGCTCGCCGTGACCGCGGCCTCCAGGCAGCCTGGAAGCTTCGATCGTGTAGAATTGGCCGTTCGTTGCGAACACGAGGATTTTCGCCGTCGTCTCCGTGAAGAACGAATGGTCCTGCGCGTCGTCCCCTTTGAACGTGAGTCCCGCGAGGTCCTCCTGATGGCCGCGCAGAGCACGAATCCAGCCCTTTTGTGACACGACAATCGTGACCGGCTCGCGCTCGACCATGGCCTGGCTGACCGCTTCCGTAATCTGCTCGTCCGGCGCCTTGTCGAAGGTCGTGCGCCGGCGGCCGAGCGCGGTGGTAGGACCATAGGTCTCCCGCACCGTCTTGATCTCGGTGCCGATCTGCTTCCACTGACGGGCGGGCGAATTGATCAGCTTTTGCAGGTCGCTCTGCTCCGCGGTGAGCGCTTTGTGCTCACGCTTGATCTCCATCTCCTCGAGCTTGCGGAGATTGCGGAGGCGCATGTTGAGGATCGCGTCCGCCTGCACGTCCGTGAGCTTGAAACGCCTCATCAAGACGGGTTTCGGCTCGTCCTCATTTCGGATGATCTTGATTACCGCGTCGAGATTGAGATAGGCGACGAGAAATCCGCCGAGCACCTCGAGACGATGCTTGATCTCGGCAAGCCGGTGGCGCGTTCGCCGTTGCAGGACCACGCGCCTGTGGTCGAGCCACTCCTTGAGCACCTCGGCAAGGCTCACGACCTTTGGCACCTGGCCGTTCGTGAGCACGTTGAGATTGAGCGGGAAGCGATTCTCCAGTTCCGTGGACTTGAACAGCTGCTCCATCATCACTGCCGGATCGACGCCGCGCGAGCGCGGCTCAAGCACGACCCGCACCAGCTCGGTCGACTCGTCGCGCACGTCGGCGACCAGAGGCAGTTTTCTTTCGGTGATGAGCTCCGCGATCTTCTCGATTAGCCGAGACTTCGGAACGAGATACGGAATTTCGGTGACGACCGCGACCCAGGTCCCGTGTCCTGTCTTTTCCTGGTGCCAACGGGCGCGTACGCGAAACGACCCGCGGCCGGTGTTGTATGCTTCGCGGATCGTCGCCTTGTCGTCGACGATCACGCCGCCCGTCGGGAAATCCGGCCCTTTGACGAACTTCAGCAACTCGGTCGTCTTGGCGCTCGGCTTTTCGATGAGGTGCAGCGCAGCGTCGAGCAGCTCCGCCGCGTTGTGCGGCGGGATCGATGTCGCCATGCCGACAGCAATGCCGGTCGAGCCATTGGCGAGGAGATTCGGGAAGGCCGCCGGCAGCACGACCGGCTCAGTAGCTTGCCCGTCGTAGTTGGCGCGGAAATCGACCGAGTCCTCGTCGATGCCCTCGAGCAGGAGCCGTGCGGTTTCGGTGAGCCGCGCCTCCGTGTAGCGATAGGCAGCGGCGCTGTCGCCGTCGACATTGCCGAAATTTCCCTGTCCGTCGACCAGCGGATAGCGCGAGGAAAAGTCCTGCGCGAGGCGTACGAGTGCGTCGTAGATCGCCTGATCCCCGTGCGGATGAAAATTGCCCATTACGTCGCCGACGATCTTCGCAGACTTCTTGAAAATGCCGCCCGGGTCCAGCCGAAGAAGTCGCATCCCGTACAGGATGCGACGGTGCACCGGTTTCAGCCCGTCGCGCGCGTCCGGCAGCGCGCGATGCATGATGGTGGAGAGCGCATAGGCGAGATAGCGCTCTTCCAGCGCGTCCTTGAGTTCGACGACCTCAATGCCCTTGTCCGGCTGCGAAGCCGGGGGAATCACCCGTTTGCCCATGAATCACCCGTAAACGACGCGCGGAATCGGAACAAGTGGCCGGTTCAGGCTGCAGCCGCTCGAGCCAAGCGCGCCGAGAAACGCAGCCCGCGCCTCTGGCAGCGAAAGCCCGCGCGGCTCGTACACGCGACGCAACAAGAAGAACTCCGTGAGGGCGAAGCCGGCTGCCACATCGGCGGCTCCGGCATTCGAGCGATTGCCGTTCAGGAACCCGGGCAATGGCAGTAACTGATCCTTCCAAGGCTCACCCGCCGCTCGTGACACGGCCCTGCCCGACTTGGGCGAAACATAGATGAGTTCGTCCGCCTCACCTGTCGCTGCGCATTCGCCGAGATCCAGACCGAAGCCGAGCTCAGCGAGCAA
This sequence comes from uncultured Alphaproteobacteria bacterium, assembly GCA_963711595.1. Classification (GTDB taxonomy): domain Bacteria; phylum Pseudomonadota; class Alphaproteobacteria; order Rhizobiales; family Xanthobacteraceae; genus JAUSIF01. Next base: position 272,789 of record CAVQER010000005.1, read on the forward strand.
CTTCAATTCGAAGCGCACGAGCAACGGCGCTGCGATCGACGGATCATCTACGTGATCGACGATCAGGCAAAGAGCGTCATAGAGCGCGAGATGCGGATCGCGTTCGGGCAGCAGCCGCAGCAGCGCTGCCAGCGTCTGCATCGCGTAGCTCGCCGACGCCGACGCCATGAGCCGGTCGGCCCGCAGCGCAGTACCCTCGATCGTGTAGTTGCCGAGATGCTCGTCGAGCCGGGCGCGCCAAACCGCATGCACGCTGTTACCCGGCTGCAGATAAGGCTTCATGCGACGGGATATCCCGCCGCGCACGAGACCCAAGTGCCGGCCGTGGGCCGGAGTCATCAGCTCCACGATAGCGCTGGTCTCGCCGTGCCGGCGAACGCCAAGGACAATTCCCTCGTCGACCCATTCCATCGCTGGACGTTCACTCTTTCGGAAACTCCAGGCCGGCTGCGCGATAGCGCTCCGGATCGTTCTCCCAATCTTCGCGCACCTTCACATGCAGGAACAAGTGCACCTTGCGATCGAGCGTGGCGACAAGTTCCTTCCTGGCGTCCATGGAAATCGCCTTGATCATCCGTCCGCCTTCGCCGAGTACGATTTTTCGCTGAGTTTCGCGCTCGACGAATATTGTCTGCTCGATCCGTACTGAACCGTCGCGCAACTCTTTCCACGAATCGGTTTCGACCGTCGATTGGTAGGGCAATTCCTCATGCAGGCGTAGGTACAGTTTTTCGCGCGTCACTTCGGCCGCCATGAGGCGCTCCGGCAGATCGGAAATCTCATCCGCCGGATAGTGGTGCGGACCAGCCGGAACGGCGGCGGCAAAATAGCGAAGCACATCGCCGATGCCGTCGCCCTTCGTAGCCGAGATCATGAAAATGCGTTCGAACTGGGCGGCCTGGTTCAGCGTGTCGGCCAAGGCGAGCAGGGATTCCTTCGGCACCAAATCTATCTTATTGATAACACACACTTTCTTATGTCCCTGATCCGCGAGCCGGCCGATGATCGTCCGCGCCTCGTCGTCGAGCCCTTTCCTCGCATCGATCAACACGGCGACCAGGTCCGCATCGCCCGCGCCACTCCATGCCGCCTGAACCATGGCCCGGTCGAGCCTGCGTCGCGGCGCGAAGATGCCGGGTGTGTCAACGAACACGACCTGCGCCTCGCCGTGCATCGCGATCCCGCGAACCTGACTGCGCGTTGTCTGAACCTTTGGTGTGACGATCGAGACCTTGGTACCGACGAGCTGATTGACCAGCGTCGACTTGCCGACATTCGGCGCGCCTACCAATGCGACGAAGCCGCATCGCGTTCCGCTCGAGGCTTCAGACATCGTCCGGAGCCATGCCGATCCCCTCGCGCGCAAGCATGGCGGCCGCTGCCGCTTGCTCCGCATCGCGTTTCGACGCCCCTTTTCCTTCGGTCGCAGCGAGACCCGGCAATTCAACGGCTACGCGAAATTCAGGCTTGTGGTCGGGGCCGAGGCGTTCTTTTTCGCGGTACAGGGGTGGTGGCAGGCCCCGCCCCTGTGCCCATTCTTGGAGCATGGTCTTTGAGTCGCGCAACGGGCGATGTGGTTCGAACATGCGCACGTGCCAATAACGCTCGATCAGCTGCGCCGCCGCTGGAAATCCGCCATCGAGAAACGTTGCGCCGATGACCGCCTCGCATACGTCTGCGAGAATTGCGATCTTGCGCCGCCCTCCGGAACTGAGTTCGCCGGCGCCGAGACGAATGTGCGGACCGAGATCCATGGCCACCGCTGCCTCAGCACAGGCCTCACGCCGAACGAGGTCGGCGAGACGGCGCGATAGCTCTCCTTCCTCCGCCTTGGGAAAGGCGCGAAACAGTAGATCAGAGATGACGAGCCCCAGCACGTGATCGCCAAGAAATTCCAGGCGCTGATAGCTGTCCGAGCGCTTGCGTGCACCGCTCACGGCGGTCACATGCGTCAGTGCGTGTTCGATCAGTTTCGGGTCGGAGAACTGATGTCCGATCCGCTCTTCGAGCGCGGATGTGGACTTCCGGCGCTTCATCGCACCAGCGTAAACAGCCAACTCCAGCGCACCGAGACCGGCCAGGTCCAGACCTCCCACGCGTGCCGGCCTTCCTCGATCGAGAAGAAGATAATCTCGGCACGCCCCACGATGTTCTCGAACGGAACGTAACCGACCTGCGCGAGCACCCGGCTGTCCGTCGAGTTGTCGCGGTTGTCGCCCATCATGAAGAAGTTGCCGGCCGGCACCTCGTAGACGGGCGTATTGTCGTAGAACCCGCTCTCGACGAGATCGAGGGTTTCGTAGCTGACCCCGTTCGGCAGCGTCTCGCGCCAGCGCCGCACCCGCTGCCGGCGGCCGTCGGGCTCATCGGAAATAAAGTCGGTCACGCGTTCGCGTTTTACCGGCTCGCCGTTGATGTGCAGCACGCCGCCCTGCATCTGGATGCGATCGCCCGGAAGGCCGATCACCCGTTTGATGTAGTCGGTCGAATTATCCTTCGGCAGCTTGAACACGACGACGTCGCCGCGCTTCGGCTCGCCCGCCCAGATGCGGCCGGAGAACACGTTTGGCGAGAACGGCAACGAGAAACGACTGTATCCGTAAGCGTACTTGGACACGAACAGATAGTCGCCGACGAGCAGGGTCGCGATCATCGAGCCGGACGGAATATTGAATGGCTGAAACAGAAAGGTGCGAATCACGAGCGCGATCAGCAACGCGTGAAAGATCACGCGCACGGTCTCGGCGAAACCGCTTTCCTTCTTCTGTCTTGTGGCCATGCTCATGGGACTTTGGGTTCCGTCGCGTATAGACGCCCGCGCTGCGCGAAGCAATGCAACTTAGGCGCCCGCATTTTGCACGGCGGAGATGACGACGATCGCTTGCGCCAGCGGCCATTCGTCGCTGATTGTGAGATCGATGCGGACTTCGCATCCCGCGGGCGTGATCGCCTCTAGCCGTCGCAAGGCGCCGCCGGTCAGCTGCATCGTTGGCCGTCCTGACGGAAGATTGATCACGCCCATGTCGCGCCACCAAACCCCGCGCCGGATTCCGGTCCCCAGCGCCTTCGCGCATGCCTCCTTCGCAGCGAAGCGCTTCGCGTAGGTTGCCATTGGGTGAGCGCGTCGCTCGGCGCGCGCCCGCTCCGTTTCCGTGAAGATGCGATCGAGAAAACGATTGCCGTGGCGTCCGACCACTTTTTCGATGCGACGGATGTCCGTGATATCGGAACCCATACCGATGATCATGCCGCGACACCCCGCGCCCGCACGCGGCCTCGGTCCATCGCGGCTCGGAACGTACGGATCACCTGATCGAAGCCCGAAAACAGCGCCTCACCGACGAGAAAATGTCCGATGTTGAGCTCCACGACTTCCGGCAGCTCAGCAATCGTCTCGGCTGTCGCGAAATCGAGCCCGTGACCTGCATGCACTTCGAGTCCCATGCTCGCGGCCTGCCGGGCAGCGGCGCAAATTTTTTCGAATTCCAAGGCGGCCTTCGCGCGATCGCCATCCACCACCGCTTCGCACCAGGCTCCGACATGAATCTCGATCACCGGCGCATGCAGGCGCCCCGCAGCCTCGACCTGCCGCGGATCTCCGGCAATGAACAAGGAGACCCGGATTCCTGCGTCGGTCAGCCTGGCGACTGTGGGAGCCAGATGATTGTGCTGTCCCGCCGCATCGAGCCCACCTTCCGTCGTCCGCTCCTCGCGCCGCTCCGGTACGAGGCAGGCCGCGTGCGGTCTTGTCGCCAATGCAATTCGCAGCATTTCGTCGGTAGCTGCCATTTCGAAATTCAGCGGCGCGGAGACTTCTGCCTTTATCCGCTGAACGTCCTCATCGCGAATGTGTCGGCGATCTTCGCGAAGGTGCACGGTAATGCCGTCGGCGCCGGCCGAAACCGCGGCCTTCGCCGCCCGCAGCGGATCGGGGTGCCGGCCGCCCCGCGCGTTCCGAAGCGTGGCCACGTGATCGATGTTCACGCCGAGCCGGATCGGACGTATTTCAGCCATTGACGCGCTCTGCCGAGGACACCACCGCCTTCGTGCGCAGTTGCGCAATGATCGCGTTGAGGTGCTTCACGTCGTACACCTCGACGTCGATCGTCAGTTCGGTGAAATCAGGCGCGCGACGCGCCATGCGGATGTTGTCGATATTGCCTGCGTGATCGCTGATGACCTGCGCGATTTGTGCGAGCGTGCCCGGCGCATTTGATGCGGTGACCAGGATCTGGGACGGAAAGCGCTGCGGTGCCGCCTCGTCCACGTCCCAGCGCACATCGAGCCAACGCTCCGGCGCGTCGTCGAACTCCTTCAGGCTCGGCGACTGAATCGGATAGATCGTGATCCCCTCACCCGGCGTGAGGATGCCTACGATGCGGTCGCCTGGAAGCGCGCCGCCTTTGGGCGAGAAACGCACGGGCAGGTCGCCATTGATGCCGCGAATGGGAATGGGCGTGGACGGCGCGCCGGGAACGTCACCGCCGCGGAATCCAGGCATGCGGAACTTCAAACTCGCGCCGCGCGCCAGGCCGAACCAGCCTTCACTGCGGGGAGCCTTCTCGACCTTCCGTTCCGCCCGCCAATCGGGATGGATCGCCTTCACGACGTCGTCGGACCGCATCTCGCCACGCCCGACCGAAGCGTAGACGTCGTCCAGCGTCCCGCGCGCGAGGCGTGACAGAGAAGCCTGCAATCGTTCCTCGGAGAAAGGCTGGCCGGCGCGCACAAACGCACGCTCGATCACTCGCCGGCCCAACCCCGTGTATTGCTTGCGTACCGCCGATCGCGTCGCGCGGCGGATGGCGGCGCGCGCCTTGCCCGTCACTACGATCGATTCCCAGGCGGCAGGCGGCGTGTGCCCTTTGCCGCGAATGATTTCGACTTCGTCGCCGGTGATGAGCTCGGACACCAGCGGCGCGACCTTGCCGTTGATCTTGCAGCCGATCGCGTTGTTTCCGACGTCGGTGTGCACGGCGTAGGCAAAGTCGATGGGCGTTGCCTTGCGCGGCAACGCGATCAGGCGCCCCTTGGGGGTGAAGCAAAACACCTGATCGTGGAACAGCTCCAGCTTCGTATGCTCGAGAAACTCTTCCGGGTTGGAGCCCTCGGCAAGAAGCTCGATCGTGCGCCGCAGCCAGGCGTAGGCACCCGAATCCCGCGACAGCATCTCGGTCGGAGAACCCTCATTGTCTTTATAAAGAGCGTGCGCAGCGATGCCGTATTCGGCGACGTCCTCCATCGCGCGGGTACGCACCTGCAGCTCGACGCGCTGCCGCCCGGGACCGACGACCGTCGTGTGGATCGAACGATAGTCGTTCTGCTTGGGTGTCGAGATATAGTCCTTGAACCGGCCGGGCACGACCGGCCAGCGCGTGTGTACGACGCCGACCGCGCGGTAGCACTCCTCGATCGAACCGACGACGACGCGGAAGCCGTAGATGTCCGAGAGCTGCTCGAAGCCGATGGCCTTTCGTTCCATCTTCTTCCAGATGGAGTAGTGCTTCTTTTCGCGTCCCTTGACCCGCGCGCGAATGCGTTTCGCCGCGAGCGCGCCAGTGAGCTCGCCTTCAATCTCCTCGATCAGATGCTTGTTCTTCTCGCGCAGTGCGACAAGCCGGACCTCGATCGAGCGGTAGGCTTCTTGCGACAGCTGCCGAAAGGAAAGATCCTCTAGCTCCTCACGCATGTCGTGCATGCCCATGCGTGCGGCGAGCGGCGCATAGATGTCGAGGGTCTCCTCGGCGATGCGATTGCGCTTGTCCTCCGGCACGTACTGGAGCGTACGCATGTTGTGCAATCGATCGGCGAGCTTCACGAGCAGAACGCGCACGTCGTCTGCGATCGCGAGCAGGAGCTTCCGCAGGTTCTCGGCTTGCTCCGCGCGCTTCGAGACGAGATCGAGCTTCTTGATTTTCGTCAGGCCGTCGACGAGGTCGCCGATGTCCTTGCCGAACTTCCGGGTGATCTCCGCGCGGGTTACGCGCGTGTCCTCGATCGTGTCGTGTAGGAGGGCCGCTACAATTGTTGAGTCGTCGAGTTTGAGGTCGGTTAGGATCGCCGCGACCTCGAGCGGGTGCGAAATGTACGGCGCTCCCGACGCTCGCGTCTGGGCCCCGTGCGCCTTCATCGCGTAGACGTAGGCGCGATTCAGCAACGCTTCGTCGGTGTTCGGGTTGTAACGCCGGACCCGTTCGACCAATTCGTACTGGCGCATGATCGGGCGGCCGCCCGCAGCGCCGGTTTTGGAAGCCTGCTCAAGTACTTCCATGCGGTCCTTTACGGCCGCGTGGCACTGCGGCCCTATCTCCAAGGCGTCACAAAATATCACGTCGGCGCGAACAATTCAGCTTGAACAGTCTAGCGGCAAATCACTATCGAAATGCGAAACGGCCCGGCGATGCCGGGCCGTTACATATACCGTACGCCAGTCGGTAGGGCTTATTCGCCCTCTTCTTCCGGGGTCTGCTCCGGCGGCACAAGGCCCTGCAGACCGGCCAGCAACTGCTCCTCGGTCATCCGATCCATCTGCACGTCGGCATCCTCGCTCACGGCAGTGGCCGTACCAGCAATAAGCGGCACGGATTCGGGCTCTGGCTCGTCGACCTCGGTGTATTTCTGGAGCGAATGGATCAGCTCTTCCTTGAGGTCCTGCGGCGAGATGGTCTCGTCGGCCACCTCGCGCAACGCCACGACCGGGTTCTTGTCGTTATCGCGTTCGACCGTGATCTGCGAGCCTGCGGAAATCATGCGCGCCCGGTGGCTGGCGAGCAGTACGAGCTCGAAACGATTTTCGACTTTGTCGATGCAATCTTCGACGGTCACGCGCGCCATCGTTACAACCTCCGCAGGCGATGTTGTCCGGATTCGCGCTGGATATAACGGCTGCATGCAAACTGCGCAAGGCCAGTCCCGTGTCCGCGCAAGTTCCCTTGGCAACGGCACAATCTGACATCTTGGGCGATGGACGACGTGGTCCGGCTTCTCAACGCGTAGCCGCAGACCGCGCGACTGCATGCGGCTCCGTGCGCGCTGCGAACAGCTCTCAATCCACAATTTTTCTCCGTCACGGATTTGTGAGCGCGCGGTGCTGCCTTTGTTCGGCTTCAAACTTTTGCTACTGACGCAGTCTCGCGCCGGTTTGCGGCGCGATAAATCAACGTTCATTGCGAGACTGCCATGCAGAATTCCGAGAAGATTGCCGTATTCATCGATGGCGCAAATCTCTACGCCACCTCGCGCGGTCTCGGCGCGGATATCGACTACAAGCGACTGTTGAAGGAGTTTCAGAACCGCGGAAATCTTCTCCGCGCGTTCTACTACACCGCGCTGATCGAGGATCAAGAATACTCCTCGATCCGCCCGCTGCTCGATTGGCTCGACTACAACGGCTACACGGTCGTGACGAAGCCGGTTAAGGAGTTCACGGACTCGACCGGGCGTCGCAAGGTGAAGGGCAATATGGACATCGAGCTTGCGGTCGATGCCATGGAGCTGGCGAGCCACGTCGATCACATTGTCCTCTTTTCCGGCGACGGCGATTTTCGTCCGCTCGTGGAAGCCGTGCAGCGTCGCGGCGTCCGCGTGACGGTCGTCTCGACGATCTCGACCCAGCCGCCCATGGTCGCCGATGAGCTGCGCCGGCAAGCGGACACCTTCCTGGATCTCGCCGAACTCATGCCTAGGATCGGCCGCGATCCCTCCGAGCGGTCGGCACGCATGCACAATGCTCCGAACTTTCTGCAGCGAGCGCCGCAACAGCACACGCCTGCTCCCGTTGGCGCCGGCGCCGACATGGATGATGACGACGACGATCTCGGCAATCGGTGAGCCCGCGCCGCACCGTCGCGAAGGCCGTTGAACCCTCCCGCGACTGTCCACTCTGTCCTCGCCTCGCCGGATTTCGGCTCGCGAACCGAAAGCGCGAGCCGGACTGGTTCAATGCGCCCGTTCCCAGCTTTGGGCCGGTTGACGGCCGCCTGCTCATTGTCGGTCTTGCCCCCGGTCTGCGCGGCGCAAACCGCACCGGCCGTCCGTTCACTGGCGATTTCGCAGGCGAGCTGCTCTACGGGACCCTGATCGAATTCGGATTCGCGCGGGGCGAGTACCGTGCGGACCCCGGCGACGGCTTGACGATGCTGGACGCCCGCATTTCCAACGCGGTGCGCTGCGTTCCGCCGGAGAACAAGCCGACCCCGGGAGAGATTGGCACTTGCAATCAGTTTCTGGTGGAAGCGATCGGCGAAATGCCGAACCTCTCTGCAGTCGTCGCGCTAGGACGAATTGCGCACGACGCTGCTCTTGTCGCGCTCGCGCACAAGCGCTCCGCGTTCGGCTTCGCACATGGCGCAATGCACCCCTTGGGCGACCGGATCGCTCTCTTCGATTCCTATCACTGCTCCCGTTACAACACGAACACGGGCGTGCTGACGCCGAAGATGTTCCGTGCCGTATTCAGGAAGGTGCGCGCTCACCTGGACCGGTTGGCACGGAGCCACCGCAGTGTTTCCTCGGCACTCTTGTCGGGCGGAAACACCGGATAGAAGACGTGCGTGACGCGACCGTCGTCGATCACGAGCGTAAGGCGCTTCTGCAACTCCATTCCCTCTATTGTGAAGGTCGGCAGTCGCATGGCGCCCGTCAGAGCGAACTTCGCGTCTGACAGGAGCGCGAACGGCAGGTGTAACCGCACTGCGACCTCGCACTGATACCGGGTGTCCTGCACCGAAAGTCCGTACAGGTGATCGACACCCGCGCTCCGCAAATCAGCGAAATGATCGCGAAAGCCGCACGACTGCGGCGTGCAGCCTCGTGCGCCGGGCACCGCATCCCAGCCTTGCGGCATTTCCCGTCCCGGCACGCCTGTGCGCGGATAGGCATAGACGACCGTGCGACCCTTCAGGCGCGACAGGTTCACTTCGCTTCCGTCGGTAGCAGGAAGCGCAAGATCGGGAAGCCGCATGCCGACCAGGTGGCGTGCCGCCCCGTCGTCCTGCGGGACCGGTAAATTGTCTGGAAGGATGAGGGGATCGTGCGCTGTCATGGCCGGCGCCTACTTTTTGGAATCATAAGAAATGAATTCGAGCAACGACCCGTCGGGGTCACGAAAATAGACGCTCGTGCCCGAGCCCTTTGCGCCGAAGCGCTCGATCGGTCCCGTCTCGATTGGGACCGCCGCGCGTTTCAAATGCTCGATCGCACCTCCGATGGGGCCCTTCCATTCGAAGCAGAGATCGCTGTTTCCTGGCCGTACCGGGAGGCGCGCAACTTCGACCGGTTTGACGCCGGGACCGTGAAGGTTGAGTTGCTCCGTCCCGAAGCGATACGCCCAACCGTTCGGGCGCCGCACGAGCTCGGCTCCCATCACGTCGCGATAGAACGCGTTCGAGCGATTCCAATCGGATACGTGAACCACACAATGGTCGAGCTTCACGGGCAAAGCCATCAACGTCATCCTTTTTCGCGCATCAGACGGCCGCGCTGGCGCTGCCAATCGCGCTTTCGCGCCGCCTCTCGTTTGTCATGCAGTTTCTTGCCCCGCGCGAGGGCTACTTCCACTTTCGCGCGTCCACGATCGTTGAAATAGAGTTTGAGGGGAACGAGCGTCATACCATCACGCTCGATCGCACCGATCAGCTTGTTGATTTGCCGCTTGTGCAGCAACAGTTTTCTCGGCCGCTTCGGCTCGTGATTGAAGCGGCCTGCCTGAAGGTAGATCGGGATGTTGGCATTGATCAGGAAAATCTCGCCCGCACGCGTATCGGCGTAAGACTCGGCTATCGTCGCTTTGCCGGAACGCAGCGACTTCACCTCGCTGCCGGTGAGGGCGATGCCGGCTTCGAAAGCCTCACCGATCTCGTAGTGAAATCGAGCCTTGCGATTTTGCGCAACCACGCGGCGGTTGTCGGTCTCTTTTTTCGCCATGTGAGGTCGGCAACGCCGGCCTCAGGCGTTGATCAGTCCCGCGTGAACCATCGCCTCGCGTACGGTGCGCTTGGTGCTCTCCTGTATCGGCGCGAGCGGCAAGCGGCAATGGTCGGCGCACTTGCCGAGTAGCGACAGAGCATACTTCGCCGGCGCCGGATTGCTTTCGACAAACAGCGCGACATGCAACGGCATCAGCCGGTCCTGAATCTTGAGCGCCTTCGCGTAGTCGCCCGCCAGGCACGCGTCCTGAAATTCGGCGCAGAGCCGCGGCGCCACGTTCGATGTCACGGAAATGCACCCGTGGCCGCCATGCGCGTTGAAGCCCAGCGCCGTGCCGTCTTCGCCCGAAAGCTGGATGAAATCCTCACCGCACTCCTGCCGCTGCAGGCTTACCCGGTCGAGCTTCGCGGTGGCATCCTTGACCCCCGCGATGTTCTTCAGCTTCGCAAGCTTGGCCATGGTGTCGACCGACATGTCGATCACCGACCGCCCCGGGATGTTATAGATAATGATCGGAATGTTGATCGCGTCGTTGATCGCCTTGTAGTGGCGATACAGGCCGTCCTGGGTCGGCTTGTTGTAATAAGGAGTGACGACGAGGACGGCGGTCGCGCCCGCCTTTTCCGCGTGACGGGCAAGATCCATCGCCTCCGCGGTGGAGTTGGAACCCGCCCCGGCAATAACCGGCACCCGGCCCTTCGCCTGTTCAATGCACAAATCAACGACTTTGTGGTGTTCGTCGTGAGATAGCGTCGGGCTCTCGCCGGTGGTACCCACTGGCACAAGCCCGTCGGTTCCCTCTGCGAGCTGCCATTCTACGAGGTCGCGGAACGCGCGCTCGTCCAACCCCCCATTTTTGAAGGGGGTGACCAGCGCGGTGAAGGATCCCCGGAACATCGAGCGCTCCTTAACTGTCGACCTCTGGATACCCCGGAAGGATGTATATGCGAAAGCCCCTATACGGAACCGCATGAGATTCACATTATCTTCACCCGGGAGCCATCAATTGCCCGATTTGGGTGGTGTCAGGGGGCGCTTGATGAATCGGGTGACCAGACTCGCCTTTGTTGTGGCCGCGACAGCGCTTTTTTCGGCGCCGATTGCGCGTGCCCAGGCTCCGCAATCCGCCGAACTCGGTTCGCTCAAGATCGCGATCGACCTCGTGCAGCGCGGCAAGGGCGTCGAGGCGATCGCGACGAGCGCCGAATTTCGCGATCCCGCGGCGCGCAAACTCATCCTCTGGCTCGCCCTGCGGACGGACTGGCGCGCCGTAGGCTTCGATCGGGCGAACGCGTTCCTGCGCGAAAACCCCGATTGGCCGAACATCAACGGGTTGCTGCGTCGTCGCACCGAGGCGCTGCTCTACGACGAGAAACGGGATGCGCGCACCGTTCGCGCATTCTTCGGCAACACGAAGCCGCTGTCCGGCGAGGGAAAACTTGCGCTCGCGCGCGTGCTGCTGTCTGCAAACGATCGCGGCGGCGCGCTCAACCTCGTGCAGAGCGCCTGGCGGGAAGATGATCTAAACGCCTCGATCGAGGCTGAAACCCTCACCGCATTCCCCGGAATGCTGAGCCGCGACGACCACAAGGTTCGTGCCGACCAACTCTATTATGCCGACAATTATTCCGGCGCGATGCGTTCTGCCGAACGCGCCGGGCCCGACTATGTCGCGCTTGAGAAGGCGCGGGCGGCGATGCGTCGGCGCGCGGGGGACGCCAACAGTCTGGTGAATTCCGTTCCCGCCGCGCTGCGCAACGATCCAAGCCTGATCCTCGCGCGCGCCGAGGCCCGCCAACACGCCAGCGACTCTGCAGGCGCAGCCAAAATTTTTCTCGAAGCTCCGCGCGACCCCAAGCTCCTTGTCGATCCGGACGAGTGGTGGCGCGAAGCGCGCGTCATGGTGCGTGGCCTTCTGGATCGCGGCGACCCGCAGACGGCGTATCGCCTGGCAGCCCACGTCGGGACACCGGATCAAGAAAATTACAAGGCAGATCAGCAGTTTACGGCCGGATGGGTGGCGCTGCGTTTTCTTCGCGATCCCTCAACGGCGGCAAAGCACTTCAAGTCGATCGAATCTTTTTCGATCCATCCGACGACGCTCTCGCGCGGCTTGTACTGGCTCGGACGCGCGCAGGAAGCTGCCGGTGACCGCACTGGCGCCAAGGCCTCTTACGAACGCGCGGCACCTTATTCGACGACCTACTATGGCCAGCTCGCTCGCGCGCGGTTGGGGGTAAAGGAGCTTGCCATTAACCGCCCGCTCGAGCCCAACGCGGCCGATCGGGCCCAATTTGGCAAATTGGAATCCGTCCGCGCATTACGATTGCTGCATGCGGCGGGCGAAAAGGATCTCGCCATTCCCTTCTATGTCGATCTTTCAGAACGCCTGGATCAGTCGTCGCTCCTGCTTCTCGCCGCGGTAGCCTATGAACAACGTGATCCCCGCGGAATGGTGCTTGTCGGTAAGGGCGCTCATGCGCGCGGCATTCAAATGGACACGATCGCGTTTCCGATTTTCGGCATCCCAGAGCACCCCAAGGACGAGCCCGCAGTCGAGCGTTCCGTGGTCTATGCCATTGCCCGGCAGGAAAGCCAGTTCAACCAGGCGGCCGTCTCCACGGCGAACGCGTACGGCCTGATGCAGGTCATCACGCCGACCGCAAAGGCAATCGCAAAGCGCATCGGCGTGCCATTCGATGCGAGCAAGCTGAAGGGCGATCCCGCTTACAACGCACGGCTGGGCGCAGCCGAGCTCGGTCACTTGCTGCAAACGTTCAACGGCTCGTACATCCTGGCCTTCTCCGGATACAACGCGGGGCCCGGCCGTGCGCGCGAATGGATCGGCCGTTATGGCGACCCGCGCGATCCGAAAGTCGATGCGGTCGACTGGATCGAGCGCATCCCGATTTCCGAGACTCGCTATTACATACAGCGCATCATGGAGAACATGCAGGTCTACCGCGTGCTGCTCGGCGACAACGCGGGCTTCCGCATTGAGGCGGATCTGTCCCGTGGCGGACGCAACTAGCGGCGACAACGTCTGTGGCCGGGCTTGTCCCGGCCATCCACGCCTTTATCCTTGGTAAGGAAGGCGTGGATGCCCGCGACGAGCGCGGGCATGACGCAAAAAGGTCTATGTCCTCCATCTCCTCCTATTACTTCGCGGCGCCTGACGGACTGAAGCTGCATGGCCTTGCAGCCGGGCCGCGCGCGAGTCCTTGGCTCCCCGTGATCTGTCTGCCGGGAATAGCGCGGACCTCGGAGGATTTCCGGGAGACAATCGAGGCGCTGGCGTTCGATCCGGAGCGCCCTCGCCGCGTCCTTGCGCTCGATTCGCGCGGCCGCGGACTTTCTGCCCGCGACCCCAATCCCGACAACTACTCCGTGCCTGTTGAACTCGGTGACGTGCTCGCGCTGCTCGATGCCAACACGGTCGAACGAGCAATTTTCATCGGCACTTCTCGGGGCGGCATTCTCACGATGACCATGTCGATGGCCAGGCCGCGTTCGATTGCCGGCGCGGTGCTGAACGACATCGGCCCGGTAATCGAGATGGCCGGGCTGCTGCGGATCAAAAGCTACGTTGGCAAGCTGCCGAGGCCCGCATCGTACGCGGACGCCGTCCGTATTATGAGTCCTGTGATGGCGGCGCAATTTCCCGGCTTCACGGACGCCGACTGGCTTCGCTACGTGCGTCGCACCTTCCAGGAGGCCGCCGGCGGTGGACTGGAACTGCGCTACGACCCTGCGATCTCGGCGGCTCTGGCCGCGGTCGACCCGGCGGTCCCGGCGCCCCCGCTTTGGCCTCAGTTCGACGCGCTGCCACAGGTGCCGCTGATGGTGATCCGCGGCGAACATTCGGATCTTCTCTCACGCGGGACCGTCGCCGAGATGCGCGCCCGTCGGCCTGACCTTGAGGTAGTCGAAGTCGCCGGCCAGGGCCACGCGCCCATGCTGACGGACCGCTCGACGCTCGGTCCGATCGTGCGCTTCGCGGCGCGCTGCGACGGCCGTTAGGCAAAGAAAAACCCCGGCGGTTTCCCGCCGGGGCTCTTTTGGTTTCGCTATCCGTACCGGATCAGAAGTTCCGGCGGATACGGGTCCACGCGGTCCAGATGTCTTCGCTGCCGTTGCAGATTGCGAATTCACCGACAGCCGCGCCCGCCGACTGAATGCAGTTGCCCGTCTTCACCTTCGAGTAGACGAGGTCGAGGCTGAGATCGAGGCCCGCGACCGGCGACCAGATCGTGCTGATGAAGCCCTGGAACAACTTCACGTCCGGGATGCTGTTGAGGTTGGCGATGCCCGGATTGTCGATCTCCGTGTAGCCCACCGCAAAGCCGGTGCGCAGCATCGAAGTCCAGTAGTGCCGGTAGGCACCATAGGCCGACCATGCTTCCGTCAACGAAATGGTGGATGGAGCAAGCGGCTCCAGACCCGGCACCGCCGGTTGCCCACGCATCGGCGATCGGGGCGAACGCGCCCGAGCCCAAAATCGCGGATCCGGTGGCGAAGCCAAGTGCGCTGGCCGTGGTGACCGGGCTCGAAGCGAGACCGGTGTACTCGACCGCACCCTTGGTCCATTGCGCTTGTGCAAGGAAGCTGTTGTTCGGGTTACCCGTCTGCGGCGTCTTGATTTCGAAACCGCCACCGAACGCGTAGCCCCACTTGTCGCCCGCACCGGCGTTCGCCAGCACGGTATTGGTGCGCACTTGATGCAGAGCGCCCATGATCTGCGCCGAGCCCCAAGCCTGGTCGACGCGGACGTTCGCGACGACGTCGGGTGCCTGTTCACCGCCGTACGCGCCAACGGGTGCCCCCGCCACGCTGGTGGTGCCGACGCCCGGAAGCCCACGGATGTTGCTGCGCCGTGCGCCGCCGTCTTCCACCGAAACCGTGGCCGAGACGCCGTTGCCGAGCTGCGCCGTATAGGCGATGAGCGGCAACCAGTCCCACGGCAGCGCGCCGCCGGCCACGATCGAGTAGGCACCGCCGAAGCTGAAGAACGATTCGGTGAAGCCCGCCGTGAAGCCTGCGAACTGGATGAACGCGCGGTCCATGCTGGCGCCGGTGTTGGCACCGGACGGTACCTGACCCGCCGGAGCCGTCGTGGCGTAGCTCACGCCGCCCACGAAGTAGGCGCGCAGCGTGCCGTAAGCCGTGTTGTTGCGTGCATCGAGGATGACGTGACCGCGAGCGCGCCACTGGCTGTAGTTGTCGTCTCGGTTGAAATTGTCGCCCGAGTAAATGACGTCGACCGCCGCGTTGCGGCCCTTGACGCCCGTTTCCACGAACACATAACCGCCGACGCGCAGGCAGATGTCGGTGCCGGGGATGTAATAGAAACCCGCCCCATAAGCTGAACAGATCTTCACGTATTCGACCGGCTTGGCCTTTACGGGAAGGTCCGCCGCCTGCGCCCCCGACATCGCGACAAAGCCAGCCGCGGCGCCGAGGAGAAGGCTCTTGGTTACTTTCATCGTGACCTCCAAGATTCTCTCTCGTTGAGGGGGAGCGGGTTCCGCCGAAGGCTTGCGCCTTCAAAGTCCCCAAAATCCCCGTGAGACCATCCGACCGGCCCGAATGAGAGCCGAACGGCTGCGACTGAAGGTCTTTCCCCCTCGGGGTCCCCCTGCCGTCGCTGCACACACCTTAGCCAAGCGGCTATTGCCATCCAATGCAGGAAAGCGTTTTACACCGGCCCCGGCGCGCTTTTCCGGAGCGTGTTGCACAAAGACCACGGCCCGACCTCACGAGAATTATCCATTTACTGTCAACAGCTTAGGTCAGAGTCGTCATCGCGCCACCGGGCCGTCGGCACGCCTGAATTGAGTGGCGCTGAACCACAATTCCCCCTCCTCGAGCCAGACCTACCGGTTGCATGTCGGTCGATTCGGGACCGAGCGCGTTCGCGCGGATCACAACCCAGTTCGTCGGGTATTATCGCGCGGAACAGCTTGTCGCTAGGCCGATTAAGGCCGGCTCGAACATGATTCTCGATGATCAGACGCGAAGCTTGCTAAGCTCCGAGAGCGACAACCGCACCAGTTCTCCCCACGGTTGCGTCGGGCCCTGCGATAGAATTCTCACGCGCGGGTACCAGGGACTGTCTTCGCGATCATGAAACCAATGCCAGAAGCGGCCGTACCCATGACGTAGGAGCACCATCGTCGGCCTTCCGAGTGCACCGGCCAGATGCGCGTTGGTGTTGCTCACGGATACCACCGCATCGCAAGCGCTCATCAACGATGCAAGCCCATCGACGTCGTTCGTATTGTCTATCTCTTCAAGGCCCAACACTTCGATTCCGAACTCGCGCTTGATCGATTCGCGTTCCTCGCGCGTGTCCCCGTATTGCAGGTCGACGAACCGGAGGCCCGGCGCCAGCAAGAGCGGCGCGAAGTCGCGCAGCGGAATCGTCTTCGAGACTCCAAACCGCACATTTTTGCTGCGCCAGGAAAGCCCTACGACGAACCTCCCATCGCCCGTCAACTGTCGACGCAGGTGGGCCGTTCGCTCACTTCTCGGCGACCAGATAGCCCCGCTCGCGTTTGGGGAAGGATTCCCAGTCCTTGACGGAGAAATCTGCCTAAGCTGGACAATGGTTCCTGGAAATCGATTTTATCCCGGTATGTTGCGCCAAATGGGATCACGTCCACGTTCGGGAACGACCGCGCAAATAGGGATACAAGCCTAGGCTCCACTTGAACGATGACTCGATCGGCGTACTCGCGAAGTTCGGGGACCATGCCGGAGAAAATGATCTGCTCGCCTAGGGCCTGGTCACCCCACACAAGCAACGTTCCTCGAAATGGAATTCCGTCCCAACGCGGATACGAAGGATTGGGACCGGACTTGATATGGCCGGCTTTCCTGTATCGCTCGAAGTTGGGCCAGCCCGTTGAAAAGTCGCCGCGCGACAGCGGCAGATTCAACGACGCCCATAGAGCGAACTCGAATTCCGGATCGATCGAAAGCGCTCGTTCGTAGGACTGCATCGCCTCGTCATCGCGGGCGAGCGATTGCAGGGCCGACCCGATATTGAAGTGTGCTTTCGCCGAATTCGGCTCTGCGGTCGCCGCCATTCGGTAGTGCTCGACGGCTTCCTCATAGCGATCGAGCAGGCTGAACAGATTTCCCAACCCGAGATGCGCTTCGCTCAGGGCCGGCTTGAGCGCGATCGCGCGCTTCAGATGGCTCTCGGCTTCTTCGTATCGGCCAAGCGCGAACAGGAGGACCCCCCCGTTTAGATGCGCCTCGGCATGACCTGGATTCCCGCTGATCGCTCGATTGTAGTGCTGGATCGCTTCCTCGAGCTTCTCCATGCCGCGTAGCGCATTCCCGAGGTTGTAATGCACCGAAGGTGCGTCAGGCATCCGGCCAAGTGCCACCCTGTATTGGATCGCTGCATCTGCATTGCGGTTAAGGGCAAGTAGCGCGTTCCCGAGATTGATATGAGCTTCCGTCGGATTCAGCATCAGCCTTATTGCCTGCTCGTATTGGTCGATCGCCTCCTGGTTTTGTTTATTTTCTTGTAGTGCATTCCCGAGGTTGAAATGAGCCACGCCCCATCCGCGGCGCAAAGCAACCGCCTGGCGAAAATGCTCAATCGACTCGGCCGTGCGGCCAAGCGCTTTCAGTGCGATCCCGAGATTGTTGTGGGCGTCTGCATCTGTTGGGCGTTCGCCAATCGCCTGACGATAGTGCTCGATCGCCCGCTCATGCTGTTCGAGCGCCTGAAATACGGTTCCGAGGTTGAAATGCGCGTCGGGCAGACCCGGCTTTAGGACGAGGGCTTTGCCGATGAGATCCGCGGCCCGTTCAAGTTTTCCCGCCTGGAAGCAGGCGAGCCCCAACAGATTGTGCGCGGCCGCGTCCTTAGGTGAACTGCGGACGAACTTCTCATAGAGCCTGATCGCTCCCGCAAAGTCGCCAGACTTATGAAGTTGCACTGCCTTTGCAAGAACCGGGTCCGGAGACGTTCATGGGACCGGACTGCGCAACGCGGATTCGTGATCACCAGGCGCAAGCGTCGCCAGAGCGTCGCACGTATCGGCCTGGAACCGTTTTACCTTCGGACCCTTGAAGTGAAGGAGACGCACGCCGCTCGTTCGGGATGAAATGATTTCATTGCGCCCGAGCGCGGATTTCGTCGGAAGGCTGAAGATCGACTCCGACACTTCCTTGATCCGATACTTCTTGCGCTCGGCCAATCGCTTCAGCGCCATTTGATCGCCGTACCAGCGATGAAATCGCTCCGGCAGGGCCAGTGCAACCTCCAGAAGGTCTGAAAAGAACCGGTTATTCGCGGTCGCAATGAAACTCGCGACGAACGGCATCACCTCTCCGAGGGACTTGCCGACAAACTCCGGGTAGTGCTCCGGATAGTTCGGATTGATGGGGGCAGTCGCATTTTGCTCCCGCTTCAGAAGGACTACATCCTTCTCGCGCAGAGCGGGCAATTCGAAGCGGTCGATCACTAGCATGTCCGCGTCGAGAAACACGGCCGGGCGCGACAAGCTGAATTTCGCGCACGCCTCCAGCCGCGAAAGCATCATGTCCGGATGCACGGATCGCCCGATAAGTTCTGACGCTCCGGGAACCTGCGGCGTGTCGCGGTCGCTCAATTGCACGATACGCGTTGTATTCCCGTAGATGATCCGGATCGAGCGAACGAGTGTTTGCGGACACTCGATATCGCTACCTTTCCAGAAGAAGACAAAATCGAAGTTGGCGTCCGACATTTCGCTCGCCACGATCACTCGTCAAGAACCGCTACCATCGCACTGGCGCACTGGGCCTGCGGCTTGGCCAAGGACGGCGAGAACAAGTGCTAACCCTTTCGCTCGAGCGCCGCGCGCTCGGCACGCCACAAATCGCCGTAGTCGACGTTCTGCCAGTTCTCGAACCAGGGCCCGCCACGTGTGAAGTGCACGGCGTTGGGCGTCCCCTTATCCGGCTTCTCGTTCCACCCCTCGAGCCAATTCCATTCGACCGGCAGCGAGCCGATATCTTCGTCCCCGACCCATTGCATTCGGTGCAGGTAAGCCCCGGTTTCGCGATTGACGACTTCCGGCGTCAGCCCGCGCACGGCGGGATGATCACAATTGAACAGCATCAACGAAGACCAGTTCTTGCGGGGATAGGAAGTCTGCACCGCCCCGTCCATCTTTGTTGTTTCCTTCGGCGTGTAGTCATGCTGAACGCAATAAACTGCTCTCGGCACCTTCATGAATTCCCCGAGGCCGGCGATGTCTCCGAGCCAGAGAAAGTCGCAATCGCAAAAAAGCGCCCAACCTCGAAAGTCCGCAAGTGCCGGTGTCAGAAATCGCGTGTAGGTGAATTCCGTCGACGCGAGCGGGTCCTGATCTCGCCAATAGAGCTTGCGTGCACGCAGATCGTCGATCTTGATCGGCTGTACATCGACCGGAATCGTCGCGCGGCGCTCGAGGGAGAACTTGGCGACGTCGTATGCGATCGGCTCGCGCTTGTCCCAGCCGATGTAAACGCGAAGCGGACTGACCATGGGCACGCGGACCTTGATAAAGCCGAGTGCTTATAGCGGAGCCAAATTCGCTTTTGAACCTGAATTACTCGCCCCGGCGAACCTTTCGCCGCCGCATCTCGCGTCTCAGGAGGGGCCGAACCGCCGCGCGATCAGGTGATCGAGCGAGACAGCGCCGGGCCCGCGCGCGATCAGGATAAGAAAACATGCGGCCCATGTCCCGTGCGTAGGCCACGCGTCCGGGTAGACGAACAACTGAATTACCGCCGTCATGATGAGTAGCGCGAGCGCGGCATATCGCGTAGCGAGCCCGAGAACGAGCATCACGGGGAATATATGCTCAGCGAGCGCCGCGAGATGCGCCGCGAGCACGGGGGTGAGCAGCGGTACCTGAAATTCATTCTCAAACAGGAGCAGCGCATTCTCGTTCACCTGAAAAACATTCCAGCCGTCGACCTTCGTGCGACCGGAATACCAGAACACGACGGCGATCGGCACGCGCGCGATCAGCGCGATGAACCAATACGGAATCGCCTCCATGCATTCGATCGTCCACCGCACGAACGAAGCAATCGCGGCGACGGACCCGGCTTCCTTGCGCTCCTGCGTTGTCATGGCTCGGGCTTCTCGTTGCTTCTCACTGCGATCACGGCTCCCGACGAAATCAATCCGGCAAGATTGGGTGCGAGATCAAAATCTTCGCTCAGTTCGTGGGCCGCCTCGGTTGCTTCGGCAAGCGTCTTGCCGGCAAACAGCAACGCAAGAAATCTCGCGCCACCCGCCGGCAGCGCGCGTACCTGCACATCGAGCGCGGGCCGCACGACGAGCGCGTCCTCCTCCCGCCAATCTTCGATTGGGCCAAGCGCGAGCTCGCCCGCGTTCATCGCCCAGATCCTCACGATCGGATACGGCGAGCGGACGATCTCTGCTGACGGGTGCGCCGCGAACCGCAGGCGGGAGATTTCATCGCCCGCGAACTTGCTAAGTTCTGGAGGGTCGAGCGGCTTCGCATCGGCAGCATGATACGCTCGCGTACGCGCTGCCTCGAGCCGCGCCACATCGGGCAGGTACGCGAGCCCCCGCGCCGGTTCGAACTGTGCGATGAATTCCGGAAACGCATCGCCGTAGAACGTGAGAACGGCCGAACGCGGCGGACGCGCAACGACGTAGGCTCGCGCCATGAGGTGAAAGAATTCCTCCCCGACGATCCGCTCCGTCGCGGGAAACCGGGCGGCCAGCGCCTTGCTAAGACCGGCGACGACATTGTTGCGATAGACCGCAAAGCGTTTCGTCGGGGTCCGCACACCTTGCGCCGTAAGCCCCGCGGGAACCGGCCGCTCGGGATCAAGCAGCGCCGCAGCGATGGATTGTTGGACGGCTTCAAACATTACCGTTACGCCGCCGCACGCCGCGCCGCGCGCTCGAGCGCCGCGCGAGCGCGCTCCGCTTCCGAGCGCAACGTGGACCAGGCAGGCACGTCGTTGTCCCACTCGATGAGCGTCGCCACAGGGCCGGTGCGCGCGATGACCTCCTCATAGAGCGCCCACACCGGCTCGGCCACAGGCTTGCAGTGCGCATCGATCAACAGCGGCGCGCCGGTATCGTCCTCCTGCTCGTCGTGCCCGCCGAGATGAATCTCCCTGACGCGATCGATCGGAAACTTACGCAGATAGTCCTGCGCATTCGTGCCGTGGTTTCTTGCCTGCACAAACACGTTGTTAACGTCGAGCAGGAGACCACAGCCAGTGCGGTCGGCGATCTCGCGGAGAAAATCCGCCTCAGGAATGGTGCTGACTGCAAACTGCAAGTAGGTCGACGGATTTTCCAGAAGCATCTGCCGCCCCAGCGTGGTCTGCACTTCGTCCACG
Source organism: uncultured Alphaproteobacteria bacterium (assembly GCA_963711595.1). GTDB lineage: Bacteria > Pseudomonadota > Alphaproteobacteria > Rhizobiales > Xanthobacteraceae > JAUSIF01. The sequence continues at coordinate 294,092 of CAVQER010000005.1, forward strand.
TGCTCGACGACGCGCGCGAGCGTTTCCTCGTTATAGGGAAGCGGCAGGAGGTCATTGTAGTAGACGTCGCCGTGCGATGACCAAGCCAGGTGCTCGGAGAAACTTTCCGGTCGATAGCGATCGCAGAGCACTTTCACTCGCGCGAGATGCGCGCGGTCGAGCAGGTGCGGCGAGCCAATCGAGAGTCCGACGCCGTGGATTGAAAGCGCGTATCGCTCGCGTAAGGCGGACAGCTGGGCGTGCGGCGGACCGCCGGCGCCCATGTAATTTTCCGCATGGACTTCGAAAAACCCAAGCGGCTGCAACTCGGCGATAATTTCGTAGAGATGCTCGGCCTTGAAGCCCACCCCCGCCGTCGCCGGAAGTGCTGATGTTTGCATTGCGCACTCCTTTGTAACCAGGAGAGCGAGGCACCGCCGGAGATCCGCGCGGCGCCTCGCCGGCGATTGCCTCATGCTTTCGGCGTCAGTGACCCGCCGCCTTTCGGCGTCTTCATCGCGGCGCAGGTGCCCTTGTCCACGTACTTCCAAGCATTGCCTTGGTAGTCGACCTTGGACGTTCCGGCGCAGGTCGTGCCGGGGCCGGCGGCGCAATCGTTCTTGCCGGCGAGCGAAACGCCGTAACACTTATCCTTGCCTGGTTGCGGGGCTACCGGGGCGCCCGAAGCGGGCACGGAGATCATGGCGAGGGCCGCGGCAAACGAGCCCGCGAGCGCCGCCGAGGTGATTTGCTTCCTCATGGACAAGTCCTTTCCATTCCGTGGGTCCACACGAAGGCGGCCTTGGGCACGCCTTGGCGGGCCGGTTCTCCGGCCTCACAGACTCCGTTTCGCGCCGATTGGCGCGCGTGTTACGCGTTCGCAGCTCTGGGACGCGGGTTCGCGGTCACGGGTGCGTGAAAAGCCGCAGCGCTGTAACAAAGTGGCGGATTCGCGCGAAAGAAGAGGCAGAAACGCGCGTGCAGGACCGAGAAGCGGAATGGGCCGGTCTCATGCGGGCCGCCATAGCGGGCGACGAGGCCGCCTACCGGCGCCTGTTGAACTCGCTCGCCCCGGTGTTGCGCGCGACCGCGCGGCGGGCGCTGTTGCGCACTGGAAAAGGTGAAGGTGATTCAGAGGACGTCGTGCAGGAAACATTGCTCGCGATTCATCTCAAACGGCACACCTGGGACGCGGCCCGGCCGATCGGCCCTTGGGTGCGTACGATCGCGCGCAACAAGCTTGTCGACCATCTCCGCCGCCGCGGCGGCCGCACCGACGTTCCCATCGAGGGCTTCGAGGAAATCTTGCCTGCGGAGACCGACGCGCCGCCGGTCGAGACACGCGACGTCGAGCCCTATGTGGCCGAGTTACCCGGGCGTCAGCGCGATGTCGTTCGCTGCATACTGAATGAGGATATTTCGATCCGTGAGACGGCGGCGCGGCTGAAGATCAGCGAGGGCGCGGTGCGCGTCGCGCTCCACCGCGGGCTCACCATGATTGCGAAAGGCTACCGGCGGGATTTGGTATGAAGACGAACGACCTCATTCGCGCCCTCGCCGCGGACAACGCAACGCGCGCTGCGTCTGTCGAACGCTGGCTGCTGCTGTCGCTTCTCGCAGCGACCGCCGTTTCGGTGGCCTTGTTTTCGCTCATGCTCGGCCCACGCGCCGACATCGCAATCGCCGCAGGCCAATTCGGGTTCTGGTTCAAGTTTGCCGTTACGCTAACGCTCGCAGCGACCGCTGCGATCGTTGCGACGCGCCTCGTTCGGCCGGGCGCGGAAGTAAGATTTGCCGCCATTGCACTTGCCGCTGCACCTCTGCTGCTCGCGGTCGCGGTCGTGGTCGAGTTGACGCAAGTCGCGCCTTCCATGCGGGCGACGAAGCTCGTGGGCACGACCTGGCGGTCCTGCCTCACATTCATTCCGCTGCTTTCCGCGCCGATCTTGTTCGCGACGTTGATCGCACTGCGTCACGGCGCGCCGACGCAGCCGACATTCGCCGGCGCGGCTGCAGGACTGCTCGCGGGCGGCCTTGGCGCGGCAGTCTATGCCTCATACTGCATCGAGGACTCGGCCTTCTTCCTTATGACCTGGTACTCGCTCGCCATCGCAATCGTCGCCCTCGTCGGCAGCGCGGTCGGCGCGCGACTGCTGCGCTGGTAAGAAAGAAATAGGGCGTCCGGGCACGGACGCCCTAGATTTTTTTTCCGCGCAGTCGCTAGGCACTCAGGATCTTTTGCCGGAACAACCAGCCGGCGATCGCGCCTGCGATCGTCGGGACCACCAAGAATAGCCAGAGTTGCATAAGCGCATTTCCGCCCACGAGCACGGCCGGCCCGAAACTGCGCGCCGGATTCACCGACAATCCGGTGACGTTGAAGAACGGCAGGTGCAGAGCGAGCAGCGTAAGGCCAATTACTAGTCCGGCAACCGGGTTGCCAGCTCGCCCGGCCGTCACGCCAAGAATGACGATGGTGAAGATAAACGTGGCAAGCAATTCGACCAGCGCGGCACTCGCAAGATTGTATTGCCCGAGGACTCCGGGGCCGTAGCCGTTCTGCCCCAAACCTGATTTCGCAATGTCGAATCCGCCGGCCCTCCCGGTAAGGATCGCCCAAAGCAGCCCGGCGCCGATCAATGCGCCGACCAGTTGCGCGATGATGTAGCCGATCGCTTCCTCGGGTTTCATGCGTCCCGCCGTGACCATCGCGACCGTAACTGCCGGATTGATGTGTGCACCCGAGATCGGTCCGAGGCCGTAGGCAACGGCCGTAACTGCCAGACCGAAAGCCAGCCCGATCGCGGCGACGTTGATGATCGGATTCCCACTCAGCCCCCCGATCGCGACAGCGCCGCACCCAATAAGCACGAGTATCGCCGTGCCGAGGCACTCCGCTACGTACCGTTTCGTTGTCTTGTTCATCGGTATCCCCCAACCCCGACGAATCGGGTGGCGGACCATATAGCGATTCGCCTGCGCACCGGACGGTGGACCGCCAACGCCCGCCGCTATCTCCCGACGCGGTCGCCCATATAGGATGCGATCACGTCCTCAGCCAAAGGAGGCTCCAATGAAACGCTCGGCGCTCTTGGCCGCACTGATGGTCGTCGTTGCCGCCCCTTCCGATGCGCAAAATCGCGTGCAGACCGGCGTTCTCGAGTGTCTTTCCAACCCGACGTTTGGCGCCATCCTCGGATCGGTCCGCACGATGAACTGTGTCTTCAAGCCAGCACAGGGCCGCGAGCAGTACTACTCAGGTACGCAGGCTCGCGTCGGCATTGATCTCGGTGTCCAGGCGGGTGCGGCAATCGTTTGGGCCGTGCTCGCGCCCACGCGCCAGCTTGGGCCGGGCGAACTGCAAGGGACGTTTGCTGGAGTGTCGGCGGACGCGGCGGCCGGCCTTGGGGTTGGCGCCAACGTTCTGGTCGGTGGTTCCAACAACACGGTCACACTCCAGCCGTTGAGCCTCGAAGGACAGATTGGGATCAGCGCAGCGCTCGGTGTCTCGGCGCTGACATTGACTTATCTTCCCTGACGGTCGGCCCGGCTTTGATTGACGGGCGACCCGACCCCGCTAACATGGCTTCGACAAGAGCACCTCCGCGTCCGGGCCACCGTGGCGCGCCAAGAAATGGTGCCAATCAGGCAAGAAACGGTCGACCGGAAACGATCGACCCAGGGAGGACTCCGCATGCACACGACGCGCAGAAGGTTCTTGAAAGGCACCACCGCTGCGGCGGTAGCGACCGTCTCGATGCCGTGGGTGGCACGAGAAGCATTTGGTCAGGAAGATCTGAAGCTCGCCAGCTTCGTCCCGCCGACCCACAGTATTTGGGCCGGAGTCCTCATCCCGTGGTCCAAGCGGGTGGAGGAAGTGAGCAAGGGCAAGCTGAAGGTGAGCTTGTATCCGGCGATGCAACTCGGCGGAAAGCCGCCGGAGCTCTATCGCCAGATGGTGCAAGGCATTGCCGACATCGTCTTCACGCTGCCCGGATATACCTCGGGCGATTTCCCGATGATGTCGCTAACGGAGCTTCCGGGCACTGCAACGGATGCATATGACGGCACCAACAAGCTCTGGGATCGGATGAAGCAAGGCTACTTCGACAAGGAGTTCGCCGACGCCAAGATGCTGATGCTGTGGAACTCTGACAATGCGGGGCTTATGACCCGCGAAAAGCAGATCCGCAACCACGCGGATGTAAAGGGGCTCCGCATTCGCGCTCCGTCGGAAGCTCAGTCCAAGCAGATCGACTTTATGGGTGGCGTCGGCGTCAGCATGCCGGTCACGCAGATCTATCAGGGCCTGGAACGCGGCACGATCGACGCAACACAAATCCCAATGTCGGCGATGATCGACTTCAAGCTCATCGAGGTGGTGAAGCACCTGACCATCAACACGCCGCTCGGCCGCTCGCCGTTCATCGTATCCATGAACCGCAAACGTTACGAAGGTCTGCCAGGCGAACTACGCAAGATCATCGACGACACGACGGGCGCGAAGCTCAGCCACGAGGGCTCGAGCGATTACGACGCACAGAACAAGAAGGCGATCGCGCTGGCGAAGAAGGAGCGTCAGGTGATCGAGCTGTCGAAGAAAGAGCACGACGAATGGCTCGCCTTCTTCGCACCGCTGATCAAGAGCGAGGGCGAGCGGGTCGACAAGCTCGGATTGCCAGGAACGAAACTGGTCAAGTCCTACGGCTTGATCGCCTAGTAGCGACGATACGCAAGGGCGCGGGACGCGGGAGCGAGTGTTGCTCAATCTCTTCGAACGCTTCCTGCGCCTTCTTGCGTATGCCGGCGGCGTGATCCTGCTTATCCTGATGGGATTCACTGTCGTCGACGTAATCCTGCGTTATCTTTTCAATGCGCCGCTGAAGAGCGTGTACGAATTCACCGAATTCGTCATGGCTGCGATCGTATTCCTCGGTATCGCTTACACGGGCTGGGTCGGTGGGCACATCGCCGTCGACATGCTCTCGAAGTGGCTCGAACAGCCAAGGTGGCGCTGGATTACGGCCGCGCTCACTTTTGCCAGTGCTGCACTTTTCGCCCTGATTGCATACCAAGCAACCCTTGAGACGATGGCCACCATCAATCAGGTCAGCAATCGGCTGGCGTGGCCGCACTATCCGTTCCGCTTCACGGTCGCAATCGGTTGCGCGCTGTTTGCTGTCGTGCTGGCGATCCAGGGAGTGCAGGTTCTGCGCGGCCGCCGCGTCGGTGGCAGCCGATGACCGGCAACGAGACGATCGGCTTGATCGGAGTCGCGGCCATGCTCGTGCTTCTGGCATTGGGCATGCCGATCGGAATCGCGATGCTGCTCGTTGGCACGATCGGGTTTGCCTTCACCCATCCGGGCGGGCTGCCTGTCATGCTGCACATGCTCGGCAGCTCGCCCTACAGCTACGCTGCCTTCTACGAGCTGGCGGTGATTCCCATGTTCGTGCTGATGGGCAATCTCGGCGCCGTGTCCGGGATGGCGCGCGATCTCTATTCCGCGGCTTATTCCTGGATCGGTCATTGGCGGGGTGGACTCGCGCACGCGACCATCCTCGCCTGTGCCGGGTTTGCCGCGGTCTCCGGCTCAAGTGTCGCGTCGGCGGTGACCATGGGCAAGGTCTGCCTGCCAGAAATGCGGCGATACAACTACGATGCACAACTCGCCACGGGCACCGTCGCGGCCGGCGGAACACTCGGCATTCTCATCCCGCCGAGCACGGCCTTCGTGATCTACGCAATCTTGACCGAGCAATCGATTGGCCGGCTGCTGCTTGCGGGGATTCTTCCCGGCCTGCTGCTCACTGCGATTTTCATGATCACGGTTGCGATCTGGATGCGGTTCAAGCCGCAGTACGGACCGTCTGGCCCGCGCGCTTCGTGGTCGGAGCGAAGCAAGAGCGTGAACCAGGCGCTCCCGATGATTGTCATCGTGGCTTTCAGCATCGGAGGGATCTATCTCGGAATATTCACGCCGGTGGAGGCAGCCTCCGTTGGCGCTTTCCTCGCGCTCTGTTACGCGGCGTGGCGGCGTTCGCTCGGCGGGGGAAATTTCGGCGAGATTCTGCTCGATACGGTGCGAACGACCTCGTTCGTGTTTCTCATCCTGATCGGCGCGTTTGTGTTCGGTCCATTCCTGGCGCTTTCCGGCTTGCCCGAATTCGTCGCGAGCTGGCTCGCCGGCCTCGACGTTCCGCGTGTGGTGATCCTGATCATTGTCCTCTCCGTGTACATCTTGCTCGGCACCTGGATGGAAGGTTTCTCCATGCTGGTGTTGACGCTCCCGATCGTGATCCCGATCATGGTGGCGCTCGGCTACGACCTGATCTGGTTCGGCGTGGTCATGGTGATCGTGCTCGAGATGGGCCTGATCGATCCGCCGGTCGGCATCAACGTGTTCATCGTCAAGGGTCTCGTGCCCGATGTGCCGGTAAGTCAGATCTTCGCCGGCGTGCTGCCGTTCTGGTTCGCTATGGGCGTTTGCATCGCGATCCTGATCGTGTTCCCGGAAATCGCCCTGGTCATTCCCAACAATATGATCAAGTAAGCGCCAAAGACGCGCTACCCAGCGACCAGAGCGGCCATTGTTTGTTGTGCGTCAGTGAGGCCGCTTCTATTTTATCGGGTCCATGCTGAAAACAACCCCGTTCCATCCGCGGACCGCGCCGCTCGTGCGCGCGCAGACGTGGCGCCGCTGGGCCGGCTATCAAGCCGCCAGCTCATACGATCCGCACCCGGATCGCGAATATGCGGCGATCCGCAATGCGGCTGCGCTGATCGATATCTCTCCACTCTTCAAGTACCTCGTCACAGGGCCGGACGCCGCGCGGCTCCTCGACCGCATGGTGACGCGCGACGTGGGAAAATGCGCGGTCGGACAAGTGATCTACACGCCGTGGTGCGATGGCGGAGGAAAGGTGATTGACGACGGCACGATCAGCCGTCTCGACGAGACAACGTTCCGTCTTACGAGCGCCGAGCCGAACCTTCGCTGGCTCGCGATGAATGCGGTCGGACTGAAGGTCGAGATCAAGGACGTCTCGGAGCGCATGGGCGCGCTTGCTCTCCAAGGACCTGCGTCGGGTCGCGTTCTGGAGCGGTTGCTACCGGCCAACTTTACCCTGCCGAAATATTTCCGCCTCGTGCAGACCTCCATTCGCAACATCCCCGTCACCGTCTCGCGAACGGGCTACACCGGCGATCTCGGTTACGAGATCTGGGTGGACGCCGATCTTGCACTGCCGCTCTGGGACGCTCTGATCGAAGCCGGCACGCCGTTCGGCATCGTGCCGTGCGGCATCTGGGCCATGGACATGGCCCGGATCGAGGCGGGTCTTCTTATGCTGGACGTCGACTACTTTTCCTCCCACCACGCGATTACGGAGGCACGCAAGTCGTCGCCTTATGAGATCAATCTTGGCTGGGCGGTGAAACTCGACAAGGGACCGTTCAACGGGCGCCGGGCGCTTCGCGACGACGCCGCGCGCGGTCCCGCCTGGAAATTTGTCGGGATCGAAGTGGAATGGGATTCGCTTGAGCAGCTTTTTCGTCAGCACAGGCTTCCAACCGACTTGCCTCGCATCCCTTGGCGGACGAGCAACCCGATCTACCGAGGCCGCCAGCAGGTCGGATACGCGACCACCGGCTGCTGGTCGCTGCTGCTGAAGAAATACATCGCGCTCGCGCATCTTCGCGCGCCTCACTTCGCGAACGGCACGCGGCTCCGCATGGAAATTACGGTTGAGCATCAGCGTGTGTCTGCGGATGCGACGGTCCGTAAGCTTCCGTTCTTCGATCCGGATCGAAAACGCATATGAACGACGCACGCTACGACGTGATCGTCATCGGCGGCGGCCACAATGGCCTGGTTGCGGCAGCCTACTTGGCGCGCGCCGGCCGCCGGGTGCTCGTGCTTGAGCGCAGGCAGGTTTTGGGCGGTGCTGCCGTCAGCGAGGAGATTTTTCCAGGATTCAAGTTCTCAGTGTTTTCCTACGTCGTGAGCCTTCTCCGGCCCGAGATCGTTCGCGATCTCGAGCTGCCGCGTCACGGCCTGCAGATACTGCCGCTCGAGAGCACGGTCACTCCGCTCGACAACGGCGACTACCTCGCTTCGTGGGCCGATCCCGACGAGACCCGCCGAGAAATCTACCGCCACTCCCCGCGCGATGCTGAAGCCGCAACCCAGTTCAGCCGGCTCATGCTGCACATGGCGATGGCGGTGAAACCCATCCTCGGCATGGTGCCGCCCGATCCCACCTCGCTTGCTCCGTCGGATTTGCGCGGGCTGTTCAAGCTTGGCCGGCACTTCAACTCGCTCGGCCCCGAAAACTTCCATGCCTTTTGCAAGCTAATGACCATGAGCAGCGCCGACTATCTCGACGAGTGGTATGAGTTCGACCCGCTCAAGGCGACGAAGTCGGCGAGCGGCATCATCGGCACATTTCTCGGCCCGCGCTCGCCGGGTACTGCCTACGTGCTGCTGCACCACTACATGGGCGAGATCGACGGCGCGTTCCGCGCCTGGGGTTTTCAGAAGGGCGGCACGGGCGGAGTGAGTGCCGCGATCGCGAACGCTGCCCGCGCGTACGGCGCCGAACTTCGGACGGATGCGGCAGTCGCGCGGGTGATCACGCGCAACGGACAAGTCACCGGCGTCGCCCTTGCTGACGGCAAGGAAGTCTCTGCCTCGATCGTCATTTCTGCACTGGATCCGCGCCGGACCTTCCTGCAGCTCGTCGACCCGAGCGAGCTGCCCGACGACCTGGTCGCCAGCGTTCGCCAGTACAAGTTCCGCGGTTCGTCGGCGAAAGTGAATCTCGCCCTCGCCGGTCTCCCCGAATTTTCTTGTCTGCCCGGCCGCGGCCCGCATTTGCGCGGCGCAATCTCGATCAGTCCGAGCCTCGAGTATCTCGAGCGAGCCTACGACGACGCCAAGTACGGCGAGTTCTCTCGTGCGCCGTACATGGACATCGTGATCCCGTCGATGATCGACCCCGGCATGGCGCCCCCCGGCAAGCACGTGATGAGCATATTCGTGCAGTACGCGCCGTATCACCTGAATGGCGGCTGGAACGACGCGAAACGTGAAGCGCTCGGCGACACAGTGATCAAGACGCTCGCCCGCTATGCACCCAACATCGAGTCACTGATCCTGCATCGCCAGGTGCTGACACCGGCGGACATCGAGCGGATCGTCGGACTTTCCGAAGGCAACATCTTTCAGGGCGAGCTTGCCCTGCAGCAGCTGTTTTTCCTGCGGCCGGTACCGGCTTGGGCAAAATATCGCACGCCGATCCGAGGCTACTGGCAGTGCGGAGCCGGCACGCATCCCGGCGGCGGCGTGATGGGCGCTTCGGGCCGCATCGCTGCGCGTGCAATTCTGCGGGAGCGCACACATTGAAGTATGACTCAATCGTAATCGGTGCGGGCTGCAACGGCCTCGTGGCCGCGTCGATCCTGGCCAATGCCGGTCATCAAGTGCTCGTCGTCGAGCAACGCGACACGATCGGCGGCATCGCGCGCACTCTGGAGTTCGCGCCTGGCTTCCATGTGGCCCCCCTTGGCATCGATCCTGGATGGATGCCGCCGGGCGTGGCTCGCCTCGCCGGTTCCGACGCGGCATCAGTGGAGCATGCGACGGCACCGCTGACGCTCGCCGTACAGCCCGACGAATTCCTGACATTGTGGTCCGATCAATCCCGTACGGCGGAGGCCATCGCGCGCTTCTCGTCCAAGGATGCGTCAGCCTGGCGTGCCTTTACAGCGCAGGTGCGGGCCCTCGCCTCTTTCCTGGAGCGAGCATACGATCGCCCTCCCCCTGCGGCGGCGGCGCGATCAGCGCAGGAGATCTTCGCACTTGCCGACCTTGCAATCGCCTTCCGCCGGCTCGGCCGGCGGGACATGACGGCGCTGCTGCGCGTGCTCCCGATGTCCGTACAGGATCTGCTCGACGACTGGTTCGAGAGCGAACCGCTCAAGGCGGCGATCGCCCCGACGGGCGTGCAGAACCTGCGGCAGGGGCCGCGCTCCGCCGGCACCGCACTCGTGATGCTGCATCATTTGGTCGGCGCGCCGGCCGGCAGCATGCGGCGCGCCGGGCGGTGGTCCGCCGACGGCATCGTCGCAACGCTTGAGCAGGCGGCGCGACGCAACGGCGTTGCCATTCGCACGAGTGCAAAAGTTCAGCGGGTCCTTGTGGCCGACGATGCAACACGCGGCGTCGTCCTGGAGGATGGAGAGGAAATTGCCTCTCAATCGGTCGTATCGAGCGCCGATCCCGGGCAGACCATGCGAGGCATGGTCGATCCCGTTTGGCTCGATCCGGAGTTTCTTCGCGCGATCGGCAACATCAAATATCGCGGGTGCACGGCGGTCGTCGCGTATGCCCTGGATGGGCTGATCGATCTGCCGGGAATTGCTGATCCGTCCGAATTGCTCGGCGGAATCATCTCGCTCACTCCGGCGCGCGAATCCTTGGAGCGTGCCTACGACGCGGTCAAATACGGCCGCGTGTCCGAACGTCCGCATGTCGAATTCACCGTTCCGACGATAACCGCGCCGACGGAGGCTCCCGACGCCAAGCATGTGCTGGTCGCGCGGGTGCAATACGCCCCTTATCGACTGCGGGAGGGTGATCAATGGGACGCCGCCCAGCGCGAAGCCCTCGCCACCAGCGTGACGGCCGCGATCTCGGGGGCGGTTCCGCGGTTCAGAGACCGCGTCTTGCATCGCGCGGTGTTCGCACCTCCGGACCTGGAGCAACAGTTCGGATTGACCGAGGGTGCGATCCATCAGGGCGAGTTGATGCTCGACCAGTTTCTCTTCATGCGCCCCATTCCGGGCTGGGCTCACTATCGAACGCCGATCGACGGGCTTTACCTATGCGGCTCCGGCACGCATCCGGGCGGCGGCGTGATCGGCGGCGCGGGCTACAATGCGGCTCGCCAAGTCCTACGCGACCTGAAGGTTCGTCGCAGGCACTAAGCGAACGAGGAACAGATGATACGAAACCATGTCCTGGAGGTGGACCGGCGTTCCGTCGAAGAATGGTTCGTCCGATGGGCTGAGTTGGTGGCGAACGTCGACATCAAGCGCGTTCGCGAAATTTTCGTCGAGGATACGGTCGCCTTCGGTTCGAAGGTCGAGATGGTGCGCACGCGCGACGAGCTCGAAGCCGAGCAATGGCGATTGATATGGCCCACCATGGCCGACTACCGCTACGACCTTTCGACACTCGAAGTGATGATGTCGCCCGACAGACTGATGGCTGTGGGCGCTGCCATCTTCAGCTCGACCGGATTCCACAAGGACGGCTCCCGTTTCGATCGGCCAGGCCGCGTGACCGCGTCGCTGATGCGTTCGCGTCCGGGTGCGCCGTGGCTAGCAACGCACACGCACGTGTCGCTCAAGCCCGGAACCCCGACGCCCTCTTACGGAAATCGTCCCGAAGCACCCTGAGCGCTCATCCTCGCAGCGCGACCTCGGCATCACGCGCCTTGCCGGGTGCATTCTGAAAGCGTGAATATGCGAACGCGGCGCGCACGGCGGGCCGCTCATTGAGCCGGGCGAGCCACTCCATCGATCGTGCCGCATCCTTTTCGTTCCAGATTTCGTCATACAGTCGCGTCACGCCCTCGATCATCGGATAAGCGTTGATGTCGGCGAGCGAATAGCTGGCTCCCGCGAGCCATGGCTTTCCCGCAAGACTCTCTTCCATGCGCCCAATGAACCAGCGGATCTGCCGCCGCAACTCTTCGAGCTGCGTCGCGGAGAATCCGGGCCCAGCCATCGTTCGCCACTTCACCCGCATCTCCTCCAGCGGAATCCGTTCCATGCGCCGATCGAATTCCTGCTTGGCATAACTTTCGAACAGCGGCCGAAATCGCGTCTGCCATCCGAGCATGCTGACGGTCGGCATCAAGATCTCGTCGACCCACTTGCTCCAGACGCGCATGGTCGCGCGTTCGCCCGGGTCCGCGGGGCGCAACGGCGCTTCCGCGAATGCGTCATCCAGATATTCGTTGATGACGGTCAACTCCGTAATGACGCGCCCCTCATGCACGAGTACGGGCACCTGGCCGTTCGGATTGATCTTCACGAACCATGGTTCGTGCTGCTCGAATTTCAGGATGTCGACATAGCGGCTCGCGAACGCGATGCCTTTCTCCTCCAAACAGAGAAGGCATTTCATCGAATTCGCATAGGGCTCGTAGTGGAATAGCTCGATCATGGGGTCACTATCCCCGGCCAGCTTTTGGCACCCGAATTGAGGCGCCTATGGACTGTTCTTCCCTAGGTTGTCCATTCGTCGGGCGCTCGCATGCCGGGAGTCCGCCTTAGCATCGAAATATATTCAAATAAGCCGCCAAATGAGAGGCTTCTGGAACCATCGATGAAACGTGGCTCGGCCGTCCGATCGTTACAATTTTAAGAGCATCCCGAAGGGAATCTTCAAGTTGTTTTCGGACACTCAGCACGGATCCACAATCTTGGTCGCTGGCTCGAATGCTCACCACGCACCGGCCGACGCGCACCCGGCATCGGGAAGAAGTGCCGGCGGAAATCTACGTCTCCATTGTAAACTCGCTCTACGGGGACTCGCGTTCGTTTGTCACCGGTTCGATCGCGATCGCTCTTGCCGTCCTTTTGACCGCCTGGAAGACCGGCGAACCGTCGCTTTACGTTGCGGCGCTCGCGATTTCGGTTGTCGCGGGGCTCCGCACCCTTGGCGTGCGTGCGTACTACCGTCACCGGGACAGCGTCACCACCGCCAATGACGCGCGCCTCTGGGAGTTTCGTTACGCGGTCGGCACGGCGGCGCACGTCGGGCTACTGGGCCTGTGGTGCATCATCGCTTTTGCCCAGACAAATGACCCCTACGTACAGCTTGTTGCCGTCGCGGGTACGCTTGCCAACCTGATTGGCATCGTCGGCCGCAATTTCGGCAGCGGGCGCCTCATCCTTGTCCAGATTCTCTGTGCGGCGCCGCTCGTTGCGATCGCATTCTTCATCCCCGGCGACGCCTACTACGCTATCGCCGGCATGCTGCTGTTCGCGTTTTTCATCAGCATGAAGTTCATCTCCGACCGCCTGCGCAAGACACTGATGGACGCTGTGGTCGCGGCCCGTGACAACACGTTGCTGGCCGGACGGTTCGACGCAGCGCTCAACAACATGTCGCTCGGACTTGTGCATGTTCGACTCGAGCAAGCATCTGACGGTCGTGAATCGGCGCTGCACTGAACTTCTCGGACTTTCGCCGGATGTCGTCGACCGCGGACTGAGCGTGGCCGACCTGCTGCTCGAGGCGTCCGTCGCCGGCAAGTTGCCGGAAGCCTATGTGGGCCGGCTTGCTGCCGAGATCGAAACGCACCTTTCGGGCGGAGGCGGTGAGGACATCGAGGTCGAGACCGAAGGTGGCCGCACGCTCGCATTCACCTTTCAGGCCATGGCCAACAGCGGCTCCGTGGTTCTGATCGAGGACATCACCGAACGCAAAGCAGCAGCCGCCAAGATTCACCACCTCGCGCGGTATGATTCGCTGACCGACTTGCCAAATCGGACCTTCTTCCGGGATCAGATGGAACTGACCCTCGCGCGCATCCGCCGCAGCAACGAGTCCTGCGCGGTTTTGTTTATCGACCTCGACCAGTTCAAGCAGATCAACGACACCATGGGACATCCATTCGGTGACGCGCTGCTCTGCGCTGTCGCCGATCGCCTGCGCGCCATCGCGCGCGATTCCGACGTCGTCGCGCGCTTCGGCGGCGATGAGTTCGTGATCCTGCAATACCCGGTGAAGCGGCCGGAAGAGGCTGCAACGCTCGCGCGGCGTGTCGTCGAGGCGCTCGCCGAGCCCCTGGAGATCGAACGTCACCAGCTCGTCATTGGAGCGAGCATCGGTATCGCCGTCGCGCCGCAGGACGGCATGAACGCGGATCTCCTGCTCAAGAATGCCGACATGGCTCTCTACCGCACGAAGTCCGAAGGACGCGGCGCATGGCGGTTCTTCGAGCGCGAGATGGACGTGAAGGCGCAAGCGCGCCGCGGTCTCGAAATCGATCTGCGCAACGCGGTCGCAAACAACGCCTTCAAGCTTCACTACCAGCCGCTCATCAACCTGAAGAGCCGCCAGATCACGACCTGCGAGGCGCTGCTGCGCTGGCCACACCCCGACCGCGGGATGGTATCGCCGGCTGAGTTCATTCCGATTGCAGAAGAAATGGGCCTAATCGTCGAAATCGGCGACTGGGTGCTCACCCAGGCCTGCCTCGAATGCATGGAATGGCCGAGCGAGGTTCGCGTCGCGGTCAATCTCTCTTCGATTCAATTCCGCCGCGGCAACATCGTCGAAACCGTCCGTCGCGCGCTCACCAATTCGGGACTAACCGCGAACCGTCTCGAGATCGAGATTACCGAGTCCGTACTCGTTCAGGACACCGACGCAACCCGCGCCTGCTTGATGCAGCTGCGCGAGATGGGTGTCCGCATTTCGCTCGACGATTTCGGTACCGGCTACTCGAGCTTGAGCTACCTGCACAGCTTCCCCCTGCACAAGGTGAAGATCGATCGTTCGTTTTTGCAGGGCATCACGGGGAGCGAACGCTCGCTCACATTGTTGCGAGGTGTTGCGCGCCTCAGCGCCGAGCTTGGCATGGCCGTTACCGTGGAAGGTGTCGAAACGGACGAAGAACTGACGCTCGTGGCGCGCGAGGCGCGTGTCGACGAGGCGCAGGGCTATCTATTCAGTCCCCCTATCCCCGGACCGCTGATCCGGGAGCTGCTTAGGGCATCGCTGGCATCCAAAAAGGCCAAGGTCGCCCTGCGCGCGGTACCCGCACCGCTTACTTCCGCGGGCGCCTGAATACCCAACGCCTGAGTAGTTTGTGTCGCCCAATCTTTGGGCGCGCATAAACATTTTGACGCACTAGCGTTCGATACGGCTGGTTGAGTGATCGCGGGTCGCCCTGCGACACACGCAACCCTGTCCGTCATGCGCCTTGCGCAGGTTAACCATAGGTTTAAGACAACCCATTAATAAGGTTTAAATCTTTACAATCTTTAAGGAAGCATTAACCTATCCGGAACCTCGGCATGCGGGACGCCGGGGCCGGGATGGGGCCGATGGGCGCGCTCGCACGCGTAACAACTACCAGTTTTACCGAGCGCGTTACGCGGTTGCTGGACCGGGTGGACTACCGCCGGGTCGAGTCCGTTGAAGACCGCGAGGCCATCTATCGCCTTCGCTACGAAGCCTATCTCCGCGAAGGGACGATCCAGCCGAACTTCACCAAGCGCTTCTCCGACAACTATGACGAGATGGAGAACGCCTGGACGTTCGGAATTTACATCGACAGCAGGCTTGCAAGCTCGTTCCGGCTCCACGTTTCGACGCCGGAGGCGCCGGACATCCCGGCCGCGCATGTTTTTCCGGACATTCTCAATCCGTTGATCGAGGGAAAGAAGATCCTCGTCGATCCGACACGCTTCGTCGCCGACCCGCTCAGCGCACGGAAGTTTCCTGAACTGCCGTACGTCACCGTCCGCATCGGCCACATGGCCGGCGAGTTTTTCAAGGCCGACTACGTGCTCGCTACGGTGCGCTCCGAGCATCAGGCTTTCTACAAGCGCGTGTTCGGACACCGGGCCGTCTGCCCGCCCCGGCCCTATCCGACTCTCACCAAGCCAATCGCTCTGATGATGGTCGACGCCCACACCGAGCGCGAGCATATTTTGCGCCGCTATCCGATCTTCCGCTCGACACAATTCGAGAAGCGCATGTTGTTCGAGCGCCCGACGCAGATCGCGAAGCGCACCGCGGCCTAGTTCGCCGCCGCTCAACAAACCTGAGACTGCTATCGAGGCGCCGGTTCAGGCGGAGCTGGCCGCGCGCGGCTCTTGCACGGCCATCGGCTGAGCAATCACCGACAGCACGGCTTGCAGCTTCTGGCGCTCGATCGGCTTTTGCAGAACCGGCACGTCGGCGAAGCGGCGGTCGATGCTGTCGGCGCTGTAGCCCGTGACGAATACGAACGGAATTCCGCGAGCATTGAGAACATCCGCAACACCGTAGATCGACTCGCCTCCGAGATTGACGTCCAGAATGCCAGCCTGGATGTCACCGTTTCTCGCCGAGCCCATCGCGTCCTTTAGCCGGCTGTGGGGGCCGTCGACCATGTGGCCAAGCTCGCTCAGCATGTCAGCCAGCATCATCGCAACGAGCGGCTCATCCTCGACAAGCAGAATGAGACTCTGCATCCGTGGGCTTGGCCGGAACGCCGTCGCCGGCTTCCGTGTGCCGTCCGTCGTCGGGACTCCCGCGGAAAGACACGGTCTTCGCGTCCATCGGCACAGCCATAGAGCAGCGCAAGCCTTTGCGGTCCCAATCGAATTTCACACTGCCGCCCAGTTGGTTCTCAATCCCCATCGCCACGACGCGCGTGCCGTATCCACGCGTGGCCGGCGTATCAACTGCAGGACCACCAGTCTCGACCCAGCTCAGCTCCAGCCGGCCCGGCTCCAGGTTCCAGCTCAGCGCCACGCGGCCGGTCTCCGCCGACAGCGCGCCATACTTTGCAGCGTTCGTCACGAGTTCATGCAACGCGAGCGCAAGCGTCTGCGCAGTATTCGGTTGCAGCAGCACCGCTGGGCCGTTGACCGAGACCTTTTCGGCTTCGTCGGTCAGGTATGGAGCAAACTCCTCGTCGACCAGCTTGCTGAGGTCCGCACCCTCCCAGCGTGAGCGTGACAGCAGTTTGTGGGCATTCGACAGCGCGCGGATTCGTCCATCGACCGCCGAAACATACGACTCCATATCCTCGGCCTTGGTCAGGCGCATGATCGACTGCACGACGGCAACGACGTTCCGGGCGCGGTGATCGACCTCCTCGGCAAGCAGCATCTGCCGATCCTCGGCGAGCTTCCGATCGGTGATGTCGACGGTGACCCCGCTCAATCGGAAGATCCGCCCTTGGCTGCCGAAGCTCGCCGCCGCGACGCCGACGCACCAACGCAATTCGCCCGTCGGCCTCTTCACGCGGAACTCGAGATGAACGGTCTTTGAGTTTCGCGTCACGCCTCGAAGCGCCGCCAACAGGCGCTCGACATCGTCGGGATGGATCAGGGACCTGACGTTGTCGGGCGAGGGAACAAAGTTTTTCGGATCGACGCCGAAGATCGCGAACTGTCCCTGATCCCACGAGGTCACACGGCCCACCGCGTCCCAGTCCCACGTCCCCATTTGACCCGCAGCGAGCGCCAGACTGCGGAGCTGTTCGCTTTGTCGCAGCTGCCGAGTTGAAGCGGCGAGTTCCGCCGTCCGCTCCGCGACGCGCGCCTCCAGTTCCCGATTCAACTGCTCGAGCTGCCGTGACTTGCGGTAAAGATCGATGAAGACCTTCACCTTCGCCCGCAATACTTCCGGAATTACCGGGATCGGCACGTAGTCGACCGCGCCCATTTCGTAACCACGCAATCGATCGACCTCGGTCAGCAGGATCGCGGAGATGAAGATGATCGACGTCTGCTGAAAACGCGGGTGATCGCGGATCATCGACGCGAGCTGGAATCCGTCGGTTTCCGGCATGTACACGTCGATGAGGACGACGGCGATGTCCTTCTTCAGAAGGTGCTCGAGCGCTTCGCGAGCGCTGTTGGCGGCGATCAGGTTCTCGCCCAGATCGCGCAGGATAACCTCGTACGTCATCAGCTTTGCCGGCTGATCGTCGACGAGAAGGACGTTGACTTTTTCGTTCATGACCATGATTTCCGCTTTAGCGATGGAGCCAGTTCCGCAAAGCGGACAGCAATTGCTCGGTATTGACGGGCTTGGCGAGATAGTCGGAGGCGCCCGCCTCCAGGCATTTCTCACGGTCGCCCTTCATGGCCTTCGCGGTCAACGCGATGATCGGCAGGCGCCGATGCGCCGGGTTGGCACGGATCGCCTCGATCGCCTGATATCCGTCCATGCCCGGCATCATGATGTCCATGAGGACGATTGCGAGTTCCGGTGTCCGTTCAATCAGCTGGATCGCCTCGTTGCCGGTGGTCGCCGTCAACACGCTCATGCCGCGCCGCTCCAGTACGCTGCTGAGCGCGAACACGTTGCGGGCATCGTCGTCCACGAGCAGGACGGTCCGATCGATCAACTGTTCGTCGGAGTCGCGCAGCCGGTCGAGCATGCGTTGCTTTTCCGCCGGCAGGTTCGCAATGACTCGATGCAGGAACAACGCGGTCTCGTCGAGCAGGCGTTCAGGCAATTCCACGCCTTTGACCACGACGCTGCGCGCCATCGAGTGGAGTTGTGCGTCTTCATCGGCAGAGAGTTCTCTGCCCGTGAATACGACCACCGGGACGTCGGACAGTTGGGGATCCGCGCCGATCTGCTTCAGGACTTCGAACCCCGAAATGTCGGGTAGACGCAGGTCCAGCACGACGCAGTCGATCGCCTGTTTGCGCAGGATCTCAAGGCACTCGGCGCCCGTGCTGGCCGTCAAAATCTCCACGTCGTCATGCCCGAGCAGCTCGCGAATACTCATCTGCTCGACGGCGTTGTCCTCGACGAGAAGCAAACGTTTGCGATGACGGCCGGCGTAGTTCTTGATGCGTGCAAAGGCGTCCTCGAGGTCCTCGGCGTTCGTAGGCTTCGTCAGGAACGCGAAGGCGCCGCGGCTCAGTCCATGGGCGCGGTCCTCGTCGGACGTAACGATCTGGACGGGGATGTGACGGGTGGCAGGATTTTGCTTGAGATGGCTCAACACGTTCCAGCCGAGTGTATCAGGCAGGAAAACGTCCAACGAAATCGCGCTCGGCTCGTACTGAGTGACGAGGTCGAGCGCGTCGCCGCCGCGCGCGGCGACGAGAACCTTGAACCCCTGATCGCGGGCGAGATCAGCAAGCACGCGCCCATAATGCGGGTCGTCCTCCACGATCAACAGCGTTGGATCGCCCGGCCGGATATCCAGCCGGTCGTCGGGAATCTGTTCGATCGGCCGCTCAGGGGAGCGTTCCACGTTTAGCAGCTGAATGGCCTGCGAAATGCTGGGCGAAGGCAACCGCTGTAGCGTCGCCGGACCAGTGAATTTGACCGGGAGATAGAGCGTGAAGGTGCTGCCGACGCCCGGCGCGCTTCTCAATGTAAGCTCCCCGCCAAGCAGGTTCGCGAGTTCGCGGCAGATGGCGAGCCCAAGACCCGTGCCGCCATACTTGCGGCTCGTGCTCGCGTCGGCCTGCTGGAACGCTTCGAAGATGATCTTCTGTTTGTCCGTCGGAATGCCGATTCCCGTATCCGTGACCTCGAACGCGACGACGGCCGGTGCCTGATTCAGCATTTCATGCTGTGTGCTCCAGCCACCGGCGGCCTTGAACACCTTGAGATGAACGTTCCCCTCTTCCGTGAACTTGAAGGCGTTCGACATCAGGTTCTTCAGTACCTGTTGCAGACGCTTCGAGTCAGTGACGATGCTGCGCCCAAGCGCAGAATCGATATTCACGTCGAACGCGAGTTGCCGGCGCTCCGCCTCGTGATGGAACTGGCGCGACACGGCGTCGATGAGGCTCGTAAGCTGAACTTCCTCGGCGTCGACGCTCACTGTTCCGGACTCGATCTTGGAGAGATCGAGAATGTCGGTGATCAAGTGCAGAAGGTCGGTACCCGCGCCGTGAATCGTGCGCGAGAACTCGACCTGCTTCGATACGAGGTTGCCGTCGGCATTGTCCGCGAGCTGCTGGCTCAGGATCAGGATGCTGTTCAAAGGTGTCCGCAGCTCGTGCGACATGTTTGCAAGGAACTCGGACTTGTACTTCGAGGTAAGCGCAAGCTCGCCCGCCTTGTCTTCCAGAGCGCGTCGCGCCTGTTCGATTTCGACGTTCTTGCGCTCCACTTCCACGTTCCGCTCGGCCAGCTGTTGCGCCTTTTGCTCGAGCTGATCGTTCGTTTGCTGCAATTCCCGCTGCTGCGCCTGTAGTTCGGCGGCGAGCTGCTGCGACTGTTTCAGGAGGCCTTCGGTCTGCATCGTCGCCTCGATGCTGTTCAGCACCGTACCGAAACTCTCGGTGAGCTGTTCGAGGAATGCGACCTGCAGTGCGTTGAACGAGCCGAGCGAAGCAAGTTCGATCACCGCCTTCAGCTGGTTCTCGAACAGTACGGGCAGCACGATGACGTTGTTCGGCATCGTCCTGAACGAAACCGAACCAATCGGGACTGCCTTTGGCTGCAGGTCCGTGATCAGCAAACGACGCTTGCCGGCGGCGCATTGCCCGATCAAGCCTTCGCCGAGCTGCAATACCTCCGGATGGCTATTCTCGCGGTCATCTGCATACGCCGAGACGATCCGCAGACTCGGCTTCTCGCCGCCTTCAACTCGATAGATGACGCCTTGCTGTGCGTTGACGAGCGGAGTGAGCTCCGCGAGCAGTAGCCGGCCGACCGTCGCGAGGTCGCGTTGACCCTGCATCATCGTCGTGAACTTCGCGACGTTCGTCTTCAGCCAATCCTGCTCCATGTTGCGCTCGGTCGTGAGGCGCAGGTTGCCGATCATCGTGTTGATGTAATCCTTGAGCTCGGCCACTTCGCCGCGCGCGTCCACCTGAATCGAGCGCGTCAGGTCGCCCTTGGTCACCGCGGTCGTCACCTCGGCGATCGCGCGCACCTGGGTCGTCAGGTTCGCCGCGAGCAGGTTCACGTTGCCGGTCAAGTCCTTCCACGTACCGGATGCACCCGGCACGTTCGCCTGACCGCCTAGCCGCCCTTCGACGCCCACTTCGCGGGCCACCGTCGTCACCTGGTCCGCGAACGTCGCGAGCGTTTCGGTCATGCTGTTGATGGTTTCCGCAAGCGCGGCCACCTCGCCCTTCGACTGCACGGTCAGCTTCTGCTTCAAGTCGCCGATCGCGACGGCGGTCACGACTTTCACGATGCCGCGCACCTGCTCGGTCAGGTTCGCCGCCATGACGTTCACGGTGTCGGTAAGGTCTTTCCACGTACCCGCGGCACCCGGCACCTGCGCCTGTCCGCCGAGCTTGCCTTCGGTACCCACTTCGCGCGCGACGCGCGTCACTTCCGAAGCGAACGCGTTGAGCTGGTCCACCATCGTGTTGATGGTGTCCTTCAATTCGAGAATTTCGCCCTTCACGTCTACGGTGATCTTGCGCGAAAGGTCGCCGCGCGCGACGGCGGTGGTCACTTCGGCGATGTTGCGGACTTGCGTCGTGAGGTTCGCGCCGAGCAGGTTGACGTTGTCCGTCAAGTCTTTCCACGTGCCGGCGACGCCTGGCACGTGTGCCTGCGCGCCGAGCTTTCCTTCGGTACCCACTTCGCGCGCGACGCGCGTCACTTCCGCCGCGAACGAACGCAGCTGCTCGACCATCGTGTTGAGCGTGTCCTTCAAGAGAAGCAGCTCGCCGCGCACGTCGACGGTGATTTTCTTGGAAAGGTCGCCGCTTGCGATCGCGGTCGCCACTTCGGCGATGTTGCGGACCTGGGCGGTAAGGTTGCCGGCCATCAGATTCACGTTGTCGGTCAAGTCCTTCCACGTACCGGCGACGTCAGGCACCTGCGCCTGGCCGCCGAGCTTTCCTTCGGTGCCCACCTCGCGCGCCACGCGCGTCACTTCCCAGGCGAACGCGTTGAGCTGGTCCACCATCGTGTTGATGGTGTCCTTCAATTCGAGAATTTCGCCCTTCACGTCCACGGTGATCTTGCGCGAAAGGTCGCCACGCGCGACGGCCGTGGTGACCTCCGCGATGTTACGCACCTGACCGGTCAGGTTGCCGGCCATCAGGTTCACGTTGTCGGTCAAGTCCTTCCAGGTGCCGGCGACGCCCGGCACGACCGCTTGACCGCCGAGCTTGCCTTCGGTGCCCACCTCGCGCGCCACGCGCGTCACTTCCGCCGCGAACGATCGGAGTTGGTCGACCATCGCGTTGATCGCTTCCTTCAGCTGAAGGATCTCGCCGCGCACGTCGACGGTGATTTTCTTCGACAGGTCCCCGTTCGCCACCGCGATCGTCACCTCGGCGAGGTTTCGCACTTGGCCGGTCAGGTTACCCGCCATCGAATTCACGTTGTCGGTGAGATCCTTCCAAGTACCCGCGACGCCAGACACCCGCGCCTGCCCGCCGAGCTTGCCTTCGGTGCCCACCTCGCGGGCAACGCGCGTCACCTCCGACGCAAAGGCGTTAAGCTGATCCACCATCGTGTTAATGGTGTTCTTGAGCTCGAGAATTTCGCCGCGCACGTCCACGGTGATCTTGCGCGAAAGGTCGCCGCGCGCGACGGCCGTCGTCACCTCCGCGATGTTACGCACCTGACCGGTCAGGTTGCCGGCCATCAGGTTCACGTTGTCGGTCAGGTCCTTCCAGGTACCGGCAACGCCCGGCACGATCGCCTGTCCGCCGAGCTTGCCCTCCGTGCCCACCTCGCGCGCGACGCGCGTCACTTCCGCCGCGAACGACCGGAGCTGATCCACCATCGCGTTGATCGCTTCCTTCAGCTGAAGGATCTCGCCGCGCACGTCGACGGTGATCTTTTTCGAAAGGTCGCCGTTCGCGACCGCGATCGTCACCTCGGCGAGGTTGCGCACCTGGTCCGTCAGGTTACCTGCCATCGAATTCACGCTGTCGGTAAGATCCTTCCACACGCCGGTCACTTCACGGACCTTGGCCTGACCGCCGAGCTTGCCTTCGGTACCCACTTCGCGCGCGACACGCGTCACTTCGGACGTGAACACGCTCAACTGCTTGATCATGCGGTTGACGATGTTCGCGGAACGCAGGAACTCGCCCTTGAGCGGACGGCCGTCCACTTCGAGGCGCACGGTCTGCAGCAGGTCGCCTTGCGCGACCGCGCCGATCACGCGCGTCACTTCCGACGTCGGCCAGAGGAGATCGTCGATCAACGTGTTGACCGACACTTCCATCTCACCCCAGGCGCCGTTCGACAGTGCAAACTTCACGCGCTGCTTTGTCTTGCCCTCGCGACCCACGACCTGGCCAACCCGTTCGAGCTGCTGCGCCATGCGCTCGTTCGAGACGACAATCTCGTTGAAGCAGTCGGCGATCTTGCCGACGATACCGGTCTGATCGCCGGCCATGCGGATCGAAAAATCGCCCGCACGCATCGCCTGCATCGCATTTAGAAGCGCGACCAGTTCGCCCGGCGAGCCACCGTTTATTCCTGGATCGTTGAGTTCGTTCAGGCCCGCCCCGCCCGGCAACCCGTTGACGGCCATTCCCGCCGTGGCCTTACTCATGTTCAGCTCCTGTTGGTGTCGCCCCGGCAGGCGCGACTATGCCGCGGGTCCCAAGCGGCTACGGTGTTGGCATCCGCAGCCACGTGACTCTGCGCAGCACATATCATCGTTGGACAGGAAATCAGACCCTCCCCGCGCTTTGACCCCTTACGGTCGCAGCACTCGCTGAAACAGAAAATTCGGAAGCGAAGGATCAGTTCCTTATTTTTGACAATTTATTTTTCGCGCCCGCCGGGTGGTCCCGGAACGCCGAAAACGAAATGGCGCCAATGATTTAGGGACATCAGCGGAGCGCAGCGCAAGCGGGAATGATGAGCGCCGCGGCGCCTGCGGCGAGCACCCCGAAGGTCGATAGGCCGGCCAACCCGATGGTCATCCCTCGCTCGAAGCTTTGTTCCTGTTCCATTGGCCGGGCGGAGACCCTGACGGGGAGGCCCGCGGCTATCCCGAGGACCGCGAAGACCGTTGCGCCGGCAATGATCAGTTGGGGCTGCTCGAGCCCGAAGAGTCCGGCACCGAACAGATCCCGCGCGCAGCCAAACGAGTGCACCGCGTAGACGACCGCGAGGTGAGCTGCCCAGATGAGCGGTCCGAGAGTGAGGTTGAAAGCCACCCGGATCACGCTCTTTTCGACTCGTCTTCTCTTGGTTGGTTCCCGCGCGTTCATTGCTCAGCCGATCATTCGAGGAAATCCGTGCACAAGGAGCAAACCAAACAGTCCCTGCCCGACGGTGTAATAGGTCATCAGCGCCGTACACTCGAACGTTACGCGTCGCTCCGCGTCGAGTTTGCCGGCGAAGTAGCGCGCGATGGTGAACAGGCACATGATCGCGGCCGTTGCCACTACCTGGAAATTAAGTGCGCTCGAAAGATAGACCATCGCACCGTATGAGCTTGCGGAGGGGCGCAAGCCGCTCTGCCAGTGCGCCGCAATCTCAAGCGCAAGGCTGGTCGCGAGAAGAGCCCCCGTCGCCAATAGCAAGAGCGGAACCAGAATGCTGCGCGCCCCGGCCCTCGGCAGCAGGCGATCGCCGGCGCCAATCATGAGTGCGCTCGCGACCAAAGCGATCGCCGAAGCGACCGGCCAGTTCACGGATGGCAGGGAGACGGACGCGAGCGGCGGCCAGACCTGCGGAGAAACCGCCCACAGATACAAATAAGAAAACACGTAGGCGAAGTAGAGCGACCCCGCGACGAGCATGAGCACCACCATCGCCCACCACGAGTGCGATGAAGAACCGGACGCATAGGTCGGAAGTTTCCAGCCGCCGCCCACTTCGACGCGCGCACGCGATGCAGGCGGATCGAGTTGCCATGTCCACACGAGGCACGCGATCACCGCGAGCACCCCGCAAACGATGGCCGGGATGACGACCTTGACGGTGAGAAGGAGAAAGCAAGCCGCGGTGAACACGGCGGCGAGCACGTGCGCCCATCCGGGACCGGGCATGCGAAGGATATATTGCGGCTCCGCGTCGATCGCCGACGTCATCAGCGTCTCGCGTCCGCCTGTCGGC
The DNA here is from genome assembly GCA_963711595.1 of uncultured Alphaproteobacteria bacterium. Classification (GTDB taxonomy): domain Bacteria; phylum Pseudomonadota; class Alphaproteobacteria; order Rhizobiales; family Xanthobacteraceae; genus JAUSIF01. Next base: position 318,843 of record CAVQER010000005.1, read on the forward strand.
GCATTCGGCAAGTAGTGCGCTCCCGCTTCTACTTCTTTGCTCAAGCCCGGTTGGTCCCAAAGCGGATCGCGGCTCTTCACATGCGGGATGCTGCGCGTGGAATACACATCGTTCGGCAGCCATTCGAGCGTGCCGGCGTCCCAAGGATTCTCGTGCCGGCTCTTTCCGAACCGGAAGCGGAGCAGAAGATCGATCACGAACAGTAGAACGCCGGCAGCCAGCACGAAGGCGCCGACGGTCGAGATCATGTTCAGCATGCCCCAGCCCATTTCGGCCGAGTAGGTCCAGACCCGACGCGGCATTCCAAGCAGGCCGGTGAGGTGCATCGGCAGAAACGAGATATTGAATCCCGCGAACATAAGCCCAAACACCCAACGGCCGACGCGTTCGGAAAGCATGTTCCGGCTCACGAGGGGCGCCCAGTAGTACAAGGTCGCGAACAGCGGAAAGACCATTCCCCCGATCAGCACGTAGTGGAAATGCGCGACGATGAAGTAAGTGTCGTGCGCCTGCCAGTCGAACGGGACCATGGCCACCATGACCCCGGTAAGACCGCCGATCGTGAAGATGAAAAGAAAGCCCAGCACGAAGAGCGATGCAGTCGTCATCCGCATCCGCCGCCTTCCCGCCGCGATCGTCGCGATCCATGAAAAGAACTGAATGCCGGAAGGTATCGCGACGGCCATGCTCGCTGCCGAGAAGAAGCTCAGGCTCAGCGCCGGAATGCCGGTGGTGAACATGTGGTGCACCCACAGGCCGAAGCTGAAGAAGCCAGTCGCGATCAGCGCCACGACGATCAGCTGGTATCCGACGAGCGGCGTGCGGACCATGGTCGGGACGATCATCGACACGAGCCCCGCCGCTGGAAGGAAGATGATGTAGACCTCGGGGTGGCCGAAGAACCAGAACAGGTGCTGCCACAAGAGGGCGTCCCCGCCCCTCTCCGCGGCGAAGAACGGCCAGCCGAACGAGCGTTCGATTTCCAGCATCATCGTCGCAAGAATCACGGCGGGAAACGCGAAGATGATCATCCCGGCGAAGATCAGCATCGACCACGCGAAGATCGGCATCTTCACGAGCGACATGCCCGGTGGCCGGGTGCGCAGAGTGCCGACCACGATTTCGACTGCGCCGGCGATTGCGGAAATCTCGATAAAGCCGATGCCGAGCAGCCAGAAATCGGCGCTGTCACCCGGTGAATACTTCTCGAGCGTGAGCGGCGGGTACATGAACCAGCCGCCGCGCGGCGCGAGGTCGTAGAAAATCGTCGAGAAGAAAACGAACCCGCCGATCAGATACGCCCAGATCGCAAATGCGCTCAGGCGCGGAAACGGCAGGTCGCGCGCAGCAAGCATCTGCGGCAGCAGCATTACCCCCAGTGCTTCCGCCGCCGGCACCGCGAACAGAAACATCATCGTCGTCCCGTGCACGGTGAACATCTGATTGTACAAATCCTGGCTCAGGAACGTGTTGTCCGGGACCGCCAGTTGCGTGCGCATCAGAAGCGCGAGCACGCCGGCAAGCAGAAAGAACACGAAGGCGGCGCCCAGATAGACGGGGCCGATGATCATGTTGTTCACGGCGGTGAGCATGCGGAACCCCCGCGGCGTCGCCCAGACGCGCTTGAGCTCTTCCAGCTCGCCCGCCGGACGCGGCAGCTTGTTCGGCAGCTCTGTTTCGTTTGCCTTCGATTTCATTTGAGGTTCGCGAGGTAGGCGGAGATTGCAGCGAGCTCTTGCTCGTTGAAGATTCCGTAGGGCGGCATGCGGTTCTCCGGCTTGATGTGCTGGTTGTCGCGGATCCACCGCGCGAACGATCCGGCATCGTTCGGAAGCGCCGCGGCGGCAAGCGACATGCGTCCTCCGACATGGGTGAGGTCGGGGCCAATCCGTCCCGTTGCAGCGCTACCGCGCACCGCGTGACAGGCACCGCAGCCGCTCGCGTGGAACAGCCGCTCGCCCGGCGTTTCAGCACGGCTCGCCGGCTGTGCGCCGGCCGCCTCGCGGGCGAGCCAGGCTGAAAACTCCTTCTCGCTCGACGCGACAACGTAGAAAGACATCAATGCATGCGCGCCGCCGCAGTATTCGGCGCACTGCCCACGGCTAACGCCAGGCTTCGACGCCATTACGCGCATGCGCGTCGTCCGACCCGGAATCATGTCGAGCTTGCCGGCGAGCGTCGGAATCCAGAGACTATGAATGACATCCGCAGACGTAAGTTCGAGGGTGACCGGCTGACCGACCGGAATGCGGAGTTCGTTCGCCGATTCGACACGGCGCCCGTCCGGCATCTGGTACGTGACACGCCACCACCATTGCTCGCCGACGACCGAGATCCGCAAAGCCGTCTCGGCAGGTGCGGATGCGTTGGCGCCCATGACGAGGAAACCGTAGCCAAGCAGCGCAGTCAGCACGAGGACCGGAAAAATGATTCCGGCGCCGACCACGAGAGCCTCGCTCGCGATCGCGCGCCGCCAACGTGCAGGACCAAACATGGCGATCAGCGTCAACACGATCAGGGCGAGCGTGATCGCGACTGCCCCCCAAGTCATCACCCAGAACAAAAGTGAGATTCTTTCCGCTTCGGGTCCGATGGGCGCAAGCGCCGACTGCATCTCGCGGCATCCCGCAGCGAACAACGGCCCCATGGCGACAGCACCCGCCTTGATTGCCCGCCTCATCGCGCATCTCCCGAAACCGTGACGGGCGCCGCGCGTATGTCGTCGGAAAGATTGCGGCCCTCGAAATACGCGGCCACGTCCTCGATTTGAGCGTCGGACAGACGCCGCGCGATCGGCGCCATGATCGCACCCTGCACCGTCTGCGCACGGTGGCCGGCACGCCATAGCTTCAGCTGTTGGATCAGGTAGGCGGCCGGTTGTCCGGACAGCAGCGGAAAACTTTCAGCGCTCCGTCCGGCATGACATCCAAGACAAGGTGGAATGCCGTCGCGAACGACCCCTTCATTTGCGATCCGACGTCCCCGTTCGATCGGTTCGATCGATGCTGCGGGCCGTGCGTGCTCCTGCCTACGCGCCCGCGCATAGTGGGCCGCGATCGCCGCTCGCTCGTTCTCGTCGAGAACGATCGCCTGCGGCTGCATTGTTCCGCTCTGGCGAGTGCCGTTCGCATAGTCCTTCAGCGCACGTTCGAGATATGCAGCCGTCTGACCTGAAAGCTGCGGAACGAGCCGGCTCTGCGGCGGCGAGGACTCGTCGCCGTGGCAACGCGCGCATTCGGTGATGAGCGCGGACTGCCGGTCGTAGTGGGGCAGATCGAGCGATGCGGCCTTCTCTCGGTCCCGCCCCCCTTCTGCCATTGAGCGGTACTCGTCCACGCTCATCTGCGGCAGCTGACGAAGGAACGCCACCATCGCCCAGACTTCATCATCGCGCGCCTGCCCCGGCCATGCCGGCATGCCCGTGTACTTGATGCCGTGCTTCACGATCCAGAACAACTCGACGTCCGACCAGGTATGCGCGGTGAGCGAGAGCCGCGGCGGCGACGGCAACATCTGCTCGACGATCGGACTCTTCGATTCTCCCGGCGCGCTGTGACATGGGGCGCATCCACGCAAAAAGTGTCCTGCACCGAGTTGGACGAGATCCGGATCGTCCAGCGGCGGCGGCCGGGGCGCAAACCAGCTGTGTGTCGCGATCGATCGCTTCATCGCGAACTCGAGAATTTGCCGCGTGATCTCCCAATGCCCGCGGCTCGCGGCGACGCTGTACACGCCCGATGTCATGACCACGACGCCAAGTACGGCCAACGCGATCAGCGCGGTGGCGGCGCCGGCGAGCATCGCTCGGAGGTCTCGGCGAGCTGGCCACATCGTTACCGCACGGACATTGATCGCGATGGAATTGTTGCTGGCGCTTCCTCGCGCGCCGCGACCTCGCGAAGCCATTGCGCCGCGATCACGACGGCCGCCGCGACGTAGGAGAGCGGGCAGACGACAAGCATCAGCAGCCCCGCGAGGTGCTGGTCGGCCAGTTGGTCGACAACGCCGCCGCCATGTGCCTGGCCGAGCTCATGACCGCCATAGAAAAAGCGCGGGGCAAACACGAGCAGAACCGCCAACAGGCAAAAGAGCTTGCCGCTCATGAGCAACGCGAACAGCGCGCGCCACCTCGCGGCCCCGCGTTGGGCGAGCACCGCGCACCAGAACCAGAGCGCCGACGCAAACAGCGCGGCTTGCATAAAGTAGTGCAGCGGGGGGCTTGCGGAGGCGGCTTGCAGCAGCGGCGGCGCGTGGGCCGCCCACAACAATGTCATCTGACCCACCGTTGCCGCCGTAAGGCCGGCACCCGAAGCCGCGGGTAGATCGATGCCGTTTCGCGCCATGACGAGCACGAATGCCGGCGCGATCGCATTCATCAGCCAGATGTGCACGCACATATGGCTCGTGATCGGGCCGAGCGGAATCGCCGCGACCGCAAGCAATCCGCCGGCGGCGAGCAAAAAAATTGCGGCGAGACATGCCGCAAGAGTTGGGCTGGCAACGGTGGCAAGGCCGGTACTAGCGTTTTCCGGTCTGAAGCGCGCCTGCCCTGGATCGCGCACAACCGCCTCCGAAAGCGGAAAAACGCCGCCGGTGGGAACAAGTTCCCCGCCGTCACGGGGGCGCCGCAGGAAATGTGCTATAGTCAGGGCAACAATAAAAAGAAAAAAAGACGGAGGGACGCCTTTGGGGGGCAGACGGGCGCTGCGCGCGCCGCCCCGTTGTCGGCGCGCGGGGCTGGCAATAGCTCGCAAGGCTGCGACTTGCGTTGCCGCCTCGGCGTTTTCCATTGCCGCTCTGATGTTCGTATGCGGCGCAACCGCTTCTGCCCAGGATTCCTCGCGCGCCATTCTCGGACCGGGCAATGCCGTGGTCACCGGTTTCTCCGGCGTGCGTCCGCCCGCGCCGCCGCTGCCGCCGCGCGTAGATCCGATCGAGCGGACATTTATCGATCTCGACGGTCCTTCGGCACGCATCATCAATCTCGATGCACTGCTCGGGGCGCCTGCCGCACAACACGTACCGGCACCGAAGCCGTTCTCCGTCACCGCCGTCCAAGTCGGTCAGGTATTTTCAGTTGCGCTCGACGACGCCACGCCGCCCAACATCTATCTCGCAGCCACCTCCGCCTATGGTCTGCCAATCGTCGTGCCTGATGGCGACGGGGACGGCCGGCCCGATCGTTCGCGCCGCGGCGGTCCCAACGCGAATTTCATGCCGGGCCTGTTCGGGCCGGTGACCGTGAATGGCGGACCAGGATCGATCTGGAAGATCGACGGTCGAACCGGCACGGGTTCTCTGTTCGCGAACGTCACGCTCGACGGCGTGCCCAATTCCGGCGCGGCACTCGGCGGTCTCGCTTTCGATCCCGGCTCACGCCAGGTGTTCGTTGCCGACCGCAACACCGGCATGATCCATCGCTTCATGCTCGACGGCTCCGATCGCGGCCGGTTCGATCACGGTGCGGACGCGCTACGCGCCGCGGGTCTCGCGCAAGTCCCGTTCGATCCTCGCAACCAACTCGATGTGACGAACCCCGCCTTCGACAGCGGCAATCCGGGAACGTGGGCTTACGCGCCGCCAGCGCGCCGCGATCTTCGGCCTGGCCGTGCATAGCGGCCGGCTGTTTTACGCTGTCGCTGCCGGTCTCCAGATCTGGTCGGTGTCGATCGCGCGAGACGGCGGATTCGGATCGGATGCGCGACTCGAGCTCAACGTGCCACCCGGAGGGAGCGTCGCCGAAATCTCAAACATCGTGTTCGACGATCAGGACCACATGGTTGTCGCGGAGCGTGGTGCGCCGACGGGGGCGTACGACTATGTGGCGCTGGCCGCAGCTGGCGAGAACCGCGTGCTGCGCTTCCGACTGAAGCGGCCCGACGATCCACCGGGCCCCGGGCTTTGGCATCCGGTCGCGGAGGAGTATGCGATCGGCTTTCCGCCGAACTTCCGCAACGACAACGGTGGTCTTGCCATCGGCTATGGCTATGGCGCGAACGGCGCGGTCAACCGTTTGGTGTGCGGAGGCACGTTGTGGAGCACCGGCGAACAACTCCGCAACGCGCGCGATCCCGCGATCGTCGCCCGTCTGCAGGCGCGCGAGCAGCTCGTCGTCAACGGCCTGCAGGGCAACGCGGTCGATCTGGTGCGGCCGCAGAACGAACCGCCGTTCCAGTCCTATTTCATCGATTACGACAACCGTTTCGACGATCCCGCCGCAAGAGGTCACCTCGGAGACGTAGAGATCTGGCGCGTTTGTGCGCGCGCGGCAGCGCCACTGTTGCCAGTGTCAGAGCCGGTAGTACCCGCGCTCGTGTGTCCGGCGGGTTGGCTCAATGTTGGCGGCGAGTGCGTGACCGGACAAGCCTGTCCAGCAGGTACCACGTTCGAAGACGGCTGCTGCGTCTACAAGGAATGCCCGCCGAGCTACGTCAGCATCGGCGGCCGATGCGTGCCGCCGCCTGTCATTTGCAAGGTCGGCGAGACGTATGCGAACGGACGGTGCGCGCCGGCCGTGTGTCCGCCCGGGCCTCGTGGTCACGCCGCCGAAGAACGGGACAAACGGACCGAGCGTGCCCTCAATATTGAAGAGCGGTGGCGCGACGAACGGCTTGGTGACAAATGGTCAAGCGACGGGCGAGCTTCGCCCTCTCTGCCCCGACGGGAAGCCGGCGGTGGACGGTCGATGCCCGCCTGCCGGCGACGGCGGCAAAAAGATTTGTGCAGGTTATTGCGGGTGCCCGGCGGGGAGCAAAGCCGACGCGAACGGCAACTGCGTCCGAACTCCGCCCATCGTCGACGAGTGCCCGCGCGGTACTGTCCAGGTATGCCGCGGCGAGGCGCCAAATCTCATATGCAGCTGCGCAAAGCCACCGCCCGTGACCGACGACTGCACGCGGGCCGACCAACTCCGCGGTCTCTGCGTCCCGCCGCCTCCACCGGCCAGCGGCTGCCCCGAAGGCACTTCGCTCGTTTGCAATGAGCGCGACCGATGCAGCTGCCAGCCACAGGGCGCGACGCCGCCGCCCACAACGATCACCTGCCCGCGCGACACCGTCAAAGTATGCCGTGGAGATTCCCCGGATGAAACGAAGGACTGCGGTTGCACGCCGATAACCCCACCGCCACCGCCGCCCGCCGAATGTGCCTTCCCCAACGTTGTGGTGGACGGCGTGTGTTGCAAGCAGAGTGACTACCTGGCCGGTACGTGCGGCGCGAAGCCGCCTTCAACGCCTCCGATCCGGGGCGACTGTTCGATTCGGGATCAACTGCGCGGCGCTTGTGTTCCGACCGCCCCGCCGCCGGTAACCGCCGACTGCACGAGGCAACGGCAGCTCCGCGGTGAATGCCTTCCGGCGCCACCAACGACGCAACCGCCGACTGACCCGCCGGGTGCGCAGCTCGGCTATTGTCCTTCCCTGTTCCGGATGGTCGGCACCTCCTGCTGTAATTTGCTGACCGCGAACCAGTGCATGCCGCGCGCGCCCGGCGGCACATGTCCGTCCAAATACACCCCTGTCGGTGATGGGGTTTCGGCACAATGCTGTGTCCAATCGGCGATTAAGTGCACGGTGAGATCGGCGAACACGTCCTGTCCGGCCGGCGAGGTACCGATCGAGGACGGTGCGGTTTCGGCGTGCTGTCGAGAAGACCCCGCCGGCAGTTGCACCCCGCCATCAACACCGTCGCCGCCGAGCTACGAGGTCACCACTCCAATTACGGGAGGGAAATGTGGTGGTTGGGTTTGGGTACCTATCGTTGGGTTTATTTGCTCGGTGTTGCCCACCGTACCCCCGCCGGCTTTGAGTTGCGCCAGGGACGCTGACTGTCCTTCTGACAAGGCCTGTGTGAACAGCGTGTGTAGAGAGCGGTCTGTGCAGCCCAACGCAGTGCCAGCTAGCGGGGCTTGTCAGCCGCCGTTGATTCCAGCGAGCGGAACGTGCTGCGCGCCTGAAGCCGTCGCCGCCGGCACCTGCGGCGCGCCACCGCCACCGCCGCCGCCCAGCGGCTGTCCGGCCGGCTTGTTCCTGAGCAACGACGGCAAGACGTGCTGCACAAAGGAGCAGATAACGCGCGAGACGTGCGGCACCCCACCGCCCGCCGCTCCGCAGAAGGCCAAGACGACAACGAAGCCAAAAACGATACCGACAAAGCCGAGGGAAATCGTGTGCCAGAAGGGATTCCACCTGGAAGGTGGTCGCTGCGTGGCGGATGCCAAGCCACAGGCCACCCCTGGATTTGATTTTCAGATCGGGATCGGCATCGGCGGCGGACGTCGTGGCGGCAGCCCGGGCGGTGGCGCACCCAAGCCGCCGAGTCCGCCAAGACCGAATTGACGCGCCGCGACGGCGCTCGCTCGCAGAGGCGGGAGGAGGCTCAGCGCTTCTTGCTTGCGATCGTCGCGTCGAGGGCGATGTACTCCTTGCAGGTCGTACCGCCGCACACCGACTTGATCGCTTCCAGATCTTTTTGCGCCTTGACCAGGTCGCCCTGCTCCGCGCGCAACATTCCGTAATACGACAGCGTCAGCAGGTGTTTGGGATTGCCGGCCAACGCCTTCTCGTACCATCCGCTCGCTTCGGCGGGGTATCCGAGTTTGTTGAGCGCGAGGCCGACATATGCAGCGACGTCGGGATGCTCGTCGAAGCCGAGCGCGCGCAACGCCGCAATCCCGGCTTCATACTTTCCGGCAAGAACGAGATCGCGCGCCGCCGCGAATTTTTGGGCCGGGTCCTGTTGCCGCGCAGCTTGCGGCGTTGACGGCGGGGCCGCGGGTGGTGACGCCGGCGCCACTTGCTTCGCCGGCTGCTCCTTCGTCGCTGCGGGTGGTGAGGCCGGCGCGACTTGCTTGGCCGGCTGCTCCTTCGTCGCTGCGGGATCCGGCCGCGGCTTCGATGCCGTGCTCGGCGTCGCCTTCGTAGGCACTTTCGACGGCGTCGTCTGGGTCGAACTGTCTTGGGCGCAGCTGTCACCCCTTCCGCTCTTGCTTTGATTGCATTGCTCGAGGGTTTGAAAGCGGCACAGCGAGCTTCCGTCGCGCGTCACCAGGCACCAAGTGGCCGCGTTGACCGGCGCGGTCAGCAGGAGGGTGGTGACCGAGATCGCAGCGCAAAACGAAACACGGCGCATTGGACGCTCCTTCGGTCGATGACGACTTCGCCATCAAACATCAAGAATATCGCGCAGTACCCGCTACTTTACCTTGGTCGTTCCCGCTTTCGGAGCGCCGGGCCCTTTGCTCGACGATGCCTGCAGGGCGCCAACGGTGGTGACGCCGACCCAAGCGACATACGCGCCGGTGCCGATGAAGCACAGCAGCGATAGATAGAGACAAACTTGATAGGCGACGCAGGCCGCAGGCGCGCGGAGTCGGATTCCGAGAAAAGATCCGTGTGGCAATCCAGGTACATTGACTTGCTGCGAACATTGGCGACGAAAGTGATGGTAGAGGACCGCGAGCACTACACCAACCATGAAGACGACAATGCCAATGAACATCGTGTAGACGAGCGGCTCGAATCCGGGCCGGTCGAGCGCTGGCGACAGCGCCAGAAGCAGCGCGACCGCTCCACCGCCGTTTGCGATAAGCAGCCCGCGCAGCGTTTCGACATCCGTTTGGACGCGCTGTCCTGTGGCAGCTTGAGGTCGTGGAGCCTGAGCACCAGGAATCTGATTGGTCATGGCCTGCCTCCGATCGCTGGCAAATTCTTGCCGAAGCCCACGCAAGCGCAAGCCATCCACGCTCGGTCGTGTCACGTGGCGAAAGGCTGAGGATTTTGAGTAACAGTGGCGGAGACGGAGGGATTCGAACCCTCGATACGGGTTTTGCCCGTATAACGGTTTAGCAAACCGCCGCCTTCAGCCTCTCGGCCACGTCTCCGTAGCCCTTACATGCCGGACGCCTCCGGCGAATACAAGACGCATGCGGGGGCGGCGCAGCCTTGCGGCCACGCACCCTGCCCGATGCCGCCTCGACCCTATTCTTGCCGGATCAGGCCGCGGCGACGATCCACTCGCGCGCAAGCCGCTGCGCGTCCGCGATCTCGCGCTCTGACATCTCGGCCGCCAGCTCGCGGCGGTAGTTCGCCGCGTCACGGCTGCCGCGCGCCGCCGCAAGGTTGAACCACTTGTGCGCGGCCACCTTGTCGGCCGGCACGGTGCCACCGATCGAATAGAACATGCCGAGCTTGAAGCAGATGTCGGCGGTGCCATCACCGCTCTTCTTCGCTGCCTGCTCGAGCGCGGAGAGTTCGTTCCGCCCCATTGTCGCCCCCTGTCGCGGCATCCCCGCCGCATCGTCTCCGGAACCCCAGATCCGGAGTGACGCGAGAATGCCCGGGGACATTTGAATAGCTTCCTAACTGGTTGAATGAATGGATTCTGACCGCGCCGGTATTCCGTGCAGCAAATTCAAACTCGGTTCATGCTGGAAAGGCCTGCGCTGCAGCGAAATCGCGAAATTCGAAACGGCGCGCTAACGATGCGCCGTTACCGCGCGGTCACCATTCTCTCATGGTCATGCCCGCGCTTGTCACCCAAGTCGGATTTATCCGACTTGGGCAATTCTTTAGTACGCAACTCGGGCAAGCCCGAGTTGCGTGGCATCCACGCCTTACAGCCAGTGCGCAGTTCAAGACGTGGATGGCCGGGACAAGCCCGGCCATGACGGTAACTAGAAACGTTTCCGGATCAGCGATGGGCCGCGGCGAGCAATTCGCGCCGGAACGGCCCCTCGATCGTGATCGCGAAGTTGTAATGCTGGTCCGAATACGCGCGCGCCTTGCCAGGGTCGCTGCTGCGGTAGCCGACATAGATCCCGACGACCTTGTTTTCCGCGACAAGCGCCGCACCGGAACTCCCCGGCCCTGCGTTGCAGTCGATCGCGAGTTCGCGGATGCCGTCGCTCGCCGCGCCGATCACCCGGCGCGTGGAGCAATGCTCGGTGCCCATCGCCGTGTGCGCCTTGTTTCCGCCAGCGCACATGATCACGGCCGAGGGCGCGGCACTCGCAGAACCGAGCCCGTAGGGCGTCACGCCTTTTACCGGCGCGACAAGTCGCGCCACCGCCCAGTCGCGCGTGGCGCGCTCCGTGAGCGGCATGTTGCTTCCAGTCTTGATGGAACTGAACTCGATCGGGATCGGCCCGCCACCGGCCATCGTCGGTTCGAACACGCAACCGATCCGGTGCTTGCCGTACTGATCGATCAGGACGTGTGCCGCGGTGGTGATCACGTTGTTACGTACGGTGAGTTGCGCCGTACCGGTCGCCGAGCCGCAGCGCAGGAGACCCGTCGCGCTCATCTGACCGCGCACGGAGTCGCCCGGCGCGACGCGACGATCCTTTTCCATGTTGATCGCATGCGCGGAGATCGCGGCACACAGGGTTCCGCAAGTCGAGATTGCGGCGAGCCAAAACCAGTTTGCGCGCGGGAGCATGCCTCTTTCCCGGGTTCCGCACGGAGCGTGAACCCGAGACTAGCCGCTTGCGGGCAAGCTTGTCACCGCCGATAGCGGCCTTGAAAGAGAGGGGAACGGCCGACCCGAAGGCCGGCCGCCCCTGACGCGGCACCAACTCAGACATCGCCGCGGGGTGTCGGCTATTACGAGTTGAAGTCCGTCGCCGAGCGGTCGTAGAAGCGCTTCTGCTCGCTGAACATCGAGTCCCACGAACCGGCTTTTTGCGTTCCGACGTTGCGGCCCTCGACCAGGGCGGCTGGCGCGCGCAACGGCTGACCCGGCAACGTGTAGGTCGGGACCGGCGCGTTCGGGTTGCGCAGGTACGCGTTCTTTTCCGCGGTGTAGGGCATGTCGTCCGCAAAAGCGGCCGATGCGGCACCGAGCACGAGCGCGGCGGCGAGCGTGATCTTGGCAATCATGACAGTCTCCATCGTTGGTTGGTTGTGAGTTTCAGTTGGCGGTCAGGTGGAGCCGGGTCCCTCGCCGGCTTCACTTGGCTTTCGCTCCAGAGGCCCGAAAAGTTTCAGCGATCACGACCTTGTTGACGGCAACGCGTCTCGCCTCACGGTGTCGTGACGCAAAGAAAAAACGGCCGGCCCGCGGGGGAGGGCCGGCCGCTTTGGCGCGCAAACATGGGGGAAAATGTTTAGCAGCGCCGAGTCGTTCGTCAGGAGTTGAAGTCGACTGAGTTGCGGTCGTACCAGTGCTTCTGTTCGGCCGGTACGAATTGCTCGAAGCCGACGCCGACGTTGCGGCCTTCGATCAACTGGCCGCGGGTCACTTGACCGCGTGGCTGCTGCACAGAGGCACTCTCCTGATAGGTCGTGAAGCCACGATCCCGATCAGCGTTGGCATACGTGTTGGCTGCAAACGCAGCGGGCGCCGAACTGAGAACGAGGGCCGCAACGAGCGCGATTTTGGTCTTGGTAATCATGGTCAGTCTCCTCTTGCGGCGTCTCGCGTCGAGATCGTCGCCGGTTTGATTTCCACGACGGATTTTTCCGCCGAGTAAGTCGCCTCCGACGCCGACGTAGGATCCCGCACCGCAGCACGCCAATCACGAAATGCGGATTGCCCGTGAGAAAAATGTGATCGCGCCGCATATTGCGAAATACACAATTGATATGTAGCGATCGTTATATTATCGTCGAAACAATGGCTTACGGGAGACCGCGTCTGCGGCGCGCTGACGCTTTCTCCCGCTGGCGCGCGGAACGCCCTCGAATTTCGACGATTTTTGCAATGCAACCATGCGGCTGCTGCATTGCGCACCGTGCGGCCAGCGCACAAACAAATCGACGAAAGTCGAGCGTGCCTATTTTCAGAGTCACAGATTGTGCTGCGTCAGCTGCGCGCACCTTGCGTGAACAGAAGTTTCCACGCTTCCTTGTCGGTCGCGATATCGACCTTGCCGTAGTCCTCGATCTTGATCGCGAGCGCGCGGGCCGTCGCCGGTCGCGACTGCATGTCGGCGATCCAACGCATCACGTTCGGAAATTCCTTCGGATCCTGACCCTGCCGCTCGATCCCGCGTGCCCAGCCGATGCTCGCGAAATCGGCGATCGACACCTCACCGCAAATGAATTTCCGGGATGCCAGCCGTTTCTCGAGGATCCCGTACAAGCGGCGGCACTCGTTCACATAGCGGTTAGTCGCGTACTCGATCCGCTCCGGTGCGTAGCGCAGGAAATGGTTCACCTGGCCGGCCATCGGACCGAGGTTCGCCATCTGCCAGTAAACCCACTCCTCCACTTCGACGCGCTTGCGTTCGTCCACGGGATAAAACTTCCCCGTCTTGCGTCCGAGATACTGGAGGATCGCGCCGGATTCGAACACCGAGATCGGACGGCCGCCTGGCCCCTCGGGATCGATGATCGCGGGCATGCGATTGTTCGGGGAAATCTTCAGGAACTCAGGCTTGAACTGGTCGCCGCGTGCGATGTTCACCGGCTTGACCGTGTACGGAAGCCCGCACTCCTCCGTCATGATCGTGATCTTGTGACCGTTGGGCGTGGGCCAATAGTAGATTTCGATCGGCTTTCGTTGAACGCTCGATGCCTTGGTCTTTTTCGCCGATCGCCTGGCAGCCGCCGGCTTGCGGACTTTCGACTTGCTCTTCGACTTCTTCGCGCGGGGCATGCTCGCCTCCAAAATGGCATCGGCGCGCATTGTGCGCGCCGATGCAGCCTTAGACCGCCGGAAATCGGCTGACAACCGCGCTAGCGCGTGATCCCGAAAAAGCCTGCCCTCGAACTCGATCCGAGGGGTGGCAACCGGTTTTTGGAAAAGCATGCCCTCGGACTCGATCCGAGGGATCAGGCGCAAGTAGCTTAGAGACGGGGGACCGCGGCGAGCCCCTTCATCAGCACCGGTCCGGTGGGACGCCCGATGGGCGAACCGGTCGCCGGCTCGAGCGTGATTTCGTAGAGCTGGTCCGCCTGTGCCGGCAGGCTCGCAGTCTGGAAACGTGCGCGCCGGGCGCCATCCATCAAACCGAGCGACACGGGACCCCGCGCCTTGTCATACAGGGTCCATACCTCAAGCGCCCGGCCCGGCGGCACGGGAATGTCGCGCAACGGCACGAGCACCACGCTGCCGTCGTGAAATGCTTCCACGATTGCGCCGGGCGAAGCATCACCCGTTTGCAGCACCGCAACGACCAGCGGCTGCGGCGTAGCCCGGCCCGCGAGCAGCCCGACTGAAATCGCGAGCACCAGGCTTGCGGCAGCACCCGCGAAGCTCGCGCCGCGCCAGAAGCCGAGACTTTCCCAGATGCGTTCCGTCCAACTTGGACCGGCGTCGGCCACTGCGCGGCGGCTGCCGAGGGTCGAACTCAATCTTGCCCCAGAGTTGCGCCGGTGCCGGGCCGGGCGCCACCGTCGCGTCGAGCGCCGAAAGTCGCTCGCGCCACTGCGCGACCTCCACTTGCAGGCGGCGATCCCGCGCAAGCCGCCGCTCGAACGCCTCAATCTCGCGGCCCTCGAGCAAGCCGAGTGCAAATTCGCCGGCGAGAATGTTGTCGTCGGGACGATCGGGCGCGGTCATGCCAGACACTCCCGCAACTGCGCAAGGCTCCGATGTAGCCACGACTTCGCGGTGCCGAGCGGCACGCCGAGCCGCCCAGCGATCTCGCCGTGCGACAACCCCTCCACATAGGCGAGCAACACGCCCAGCCGCCGCCGCGGTTCAAGCTTTTCCAAACAGCGCTTGAGCGCGCTCCCCTCGGCAAGTTTGTCGAAAGCGTTCTCGGATTCTGCGCCGCGGTCTACCGCGGCCGTCAACTCCTCGTCCGCGGTCGGCAACTCGCGGCTCGTCGTGCGCAGCGCACTGATGGCGCGATTACGAACGATCGCGAAGATCCACCCCCGCGCTGAGCCGAGGGCCGGATCGAAGGACTTTGCGTGCCGCCAGATCTGCACAAACACATCGTGCGCGATCTCTTCGGCAAGCTCCCGCCGCCGCACAATGCGCGTAGCGACGCCGATCATGGCGGCGCTTTCACGCTCGTAGATCGCGCGCAGCGAGTTGCGGTCGCCCTGCGCGCAGAGCTGCAGCAGCCGCGCGAGACCGTCGCTCGCATCAGGGTGTACGACCGGCTTGTCCAAAACGGGTCTCCGCGCGGATTCCTACCTTACGACCGGCCTACGCGCGAGTAGGCCCTCTGGATGCACCCGGCAAATCTTTTTTTTCGGCGCATCCCCGGCCGTTCCCGGCGGGTAAGGCCAATGAGGGCGCCATCCAGCCCTCGTGCAACCCAGGCAGGGAGAGTGCCATGAAGTCCCAACGCAATACGCTGTTTGCCTCGCTCGCGCTGATCGGCGCGTTTGGGGCCATCGACGCCGCCTCCGCGCAGTCGATCGTCGCGCTTGTCGGCGACAACACGATCGCCATGATCGACCCCTCGTCCCGCAAGGTAACGGCGAGCTGGTCCGTGAAGGGCGTGAACAAGCTCGCCGGCATCGACGTGCGCCCGGCGGATGGAATGCTCTATGGCGTGACCGACAACGGCTGGATCGTCACAATCGACACCAAGACCGGCGTCGCCACACAGAAGGCTGAGCTTTCCACCAAACTTTCCAACAACGCGACACCGACCGTCGACTTTAATCCTGCCGCCGATCGGCTGCGTCTCATGGGTAGCGACGGCACCAGCCTTCGCGTCAACGTCGACGACGGCAAGGTCACGGTCGACGGCACGCACAAGTTCGCAGACGCCGACGCGAACAAGGGCAAGGCCCCGAAGGTCATCGCCGGCGCCTACAGCAACAGCGTCAAAGGCACCAAGGAAACGACGCTCTACAACATCGACGCCACGACCTGGACCCTCGTCCGCCAGGTTCCGCCGAATGACGGCGTGCTCAACACGATCGGCAGCCTCGGCATCAAGGCATCTGAACCGGTCGCATTCAACGTTGTGGCAACCGGCGAAGGTCAGAACGCCGCCTGGCTCGTAACCGGCGGCTCGCTCTACTCGGTCGATCTCGCTTCCGGCAAGGCGACCTCGGTCGGCAGCCTTCTGAACCTGAAGGGCACGATCCGCGACATCGCGTGGTGGCCGGCGGACGCAATGAAGTCCATGTAACTCGCCGCTACCATCGGCCGGCGCTGGTCCCTCCCCGGCGCCGGTCGATCCTTTTTACCGACAAACCGGCGATTTCGGGTCGAGGCGCGCGAAGGACCAGACACTCGCCGGCGTCGCGATCAACCGGTACCGCTGCGCCGGAATCTCGATACGCTCCGCCGACAAAGCCTGACCGGCCATTCGTCTCGCATCTTCGTCCTGTCCGCGCGTCCAGATCAGCACACACGATCGCTCATCGCTTGCCCGACGCGGCGGGGGCACGGCCCGTTGCGACTCCCGCGCGACGACGCGCAGCGTGGGCTCGAACGCCCGCAAATTGCCTGCCTCCCGCACACGCGGACTCGCTACCGTGCCGTCGACGATCCCGCGCGCCTTCAACGCGCTCACAAGCTCCGCATAAGGCATAAGCAGCCCGCGCCCCATTCCACGCGTGAGCGGATTGTCCGTTGCCGCGACAAACCTGGCGACAAGAATAGTCGCCGCCGCTCCGAGCGCGAATACAGCGAAGCGGCGAAGGACCATCTCGTCTGCTGCGAGACGCACGATGCGCGCGAACCCGTAGATGGGCGCAATGATCAGAATCGGATGCATGTAGCGCTCGGCGATGTTCGTCGCCCCGCTTGCCGCAATGCCAACCGCGGCTATGACCGCGGCGAACAGCATCGTCCGCAGCGCGAGCCGCTCGGCCAGCGACGGCGCAGCTGTATTCGCCGGCCCCGGCAGGAGTGCTTTCGGCGCGAGCAGTGCCACGAACAGCAACCACGGCAGCAGAAAGATCGGCAACGAGGAAACGAGCCGCCAAAGACCGATCGCTGCCCGTTCCAGGTGCGGCCGCTCACTCTTGATCAGATGCGAGGAGAGATCCGCGACCACGTCACCGCGCACCTGCACGATCCAATAAACGTACGGACTGATCGCGATCGCAGCGATCACCAGCGAGATCAACAGGCGAACGTCGAGGAGTCGGCGCCGTGTTTCCTCGATCGACAAAGCGGCGGCAAGCAGGCCGCCGAGAAACAGCGGATAGCTGAACTTGGCGTAGAGTCCGAGCGCGATCGCAAGTCCAAGCAGGCTCGCGACACGCGCCGACGGCGCTTCGAAGAAGCGGATCGCTGCATGCATCGTGACCATGCAGGCGATCGAAAGCAGAATGGTTTGCGTCGCCCACTCGTGAAACGTCCAGCCGACCGGATAGGAGAACACCAGCGAAAACGATGCGGCCGCCGCCCACCGGTCGTCCTTCACGGCGGCCCGCACGGCTCCGTACGTGGCGATGCCGAGCAGCGCGATCAACGAGTAGCGGACGACGAGATGGCTCTCGATCCCGCTGCCGAATGCCTGCTGCGAGAACCAAAGCAGCCACTCGTAGAGTGGCGGCTGGCGCAGCTGGTAGCCGAGCGAAAGCGTCTGCACGAGCTCGCTGGCGCGCGAGTCGTCGAGCGTGAGCGTGCGCGTGATCGAGAGGCGCAAGAGGGCGTGCGCGACGCCATAGACGGCCCAGAACGCGACGACGCCTTGCAGCGACAAGAGCCGGCCGAGCAAATCGCCCGTCGGTTCCTTCGCCCGCGCAGCAGACTTCAGGGTCTCGACTCCTTCGGCAGCACCGCCTCGCGTGCTGCAAAGCCCGGCAGCGCCTCGAAGCGTTTCACCCATGCCGCGACGTTCGGCGTCTCCGCGAGATCGTAGCCGGCCTCAGGAGCGAAGTGCACGACGCCGTAGACGTCGACGTCGGCAATCGTTGGCGCCTTGCCGACCAGCCATTCCTGCTTGTCCAGCCACTCATTGAGGACACCAAGTCCGGCGGCGCCCTCCTTCTTCCAAGTCTCCACGACCGGTGGCTCTGCCTTGCGAATGCCGACTGCGACCCCGCGCGAACGATAAACGCCGGGCGCGAGCCGGTCGAAATCCCAGAACATCCACTCGCGGATATGTGCGCGCTCTTCGGCCGACTTACCGCCGAACTTGCCGAGCGTGTCGGCGAGATACTGAAGGATGGAGGCGGACTGGCTGAAATATTCGTTGCCGTCCTGCAGACACGGCGCCTGTCCGTACCGGTTCTTGGCGAGATACTCCGGCTGCTTGTGTTCGCCCTCGCGCATGTTGAGCAATCGGAACGAAAACGGCTGGCCGCAGAGCGAGAGCATCAATCCGACCTTGTAGGTCGGGCCCGACATGAAGTGCCCGTGCAACGTGAATCGATTGGACATGGCCGTATGTGCGCTTTCTCGTTAGAATTCGCGCGACCGCGCGGCCTCCCCCCGGAAGGCCGGCAATCTATAGCGCGCCGCATTGCCTTGGGCGATGGGCTGAGTGTCGCCACGAGGGTCACATGAGCAATCCGTTTCGCGTCGGCTTCCTGCTTTTTCCGGACATCACTCAACTTGATTTGACCGGCCCCTACGAGGTCCTGCGGCAAATGCCGGGCGCCGATGTGCATCTGGTCTGGAAGACGCGCGAGCCCGTGCGCGCCGCCGGCGGCCTGTCGATTCTGCCCACCGTCACCTTCGCCGACAGTCCCCAGTTCGACATGATCTGCGTACCGGGCGGCTCCGGTATGAACCCCTTGCTCACGGACCAGGAGACGCTCGAATTTCTGCAGCGCCAGGCGAAAGGCGCGCGGTACGTGACCTCCGTCTGCACGGGCGCTCTCGTGCTGGGTGCCGCGGGCCTGCTGATCGGAAAGCGCGCGGCAACCCATTGGATGTCCCGCGAGCTGCTGCATCACTTCGGCGCAATACCTTCGGACGAACGCGTGGTCGTCGATGGAAACGTGATTACCGGTGGCGGTGTTACCGCGGGCATCGATTTCGCGTTGAAGGTTGTTGCCGAAGTTGCGGGAGAAGACGTGGCACGCAGCATTCAGCTCAGCATCGAGTACGACCCCGATCCGCCCTTCGACAGCGGCAGCCCGCGTGTCGCGCACCCGGCTCTCGTGGCGAAGGCAAAAAAGGACGCCGAAGTTCGTCAGGCCGAACGGCACGCACAGGTCAAGAAGGCCGCGAGCGCGCTGGGGAAATAATTTCCGTCATTCCGGGACGCCGCGAAGCGGCGGGCCCGGAATCCGAGCGAAATTCCAGCGAAGTGATGAGGTGGTGGACAGCCGCATAGATTCCGGGTTCGCACGGCTGCGCCGCGCGCCCCGGAATGACGGAGGGTTAGAGTCCGAGCTTCTTCTTCAGCAACTCATTCACTGCTTGCGGGCTGGCCTTGCCGCCAGTCGCCTTCATCACCTGCCCTACGAACCAGCCGAGCGCCTGCGGCCTTGATTTCACTTCGGCAGCCTTGTCGGGATTCTTCGCGACAATCTCGTCGACGATCTTCTCGATCGCGCCGGTGTCCGTGATCTGTTTCAGCCCGCGCTTCTCGACGATCGCGCGCGGGTCGCCGCCTTCGGTCCACACGATCTCGAACAGATCCTTCGCGATCTTCCCCGAAATCGTACCGTCCGCGATGAGATCGAGGATGGCACCCACCTGAATGGCGGAGATCGGCGAGGTCTCGATCGTCTTGCCTTCCTTGTTCAGCCGGCCAAAAAGCTCGTTAATGACGAAATTCGCTACCGCCTTCGCTTCGCGAGCTTTGGCAACCGCTTCGAAATATTCGGCGGTTTCCCTCTCGCTGATCAGGATGTCCGCATCATAAGCGGACAGTCCGTAATTTTTCTCGAACCGGGCCTTCTTCTCGTCGGGTAGCTCCGGCAGCGAAGTGGAAATCGACTGAACGAACTTGTCATCCAGTTCAAGCGGCAAGAGATCGGGATCGGGGAAGTAGCGATAATCGTGCGCCTCTTCCTTGGAGCGCATCGCTCGCGTCTCGCCCCTGTCCGGATCAAACAGCCGCGTTTCCTGCTCGATCGAGCCACCGTTTTCAAGAATTTCGATCTGCCGGCGTGCTTCGGATTCGATCGCCTGTCCCATGAAGCGGATCGAATTCACGTTCTTGATCTCGCAGCGCGTGCCGAGCGCAGCGCCAGGTTTCCGCACCGAGACGTTCACGTCGGCGCGGAGATTTCCCTTTTCCATGTCGCCGTCGCACGCGCCGAGATAGCGCAGGATCGTTCGCAGTTTTGCAACGAACGCCTTCGCGTCCTCGGACGATCGCAGGTCCGGCTTGGAGACGATCTCCATCAGCGCGACACCAGAGCGATTGAGATCGACGTAGGAAAATTCCGGGTGCCGGTCGTGCAGCGATTTGCCCGCGTCCTGCTCGAGGTGCACCCGCTCGATGCCGACTTCGATCGCGTCCCCGTTGGGAAGATCGACGCTGACTTTTCCCTCACCCACGATCGGCGATTTGTACTGGCTGATCTGGTAGCCCTGCGGAAGGTCCGGATAGAAATAGTTCTTTCGATCGAAGACGGATTTCCGGTTGATCTTCGCCTTCAGGCCCAGCCCAGTCCTCACCGCCTGCTCGACGCAGTGCGCGTTGATCACCGGCAGCATGCCGGGCATAGCCGCATCGACGAGCGAAACATGACTGTTCGGAGCCCCGCCGAATTCCGTCGACGCGCCTGAAAACAACTTCGCCTTGGACGTCACCTGGGCGTGGATCTCCATCCCGATGACGACTTCCCAGTCGCCGCTCTCACCGCGGATCAGTTTCGATTTCCCTGCTGCGGATTTCATGTCCGTTCAGCTGGGGAAAGGATGTGAATTGAAACCGGCAGGACTTTTCTTTCCATTACTTGGGCGGTTTGGCCGGACTTTTCGTGGCGCTGTCGACCGCGGGCGCACTCTGCAAAAAGCCTGGCGACGCCGGACCGACGCCCATACGCTTCTTGTCGAGCGGAGCGACACCTCCGGCGCCCATGCGCTTCTTGTCCGGGGGAATGAGACCTCCGGCGCGCCCTCCCGGCATCGCACGAAGGCCGGGCATTCCTCGTCTCCCGCGCCTCGCGCCGCCCCGTTTTACTTGCGCAAAACGTAGCCCGGGCATCCTGCTCACCTCATCGTCGAAGATGAAAAGCGATCGATCGACGGCAGCGCCGGCAACGAGCGAGAAGGACACGAGGCTCATTGTGGCTATCGAGGCGGACTTCGCAATTTGCTTGCGGCGACGTCGGCGCACATTGCGGTTGGAGTGCCTCATGGCTGGTCTCCCTACCTTTGGGCACGGACGAGATTACTCGCATTCCGTCCGGCTGAAGTCAAAACCCCTGCGTTGACAGATACTTTGGCCGCGTCGACGATTGGCGGGACCACCGATGTGACTCCACCCAATGTCGGCAAAGCCCAAAGTCCCGCCTTCGCCCGCTCGTTGGGGAGTCGATTCCGAGTTCGCGCCGTTGTTGGAAGTCGCGCTCGGTGCCCCCGACCACCTCTCCTCCAGCGCGGAACCCCATGCCGGCGCGAAGACCATTTTCACCGAGAAGCAAAAACGATTCGATCCTGCGCGTGCCAAACGGCAGCATCGGGTTCTCGCCACCACACTCGCGCGGCAAGGCGTAACGCTCCGATGGTTGCCCTTGATCAAAGCACAGGCCGCCCAAACCTACGCGCGCGATCCCTTCTTCATGACGCCCTGGGGGGCCGTCATCAACCTCATGCACGGCGAGAACCGCCGCGCCGAGTACGTCGCCGCGATTGAGTTTTGCCGCGAACAGAAAATTCCGATCTGGCGAATGGTCACCGACGGGACGGTTGAGGGCGGCGATGTTCACGTGGCGAAGCCAGGCAAGGTCCTGATTGGCCATTCAGGCTACTGGACCACGGAGAAAGGCGCCTTGCAGGTCGCGCATTGGTTCGTCGAGAAGAAGTGGAAAGCCAAGATCGTCTATCTCGACCCGCATTTTCTCCATCTCGATCTGTTGTTTTCCATGGTGCGCGAGGATACCGCGATCATCTGTACCGACGTCCTGTCACCGAGCGTCGTCGAGCAGATCGTGAAGTTCTTGGAGATCAAACATGTTGTCCGCGCGTCGTACCGGCAGGCGACAAAACTCTTGTGCAATGTCGTGACTCTCGGCAACGGAAAACTGATCATGCACAAGGATCCTGACAACGCGGATTTGATCAGGCAGCTGCGCGGAATCGGCATCAACACAATCGAACTCGATCTTTCGATGTTTGTCCTGCACGGCGGTGGGCCACACTGCTTGACGATGCCGTTGCATCGACAATTGCTTTCGGCCCAATCGCTCTCCTAATGCGATGGCGCTGGCGGCGCGCTGGAATTACGGTTCCGTCCCTGCGCTGGGCGCATTGCTGCCGCGCTGCGGAGCGGAACCGCTCGTACTGCGCAGGCGTTTGTTCCGCGCAGGAAAGGAGCACGCAATGGCCTATGATCCAGGCAGAAACCCGTTTAATCCGCTGTTGATCGGCGCGATTGCGGTGGTCCTCGCCCTCGTGGCGTTCCTCGTCTTCCGCGATTCCTCGGGCACCCAGCAGCAGGCGGGAATCAGCACTGCGCCGCCGCCTGCGACCGCGCCCGCACCAAACACGCTTCCTGCGCCGAAGCGTCCGTCCAGCACACCGTAGTACCGGCCGCGAGTTCCTATGTAACAGCGAGAGTACGGTTTCGGCTGTCGATCTTGTGATCGCAGTGGAACCGGAACGAGTCCTCGCCGCAGGCGTTGACGGCCAACTCTCCACGAGGCCCTGGGAGGGACCCATGACATCTGAAGCACCCCGCCGCCGCGCTCTCATCGCCTACGCCGCAGGCGTAGCCGTGATCGCTGGCCTTATGACGGTTGTGGCTTTGAGCGGGGGCGTCGTTACCGCACGCAAGACAATCGATGTTTCGTCTTCGCACTTTACCGCGATGAAGCAGCCCTGATTTCTAGCGCCCGGATTTTCCAAGCAACGCTGCGATGATCTCCCTTCGCTCATTGTCGAGCTCGCCCATCGCGACCGGTTTCTGCGCTTTTCGATACCAGTAACCCGCGTTGGCCAGGTCGCCTTCGACGCGGTGCAAATGCGCATGCGCCCAGCATTCGTCGCCACCTTCGGCGGCGTCGACCAGGCCGTGCGCTCGCTTCCAATCGCTTTTTTCCATCCACCATAGTGATTGGAGTGCAAGCGGAAGCGCATCCGGCGGCTCGGATTGTGAAGTCGACTCCTGGAACTCCTCGAACGTCATATTTCACAGATTACCGATGAAGGAACGAGACGCCGGATTCACCGGCGGGATTTTGACGCTACGCCGCCCACCATTGCTCGGGCGCAAATCGGCCGGCTGCCTGCTCGATGACCTGGCCGACGGAGAACAGGGTTTCCTCGTCGAACGCCCGGCCGATCAGTTGAAGGCCGAGCGGCAGCCCGCTCGCATCACGCCCTGCGGGAACGGCAATTCCAGGCAGGCCGGCCATGTTCACCGTCACCGTGAAAATGTCGTTCAGGTACATGGCAACGGGATCATCGCCCTTCTCGCCGACCCCAAACGCGGCAGAAGGCGTGGCCGGCGTAAGCACGGCATCGATGCCCTGCTCCCGAAACACAGTTTCGAAATCTCTCTTGATGAGCGTACGCACCTTCTGTGCGCGCAGATAGTACGCGTCGTAGTAGCCGGCGGAGAGCACATAGGTGCCAATCAGCACGCGCCGTTTCACCTCGGCGCCGAACCCCGCGCTTCTGGTCTTCTCATACTGATCGATGATTTCGCGCCCCGGCACGCGCAGCCCGTAACGCACCCCGTCATAACGAGCGAGATTGGACGACGCTTCCGCCGGCGCAACGATGTAATAAGCCGGCAGCGCATACTTCGTGTGCGGCAGGGAAATCTCGACGAGCTCCGCCCCGGCGTCCTTCAGCCACTTTGCGCCGTCGCTCCAGAGTTTCTCGATCTCCGCCGGCATGCCTTCGACGCGGTACTCCTTCGGGATGCCGATCTTGCGCCCCTTGATCGGTTTGCCCACGGCGGTTTCGAAGTCCGGGACCGCCGCATCCGCGCTCGTCGAGTCCTTTCGGATCATGTCCCGACATCGAACGGAGCAGGATCGCCGCGTCACGCACGGTGCGCCCGAACGGGCCGGCCTGATCGAGCGAGGACGCGAAGGCGACGACCCCCCACCGCGAGCAGCGGCCGTAGGTCGGCTTGACGCCGACGGTGCCGGTAAATGCGGCGGGTTGGCGGATCGAGCCGCCAGTGTCCGTTCCGATCGCGCCGAGGCAGAGTTGCGCGGCGACCGCCGTCGCCGATCCGCCGGATGAGCCACCGGGCACGAGCGCTGCGTTCGATCCTCTGCGTCTCCACGGGTTGCTGACCGAGCCGAAACACGATGTCTCATTCGACGAGCCCATGGCGAACTCGTCCATGTTGGTCTTGCCGAGCAACACCGCGCCGTCACGCCAAAGATTTCCGGTGACCGTCGACTTGTAGTTGGGGACGAAATTCTCGAGAATTCTTCGAGCAGGCGGTCGTGCGCACGCCTTCGGTGCAGAAGAGATCCTTGATCGCGAGCGGCAACCCTCGAGCGGTCCGGCTTTACCCGCCGCGATCCGCTTGTCTGACGCAGCCGCCATCGCCAGCGCGCGTTCCGGCGTTTCCAGTACAAATGCGTTGAGGTTGCGCGCCCGCTCGACCGCCACAACATGGGCTTGCGCGATCTCGCGCGCGGAAAAATTCTTCGCGCGCAGGCCGTCCCGCGCTTCCGCGAGCGTGAGTGATGTGAGTGAGGTCATGACTTACCCCGTCGTCCCGGGCGAGCCGCGCCACGCACGGCGAGACCCGGGACCGCGCGCAACGAATCTCCGGTGGACGGCGCAAGTCGCTAACGATCCCGGCTCGCGCTCACCCGCTTGCGCGGGTTCGCTTGGCCGGGATGAGGGACTTTTTTCGGCTCGCTTCATTCCATCCATGATCCCCGGGTCTCGCTCCGCCCGCCGGGGGATGGTCGAATTCCTCGCTACCCTCGTCATTCGACCACCTTCGGCACGACGAAAAAGCCGTCGTCAGTCTGTGGCGCATTCGCGAGCACGCGAGCCGCATCGCCGCCGTCGGTCACTTCGTCCTTGCGCATCCGAAGTTTCATCGGCGTCACCGAAGTCATCGGCTCGACACCCGCAACCTCTACTTCGCGAAGCTGCTCGACCCATTGCAGGATCGCATTGAGCTCACCGCGCAGATGTTCGACGTCCTTCTCGTCAACGGCGATGCGCGCGAGATGGGCGATGCGCCGGACTGTCGCGGCGTCGACGGACATGAATCCCCCTCTGGATGGCGGAGTGCTGCCCTCGCCATAGCAGGCAGAAAGTTGCCAGCGCAACGGAGCAGAAAGACCCCGCCTAGCCTTCAGATTCGGTGTCCGAAGCGATCGCAACATCGCGGCGCACCGCAACGCGCAAACGTTTCGGATACTCATGAACGACACTGACCGGCCCAATCGATTTCATGAGTTCTCCCTCGCCACCGGTCCCCTTGCGGATATCAAGGATGACCACCCCATTCGGAGCGAGCCAGCGCTTGACATGTTTCAGATAGGCCGAGATCGGGTAATGGAAGCCCCAGGAAATCAGGGACAGCACAAGGTCGTAGCGGACGCGTCGGGGAAACCCGTTTCTGGCGACGTCGTGCAGGATCACGCGGTCCGGTGATGCCCCGTTGAAGACAAGAAAGGTGCGCGCCATGTCCAGGCTGCAGTAGTAAGCCGCCTGATCGTGGAACAGATAGTATACCTGGTCGGAGACTCCGTTCTTGTCGAGCAGATGGATTGTTGCCGCACCCTTGTAGTGGCGATCGATAAAGTGATCGATGCCAGCGAGACCGCAGCCGATATCGAGCACGTTCGTAACCGTCGCAGGAAGGAACGGTCTCATGTTCGCAAACTCGCGTGCCATCTCCTCGTGATAGAGCCCGGCGGGCGTTGCGGACGGATCTTTCTTCAAGAGCCGTTGATAAGCGGTGCGCTGTAGAAGAAGGTACGGCGCCATCTCGGGCGTCATAAGAAACATTGCAGCGTCTCCGCGCCCGCCTGTTTCGGCGAGCATCAGCTCTTGCGAGCCGCTGTACCAAGCGCGGTCAGGCGCTTCAACGCCTCCGCCGCGAGGGTCCGCGTGAACTCGCCGGCGGGCAATGCGCGCCCGAGACCTGCCGCCTGTCCAGACCACAGCGGAGAGAATTCGCCGGAGCCCGCTTTTTCTGCGGCCGCGCGCAATGGCGCGAGCGCATTCGCCGCATTCGGAAAGCCCGGCACTTCCGCGATCGGCCCCTGCTCGCGGATCAGGCGGTTCACGATGCCGCGCGCCGGACGGCCGGTCATGATGTTGGTGAGCACCGTCGAGCTTTCGTTCGCCTCCTTCAACGCCTGGCGGTGAGGCTTCGAGATCTTCGACTCCGGGCAGTGCAGATAGGCGGTCCCGAGCAGTACTCCGCTGGCGCCAAGGGCAAATGCTGCTGCGATCCCGCGCGCGTCAGCGACCGCGCCGGCGGCAACAACCGGCACGCTTCACCGCGTCGACAACCTGCGGCACCAGCGCGAACGTCCCCGCTTGCGAGGAAATGTCTTCGGAGAGAAAGATGCCCCGATGGCCCCCCGCCTCGACCCCTTGAGCAACGATCACGTCTGCGCCGTGTTCCTCGAGCCATCGCGCTTCGGCAACTGTCGTCGCCGAGGAGATCACTTTCGCGCCCGCCGCTTTCACACGCCTTACCAGATCGGCCTCCGGCAAACCGAAGTGAAACGACACTGCCGCGGGCCTCAACTCCTCGACCAGGGAGCAGACCTCGTCATTGAATGGTGAGCGAGCAGGCGCCGCGACCGCCGCGTTCGGATCAAGACCGAGCTCCGCGTAGTACGGCTTCAGCCGATCGCGCCACGACGCTTCACGTGCATTGTCCGGAGCCGGTTGCTTGTGCGTGAAAAAACCGAGATTGATCGGCGCCTTTGTCCGCGCGCGGACCTTGCCAACTTCGTCACGCATCTTCTCGGCGGTGAACATCATGCATGGCAGCGACCCAAGCCCTCCGGCCTCTGCAACCGCGGTCGTGAGCTCCCAATCCATCGCACCACCCATGGGCGCGAGAATGATTGGATGTTCGATGCCGAAGAGATCGAGGAGTTGACGGTCAGGCCACATGGACAAGCTCCCGGGCGAGAATGGCTATTCTACTCGCACTGCGTCCCCTCTCGCACGCACCGGATGCGCAGTTGCCATGCAATTTGTTGATGGCAGCGATCACGAGAGCCATTCGACGACGATCGCCGCCTGCAGAACCGCGACCAGATTGACGATGCCATGCAAGAATAGCGTGAGTGTCGTTGTACCACTGCGCCATCGCAGCCATCCGAAGACAACTCCGAGCGCAACGATCTGCATGAGATAAAAGGGCTGATATTGCGCATGCAGGAACGCCCAGCCCACCGACGTCGCGAGGATCGCGCCCCAGGTACCGAGCCTTGACGCGGCGAGGCCAGGCAGCAGAAACCCGCGAAAAACCGTTTCCTCGACGAGCGGCGCTGCAACGACAAGGGCGATCACGAGCAGCCAGAGCGAACCGGAATCGCGCGCGGACGTATAAAGGTCGATGACGAATTTCGGCGTAACCGCATGCCCCGCAAGTAGCGACACGAGGTCCACAACGGGAATCAGAATTGCAAGCACGGCGATGCCGATCGCAACGTACCTTCGCTCGGGCCAATATAGGCCGAGATACTCCGTCAGTCCCGCGCGCGCCGACCATACCGCGAGCGCGATGATCAGCATCGGCACATTCATCGCACCGAGCGAAACCATCGCGACGAAACGGCCATCGGCGGCAAGCGTCGCGGCGTCGGCCGCGCCGGAGTTCGAACCACGCGATCAGCCTGTTCGCGAATACGACCTGGGTGGCGAACCAGGCAATGATCGCGAGCGCGCTCCACGCGAGACTTGCCCAAGGTCCCCAAAGCCGAATTCCGTTCGCCGCCGCCGCGGGCGCGCTCATGTTTCGAACGCCTCGCCCTTGTTCGGCACGATGACCTTGGTGGAGTGCCCTTTCATCTCGGCGACGAACTTGTCCGCGTTGGCCTCGACCATCGGAACGAAAGACCCATAGTGGCAGGGAACGACGCTCTTCAGCTTGAAGAAGCGCTTCACCGCAAGCGCGGCGGTCTTCGGACTCATCGTGAAGCGGTCGCCGATCGGAATCATCGCGACTTGCGGCTCGTGGATCTCGGCGATCAGACCCATGTCCGAAAAGATGTCGGTATCGCCCATGTGATAGACGGTGGGCTCGCCCTGCGCCTTGACTATCACGCCGCACGCATTGCCGAGCGCGTGCGACACGCCGTTCTCGAGATGCGCCGAGGAATGGTCGGCGTGCACGAGCGACACGGTGAACCCGCCTTGCTCTGTGGTGCCGCCGGTATTCATGGGGTCGAACTTCTCGACGCCCTTGTGGGCGAGCCACATACAAAGATCGTAGTTGGCGACGATCTTCACGCCGGCCGTTTTCGAAATCTCGATGGCATCGCCCACGTGGTCGAAGTGGCCGTGGGTGAGCAGGATGTGAGTGACCCCCTTTACCGCCGCGGCCTTGTCGCCGCCGAAGCCCGGATTGTCGGTGAAGAACGGGTCGATCAGCACCGCCTTGCCCTGAAAATCGAGCCGGAAGGCCGAGTGGCCGTACCAGGTTATGCGCATGGGAATCCCTCGGATCGTTCTTGCCGCGCGAGTATAGGTGCTGCGCGCCCTACCTCAATCGCGTGGCGGAATGCAGACTGTCATGCTAACCGCACGGCCATGCCGGTCCTGCCGCTCGTCGAAGCCGCGAAGCATCTACCGCCGCGTGGCTCGCTCCTTGGCCTCGACCTCGGCAGCAAGACGATCGGCGTCGCGACAAGCGATCCGGACCGCAGGCTCGCCACGCCGGTTGAAACGGTAAGGCGCACGAACTTTACCGCCGACGCGAAGCGGCTGCTTGCGCTTGCATCGGAGCGCAACGCGGTCGGCTTTGTGCTCGGCCTTCCCATCAATATGGACGGCTCCGAGGGACCACGCGCACAGTCGACCCGCGCGTTCGCGCGCAATTTCGCCGCACGCACGGAATTGCCGATCGCGCTTTGGGATGAACGGCTGTCGACCTCAGCCGTTGAACGCGAGTTGATCGAAGCCGACGCGAGCCGCAAGAAGCGCGCGGCCGTGATCGACCAGCAGGCGGCCGTCTTCATCCTGCAGGGCGCGCTCGATCGCTTGGGCCGAGGCTGAACCGGCCAATGTCCGCCGTACTCACCGCCCTACTCCCGGTGTTCCTGCTAATCGCGCTCGGCGCTTTCCTCAAGCGGACCCTATTGCCGGACAGCAAGTCGTGGGACGCCTTTGAGTTCCCTCACCTATTTTGTCTTGTTTCCTGCGTTGTTGCTCGTCACGACCGCCACCGCCGATCTTCGCGAGATACCGGCGACCGGCGTCGGCGGCGCACTCGCGACCGCGATCATTCTTCTTTCACTCGCCTTGCTGATCGCGCGGCCGCTGCTCGCGCGCGCACTCGATCTTTCGGGACCGGCATTCACATCCGTTTTCCAGGGATCGGTGCGTTGGAACACCTACGTCGCGCTCGCGATTGCAGGCGGTCTTTTTGGCGTCCCCGGACTTGCGCTCGCGTCGGTCGCAATTGTCGCGATGGTTCCGCTGTTGAATTTTCTTTGCGTACTCGTGCTCGCTCGTTACGCCGCCGACAAAGCACCGGACCTGCGGACGATTGCCGGACAGATCTTGCGCAATCCGCTGATCTGGTCCGTGCTGGGCGGCATTGCGGTCAATCTCAGCGGCGTGCCGCTGCCGAAAGTCGCTGTCGCTTTCTGCGAGATCCTGGGCCGCGGCGCGTTAGCCCTCGGTCTGCTCGCCGTTGGCGCGGGACTGGATCTCGACAAGGTCTGGCGGCCGCATGCGGCAGTGATCCTGACCGTGGTTCTCAAGCTCGCCGTCATGCCAGCGGTCGCGGTTGGTCTTGCTCTTTGGATCGGGCTTACCGGCGCGCCGCTGATGGTCGTTGCGATCGCCTCGAGCGTCCCTTCCGCACCCGGCGCCTACATCCTCGCGCGCCAAATGGGCGGCGATGCTCCGCTCTACGCGCGACTGCTCACGCTGCAAACGGTCGTCGCCTTTCTCACGATCCCGGCGGTGCTCGCGCTCGTTCAGGCCATTGCGCCGGCACCCTAAAAAGAAGCGGCGGGCCGAAGCCCGCCGCCTACACCTGACAACTCACGCGACTTTAGCAGTAACCCCAGTAGCCCTGCCCGCGATACGGGCCGGTCTGGATCCAGCACCTCTGCTGCGGCGCGTACGCGTACGGATAGTATGCCGGAGAGTATCCATATCCGTAGTGCGGATAGGCGAGCGCGCCACCGAGGGCGAGGCCACCAAGTATGCCAAGCCCGATGGCGGTGTTGCGACGGCCGCGCCAGCCGACGTCAATCACATCGGTCGACGCAGCTTCCTTCAGCGCCAGCTGTCCCGAACCGAGTGGCGCGGCAACAGCAACGTTGGCGGCGGAAATTGCGATCGCCGCAGCCGTACCGACGGCCGCAGCATTCTTGAGAAGACGCGTATGGTTCATTTGAACCCTCACAGTTCTGCTGCCTGCGCAGCCTGAGTGATGGCGACCTTTGCTCACCGCGAATGAATGTTCCATGAACGGATTGCGGCAGGGCGGCAGGTCCCCTAATGGCCATAGAACGCGGCTAAGTCGACTCAGTTCCGCGCCGAAAGACTACGCTCGGCCAGGCTGTCGACAAGCTTACCGGGGAGTGAGTCACCGAAATTGCGCCCCGCGATCCCGGCGAGGCGGTGACGCGCAAACGCTTCCGCGACTTCAGGGGGTGCCGAAGATTTGAGCGCCGCGGCCGCCGCCACGAGCGCAAGCGTTTCCCCGGCTCGGCGTGCGAGCGCCTCGCGGTTCGGGTCACCGAGGCTTTGCTTGATCCGGCCAAGTGCCGCGGTCACGCCGGGTAGATCGCCGGCCGATTTCTCCAGCTTCGCGATGACCCGTCCGACGCCATCCGCCTCCCGCGCGACGCCGCGCAACAGATCCAGTGCCATGATGTTGCCGGAGCCTTCCCAAATCGCATTGAGCGGCGCCTCGCGATAGAGGCGCGCGAGCGTCCCCTCCTCCACGTAGCCGTTGCCACCGAGGCACTCGAGCGACTCGTACACGAACTGCGGCACCGCTTTGCAGACCCAGAGCTTCGCGACCGGTGTGACGAGCCGCGCGAACACCGCCTCATCTTCGTCCGTCTCCGCCTTGTCGAATGCGGCCGCGATCCGCATACCAAGCGCAAGCGCACCCTCGCGCTCGAGCGCGAGATCCCCGATCACGGCGCGCATGAGCGGCTGATCGATGAGCTTCTTTTGGAACGCGACGCGATGGCGTACGTGATGAATCGCGGCCATGAGCGCCGCGCGCATGATCCCGAGCGAACCGACGATGCAGTCGAGCCGCGTCAGTTGCACCATGGCGATGATCGTCTTGACCCCTTCGCCTTCCGCGCCGCATCGCGCCGCATAGGCACCTTCGAACTCGACTTCGGATGAGGCATTCGAGCGGTTGCCCAGCTTGTCCTTTAGGCGATTGAGCTTGAGCGCGTTCACGCTGCCGTCGGGCCGGAAGCGCGGCACGAGAAAGCAGGTAAGTCCGCCTTTGGCCTGGGCGAGCACGAGGAAGGCGTCGCACATCGGTGCCGAGAAGAACCACTTGTGTCCCACCAACCGGTAGGCATCACCGTCGGGCTCGGCGCGTGACGTGTTCGCCCGCACGTCGCTGCCGCCCTGCTTCTCTGTCATGCCCATGCCGAGAGTGACGCCCTTCTTCTCCCCGGCAGGGAGAAATCGCGCGTCGTACTCGCGCGACCGGATACGCGGCAGCCATTCCTTCATGAGAACGGGCTCGGCGCGCAGCGCTGCCGTGGCCGCGTTCGTCATGACGATTGGACACTGGTGGCCCTGCTCAACTTCCGCTTCCATGTGCACGAGGGCCGCCCGCGCGACATAGGCGCCCGGCGCCGAGATCCCGCCATCCGCGCCCCAGATGGACGAGTGGATGCCGGCGGCGATCGCCGCACGCATGAGTGCGTGATACGCCGGGTGGAACTCGACGACGTCTGCACGATTGCCGCGCGTGTCGAATGTCTTGAGTTTCGGCGGATTCTCGTTCGCAAGCCGGCCGAGTTCCGCCATCTCGGCTGTACCCCAGGTTTTTCCAAACGCGGCAAGTCGATCGATTTCCGCCTTCGGCACCTGACCGAAGGCACCTACCGCGCCGATCAGCGCCGCATCGCTGTCCCACAAGTCGACGTCGCCGATCGGCGGAGCCTGGTTCAACACCTCATGGGTGGCGAACATTTGGGTAGCCATGGTTAAGCCCGACGGAATCGTCCCTCGATTGACGTGGGAAAACTAGCATGCGCGACGCCGCTGCGCTTGCCGTCCCGCCCCGACAAGTCTAAGCAGTCGCTTTCAGGATGAATGCTCCGTCCACTGCCGCCTTCGTGCTGAGCCGAAGACACTTGCTCGGCATAGAAGGGCTTTCGGCCCGCGAAATTTCGGGCCTTCTCGACCTTTCCGAAGAATTCGTCGAGCTCAATCGCCAGATCGAGAAGAAGCGCACGACGCTGCGCGGCCGCACGCTGATCAATCTTTTCTTCGAGTCCTCGACGCGGACCCAGGCGAGTTTCGAGCTCGCAGGGAAGCGGCTCGGCGCCGACGTCATGAATATGTCGGTCGTCGCCTCCGCGATGCGCAAAGGCGAGACGCTGCTCGATACCGCGGCGACGTTGAACGCCATGCATCCGGACCTGATCGTCGTCCGCCACCACGCCTCCGGCGCCGTTGAATTGCTCGCCCAGAAGGTCGAATGCTCGGTGATCAACGCGGGCGACGGCGCACACGAGCATCCGACCCAGGCGTTGCTCGATGCACTCACCATTCGCCGCAACAAGGGTCCGTTCGACCGACTTACCGTCGTGATCTGCGGCGACATTCTGCATAGCCGCGTCGCGCGCTCGAACATCATCCTGCTCAATACGCTGGGCGCCCATGTCCGGGTCGTCGCTCCGTCAACGCTGTTACCCAAGGGCATCGAACGCCTCGGCGTCGAGGTCTTTCGCGACATGCGCGACGGACTGCGGGACGCCGATATCGTCATGATGCTGCGCCTGCAGCGCGAGCGCATGAACGGCTCGCTCATTCCGTCGACAAGAGAGTACTTCCACTACTACGGGCTCGACGTGGTGAAGCTGAAATACGCGAAGCCCGATGCACTCGTGATGCATCCGGGACCCATGAACCGCGGCGTTGAAATCGACAGCGCCGTTGCCGACGGCGCGCAATCGCTCATCCAGGAGCAGGTCGAAATGGGCGTAGCCGTCCGCATGGCGGTGCTTGAGGCGCTTGCCCGGAATTTGCCGAATGCGTAGCGCGCGCGGACTTTTCCTTATCCCTCCCCCGCAGGGGGAGGGTGGCCGCGAGCGACAGCGAGCGGCCGGGTGGGGGGCGGCGATTTCGAGACCTGCGAACACCCCCACCCCGGCTCGCTTCGCTCGCCGACCCTCCCCCAGAGGGGGAGGGAGAAAATAACCATGCTGCGCTCCGACACTCGCCCGATCCTGCTCACGAATGCGCGCGTCGTCGACCCGTCGCGCGATCTCGATCAGCCCGGCGACGTACTCATCGCCGACGGCTTGATCAAGGAAGCAGGCAAGAACATTCGAGCGGCCGGAGTCCCGGAAGGTACCGAAGTCATCGACTGCCACGGCCACGTGTTGGCGCCCGGTCTCGTCGACATGCGCGCCTTCATCGGCGAGCCCGGTGCCGAGCATCGTGAGACGCTTGCCTCCGCAAGTCAGGCCGCAGCGGCAGGTGGCGTTACTACCGTGATTTGCCAGCCGGAGACCGACCCTCCGATCGACGATCCGGCGACCGTCGACTTCGTACTGCGCCGCGCGCGCGACACCGCAATCGTCCGCATCCTGCCGATGGCCGCGCTCACCAAGCGCCTGGAAGGCAAGGAAATGACGGAGATCGGCCTCCTGAAGGCGGCCGGCGCAGTCGCCTTCACCGACGGTTCGCAGAGTGTGATGAACGCGCAAGTATTCCGCCGCGCCCTCACCTATGCCGCCGACTTCGATGCACTCATCGTGCACCATACGGAAGACGCCAATCTTGTCGGCGAAGGTGTGATGAACGAAGGCGAGTACGCCGCCCGCCTCGGCCTGCTCGGAATCCCGAACGAAGCTGAGACCGTCATGCTTGCGCGCGACGTGAGGCTCGTCGCATTGACCGACGCGCGCTATCACGCTGCGTCGATCACCTGCGCCGAGTCGATCGAAGTGCTGCGCCGCGCCAAGGAGGCCGGGCTCTCGGTGACGGCCTCGACCTCGATCAACCACGTTGCGCTCAACGAGAACGACGTCGGAAGCTACCGCACCTTTCTCAAGCTTTCGCCGCCTCTGCGAGCGGAAGAAGACCGCGTCGCCCTCGTCGAAGCTCTGCGCGAGGGAGTCATCGACGCGATCGTTTCCGACCACGATCCGCAGGACGTCGAGGTGAAACGTCTGCCGTTTGCGGAAGCCGCGCCCGGCGCCGTGGGCCTCGAGACCATGCTTCCGGTTGGCCTGCGGCTCGTACACGATGAGTCGCTCTCCTTGCTCAAGCTCATGGAGGCAATGTCGACGCGGCCCGCCGCAATCCTTGGCGTCGGAGGCGGCACGCTTCGCCCCGGCAGTCCCGCCGACGTAATCCTGTTCGATCCGGATGTGCCTTGGGTACTCGACCGCGCGGATTTGAAGTCCCGCTGCAACAACACGCCGTTCGACGAGGCGCGCCTGACCGGTCGCGTACTCCGCACGATCGTCGGCGGGCGGACCGTCTACGAATACGTTTGAGCATGTTTGGGCCGATCGATCCCGTTTGGCTCGCGGCCTCCCTCGCGCTCGGCTACCTGCTCGGCTCGATTCCCTTCGGCATTCTGTTCACCCGCCTTGCCGGCATGGGCGATATTCGCCGCATCGGATCCGGCAATATCGGCGCGACGAACGTGCTTCGCACCGGCAGCAAGGCGCTCGCGGCGGCAACACTCGTTTGCGACATGCTGAAGGGCACGGCGGCGGTGGTGATCGCCGACCAATGGCTCGGACGCGACTACGCTCTCGCCGCCGGCTTGGCCGCCTTCCTGGGCCATGTGTTTCCGGTCTGGCTGAAATTTCGTGGCGGAAAGGGCGTCGCGACCTTCGTCGGGGTGCTGTTGGGTCTTTTCTCGCCGGCGGCACTCGCGTTCGGCGTGATCTGGATCGCGATCGCTGCGGCGACCCGCTACTCCTCGCTCGCAGCGCTGACCGCTAGCGCGGCACCTCCCCTGATCGTCTATTGGTTCGGCTTGCTGCCCGAGGCGGCTTTGTTCGCGCTGCTCGCCGTGATCCTTTGGGTCAACCACCGAGACAACATCAGCCGACTGCTCTCAGGCACTGAAGGACGTATCGGCCAGAGTGGCGGTATCGCGGCAGGCGATTGATCCCTCACCCTTAGTCTTGTCTACTCTAGATTGCATGGAGTATCTCCAGCCAAGGGGCCGGGAACGCATGGACGCCGAACAACGAATTGTCCGCCTCACCGATGCGCAGCGGATCGATTGGCTTCGGCTGATCCGTTCCGAAAACGTCGGTCCGCGTACGTTTCGCGCGCTGATCGCCGAATTCGGCGGCGCCAGTCGGGCGCTCCAGCGCGTCGCCGAGTTGGCTCGCCGCGGCGGGCGCAGCGAGCTGCGCATTCCGACGCGCGAGGAAGCTGAGGCCGAATTGGCCGCCGCAGCACGAATGGGCGTGCGGTACGTTGCGCTCGGCGAGCAGGAGTATCCACCGCGCCTGCGGGAGACGGAAGATGCGCCTCCCCTCCTCGCGGTTCGCGGCCGGCTCGCTGCACTCACGCAACCAGCGGTCGCGCTCGTGGGATCGCGAAATGCCTCGGCCGCGGGACTGCGTCTTGCAGCGATACTTGCCCGCGACCTCTGCGACGCAGGCTATGTCGTTGTCTCCGGGCTCGCGCGCGGGATCGATGCCGCCGCGCACCGCGCTTCGCTGCACAAGGAAACGATCGCCGTCTTCGCCGGCGGCCAGGACAAAGTCTACCCCGCCGAGCATGCAGATCTTGTCGAATCCATCGTGACAAGTGGCGCAACAGTTTCCGAGATGCCGATGGGGTGGGAGCCGCGCGCCCGCGACTTTCCGCGGCGCAATCGCATCATCGCCGGCATCGCGGTGGGCGTCGTCGTGATCGAAGCAGCGGAGCGTTCGGGATCTCTGATCACGGCGCGCATGGCGCTCGAGGCAAACCGCGAAGTATTCGCGGTGCCGGGATCGCCGCTCGATCCGCGCAACGGAGGCACGAATCGGCTTCTCAAGGAAGGGGCGACGCTCGTGACGTCTGCCGCCGACATCATCGAAGTGCTTGCGCCCATTCTCGATCGCGCGGACGTCCTTGCGGCGCGCGAGCCGAGCGCGCACGACGCGGCGTTCGAGCCTACCGCGACCGACGATTCGTTGCGTGCGAGGATTGCGGGATTGCTGAGCCCGACGCCGGTCTCGATCGACGAACTTGCGCGCGCGGCGCAAACTCCGGTTCACACCGCGCAAATCGTGCTGCTTGAACTCGAACTCGCCGGTCGCATCGAGCGGCACGGCGGCTCGTTGGTCTCGATGCGCTAACAATCACCGACTGCGTTGGGTTTCCGTGTCACATAGAGCTACTTGCCGGAGAACCCCTGAGTTCCTAAATCACCGGAAATCAGCGGTGGATGACGGGTGAAATGCACGCGAAGCGTGCGAACGAACCGGAGTCCGGATCGGCACCCAATACCTGCGTGATTTGACTTTGGGCCGTCTTTTGGCCTATTCGCCGCCCACGCGCGGGTAGGACCCGCGCTTTTTGTTGATTCGGGAGCCCTGCGATCGCGCCGATGAACGTTGTCATTGTCGAATCGCCTGCCAAGGCGAAGACGATCAACAAGTACCTCGGTCCCGGTTACGAGGTGCTTGCCTCCTACGGGCACGTGCGCGACTTGCCACCCAAGGATGGTTCGGTCGATCCGAACAACGACTTCCACATGATCTGGCAGGTGGACCCCAAGGCGCAGAAGCGCCTTTCGGAGATCGCCGATGCCGTCAAGGAGGCCGACAAGCTGATCCTCGCCACCGACCCGGATCGCGAGGGCGAAGCCATTTCCTGGCACGTCTTGGAGATTCTCAAGAGCAAAGGCGCGCTAAAGGGCGGCAAGAAAATTGAGCGGGTGGTTTTCAACGCCATCACCAAGCAGGCCATCCTCGAAGCGATGCAGAATCCGCGGGAGATCGACGAGGCGCTCGTTGATGCCTATCTCGCGCGCCGCGCACTCGACTATCTCGTTGGTTTCACGCTCTCGCCGGTCCTGTGGCGCAAGTTGCCGGGCTCCCGCTCCGCAGGTCGGGTGCAATCGGTGACATTGCGGCTCGTTTGCGACCGCGAGCGCGAGATCGAGACCTTCGTACCCAGGGAATACTGGTCGCTCGCAGCGATCCTCGCTACCCCGCGCAACGAGACCTTCGAGGCCCGGCTCGTCGGGGCGGACGGCGAAAAGATCCAGCGTCTTGATGTCGGCTCGGGCCAGCAGGCCGAGGATTTCAAGCGCGCTCTCGAGTCCGCAGAGTTCAAGGTTGCCTCGGTCGAGTCCAAGCCGACCAAGCGCAACCCCAATCCGCCCTTCACCACTTCGACCTTGCAGCAGGAAGCGAGTCGCAAGCTCGGTTTGGCCCCGGCGATCACCATGCGCCTCGCGCAGCGCCTGTACGAAGGCGTGGACATCGACGGCGACACGGTAGGCCTCATCACCTACATGCGAACCGACGGCGTCGACATCGATCCGAGCGCAATCCAAGCGGCACGCAAGGTGATCGAGGCCGACTACGGCAAGGAGTTCGTCCCCGAGGCTCCGCGCACCTACAAGGCGAAATCGAAATCCGCTCAGGAAGCGCACGAAGCGGTCCGGCCGACAGACATGGCGCGGCGGCCAAAGGACGTGGCGCGGGTCGTCGACGCCGATCAGGCCAAACTGTACGAGCTGATCTGGCAGCGCACGATGGCGTGCCAGATGGAATCCGCGGAACTCGAACGCACCACGGCTGAAATCACCGCGACGGCGGGCGGCCGTATGCTCGAATTGCGCGCCACCGGCACGGTCGTGAAATTCCAGGGCTTCCTCGCGCTCTACCACGAGGACCAGGACGACCCGTCCGACGAAGAAGATTCGAACCGGCTGCCCGAGATCAATCAGGGCGAGACACTGCAAAAGCGCGAGATCAAAGCCGAGCAGCATTTCACCGAGCCGCCGCCGCGGTTCAGCGAGGCTTCGCTCGTCAAGCGCATGGAGGAGCTCGGAATTGGGCGTCCGTCCACCTACGCGTCGACGCTCCAGGTCCTGCGCGATCGCGGCTACGTCCGCCTCGATCGCAAGCGCCTTGTCCCCGAGGACAAGGGTCGAGTGGTCATTGCCTTCCTCGAAGCGTTCTTCGCGCGCTACGTCGAGTATGACTTCACCGCCGCGCTCGAGGAAAAGCTCGACGAGATCGCCAACCATGATCTCGACTGGAAACAGGTGCTGCGTGACTTCTGGAAGGATTTCATTGCCGCCGTCGACGACATCAAGGACGTGCGCATTACGCACGTCATCGATGCGCTTGACGAGATTCTCGGTCCGCACATCTTCCCGCCCCGCGAAGACGGCAGCGACCCGCGCCAATGCCCGCAATGCGGCAACGGCCGCTTGGGCCTCAAGGTCGGCCGCTTCGGCGGCTTCGTCGGCTGCTCGAACTATCCCGATTGCCGGTTCACACGCCCGCTTGTCGCCGACGCCAACGGCGTGAACGGCACGAAGGTCCTCGGCTCCGATCCCGAGAGCGGAATGGACGTGACGCTTCGCGGCGGCCGCTTCGGTCCCTACGTGCAATTGGGTGAAGGCAAAGACGACGAAAAGCCGAAGCGTGCCGGCATTCCGAAGGGCACCGACCTCGCCGACATCGATCTGCAGCGCGCCCTTGCCCTCCTCGCGCTGCCGCGCGAGATCGGCAAGCATCCGGAGACAGGTGAGCCGATCGTCGCCGGCATCGGCCGCTACGGCTCCTACGTAAAACACCAGACAAGCTACGCGAACCTCGAATCCGGAGACGAGGTGTTGGGTATCGGGCTCAACCGCGCTGTCACGCTTCTCGCCGAAAAGGCGGCACGCGGTCCGCGCGGACGGCGGGGTCCGCCCGCCGGAAAAATCCTCGGCGACCACCCCGAGCTCGGCGGACCCGTCACAGTCCACGAAGGTCGTTACGGCCCCTACGTCAAGCATGGCAAGATCAACGCCACGATCCCGTCCACCTCGGATCCTGGAAACGTTTCGCTCGAGGAAGCGGTCGACCTGATCAAGGCGCGTGCGGAAAAGGCTGGCCTTAAGGCCGAGAAATCCCCGGCAAAGAAAAAGGCGTCGAAGAAGAAGGCCGCCGCGACGGAGGCGCCGGCCGAAGGCACTGCTGTTGAGCCACCGAAAAAGAAGAAGAAGGCGGCGGCAAAAAAGAAATCCACCAAGAAAAAGGCAAATGGCCCCGGCGACAACTCGGACGATGTGCCGTTGGCAAGCGACACCCAGGAAGCAGAAACCGAGCCGGTTGGCGACTGAGCAAGCGAACTTCAGCGCACCTGCCGCGTTGTCTTGCGTGGCAGGAGCGCGATATGCCTCAGGTTATGTCCACGGCCATCCGCGAATTCGAATATCGGCCGGACAGGAACGAGCTTTACGTCCAGTTCACAACGGGCCGAAAGTACGTCTACTTGGATGTTCCCGCGGCGGTCTATCGTGGCTTTTGCAACGCGGGATCGTTCGGTGAATACTTCAACTGCTACATCCGCGATCACTATGATTTTCGGGAACTGCCCTCGTAGACGGCCAGCCCCTACTCGTGCGAGCCATTCTCGCCGGACTCCTTAATTGCCGAAGAAACCTCCCCATCCGAAAAAGCCGAAATCGTCGGCGCCCCCCGCGCGCGAGGAGCTGCTCTCCTTTATCGCTGACCGGGGTGGCAACGTCTCCAAGCGCGAAATCGTCCGCGCGTTCCGGCTAGACGCCGTCGGCAAACGCCAGCTGAACGCCGTGCTCCGCGACCTCCGCGACGAAGGCCGCGTGGATCGTCGCCACAAGCGGCTGCATGCCGCGGGGCAGCTGCCACCCGTGGTGGTCGCCGAAGTAACAGGCCGGGATGAAGACGGCGAGATCATCGCCGCACCGGCCGAATGGAACGAGGAAGAGCACGGCGCACCGCCCAAAATCCGGATTGTGTTCAGTCGTCGGGCCCCTGCCGGCCCGGCGCCCGGGATCGGCGATCGCATCCTCTTACGCACAAAAAAGAACGATCCGGACGACGCGGTTAGCCATTCCGGCGACGTCATCAAGTTTCTCGAGAAAGCGCGCGCACAGGCCGTCGGAGTTTTCCGCGCTCTCGCACACGGCGGCGGCCGCCTGCAACCGGTGGACAAGAAAAGTCTTGGGCGCGAGATCGCGATCCCCGCGGGCGCCGAAGGCGGCGCGCAGGACGGAGACCTCGTCGCCGTTGACCTCCTTTCGCAACGCGCGTTCGGCCTGCCGACGGCGCGCGTTCGCGAACGCATCGGGTCCATCAAGAGCGAACGCGCTGTGAGCCTGATCGCGATCCACGTGCACGGAATTCCCGACGTCTTTCGTCGCGAAACGGTCGCCGAGGCGGAGGCAGCCCGGCCCGCCGGCATGGAGCGCCGCGAGGACTGGACTTCGCTGCCGCTGGTCACGATCGATCCGCCCGACGCCAAGGACCACGACGATGCGGTGTTCGCCGTGCCCGACACCGACCCAGCCAATCGCGGCGGATTTATTCTCACCGTCGCCATCGCCGACGTCGCCCACTACGTAACCCCCGGCTCGGCACTCGACCGCGAGGCGATGGAGCGCGGCAATTCGGTCTATTTTCCCGACCGTGTCGTGCCGATGTTGCCGGAGCGGCTCTCCGGCGACCTCTGTTCACTGCGCCCGGGCGAACAGCGAGCAGCGCTGGCGGCTCGCATGGTGATCGGCGCCGACGGACGCAAGCGGCGGCATTCGTTTCACCGCATCATGATGCGGTCCCGCGCGCGGCTTCACTACGCGCAAGCGCAGGCCGCCATCGACGGCCGCGCCGATGCAGTCACCGAGCCGATACTGGAGCCGATCTTGCGGCCGCTCTATGCGGCCTATCGTGCCCTCGCCAAAGCACGCGATGCGCGAGAGCCCCTCGCGCTCGACATCCCCGAACGCAAGGTCGTGCTCGGCGCGCATGGCATCGTCGAGCGCGTGGTCTCGCCTGAGCGCCTCGACAGTCACCGGCTGATCGAGGAATGCATGATCCTCGCAAACGTGGCCGCCGCGGAAACGTGCGAGCAGCGCCGAACGCAACTGCTGTATCGCGTGCATGACGCACCGGCGATGGAGAAGGTTGCCGCGCTTCGCGAGTTCCTGTTGACGATCAGCATCAAGCTGCCTCCCGCAAACGTCCTTCGCCCGGCCGACTTCAATCGAGTGCTTGATCGGGTGAAACGAACCGATCTCGAACGGCTCGTGCATGAAGTGGTGCTCCGCAGTCAGGCACAGGCAGAGTACGCGGCTGTGAACTACGGCCACTACGGCCTTCAACTGCGCCGTTACGCACACTTCACGTCACCGATCAGGCGCTATGCAGATCTGATCGTGCATCGCTCGCTGATCCGCGCGCTCGGCCTTGGCAAGGACGGCCTGCCGGATATCGCCCCGGAAGCTCTGGCGGAGATCGGCGCGCGGATTTCGGCCGCGGAGCGCCGCGCCATGGCGGCCGAGCGAGAAACGGTCGACCGCCTCATCGCAAACTTCCTTGCCGATCGCGTAGGTGCCACCTTCCGCGGCCACATCTCCGGCGTCACACGCGCTGGCCTGTTCGTGAAGCTCGATGACACAGGTGCGGACGGAACTCATTCCCGCCCGGACACTTGGTTCGGACTACTTCCGCTACGAGGAAAAGCGCCGCGCGCTGGTGGGTGAACGCACTGGTGA
Source organism: uncultured Alphaproteobacteria bacterium (assembly GCA_963711595.1). Lineage (GTDB taxonomy): Bacteria > Pseudomonadota > Alphaproteobacteria > Rhizobiales > Xanthobacteraceae > JAUSIF01. The sequence goes on from CAVQER010000005.1 coordinate 360,892, forward strand.
GGTCCACCGTTTGGGGGATCGCGTCGAGGTGAAACTTGTCGAGGCGGTGCCGGCGGCCGGCGCACTCAGGTTCGAATTGCTTTCCGAAGGCAGCTATGATCAGCGTTCGGCCAAGCACCGCCATTCCGCGCGCCAGGAGAAGCGCCCGCGGCAAGACCACCGCAGGAAGAAGCGACATCGCCGATGAGCGACCTGGACAAGATCAGATCCGCGAACGAGCTGACTGACTACCTCTCCCGCATCGAGCCGCCGAAGCCCGGGCCGTATCGCCGTCCGCGTGATTCGGCGACACTGATCTTGCTCGATGGCGCGCCCTCCGAACCCAAGGTATTGCTCGGCAAGCGCAGCGACCGTCATGCATTCCTGCCCGGCAAGTTCGTGTTTCCCGGCGGAGCGATCGATCCTTCGGACAGCCGGATGTCCGTCACCGGTATGCTCGATCCGGATAGCCAGCGCCGCCTCTTGCATCGATTGTCGCGGCCGAGTCCCACGCGCGCTCGCGCCCTCGCCTTGGCCGCGATCCGCGAGACCTGCGAAGAGACCGGCCTCCTGATCGGTCAACGTAACGGCAGCCCGGACGTCACACCTTCATCCGCATGGAAGCCCTTTGCAGAAATCGGACTCCGGCCCAACCTTGCGGCGCTCACCTACGTCGCCCGCGCAATCACCCCGCCTGGCCGGCCGCGTCGCTTCGATGCACGCTTTTTCGTCGCGCATCGGCGGGACATCGCCGCCGAATTGCCGGGCATCGTCGGACCCGAGTCGGAACTTGTCGAACTGCACTGGCTGAGCTTTTCCGACGCGCGCGAGACGAACCTGCCGCTCATTACGCGGGTGGTGCTGAACGAGATCGAATCCCGCCTGACAGCAGATTTATTTCCGCGCCCGCCCGTGCCATTCTACTATTACCTGCACGGTCGCGCGCATCGCGAGGAGATCGTTTGAGCGGTTGCGCGATTGTAAAAGGTCCTGTCGTCGGGCAGCATCCCCGGCGTCCGGCACGGTCGTTGCGTTGGGGGCTTCGCGAGTGACCACCATCGGCAGCTTGCTGCTGTACGCGTTCGGTCTTTACGTCGCCGTGGGCATTGCGGTCGGTATCGCTTTTGTCTGTTACGGCGTCACCCGCGCACTCGAACATCCTGCGACCGTTTCCGTGGGCGCCCGTGTTCTGCTCTTTCCCGCTTCCGCTGCGCTGTGGCCGCTCGTTCTGCGCCGCTGGTTGAGCGCTCCGGTCCACCGATGACACGCAAGCACCGCGCCGTACATCGCGCGCTCTGGCCGCTTCTCGCGACGATCGTGTGCTTTGGACTTATAATGGCGCTCGTTCTTCGGGCGCCACCTTCTGTCGACGCACCTCGACCCGCTCAGGAGATGCGAAAATGAGCGTCGGCTTCCAGGCTGTGCAGTGGAATCGCGCAAAGTACATCTACGACGCGATTCTCATTGCTGCGGTCGCAAGCTACATCATCGGATTCGGGTGGATCGTCTCGACGATGCACCCTCCGAAGACCGAACCGGAATGGATCGACATTCGCATCCGCGCGTTCGGCACCTGTGCGTTCCTGATGCTCACGCTGATCCTGTCGATCGGGCCGCTCGCCAGACTTAGCCCGAAGTTTCTTCCCCTTCTCTACAATCGTCGCCATTTTGGTGTTCTGTTTTTTCTGATCGCATGCACGCACGCGCTCTCAATGATCGAATGGTTTGCCGTCCAGAACGCTCTGCCGAGCCTCGTCGATGAGCTGACCGCCTGGGAAAATTACTTCAAGTTCATCGGCTTTCCGTTCAAGACGCTCGGCATCGTTGCGCTGACCGTCTTTTTCCTGATGGCCGCAACCAGCCACGACTACTGGCTCAATTTTCTCAGGCCTCCGGTATGGAAGGCGCTGCACATGCTCGTGTATGTGGCCTACGGCCTCATCGTGATCCATGTCGCGCTCGGCATCATGCAGCGCGACTACAGCCCGTGGATCCCGATCATGCTTGTCGCCTCATTGGTTTGGGTGAGCGGTTTGCACATTGTCGCCGGGATGCGCGAGCGCGAGGGCGATCGCGGCCGCGCGGCAAGTTCGGACGGCTGGCTGCCTGCCGGACGGCCCGACGCAATTCCGGACAAGCGCGCGAAGATCATCGCCCTTTCCGGCGGCGAGCGCATTGCGGTCTATCGTGATGGTGATCAGATCGGCGCACTATCGAACCTTTGCGCACATCAGAATGGCCCGATTGGCGAGGGTTGCATTATCGATGGCCTGGTGACCTGCCCCTGGCACGGCTACCAGTATCGCCTTGCCGACGGCTGCGCGCCACCGCCGTTTACCGAAAAGCTCGTGACCTACCGCGTGCGGATGCGCGATGGCGAGATCGAAGTCGATCCGCGGCCTCTGTCGCCCGGTACACCGGCAGCGATCCGCGTCCCCGCAAAGCCGTAACGATTGAGAGTCGAGCCGCGTAGCAGTACTGGATACGTCACCTGAATGCCGCTTACCTCGGAGCGTGAAAGCCATGGCCCGCGAACCTCAGTGGATCGACGTTGGCGCTGCCGACGAACTGAAGACGACCGAACTGCGGCCGACGACCGCCGGCACAACCCGTATCGCGCTTTCCTTTCGCGACGGAGAGTTCGGCGCGATCTCAAACGTGTGCAACCACGTGGGCGGCCCGCTGGGCGAAGGCCGGATAGATGGCGCCGGCTATGTCCAATGTCCGTGGCACGGATACAAATATCATTGCCGAACGGGCCTCGGCGAACCCGGCTTCGAGGTGGATAAGGTCCCCTCGTTTCCGATCAAAGTGGAAAGGGGACGGGTGCTTGTCGATATCGCCAACCCGACCAAGCGCGGCAAGCCCCCGCACGAACCGCACCCCCTCGCCCGCGACCCCAAGCGCGCGCCCGGGCCGCTTCGCGTCGCCGGCATTTCCACCACGAACATGAACAAGGAGCTGCCGCGCTTCTCGGGCTCCGATCACCTGCTTGATCACGCGCTCGCGGCGGCGAAGAAACTCGGCGCAGAGACCAAGCTAATCCGCCTCGAGGATCTGAAGTTTCGGCACTGCGAGGGCTATTTCTCGAAAAGTCTGCGTGCCTGCACTTGGCCCTGTTCGATCACGCAGATGGATCCAAATGACCAGCTCGATCAGGTGTACGAGGTGCTCGTCCACTGGGCCGATGCGATCATCGTCGCGACCCCGATCCGTTGGGGCACCGCATCGTCGCTCTATTTCAAGATGGTCGAACGGCTGAACTGCGTGCAGGTCGACGTTGCCACCAAAGAACAGCAGCTCATCATGAACAAGGTGGCCGGCTTCATCATCGTCGGCGGCCAGGACAATGTCCAACAGGTGGCCGGACAGATGTTGAGCTTTTTCGGCGAACTCGGCTTCGTGTTCCCGAAATTTCCCTATATCGCCCATTCGCGCGGCTGGTCGCACGAGGACATGGAGAACAACGTGCGCATCGTACGCGAATTCGAAGGCGCTGGCACGCGGTGCCGCCGCCCTCGCCGAGCGTTGTCTCGAGATGGCCGGCAAGCTCGTCGCCGCCGGCGAGCAACCGAGCATGGCCGAGCGCGGCGGCCTCAAGGGCCGCCCGGTGATGGCCGGAATCGATCACGACTAGGAAGGAATCTGACCGCTTCGCGTATGGGAACCAGTCCGGCTTGCGCTCCTGCACGTAGTCGAGATGCACGTGCTTCGGCTCGCGGAATGCGTCGAGACCCTCGGCACCGAGCTCGCGACCGATGCCGCTGTGGCGCATGCCTCCGAACGGGGCCGCGTTGTTGTCGGCAAGCGGATCGTTGATCCAGAAGCTCCCCGCCTTGATGTTCTCCATGGCCTTCATCGCGAGTTCGAGACTCTTGGTGAAGACCGTCGCCCCGAGACCGTATTCGGAGTCGTTGGCCTTCTCGATCGCCTCGTTGGCGTCCTTCACGTAGAAGATCGAAATCACCGGCCCGAATAGTTCTTCGGTCGTCGCGATGCCACCGTGCTTCACGCCGGAGACGACAGTCGGCTGAAAGAAATGGCCTTTAAGGCCGCCCGGCTGGAAGCGCTTGCCGCCGTACAGCAACTTAGCGCCCTCCCCGATCACGGTCGCGAGCTGTTGCTCGAGCTTGTCAACGGCGTCGGCAGAAATCAGCGGCCCCATGTCCGTCTTCGGGTCCATGGGATTGCCGATATTCAGCGTCTTCACTTGCTCGACAACCCGCTTTGTGAATTCTTCCGCGACGGACTCGACAACATAGATGCGCTTCGACGAGGTACAGACCTGACCGGCGTTCAGGAGGCGCGCCCAGACGGCGCCTGGCACTGCGACGTCGAGATCGGCATCGTCGAACACGAGCAACGGATCGATGCCGCCGAGCTCAAGGTTGATCTTTTTCAGCTGCGCGCCAGCCGAGGCTGCGATCTTCTTGCCGACCGCGGTCGAACCGGTGAACGCGATCATGTCGATGCCGGGATGATTGAGCAGCATGCTGCCTGTGTCGGCGGCGCCCGTGACGATGTTGACGACACCCGGCTGGAAGCCCGTCATAGACTTCTCCCATCAGGAGTCCCGCGAGCGGATTCTGATGTGGCGGTTTGCAAACCACCGTATTGCCCGCCGCGATCGCCGGCGCGACCTTCCACGCCATGAGGAGCAGCGGAAAGTTGAACGGGGAAATGCACGCAACGACGCCGTACGGCTCCTTGCGGACGAAATTCACTTGGTGCTCGGCCCCGGGCGCAACCGTATGACCCTGGGCATAGCGCCCGACCTCGGCGAAGAAGTCGAACGCTTCGGCCACCCACTTCACGCAATCGATCAACTCGATGAGCGGCTTGCCCGTCTCCTGAGTCATCGTGGTCGCGATCGCCTTCGACTTCTCGCGGATACGCTCGGCCACGCCGTGCATCAACTCGGCCTTCTCGACGCCCGACAGCCGCCACCAGCTCTTCTGCGCCGCCCGCGCAGCCTCAACGGCCGCGTTGATGTCGGCTTCCCCACACGACGGCACGCTGTCCAAGGATTCGAGCGTCGCTGGATTGTGAACGTCGATCGCCGTATTAGACTTCGCTTTGACGAACTTCCCGTTGATCAGGATCGGGCGAACCATATGGGCGGGCTCCTCTAACTTGCCGGTCGACGTACTGGGTCGGACACACCTACATTATAGAGTATCGCAATTCGCCCGTTGAACGGAGGACGCATGGATTTTCGCGATCGCAATGTTGTCGTGACAGGCGGTACCGGCCCACTCGGTATCGCCGTCGTCGGCGCGCTTTTGGAGGCCGGCGCCCTTGCCATGTTCCCATGCACAAGTGATGCAAAATCGCGGGAGTTTCCGCACCGCGCGCACGCCGCAATTGCAATTGGTGACCACCGGCTCCCTGTCGGACGAGGCAGCGGTACGCTGGCGTCTTCGACGGGGTCGCGCTCGCTATGGGCGTCGATCCATATCGCTGGCGGGATTCGCCGCTGCGCCCGTGACCGAGATCGACAAGGCGGCGCTTATGCAGCAGGTCGAAACGAACTTTACACCAGCTTCCTGTGCTGCCGGGCCGCCGTTCGTTCGATGAAACAGGGCAACAATGGCGGACGTATCGTCAACGTGGCCGCCCGCCCCGCGCTGGAGTGGCGCCACGGCGCGGGAATGACAGCTTACGCCGCGAGCAAGGCGGCCGTCGCGGCGCTGACGGCGGCGCTAGCCGAGGAAGTCGCGAAGGACGGCATTCTTGTGAACGCCGTGGTTCCCTCGACGATGGATACTCCGGCTAACCGTAAGTCCATGCCCAAAGCAAATTTCGACAACTGGCCCAAGGTCGAGGAAGTCGCGCAGACGATCCTGTTTCTCGCTTCTCCCGAAAACAAGGTCACGCGCGGGGCGCTGGTGCCCGTCTACGGGCGTTCCTAAATACAGACCGGAAATCGATTTGGAGAGTTCCATGTGCCGCAATATTCGAACCCTTTTCAATTTTGAGCCACCCGCGACGAACGATGAAATTCGCGCGTCTGCGGAGCAGTTCGTCCGCAAGCTCAGCGGATTCACCCATCCGTCGCAGGCAAACAAGGTCGCGTTCGATCGCGCGGTGAAGGATGTCACGAAAGCGGCACGCCGCCTGATCAACTCGCTCGAGACGGCGAGTCCGCCGCGCAACCGCGCCGTCGAAGCGCGCAAGGCAAAAGAGCGAGCAGCGGAACGGTTCGGCCTCAGAGCGTAATGCTCAGTGCCGCGTCAGGCGCTCAGCGAGCGTATTGCCGCTCGGCGGCACACCGGTCCGTTCCGCCGTCTGATCGATATTCCAGTATGCGCGCTGAATGTAGTGCACGCCGATGTAGCGGAACGGCTCTGGCTCCCAGTTCGGTGAGCGATGATTGACGCAGGGGAGCGAGGTGATCTTTGACTTCGTACCGGTGATCAGATCGGCCAGCACTCGCCCGGAGAGATTCGACGTGGCGACGCCGTTCCCCACGTAACCGCGCGCGCTCGCAAGTCCTTTCGCGGCGTCGTACGACATCGTGGTCATGAAATCGCGCGGCGCGCCGAGCGGCCCGCCCCACGCGTGGCTGAACTTCACGTCCTTCAACTGGGGAAACCATCTCCGCACGTTCTCTCGAAACATCTTGATCGTCGGCTCGTGCCGATCGTATTCGTCTTCGATGCGCGAGCCGAAATGATACGGCGCGCCGCGGCCGCCGAACAAGATCCGGCCGTCCGCCGTCTTGGCGGTGTACTCGATCGTGAGACGGCAGGAATCGATGCACTCCCGGTTCTTCCAGCCGATCTCCGCCCAGTCGGCCGCCGACAGCGGCTCCGTCAGCGTCATCAACGAATAGACTGGAATGATCTGACGGCTCAATTTGGGTAGACGCGAAAGGTAAGCTTCGCCGCATAGGACGATCGTCTTGGCGTGCACGTCGCCCCGCTTTGTTCGCAGCATGGGTTTTTTGCCGGTGGTGAAATCGGTCACCTCCGTCCGTTCGTAGATTTTCACCCCGCGCCGCTCGACCGCACGCGCGAGACCGCGCACGAGCCGGCCAGGATGGATATTGGCCGCGTCCTTGTAAAACACCGCACCGTGCACGTCCGCAATCTTCACCCGCGCGTCCGCCTCTGCCTTGCTGAGCAGTTGAACACGGTCGCCCAGTCCCAAGCCTTTGAATTCTTCGTACGCGGCTCGCACCGCCGGCAGTTGATGGGCGCCGCGAGCGACGGACATGCCGCCGCCGCAAACGAAATGGATGTCGATTCCCTCGGCGAGAGAAACGTTGGCAACCTCATCGACGGAGTCGACCATCGCCCCGTAGAGCGAGCGCGCGGCTTCCGCGCCGTGATGCTTCGCGATCGCGCCGAGGCTCGTCGGAAAATGACACGTGCACCAGGAACCGTTCCGGCCCGACGCGCCGAAGCCGGCGATCTCCTTTTCAACGATTGCGATCTTGAGGGACGGGTCGCGCTGCAGAAGATAGTAGGCGGTCCAAAGACCCGAATAGCCCGCGCCGAGGATCGCAACGTCGACGTCGGTCGACCCGTCGAGCGGTGCTCGCGGCGTCAGGTTGTCGCCGCAGGTCTCGAGCCAGAAGCTGTAGCTGGAATAGTCTTTCATTGCTGGTTGCCCCGCATGTCGTGGATCGAGCCGCCGAACCGGGAACCTGTCAAGGATGATTGACTTTCGCGCCCTCGTCGCTAGTTTCCGCGCGAACCCAAAGGATTTGCACCATGGCCAAGGCCGTCACCCTCAAGGTCAAGCTCGTGTCGAGCGCCGACACCGGCTTTTACTACGTGACCAAGAAGAATTCGCGCACCATGACCGAGAAAATGAAGAAGAAGAAGTACGATCCGATTGCGCGCAAGCACGTCGAATTCACCGAGCAGAAGATCAAGTAATCGGCACGCCGATCGAGAACGAAAGAAGGGCGCCTCGCGGCGCCCTTAGTTTTTCGTAGGGGAAGTTTCGAGGAGAAATAGGTGGCCGGCGGTGAACGGTTCGAGGAGGCCACTCTATGCCGCTCGCCCGCCGGCCGAACCCCACGGACCCAGGAGATGCGGCGGACCTGAGCATTCCGTAGGGTTTTCGTGTGAGCCGGAGGCTTTGGGCGGATCCGCAGCATCCGACCCGGTCGCGGCAAAACTACCCAACAGGAAACCGAAAGCAACGCGGCACGCACGAATCCGGTGTGGAACTTGCCGGATGCGTGAACTTGTAACCTTACCGTGACCGGTTAATGACGCCGCGGCGGATGAAATCTTGGCAATGTGGCCCGCGAATCGGCTGCTACGCGGACGACTGATTCGGGCCTAGGCGGCGTCTGCGGCCACGCGATTGCGCCCGTCCCGTTTCGCCCGATACAGCGCCTCATCCGCACGTTTCAGCATCAGTGTCGCATTGTCCTGTGCCCCCAGCCGCGCGGCAATGCCCACACTGATTGTGACTTCGATCGTGCGCTTGCCCCCCTCGATGGGAAAAGGTTCCCCGGCAATTCGGCGGCGGATGCGCTCGGCGACCATTGCGGCGATGCCGAGATCCGTATCCGGCATGACAACCACGAATTCCTCCCCGCCGTAACGGCAGGCGAGATCGATCCCCCGGATCGAAGCCTTCAGGCGCTCGGCGAACTCACGCAGAACATCGTCTCCGGCATCGTGGCCGAAGCTGTCGTTGATCGACTTGAAATAATCGACGTCGAGTATGAGCAATGACAGCGATTTCCCACGCGCGGCGGAGCGATCGATCAACGTTCCAACGTGGCTTTCCATGTAACGGCGATTGAACAACCCCGTCAGCGGATCGGTGATCGCGAGCTCCATGGAATACTGAACGTTGTCGCGCAGCCGCTCGGTGTAGCGCTTGCGACGCACCTGCGTGCGCACGCGCGCGATGAGTTCATTTCGATCGGCTGACCGCAGGACATAGTCGTTCGCCCCGAGGTCGAGCCCGCGCAAAACGCGCGCGTCATGCCCCGGGTCCGTCACAAGCAGGATCGGCAGGTGTCGCGTCCGTTCGAGCGATCGCACCTGTCCCACGAGGCGCAGCGCATCGTAATGCGCCAAGTCGAGCGAGATCAGCACCAGGTCGTAGTTGCCGTCGGCGATCCGGAACAGCGCGTCCTGCGGATTCTCCTCGAACTCGATCGTCTGCTGCTTTCCGACCGCCGCGTCGATCCTCACAGCGGACGCCTTGCGATCGTCGACGACGAGTACGCGGGCGTTGAGGCCGGCGTCGTTCGCCGCTTCGAATGCGTGGTCGGCAACGCCGATCTCCGATGATGTTACGGCGCGCATGCGCAACTCATCGGTCACCATCTTCAGTCGCACCAGTGAACGGACGCGCGCGACCAGCGCGATGTCGTTCACGGGTTTCGTCAGAAATTCGTCAGCGCCGGCGTCCAGACCGCGAACGCGGTCGGATGGCTGATCGAGCGCGGTCAGCATGATGATCGGAATGTGGTGTGTCGAAGGGTTCGACTTGAGTCGTCGCGCGACTTCGAAACCGTCCATCTCCGGCATCATCACGTCGAGCAGGACGATGTCGCAGTTTCCTTGCTCGCAGGCTTCGAGGGCTTCTGCGCCGCTCGCTACGGTCATCACTTCGAAATATTCTGCGCTGAGCCGTGCTTCGAGCAGCCGCAGATTGGCTTGCACATCGTCAACTACGAGTACGCGGGCACTCATGAACTCAACTCTCCTTGACGAAATGCCTCACCGTTTCAAGAAACTTCGACACCGAAATCGGCTTCGACAAGTACGCCTCGCAGCCGCCCTCGCGAATTCGTTCTTCGTCTCCCTTCATCGCGAACGCCGTCACGGCCACCACCGGGATCGAGCGCAATTCGTCGTCCTCCTTGATCCACTTCGTCACCTCAAGGCCGGAGACCTCAGGCAGTTGGATGTCCATGAGGATCAGGTCGGGGCGATGCTTGCGCGCGAGATCGAGCGCTTCAATTCCGTTGCGCGTCTCGATCGTGGCGTAGCCGTGCGCCTCCAGGAGGTCGTGGAAGAGCTTCATGTTCAGCTCGTTGTCCTCCACGATCAGGACCGTCTTCGCCATCGACTCCATTCCCTGTTGCTCGGCGCGTTGAACCGCGCCTTGCACCTTGTGTCCCCTCGCCCGACAATCGCGCACCGGTTTGCGATTCGTGCAAGCGGAAGCTTTTACTCCCGCTGCGGTGGCGCGGAGTGTTGCCACAATTTGCGCTGCTGGGGATTGCTTCTGCGGCAATCGACTAAAATTTTAGGTCATAATCCTTACGGAAAGGGTAATGCGATTGCAGACTCGCGGTACTGGTAAGATTGCACGTGAGGGCGCGGAAGCCCTTGCGATACAGGCGCTTTCCTTTCTCGCGTCCGAGCCGGAACGGCTCGGACGTTTCCTCGCGGTCACCGGTATCGGGCCCGAGAGCCTCCGCGCCGCCGCGGCGACGCCGGGATTCCTGGCAGGCATCCTTGATTATCTGATCGCGAACGAAGCGTTGCTTCTCGACTTCACGGCAGAGCACGGTTTCGATCCGGCATCGGTAGTGCAAGCGCGAGACGTCCTTCCCGGCGCAGAAAAAGAAACGGGCGGCTAAAACGGCCGCCCGTCGCATTCAATCGGCGTCCGCCGCCGATTACTTCTTCATGCGCTCCTTGACCGGATCCTTGACGTTCTCGACCTTGTCGAACTCGACGTTCAAGAGCCGGTCGCCTACTTTCTCGACACGGCGGACGTAAACCGTCTGGACGATATCACGCGTATCCGGATCGATGGAAATCGGTCCGCGCGGACTTTCCCACTTCATTCCCTTCGCGGCCGCGATGAGTGCGTCGCCATCCGTCTTGCCGCCGGTCTTCTTCAGCAACTCATAGATGAGGTGCATTCCATCCCAACCGCCGATCGAGAACACGTCGGGGTTGCGGCCGTACGCATCGTTGTATGCCTTCACGAACGCCTTGTTCGCCGGCGAGTTGTGCGAGTGGTCGTAATGGAACGCAGTGATGATCCCGAGCGCCGCGTCGCCCATTCCCTTGAGAGCGTTGTCGTCCATCGTGATCTCGCCCTGCCCCAGGATCTTTGTCTTTTTCGGATCGATACCGCGTTCCTGCAGCGCCTTGGCAAAGGCACCCGGCTGCGCGCCTCCCGGGATGAAAATGAAGATCGCTTCCGGGTTGAGGTCCTTTGCGCGCTGCACGAAGGCCGAGAAATCCGGATTGGCGACCGGCATGCGCACGGACCCCACGACTTCGCCGCCGGCTTCCTTGAAGCCGCGGATGAAGGCTTGCTCGGCGTCGTGGCCCGGGCCGTAGTCGGAGACCATCGTGTAGACCTTGCGCACGCCGCTCTTGTGCGCCCAACCGCCGAACGGCTCCTCCAGCTGCGGGATCGTCAGCGAAGTCCGCGCCATGTAAGGCGACTTCGTCGTGATCACCGAAGTCGCGGCGTTCATGACGACCATGAACTTCTTTGCTTCCGACGAAATGTCGCCGGCGGCCATCGCATTCGGCGTGAGAATGAAACCGGCAAGCACGTCGACGTTGTCACGCACGACCAATTCTTGAGCGAGGCGTTTCGCGACGTCGGGTGCGACACCACCGGTGTCCTTGCGGATGATCTCGATCTTCTTGCCGGCGACCGTGTCGCCGTTCTGCTTCATGTAAAGATTGATCGCGTTGTCCATCTGCGTCGCGGTGTCCGCGAATTGCCCCGAATAGGGCATGATCAACCCGATCTTGATGGTGTTCTGCGCGTGCACCGGCGCGGCCCAGAGCGAGGCCGCGGCGATTCCCGCAAGCAGGATTGTTCTGCGTTGCATTCGTTCCTCCCGGATTTTGTTCGTTCAGCTTGTCCGGACTCTACTCGGACCGAATCTGGCGGTCGACTCCGCGATAGCAAGCGCCCACTCGAATGGGCACCGCCCCATGGTGCCGCGCTGCTATTTGTTGCAGGGCGCCGATTTCAGAATTTCCAGGCTGGTCAGATCGCCACGCAGCGCGAAGCCGCCGTAGTCGAGCTTCAACGCTCGACTGATGCCGTTTTCATAGAGCTCGAAGCCGAGCGTATAGGCAGGAGTTCGCTCGCCGGTCCCCTGCTCGAAATAGCTGATCGTCACCGGATAGCGCTTCATCGTCGAAAGCTCGGGCGTACGCGCCGGTTCCTCGACGGAATCTGCGCCGCTCACGGCGGCGCCGATCACGGCAAGCGTGTCGTAGATTTTCTTTCCGTCGGGCGCCCCATCGTAGACTTTCGTTTCGAGAATGCGTTCGCCCGCCGCCCCCGATGCGATCAGCTTGCGCAAATGTTCGGTGGGTAACGCGACGCGGCCTTCGAGCGGAAACGGCGCAGATTTCGGCTTCGACAGATGGACGGTGAATCCACCGTCCTTTGCGCGCTCCACCATGCCATCGACATCGTCGCGCAAATCCTGATTGAGATAGTTCTTGGTCTTGAAGCGGTAGGAATTGGCCTGCCCGTCCTCCCACGTAATGCTGTGGAGGTCGCTCGTCGTCTGGCGCCCCTCACCGCTATCCAGGCGCGTGACCTGCCGCAGGGTGACCGAATAGCCCTGACACGCATTGCCCGTCACCTCGAACGCGATACGTCCGCTCGCGCGATCGACTTTGGAGCTCGTCTTCGACGGATCGAGTGTCAATTCGTAGATCGCCCGGTGCGGCGCGAGCGCAGCACCTTGCGCCGCGGCCTCGCCGTTCGCCGCGGCGAAAAGGCCCGCGGCAAATAGAAATAGACAAGCTCTACGACTTTCGAACATGCCAATGATCTCCGGGCGGTGAGTCCGCAACATAGGTCCCCTCACGGCAGCCGACAACCGGCACCCCGATATGCTTGCCGGCATGGCGACGGCGCATTGCCCCGCCCAGTTGCCCTTGGCGGGGCGATCAGCCATGAGTCGCGCAACACAGGGAGACATTGATGGCAGGCAAGGTCGATAAGCGTCTTGCGGAGCTCGGAATCACACTTCCGACGCCGCCAGTGCCGGTCGCAAACTACGTTCCCACGGTCTTGACTGGTTCCCTTCTCGTCTGTTCGGGACAAGTTTCGGCCGCGCCGGGCGGCAAGACGATCAAGGGCAAGCTCGGCGCCGACGTGACGCTCGAGCAGGGACAGGAAGCCGCCCGCATCTGTGCGATCAATCTTCTCGCGCAGGCCAAGGCCGCGCTCGGTGACCTCGATCGCATCCGCCGCTGCGTGCGCCTCGGCGGTTTCATCAACGCGACGCCGACGTTTGCGCAATTGCCGATCGTGATGAACGGAGCGTCCGATCTCATGGTCGAGGTGTTGGGCGACGCCGGACGTCACGCGCGTACGACCGTGGGCGTGGCCGAACTGCCGAGCGATGCCTCGGTGGAAGTTGAAGCCTTGTTCGAGGTTGCCTGAACAAAATGGAAGGACTCACCTGGCTGATCGAGCGCCCCATCGCCCATCGCGGACTGCATGGCAACGGCCTGGTTGAGAACACGCTGGGCGCCGCGGCGGCGGCAGCCGCGGCCAACTATGGAATCGAAGTCGACCTGCAGTTGTCCGCGGACGGCGAAGTCATGGTGTTCCACGACACGACGCTCGATCGGGTGACAAAGTCCTCGGGTCCGCTCGCGGCGAAGTCTTCGGCGGAACTGAAAGAGGTCGCATTCCGCGATTGCGTTGAACGCATTCCAACGCTCCAGGAATTGCTCGATACCGTCGCCGGCCGCACACCCCTCATACTGGAGCTAAAAAGCAAGGGCGACGGCGACACACGCCTCCCCGCCCGCGTCGCCGAGATCCTTGCCGGCTATGCCGGTCCGGTAGCCGCGATGTCGTTCGACCCGGAACTGGTGATCGCGCTCCGCAAATTCGCACCAGGCCTGCCACGAGGTATCGTGGCCGAACGCTATTACGATCACCCCGACTGGAAGGGACTCAGCGCAGGGGAGAAATTCCGGCTCGGAAATCTGTTGCATATGCCGAAGACCAGTCCTCACTTCATCGCCTACTATGTCCGCGACCTTCCATCGTTCGCGCCGTTGCTTGCGCGCTACCTTCTCGGCATGAAACTTCTCACCTGGACGGTGCGATCCGAGAGCGATCGGAAGCGCGCCAGTCGGTGGGCGAATCAGATGATTTTCGAGGGCTTCCGGCCCTAGACTGCGGGAGTCTCGGTCCCCAAGTCACAATCATGAGCAGCGATATCAAGTTGCGCGTTCGCATCGAGCCGTCCATCCGGAACATCAAGCCGGCGGACTGGGACGCATGCGCGCACGCGGACATGAATTTGCTTTCATCGCACCCGACCAAGCCCCCGCGCTCAAAATCGGAATCGGTTTCTCAAGTCGATGAATCGCTTTCTCACTTCGATCCCCATAACCCTTTCGGGTCACATGCTTTTTTGGCGTCGCTGGAGGAATCTGGCGCCGTCGCAGCGCGCACCGGTTGGCAACCGCAACACGTCGTCGTCGAGAGCGATGCCGGTGAAATCCTCGCGGTGATGCCCTGCTATCTCAAGAGTCACTCGCAGGGCGAATACGTTTTCGATCACGGCTGGGCCGAGGCCTACGAGCGCGCGGGCGGCGACTACTATCCGAAACTGCAGGCTTCAGTGCCGTTCACGCCGGTGACCGGCCCGCGCCTGCTCGTCCGCTCAGGCGCGCAGGCAGACACCGCGCGGGAGGCTCTGGTTGCCGGTGCAGTCGAGCTTGCGAAGCTTCGCAATGCTTCGTCGTTGCACGTTACGTTTCCGACCGAGGCCGAGTGGGATTATCTGACACGCGTAGGCTTGCTCGCACGCACCGACCGGCAATTCCACTGGCTCAATCACGGTTACAAGAGTTTCGACGATTTTCTCGCCGCCCTCTCCTCGCGCAAACGGAAAACCGTCCGGAGGGAGCGCGAGGAAGGACAAAGCGGCGTCGAGATTGTCCAGCTGAGCGGCGCCGAACTGACCGAGCCGGTCTGGGACGCGTTCTTCGACTTCTACATGGACACCGGCTCGCGCAAGTGGGGGCGGCCCTATCTCAACCGTCCGTTCTTCTCGATCGTCGGCCGTGCCATGGGCGACCGCATCGTGCTGGTGATGGCGCGGCGGGGCCGGCGGTGGATTGCCGGTGCGCTCAACTTCCTGGGCGCGCAGACGATTTACGGGCGCTACTGGGGAGCGATCGAGCACCGGCCGTTCCTGCACTTCGAGCTCTGCTACTACCAGGCGATCGAATACGCGATCAGGCACGGACTCGCTCGCGTCGAAGCCGGCGCGCAAGGCCCTCACAAGCTCGCGCGCGGTTACGTGCCCGTTACCACTTACTCTTCGCACTACATTGTCGATCCTGGCTTCCGGCGCGCCGTCGCCGACTATCTCGCGCACGAGCGGAGGCATGTCGAGACCGAGGCAACAGAGCTTGCGGCTCTGGCGCCTTTCCGCAAAGATGCAGCGCCGACCGGAGGCAAAAATGGCTGACTACGACGCGAACAATCTTTTTGCGAAAATTCTGCGAGGCGACCTTCCCGCTTACAAAGTTTACGAAGACGAAAAGGCGCTCGCGTTCCTCGACATCATGCCGCGCGCGCCCGGACACACGCTGGTGCTGCCGAAAACTCCCGCGCGCAACCTGCTCGACATCGCCCCCGCCGATCTCGCGCACGTGCATCAGGTCGCGCAAAAAGTAGCCAAGGCCGCGATGAAAACCTTCGACGCGGAAGGAATCACCATTCAACAGTTCAACGAAAAGGCCGGGGGCCAGGTGGTGTTCCACCTGCACGTCCATGTCATCCCGCGCAAGGAGGGCGTCGCCTTGAAGCCGCCGGCGAGTGAGAAGGAAAAGCCGGAAGTGCTGACGGAACAGGCTGAAAAACTGAAGGCAGCCCTGGCACAGGGTTGAGCGCTCAGCCCACGTACCACGCGCCGGCGATGATCACGATCTCGCCGAACAAGATTCCGAGAAATACCGAACGACGCGCGAGCAGATAGACGAGAAATCCGCCCGCGACTGCGCCGATTCGTATCGCGAGCGGGATCGCAACAAGTTCGCCCGGCGGGATCAAGACCAGACGCGCGACCACGGCTGCAAGCAATGCGGTAGCTACCGCACGCACGAGGATCAGCACTTCGCTGTCTTCGTCGAGCCCGCGCACGAACACGACAGCAAGCGAGCGCCAGATCTCCGTCGGCAAAAAGCCGGCGAGAATCACAAGCAGGTACGGCCAGAGCGCGGTGTCGATCGTCATTGCCGCCTCTTCAAGAGACGGTGCGCGCCCCACGCCGCAACTCCGCCGATCAGGCCGGTCCACAACAGGTCGAGCCTTCCGCCAAATTCCGCCATCAGCGGCGCGAGCAGAAGGCCGAACAACAGCGCGAGGCGGTCGACGAGATCGCGCGCGTTGTGCGAAAGCTGGATAAGGAATGAGAGCGGTGTAAGAAACAACAAGCCGATTGCCAGCGCACGCGGCAACGTTCCCGCCAGGTGGTAGCCGATCGCGGTCGAGATCATGGACGAGACGACGAGCGTCAGCGCGAGCCCGAAGAAAAACGGCAGCCTCGCCTCGTTCTGCAACTTCGGCAGGTGACGCATGCCTTCGATCCAAGCAGTCACTGCGACGAAGTGGGCAGCGAGGAACTGAACGCCCATTCCGCGACGTTGTCCGCGCAGGTACGGCAGGATCGCGGCGGTCATCGGGAACAGGCGTACCGAGGAAAGTCCGACCGCGAGCGCGATCACGGGCGCGGCATTGCCGGCCGCATAGCCGCCGACGAGGAGCACCTGCGCCGGCAACGCCCACACCAGGAGCGTCGAGAGAATCGCGGCGCCGATCGGAAACCCGATGTCGCGGATGAGGCCGCCGAATCCGATGAAGCTCGCGAACAGCACGGCGCCCTGGATCGACGTTGCAGCGGTCCAAATCCCCTGCCCGACCCAATGACCTGCGCCCGGCGAAGGCGCGGACGGTTCATCGTCAGGAGATGAAGGAGCGTTCGACACGGTCGGATATTAGCCGCCTCCGCGCGTGCCCGCGCTCAGGGCGTTGCGAATGCCAGCTCTGCGGAAACT
Organism: uncultured Alphaproteobacteria bacterium; assembly: GCA_963711595.1. Classification (GTDB taxonomy): domain Bacteria; phylum Pseudomonadota; class Alphaproteobacteria; order Rhizobiales; family Xanthobacteraceae; genus JAUSIF01. The sequence continues at coordinate 377,880 of CAVQER010000005.1, forward strand.
GCAGGCGGCTACGCCCGGACGAGTGGGACCTTCGGAACGGGGCTGCCCGGCTTCGGCGGTCCGCCGCCGTTGTCTCCACCGGGCTTCTTGGATTTAGGCTTCGACCGCAGCACCGTGCGCCGCTTCTTCTTCGGCGGCACGCGCTCCGGCCGCGGCGTAATCCGGCCCTCGAGATACTCGAATCCGAGATCTTTCGTGCCGTCCTCCGCGGTCCGCATGATGACGCGCACGTGCCCGCCGGTCTTCAGTTTGCCGAACAGGACCTCGTCCGAGAGCGGCTTCTTGATGTGCTCCTGAATCAGCCGCGACATCGGCCGCGCGCCCATGGATTCGTCATAGCCGCGGGTGACGAGCCAGTCCGCGGCTTCCGGCGAAAGATCGATCGACACCGCGCGATCGGCGAGCTGCGCCTCGAGCTGCAAAACGAACTTCTGCACCACGCGCTTGATCACCTCCGGCGGGAGGTGCGCGAACGTGATGGTCGCGTCCAGACGATTGCGGAACTCGGGCGTGAACAGGCGGTTGATCGCCTCCAGGTCGTCGCCTTCGCGCTTCGAGCGCGTGAAACCGTAGGCCGCGCGCGCCATGTCGGCGGCACCCGCGTTCGTTGTCATGATCAAGATCACATTGCGGAAGTCGACTTGCTTGCCGTTGTGATCGGTCAGCTTCCCGTGGTCCATGACCTGCAGGAGAATGTTGAACAGATCCGGATGCGCCTTCTCGATCTCGTCGAGAAGCAGCACACAATGCGGAGTTTGATCGACGTTGTCCGTGAGCAGACCGCCCTGGTCAAAGCCGACATAGCCAGGCGGCGCGCCGATCAGGCGCGAGACCGTGTGACGCTCCATGTACTCGGACATGTCGAAGCGGTGGATCGGCACGCCGAGTGACGCCGCTAGCTGCCGCGCGACCTCAGTCTTGCCGACGCCGGTCGGGCCCGAGAACAGATACGCGCCGATCGGCTTCTCCGGCTCGCGCAAGCCTGCGCGCGCGAGTTTGATCGCGGAGGAAAGCGCGTCGATCGCCTTGTCCTGGCCGTAGACGACGCGCTTGAGATTGGCCTCGAGATTGATCAGCACCTCAGCGTCGTCCTTGGAGACGGTCTTCGGCGGGACGCGCGCCATCGTCGCGACGGTCGCTTCGATCTCCTTCACGCCAATCGTCTTTTTCCGCCTCGTTTCCGGCACTAGCATCTGCGCCGCGCCTAACTCGTCGATCACGTCGATCGCCTTGTCCGGCAGCTTGCGGTCATGGATATAACGGACCGATAGATCGACGGCAGCCTTGATCGCGTCGGCGGTGTATCGCAGTCGGTGATACTCTTCGAAATACGGCTTCAAGCCCTTCAGGATCTCGATCGCATCCGCCGGCGAAGGTTCGTTGACGTCGATCTTCTGGAATCGGCGCACGAGTGCGCGGTCCTTCTCGAAGTACTGGCGGTACTCCTTGTAGGTCGTCGACCCGATGCAGCGCAGCGTTCCCGACGCCAGCGCTGGCTTCAACAGGTTCGACGCGTCCATCGCGCCGCCTGACGTGGCGCCCGCACCGATCACGGTGTGGATCTCATCGATGAACACGATCGAGTTCGGATACGCTTCGAGCTCCTTGATCACCTGCTTGAGGCGCTCTTCGAAATCGCCGCGATAGCGCGTGCCGGCAAGCAACGTGCCCATGTCGAGCGCGAATACCGTCGACGTCTTCAGAACGTCGGGCACGTCGCCCATCACGATGCGGCGCGCGAGACCCTCCGCAATCGCCGTCTTACCCACCCCGGGGTCACCGACGAACAGCGGATTGTTCTTCTGGCGGCGGCACAGCACCTGAATCGTGCGCGCAATCTCGTTCTCGCGCCCGATCAGCGGATCGATCTTTCCGTCGCGCGCCTTCTTGTTGAGATTGACGCAATACGCATCGAGCGCGTCGGCTTTCTTCTTGCCGTCCTCGCCCGGCTTCGTGTCGGTGTCGTCCTCGACGCCGCGCACCGGCTTCGATTCCGACATGCCCGGCCGCTTCGCGATCCCGTGGCTGATATAGTTCACGGCGTCGTAGCGCGTCATGTCCTGCTCTTGCAGGAAGTACGCGGCATGGCTCTCGCGCTCCGCGAAAATCGCAACGAGAACGTTCGCGCCAGTCACCTCCTCGCGCCCGGATGACTGGACGTGGATCACCGCGCGCTGGATCACGCGCTGGAAACCGGCGGTCGGCTTCGAGTCGTCGCTCGCGTCCATGACGAGATTGTCGAGTTCGCCATCGATGTAGTCGACGAGATTGCGCTTGAGACGGTCGATATCGACGTTGCACGCGCGCATCACCGCTGCGGCGTCCTGATCGTCGGTCAGCGCCAGCAGCAGGTGCTCGAGCGTCGCGTACTCGTGGTGGCGCTCGTTGGCGAGCGCCAGTGCTCGGTGCAGCGATTGCTCCAGGCTACGCGAAAACGTCGGCATTAGTTCCTCGTCCCGTGAACCTCGATCATTTCTTTTCCATCACGCATTGTAAAGGATGCTGATGCTTGCGCGAGAAATCCATCACCTGCGTGACTTTCGTCTCCGCCACTTCGTACGTGAAAACGCCACATTCCCCGACTCCGTTCTGGTGAACGTGGAGCATGATTCGTGTCGCGTCCTCTCTCGATTTGTTGAAGAAGCGCTCCAACACGTGCACCACGAATTCCATCGGCGTGTAGTCGTCATTCAGCAGCAACACCCGGTAGAGATTCGGCCGCTTCGTCTGCGGCTTGACCCGGGTGATGACCGACGTCCCTGTCCCTTCTTCATTCTTGCGTCGCGTACCGTCCTCGTTAGCCATCCGGTGAGCGGCGCCGCGGGGCAAGAGCGAAATCAGTCGAAGCGCGGGCCGGTTCATGGATGCTGAATGCCAAATTCGGCTGGGACGCACGGGTTCCTTGGGGCTTGGCCCCCGCTGCAGGCAGCGGAGTACCAGATCATAGGGTAGCGGGAGCGGCCGGCCTAGCCGCCGGGACCGCACCAATCACCCGAATTTTAGCGATCTCGCTGCCCGTAGTTAACTACCTAGGTCGATCCGGCAATTTCGCAAGAATGTCTGCGATTCGCGCAATAAGCGGTCAAGGAACCCGGGCGCACTGTGGCAGCAAGCCGCCGGGAGCCTGCCATGCGTCCGTTCTGGTCCGACGAGGAGGGCAATTTCCTCCTGCTGTTCGCGTTCGCCATGATTCCGGTCATCGGGTCGATGGGCGTCGCGCTCGATTACAGCGTCGCCTCGTCATATCGAACGGACATTCAAAAGTCCCTCGACGCGACCGCGCTAGCCTTGACGCGGATCATGCCGGCCGACCAAGCGACCTTGGACACGGTGGGCAATCAATATTTTCAGGCGAACCTGGGACCGCACCAAATTCTGGATCTCCAACTGACCGTGACTCCCGAGGTCGGCAAGCTGAAGCTGTCTGCCAAAGGAACGTACAAGCCGCAGATGGCCCACATCGTCGGTGTCGGCGATGTCAGTCTTGGGACCAACTCCGAAGCCCGGTGGAGCATCGGCAAGGTCGAGATCGCGCTCGTGCTCGACAATTCGTGGTCGATGAATTCGCTCGGGCGCATGACGGAGTTGAAGAACGCCGCCCACAACCTGCTGAACGTGCTCGAAACGGCGGCCAAGACCCCGGGTGACGCGAAGGTGGCGATCATTCCGTTTGATGCGCGCGTCAACGTCGGAACCGCAAACGTCGCGGCGAGCTGGGTTAAATGGAACGATTGGGACGCCGCCAACGGAACCTGCAGTAAGACGCAATATCACTCTCAGGGATCCTGCACTTCAAACAACGGTATATGGACGCCAGCCAACCACAATCTTTGGAACGGCTGCGTCTGGGACCGCAATAAATCCAACGACACGCTGGACGCGACGCCGGCCGACAGTGCGACGAACTATCCCGCGTGGCAGTGCGACCACGGCATAGGAAACCCCAACCTGGTCTCCCAGATGCTGCCGCTCACGATCACCTGGGGAGCGCCAGCCAGCACCGACACGTCGACGTTGCATGGCAAGGTCAACTCCATGCAGCCGTCCGGCTACACGAACATTACGATCGGGCTGGTGTGGGGTTGGCACGCGCTTTCCGACACCGCGGTGATGACGGAGGGCGCGGCAAACAACGCTGCCAATCTGCAAAAGTACATCATCCTGCTCACGGACGGCGAGAACACGAAGAACAAATTCAACGACTCGGAGTCGACGATGAACGCTCGTACCCGCGCTACCTGTGACAATATCCGTGCGCTCACGAAGGCTGACGGCAGCAAACTGATCAAGGTGTACACGGTTCGCTTGATGGATGGTGACGATGCGTTGCTGACTTATTGCGCCACCACCCCCGACATGTTCAAGCCGGTCGCGAACGCAACCGAACTCTCCTCGGTGTTCAGTTCGATCGGGGCGGAAATCGCGAACCTGCATCTTGCCAAGTGACCGGGAAAGCATCGTTCAAATTTTATCGAAACAGGACTCCAAACCTTAACGGTTCGGTACGATCCTGAACCGCTCGGTTTCGAATTCGCATAAACATCTATTCAAAGCAGGAATTGATCAACGAACGGCGCGCACTATGCCGCGCATTAGGTTCGGAGACCCCCATGCGACGCTTTTGGTCCAATCGGGAAGGAAATTTCGCGATGCTGTTCGCGATCGCCATCGTGCCGATCATCGGCGCGATGGGGGTCGCCGTAGATTACAGCCTGGCGAATTCCTACCGCACCGACGTTCAGAAGGCGCTCGACACGACGGCGCTCGCCCTTTCGAAGATCATGCCCGCCGATCAGGGCGTTCTCGATGACTTGGGTAACAAGTACTTCGCGGCCAATATGGGCCCACACACGCTGTCGAGTTCTGAATCTGGTCATTACCCCCGACTTGGGCACCGTGCACATCCGCGCATCCGGCTTCTATTCTCCGAGGATTGCGAACATTCTCGGCATAGGAACGTTTCCCTTGAGCACAGAGACGAGGGCCCGTTGGAGCATCGGCCAGGTGGAAGTGGTCCTCGCCCTCGACAACACCGGATCGATGTCTGGCGAAAAAATTATCAAGCTCAGGGAAGGCGCCCAAAAGCTCGTCGATATTCTGAAGGCGGCCGTGAAAAAGGCAGGCGACGCGAAGATCGCCGTCGTTCCCTATGCCGTGCAGGTCAGGGTCGACCACACCGCGCACTCGAGCGCCACTTGGCACTTTTCGGGCTACTGCAGCAAATCGCAGCACAAGACCCAGACCAATTGCAACAACAACGACGGCATCTGGAAGAACGTGTCTGCCGCGAGCTGGACCGGCTGCATTGCCGATCGCGACCGCAAGAATTCCTCGAACGACGCGATCAACAACGACGTGAAGGACATTGAGGCGGCCACGGACAACGACACGAAGTTTCCGAGAGCTCCATATAACTCGGGCGATTGCCCGGCCGCGACAATTCTTCCACTCACGGACGTCTACACGTCAGAAGGTTATACCGCCCTGACTAACAAAATTTCAACGATGGCCGCGCAAGGCAACACCAACGTAACAATTGGTGCAGCGTGGGGTTGGCACATGCTGGACGACAAGATCCCTTTCACCGACGCAAAGCCTTACAACACAAAAGACTTGCAGAAGTATCTGATCCTGATGACCGACGGTGACAATACGGAGAACCGTTTCCAGCAGAGTGAGAACGCAATCGACGACCGTACCGAAATGGTGTGCGCGAACATCAAAGCGCTACCAAATAATACAGCCAACAATCCTTCCACCAAAGCAATCAAGGTGTGGACCATTCGCGTGATGAACGGAGACGCGACGCTGTTGCAGAACTGCGCGACCAACACCGACATGTATGTGAACGTCACCGACCCCAACCAGCTGTTCGGCGTGTTCAGCTCGATTGGCTCGGAGATCGCGGCACTGCATCTCGCGAAATAACCAAACGCGACCTCAGCAAAAACAAAAAGCCCGGCTATCGGCCGGGCTTTTCTCTTGGACGAGTCGTCTAAAGACTTACTGCTTGCTCGTGGCCTTCGCGATCGCGCCTTCGAGCGGCTTGTAGGATTCCTTGGCGATATCGGCATAGAGCTCGCCGATCTTCGTCGCTTTGGAGACGAAGCCCTCGTACGCGACCTTGTAGTATTCGGTCTGCGCTTCGAGCGCCTTGTCGAGGGACTTCGCGCCGAGCAGCTTCTCGAACGCGGCAGTGCCCTCTTCGAACGACTTCTTCTGGAAGTCCGCGACTTCCGTCGCGATCGCCTGGAAGCCCTTCGACGCGGCGCCGAAGCTCTTCAGCGCCACATCGACGTTGTCTTTGCCGATCTTTTGAAACGTGTCGAAATTCTCGAACATGGGAAGTCCCCGGTTGCGCCGGCACGAAGCCGTGCGGTTGCCTCAATTTTTCCTTCGGCGAGCGGCGTGCCACGCCGGGTGCCACGCAATTGGTCGCTCTGTTGCCCAAATAGTGCACTGCAACATAGAAGTCAAGAAACTTTCGCAATGCAATATGCCGCACGAAAGGCGCCTGATTTAAAGGGCACATCGAAAATGCGGCATCGGCAGCGGATTGGGTGCAACGCGTCACGATCGCGCCGTAATCGGGAACTTTTGTTCGCATCGAAGCTAGAGAAATCAGGGCTTTACCCAATTCTAACCCGCCACCGTCTAGCCTTTACTGGCGTGTCCGCTTCGGCAAGGCGAGGCACGAAAATTCGAACGCAAATGGCGCCTCGTTAACGGGGGTTGAGTTCTAGTGGTGTTGCGTAGGCGCAATTGGGCGCTGCCCAAGGGGCGGACGGCGTTCGGCAGCATGCTTGTGCTGCTCGCAGGGCTGTTGTTCGCGCCGGCGGCAAGCGCGCAGGCGAACAAGCCCACCTGGTTTCCCGGATTCTCCACGATCGTCGTCGATGCCAAGACCGGCGAATTGATCCACGCCGCCAAGGCCGACGAACTGCGTCACCCCGCATCACTCGCGAAAGTGATGACGCTCTATCTCCTGTTCTCCGAACTGGAGGCCGGCCGGCTGCGCCTCAACTCGCCGATCCGGATTTCCGCCGAAGCGACCGCGCAACCGCCATCGAAGCTCGGACTGAAGCCTGGCCAGACCATCGAGGTCGAGGACGCGATCAAGGCACTGGTCACACGCTCCGCGAACGACATCGCCGTTGCGATCGCCGAGATCATCGCGGGCGACGAGGACTCGTTCGCGAAGCTCATGACACGCCGCGCGCGAACGCTTGGCATGACCCGCACCGTGTTCAAGAACGCTTCGGGACTTCCCGATCCCGAGCAGGTCACAACGGCGCGCGAGATGGCGCTGCTCGGCCTCGCGATCCAGGAACGTTTCCCGAAATACTATCCGTACTTTTCGACCCGTTCCTTCCACTGGCAGGGCGTCGCGATTGGCAATCACAATCGCCTGCTCGGCAGCGTCGACGGCGTCGACGGTATCAAGACCGGCTACACGAACGCGTCGGGTTTTAATCTCGTCACCAACGTCAAGCGCAACAATCGCCATATCGTCGCCGTGATCCTGGGCGGCCGCACGGGCGCGGCCCGTGACGAGTTGATGCGCGATCTGGTGAGCGAGAACATCAAGCTAGCCTCTACCGGACCGCGCACCGCGTCGCGGTTCGCGGAAAAAACCGCGCCGGCTGTCGGGTCGGACACACTGGCTGCCGCGGCGCCGGCTCCGGTGACCACCGCAAGCGTTGCACCTGCACAACCCGCCCCGGGTTCGCATGAGCCGGTCCGGCGGACGCCGGTTCAAGTCGTTTCCATCAACAAGGACGGCGAACGCACTCCCACGAAGGTGAAAACGGCAAGCGTCCTGCCGATCTCCACCATGTCGCCGGGTAGCGTTCGTGAGGCGATCACCATCACGCCCATGGCGCTTGCGCCTGAGGGCAAGGTCGTGACTTTCGCGCCGCCGCCCGCACCGGCCTCGGAGCCGTTCGCGTCAGCACAGGATTCGCCGGAGATCGAGCGCAGCAAGGTCGTCTCGGCGCTGATGCCGGAGCAAAGGGTTTCGACGGCACTGACGCCGGAGCCGCTCGCGCAGATCAGCGCAGAGCCCGTTTCCGCGCGCGGCCCCTGGTACATCCAGATCGGCGCCTACCCCAAAGAGGAGCAGGCGCGCGAGCGTCTCGCAGACGCGCGCACCCGCGCGGCGTCGATCCTCGCCAAAAGCAATCCGGTCACGGAAAAATGGGGCAAAGGTCGGACTGAAATCTACCGCGCTCGTTTCGCCGGCTTTGACGAAACGAGCGCCAAACGCGCCTGCGAAACACTCAAGAAAAGTGATTTCGCTTGTTTCGCAGCGAAAAACTGAACGTGAGGCGTCGCCACCCATAACGATGCGTAAGTGGAGTTAGCGATGGCGGCGGAGCAGAACTTCCTTGGCCTCATTCACGCGGGCCGCGAGATACGTCGAGCCCCCTTGATCGGGGTGCAGTTTCTTCATGAGAGTCCGGTGCGCACGTCGTATCTCGAACGCGCTCGCACCTGGTTCAAGACCGAGGATCTGCAGCGCCTCTTCTTCGGTCATAGGGCCGCCGCGCGGCGGCTCGCCAGACCCCGTACCCGCATCTTCCTCGACGTGTTCACGCCAGCCGGGCTCCCGGCGGTCGAGATAAGCTTCGAGTAGCGCGCGGCTCTCCGCGTCGAACTCCTTTAAGAGTTCCGAGAAGTGTCGTTCGATCCAATGCATCGAGTGGCACGTTCTCGTATTGGCCGGCGAGAATGCGTCCGCGCATAGCGCCGCTGTCATGGTCGAGTTCCATCTCCACGAACGGTGAGCGCACGCGCGAGACCTGTCCCGGCGTCTTGCGCATGCGCGCACCGAAGCCGGCAGGCGACGGAACCCACTTGAGGAGCGTTGCACCGAAATAGGCGAGCGGCAGCGCCGCGTAGAACCGGCCGGTGATCGCCAGATAAACAGCGATCGCGAGTGCGCCGATCCCGCCACCGACCCGCAGGGCACGTGCAAGCTGCTGCGCATCCAGCGTCGCAAAAAGGCGAGCCAGCACCAGGAGCAGCGTGAGCGCGGCGATACCGTAGATCAGAGCCATGTCGAGAGTATAGCGGAGGGCGAGGCGCTCACGCCGCTACTTCATCTGACCCAGAAGCCGTACGGCGCCGCTGCCGCCGGAACGCTTGGAAAGATCCGCGAGCGCCCGGTGTCCACCCGCTGCGTACGCCGCTGCGGCACGCAACAGCTCGCGAAGCTGCGCGGACGCTCCCGCGTCGAACGGGCACCAAGCACCCTTTGTCAGCCGGGCGATCTCCCGGAACGCGCGCTCGGCAATCGCGTCGGACTCCTCCTGAAACATGAATGCGGGTACGCCGAGGAGCCCCAATTCGCCCGCCTTCGCGCAAAGATCGTCGATCAACTCCTCCATTGCGTCCCCGACAAAGACGAGCGCATCGACCTTTTGCTGCTTTGCCTCCTTGCGCACGTGATCGAGCACGCGGCCGATCTGCGTATGACCACCACGGCAGTCGATTTTTTCCATGAGACCGGCAAGCCGTGTCGGATCGGAAACCCACTTCGACGAACGGCATTCCGAGATGCCGCGATAGTACACAAGCTGGATATCGAGGCCGCCCACCGCCGCCGCCTCCTGAAACATTTCCGCTTGCAAGGTACAGGCGAGGTCCCAGGTGGGTTGCCGGCTCATCGTCGCATCGAGAGCGAAGATCAGCCGCCCGCGCTGGCCGTCGGTGCGCGGCCCGAGCGCTCGGGCCCGCTGCACGAACGCGTCGATCTCCGCGCGCGCGGACGCCTGTTCTGGAGATTTGGCATCCGTCTTCCGGACAGGTGCCCGCGTCTCTTCGCGATCTCGGCTCATTGCCTGATCCTCGGGATTGGCCGACCCTCAGATTGGGCCTTTTACCGTCCCGCGCAAGGCGCCGTTTTCGCGATGCTTACTCTGCGATGACCTCGGCATTATCGAGCGGCTTGCTCGATGAGCGGAACCATTCCTCTCGCGCCGCCGCCCGGCGCAGCCCCTTCTCATCGATCGGCAGCTTCAGCGCGTCCACCAGATTGCCGACTTCCTGGCGCGCCGAGAGGTGCGAAAGGCTGGCGCGCGAACCGAGCACCGCGTCGTCGATCGTGTCGAGCACGGTAAGCCCCCGCGGAAACAGTTCGCGGTAGATCACTCGCTCCGAAAAACCATCCGCCACCCGAAAATTCAGACGGCGCGACAGGTCGGCCAGCCCGTCGGCGATCTGGCGTCCACTGCGCGTCTCGAACTGGCCGACGCGGTTGCGCATGACGATCCAATCGGTCTCGCCTTCCTCCACAATGCGCCGCTGCCGCCGCGCTTCGCGCACGACGTCTGCATAGTGGCTTGTTCCCGTCACCTCGTAGCTTTCCGGATCGATGCTGGCCAGTACGTCGAAATCGACGAAGCTGTCGTTCAGGGGCGTGATCAGCGTGTCGGCCATCGCGTGGGCGAGCCGCATCAAGTAACTGTCGGTCGCCGGCGTATCCACGACGACAAAGTCGTGGGTATTTTCGACGCCGTTCACGGCGGCGGCGAAAGCGGCGAACTCGGAGGCTTCATTCTCGTCGACACTTGGCCCGCTCGCGCGCTCGATGGCGTGATGGTTCGGAAGTTCGAGCGGCACGCCGGTCTTCTTGGCCCAACGGCGGCGATTGGCGACGTAGTGTGTGAGGCTCTTCTGGCGGCTATCGGCGTCGATCGAAGCAACGCGCTGACCGGCCTTGAGCAGGGACGTGACGACGTGCATGGCGGTCGTGGTCTTACCCGACCCGCCCTTTTCGTTGGCAAGCACAATCACATGTGCCGTCCGTCCCGAACCTACGGACGCGCCATTGACAGGAATGATATTACGCATCGACCCAGACACCCGACGGGCCGCACACCCCGCGAAAACGATGTTGAGTCTATTCGCGCTCCGGGTCAAGCGGGAGACGGACAAATCGCAACGAAATTTATCAAGTGATTTTATTTTCTTCGTTACGCGTCGACCGCGCTGTAGGGTGCCGCCCGACTCCCGGCTCCGGTGAAATCTTGAAGCATCCTCGCATTGCCAGAACGATCAAGGCGTTGCGCGCGACGCTCGCGCCCTGGCGTCGCCGGGGGGAAACCGTCGCCCTTGTTCCAACCATGGGCGCACTTCATGCGGGCCACATGTCTCTGGTGCGACTTGCGCACGGCCGCTCGGATCGCGTCGTCGTGTCCGTGTTCGTCAATCCCGCTCAGTTCGCCCCGCACGAGGACCTGGACCGCTACCCGCGGACCTGGAAAGAGGATCTCGCGAAACTGACTGCCGAAAAGGTGGATCTGATCTTTGCCCCGGCTGTGAGCGAGATCTATCCACTGGGCTTTGCCACCAAAATTGTTCCCACCGGTCCCGCGCTCGGCCTCGAAAGCGAGTTCCGCCCTCATTTCTTCGCCGGAGTGGCGACTGTCGTGGCAAAGCTGCTGATCGAAGTGATGCCCGACTTGGCAGTTTTCGGACAAAAGGATTACCAACAGCTCCGGGTCGTTAGTCGCCTCGCCGCCGATCTGGACCTGCCCGTGCAAATCGTTGGGGGCACCACAATCCGCGAAGCGGATGGCCTCGCCCTCTCCTCGCGCAATGCCTATCTTTCAGCCGCGCAGCGTGCGGCCGCACCCGCGCTCTATCGCGCGCTTCAGGCAGCGGCGACAGCGATCCGCAAGGGCGCCCCCATCGGTCCAACGCTCGAGCGGGGCCGGCGAACGATCAAGGCGGCCGGCTTCAAGCTGGATTATCTCGAGGCACGCCACGCGAGGACGCTCGCACCTTTGAATTCGAAGAAGGATGGGCCGGTGCGGCTGCTCGTCGCCGCGCGGATCGGCGGCACCCGGCTGATCGACAATCTCGGCGTGTAAACGCTACTCGACGACGAAGTAGCCAATCAGTAGCAGCAAGATCGCAAGCGCCACTCCCCCGTAGAGGACCCAACGCATGTGCCCGGACGCCTCGCCCTGCCGCGCCTTGTTCGTCGGCAGCGTGACCGGGTCCGGGATGTCGGCCACGTTCTCGCGCGGCCGCTCATAGTCGGGGCTAGCCCGTTTCGTATCCGCAGCCTGCATCACTTTGCCTCCCGGTTGCTTCTTGTGACCGGGATTTAACGCGCAAATACCGGAAATTGTTTCCTGGCCTACAACAGACCCAACTCGCGGAGCTCGCGCCGCATCGCCTCGGGCAGCTTCGTCAGCCCCTTGCCGCTGCGGCCGAGGTCGGTCGGGGCCTCCTTGGCCGGCAGATACCGCCAGCCCTGAAACGGGCCTCGTGGACGAGGCACAACGGGCACAACCTTCGGATCGAGGACGAGTCGGCAGCGGCGTATGCCTTCCTTGTCGTTGAACTCGCGTATGTCGGCCAGTTTTTGGCGGCAGGCGATTTCACCGCGGATCACCCAATACAACGATCCTCCGTCGAGCAGTTCTTCGGTCCGGGTCGGCATCATGCGCGTCGTATGCACGTGTTCGACGGGCTGCCGCTTGCGCCGCTTTTCCGCGAGCCGTTCCTCGATCCACTCCTGCAGATCGCGGATCGAGTCCGCGCCGACGCACAGCTTGATGAGATGGAGGCTCATTCCCCTTTGTAGACTGCTGCGCCAGGAATTTCACCGCTCGGCCGGCCCCATCCACAGTGCATGAGCTACGTGGACGGGTTCTCCTTGATGACGATAAGCCGCGCCCCTTCGGCTACTTGGCTTCCTGCGTCCACCGCAACCTCAGCCACGGTTCCGTCCGCATACGCATTTAGCGCGTGTTCCATTTTCATTGCTTCGACAACCGCCAGCCGTTGACCCTTGGTCACGCGGTCGCCGACCTTGACTTCGATGGCCAGAACCTTGCCGTGCATAGGCGCGCTTACAACTCCGTCGGTGTCGAGGTGATCAAGATCGACGACATTCGCGTCGCCGAGGCGAATGAGGCTCACTCCGTCGTCCCGGATCGCGGCAAGCCCTCCGTCGGCATCGACCAACTGGCAGTCCGCCGCCTCTTTGCCCTCGACAGTCGCATGCGGTCCGTTCGCGCTGAAACGCAGGCGCGCCCGCGCGGGCTGTCCGTCGATTTGCACCGCGATCTGTACTTCGCGCCCGCCGCCAAGGCCGAATGCATCGGCCGTATTCCAGGGCGAGCGCCGTTCGTCCGAGCGCCGGGTTGCACGCCGGGCAACTCTCGTCTGCTCGCGTTTCACGAGTTCCTCGACCGCCTTTGCAGCAGCCGCATGATCCGGCGGGCAAACCACCGCAAGTGTCGCGAGCTCGCGCTCGATCAATCCGGTATCGACCTTGCCGGCCATCATGGCAGGCGACGCCACGAGAGCACGCAGGAACGCGAGATTGGTCCGCGGGCCCGCGATCGCGGTACCGCGCAAGGCCACAGCAAGCCGCTCCAACGCGGCCTTGCGGGTGGGTCCATGCGCGATGACCTTCGCCAACATCGGATCGTAGTAGGGAGTGACCTCCTGCCCTTCCTGTACGCCCGAGTCGACGCGGATGCCTTCGCCTTCGGGCCAGCGCACGACATGCAGTCGTCCAGTCGACGGAAGGAAGCCGCGAAGCGGATCTTCCGCGTAGACGCGCGCCTCAACGGCGTGGCCGGACAACACGATCTCATCTTGGGTGCGCGGCAGCTTTGCGCCGCCTGCCACCCGAAATTGCCATTCGACGAGGTCGAAACCTGTCACCGCCTCGGTCACCGGGTGCTCGACCTGCAGGCGGGTATTCATCTCGAGGAACCAAAAGCCGTCGGCCTTCACTTCGCCCTCGCCGCTCGCGACGAACTCGACGGTGCCCGCGCCTACGTACCCGACCGCGCGGGCCGCTCCCACCGCGGCGCGCGTCATAGCCGCCCGTGCATCCGCACTCATTCCGGGCGCCGGCGCTTCCTCGATCACTTTCTGATGCCGACGCTGCGCGGAGCAGTCGCGTTCGAAGAGATGCACCACGTTGCCGTGGGTGTCGGCAAACACCTGCACTTCGATGTGCCGGGGGCGCTCGATCCATTTCTCGACCAGCACCCGGCCGTCGCCGAACGCGCTTTCCGCCTCGCGCGAGGCCGCTGCTAGCGCGTCATCGAATTCGATGGCCTTTTCCACCCGGCGCATGCCCTTGCCGCCGCCGCCGGCCGCGGCTTTGATCAGCACCGGGTAGCCGATCTCGTATGCCTTCTGACGCAGGAATTTCGGATCCTGCTGCACGCCGTGATAGCCCCGCACGAGCGGAACGTGCGCCTTGTCCATGAGCGTCTTGGCCGCGGACTTATCGCCCATCGCCCGGATCGCCGCGGGCGGCGGCCCCACGAACACGATACCGGCCGCCGCGCAGGCTTCGGCGAACTCGGCGCGTTCGGAGAGAAATCCGTAGCCCGGATGCACCGCGCCGGCACGCGACGCCTTCGCGACCGCGATCAGCCTTTCGATGTTGAGATAACTTTCGCGCGCCGGCGGCGGCCCGACACAATGCGCTTCGTCCGCGAGCCGCACGTGCGGCGCGCCCTCGTCCGCCTCGGAATAGACCGCGATCGTCCGCAGCCCGAGCACGCGCGCGGATCGGATGACGCGCACGGCGATCTCGCCACGATTGGCGATAAGTACTGACGTGAACGGAAGATTCGTCCGGGCGCTCATTCCGCGATCCTAGCGCCCGTCCGGTCTTATGCCAGTGGCGAGGCCGCCTTCAGTTTTGCTGCGGGCTGATCTGAATTGGAGCGCCTGGCTGTTGGCCGGACGCTTGGGCAGGCGCCACATCCTGCTCTTCCTTGTCGCGGAGGTAGTCGCGCGGCACGATGCGCGGCAATCCGGCGACCGGCTCATTCGTCCGCTTGGTCGCCGAGTCAGCGGGCGCGGCCTTTGGCTTGGCGGCGGCCTTCGGTGCAGCCGGAGGCGTCGCGCTTTTTGCCGCAGCAGGCGCGGCCTTGGCCGGCTGTGCGGATTTTGCGGCAGCTGAGGCGGGCTCCGCCCGCGCCGCTGCCGTCGCGGAATCTGTCGTCGCTTCCGTCGAGGGCGTCACATCGGCAGCAGTCGCTGCGGCCGGGACACTAACCTGAGGCTGCGCCGCAGCGGGTGGCGGTGAGGCGCGCGTCGCGGTCGCCGGATCGCCAATTTCATTCGCACCAGCACGGTCGCCGATCGTTACGCCGGATACCGAGGGACGCGGAGTGCTGCTCGGCGGTAGCGGCGAGTCGCGCAGAGGCGCCGCCGGTGCAGCTTCGCGCCAGGCCGGTCCGTGCTTCGCCATGAACGCCTCGAACCGACGCGTGCGCAGATTGTCGCGTACGCGCGAGGAATCGCGAAGCAACTGGAACCGCTCGCAGAAATCGGGCGTGCACCGGTGATCGAGCGACATCACATACGCGACGAAGCCGTAGGCATCCGACTCGATCGAGTTACGCAGGCTCTCGATGCTCGCGTGATAGCTCGGATCCCGCTTGTTCGCGAATTGCACCGCGTCCGACAGGAACGCAAGACGCTGCGTCGTGATCGCCACCGCCGCGGCCGCCCTCTGCGGCTCCATGAAAATAATGCGCTCGCACGCTTCCAGCATGGCAGGCGCGGGCGAACCGTCCAGGCATGCGAATACAGTGCCGGGCTGAATGGTCTGTGCGAAGATCGCGACGGCGCGCTCCTCGAGCGCACGGCGCTCCTCCATCCTGCGCGTATCCTCAAGGTGGAGATAGAAATAGACCGCGGCGCCAGAGACGGCGGCGAGGACCGCAAGCGTCGCTCCAACCGCTAGCGCTTTTCCGAACGACGCTCGCCACAGCTTGGCAGCAAGCAGCACGATGACGGCGCAGGCCACGAGCGCCACCGACCAGAGCGGGTCAACCTCTTGCAGGCCTCTCAGCAATTCATCCATGTCGGTCATACTAGACGATCCGGCATCTGTGTTGAATGAGGGTGGGAGCCCCGAGGGCCCGCTCTACACAGCGACCTGCTACACAGCGACTTGGGTTCCAATCTCGACCACTCGCTCGGTCGGGATGTGGAAATACGTGGTTGCGTCGTCGGCGGAACGGGCAAGCTTGATGAACAGGCGATCCTGCCATCCCGGCATGCCCGACTGCGGCGCCGGCTTCAGCGCGCGCCGGGACAGGAAGAACGACGTCGACATGATGTCGAATTGCCATCCAAGCTTGCGTGCGAGAGCAAGCGCCTTCGGGACGTTCGGCGTTTCCATGTAGCCGAAGGTCAACACCACTCGGTAAAAATGCGGTGAAAGTCCCATGATCTGAACGCGGTCGAGCTCGGACACGCGAGGCGTGTCCGCGGTAATAACTGTGAGCACCACGTTGTGGTCGTGCAAAACCTTGTTGTGCTTGAGGTTGTGCAGCAAAGCGGTCGGTGCGTAATCGGGATCGCTGGTAAGAAAGACGGCCGTTCCGGGGACAATGTGTGGCGGCTTTTTCTCAAGACTTCGTACCAACGGCTCGAACGGCACCTCGATCCGGCGATTCTTTTGCATCAGCAAGCGTGTACCGCGCAGCCACGTCGTCATGACCAGCACCACAACGGCGCCGAACAATACGGGGACCCACGCGCCCTCGAGAATTTTCATTCCTGTGGCGATGACGAAGACCGTGTCGATGACGATGAACGGGAGTATCAATGCTGCCGCTGCCCAGAACGGCCAGCGCCAGTTCTTCCAGATGACGATGAGACCGAGAATGCCCGCAGTCCACTCGGTTGCGGCTACCGCGAGCACGTACGAGGAGGCGAGAGCGCTAGAGGTGCGGAACAAGACTACGAGGAGCAGCACGCCGACGAGCAATGCAGTATTCACGCGTGGCATGTAGATTTGCCCGAACTGTGATGCCGAGGTGTGACGGATCTCGATCCGTGGAAGAAGCCCGAGTTGCATCGCCTGGCGGGTCAGCGAATAGGCGCCCGTAATCACCGCCTGGCTCGCGATGACCGTCGCCGCGGTCGCGAGGCCGACAAAGGGCAGCAACAACGATTCCGGAACCAACAGGAAAAACGGATCGACGATGGCGGCCGGATTGGAGAGCACGAGCGCGCCTTGTCCAAAATAGTTGAGCAAGAGCGCCGGGAGTACCAGAAAGAACCATGCGGTCTGAATTGGTTTGCGTCCAAAATGCCCGAGATCCGCATAGAGCGCTTCCGACCCGGTCACGACGAGAAACACCGCCCCAAGCGTGATCAGGCCCATCCACTTGTGGTCCAGGAGAAACGTGAACGCATAGTAGGGATTGACGGCTGCAAAGACCGTTGGATCGTCGAAGATGTGTATGGTGCCGATGACCGCCATCACCAGGAACCACAGCAATGTGATTGGCCCGAAGAGCCGCGAGACCTGCGCCGTGCCGCGCGATTGAACCGTGAATAACCCGACAAGAATGACGACGGTGATCGGCAATACGTACGGTTCGAGCGCGGGCGTCGCGATCTTGAGACCCTCGACGGCCGACAGCACCGAGAGCGCCGGGGTGATCAGCGACGATCCGTAGAACATCGCGGCGCCGAGAATGCCGAGTGCGAGCACAATCGGCGTGCGTCGCCCCAGCCCGCGGAACGCGAGCGCCACGAGCGATAGCGTTCCGCCCTCACCGTTGTTATCCGCGCGAAGGAGAATTGTGACGTACTTCAGCGTAACGACGATGATCAGCGACCAGACAACGAGCGACAGGACGCCAAGCACGGCCTCCCGCGTCACCGTCCCGCCAGGGCCGATGGCCGCTAGCACGGCCTCGCGGAACGCGTAGAGCGGGCTCGTGCCGATGTCGCCATAGACGACGCCGACACTTCCGACGGTAAGTGCCCAGAAGCTGGAATGGGAACGGGACTCGCCGTTCCCACTAGCCTTGTCCATGGCGGATAGCCGAAGATTTCGCTGCCGAAGCGCAGGGGCGCGCCTCTAGCATGGCACTGTATGCGTGTCATTCGGAATCGACGCCCTCAACCTCTGCACAAATTGGGAAATGTAAACACAATCAGCGGTTTACAACGGTCTTCAGCCAAAGTGGCGCGCCGGGACTATCCTGCTCGCGCCGCAATGTAGTGGGACGGTTCCGTGGCGGAGTATTTGGGGAATTCGAATGCGAACACTCTTCGGCATCATTCTCGGCGTGGCGATCACGGTCGGCGCCGCCTACATGCACGACTCATCCGCCGTTCTAAACGCGCCCGGCCCGGCGCGCACGATCGTCAATTGGGACGTGGCCACAGAGGTAACGGACAACGCCCTGCGCAGCCTGCGACGACAGATAGATCGTCTGTTCGCTAGATAGGCGGCGGAACCCAGTCCAGCGATCCGCGTTATCGGATCGGATAACGGGACTTGGGAAAGATCATGCGCTTCCTTCTCGGAATGATCTTCGGTGCCTCGCTTCTCATGCTCGGCGCACACGTCTACGACGATCACACGGGTGACTCCGCAAGGCGTCAGCGCAATCTGGTCAATTGGGAAGTGGTCGGGGAAAAGTTCGCAAGCATGAAGACGCGCGTTCAGCGCGATTGGGCGGGCCTTTCCTCGACTAGACTCTGATCCTCAGAACTTCTCCACCCACGGCCTCAGCTCGATCTCCCACGTCCACGCGCTCCGCGGTTGCGTGAGCACGTGTAGATAGTTGGCCGCGATCGCGTCGGGATCTAGCATCGAGTCGGGGCGATCGGCAGGCTGCGCGCGACGTTCGCTGCGGATTCCCCCATCGATCACGAAATGCGCGACATGGATGCCTTGCGGTGCAAGCTCGCGCGCGATGGATTGCGCAAGCCCCCGCAGCGCGAACTTGCCCATGGCAAACGGTGCGGACTGCGCGTAGCCCTTCACGCTTGCCGAGGCGCCGGTGAGCAGGATGGCGCCCTTCCCTTTCGGCAACATACGTTTCGCCGCCTCCTGCGCGACAAGGAATCCGCCAAAGGCGGAAACGGCGATCGACTTTTCGACCTCCGCCGGGTCCAACTCGGCGAACGCACCGCGCGCACGATAGCTGGCGTTGTAGACGACGACGTCCGGTTCGCCGTTTTCCTTTGCCGCGGAGGTGAACAGCTTCACCACGTCATCACGCTTGATCGCGTCGCACACGAACGCCTTCGCACCGATTTCGCTCGTGAGTGCGCCGAGATCGTCGATCGTCCGGGCGCCGAGTGCGACCTTCATCCCACTTTTCGCGAAAGCACGGGCAAGCGAGGCGCTAAGTCCGGAGCCTGCCCCCACAATCAGTGCACTCGAATATTCCGTCGTACTCATGGACCTGTCCTCGAGAAGCGTGGGTGAAAGCTACTCCGCCAGACCGCTTGCAGTAAGCTTCGTTCTGCTCCGCTTTGCCGGTAAGCTATACCGTCAAAACGGGGGCAAGCATGCGTGCTGCGTACTATGAAACGAATGGGACGGCTCGGGACGTGCTTCGCGTCGGTGAAGTAGCCACGCCCGAGCCCGGTCCCGGCGAAGTCCGGTTGAAGCTCAAGACCTCCGGTATCAACCCATCTGATGTCAAAAACCGCATGGGCACGACGCGCAAGATCGCGTTTCCGCAAGTCATTCCGGACAGCGACGGTGTCGGCACGATCGACGTGGTTGGAGCAGGCGTCCCGGGCGCGCGCAAAGGCGAACGTGTGTGGACCTGGAACGCCCAATGGAAACGGGCGTTCGGTACGGCGGCCGAATACGTCGTGCTGCCGTCGGCGCAGGCGGTGCCATTGCCGAGCGGCGTTAGCGATGCAGCCGGTGCGTGCCTCGGCATACCCGCGATGACGGCCGTCCATGCGGTGACGCTCGCGGGTGCCGGCCCCGATGCGACTATCTTCATTTCCGGGGGCGCCGGCGCGGTTGCGCACTACGCGATTCAGTTCGCGAAAGCCCGCGGCGCCCGTGTGATCACGACGGTCAGCTCGCCGGAAAAGGCTGCTCTCGCGCGCGCCGCCGGCGCCGACCACACCATCGATTACAAACGCGAAAACGTCGGCGAGCGCGTCAAGGAATTTACGGAAAAACGCGGCGCCGACGCATTGATCGAGATGGATCTGACGGCGAATGCGAAACTGATACCCGCCGTGCTTCGGCCCCACGGCATTGTCGTCGTCTACGGCACCCTCCCGGAGGCAACTATTCCGGCGGCCTTCTGTCTCGTGAACTCCATCACGCTGAAATTCTTTCTCGTCTACGAGCTGACCGCCGAGGAACGCGCCGCGGCCCTTGCCGCGATCGACCGCATGCTCACGGAGAACCGTCTCGTGCACAATGTCGCCCAGACATTTTCGCTCGAGGACGTCGTCGCCGCACACGAGGCCGTGGAATCCGGGCGCGCGCCGGGCAACGTTGTGCTGACGATCGCCTGAATTCAGTGCATCCGGCCGTTCGGGCTGTCCGCGTCACCGTGCAGCAGCGCGGCAGCGATCTCGCGCCGATTCATGCGTGTCCCGTCGTCGCCCTCGAGAATGAGCGGGACGCGGTTGCGGGTTTTCAGATGGCGGGCAAACGAAAGCGCCTCGTCGAGGCGCGTGAATTCCTTGTAGAGACCGGACTGCTCAATCGGTGACACGTCTTCTGACCCCACGGGGCCGGAGTAAAGCCGATAAGCCATGGTCGACCTCCTTTATTGACGCCCATGAAACGGGCGGGCCGCCCCGGGCCCGCCACGTGTCTCGAGTGATAGGCGGCAAGCTTACGCCGCTTTCCACTCGCGCTTCGCTTCGTGACTCGATTTCTTCAGGTGCACGTGCTCATCCACGTGATCGACCCAGGCGAGCGGAATGACATGATGCATTCCCTGTGCCTCCGGATCGTTCTTGGTGAGCTTGATCTGATCCTTGCCTTCCAGGTGATCGACCACGCCCACGTGCTGACCGTCGGAACCGAGCACTTCCATGTGTTCGCGAATTTTATCCTGCGCCATGTTTGCCTCCGGATTTTCAAGGCAACGCCGGCGGTCCGCGGGAGGTTCCGGTGGAACCTCAGCAGTCGCTCGGCGCCGGCTGGTTCGCGAATCGTCCTGCGATCCATTCGACGGCAGCCGGCGCCCCGAGCGTCGCGGAAGCGCCGTGGTCCCCGGGCACGGTCATGAACATCACCGGCGTCCCGGCGCGGCAGAGTATGCCGCGGAACTTCTCGCTGACGCGCGGAAGCACGACTGAGTCGGACGTGCCCTGCACGAGAAATACCGGTACGCCCGCCGGCATCTGTCGCGGTGAGTTCTCCGCCATGAGCTTGTGCCATGGGTCGACCTTCGTGATGTCGACGGAAAGAAATCCTTCGCGCTCGAACGCCTGCTCCGCAAAGCCGATTCTGAACAGCTGCCGCGGTGCGTCGTTGCACTGGCTGGCGATGTTGTTCAGCACGAGCGGCGCCGTCGGCCGGATCACATCGTCGAGCGAAAGGTCGAAAACCTCTGACCAGGACCAGAGTGCGAACGCCCCGAGCACCTTACCCTCGATACCGCGGATATCCGCGTGGAACAACTCGCCGAGCTCTGTGGCAGGTGCGGCCGCGGCGACACCGACGAGGCGGAGCTCTGGCGCGTAGCCGCGAGCGAGCTCGCCCGCGAAAAGCGCCGCGTGTCCTCCCTGCGAGTGCCCCCAGGTGGCGAAACGCGCGCCGGCTCCGGACTCCTTTAGGTCGCGCGCCGCTCGCACCGAGTCGAGGACCGCGCGCCCTTCGCTTCGACCGATCAGATAGGGGTGCGGTCCGACCGTACCGAGACCGGGATAGTCCGTCGCGGCGACGACAAAGCCGCGCGCGAGCATCGCGTCGAGACCGGGAATCCAACTCAAAACCTCTGGCACGAGCGAGGGCGCGCAGTGTCGCGCAACGCCAGTGGTTGGGTGCGCCCAGGCCACGACGGGACGACCGCCCGTCGGCGCCGGCCCGGCCGGCACGACAACGACTCCCGAGACGGCGATCGGCTCGTCGCGCAGGCCGGTCGAGCGGTACAGAACCTTGAACGCCGCCGCTCCGGGCATTGCAGGTATTTGCTGCGCGCGAATGATGCTGCCTGGTCGGCCGCGCAACTCCTCGGAGGCCACGTCGTAAAACGGATCGGCCGATGCGGGCGAGGCGATCGAGACGGCAGCCGAGAAAAAGGTCGCGAAGGTCGCCCGCGAAATCGATTGCCGGCCAAACATTTTTCCCTCGCTACTTCGCACGCGCCGCCTGTGCTTCCACCGGTATGCGCGTCCGCACCTCGCGCTGTTGCGGATGGGCCGCGCAGAAGCCATCGACGGCGTCGACGACCGCAGTCGCGATCAGCGCGCGCCGCTCCGCTGACCCCATGACGAGCTCCTCCTCGCGGTTCACGATCGAGCCACCCTCGAGTAGCACCGCCGGCATGCGCGTCGCGCGCAGCACCATGAGCTGATCATAGCGATAGACGCCGGCATTGACGTCCACGAGTTCGCGCCGCCAGCGGCCCATGAAAACTTTGGTATAGTGAGGAGTGTATTCCAGGCCGCGCGCCTTCAGCTGGTTTCCGAGTAGCCGCGCGAAAGCGAGGCTGCGGTCTCGCCTGTCATTGTCGTAGGACACGAAGATCGAGTGACCGCGGAAGCGGTCGCTGTACCAGTTCTTCTGGTTGTCCAGCTCCCACGCTTCCTTGAACATCTCCGGGACCAAGTCGTGATGTACGGAGAGGAACAAGTCGCCCTTCATCGCGTTCGCGCGCACCACGCGCCGAATGAGGCTGTCGCGCCCGGGGCCCGCGGAGATGAGTAGAGCTGTCCTTGCGAAACCGCCCTTGACGAGCTGCGATTCAATTTCTTGGGCGAGCGCCAGATTGAATTCGTATTCCGGAACGCCGCGCGCGCTGATCGCGCCCTGCAATTCCCTTGTGTGCCCGACGTCGACGATCAAGCGAAACTCGTCGCGATCGCACTTGGGTTTAGGGACCTGCGCGTACAATTGGTCCGGCGCAAAAACCAGCAAGACCGCGAGGAGCGGCCCCCACGCGCGGCGCCCGATTCGAACCGCCCCTCCCTCTCCCATCATGCGGGCGAATTAGCATCTCCCCAGGGAGATGTGAAATCGCAAGCGCTTAAGGGCTTTCTTTGTTATCCCGACCGGGGTCCGTCGGACACTGGGCTAGGTAACCTTGCTAAGGATTGCGTCGATCTCCGCCTTGGTGAAGGCGCGTAACGTCTCGGTACGCACGTTACCGGCCTTACCGATACTCATTCCGAGCGCGATCATCGCCTCGTCGTTCGGTGCGTCGATAATGGCCAGAGAGTCGTAGCGACCGATTGTCCAATACGCGTCTTTGACCGTTGCTCCGACCTTTTTCGCCATCTCCCCCAACGCATCGGCGCGCTTGGTCGTGTCCTTGACGCTGCGAATTCCCTGTTCGGTGAAATAATTCAACACGATGTAAGTCGGCATTTCATCCTCCCATGGATGTAGTTCGTTTGCCGCGGCCGTGGCCGTGGCCGTGGCCGTGGCCGCAGGGGCAATGAGCGGAATTGTGTTGATGGGCTTCAACTGCCCACAATCACCCTGCGCCCCGCCGGCGACGGACGCAAGGCATGGGAAGCCATGCGCCGCCGCCCGCTCGTCATCGCCCGGCTTAGGCCGCAGGCCTCCACTGCACGATCGCCTCGACGGCCGATTTTTTCAGATGCACTTTTTGGTCGACACGCTGCACCCAATCCACCGGGATCAGATGGTGCTTCCCGCCGGCGCTCGGCCCCTTGTTCGAGAGCTTCAGATCGCCACCCTCGATTTGATCGACGGTTCCAATCTGCTTCCCGTCCGATCCAACTACGTCCATTTCTTCACGGATCTGCTCGAGTTTCATGACGCATCCCTCCGTGTGGGAAGAAAACGATCAGGCGCGCGAGCAGTTCCGCGGCGATGGAACCTCAGCTACCCTCGCTGCAGTGTCGCTCCCGGCGCAAATCCGCGCAGACGGAAGCCGCTGTTGGAGTCGAAACCATGAATCTCGCTTTGCCGTTGTTGTCGCTCGCCGCCTTTGCAACCGCGATGATGGCCGGCTTGTTCTATGCTTTCCAATGGCTCGTGATGCCGGGTTTGAACGCGACCGAGTCGCTGATGGCCGTAAAATCGATGCAGGCGATCAATCTTGCGGTGCGCAACGTCTTCTTCATGTTCGCGTTCTTCGGGCCGCTGGTGCTCGGCGCGGTCGCGGCACTGCTTTATCTCGGCTCCTCGCACAGCACGCCTGCGCTGTGCACGTGGGCGAGCTTTCTCGCCTACGCAGTCGGCGCCTTCGGCATCACGATGATGTTCAACATCCCGCTCAACAACAGCCTCGCCGCCGCTTCGCCTACAGCCGCTACCGCCGGCGAAATCTGGCGCACGTTTTATGATCCGTGGATGTTCTGGAATCTCGTACGGACAATCATGTCGATCGTGTCACTTCTGCTTTTCGCCGCGGCCCTGTGGTTCGAGGCGTCGATCCGGCAGAGCGCGGAGCGGCGAATGCATGTCGCGGCATTTGCTCACCCAAACGTCAGCAACATTCGCTGGGGACCGCGTACCGAAAATGAAGCGGCGTAAGGCACGCTTTCACGGAGCGTGGTGCGCGAAATGTACGCCGATTGCTGGAGCATCGCTGACAACACTGCGATGGTCTCGAGCCGCGCGAGATACGCGCCGAGGCAGAAGTGCGGACCCGCCCCAAACGCCACGTGATCGTTGGGCCGGCGATCCAGATTAAACTTGTCGGCGTCGGCAAACTTTTCCCGATCTCGATTTGCCGATCCGATCAGGACTTCGACGCGAGAATTCTCCGGAATGAGCGTTCCCGCTATCTCAACGGGCCGCGTTGCGAAGCGCGGACGGCGCTGGACTGGCGACTCGAAGCGCAAAACCTCTTCGACGAACGGTCCAATCGATTGCAGGTCACTGCGGAGCCGGGCCTGGAGTTGGCGATCGTCTGCCAGCAGCATGGCGGCATTGCCGATGAGATTGGTCGTGGTCTCGGTGCCGGCGACGACCAGCAAAAAGCCAATGTCGACCGTCTCGGCCAACGTCAGGCAATGGGTGCTGACCTGCGCAACGAGCAGGTCGGTGACCCATCCGCCGCCCGGCTCGCCCTTCGCCCGTTCCATATGGTCCGCAAGGAACCTTCTGCACTCCGCTACGTCGGGGTGTTCTGTCTCCCTGCCGGAATGGCCGCGCGTTCCGTAGAGCAGGATCGCTTTCGACCATCGTCGCAAATCGGGAAGCCGCGTCGTACCGATCCCGAGCATCCACGCGACAATCGTCAAAGGCAACGGCGAGGCGATTTCCGCGACGATCTCGCACGTCCCGCGGGCGGCGGCGCGCGTAACCAGGTCGTTCGCGAGCGAACGAATGGATTCGTCCAACCCCTTGATGCGTGCGGCGGTGAAAGCCCGCTTCACCACATCGCGGACGCGCCCGTGCGCCTGCAGATCGGCCCCGAGAAGAGTCACTTCCGCCGACGTGTTCCTGTTCGAGAAAGTCGCAGGATCCGTCAGCACACGCCGGACGTCGTCATATCGGCTGACGAACCATACGCCCGTTCGGCTGTCGCGGGAGACAGGCGCGCTCCGGCGCAATTCCTCGTATGCCGGATAGGGATTCTGACGAATCTCGTCGGTGAAAAAATTCACGCCCGCGGCTCAACTCCGGACCACTTCTTCCCTGCTCGCTCCGGCCGCACAGGCACGCCCGCCTCCCTCAGCAAGCGCTCGGACTCGCTCATCACGTGGCAGGCTCCACCCCCTCTGCGCATGCTTGGCAGAATCACCGCGGTCTTGCTCAAGGCGGCCGCGCGGCGATCGATCATGGCGCCCAGAAGCGGCTGTCCGCCGACCTCGACAAACGTGTCGCAACCTTCCTTCAGCAGGTTTTGCAGTAGCCGGCCCATGTAGGCCGGCTTGCGAACGGCGTCCCAAAGACGCGCCTTGTAGGCGGAACCTTCGTCGGGGCCATCGGCGGCGGCCGAGTAATATTTGATGCGCGTGTCCTGGCGCTCACGCCCGTTCAAGGGGCGCAGCAAGAAACTCTTCCATTCATCGAGAATCGGTCCGTGCGGGGCGATGTCGAAGCGAAGACTGTGGTGTTCAATGTGCTGTGATCTGAGAAAACGTTCCAGGGTTCTCACTGATGCGGTCTCGCACGAGACGACCGTCGCTCCATCGGACGCATCGGCCGCCACGGAGAAGTCCACCGGGCTAATGAGTTTCAGACGCTCGGTGTCCGCGAGGTTCAGTTCCACAACCAGCATCCGGCCCGCACCGCGGCCAGTGCTCATGAGATGGCTCGTCCTGCAGGCCACCTCGATCGCGTCATGGAGCGTCAGCGTTCCGCGCGCGTACTCGGCGGCAACTTCCCCGCCGCTCCGGCCGGCGATCACGTCCGGAACGATCCCACGCTCGCGCCAGCCTTCAGTCAGCGCGATCTGCACCGATGTGAGAAGCGGCTCCACTGCGTTGATATTGGCAATCTGGTCGGTGCCGCCGATGCTCGCCAGCGAATGGGGGATGTGGGCCTGAACGAGCCGCTCACAACGAAGGAACACGTCGCGGACGATACCCTTCTCGGCAAACAGGTAGTGCGCGATGCCGGGCCACATCACCTCCCGCGAGCCATAAATAAATGCGAGCCGCGCACCGTTGCGAGCGATCATTTCTGGTCCGGCAGGCAAGCGGCGACGCCGCGTATGTTCATCGGCGCATGGTCTAGCGTAAACTCCTCTCGCATCCAACCGCACTTCGCGCCGTTCCGGGCCGCCTGGAAATCACGTCGCATGGTCCTCACCCCAGCGTACACGCGAGCCCGCCGAGCACTGGAGCTGGGTCTGTCCGCGCTTCAGTCGATGCAGCAGGGTGATGGGAGCTTTCCTCTCTTTCAGCGCAGCGAGCAAACCGCCTGGCGGCGATGCGGGCCACTCTTTTCGACAGTGAGCGTCCTGCTCGCCGCGGGGTCGCTGATGAGCGAGGGTGTCCGGACGCGTGCCGTCGACTTCGTGTATCGCAACCGTCGGCACGACGGGCTCTGGGAATTCGACCCCACGTTCGGAATTCCCCCGGATGCCGACGACACGGCCTGCGCGTTGACGGTGGCCGCACGCCATGACCGTGCCCGGGTGAACGCAAGCGACGCGGTCCTCTTGCGCTCGTTCTGGCGTGCAGACGGTGGGCCGTTCCAAACCTGGCGAGGCGACAAGAGTTGGTCGGGCCGGGATCGCGACGATGCCGTCGTCAATTGTAATGTGGTGCTCGCTCTCCATGAACTTGGCGCTACGGCCTCCGCGCAGGAAACGAAGGCAGTCGTCGACCTCATTCGGGCGAGCGAGGCTGGATGCAGATACTATTATTCGCCGACAACGATTGCCTATGCAGCGCGCCGCGCCGGCCTGTCGCTCGCAGCATTGCCCGCCAGCCTCGCGGCTCGTCCCAGCTCTAAAGACTTGCTGCCTACGGCTCAATGGTTATCGCTGAGCCGCCGATGGGACGAAGACGCAGTGGAGCGCGTGCTTGCCGCACAGGCTCCAGACGGTAGCTGGCCGATAGAGGCTTGGTTCACGGGCGTGGCAACGCCGAGACCCGTTTGGGGAAGCCAGGCCATCAGCATCGCTCTTTGTCTCGAGGCAATGAAAGAGGCGATCGCTTCGGCAGAAGCTTCCGCAAAAGAGATAAAAATGACGCTGCCCGCCTCTGGCGCGATCGATAAAGGCGAAGCCTATCTCTTGGATCGAATTCGCGCGCGGCAACTGGTTTCCCGCGCCCCCGACAATTCGCCAGACAAGCGGGTGGATGATTGCGGCGAGGCGTTTCTGGCAATCGACGCGCTCATCGCCGTCGACGACCGAGTTGAGGCGTCCGACCGCCGCAAGCTTGCAGCTCGCCTGCTCGCATCGCGAAGCGGAGGGGCATGGAACTACAGCGGCAGAGGTGGCGTCGACGCGGATACGACGGCCTCGGCGATCCGCGCGCTGGACCGGCTGGGAGAAAGCGTCTCATTGGACTGCCTGCGATTGTTCTACAATCCGCGCCTTCGGTTGTTCAACACATTTGCGCCCTCGGGCAATCTGGATTTGCAACTGCCGCCACAAAGCGCGAACAAACATCTCGGCGCGCATCCGTGTGTGATGGCAAACGTCTGCCTGTTGCTCCAGGAGCGAGGGCAGCTTTCTCACCTCAGTCACGATCTTCTGAAGCGGATGCAGAAATCCGACGGTTCCTGGTTTTCCTACTTCTACCCATCGCCGTTCTATTCAACTCGCCTGTTCACTGAGCTGCTCACGGCATTAGGCGAAGAGTATCACCACTACGTACGCTCCACGACCAACGCATTGCTCGCGTGCGCCCCGCCGAGCTCGCCCACCCAGGTCGCCGAAATTCTGATCTCCTTGATGTATCTGCGGAACGCCGTGCGCGACGACATGAGGATCAGCGAGAGAGCAACCGCTCTATTGCCGCAACTTCTTGCCGGCCAGCTTGATGACGGATCATGGCCGGGAGAGACCATCTGGCAATATCGGCGTCGCGACAGACCGCTCATGGCGACGGCCTTCGACCACTTTCGCGTGCGATCAACCGCACTGTGCGTTCGCGCTTTGAAGCTCTGGGGGTCATCCGCATTTTCAGACACGTCGCTTGAGAGCCGCGCGTGATGTCGCTCTTCCCTGTTGGGCATGCGCAGCCTTTGGCTTTCGCACGCGCGCTGGTGCGATGGAATGAATGGTACGACTCGAAAATCGCGTTCCTCCTGCTCTGCATGTATTATGCAGCGCTTTCTCAGCCCGGCCCGAGCGGCCGACTTCAGGCCGAGATGGCCTTTTTGCTGGCGGTGCTTTGCGTCTACGCCGCCTTTGGCCATCTGGTAAACGACCTCAGCGATCGAGAAGCCGATCGCGTTGCGGGAAAGCGCAACGTGCTGGCAACGCTCTCGGAGCAGAAGGCTCGCGTGTTGGTTCTCGCCGCGGGAGCCATTGAAATCGTTCTTGCTCTTCCGTATTGGCAACAGCCTGGCGTGATTGTCTCGTTGATTTCAGCATACGCGCTAGCCGCGTTCTATTCGTTGCCCCCGCTACGGCTCAAGGAACGCGGCGCGGCAGGCTTGATCGCCGCCGTAGCAGCACAAAGGACCCTGCCTTGCTTTGTCCTTTTCTATGCAATGAGTTTCTGGGACTGGACGGCCGTCGCACTGTGCGTCCTGAACACACTGATTGGTGCGCGGTACATCGTCGTTCACCAAATTTTGGATGCCCACGAGGATACACGTGCCGGCATAGACACCTTCGCAACGACGCATGATGCGGGTTTCCTGCGCGCGGTCCTCACACGGTGGTTGTTCCCGCTTGAACTGGCGAGCCTGACCAGCGCAATTTTACTGATGGGTTGGAACGTCCCCGCGGTGTGGGGAATGGCGCCGGTATATGCCGCTTGGCTGGTCATCCGCCGCCGGCGCCAGCCGCGATGGCGGATGTCACCGGTCTCTTACAGTTTGTTCGCTGATTTATATTATGCCTTTTGGCCGTTACTGCTTGCAGCGGCACTAGCCCTCAGCGACCCTGCCTTTGCCGGCGCGCTGATCTTCACGATCGTGTGGCTGTTCCGCAATCTTTCTTCATCGCTGTTCAATGCGGTTGAGATTCTTCGCGGACGCCCCGCATCGCCCGTCAGTTTGCCGGCAACACTTTCTGAACAGCCTTCGTCAGGGAAAAGACCGCTAGGCACGCACGAGAGGACTTTTGAGGAGGCTGTGATCCTTCATGACTCGGGTCAATTGGAAAAAGCGCAAGAGTTGTACCAGACCGTATTGCGGTCACATCCAGATCATTTTGACGCGCTGTGTCGCCTCGGAATCCTTCAACTACAACTAACAAGGTTCGATGACGCCAAACGCCTGCTCCGTCGCGCGGTGAAAATCGACAAGAAATCTGCCGACGCGGAGCATGCGCTCGCCTGCGCACTGGTGGGGCTTGGTCACGCCGACGAGGCGATCGACCACTATCGGATCGCCATCGCACTGCGACCCGATTTTCCCGAGGCACACAACAACCTTGGCTACGCGTTTCAGGTGGTCGGTCGCTACGACGAGATGATCGAGCATTATCAACGCGCCCTCGCCATCAGGCCGCAGTACGCCGAGGCACGCAACAATGTTGGAAATGGATTGCACGTTCTCGGCCGATCCGAAGAGGCGCTCACCCACTACCAGGCGGCGATTGCGATCCGGCCGGACTACGCCGAAGCCTATTGGAACATGGGAAACGCATTGCGCGCGCTCGGCAGGCCTGAACAGGCTGTCTTGCAGTATCGTACTGCGCTCGAACTTCGCCCGAACTTTGCCGAGGCTCACCACGGCCTCGGAAGCGCGTTGCACCAGCTCGGCGAGCACGAGCACGCCGTTGCCGAATTCGCAAAGGCGCTGAAGACCCGCCCTGCCTATCTCGATGCACACATCGATCTCGGCAACACTCTCAGATCGATGGGACGCCTGGCAGAGGCAATCGCACAATACGACAGGGCACTCTCCATCCGGCCCAAATCGATCGAAGCCCTCACAAACCGGGGAACAGCGCAGCTGGAGTTGAAGGCCTACGATGCAGCGTGGGACAGCTTCCAGGCCGCCCTCCGGCTTGACGCTCATAGCTTCGCCGCGCTGAGTGGATTGGCCCGAGCAGCAGCTGCAGCATGCGATTGGCTGCGAACTGCAAAAATCTCGCGCGAACTGCTGCCAAGGGTTGCGAACGCCGAATTGGCCATCGACCCTTTCACGCTACTTCACTATTCCGGCGACCCAGCGCTGCAGACGACCTGCACCAAAACCTTTGTCCGCAATCAATTGCCGGCGATCCCGCAGCCGCCATGGAAGACAGCCATTTGGCGCAATGAAAAAATACGCCTTGCGTACGTGTCAGCCGGACTGCATCAGCACCCAACAGCTGCTCTCTCCGTTGAGCTGTTCGAGAGTCACGACCGCTCACGATTTGAGGTCATCGGCGTCTCGACCGGCCCCGACGAAGACAGCGCGATGCGACGAAGAATTGTGAAGGCGTTTGACAGCTTTCACGACGTGCGTGCGAGGAGCGATCGGGACATCGCCGAACTGATCAACTCAATGCGGGTCGACATCCTCGTCGATCGCAACGGCTACACAACCAATGCTCGCCCATGGGTGTTTGCGCATCGGCCCGCGCCGATCCAAGTCAATTATCTCGGATATCCCGGAACGCTGGGTGCCGACTTCTACGACTACGTGATTGCCGACCCAACGGTCCTGCCCTTCGACCAGCAAAAATTCTTCACCGAGAAGATTGTCCATCTTCCCGATTGCTACCAGTCTAACGATTCGAAGCGCACGATCGCTGTGTCGTCGGTGACGCGAGAACAGGCGGGTTTACCCTCTGACGGCTTCGTTTTCTGCTGCTTCAACAACTCGGCCAAGATCACCGCGCAGATTTTCGACATCTGGATACGCCTGTTGCGCCAGGTGCCGCAAAGTACGCTTTGGTTGTTGGGCGAAGGCGAAGTCGTCGCGGAGAATTTCCGGCGGGAAGCCGCGAGCCGCAGTGTCGATCCCGGCCAAATCATATTCGCTCCCTGGATCGAGCCGGATGCTCATCTGGCGCGCCATCGGTTGGCAGATTTGTTTCTGGATACGCTGCCGTTCAACGCGCATACGACCGCCAGCGATGCGCTATGGGCGGGCCTCCCGGTAGTCACCTGTTACGGGGAAAGTTTTGCGGGCCGGGTGGCAGCGAGTTTGCTCGAGGCCGTGGGCATGCCCGAATTGGTGACCAAGAATCTCCGAGAATACGAAGCGCTGGCGTTACAGCTCGCGACCAAGCCAACTCTGCTTCGAGCGCTTCGTGAACGACTGGGGAAAAATCGGCAGGGCGCGCCGCTGTTCGATACGCGCCGGTATCGCGATCACATCGAAGGCGCCTACACGGAGATGTGGCGGATCTGGCAATGCGGTGAGAGACCACGAAGCTTCGCAGTGGCCGCAAGAGGGGTCTAGGGTGACGAAACAGGAAGCGGGTATCGCGTCTGCGAACTGTGGCCAATGTCAGAAACGAACGTTGAGTCCAGCTTTCACCGCGTCGATCCGCGGGGCCCCGATATTGATGGTGTTAAGTCCGAAAGGAACGCCAAAATCGAAACTATTCGAAAAGCTGCCGCGAAAATCATAGTGATTGTACTCGACAAAAACGGACGAGTTATTGGAAAACGCCCAGGCAATACCCCCGCCCGCGGTCCATGCGCCGAACGTCTTGCTGAACTCGCCATCGAGCGGGCCACCAAATCCGCTGATGTTGTATTCTTGGCGGGTCCAGGCTCCGCCCCCTTTCACGTACACCAGCGTCTGCGGATGCCAGCCGGCGTATCCCAGCCGTCCTGTCACGCTCGCAAGCCACTGCACCTCTGTCCCGATTCGACCCGAGAAGATCGGGTTGGGACCCTGTCCTTCGATGCTCGATGCCGCTGCATCTCCCTCGATGCCCACAACCCAACCGTTGGCGAACTGGTAGTCGCACCCCAACTGTCCGCCGAAAAGCGCGCCGTCGTTGCGGACGTTGCTGGTCCCGGTCTCGAGCGTAACGCCATCGCACCGCGCGTTGGTGGTCTGACTTCCCCAAGCCCAGCCCCCATGAAGGCCCACATGGCAGCCTGTCCAGCTGAAGGCCGGCATCGGTGGTCGTGGCGGCGATTTGACGACTCGCGGCTGCGCAGCGTCAGCGGCCTCGGCAGCGCCCCCGGACGCGATCGTCGCGATACCGGCAAATAATAGTTTCAGTCGCTTCATCGAGACGTCATTCGTTTTGCGCTGAGCGCCTAGGTTGGATTACGATTCATAGCGGAAAACATACGGGGGTCCCCCCATTCGGGCAATTGCTTCGGGTTCGGGCATCTAGCTTTCCCCCGGTCGTGGCATTTGGGCAACAAGGCCCTGTCGGGCGGGTAAGTAGCTGTGTCGATTGGGCACTATTTTCCCGGAGACGCGCGAAATGTGGGCGCGAGCCCGAAGGCAACCTCAAGCGCGGATTGCGCTTCGCCCCATCCGGGCTGAGCGGCACTACTCGTGCGACCCGGCAGAGAACGTGGAGACGATAATTTTCAGGCCGCTCGGCGTCCGCAGCAGACTGTAAAAGTGCCGCCACGCGCGCGCGGTCGTACCGTCCGCGCGATGGCCCTCCCAGTTCACGATCGCCATTACGCCTTGCGTTCCAACGGTCAGGCCATCGCAGCTGCGCACGAGCCAACGCGGCGCCTCATCTTTGAGGAATTGGTCGAGCCGTCCTTGATTGTAGCGGTTGAGCTCCGCTTCATCGAACGCGACCGTGACGGAGCCGTCGGGTCCGACAAACATGCAGGGCAGATGGAAAAGGCGCGGAAGCGTCGTCACGGCGGCGGTCGCAATAGTCTTCTCCCACTCGCGGCGGTAGTCCTCGACGAAATCCAAAAAATCTACCAATAGGGCCTCCGCATTTGTACAACGGTCAAAATAAGTTTTGTGCGCGTTTCTATTGGACGCGCGTTACCCGCATTCAATCCGAATCGC
This sequence comes from uncultured Alphaproteobacteria bacterium, assembly GCA_963711595.1. GTDB lineage: Bacteria > Pseudomonadota > Alphaproteobacteria > Rhizobiales > Xanthobacteraceae > JAUSIF01. Next base: position 411,328 of record CAVQER010000005.1, read on the forward strand.
GCAGAATCACATTCTGAAAACCCCAAACCGCGTCCGCGGGATCGGCGCGTTCAGCGCCGCGCTCAGCGCGAGCGACAAGACACGCCGCGTCTCGCCCGGCGCGATGATGCCATCGTCCCAGAGCCGCGCCGTCGCATAGTAGGGATTGCCTTCCCGCTCGTATTGCTCGCGGATCGGCTGCTTGAATTCCTCCTCCTCCACTTGCGACCACGCGCCCCCGCCGCTCTCGATGTTTTCGCGCCGCACCGTCGCGAGCACCGAAGCGGCCTGCTCGCCGCCCATCACGGAGATGCGCGCGTTCGGCCAGGTAAACAGGAAGCGCGGGCCGTAGGCGCGGCCGCACATGCCGTAATTGCCAGCACCAAAGCTGCCGCCGATGATGAGCGTGAGCTTCGGCACCTGCGCGCAGGCGACCGCCATCACCATCTTCGCGCCGTCCTTGGCGATCCCGCCGGCCTCGTAGTCGCGGCCGACCATGAAGCCGGAGATGTTCTGCAGGAACAGGAGCGGAATTCGGCGCTGGCAGCAGAGCTCGATGAAGTGTGCAGCCTTCAACGCGCTCTCAGAATAGAGAATGCCGTTGTTCGCGAGGATGCCGACGGGAATGCCGTGGAGCCGCGCGAAGCCCGTCACGAGCGTCGTGCCGTAGAGCCGCTTGAATTCGTCGAGCTCGGAGGCGTCCACGAGCCGCGCGATGATTTCGCGAACGTCGTACTGCTTTCTGACGTCGGTCGGCACGATGCCGTCGAGCTCGGCCGCGTCGTATTTCGGCTCGCGCGGCTCGTCGTATTCGAGGTCGACGCGCTTCGGCTGGTTCAGGTTCGCGACGATGCGGCGACAGATGTCGATCGCGTGCTGATCGTCCATTGCGTAATGGTCGGCTACACCCGACTTGCGGGCGTGCACATCCGCTCCGCCAAGCTCTTCGGCGGTGACAATCTCGCCGGTCGCGGCCTTCACGAGGGGCGGACCGCCGAGAAAGATCGTCCCCTGCCCGCGCACGATGATCGTTTCGTCAGACATCGCCGGCACGTACGCGCCACCTGCAGTGCAAGAGCCCAAGACCGCGGCGATCTGCGCGATGCCGGCAGACGAAAGCTTCGCTTGATTGAAGAAGATGCGGCCGAAGTGCTCGCGATCGGGAAACACCTCGGTCTGATGCGGAAGGTTCGCTCCGCCTGAATCCACCAGGTAAATGCAGGGCAGCCGGTTCTCGCCCGCGATCTCCTGCGCGCGCAGGTGCTTTTTCACCGTCATCGGAAAATAAGTGCCGCCCTTGATCGTGCTGTCATTGCACACGATCACGCACTCACGACCTTCGATGCGTCCGATCCCGGTTATGAGTCCGGCGCCGTGGATCGCGTCATCATACATGCCGTTCGCCGCGAGCGGCGACAGCTCGAGGAACGGCGAACCGGGATCAATCAGCCGCAGGACGCGGTCGCGCGGCAGGAGCTTGTTCCGTGCGATGTGCCGCTCGCGGGCTTTCTCGGGACCCCCCTCTGCGGCTTCGGCGCGGCGCTTTTGCAACTCGTCCACGAGCGCGTGCATCGCGTCCGCGTTCGCCCGATATTCTCGCGACTTAGTATCGACTGCCGTGCTTAGCGCGACCATGAATCCCCCGGAGTCGCGAGGGTGCCGTGGCAAGCGTGGGAAGGCAATCTCGACACGCGGCCATTGTGGGGGGAGGCCAAGCAACTCCTTCGCAGACGCCTGACAGCCGTCAGACGGCGGCGATTTTCCGAAGAAATTCGGTGTTGCCCTTGGTGGCGATCCGGTTGAGCCGGCTGATAAGGACGCGACCCCATCCATCGTATCGGGGTTCGATAACGTCGGTTTCGGTCACGCTGGACGCGTGATCGTCTATCTCGAAAAACCGGTAGCCGAGCGGCTGCAGGATCGCCTGGACCGATTGGCCGCTGGGCTTGTCGGCGCATTCGAAGAAAACGTCGGGCGACGCTCGATCAAGCAGCGCCGGCATTCCCTTGAGACACATCGGTTCATGGCCTTCGACATCGAGTTTTATGAGCGACACACGTGGACGGATCTCGTCGGGTAGGTAGCTATCCAGGCTCACGGCCTGAACGCTGATATTAAGCGCATCGTTAGAGCTGCCGATGGCGCCGCCCGATGTCAGATAGTCGGGGCCCGTCTTGATCCGGAAGGGTAGCACCTCATTCTTCTCACCGACCGCAAGCATCCAGGCATGCGAGGTGCGAAATCCATTGGATCGAAGATTGAGATTCAACCGGGCGAAGTTCATAAAATACGGTTCGAACGACGCGACGCCGCCGGACCGATTTGCGGCCAGCGCGGCGAGTGAATAGGCGCCTGTGTGGGCGCCCACATCAACGACCCAATCCGCGCGTGACGCCAGCTCCGCCCACAGCTCCAGCGTCTTTCGCTCATAGCCGCCGTTCCAGAAAAACCTGAGCGCGATTCCATCGTCTGCACCGCCGAGCAACATGCGAAACCGTGCGCCCTGCTTCGGTTCGCAATCAACCCACCCCCAGTAGGGCGGCATGGCCCTCAACTCTTGGATCGAGAAGTAGTTGAACGGAGGAAGAGACTGACGCTTGGCGAGCGCGGCGCTGTTTTGCTCTGCGTTCATATTGGCCTTGTTCGAGCGGAGAACTACGCCCTCACCTCTTGTCGCTGAAACACGACGTAACCGATCACGAAAAGAAGGATCGTGCCGGCAACCAATCCGACGAGTTGCGGCCAGGCAATCAGGAGGCTCTGGGAAAGTGGCAGAGGCGAGCCGATCAGCGCGCCTTCCAGCTGCTCCATGAACACCGGCCCGAGCGCGCGCGTCGATGGATTGAGCACCGCGCGCAACACTTCCGCGAACAATGTCGAAGGCGACAGACGCGCAAGCCCCTGCTCCCACACGAGCGTGTTCGGATCGGGCTGGCCGATCACTGCATAGAGCGGATGCGGCGGCGACATCGCGTAGGCGATCGCCGGCGACAGGGCCGGCCACAGGATCGTCAGGAACAGCCAAAGCCCGAGCGTTGTCAGCGCCGCGGTCGCGGGCGAGCGGAAAATGATCGAGAACAGGATCGCCGCCGCAAGCCATAGACCCGCATAGGCGAGCGCCACGACGAGGAATGCGAGAGAGCGCAACACCTCCTCCGTGCTCGGCGGAACGCCGAGCAGGAGCAATCCGAGCCCGACCACGAGCAGCCAGAGCACCACGAGGCTGATCGCAAGCGTGACGAGACCGGCGAGGAATTTTCCCATCAACAACGCGTCGCGATAGATCGGCTGCGAGAGCACGCGCGAAAGCGTACGGCGGTTGTGCTCGCCGTTCACCGCATCGAAGCCGAGGCCGACCGCCATGAGCGGTATGAGAAAGGCGAGGATGCTGACGAACGACGGGAGCGGCTGCCGCGCCTCGGTGAAGAGCTTCAGGAATACGAACGGGTCTTCCGAAACCGTGTCACGCACCTGTTGGATCGTACCAATGAGCGCCGCGACCGCGGTCAGCACGATCAGCCACTCGAGTACGCGCATGCGCGCGCTGGAAAGGTGATCGGCAAGTTCCTTCATCATCACGGTGCCGATGCCGCTGAACGGGGACCCTTCACGCCGCATGGCGCGCCTCCCCTGGCCTGGCCCGCTTCCTGAAGAACTGGTTGTAGATCGCGTCGAGACTCGGCTCGTCGACCGAGAGCCGCTTGAGACGCCCGTTCGCCCCGACGACCGCGGCCGCCGCTTCCGGGCGCACGTCGCGGTCCGCGAGTAGGCGGAAACGGCCGGGTCCCGTCGGCTCGACCACCGAAACGCCGGGAACGGCGCGCAGCCGCTCTGCGAGACCGACGCCGTCGGCTTCGACTTCGACGGCAAATCCCGAGCCGAGCACTTCGCGCGCCAGCTCGCTCACCGTGCCGATCAGCGCGATCCTTCCGGCCTGGAACAGCGCAACTCGATCGCACACCTTTTGCACGCGATCGAGCAGGTGCGAGGAAAGCAGGACGGTGACGTCGTGTGCCTTGAGATCGCGGATCATCGCAAGCAGTTCCTCGGTCGCCTGCGGATCGAGGCCCGAGGTCGGCTCGTCGAGAATCGCGACTTCCGCCCGCTTCATCAGGATCTCGGCCAGGCCGAGCCGCTGCCGCATGCCGCGAGAGAAGGTGCCGACACGCTTGTTCGCGACGTCGGACAGCTGCACACGCTTTAATACTTCGGCAATCCGTTTCGCACGCTCAGAGCGGTCGATGCCCATCAACCGTGCAGTGAATGCAAGATTTTCCGTCGCGGTCATGTTGTCATAGAAGCCAACCGAATCCGGCAGGTACCCCACCCGCGCCTTCACCTTCAGCGGCTCGCGCGCCGGATCGAGACCGAGCACGCGCACCTCGCCCTCGGTGACATCCGTGAGCCCAAGCATCATCAGGATCGTCGTAGTCTTGCCCGAGCCATTCGGGCCGAGCAGCCCGAAGATTTCGCCGCGAGCGACCGAAAACGAAATGCCGTCGACGGCCGCGGTCTCCCCGTAGCGCTTGGTGAGGCCGCCAGCGCGAATGATCGAGATCATCGGCGACCGAACCTTGCGATGGCGCCGACCATGACGAGAAGTGCGATACCGATGATACCGGCACCGGCCATTCCCCAATAGGTCGAGGTGGCGACGGCGACGCGGATGTCGCTCGACGCGGATTCACCGCGCGACGACGCACGCAGCGAAGTCATGTAATCGCCGGCGAGCGCCTTCGCGCTAGGTGTGAGCAAGAGCTGAGCCTCCGCACGTTGGCCGGGTGCGATCCGCTCGACCTGCTTCGGATCAAATTCGACCTTCCAGCCGCTCGGAGCGGTGCCCGTGAGCTCGATGCCCTCGGCCGGCGCACTGCCCTCGTTGGAGATCACGATCGGGATCGAAGTCTGATTGCCGGCTTCGGCCCGCGCGCTGACGACGCCATCCCGGCCAGTCAGCCGCAGTTGCGGCTGACCGACGATCTCCATGACCACCTGCGCGTCGGCAGACACGCCCTCGGCAGAAACCGTGACGCCGACCGGAATCTTGCCCGCGCCCGTTTGTGCCGGCGCGCGCACGGCTAGCTTGATCTCCTTCGATTGTCCCGCCTCGATCGGCAGCGAGCTCAGTTCCTGCGAGCCGTATGCCTCGGTGAAGCGCGTGGAAAAATTCTGCGGCGCCTTGGCGCCGAGGCTGACGAGCAGATTGCGCCCGCTGTCGTTCTTCACGGTCAGCTGGTACTCGAAGTTCGACGTCGGCGAGCCGCGCAACGCCGGCAGCTTCGGCTCGAGCGTGAGCTTCGCCGGCAAATCTTTTCCGAGAGCGACCGCGATCGGGAGCGAAATGTTCTGGTTCGTGCCCTTCGCGTTCACCGTGACCGTCGCGCCGGTCTGTGCATTCGCTGGAACGTCCAGGCGAAGCTGCAACGCGACATCCTTTCCGGTCGCCGGCATTGCTGCCGCCACGGGCTGCCCGCCGCCGAGAATGGTGGCGCTCCATCCCTGCGGAACGCCGTCGACACTCAACGCAAGCCGCTCGGGCGGCAGACCATAATTGTGCAGGCGCAACGCGACCGAGGAAGTGCCACCCGCCTGAACCGTGAGCGCCGGATAGTCGGTGAGCAGAAAGAGACCCTTGACCTGCGCCTGCTCGGGCGTCTGCTGGGCGATCGCGTTCGTCGTCGCGAGACCGAGGATGAGCGCGAGGACGATCGTGTTGGCTCGCATTGTGCTTACTCCGCGTGACATGGCTTGCATCGATGGAAGTGAAAAACTGGCTTGCGTGATTGCGACCGAATTCCCGCGCCTTATGGGCGGCGGGGAGGCTCCTGCCAATGGCGAAGCCGGCCGGCAGCAATATTTTTTCAAAATTTGACGAAACTGTGCAAGCGGCAGCAGGTCCCACCGTACCGCGGCAATTCGGCTCTATGCCGCGGGCCGCACCCTGACGTCCGCTATCACGGCAAGATGATCGGATGCGTGGCGGGCCTTGTGGTCGACCACGCTCTTCGTGAGCACACCCGCCGGCCGGCAATAGACCCGGTCCAGGCGCAGTAGCGGGAGGACGGACGGAAAGGTGCGGTGCCGGGTACGGGCAGGCAACGCTTCGGCGAGCGGCCGCCGCACCGACCCTGCCCAGAACCAGTCGTTGAAATCGCCGAGCAGCACGGTCGTCACATCGTCGCGACCGGCAAGCTCGATCAGCTTGTGGGTCTGCGGGCCCCGTTCACGCCAGCTCAGCCCGAGATGGGTGGCAATCACGCGCAGCGGGCCGGACGGCGTTTCCACCTCGGCGCGGATCGCGCGGCGCGGTTCCCGTTCCGGCCAGGAAATGTCGTGCACTTCGGTATTCATAAGCGGCCAACGGCTGATCAGCATCTGTCCGTATTCGCCGTCCGCGGTCTCGATCGACTTTGCGCCGATGCCATGCCGTCCGAGTTCGCGTTCCAGAAAGGCGAAAGGATCTCCGGTTTCCGTCACGGATCGCCGCGAATCCACTTCCTGCAATGCAACGATATGCGGGTCCCAGCCGCGGATCAGGTCCACGACGCGCAAAAGGTCGAAGCGGCGATTGCGTCCGAGAGCGCCGTGGATATTCCACGTCATCACGCGCACGTGGCCTTCGGCGAGCATCACTCTATTTCCGGTAGCGTGCGATCAGATATTGGCCACCGAGTGTGACACCGATCCAGCCAGCCACTGCGAGCAGCAACAAGCCGACGCTGAGGGCCGTCGGCTCGGTGAGCACGTCGACGATCTGTCCGCCAAGCAGCGAGAGGACGACGATGCCGGGCGCAAGTCCGATCGCGGTCCCCAGCACGAAATCGACCAGCCGGATCTCGCTCGCTCCGGCAACGAGGTTGATGACCGTGAACGGTGCGAGCGGAAGGATGCGGATCGTGGCAATCGCGATCACGCCCTGACGCGCGATCTTCTTCTGCAGTTTGTCGAGGCGCGGCCCGATCACGTCGCGCAAGGTCTTGCGCCCGATCGCGCTGCCGATCGCAAATACGATAACCGCGCTCGCCATCGCACCGACGGCCGAATAGATCATTCCGAGGGTTGGACCGAAAGCAGCTGCGGTCGCGGCGATCAGTACGGTGATCGGGAAGGCGATGAACCCGGCGATGAGAAACCCGCCGATCGCAATTGGCGCGCCGTAGGACGTGCGCGAGAACGAGCTGAGGGTCGCGCGCAATGCGTCGAGGTTTGCGTATTCGGAGAGTGGGGTGACGTACCAGGTGAGCGTCAAGACCAGCAATATGAGCGCTGCTACCCCAACCTTGATGAGTGCGGAGCGGCGGCGCTTCGGCAATTGTGCGTCGAACATGTTCAGGAGTTCGGCCGTAATCGGCTGCTGGGGGTCGGCGAGAGTCTGCAGGTATGTAGCGAACTCCTCGGCGTGCGGCTCGCCGTCATCGATCTCTTTCAGCCGGTGCCCCTTGCCCGCAAGGCGCTTTGCTGCGCGCAGCAGCGACCTTCCTCTCCGTAACTCCTCTCTGACCTCGTCTTCGGAGACGCCGCAATGGTCCGCAAGCAACCGGTCGCGAACTGCCCGAATCCCCGCACGTTCGCCTGCGCTTCGCGCTTCAATTACAAGATCGCATTCCGTGTCGGCCCCCATCGACCGGTTATTCAGGTTGGCCGAGCCCACGCGCAGAAAGGTGTCATCGATCACCATAACCTTGGAATGCACCATGGTGCTCGCCGTCTTTCTGCCAGCCCTGACCTGCGGATACATGAGCCGTATGCGCGCGTTGCCTTCGCGGCAGAGCGTCTGCGTGAAATGCATTCGCCCCGGACGCATGGTGCGGTACTCGACCCAACTCTCCGCGCGCTCGGGGGCGACGATCAAGACTTCCAGCTTCGGCTTTTTTTTCAGCCGACGGCACAACCGGTCAGCAAATTCGATGTGGGTGAGAAACTGGTTCTCGATGTAGACCGTGCGCTCCGCGGCCTCGATAGAATCGAGAAACAGCTGCTCGACCTCGCGCACGGCCGGCTCCCCGGCGTATTCCGGTTGCGTCCGTGCGATCCCGATATCGACGTCGGTGAAGTCGGGCTGCACACCGTCGGGCCAAGGATCATTTTCGACTGCTTCCTCAAACGAGCCGACTTCCTGCGGGCATGCGCGCGTCCAACGGCTGCAAGCAATTTCCGCGAGTGCGAGGGCAGCAGCGCCGTCGACCATCATCTGCACGTCGTGAAAGGGCGGATAAGGAGCGCCAGCCGGATCAACGCGCTGCTCGTTGTCGATGCGATGCTCGGATGTATCCCATCGCCGGATCGTGACATCGAGCCCGCCGGAGAATGCGACCGCATCGTCCACGATGATCAGCTTTTGATGCTGCGAGGAGCCGAGCGGCACAGCGCTATCCAACTCGAAGTGCACGTTCGCGGGCGTGCTCCAACCGAGTTTAAGGCGCGGCAAGAACTCGCGTTCCGTGGCGTAAAGGAAGGCGAAGTCCCAGGCGAGCAGATAGATCTCGAGCTTCGGCCGAGCTTTGACCAAGGCGCTGAGAAAATCGCCGAATTGCGCCGGCAGCCCGTCGTCGGGCTCGCCCTTCTCGCCGACGAGCCGCGTCTGGCTATGCATGTCCCAGCCGAGAATGAAGACGCGTCGCTCCGCCTTGAGGAGCGCCCGCCTGACTGCGTCGAAGTACGCGGCGGCGTCGATAAGCACCGCGGCTCGCGAGGCGCGTTCGACGCGCCACACATTATGGCCGGGCCGCAGAATGGTCTGGCCCCGCACGTTCGCGTGCATGATTGGAAACCCTTGCAGCGGCGCGTGTCAGCGCCGCTCCCGAAAAGGCAGGTATTGCAGGGAGTAAACGCAGATGGGGCGAGAAAGTGCCCGGCGGTTTTGTCGCCCTAAACGACCGAATCCGTCGCCGGATACGGCCACGGCTCCACCACCGCGGCGTCGCGCCACGCGACAAAGGCGGGCAGCCGGTAGATGGCCGATACGTAGGCGGCTGAAACGGCATCGACGTCGATCTCGTAGCTGGAGATCCGCGTCGCGACCGGCGCGTACATGCAATCCGCTGCCGAGAAGGCGCCGAACAAATAATCCCCACCCGCCCCGAACCGCTCTCGTGCGCCGCGCCAGATCTGCGTGATGCGCTTGATGTCGTCCTGCACCGCAGGCGCTAGGTCTCTTTTCTTCTTCCGCTTGATATTCATGGGGCAGTTCTGGCGCAACGCCGCGAAGCCCCCATGCATCTCCGCGGCAATTGCGCGGGCGTGTGCGCGCGCCGACGGCTCGTTCGGCCAAAGCTTCAACTCGGGAAAGCGTTCGTTGAGATGCTCCAGGATCGCAAGCAACTCCCAAATCGTATCTTTTCCGTCCACGAGGATCGGCACCTTGCCGGCAGGCGAATACTGGGCAATTCGGGATTTGGTATCCGGCTGATCGAGCGGAATGACGACTTCCTCGAACGGGATCTTGTGGTGCGCCAGTGCGAGCCATGGACGCAGCGACCACGACGAGTAATTCTTGCTGGCAATAACGAGCTTCAATGCCACTGATCGTCTCCTTCTCCCGCCGAGGATCGTCACGCGGCCATGCGCGTACAAGCGCCGAATATTGATGGCGGCAATCAAGAAATTTCATTTTCAGGGAGTCGGAAGAACCCGGTGACTATTTCTTCTCGTCTATCTCAACCGGACCGCCCTTGGCCTTCCATCCGCTGAACCCGTCGCGGATGTGCGCGACGGGCTTCAGCCCCATGCGCTTAGCGGTTTGCGTCGCGAGCGCGGACCGCTGCCCCGCCGCGCAGAAGAACACGAACTTCTTGTCTTCGGCAAAAACTGGCTTGTGGTACTTCGACTCCGGATCGATCCAGAACTCCAGCATTCCCCGCGGGCAATGAAACGCCCCCGGGACACGCCCGTCACGCTTCAACTCCCGGATGTCACGGATGTCGATGAAGATTACGTCGTTGCCCCCATGCAGCTTCATCGCTTCCTCGGCGGACATCCCCTCGACCTCCCTCTCGGCGGCTTCGACGAGGGTGCGGTAGCCCAGTGTGATCTTCTGCGGCATGTCCGGAGAAACCGTTTGAAATGGCGGGTCAATGATGCCCGCCCCGTGGCGATGCCGCAACAATCTTGACGCGGGCCTGCCCTATTTCCGTCCCGTCGCTCGGTACAATTCTAGGCGGGTGAGCGCGGTCAGGGCCGCCAAAGGGGGGAATGTGAGTGTAGCGTTGGAGTTGCGCACCATGTTCCGTAAGCGAAAGAAGCAGGACATCATTGTCCCTGAACCCGCCGAGACCACGCCGGTCGAACAGATCGCCTTCGAGAGTCTCCCCTTTATTGACAATGAGACGCTCGACGACTTCCTCGCCGATCAGGACAGCGTGGAGCTCTTGCCGGTCGACCCGAGCGATTACCGGCGCGAGATCCAGCGCATGATCGTGAGCGCCTTCCTGCACGAGGCCTCGACCCAAGCCAAGCACGTCGAGGCGGTCTAGCGCCGCTCGCGTTGCGCCGCTTCCAGGTGGATGCCAGCATCGTGGCGCTTCGATTCGCGCCAGGCACCGGCCATGCACGGATTCGGCATTCTCGACGTCGTTGCAATCCTCTGGTTCGTCGTCGCGTGGGCGGGTTACGGCGCGCTCATGGAGCTGACCCCGTACGGAGAGGGCAGCCTCAACCACCGCATGGACCGCCATCGCGCGGAGTGGACGCGCCGCATGCTTGCGCGCGACATGCGCATGCTCGACGGCCAGATCATGGGCTCGCTGCAGAACGGCACCGCGTTCTTCGCGTCGACCTCGTTGCTCGCCATCGGCGGCACTTTTGCACTTCTCCGGGCGACCCAGGACGTGATGCAGGTTTTCGCAACGCTCCCCCTCGGCATCGAAACCACGCTTGCGGTCTGGGAGACGAAGGTCATCGGGCTTCTCGTCATCTTCATCTACGCGTTTTTCAAGTTTTCGTGGTCGTACCGTCTGTTCAATTACGGCGCGATCCTGATGGGCGCGATGCCCGAAGCCATCGATGCGAAAAAACGTTCCGCGCAGGCCGCAGCTGACAAACTCGCGCGCATGACCACCCTCGCCGGTCGCCATTTCAACCGCGGTCAGCGTGCGTTCTTCTTTGCGCTCGGTTACCTCGGTTGGTTCATCAGCGCCTGGGTGTTCATGGCAGCGACAGCGGCTGTCCTCGTCGTGATCGCGATCCGCCAATTCGGTCCCGCCGCGCGTGAGGTGCTTGGCCCACGATCTGCCTGAACGGCCTCCCGCCTATCGCCCATACAAACCGCGGGACATTTCAACCTTTGTCTCCCGGTGGCCGATACTTGATCGCCAACGCCTTTTTCAGGGCTTCGAGCGTCTCCTCGACGGAGAGCAAGTCGTCGCGCAAAGCGGGCGGCAGATGATCCGCCGCCCGCAATATTTCTGTTCGCGTGCGTCCCGAAGGCTCAGCTCATGCCCATGTACACGGAGAACACGACGACGATTGCGAGCGCGCCCGCTGTCCAAAGGATCGTGGGCAGGTAGCTTTGCTGGGTGTTCGTCTGCATGGCGGTTCCTCCTGAAGGGCGCCGCCGGCAACTCCGGCAGAGCCCGGAGCGATGGCGAGACGTCCCCATCCCGCCTGTTCGCCCTTATACGCGGTTGGTCGCGCGCATTCAACTTTCGTCGTAAGACAAAAGTTCCGAGCGAATTCAAGAGATGCAGCAAATAATTGCGAACGACCTGCGGGGTGACTAGTCCCAGGCCGGCGCCCAGGACGGGTCGACCCGTCGGCCGGCCGGAGATGCGAGCTTTCCGATTTCAGCCATCTCGGCAGCCGGCAGCTCGAAATCGAAAATCGCGAAGTTCTCGGCCAGCCGCTCCACCCGACTAGTGCGCGGAATCGCGATGATGCCCTGCTGGACGAGGTAACGCAGGCAGACTTGCGCAGCGCTCTTGTTATGGGCGCGTCCGACTTTTTCCAGCACCTGGTCGCCCTTCACCGCGCCGCGCGCGATCGGGCTGTATGCGGTAACCGAGATGCCGCGGCGGCGGCAGGCGGCAATCACCCGGCTCTGATCGATGTATGGATGCAGCTCAATTTGGTTGTTGACGATCGGTTCATCCGCCAGCGCCACCGCCTGCTCAACGAGCGCGACCGTGAAGTTCGAAATGCCAATGTGCCGCGTGAGCCCTTCCCGCTTGACCTTGCTGAGCGAACCGAGTGTCTCCTGAAGCGGCACGGATGTGTTTGGCCAGTGAAGCAGCAGCAGGTCGACGAAGGGCAGCTTCAGCCGGGCCAGACTTTCTGCTACTGATTTTTCCAGCGCGCCGGCCGAGAAATTCGTCCACCACACTTTCGTCGTGATGAACACCTGCTCACGTGGAATGCCCGCCGCGCGCACGCCCTCCCCCACTTCGCGCTCATTCTCGTAGGCCTGCGCCGTGTCGATGTGCCGATAGCCGAGCCGTAACGCCTGCTCGACGATGCGCGTACAGTTTTTTGCCCGCAGGTCCCAGGTGCCGAGCCCGAGGATCGGGATAGTCGCGCCGTTTGACTGCACCGCCAGCATGGCTTTCGTTACTTCTTGCCCGCGCAGAATGCTGCGTATCGCGCCTTGGTGTCGTCGTTCGGCGGATAGAGGCCGGGAAGTTTCGCGCCCTTCATCACTTCGTCCGCGGCCCAAGCCTCGAACGCCTCCTGCGCTTCCGCCTCCTTCGCGACTGCCTGCACGAGTGCCTGCGGCACGCACACGGCGCCGTCGTTATCTGCGACGATCACGTCGCCCGGAAACACGGCAACTCCTCCGCATCCCACGGGTTCCTGCCAGCCGACGAACGTCAAACCGGCGACCGACGGCGGCGCGGCCACGGCCGCGCACCACACCGGCAGCTTCGTCGCCTTTACGCCGTCGGCGTCACGCACGGCTCCGTCGGTGATGAGGCCAACGACTTTCCTCACGTGCATCCGCGCGCAGAGGATGTCGCCGAAGATTCCGGCCTCGGTTATGCCCATCGCGTCGGCAACCGCAATGCAGCCCTCCGGCATCTCTTCGATCGCGCCGCGCGTCGAGCGCGGGCTCGCCCAGGACTCCGGCGTTGCGAGATCTTCACGTGCCGGGATGAACCGCAGCGTGAATGCTTCACCGACGATCCGGCCATGCCCCGGCGCAAGCGGCATCGGCCCGCGCAGGAAGCTTCGCCGCACTCCCTTCTTCAGAAGCACGGTGGTCAGCGTCGCGGTAGAAACCTGCGCTAGTGCGGCGCGCAACTCAGGCGTGAGGCTCATGTTGGCTCGGGATTGGATCAGCGGGCTCAGGCCGACATTCTAGCGGTCGCTCGGACACCAGAGAAGAACGACCCTGTCATTTCTTGGAGTAGTCGGCGAAGAACTGCAGGTAGATCGCGCGGCTCGCCGTCTCGCGCATGTAGCACGCGCTCGCCAGCGGGCTGGCCGCCGTGCCGCGCAGGAACTCCCAATAAAACTCGCAACCCAGCTTTCGGGCCTCCGACCACACTTTGTGCGACGCTTGCAGCTTCGCAGCCTGCGTCGTTTGCAGGCCCTTGCGCAGCCGGTCATACGTCGCAACCAGCATCTCTTCCCAAACGAGATGCTCGCGATTGTAGCAAGCCTCCGCTCGAGCGGCGACCTGTCCTGCCGTCTCACTGAGGCAGGCGTTAGCGACCGTTCCGATGCAGGCTTCTGCGTCGCGGTTCTTGCCGCGCACCTCCTTGATGCATGCATCGATGGCAGCCGTATCGCGTGGATCCACCTTTTGCGCCTGCGCGAAGGCGGCTCCTGCAACGGCAACCGCGGCGAAAATCAGTCCGAGCGCTCGCACCATCGGCGTTCTCCGCCTCCCCCTTAACATGTCGGCCTGGACGGAAGAATGGCGGCGCGAAATCAATCCTTGCCGAAAAGCAGATCCGGCACAAACAGGACAACCTCCGGCACGAATATCAGCAGGATCGTCACCACGCTGACTGCGATGAGGAACGGAACGGACTCGCGCGTGTACTCACCGATCGGGCAGCGCAGGATCTGGCATACGACGAACATCGCCGCACCGACGGGCGGCGTGTAGTTGCCGATCGTCGCGGCAATGATGAACACCAGTCCGAAATGCACAGGATCGACGCCGTACTTGGTCACGAGCGGCAGGAAGATCGGCGTCAGCATGATGATGAGCACGGAGCCCTCCATGAAGGTCCCCGCCAGCAGGATAAAGATCACGATCAAGACCATGACGACGTGGGCGTTGTCGGTGATCCCAAGCATCCAGGCGGAGATCACCTCCGGCACGCGCTCGAACACGATCCCGTAACCGAAGATCGCCGAAAGGGCGAGGAGGAACATCACCGCTCCGATGTCGACGAGACTCCCCTCGATCGCCTCGCGGAATCCGGCGAAGGTCAGCAAGCGGTACGCGAAGAACCCGATCGCCACCGCGTAGACGACCGCGAATGCTCCGATCTCCGAGGGCGTGAAGACGCCATAGCGGAGTCCGAACAGCAGGATGACCGGAAACAGGATCGCCCAGATCCCGCCCCAGGAAGCGATGGCGATTTCCCTGACCGTCGGTCGGGTCTCTCGCTCCGGCTTGTAGCCGCGCCGTCGCGCCGTGATCGAAATGGCGATCGCGAGCGATGCCCACAGCATCAGCCCGGGAATGATCCCGGCGGCAAAGAGACGACCGATCGAAACGTGACCGACGGTCCCATACAGGATGAACCCAATTCCAGGTGGGATAATCGGCGCCATGAGCGAGCCGTAGGAAATGACGCCGGCCGCATATCCTTTTGAAAAACCGCGCTTCAGCATCTGGAGACCGAGAATGCGCGCGTTCATGGCAGCATCGGCGATGGACGAGCCGGTCACGCCGCTCATCAGCGTCGACAGCGCGATCGACGTTTGCGCGAGTCCCCCTTGCAACCGCCCGGTCAACACCGTCGCGAGCTTCAGCAAGTTGTGGGTAATGCCCGAGTTGTTGAGGAAGTTGCCCGCGAGAATGAACAGCGGCACGGCAAGCAGCGCGAAATTCTGCGTCTCGGTGACAGTTAGCTGGATCGGAATCGTGATCGGCAGTTCCGGGTGCTGCAGGAAAAACAACGCGCCGGAAATACCGATCGCGAAGGCCACCGGCATGCCGAGGAGCAAGAGGACGGTAAACGCGATGAGGACGATCAGCATCGGCGTTTCACCGCGGGCCTCAAAGCACGTCTACGACTTTTGATTCGACGTGCTCCCCGCGCATTTCGGCGCCTACCTTGAGCGCCGTCGTGATCAGAAGCAGCAGCGCACCGACCGGAAGGCTCAGCGTCACCCACGAGTAGCTGATCTCCGGGATGCCCTGAAAGCTGCGCGCACGGCTGATCCAGGAGAGGTACAGACCCATCACGATGAGGTAGACGAGGAAGGCTGCGATGATCGCGTAGTTGAGATAGCGGCACGCGCTCTGCAGGTGCGCCGGCAGGCGGTTGGTGAGCACCTCGATCGACATCAAGCTGTTCTTACGCCACGCGATGTCCGCGCAGAGAAAGCACGCCCACGCAAAAAAGCAGGTTGCGGCGTCGCTAGACCAGTTGATCGGCTGGCCCAACATCCGCATCACGCCGCCGAGGAAGATCAGGATGACCATCAAAATGAGCAGCGCGGCGGCGACCCACGCCTCCGCCGCGCAAACTCGTTCGTAGAGCTTCCGCATTCCGAAACTGCCGCCTAGTTCTTGCCGATTTCCTTGTGCACGGCGTTCTTCGCGTCGATGATCTTCAGGACCTCGTAGGCCTTGTCGCCGGCCTTGCGGAAGGCGCCGAGGTCGACGTCTTTCACGATCGTCATCCCGCGGCCCTTCAGCTGCTGCTCGACTTCGCCTTCCAGCTTGAAGATCAGCTTCGAGGTCTCTTCACCCGCCTTGTCGCATTCCTCGATCAGGATCTGCTGGAACTCCTTCGGCAGGCTGTCGAACCATTTGGCGCTGACCACCTCGAAGTTGATCAGCATGATGTGCTTCGTCTCGTTCGCGAACTTCAGCACCTCGTAGAATTTTCCACCGGGAATGTTGTTGTAGACGAGCTCGACGCCGTCGATCGCCCTCTGTTGCAGGCCCGGATACATTTCGCCGAACGCCATCGCGACGGGAACCGCACCCAGCGCACGGATCAATTCCTGCCAGATCGGTGCGGGCGGGGTACGGATGCGCTGTCCGCTGAGATCGCCTGGTACCTTGATCGGCTTGTTCGTAAAAAAGTGCCGGTAGCCTTGCACCCAGTTAAACGACAAAACTTTGAGCCCGAACTTCGACGCGAGCTCTTCCTGCCATTTCACAACGGTCGGCGCTTTGCGAAGCTTCGCCACTTCCTCGAGCGTCTCCGCGAAGTAAGGACCGTTCATCACTGCGATGCCTGGCACGTAGTTGCCCATGCGCGCGGAGTCGGTGTTCTGCCCGATGTTCGCGCCCTGACGGATCTGCTCGATGATGTCTTCTTCACGCCCGAGCTGTGCGGAGTGGAAGACCTCGATCTTGAGGCCTCCCTTCGTGCGCTCTTCAACGCGCTTCGCCCAATTCAGAAAGCCGTCGTGGTACGGCTCCTTCGGCCCAAGCACGTGGTTGAACTTGAGCGTGTGCGTCTGCGCCCCCGCGCTAGACGCACCAAACGAAAGCATGCCGACGGCCACGCAAAGTGACGCCGTCGTCCGGAAAACTTTCATGAGCTTCCTCCCTATGTCCCAAGCGTCGGCGGCGCATCCCGTGCGCCGTCACGCAAAAGCGCTCTTGTCGGCCCTTTGGCGCTAAGATATCAGATATGAGTCATGGGTCAATTTACTCGGCGCCGTCCCGCGCGTGTCACTCCGCGCGCCCCGGCGCCCGACAGCACGAGCACCACCAAGATCGCCCGCCCGAAGTCTTTGACCGAGCTGGTGGTCGAAGAATTGCGCAAACGTATCATCGACGGCCGCCTGCGGCTGGGCGAAGCGCTGTCTGAGAACACACTCGCGGCCGAGCTCGGCATGTCCAAGACGCCGGTGCGCGAAGCGCTCTTGCAGTTGAAGTCGGAGCGGCTCGTCGAGGTGCTGCCCCAGCGTGGCACCTATGTTTTCAGCGTCGCGGCGGACCAGGTCGCAATGATCGGCGAACTTCGCGAAATTCTCGAAGTCGCGGCGATCGCCGCCGCTGTCGAACGCAACCAGGCAGAGCTTGTGACGCGCCTCGAGCCACTCGTCGATGCGATGCAGGCCGCCGAAGACGCCGGGGACAGCGTTGCCTACAGCACGCTCGACGGCGAGTTTCATCAAGCGATCATCGATCTCTGCGGCAACCGCTACATCAAGGACGCCTTCAATCAGATCAGTTTTCGCATTCAGGCGCTTCGCCTGCGCCTGTCCCGCGACGCAGGCCTCAATCGAAGCTCATTCGAGGACCACCGCGAGATCGTACGTCTGGCAAAGGCGCGTGATGTGAAAGCGCTGCGACAACTCATGCGACGCCACATCGACAGCACAACGCAGGCGTACCTCAAGGTCCTGGAACGCCGCGAAGATCTGCTCGACGTCTTCGCTTCGTGAAGCCCATTTCTTGTCATGGCCGGGCTTGTCCCGGCCAATCCACGCTTTGTCTTTCACGGAAGGCGTGGATGCCCCGCGACAAGCGCGGGCATGACAATCATGATCACAACACCATTCCGCCGTCCACGATGTAGGGCTGGCCGGTCACGAAGCTCGCCTCGTCCGACGCGAGGAACACCGCGAGTGCCGCAACTTCGGCCGGTGTGCCGAGCCGCCCCATGCGCTGCCGGTCGACGAAATCCTTCCGCACGGCGTCATTCGTTCGGCCACTTGTCTTGGCACCGGTCGCGATTCGCTCATCGAGCGACGGCGTCTGGATCGTCCCGGGACAGATCGCGTTGCAACGGATGCCCTTCTGGATGAAATCGGCGGCGACCGCCTTGGTGAGCCCGATCACGGCCGCCTTCGTCGCACCGTAAACGTATCGGTTGGGCACACCGGTGACGGATGACGCGACCGAAGCGATATTGATGATCGAGCCGCCGCCGTTGCCGATCATTCCCGGCACGAAAGCCCGTAGCGTCCGATGCATCGATTTGACGTTGAGATCGAACGAAAAGTCCCAGTCTGTGTCCGTGCATTCGAGCACGCTGCCGTGATGCACGAAGCCCGCGCAGTTCGCGAGTACGTTGATCGCGCCGATTTCGGCCGCCGCTGCATTGACGTCCTGCGTCGACCGCGCATCGAGTTTGCGCTCGAGTCGCGCCTTCGAGACCGGAAAGTTTCTCAGGTTGCAGATCGGTCGCGATGACCCGCGCGCCTTCGTTCAGAAAAGCTTGTGCGATGGCGCGTCCGATCCCCTGCCCCGCCGCGGTGACGAGCGCGACCTTGCCCTTCATTCTTCCGGCCATTGACTCCCCCATGTTCACTCAAAGTGTAGCGCCGGACACGGCTTATTGTCAGCGCTTCATCGCCAACGCACGCAGCCTCCCGACGATTCCGGTCGGAAAAAAATAGACGCTCAGCACGAACAGGATACCGAGCCACAGCAGCCACCGCTCCGCTGACAACAGCGATGACAAGAGCGGAACACCTGACACCACCTCGCCCAGACGTCCGAGCACGGCCTGCAGATAGTTCTCGGCGACGATCATCAGCGACGCGCCGATCACGGCGCCATACATCGTGCCCATGCCTCCGATCACGACCATGAGCAGCACATCGATCATGATTGCGAACGACAGCGTCGTGTCCGGCCCGGTGTAGCGCAGCCACAGCGCGAGCAGCACGCCCGCGAGCGCGGCCATCATCGCCGATACCACGCTCGCGACCGAGCGATACACAACCACCCTGTAACCGAGCGCCTCGGTGCGAAAATCGTTCTCGCGGATTGCCTGCAGCACACGGCCGAACGGAGAGTTCACGACGCGCAAAAGCGCGATGAACCCGATCAGCGCGCCGAGAAACACGATGTAGTAGGTAATGACGCGCCCCGTGATCGCAGTACCGAGCACCGGCGCGTCAAACAGTCGAAATGAGGGGCGCAGTACCTCCGGGACGCGATAGTTCAACCCGTCTTCCCCACCGGTAAATCCGGAGAGCTGCGAAGCCAGCACCGCGAATGCCGTGGCAACCGCGAGCGTAATCATGGCGAAGAAGATCGCCCGCACGCGCAGCGATAACAGTCCGATCACGAGCGCCAAGACGCTCGCCACCACGATCGCGGCGGCAATACCAACCGCAAGCGCCTCCCAGGTCGGCCCGACTCGCGCGAGCGCGATCGCGACGCCGTAACCGCCGATCCCGAAGAACATCGTGTGGGCGAACGAAACGATGCCGGTGTAACCAAGCAGTAGATCGTACGACGCGACGAGCAGGATGAAGACGCAGACCTTCGCCGCGACATTCAGCGGCTGCGCGCCGGAAAACAGGAACGGCGCGAAAGCGAGCACGAACAGAACGATCAGGAGTACCGACGTGAGCGGAGCCGAGCGAGGAAAATCTCCGGACAGCACGCGCCCGAGCACGTCTCAGCTCCTCACCACTGGATAGAGTCCCTGCGGTCGCCAGAGCAGAACGGCGAGCATGAGGGCGATATTCGACACGAGCGCAATTTTCGGCTCGAGGAAGGCCGTGTAGTTCGCGACGAGCGCCACCAGCAGCGACCCAACAAGGCAGCCGCCGATCGAGCCCAATCCGCCGATGATCACGACGATGAAGATCAGCACGAGTACCTGCAGCCCCATGCCGACGGTCAGCGTCTGCTGGTAGAAACCCCACAGGACGCCGCCAAGGCCCGCCAGCGCCGAGCCTGCGACGAACACGCCGATAAACAGTCGCCGGATCCGATAACCCAGCGCCTCGACCATTTCCGGGTTTTCCACGCCAGCGCGGACGAGCAGTCCGATGCGCGTTCGGTTCAGGACCAGCTGCATCCCGACGAACACAACGACTCCGACCGCCAACGCAATCAGCCTGTAGCGCTCGACGACAATGTCCGGTCCGAACGCGAGCCCACCCCGGAAACTTTGCGGCAACGCAATCGCGATCGGATTGCCGCCGAAGAATGCGTAAAGCAGCTGCTCGACGACGATCAGCCCGCCCATGGTGACGAGGATCTGCTTCAGGTGCTGACCGTATACGGGCCGGATGATGACGCGCTCGAACATCCAGCCAAACAGGCCCGATGCAGCCATGGAAACGAGGATGCACAAGAGGAGGACCGTGACATTGAGCGCTACCGACGGGGAATTCACCCATCCCGTAAGCGGCCACAGCACAAGCAGGCTGACGTAGGCGCCAACTGAAATGAACACGCCGTGCCCGAAGTTGATCACGTCCATGAGACCGAACACGAGGGTCAGTCCCGACGCCATGACGAAGATCATCATGCCCATTGCGAGTGCTGCGACCGTAAGCGTCACCCAGGTCGAGAAGCTGCCTATGAGCGGCAGCGCCACGAGCGCGACCGCAGCGACGAGCAGGATCGGAATCCAGTCGATCGGCGCCACAGCGACGGCCGCCTCCTCCCGTTCGGCGGCACGGTCCGTCATTGGTGCTGATCCAGATGCAAGCCGAGGAGCCGATGCTGCAAGGCAGGATCGCCGGCGAGATCGGCCATGCGCCCATGGTGCACGATGCGTCCGTCGTCCATCACCGCAACCGTATCGCCGAGCATGCGCGCGGCCATGAAATTCTGCTCGACCAGCAGCACGGTCGCGCCGGCGCTCTTCACCTCACGGAATGCGCGGATCATGTTGCCGACGATCGCGGGTGCGAGGCCCTTGGTCGGCTCGTCGACGAGAATCAGCTCGCGCGTTTCGATGAGAGCGCGCGCGATCGCGAGCATCTGCTGCTGCCCGCCGGAGAGCGCGCCAGCGGCGAGCCCGTAGAAGCGCTGCAGCGCCGGGAACAGCGAGAAGATCCATTCGAGCCGGGCTTTCTCGATTTGCCCGGATCGCGCGGCGAGGAGAAGATTTTCGTGAACCGTGAGGCCCGCGAAAATACTCATGTTTTCCGGCACATAGGCGATACCCGCACCGGCGAGCTCCGGTGTCGGCCGAGCCGTCACGTCCGCGCCCGCGAAGCGGATACGTCCGCGCGAGGCCTTCCACAGGCCCATGATCGTGCGCAGCGTCGTCGTCTTGCCCGCACCATTGCGGCCGAGCAGCACGGTGAAACCGCCACGCGGTACCGCAAGCTCCACGCCCTGCAGGATATGATAGCGGCCGATATGCGTATGCACGCCCTCGAGTGTGAGCAGCGGTTCACTCATTGCCGAGCTCCTGCCCGAGGTAAGCTTCGCGCACGATTGCGGACGCCATCACCTCCGCTGGCAGTCCGTCGGCGACGAGCACGCCATTGTGCAACACGATGATGCGCTCCGCGAGCGAACGCACGACGTCCATCTTGTGCTCGACCAGCAGAATGGTCTTGTTTCCACTCCGCTTCAGCTCGCCGATGATCTCGAGCACGTTCGGCACCTCGTCGACCGACATGCCCGCCGTCGGCTCGTCGAACATGAACACGTCCGGCTCCAGCGCGATCAGGAGCGCGACCTCGAGCTTCCGTTGATCGCCATGCGGAAGCGAGCCCGCGACCGCCTCGCGCCGGTCCGCGAGATTTACTCGGGCGAGGATGGTTTCCGCGGCCGCCATCAGGTCGCGCCGGTCAGTCCAGAGCGAGAGCAAGCTCATGCCCGCCCGCGCGCGAGCCTGAACGGCAAGTCGTACGTTTTCGAACACCGTAAGGTTGGGGAACAGGTTGGTCAGCTGAAATGCGCGCCCGAGTCCGCGCTGCGTGCGCGCCGACGCTGGAAGTCGCGTCACGTCCTCACCCTTGACGAGGACCTGGCCCGCGCTCGCCGGCAGCTGTCCCGAAATCAGATTGAAGTACGTGGTCTTCCCCGCACCGTTCGGGCCAACGATTGCGGTGAGGCTTCCCGGCTGGAACGCGCAGCTGACATCGTTCACTGCCACGTGTCCGCCGAAGCGGATCGTGAGGCCGCGCGTTTCCAGGATCGGGTTTGTCGCGTTCATTGTGCCAAAGGAAAAGACGAAGGCGGGAACACCGCCTTCGTCTTGCAGCATGCCATTGCTGGCGCCGTCGTGCGAGCGCTACCGCTTGTTGCGGACCGGAATCGGCATGTCCGAGGGCGGGATCACCCCGACGAGATCGAGCAGCTCGTTGCCCTTGGCGTCTGCCTTGACCTTGAAGTGGTACATCTCCTGCTCCGCCTGATGATCTTCCTTGCGGAAAGTCATCTTGCCCTTGGGCGTGTCGAAGCTGAGCCCTTCCATCGCCTTGACCAGCGCATCCGTGTTCGTGGACTTCGCCTCCTTCACGGCCGCGAGCACAGCCGAAGCTACCGCGAAACCACCCGCGGTGAAGAAATCGGGCGGTGCGTTGAAGCGCTTCTGATGCTCCGCGACGAGCCACTTGTTCATGTCGTTCTTCGGGAAGTCCCAGTAGTAGTAAATCGCGCCTTCGGTTCCGGGATAATCCTTGTACAGCTGCATCACCGGCAGGATGTTTCCG
The DNA here is from genome assembly GCA_963711595.1 of uncultured Alphaproteobacteria bacterium. Taxonomy (GTDB): domain Bacteria; phylum Pseudomonadota; class Alphaproteobacteria; order Rhizobiales; family Xanthobacteraceae; genus JAUSIF01. The sequence continues at coordinate 433,807 of CAVQER010000005.1, forward strand.
CCGGGTGCGATTTCAATGTTGTAGCGCTTGGGGTCGAGGGCCGCGATCTTCGGCAGCGGATGCGGGCCCGCCCAGATGATCGGGATCACTTTGCGGCCCGGCTTGTCTTTCAGCGCATCGAACAACCGCTGCGCGTGCGCGGTGAAATCCGTCGTGTTCTGCGGCGCATACTCCTCGAAGACGACTTTCACGTTGGGTCGGATCTGCGCAAGCGCGGCCTTCAGCGCGGCAACGCCGTCGCGGCCGAACGCATAATCCTGTGCGAGGGTTGCAACGCTCACATCACCGGTCTTTGGAAACGCGGCAGCCGCGGCGTACGCATCTTGCGTCGAGTTGCGCCCGGTGCGGAAAATATACGGATTCCATTTGTCGCCGGTGATGGCATCGGCGACCGCCGGCTCGACGATCAGCACCTTTTTGTAGTCCTGCGCGATCGGCAACATGGCGAGCGCTGCCGCGGAAGAAGTCGTACCCACCGCGATATCGACTTTGTCGTCGCCATAGGCCTGCTCGAGCAACGAGCGCGAGAGGTCTGGCTTCAGCTGATCGTCTTTCACGCTGACGACGATCTTGCGGCCTTCCCAGGTCATCGTGCCCTTGGTCAGGTACTCGAGGCCCATCATGAACCCCGTTTCCGTCTGCTTCGCATAGGCCTCGAGCGCGCCGGTCTTGCCGGCGATCAGCGCGATCTTGAGATCCTGTGCGAGCGCCGTGCCCGCAACCAGCGTCGCCGCCATGCCGAGCGCGGCAATCGACGCGCGTTTTGCAAATACACAATTCATTGAGCTCTCCCGATTTCGTCGGGTCGGCCGCCTCGCGATCCGCCCAACAGGTGTCTGCTGCTTATCGCAAGCTTATCGGGAATGGCCCGCGCCACAAGCGCGCAAGGGCCGGGAACCGATGGCCTAAGGGCCGACATGCAGCCGAGATGAGCACCTCTAGCAAGTGCTCGCCGCGTGCGCAGGCGGATGCCCTCTTACTGCTCCTCAGGGCCGAATACTCGTTCGAGAGTTCCTACGCCCCGTTTCCGTCGTGTTGCGGCAATCGGCACGAACTGGCCCGGCGCTTCTCGCCGCTGACGTGTGCCATCGGCTTCATCACGACGTTTGCGGCGGCAGGAGATAGAGCGTGATGGCAAAGATCAGATACACCATGAGGAGGAGCACTCCGACGAACCACGCCGACCTGCCACTGCTGGTGACCAACGAGGCGGTGAAAGTCGCAATGAGCATCATTGCGACAGCGCCCGGCCAAAACTGCAGATCCATCGGTGTCGGCCCGATGACGTAGCTGAGAAGGACGAGCACGGGAGCGACAAAGAGCGCGATCTGGGATGCGCTGCCGAGCGCTATCCCGACGCTCAGGTCGAGACGGTTCTTGCGGGCGCCGGAAAACGCCGACACCGCCTCCGCCGCTCCGCCAACCAACGCCACCACGATGAAACCCACGAACGCGGGCGTCATCCCGAACGCTTCGGCCGCGTGCTGCACCAATTCGACAAACACGTGGCTTACAAGCGCGACGAGAATCGTCACCCCCGCCAAGGTCGCCAGAGCCAACCCCATCGGCCAAGGCACCTCACCGGCTTCGACGTGGCTCGCAGAGCCGAAAAACTCTGGATGTGTCTTGAGCGAGAACACCATGCCCAGTCCGTAAGTGGCGATGAGTAGCAGCGATAGTCCGACACTGAGTGCCTGGATGAAGGAGTCCGTGGTCGGGGAGTCGGCCTCAACAAGCACTGAGGGAATCAGCATCGCGATCGTTGCAAGTAAGAGCAGACCTGCCTGCAAGCGTGCCGTGGTCGGGTTGTATTCCTGCACGTGATATTTCAGACCACCGATCAGAAACGAGGCGCCCAACATGAACAATACGTTGGTGACGATCACCCCGGCGATGGAGGCCTTGACGAGAAGGTACTGGCCGGCCAGCAACGCGGTCAGCGAGATGATCAGTTCGGTCAGATTCCCAAGCGTCGCATTCAGCAGACCCCCAATCGTATCGCCCGTCTTGGCCGCCACCAACTCCGTCGCGTGACTGAGCAATGCCGCGAGTGGAACGATCGCCAAGATTGAGAGGACGAACAGCAGCTTGTGAGCTTGCGGACTGAGTAGCTCTACGGCGAACAGGGCCGGTACGAACGCAAGCAGCCAGAGCAGCGGATTGTGTCTGACTTCCTTAAGCAGAGGGTTCATGGAGGCGGTCCACTTGCCCAAGCGCAGAAATGAAAGTCGCGACAGGTCTCGCTGCGCTCAGCTTACGCAAGGCAGGTGACAGCGACTGCGGTTTCCGCGTACGTCCTTTATTTTCTGTTTCTGCACGGTCGGGCGCTCAGATCGGGCGTTTCCGCGTCATGTCTTCGCGGCTCGGAAACCGGGCTCGGTGACTAACCGGTCTTTCCGAAAATCTCCCGGCCGATCAGGAGCCGGCGGATCTCGCTCGTGCCGGCGCCGATCTCGTAGAGCTTGGCATCGCGCAGCAAGCGGCCAGTCGGATACTCGTTGATGTAACCGTTGCCGCCGAGCAGCTGGATTGCATCGAGCGCTATTTTCGTCGCACCTTCCGCCGCATAGAGAATTGCGCCCGCCGCGTCTTCGCGCGTGGTTTCTCCGCGATCGCAGGCCCGCGCGACGGCGTACACGTATGATTTGGCGGCATTCATCAGCACGTACATATCGGCGAGCTTGCCTTGCACGAGCTGGAACGTGCCGATCGGCTCGCCGAACTGCTTGCGCTCGTGCACATAGGGCAGCACCACGTCGAGCGCCGCCTGCATGATCCCGAGCGGACCCGCCGCGAGCACCACGCGCTCGTAGTCGAGGCCGGACATCAGCACGCGTACGCCCTCACCGACTTTGCCGACCACATTCTCAGCCGGCACTTCGCAATCCTGAAACACGAGTTCGCACGTATCAGAGCCGCGCATGCCGAGCTTGTCGAGCTTCTGCGCAGTCGAAAAACCTTTCATTCCCTTTTCGATCAGGAAGGCGGTGATGCCGCGCGGCCCGGCTGCCGGATCGGTCTTTGCGTAGACGACGAGCGTGTTCGCTTCCGGCCCGTTCGTGATCCACATCTTCGAGCCGTTCAGAACATAACGGTCGCCCTTCTTCTCGGCCCGCATCTTCATCGAGACCACGTCGGAGCCGGACCCCGGCTCCGACATCGCAAGCGCGCCTACATGCTCGCCGGAGATCAGGCCCGGCAGATACTTTCGCTTTTGCTCCTCGTTGCCATTGCGGCGGATCTGATTGACGCAGAGATTTGAATGAGCGCCGTAGGAGAGCCCGACCGAAGCCGAGCCGCGACTGACCTCTTCCATCGCGACGCAATGCTCCAGATAACCGAGACCGGAGCCGCCGTACTCTTCCTCCACCGTTATCCCGTGCAGGCCGAGTTCTCCCATCTCCGGCCAGAGGTCGCGCGGAAACTTGTTGGTCCGATCGATCTCGTCAGCGCGCGGCGCGATGCTGTCGTCGGAAAACCCGCGCACGGTCTGCCGCAGCATGTCGGCCGTTTCGCCGAGCCCGAAGTCGAGTCCCGTCCATGCATTGGTCGCCATGTGCATTCCTTGTTGTCAGCTCGGCTGGTCGCGCGCATCTGTCAGGCACATCATCGTCGCGAGCATGTGCGCTACCGACTTGCGATCGCCCTTCTCTTCGGCAAGCACCTCCGCCTCGACCACGAGTAGCGTACGGCCAGGCTTGATCACATTGCCCCGGGCAAAGAAGCGTTCCCCGCTCGCCGGCGCCATCAGATTGACCTTGAACTCAACGGTCAAGACCGAAGCGCCGGGAGGCATGAGCGAGAATGCGGCATAGCCGGCGGCTGAATCCGCCACCGCCGTCGTGATCCCCGCATGCAGATAGCCGTGCTGCTGGCAAAGATCGCGCCGGTACGGCAGCAGGATCTCGCACTGCCCGGGCTCCAGCGCGACAATCGACGCACCGATCGTCTCCATGACGGTTTGACGGGCGAAGCTTTCCCGCACCTTGCGGTCCCAGTCCGGATCGCGTGGCTCGAAGCGGGTCACGCGCGCACCTCGACACCGATCTCCGCAATGCCCTCAGCTGCCATCATGGTTGCGAGCATTCGTGCGACCGGTCGCAGCTCGCCCTCCTGCGCGGCCTCTACTTCACTTTCGACAACGTGCAGTTTGCGGCCTGCGCGCAAGACACGGCCGCGCGCCACGAACCGCGTACCCTTCGGCGACGCGAACAGGTTCACTTTGTACTCAATTCCAACGACCGAAGTATTCGCCGGCATCAGCGTGAACGCCGCGTAGCCGCCGGCATTGGCCGCAATGGCCGTAACGACGCCGCCGTGCAGGAACCCATGCTGCTGGCAAAGATCGCCACGAAACGGCAATTCGATCTCGCAGCGTCCCGGGCTGACGGTTGTGAGCCGCGCCCCGATCGTGTCCATGAAGCTTTGCCGCGCGAAGCTCGCGCGCACTTTCGCTTCCCAGTTCGGATCGCGCGGAACAGGATCCGCCATCTGCGCCCCCTACGGAACGTAGCCTAGGTCCGAAGCGGGGAAGGTCAAATCGACGGGCGTGAAGATCAGGCGGTCACGAGCCGCGGCTCGGTGCGACGCGTCTTGGACCGGCCTGGCCCGACGAGCTCATCCACTTCGTCCGCTTCGAGCGGCGCGGAAAACAGATAGCCCTGCACCTGGTGGCAACCGACTGCGCGAACGAACCGGTGCTGCTCTCCAGTTTCAACCCCTTCGGCGGTGACGGCAAGACCGAGCGCACGACCGAGCCGGGTCACGCACTCCACGATCGCGGCGGCATCCTCGGTGATGCCGAGATTCTGAACGAACGACTTGTCGATCTTCAACTTGTCGACCGGGAAGCGGCGCAGATAGCCGAGCGAACTGTAGCCCGTGCCGAAGTCATCGAGCGCGATCCGCACGCCGAGGCGGCGCAGTTCGGAGAGTTCGCCGAGCACTTCGCCGGTGGCGCCGAGCAGCATGCTTTCTGTAATCTCGATCTCGAGCCGGCGCGGGTCAAAACCGGTCTCGGCGAACACGCGCGCGAGGCGCTCCGCGACGTTTCCCATTCGAAAATTCGACGCTGACAGATTGACGGCGAGCCCGAGGCCCGGCCAGCGCGACGCCTGCTCACAGGCGCGCCGCAACACCCATTCGTCGAGCTTCACCACGAGTCCGCTGTGTTCTGCGACGGGAATGAACTCGGAGGGCGGAACTACGCCCCGTTCTGGGTGATCCCAACGGACGAGCGCCTCGACGCCCACGATACGTTCGCCATCGGCGGCGTACTGTGGCTGGTACTTTACAGTCAGCTGTTCCATGGCAAGCGCCTGCGACAGGTCACGCTCGATGGCGCTGCGTTTGTGCAGCACCTCCTCATAGCTCACGTCGAACAACCGATAGCTGCCGCGGCATTCCGACTTTGCGCGATACAGCGTGATATCCGCGCGGCGAAGCAGCTGCTCGCCCGTGTCCGCATCGTCAGGCGCGACAGCCGCGCCGAGGGTCGCGCTTATATTCAGCACGTGGTCGCCGGCGAGCACGGAGGCGTGCATGCAATCGAGCACTCGCCGGCAAAGTTCGACGACGCCCTTGTCACCCTCGCCGACCGGACCCAGCACGGCGAATTCGTCGGCACCGAGCCGCACTGCCATTCCCTGTTCGCCGCTGCAACGGCTCAAGCGCTCGCCGATTGCGAACAACACCTCGTCGCCGGTGGGGTGGCCCAGTGTGTCGTTGATGTTCTTGAAATCGTCGAGATCGATCAAGACGAGCGCCAAGCGCTGTTGCGCCTTGCTCTCCGCCAGGCGCGCCGTGAGCGAGTCGAGCAGATGCACGCGGTTCGGCAGCCCGGTCAGCCGGTCATGGTAGGCAAGTTCGGTCGCCCTGCGCTCGCTGTGATCGAGCCGCTCGGTCGTGCGGCGGACATAGAGCAGCACCACCATCGTTACGACCGCGAGTAGCGTAACGACCGCAAGCAACCCGGGAAGCAGCTGCAACAGCATGGTCGCGCCCGGGGCGCGCGGCGACCAGACGAGCCACGCCGGAGCCTCATCGAACGCAAGCGGGACCTCCACTGCCACCTTGCCGCCTGCAAGCACGTTCTCTGTCAGCGCACCGTCGTGAACAACAACCGAGTCCGCCGCGATCTCCCGCGCGATCTCCTGCAGCATCTCGCGTCCCAGGAAGGCAACCGTAACCGCGATCGGCGGCGTAGAACTAACCGATGTCCCGCGCCCATCGCCTGGCACGATAGTGGCGACGCCGACCACGGCGGGACGGCCGTCCACGCGCCTGAACGCGACTTCGAATTTTGGTCGTACCGGCGCCTCGCCCTTCAGGTGAAACGTCGGAGTCGAACTCTATGTCGGAGACCGCGTGCGCGCGTTGAACCGCGTCGATGAGCGCGCCGGCCCGCCGTTGCATCCGGCGAAAAAGATCGCTGCCGGTCATGCTTCCCTCGGCCGACGAATAGATCGGATTTCCCGCCGGTCCCAGGATAAATGAGCGGTTATGCCCGCGATCGTGCTGGAGGCGCAGGCCGAAGTAGCGATGCACCCAATCGTGGTCGAAGTAGTCGCTTGTGGGATCGAGATGTGGGTCCCAACGCGCAAAGGTCGCCAAGTCAACCTTGATCTTGTGCTGCAATTCGGTGAATTGGCGCCGGGCAAGGTCGACCTCGCGGAACGCGGATTCCTGGTCGACGCGCTTGGCAACAAGGATGCCGAAGCCGAGCAGCGCTGCGACGGCAGCAGCCACCAGCATGCCGACCATGGCGATCATTCGATCGCCAGGGCGATTTCGCCGCACAGAGTTCCGCATCACCCTTCTGCCGTTGGTTAGGCAGACGATAAATTTAACCGCTTAATCGGCCATTTGGTCCCACAGCACGTTGGCAGTCACGGTGAGCGAAAGATGAATCCGATACCCACGATTTCAATGGAATTGATGCCTTGCATTTGATTCAGGTAGCGAACTACCCGCCGGCGCGCGGCGCCAGTAGCGAAGCGTCAACCGTGTTGGGCGAACGCGAAGTTACGGCGACCGCAACCGCGTCAGACGAGTCCGAACGCGACCGTGGCGAGTGCAAGGAAAACGAAAAATCCGAATACGTCGGTGATCGTTAGAACGAACACGCCCGACGCGATCGCCGGGTCGATCCTCAACTGGCGAACGAGCAACGGCACGAGAATGCCAACGGTCGTTCCGAAAATCACCGACAGGACCATCCCGCCGCCGAGCGCCACGCCTAGCCGCGAATTGCCAAAGGCGATTCCGGCCGCAACGCCGGCGATGATCGCGAGTGCCACCCCGTTGACGACGCCCACCATCACCTCGCGCGCGATCACACGCGCCACGTTCGAGCGATTGAGTTCCTGCGTCGCGAGCGCGCGCACCGCAACCGCGAGCGCCTGGGTTCCCGCGTTTCCGCCGAGCGCAGCATTGACCGGCATCAGGATCGCAACAGCGACCACCTCCTGAATCGTCGCCTGGAACAGCGAGATTACGCCCGCGCCGAGAAAGGACGTCACGAGATTGAGTACGAGCCACGGCAATCTCAGTTTCGCCGTGTCGATCACCGTGTCGGACAAGTCCTCCGCGCGGCGCACGCCCGAAAGCGCACGCAAGTCCTCCTCCGCCTCTTCCTCGATGACATCGAGCACGTCGTCGGCCGTAAGCACGCCGACCAGCCGCCCTTCCTCGTCAACTACCGGCGCCGAGACCAGATCGTATCGCTCGAATTGACGTGCCGCGCTTTCCTGATCGTCATTGGCACGTACGATCTGCGGGTCCTCGACAAGAATGTCGGCGATCCGCACCGGTCGCATCGAGCGCAGCATGCGGTCAAGGCGCACCGCCCCAACGAGACGCTGGTCCTTTCCGACGACATACAACTCATAGAAGGAATCCGGCAGGTCGCGATTCTCGCGCAAATGGTCGATCACGTCGCCGACCTTCCAGTCCGGCGGCACGGCGATGAACTCGGTCTGCATGCGTCGACCGGCACTGTCTTCCGGATAGCGCAGGCTGCGCTCCAGCGCCTTGCGCTCCGACGCAGGCAGCTGGTCGAGAATTTCCGCTTGGTTCTCTTCCGACAGGTTCTTGAGCAGATAGACCTGGTTGTCGGATTCGAGCTCGCGCACACCCTCGGCTACGGCCTCAGCCGGCAGGTCGCCGAGGATTTCCTCGCGCACGGAATCGTCGACTTCGGTGAGCGCCGTAAAGTCGAAGTCTTTGCCAAGCAGCTCGACGAGCCTCGGACGCTCCGCAGGATCGAGCGCCGCGATCAGGTCGCCAAGGTCGGCTTCGTGCAGCTTGCCCGTGAGCGTGCCGAGCCGAGTGACGTCGTTCTCCTTGAGCGCGGCCTGGATCGCCGCAATGAAGCGTGGCGCCACGGCCCCGTCCGCGGTGCGGAACCGAGGGCGGCGCGGCTTTGGCGCGGGAGCCGGTACGACGGCGGTCTCGCTCATACGATCCGACCGAGGGAAAGCGAAGGTTTCTCGTTCTAGGCAGCCGTAGCCACGAAGGCAAACGCACGCGCGTCGTTCGGGCGGTCGCACTTCAACCCTGCAAACCGCCTCGAGCTGCGCTAGGATAACCATGGGGGAACGGGGGCGTGAAGCGATTCCGGACCGCATTAGCGTGCGCGGTCGGCTTGGTCTGTGCATGGCCGGCCCTGGCGGAGCCGTGTGCCAATCCGAGCGCCCTTGGAACATCGCGAACGATCGCGATAGATCCCGCGAAACTCGGCCGCATTGGCTCGATGCAATACCACCAGACGCTCGCGCTCGCGCCGAAGGAGGTCGTGCTCACCTTCGACGACGGGCCAATACTGCCGATGACCTCGAAAGTGCTCGAGGCACTGCGTGCGGAATGCGTGAAGGCGACTTTCTTCGTGATCGGGCGTCACGCCCGGGCGCATCCAGGAGGTAGTTCAGCAAATGGCTCGCGATGGACACACGATCGCGAACCACACGGAGAGCCATCACCTCTTCACGATGGGTGAGGCATTGGGTATCAAGGAATTCGAGATGGGGTTTGCTTCGATCGCCGCTGCTTTGGCGCCGGTCGAACGTCCTCCCCGCACCGTTCATTCGTTTTCCCGGCTTGTTCAACTCTGCCGGCGTCGAAGCCTATGCGAAGCGCAAAAACCTTGCGGTCATGAGCGCCGATCTGACCGCGGACGACTGGCTGCCGATTTCCGGCGAGCATGTCTTCCAAAGAGCCATCGGGCGGCTTAGGGCTGAAAGGTTCGGGCGTTCTTTTGCTGCACGACGCCGAAGTCCGCACCGCGCAGATGCTCCCCAAGCTGCTGAGGGAGCTGAAGACACGCGGATTTCGTGTCGTCCATCTCGTGCCAGCGCCCGGCACCGATCCGGAGATTCCGTCCGGACCCCTCGTCGCGGAGGCCTTGGCGAAGCCAGTCGCGCCGATCAGGCATGTCGTGCGCGTGCGTTCCGATACGAAGCTTGACGCCACGAACAACTACGCGCCGGCGGAAGCCTCGAGCAATTATGCGACGACCGTTGCCGCAAAAACCGCTCCGGCACCCGCGGCTAAGACTGCGGCTGCGAAAGCCAGCTCGCTCCCCGAAGGCGCGATGTTCGGCCGCTGGCGCAAGATGGTTCAGGAAGGGCGTAGCGCGGCTGTCGCATCCGCCAGCAGACCGGACTAGGTCAGTTACGTTGCGGCAAGTGGCCGAACCATTGTAGCGGCCTAGCTTCCGCGTGGTAGACTGCAAAGTAGACATAAGACGCCGGAGCCGCAGCAGACGAGCGTGACACAGTTCCCGATCATCTACCTTCCAATCGAGTTTCAATCCCGCGAATTCGACAGCAAGGCATTGCTCGCAGCCACGCTGGCAGAACGTGGCTATACGGTCGTGCTCGGACGTCAATCGACGATCTACCAAAACATCTCGCGGCTGTCGCCGGGCGTCATCCTGTTCAAGAGTTTCACCAAGTTCCAACAGTCGATGATGGCGCTGGCACGCCAGAGCGGTCATCGCGTCGTTGTACTGCACGAGGAGATGCTGGCGCAGATCGAAGTGCAGGCGATTGAAGCGATTTGCATCGAAGGCATTTTTCAGTGGCCGGATCTCATGCTTGCACATGGCCAGTTCGAGTGTGACGTTCTCCGGCGGCTTTCAAATGGAAAGAATCGCATCGAAATTTCCGGCAACGGCCGGATCGATCTGCTGAAGCCGCCGCTGCGCCCCTTCTTCCAAAGAGAGATCGATGAAATCACCGCCCGCCATGGCGATTTCGTTCTGGTGAACACGAACTTCTCGACCATCAACAGCATCTGGCAGGGCGACGAGGTAACGAAGAATGCCGTGAAAGCCGGTTTCATCAATCCAAATGACCCGGCTTCGTGGCAACAGTGGCAGGACTATCTTGATTTCGAGGACACAAACCAAGCCGCCCTGCACACGGCGATCCGTGAGCTCGCACGCCGGCGGCCGCAGCAGCGGATTGTCATCCGCCCACACCCAGCTGAGGACATGAAGCGATGGGATGGACTATTTGACGAACTTCCAAATGTGAAGGTCGTCCGCGAGGGCACTCACGTTCCCTGGACCATGGCTTGTCGCCTGCTGCTCCACGCATCGTGCACCACAGGATTTGAAGCGCAGGTGGCCGGGAAAGTGGCGCTCAGCCTTGTTCCACGATCCGGCTGGGTTGCGTCCTCGCTGCTCTCCAATCAGGTCAATCCGACATTCTCAGACCCGCTCGCGATGATATCGGCCGCAGAGGCCGTCCTCGATGGTGGACCCGCACCATCGCCTCAGCCGCACGCAAGTCCGCCCGAGCAGTATGTTTGGAACTACTCTCTGAACAACGCGACGGATCGAATAGCCGATCTATTGCTGGAAGGTCTCCCCCGACCCGCGCCGCAGACTTTTCCAGCCTTACAAGCTGTGACGGTCGATCCAAAGGTGAAGGCCAAATTCGACGTCTCTTTCACACACTGCTCCGACGTCCTCCTGCGCGTTCGTGAAACCTGCGGCTTCAAGAAGAAAGCGGACGTGCAAGAGCTCGGTGGGGACGTTTTTGTCCTGGCGCCTGCCGCACAGATCAAGATCAGCGCGCAGCAGAAACTTGACAAAGCCCAGATCGGTGCGGCGATGAACGCGCAGCTAAGCGCGCGCCAGTTCAAGTCTGCGCACGAAATCTTCAAGTCGAACTTCGGTGAAGCTCAAGACAATAGCGAGCTTTGCTTTCTCGCTGGCATCGCGTGTTTCGAACAACAACAGTATGGCCTCGCGCTCCAGTATTTTCAGCAGGCCTCGCTTCCGATCAATGTGGTCAATCCCAATGTCGCTTTCATGTTGGCGCGGACGCATCAGAGACTAGGAGACCTAGAGATTGCGCTGAGATACGCCGACCTTGCCTATGCGATGGTGCCCACCGCGGCGAATTTCTTCGGTTTCCTGAAAGAGCTGTTGAAGCAGACCGGACAGAAAGTTCCCAGGCATTGGCTGGTAATCGGATGTTCGCACGTTCGCTATTTCCGCTACATGCAGGTCAATCAACCCCGGTTCTTCGATCGAAGCGTCCACCTCGAATGCTACCAATTCGCCGGCGCAACCGCCTTTGGGCTCGCTAATACTGAATCGGTTTCCGGCGCCCAAAAAGGTACCCGCGAATTGCGCCCACAGATCGCGAATGCCGATCGCGTCCTCATCAATTTTGGCGAGATCGATTGCCGGCGCGCGGCCTGGAAAGCTGCGGCGACGTCCGGGCGATCAATCGATGACACCATCGCCGATTCGGTCTCGCACTTGCGGACTTACGTTGAGCAGGAAATTCTGCCGTACAACAAGAACGTAATATTGCTGGGCGCCAAGCCGCAGATCGTCGGAGATGACGACTTTTACAAGAATTCGCTCGCCGATGAGCGCACGATCTTTAAGCCTCTCGAGGAGCGCGAAAGAGTGACGTTGAAATTCAACCGTCAGCTAAAGAAGTTCGCGCGCAAGCTAAAAGTCGGCTACGTCGATTTGGACGACGTGCTGGGAGACGAGACGTCTCGTCGAAGCTTTTTCGATCAGGCCTTCTGGGACACTTTTACAACCGACACACACGGAAGTTCTGATTACTTCGCGCGCCTCTACTTCGAGAGACTGAAGCCGTTCGTCAGTTGACGAACGGCTGTTGGCAGTCGGGCAGCTTGCGCACCCCAGGACATTCGGGGCCGCCGTTTTATGCGTTTGGTGCGGTCGAGAGGACTCGAACCTCCAAGGGTTGCCCCGCTAGCACCTCAAGCTAGTGTGTCTACCAATTCCACCACGACCGCAGGGAGCAGGCGCAGGCGTCCCACGCCCACGCGCGGGCCGCATGTAACAAATCGATGCCCTGTTCTCAAGGGCTGCGCCTCAGCGCAGCGTCGCAGGCCTCGGCAGCAAGCGGCTGATGGAAACCGCAATTCGGCCACCATTCACGGTAACCCGGCCCTTTGCCACCGCCATGTTGTTGGCGAGCACCGTGACCTCGTCGTCCTCGGTGGCGTCGAGCTCGATGATGGCGCCGCGGCCCATCCGCAACAACTGATGGATCGCGACCGCCGTCGATCCGAGCACCACGGAAATATCGCAGTCGACTTCATTGATTGTTGCCAAGGCTCCCCCTCCCGGCTTCCGAAAAGTCCCGGTCACGACAGCACATAGATGGTTAGCGAATGATTAACGTCGCTAGCCCGCGCGGCGGTTGGCCGATCCGCCGTCGATCGTGACCACCGTGCCGCTCACGTACGACGCGCGATCCGAGGCGAGGAAGACGGCGACGTCGGCGACCTCCTTTGGCTCCGCACCGCGAGACTGGGGCAGCTCCTTCGTGAACTCGCGCCAGCGCGACTTGTCTCCGAGCTGCGTCTCTGCACGCGTTTCCATGAGCGTGCGCATGCGGTCGGTCGCGACCATGCCGGGATTGATGCCGACCACGCGCACGCCGGAATCGAACGACTGGGCGCCCAGTGCGCGGCTGAACGCCATGAGTGCCGCGTTTGCCGTCGAGCCCGCGATGTAGTTCGCATTCAGAACTTCACCGCCCAGGCCGACGATGTTGATGATCACACCGCGCTTGCGCTTCATCATGTCGGGATAGATCGCGCGCGTCAGATTGACGAAGCCAAATACTTTCAAGTCCCACGCCTGGCGCCAGCGCGGCTCCTCGACAGCGGAAATATCGCCGCCGGGAATTGCACCCGCGTTGTTCACAAGAATGTCCACTTCCCCGACCGCCGCCGCGAGCGCGCGACACGCATCGCCGTTGCTGAGATCGACCGGATGGACGCTGACGTTCACGTTCCAACGCGAACGAATTGCGTCGCGCGTAGCCTCGAGATCGGATTTGGTGCGCGCCGCGAGATGCAAGTGACAGCCTTCCGCGGCGAGGCCTTCGGCGATGGCACGGCCGATGCCTTTCGACCCGCCCGTAATAAGTGCCGTGCGCCCCGCGAGTCCCAGGTCCATTGTTGCTCCCCCAGCTCCGACCACCCATTTTCGATTGCGAAGACGCAAGCTGCAACGTGATACAATTCACTTATGCCGATCACGCGCACCCTCGAACAGCCATTGCCCACGCCGGCAGACCTCCCGCCTGTGGAATGGCGGACGAGCTCGGACCTCGTGCCGTACCCGGAGGCGCTCGCGGAAATGGACGCACGCGTCGCCGCAATCATCGCCGGTGAGGCGAACGAACTCGTGTGGCTGCTTGAGCATCCTCCGCTGTTCACCACCGGAACAGGCACGCTCGGCGAAGATCTCGCAGGCACGGACCGCTTTCCACTATTCGACACCGGCCGTGGCGGCCGGCTGACCTACCACGGCCCAGGTCAGCGCGTGGCTTATACGATGCTCGATCTCCGCAAGCGCGGGCCGGACCTGCGCCGGTATGTGGCCGGTCTCGAGGAATGGATCATTCGGACCCTCGCTGCGTTCGATATCGCCGGAGAGCGGCGAGAAGACCGGGTCGGCGTCTGGGTACGCCGTCCGGACCAAGGCGAAGGCCGCGAAGACAAGATCGCGGCCATCGGCGTGCGGGTGAAAAAATGGGTCACGTTGCATGGAATTTCCCTGAACGTCGCACCGGACCTGTCGCACTATTCCGGAATTCTCGCTTGCGGCGTGAGCGACCCGCGTCAGGGTGTGACGAGCCTCGCCGGCCTCGGGGTCAAAGCGACGATGAGCGAGGTCGACTCCGCGTTGCGAAAAAGCTTCGACGAGATCTTCAGTCGATAACCGATTATCTCCGCTCATTCCCGCGAAAGCGGGAATCCAGCGCCGACTCTGACTGGGTCCCCGCTGGTGCCGCGCCGACGAGCCCGGTTCAGGGCGAGTGTCCGGCGCGGCGTCAACTAAGGTGCCGCGCTGGCTGCTCGCCACCGCTCGCCAGCGCGGCGGGGACGAGCGGCTGCTTCAGTCGATGAAGGCGAGCGGCCGGGCAACGGTTTCGAGCGGTTTGCGCTCCGCAGCAATTCCCCATCGCCACATCACCATCGCGGCCACCACCATCAGCGCCGCACCGAGCAGATAACCGGCGAACAGGCTCGTGCGCGAGCCGGTATCGATCAGAACACCGAACAGCCACGGGCCGAAAATGCCGCCGACGCCGGTGCCGATTGCGTAGAAGAATGCGATCGCGAGCGCGCGGAGCTCGAGTGGAAATGTTTCGCTTACGGTGAGATACGCCGAACTCGCGGCCGCTGATGCAAAGAAGAAGATCACCATCCAGGCAACCGTCTGCATCTCCGCGGTCAGGGCTCCGATCGAAAACAGGTAGCCGCTTCCAGCAAGCAGCAACCCCGACATCAGATAAGTGAAGGTGATCATCGGCCGGCGACCGAGGGTATCGAAGAAACGGCCGAGAAAAACTGGCCCAAGAAAATTGCCGGCCGCGAACGGGAGAATGTACCAACCCACCTGATCCGAGGAGACCCCGAAAAAATCGGTCAGGACCAGCGCGTAAGTGAAGAAAATCGCATTGTAAAAGAACGCCTGCGCGCCCATGAGCGTGAGACCGACGAGCGTACGCTGCCGTTGCGCGCGAAAGAGGCAATCGGCGACCTCGCGCAACGGTGTGTGGCTGCGCGCCCGCAGACGCACCTTTCCGGCGACCGGCGCAAGCGTGTGCCCCTGGCGGCGCATGCCTTCCTCGATGTCGGCAACGATCGCTTCCGCTTCCTGCGGCCGGCCGTGCGTGATCAGCCATCGCGGACTTTCGGGGATCCAGAACCGCATCAGAAAGACGAAAATGCCGAGTACACCACCGATGAGGAACGCGAGCCGCCAGCCTGTCTCCGGATCGACGACCGCGGGATTGAGGAGGACGATCGAGCCGCCCGCGCCGATCGCGGCCCCGATCCAGAAGCTGCCGTTGATCACGAGATCGGTCCACCCGCGGACGCGCGCCGGCACCAATTCCTGGATTGTCGAGTTGATCGCGGCATACTCGCCGCCGATGCCCGCGCCAGTGAGAAACCGGAACAGCGCGAAGCTCCAGAAGTCCCATGAGGTCGCCGTCGCGGCCGTCGCCACGGCATACACGGCGACGGTGATGAAGAACAACTTCTTGCGTCCAAGCCGATCGGTAAGCCAACCAAAGAACAAGGCACCCGTCACGGCTCCGGCGATGTACGCGCTGCCGGCGAGCCCGACCTCAACGCTTGTCAGCTGCAGTGCAGGACTTTGGCGGAGCGCACCCGCAACCGAGCCGGCGAGCGTCACCTCGAGCCCGTCGAGAATCCAGGTGATTCCGAGCGCAACGACGACGAGCGTATGGAACCGGCCCCACGGAAGACGGTCGAGTTCGCGCCGGGATGTCGGTCGCGAAGATTTGGTCTCTTGTCGCCGCCCCGTCGGTCTCGACCGGTGAAATCGCCCGTTCTGTCGAGGCTGCGCCCATGTCGCCGCTCAGAACGCCTCGTCCGTATTCTTGTATTGGGTTTTGCGGTCGAGCTCGGGTGCGGATCCATCAGGATGCTCGCGTGCGCTTTCCTCGGGGAGCCGCTCGTCGATAAGGGCATCGCCTTGTCCGCCCCGCTCGATATGATGCGCGTCACGTCCGGCTCGCCGGCGGCCGCGGGTGCGCTTGCGCCCAATCTCTCCGGCCGGATCGTTCGGCGATTTCTTCGGCTCACCCATTTCGGACCTCACGAACCGACGATTACCCCGCCGTTCGCGTGCAGAACCTGCCCGGTGATGTAGGAGGCTTCCGGGCTCGCCAGGAAAACGAAGCACGGCGCGATTTCGTTCGGCTGGCCTGCCCGCTCCATCTCGGCACTACTGCCGTGCTGCGAGACCTTCTTGGCATCGAAGGACGCGGGGATCAGCGGCGTCCAGATCGGACCCGGTGCCACGGCATTGACGCGTATTCCCTTGTCGACGAGCGCGAGCGAAAGCGACCGAGTGAAGGTGACGATCGCGCCCTTGGTCGCGGAATAATCGAGCAGCGTTTTGTGGCCCTCATATGCGGTGATCGACGTCGTATTGATGATGCTCGCCCCTTTCTTGAGGTGCGGCACAGCGAACTTCGTCATGTAGAAAAAGCTGAAGATGTTCGTCCGGAAAGTGCGCTCGATCTGCTTGCGATCGATCTTCGCGATGTCGTCGATCTCGTGCTGCTCGGCGGCGTTGTTTACGAGAATGTCGAGACCGCCGTATTCCTTGACTGTCCCGTCGATGACCTCGCGGCAGAAATCCTCGTCGCCGATGTCGCCGGCGAACTTGATCGCCTTACTTCCCTCCTCCTCGACGAGCTTCACCGTATCCTCGGCGTCCGTATGTTCCTCGAGGTACGCGATGGCGATCTTCGCGCCCTCACGCGCCATGGCGCGCGCGATCGCCCGCCCAATTCCGCTGTCGCCGCCGGTAATCAGCGCGACCTTGCCCTTGAGGCGGCCGGAGCCTTCGACCAAGGGCTCGGACTTCGGGCGCGGCCGCATCGGCCGCTCGCGGCCCGGCTGGCGATCCTGCTCCTGCGGCGGCTGCAGCTGCTTGTTCATTTCGGCTTTCCAGCGTTTGCCCCAAAGGCGAACGCCGGAACTGCCGCGAGGTTCCGGTCAGGCGCTCGGCAGCACCGAGAAGTCGTCACCCGGCAAAAGTTGCTCGAGCGCCGTTGTCTCCGCTTCCTGCACGTCGACCGCTTTCACTTGCGCCGAAGATGGCCCACGACGGCACGTCGCGATGACCTCCGACACCGCATCGCTCGGCCCGGCGAGCACCGCTTCCACCGCGCCGTCGCGCCGGTTGCGCACCCAGCCACGCAGATTGCGCCGCTGCGCCTCGTCTTCGACGAATGCTCGGAACCCGACGCCCTGCACGCGCCCGGTGATCATGAGGCGCACGATACGCTCGCCCAGTTTCATGGACCGGTCATTTCGCGCTCGAGGGCGCGGGCGTAGTCGTCCGGTAAATTCCAATGCCGCGCGGCCGCGAGCACGGCCTCGCGGTATTGCGTGCTCGGTCGAGCCGGTCGCGGGTCGTTTGCTACGTAGATGAGGGCGCGGAGCAGTTTGTCGCCCAGGTGCACCGGAACCGTCGCGTGTTGGTAAAGGCCGTCTCCGATCGCCTCATAGGCATCGAGCGCTATGCGATCGCGCGCTGAAATGCGCCACACGACGCCATGGACGGTGGCCCCACGCTTGGGCGCGACCGAACCGTACCCGCCGTGGGCTATGAAGAAGCGATGGTGATCGAGCCGTGCGAGGCCAAGCGCCTCCGCCTGCGGGCACAGCTTCGCCATGTGCTTTGGGTCCATGTTGGAGCCGTAGGCAAAGTAATGGCGCATCCGCTCACTCGAATTCCACGATCGCCGCGTCCACGGCGACGCTTTCGCCGGGCTTCGCGTGGATCGTTTTCACCTTACCGTCGCGTTCGGCACGCAGGACGTTCTCCATCTTCATCGCCTCGACTACCGCGATGGTCTCGCCGGCCTTTACTTCGTGTCCCGGCGTCACCGCGATCGACAACACCAGCCCAGGCATCGGACAGCGGACGAACTTTCCGGCATCGGCAGACTTGCGCACCGGCATGAGCCGCGCGAGCTCCGCCTCCCGTTCGGTGTAGACGTACGCTTTCTCGCGCACACCGCGATACGTGAGCTGAAATCCATTCACGAGCGGTCGCACGGCGATCGATACCTCCTTGCCGTCGACGAGCCCCTGCCAAACGGGGTCGCCCGGCTTCCAGTGCGACTGCAACACCGACGTCCGCGGTTTGGTTGCCGCCGACTTCGCAAAGCGCACCGCGACCGCCGCCTCCTGCCGGATCATCTCCAACCGCACTTCCGCCGCGCCCATCCGCACGACGCGCTGCTTTTCGCGGGTCACCGGACGGCTCGTGAGCTGGCCGGAGATCCGGCGCTTCCGCTCCCCGTATGTTTGATCGACCCCTGCGGCGACAGCCGCGAGGGTAAGGAGCGTTTCTCCTTCAGGCACGATCCCATGAAAGCCGACGGGGAATTCCTCGGGTATGAACCCGGTGGAAAGCTTGCCGGCGCGGAAGCGCCCGTTCTGCATCGTCGCCGCGAGGAATGGCACGTTGTGCTCGACGCCTTCAATGGCAAAGGCATCGAGGGCGTCGGCCATGGCAGCAACCGCAGTCGCGCGATCAGGTGCATGCGTGACGAGCTTCGCGATCATCGGATCGTAGTGGAGGGAAATTTCGCCGCCCTCCTCCACGCCCGTATCGACGCGCACCGTCACTCCACCGGTCGAAGTCTCCTTCGGCGGCCGGTACCGGACGAGGCGCCCGATCGATGGGAGGAATCCGCGATAAGGATCTTCCGCGTAGATGCGGCTTTCGACAGCCCATCCCGCCGGTTTCACGCCGGATTGTTTCAACGTGAGCTTCTTCCCCGCCGCGATCCGGATCATCTGCTCTACGAGGTCGGTGCCGGTCACGAGCTCCGTCACCGGGTGCTCGACCTGCAGCCGAGTATTCATCTCGAGAAAGTAAAAGCTCTTGTCCTGGCCGGCGACAAACTCGACCGTGCCGGCAGAGTCGTAACCAACCGCCTGCGCGAGGGCGACCGCCTGCGCGCCCATGGTGGCGCGCGTCTTTTCGTCGAGCAATGGAGAGGGCGACTCCTCGATGACTTTCTGATTGCGACGCTGGATCGAGCATTCACGCTCGTTCAGGTGAATGATATTTCCGTGCTTGTCGCCGAGTACCTGAATCTCGACGTGACGCGGATTCTCGATGAACTTCTCGACGAACACGCGATCGTCACCGAACGAGGATTTCGCTTCGGATTTGGCGCGCGCAAATCCCTCCGCGACTTCTCCGGGGTTGCTCGCGACCCGCATGCCCTTCCCGCCGCCGCCGGCCGATGCCTTGATCATCACCGGGTAGCCGATCTCGGCCGCAATCTTGGTCGCGTGCTTCGCGTCCTCAATCACACCGAGAAAGCCGGGAACGGTGGATACGTCCGCTTTCGCGGCGAATTTCTTCGACTCGATCTTGTCGCCCATCGCCTCGATCGCCCGCACATTCGGACCGATGAAGACGATTCCGGCCTCGCCCAGTGCGCGTGCGAACTCCGCGCGTTCGGAGAGGAAGCCGTAGCCGGGGTGCACGGCTTCGGCGCCGGTTTCTTTGCACGCCGCGATGACCTTCTCGATCGACAGATACGACTGCGCCGCCGGCGCCGGTCCGATCGCCACTGCTTCATCGGCCAGGCGTCGGTGCAACGCGCTCGCGTCGGCGTCCGAATAGACGGCAACGGTGGCGATTCCCATGCGCCGTGCGGTCTTGATCACACGACATGCGATCTCGCCGCGGTTGGCGATCAGGATTTTACGAAACATGCCCCGGCTCGAGTGAAGCGCCCCGGGATTTGCGGCCCGTACCGCTGAAAGTCAATCACGCAGGGAACAGTCCTTCCAGGAACGGGAGGACGGCCGCACCCGCAAGAATGGGGATGCCGAGGCCCGCGCCCAGTCGTAAGCCGAACGCGGTGCCGCCGAGCGCAAATCCGGAGACGAGCTTGAAAACGTTGTTGGAGGCGACCGCGATCAGGACCCCGATCGCGGCGAGCGAGGCCGTAAGCGCGCCTCCACGCCCGAGCTCGGCCATCGAGTAGGTGATCGAGTCGGTATCGGCGAGGCCGCCGATCGCCGCGGCACCCAACGCGCCGGCTGAGCCGAAAAACTCGGTTGCCACGCTGGTGACGAACTTCACGATCGCGAGCATGGCCGCGAGGGCGAACGTCTCCGGCAGCGAGAACGGGTTGCGCAGCTTGAGCGCGGACTTCGACTTGGCTCGCAGATTGTTTCTCGCCAGTGCAAACGTCATTCCGAAAGCGATCGCCGCGGCGAGGAGGAGCGGCCCGGCCGTGTGCAGCGCTACCGTCGCGTTCAGCACGGCAACGATCGCGAGCGTCCGTACCAGCGATACCCCGGTCGCAAGCACTGAACTCGCGGCGAGCAGGCCGACATCCGCTTCCCCGGCCATCGCACGCCGCGCAGCCGTCACATTCACCGCCGTCGACGACACCAACCCCCCTGCCGCAGCGGCAAGCAACAGCCCGTGCCCCGCCCCGAACCGTTTGACCGCCACATAACCGACGAACGACACGGCGGCGAGGACGACCGCGAGCAGCCAGACTTGGCGGAAATTTACGCCACCGAACAGCCCGTAGCTTTGATCTGGAATTATGGGCAGCGCGATGAACGTCATCGCGGCAAGCACGATCGCCGCACGAAGCTCCGGCCAGGTGATCCGCCGAAGCCACGAGTGCATGCCTTCGCGGGAGGCGAGGACGACGACCATTGCGACGCCTGTGGCCGCTGCGACGGTTACATCGCCGAGCAGTGCGTAGGCGCCGAGCGCGAACGTGGAGATGGACGCAACAACGGTGGTGACGCCGAATGACTTTTCCTGCTCGAGCTCGCGCAGCCGATACGCCGCGAACGTCGCGGTGAAGGCGAGGCTCGCAATGCCGAGCAGGATCGCCGCGGCCGTCGGATCAACGAGCGTTCTCGCGAGCGCGCCGAAGATGCCCCCGAGCAAGCCGATAAGCGTGAAGGTCCGCACGCCAGCCGTGCGCTTGCCCGCACCGGAATCGCGCTCTCGCCAGCCGCGCTCGACGCCGACGAGCAGTCCGATCCCTCCCGCAACTGCGAGACGCTGCAACAGTTCGAATTCCACGCAAGCTCCCTAGCGTTGCGTTCTTTTCTACCCGGGCCGGAAGCGCGGTGAAAGCGCGGATTATTGAACGACGACCTTCACGTAGATGCTGGAGCAACCCGTCCGGTCGCCCTGGGTGCCGCACAGCGTAAAAATGAAATGATCGCGGCCGCGAAATTTCGGATTCGAACGGTAGTAGGCGCTTAGCGGCGCCTGCACGCGCGCGCCGCCATGCAGCGGACGCGCGCTCAACTCCGAGGTTTCAACCTCGAACACCTCGCTGCGGTGAAAGCGGACGCGGCAGTCCTTGCCGGCTTCGGTGATCATCTCGATTGTGGCGTCTTGGCCGAACTTGACCGGCTGCCTGAACACTTCGCACAGCAGCGCTTCCGCCCGCTGCGTCATGGACGCAACAGAAAGAATCGCAAGCGCAAGTGTGCTCGTCCGCATGGTCACGCTGCGCAATCGAGGAAGCGCCGCAACGTCGGATTCGCGTCGTCCGGCTCCCCCGAGAACAGCTGCAGCAGCAGAAATTCAGCGCGCGTCGCCCGTCCATCGCGCATGATGCGGCCCGCGAGCCAAGCGGTGTCGTCGGGACCAAGCAAGGCCTGTCCATTGCCCTGCGCGAGACGTACGGCAAGCTCGAGCTCGGATTGGAGCATCTCGCGCCGCGCGGGCACCGCAACGCCCGCAATGGCCAGCAGATGATGTGCGATTGCCTTGAAGAACAGGTCATCGAAGCCGCGATCGTTCGCGCCACCTGCAACCGCGTCGTGCAGATCGAACAATGCCTCCGCTTCCGCGCGGCTCACCGGGACGCCCGAGACGCCTCCGGCCGAAATAAGCATGTGCGCGAGCATGGCGACATCGTCTGCGTCGATCGTCCGGCTGAAGTGCGGCCGGTTGCCCAACGCGGGCCCCTCGCCCGCGATCAGCGCCACGCGCAATTGATCAATCGCGTAGGCCGCAAGCGACGAGGGACTCTGTGGCGCGGCTTCTAGGAGGCGCAGAACGGCGGCAAAGCCGCTTGCCGTCGCCACGCGGCGCCGGTACGACAAGGCGGAGATCAGCCACTCGGCTTTTTTGTCGTCGACACTTGCCGCCGGCTCGCATCGCTGCAGCAGGTGATCGGTGATCGTTGTCGCGAAGAACTCGCGCCAGTCCGGAGTCGTTTCCGTCAGCGTGTGGTCGAAAGCGATGAGCTCATCCGCCTCGTCGCGCGTCCCAATCCCTTCTGCATAAACCTCGCGCAGGAGTGCGATCACGTCCGCTGAGTCGATATTTCTGCCGTGCGCCAGCGCAAGTTCAAACGTATGTCGCTTCGACGCGCCCATTGCCCGCTCCCCATCCCGAAGCGTGAGCGTGGGGCGGGCATGGTTACCAAGTGGCTAATGGCTGCCACGCTGCCTGTGCAGAGCGGCATGCTTGCGGTTTTTCCGCAACACTCCTAGGTCAGACGAGACGGTCGGGACGACACCATGAACGCGAGCGCCGGAATCCACCACATCACTGCGATAGCGGGCGAGCCGAAGCGGCACGTCGCTTTCTACCGGGACAAACTCGGTCTCAGACTGGTCAAACGCACTGTCAATTTCGACGATCCGACCACCTGGCATCTCTACTACGGCGATGAAGTTGGCTCACCCGGGACCGCGCTCACGTTTTTCGTCTGGGATCAGCTCCCGCAGGGCCGTCACGGTAGCGGCGAGCCGCAGGAGATCAGCTTTAAGATCCCCAAATCCGCCTTAGCGTTCTGGCGCAAGCAACTCTCGGACAAAGGAATTGACGCGCGCGAGACCACGCGGTTCGGCGAAACGGCGCTCGCCTTCGCGGATCCCGACGGCCACAAGCTCGAGATCGTCGGCGCAAAAGGCGCCGACGCGATCCCCGGCCGCAAGAGGGACGACATTCCCGCCGAGCATTCGATCCGCGGCTTTCACGGGATCACACTCGAAGTCGCGAACCCAGCGCCGACGGGCCGCGTACTTACCGAAGTGTTTGGCTTCGAGCCGGCGGGTGTCGAGGGCGATCGTCATCAATTCCTGTCGAACGGCGCCGCACTCGGCACCGTAGTCGACCTGCGCGTGACTCCTGGCATGACACGGGCGGCCCAGGGCACCGGCACAGTGCACCACGTGGCATTCCGCGCCACGGGCGACGACCATGAGATGGAATTGCGCCGCCGTGCGCTCGAACTCGGGCTGCGCGCGACGGATCAGGTCCCCCGCCACTATTTCCGTTCCGTCTATTTCCGCGAGCCCAACGGAATTCTGTTCGAAATCGCGACCGACGATCCGGGGTTCACGATCGACGAGCCGCGCGAGGAGCTTGGCGAGCACGTGATGTTGCCGCCGTGGTACGAGCAACGCCGCAAACAAATCGAAGCGACGCTGCCCGCTCTGGAGTAACCGCAATAACACATGCGTGCCGCGTGTAATAAGCATCAAATCTGGAATTTGATGTGAAAACCCCTATATTGGCTCAAACAGACAATCCTGCCTGCCGCGATTTCTAATTTCTAAGAGGAGAACGTCATGGCGCTTCAGATTGGCCAGACCGCGCCCGATTTCGAGGCGCAAACCACCGAAGGGAAGATCAAGTTTCACGATTGGGTCGGCGACGGTTGGGCCGTGCTGTTTTCGCACCCCAAGGACTTCACGCCGGTCTGCACGACCGAGTTGGGCTACATGGCCCGCATCAAGCCCGAGTTCGACAAGCGCAACGTCAAGATCATCGGACTTTCCGTCGATCCGGTCGACAATCACTCGCGCTGGGCAAACGACATCAAGGAGACGCAAGGTTTCGCCCCGAACTATCCGATGATCGGCGACCCCGACCTCAGCATCTCAAAGGCCTACGGCATGCTGCCCGCAAGCGCGGGCAGCACGTCCGAGGGCCGCACCGCGGCCGACAACCAGACCGTCCGCAATGTTTTCGTGATCGGCCCGGACAAGAAGATCAA
Organism: uncultured Alphaproteobacteria bacterium; assembly: GCA_963711595.1. Classification (GTDB taxonomy): domain Bacteria; phylum Pseudomonadota; class Alphaproteobacteria; order Rhizobiales; family Xanthobacteraceae; genus JAUSIF01. The sequence goes on from CAVQER010000005.1 coordinate 457,887, forward strand.
GCTCGTGCTCGTCTATCCGATGACTACCGGACGCAACTTCGACGAAGTGCTGCGCGTGATCGATTCGTTGCAGCTCACTGCGAAGTATAAGGTCGCGACTCCGGTGAACTGGAAGCACGGCGAGGACGTGATCATTGCTGGGTCCGTGTCCGACGAGGATGCGAAGAAGACCTATCCGCAGGGCTGGAAGTCACCCAAACCCTACATCCGCATCGTGCCGCAGCCGCACTGAAGATTTTTCAAAACAGGACGGGACGCCGACACGTCCCGCCCTTTCTTGTTGCTTACGTCAGGGTTTCGCGGATTTCGCCAACCGAGCGAGATTGACGAACTCGGCGCGATATCCAAACGCATCACTTCCTTTCGAGCCGTTCGCAAGCGCGATCACCTCGTCATATCCGAATTTTTGCAGGTATGGATCGCCTCGCAGCAGCTGTCCGAACGCCGCGACAGCCGAGGAGAAGCGCACTTCCGTCGAAGCCTGCTCCACGTTCACGGCGTCCGCGGAACGGACGGGCAATTCGATCAACCGGCTCGTCTGCTCCTCCGGCAGCTTGTAGCGAATCTTCAGAAAGCCGATCTCGCCGTCGTTTGCCGGAGCTGGGCGCGTCTGACCCTTACCCTGTTGGTATCGCAACGGATCGACAGAGCCCGGAACGCCGATCGGCGTGAGCTCATAAATCGCCGTGACCGAATGGCCTGAACCGATCTCCCCGGCGTCGACCTTGTCATTCTTGAAGTCCTCGTTGCGCAGAACGCGCGTCTCGTACCCGATCAGCCGATACTCCGCGATCACCCCCGGATTGAACTCGACCTGGATTTTCACGTCCTTGGCGATCGGGAAAAGCGTCGACGAAACCTCGTCGGCCAGCACCTTGCGGGCCTCATTCAGCGTATCGATGTAGGCGGCCACGCCATTGCCGTTCTGCGCCAACGTCTGCATCAGCGCGTCGTTGTAGTTCCCGCGCCCGAAACCAAGGATCGATAGAAAGACTCCTGTTTCGCGTTTCCGCTCGACGAAACTCTTCAATTCGTTGATGTCCGTAATACCGACGTTGAAGTCGCCGTCGGTGCCGAGAATGACCCGGTTGATCGCCTTCTTTTCGAAACCGGCTTCGGCCATGCGATAGGCCTCCACAAGGCCCGCAGCCCCTGCGGTTGAGCCCCCCGCCTGCAACTTGTCGATCGCCGCCAGAATCTTCCCTTTCTCCGACACCTTCGTCGGCTCCAGCGTCCCTGAGGCCTGGCCCGCGTAGGTCACGATGCCGACAGTATCGTCGGGCTTCAGCGTGTCGACGAGAAGTCGCAAGGAGTTCTTGAGCAGCGGAAGGCGATCCTCGGGGGCCATCGAACCCGATGTGTCGACCAGGAAGACGAGGTTGGCGCGCGGACGTTCCGTGGGCGCAACGTCATAGCCCTTGATGGCGACATGCATCAGCTTGTTCGCCGAATTCCACGGCGCTGGCATCACCGTCACGGTCGACGCAAACGGCGCGCTGCGGTCGGCCGGACGTGCGTACTCATAGGGGAAATAGTTGATCATCTCCTCCACGCGCACCGCGTCTCGTGGCGGCAAACGACCTGACATCAGAACGCGGCGAACGAAAGCGTAGGCGCTCGTGTCCACGTCGAGCGAAAACGTCGAGACCGGATCGGTCGCGACATTCTTGACCGGATTCGACGGCGTCGACTGAAAACGGTCCCGCCCCTCGTCTGGCGTTGAAGCGATCGCCGCGTCCCGATCGATACGGTCATAGGAAAGACGCGCGCCGCCCTGCGAAACGACTGACCGTGCGGACTCCGCAGCCATCCGCTTCGCAACTTCATTTCGAGGCGGCGCGACATTCGGTGCGCTGTGAACTTTTGGTTCAGTCGTGGTCAGGGGGACGGCTGGCTGTGGAGCAACCGCTGAGATCCTGCTCCGCTCGTCCCGGACCTCGGGAGTCGGCGAAGGCACCGGGAGCGGTGTTGGCGCCGCAACCTGTGCTCCTGGGTCGGCGGGCTTTTGCGGAATTTCCGCAACGGGCTGATACTCTTGCATGAACCGGATCGTCGCGGGCACACCGATTGCGAACACCGCGAGCGACGCAGCAATCGCGTACTTCGAATACGAGTTCATGGACGTGCTCCGTTCGTGGGAGGGCGCACTCCTCCGACGTACGGATGAGGAATTTCCTTTGGTCTCGCTCGCAAACGCATCGAGCGATGCGCGCAGAGCGGCCGCGCGCGCCGACTTTCTCGCCGGCGGCACTGGAAACTTCTTCAGCGACTTGAGCTCGTTCTCCGTCATCTTCTCAGCCCGCTTCCTGCAATCTCGTCTTCAATCGCTTGCGCGCCTCGTGCAGGTGCCACGAGACGGTTTTTGCGCTGCAGCCCATCACTCGCGCGGCATCGGCATGGGTCATGTCTTCCGCGTAGACCAGCAACACCGCGTCGCGCTGTTGCCCCGGCAAGTTTCTCACTTCCTTCCAAAGCTCCGTCTCAATCGCATTCGCTTCCGGCGACGCTCCGGCCGGCCGCTCGAACAGGACGACCACCTCCGGCTCGTGGCTGCGGGCAGATCGCTTTCAACTCCGCAGAAAATCGAGCGAGGCGTTGTACGTGAGGCGGAACAGCCACGTCGAAAACTCGGAGTCGCCGCGAAACGACCGGATCGCTTTCGCCAGCCCGACGCAGACATTTTGCGCCACGTCCTCCGCGTCCTCGCGCGAGCCGACCCAGCGCCAGGCCATTCGATAGATGGCGTCGTAATGCGCGCGGACGATCGTCGCGAATGCATCCCTGCTGCCCGCCGCCGCCTGCGCAACGAGGTCGCGATCGACGAGGTTCTTCAAACCGCTCCCCCCCGCTGGACGTATCGCCGTATTGGACGTCAGCGCCCGGCCGTTCCTTGGGCCCATCACGAACTCGTGAACGAAGCCGGTCCCCCAGTGCATTAAGCAGCAAAATCAGTCTGTTTGAGGCGCCATGAGCACCGACCTGGGCTTCATCCACCGCTTCGTTCCGGGAGAAGACCCCAATCGTCCGCCGTTGTTGCTTCTGCACGGCACGGGTGCCGACGAGAACGATCTGATTCCGCTCGGTCGTGAGCTTGCGCCCGGCGCGGCACTTCTCTCGCCCCGGGGGAAGGTGCTCGAGCAAGGCATGCCGCGCTTCTTTCGCCGCGTTGGCGAAGGTGTGTTTGATGTTGACGACCTGAACGCGCGCACGAAGGAGCTAGCCGAGTTCGTCACGAAGGCACGCGCCGCTTACAAACTTGCAAAACCGATCGCGCTCGGATTCTCCAACGGCGCCAACATTGCGTGGTCGCTGCTGCTTTCCGATCCCGACGCGCTCGCCGGCGCGATTTTGATCCGCGCGATGCTTCCTTTCACGCCCAGCGCGGTCGCGAGGCTCGACGGAAAGCCCGTTCTCCTTCTCTCCGGTAGCGCGGATCCGATCATCTCCACCGACCAACGCGATCGTCTCGTGAAAGTCCTGAAGGATGCCGGCGCGGACTTACAATATGAAGTGGTGCCCGCGGGTCACCGGCTGACACAGCAGGATCTTCAGATTTCCGCTGAGTGGCTGAGCCGTTACTAAACTGCCGCCGCTATGCGCCGCTCATTCGCGCTGACCGCCGCCCCGCGTTCGAGCCGGTTGCCTCCTTGCGCTTTGGCCCGATAAAGCGCCCGGTCAGCGACCAGGATCAGTTCGGAGAGCAAGTGGGTCCCGCCATCGAGTGACGCGATCCCCGCGCTAACGGTGGCATGCACGCGTGCCGGTCCGACCTCGACCTCCGATGCAGCGAACACCGCCCGGATGCGTTCGGCGATCCGCTCCCCTTCCCGCGACGAAGTGTTGACGAGCAGGCAAGCGAATTCCTCTCCGCCCACCCGCGCGAACAGGTCCCCTGGCCGGATCGACGCGACTGCGACCTCGCAAAACGCCTTCAGCACATGATCGCCGACGGGGTGACCGTGGGTGTCGTTAATTTCCTTGAATGCGTCGAGGTCGAAGAGGATCAAGGTCGCCGGTTGTCCGCCCATTCGTGCCCGACGCACCAGATTCTCGCCGCGCGAAAAGAATTCACGCCTGTTTGCGACGCCGGTCAATTGATCTGAATGCGCGTCGGCTCGGTGCCTCAACACCATACGCTCGTGCGCCATGCTGCCGAGCAGGTAGGCGACACAAAAGACGAAGAACAGCACTTCGGCGATGAGAGCCGCCGCCCAATCGAGTCGCAGAACCGCGGCCTCCGGTCGCTCAAGCCATGCCACCGCTAACGGAATCCGCGCGAAGAACGCCACTGCATGGATGAGCAGTACAGCGATGATGGGCCAGCGCGAGAATGATGCATTTTCGCGCGAGCGCCAGAATTCCCAGACGCTCATTACTAGGTAGCATCCGACGATCAGCGCCATGAGAACAACCCGCGCCGTCGCGGACCCGTAGAAGAGGTCGATTTGACATGCGACGAGCCACAACACGGCGCCAAGAAACACGGCGGGCCACGGGATGTACTTTCCAACGAACTCGCGTACCCCGCCCCACATTATTCCGTAGGCGAGAGCCAGTAAGGCGTTGGCCAGCACAATGGAAATGAAATCGCTCGTGTAGCCGCGCGCGCCAAGTAGGATGGTTCCGATCGATCCGACCACAAAACCGATTCCCCAGACCGCCAGCGCTGGAATGTTGCGATACTGCGTCCACGATAAAAGCAGGAGCGCGCCCGCGAGTGCATTCGCGAGCACGGTACCGGCAAAGAGCGTGGGCAAATCGAGCAGCATGCGGTCGAACCAACGACGACGGCGCGATGATCCCTTCGTCGCCTATCGACGGCGTTGCGGCAAAACCTAAGATTTGAGCCAAACGCCGGTCTCGTGCCTTGTCGCACGCGGTCTGCTGCATCATTCTGCGCGCCGACCTTGGCGGGGAGGAGTTCAATGGATGTGCGTGCTGCGGTGGCGTTCGAGGCGGGAAAACCGCTCGCGGTGACCACCGTTCAACTCGACGGGCCCAAGGCCGGTGAAGTGCTCGTCGAGATCAAAGCCACTGGCATCTGCCACACCGACGAATTCACCCTGTCCGGGGCCGATCCCGAAGGACTGTTCCCCGCGGTTCTCGGCCACGAGGGCGCGGGCGTGATCGTCGACGTTGGACCAGGCGTAAAATCCGTCGCCACAGGCGACCATGTCATTCCGCTTTACACGCCCGAATGCCGCCAGTGTCCCTCCTGCTTGTCGCGCAAGACCAATCTTTGCACGGCGATCCGTGCGACCCAGGGCCAGGGCGTCATGCCCGATGGCAACTCACGCTTCTCGGTCGAGGGCAAGAAGCTGCACCACTACATGGGCACTTCGACGTTCGCCAATTTCACCGTGCTCCCTGAGATCGCCGTGGCGAAAATCCGCGAGGACGCTCCCTTCGACAAGGTCTGCTACATCGGCTGCGGTGTCACGACGGGCATCGGTGCGGTGCTGAACACGGCTAAGGTGCAGCCCGGCGCAAAGGCGATCGTCTTCGGTCTCGGCGGCATAGGCCTGAACGTGATCCAGGGCCTGCGCCTCGCCGGCGCCGACATGATCATCGGCGTCGACGTGAACCCCGACAAGAAGAAGTGGGGTGAACGTTTCGGCATGACCCACTTCGTCAATCCGAAGGAGATCGGCGGCGAGCTCGTTCCATATCTCGTCGATCTCACCAAGACTCCCGCCGACCAGATCGGCGGGGCTGACTTCACCTTCGAATGCGTCGGCAGCGTGGACTTGATGCGGGCGGCGCTCGAGTCATGCCACCGCGGCTGGGGTGAGAGCATCATCATCGGCGTCGCGCCCGCCGGGACTGAAATTCGCACGCGTCCGTTTCAGCTCGTCACCGGCCGCGTCTGGAAAGGGAGCGCGTTCGGCGGTGCGCGCGGCCGCACCGACGTGCCGAAGATCGTCGACTGGTACATGGACAAGAAAATCGAGATCGATCCGATGATCACGCATACGATGCCGCTCCAGGACATCAATCGCGCGTTCGACCTCATGCACGACGGCAAGTCGATCCGCAGCGTCGTATTGTTCTAACGGGGGCTCATCGTGTCCATCGAACGCGTGCGCGAATTTCTCGACAGCGGCAAGCCGGGCTTCATGAAGCTGATGGGCTTCAGGCTCGGCGACTACAGTGCAGACAAGGTCGAAGGTTTCGTGGAAGTGCGACCGGACCTTTCCAACCGCGGGGGCGTGATGCATGGCGGTGCGATCATGGCCATGGCCGACACGCTCGGCGGCGCGGGCACCATCGCCAATCTTCCCGAGGGCGCGCGCACGGTAACAATTGAAAGCAAAACGAATTTCTTCGCCGCGATTCCGGTTGGAGACACGGCTCGCGGCGAGGCAACGCCACTGCATCGCGGCCGCACTACCATGGTGTGGCAGACCAAGATTACCCGGAGCGACGGCCGGCTTGCAGCCCTCGTTACGCAGACGCAGCTGGTGATCGAGCCGAAAGTCTGAGAATTCGGTTCATCCGCTTCACGCTCCGGAACTTCGGCTCGTGGCCGCGCGTTTCCTTGCGCGCTTGGCTGCGGGACCTGCATGCCCGAATTTCTCACCGGCACATTTGGACTGTACGTCGCTCTTGGAATCTTCGCGCAACTGATCGATGGCGCCCTGGGGATGGCGTACGGGCTGATCGTCACTTCGACCTTGCTCGCCGCCGGTTGGCCGCCGGCGATCGCGAGCGCGAGTGTCCATGCGGCCGAAGTCGTGACGACCGGTCTCGCCGGCGCGTCGCACGTCTGGCACAAGAACGTCGATTGGAAACTCTTTGTTCGTCTCGCGCCCGCTGGCATCATCGGCGGCGCGATTGGTGCCTATGTTCTCGTCGGCCTCCCGGAAGGTTGGGTGAAAGTTTTTGTCAGCGTCTACCTTTTCGCGCTTACGGTGATCATCGCGCGCCGGATCCTCACAGAACCAAAGAAGAAAAAGCATCGTCGACCGGGCAAGGAGGTTCAAGTCATCCCCATCGGGGCCGCCGGCGGCTTCCTCGACGCAATCGGCGGCGGCGGCTGGGGACCGATTGTCACGTCAACGTTGATCGTGCGCGGCGATCATCCGCGCCAGAGCATCGGCTCGGCCACCCTTTCGGAATTTCTGGTGACGATTGTCGTGTCGGCGACTTTCATCGCGACGCTCGATTTCTCGCGCTACTGGCAGATCGCACTCGGTCTGATCATCGGTGGCGCCATGGCGGCGCCCTTCGCCGGCTGGCTCAGCCGGATCATTCCGGTGCGTTGGCTGATGATCATGGTCGCGATCATCATTGCCGTCCTCAGCGCCGCCAACATCACAATGCTGTTCCTGAGCAATGGCGACTAGGACCTGCGCCCGTATGCGAGAGTAAACCGTCGCCGCGGCATCGACGCGGGCGCGGCCAACGTCTAAATATCTGTCGATACTCGCGTCTTTCCCTTCCCGTCTCCCACCTACAGGCAGCAATCGTGATCGATCTCTATACCTGGAGCACCCCGAACGGCCGCAAGATTTCCATTGTGCTGGAGGAGCTCGGACTGCCCTACAACGTGCATCCGATCGACATCAACAATAAGGAGCAATTCGCACCGGCCTTCCTCGCCATCAGCTCGAACAATCGCATTCCCGCGATCGTCGATCGCGACAACAATTTCTCGCTGATGGAGTCCGGCGCGATCCTTTTGTACCTGGCGGAAAAGACCGGAAAGCTCCTTCCGAAGGATTTGCAGGCGCGCTACCGCGCGATCGAATGGCTGATGTGGCAGATGGGTGGTGTCGGTCCCATGCTCGGGCAGGTGCATCACTTCGTGAAATACAACAAGGGCAAGGCGCCGTACGCCGAAGAACGATTCCTCAAGGAAGCGCAGCGGCTCTACGGCGTGCTGGACAAGCGCCTCGCAGAACATGAATTCGTCGCGGGCGAATATTCGGTTGCCGATATCGCCATCTGGCCTTGGATCTCGCGCTTCGAATGGCAAACCATCGACCTCAGCCAGTATCCGAACGTGAAGCGCTGGTATCTGAAGATCGCCCAGCGCCCCGCCGTCCAACGCGGTTATCACGTGCCAAACAAGGTGAGCGAAATCCCCATGCCGTGAGGGATCCGGGCGGCGACGGTTGGTATTAGGAATCCGAGTGAGGTGCTCCATGGCCGAACGCGCCGATCGCTCCGATGGTTACGATCCGATCTGGTACGCGCTCCTTACCGGCGCTCACCCCCGGCTGCGCAAGGGCCGGCGGATGCTGAAACTGATCTCGCCCTACATGGCGGACCGCTGCCGCCTCTGCTACGCGCCTTTTACCGGAATCAGCGCTCCGATTGCCCGCTTGATGGGGCGCGGGCCGTGGCAACGCAATCCGCACTACTGCGATCAATGCGAGCAATTCTTCCGCGACCATCGCGGCGGGACCGAGATTGATATAGCGGTGGTTTACGCCGACGTGCGTGGCTCAACGCAAATGGCGTCAAGCATGGCACCGTCGAAATTCGGTTCGCTCATGCAGCGATTTTATCTCACTGCCACGAAAGTGTTCGTCGCAGGCGACGCCGCCATCGACAAGATGATGGGCGACGGCGTGATCGGTCTTTGCTTTCCAGAGCTCGGCGAGTCGGATCACCGGCGGCGCGCCGTCATGTGCGGTATCGAATTGCTGCGTGCGACGGGTCATGGCAGCCCCGATGGACCGTGGCTGTCGATCGGAGTCGGCGTGCATGCTGGTCCAGCCTTCGTGGGTTCACTCGGCGTCCAAGGCGGGGCATACGAGTTCGCCGCCTTGGGTGAAACCATGAACGTTGGCGCCCGCCTGGTCGCCGCCGCCGAAGGCGGCCAAGTCGTAATCAGCGATGAGGTATGGCCCTATGTACCAGACGAGTTTTCTGCTGACCCGCGCATCCTTACTGTGAAGGGGCTAGAACGACCGATCGCAGTCCACGTAGGTCAACTCGGCCCTGCGTGAGGCAGGTTTAGACTTCCGTCCATGCCCGCTCTCGATCTTCGGCGCAACGCTCGCCATGAAACTCGCTAGCTTCCGTCACAAGGGTCGCGACTGCGTCGGCTTTTCCGCAGGCGATGGCCTGATCGAATTCGGCGCCGCTGCGCGTGCGATGGGCGACGCACCTTCACGCGTCAACGACATGCTCGCGCTGATCGAATCCGGCGACGAGGGGCAGCGACTTCTGAGCGAGGTGCGCGATTTCGTTGCCAAGAACCCGAAATCGGTGCGGGCGATCAAACCGTCCGAAATCGAGTGGCTGCCGCCGGTGCGGCGCCCGTCCAAGATTCTCGGCATCGCGCTCAACAATTCAGCGAGCGACCAGCGTAAAATCAGCGCGCCAGACCATCCTCTGTTTTTCATGAAGCCGGCCTCGTCGCTCGTCGGTCATCGCGGCGAGATCATCGTCCACGACTACTATGGCAGCGTGCATCCGGAGCCGGAGCTTGCGGTCGTGATCGGCAAACAATGCCGCGGCGTCGCGGCTGCGGACGCGTACGACGTCATCTACGGCTATTCGATCTTCAACGATATGACGGGCAACGCGATGCGCGCGGAAGATCGCGTGCATTACTACGCCCTTTATCCCAAGCCCGATGACCCGACGCAGGTCCATCGTGTCGAGCAACATTTGTCGTACGCGGCTCGTTACAAGGGCGCCGACACCTTTGCTCCGATGGGTCCGTGGCTTGTCACGAAGGATGAGATTCCCGATCCGCATGCGCTCGAAATCCGCTGCTGGCACAAGGACGAGCTGATCGCCGAGGACAGCACAGCGTACTACAAGTATCCGGTTCCGCAGGCGATCGAGTTCATCACTCGCTTTCACTCGCTGTGGCCCGGCGACATCATTGCCATGGGCACCGCGTTCCGGCCGGGTGCCGCACGGCGGAGCCTGCACACCGCCGACGTCACAAAGTATGGCGGCCCGGTGCGTATCGAGATCACCGGGCTTGGGACCCTGGAGAATCCGGTGCGCAAGGTCCGCGGATGAAGCAGCGGATCGCTGACCTTTGGTATGGCCGCGTTCCTCTGGCGCGCATTTTCTGGGACTACGCGATCATCATCGGCTCGCTTGCCAATCTGGTCACGACGCTCGCGGCGCTCGCTGCGTTTGCGAAAGGCGTACCTGTCGTGCTGGGGCTGCTGCTTCACTTCTTGCCCACGCCGTACAATTTGTTGATGGTCGTCGGCGTGTGGAGAAGCGCCGCGAATTATCGCGGCGCACCGGTCTGGGCGATGCTGGCGCGCGCACTCATTCTGGTGTGGGCGGCAATCGCCACCTTGGCGTGACAATCACGCCGCATTTTTGCCGCTGGGAACTTCACGCTTACCTCGCCGTTATCTGGGAACGAAACCAGGAGGCAACCATGAGCGACTTTCGCGATCCTCGCGACCCGATCTACCGCGATCCCGTTTATGGCGACGCGTCCATCAACGAGATGCGTGCCCAGGCGATGAGCCCGGGCATGGCGCTCGCATGGTTCTTCGGTCTCGTGCTGTTCATCGGCATTTTGATGTTTGCGTTCGGCGGATCCGAGAATCCGCAGGTCGCCGATGCCGAGACCGGGCGCAGCGCCCCGACCGGCGTAACCCGTAGTGGGCCCGAACCCGCCCCGGCACCCTCGACCCAGCCGCCGGCGAACACCCCGGCGCCCCCGACGAAAACCCAGTAATCGCGGAAAATCGTGGAAACCCCGGCGCTTGGCCGGGGTTTTCGCGTGCCCGCGCCCCATTCGGCCCATTCCACGGACACGAAAATGTCCCCCGGCGTTGTTTCTCTCCTCGCGGGCGGGGGCCCCAGGTTTTGCGTACGCGTCCGGTGGGGAAATTGTGCCGGACGACGGGAGGGGAAATGCGTCGCTCGTCCGCGCGGCTGGTCGCCGCCCTGCTCATTCCATTCATGGTCGCTCCGCCTATCGCTTCCGCCGCGCCGCGGCAGGAAGCACCGGTTTCCGGCGAAGCGATCCTCGGTTGGATCAATCAGTATCGCTTGAAGCGCGAGCCGCAGCGCATACCCGAGGTGATCCGTCAGGCCGGTCGACTCGGTGCCCTGAAGGATCCTGAACAGGCAGGTGTGTACGTCGGATTCCTCGCCGGCGTTCTCAACTCCGATCCCGGGCGCGCTGACGCGCTGATCGGCAAGATCCTTCCGCTTCCACCAGATCAGCAATGGGTTGTCGTGCGCGCGATCGCTTATTCGGGCTTGCCAAAATGGAAGGCCTTGCTCGCGGCCTACAAGATGCACATGCCCGGCCGCCAGCCGATGATCGACAAGTATCTTGCCGGCAAGCTGCCTACGCTCGAACAGATTGCTTACAAGAAGGACGAACCCTCCGCTTTCGCCAAGCTGTTCAAGAAGACCGAAGAGCCGAAGGACGCGCGGCTGGAGCCCTCCCCCGATCTCATCGACACGCTTTGGGGATTTTATTTTGCCGCGGGCGACTATTCTCCGATCGGCCGCATCGTCGCGATGCTCCCCTGGTCCAAGGAGATCGACGACGTAGAGCGTCTCACGCTCGGCGGCATGGCGAAGTTCACGCTTGCCAGCAATTCCGCACGCGACCATGAGCTTCTCAAGATGTTGAAGTGGACCCTGAAGAATCAGGACAAGGAAACGGCGAAAATCCTTGCAGAAATCGTAGACGCGGCCGAGACCATGGAACTCGCAAAGATCCGCAAGGAAGCCCTTGCCTCGATCGAGGAGTTGAAACGCAAGGGTCCCGGATCGCGCCGCAAGCTCGCCGGCTGGGGTCAAATCGGACAGGGCGCGATCGCGCTCGGCTGCATCGGTGCAGCGGTTGCAGGCGCCGTGGCACTCGGATTGCCGTGCGTGATTGGCGGCGCCGCTTCCGGCGCCGTACTCAACTGGGCGACTCAGGAATAGAGGGAACCCGCGATCACAAATCGGTCGCGAACAATTCCTATATGTTCGGACGCGGGGCTAGCATGAGGAGTTTTCCATGCCGGCAAAACCGATTCCCAGCGGCTTTCATACCGTCACACCTTATCTCATGGTGCGCGACGCCCAGAGGACAATCGAATTCCTGAAGAAGGCGTTCGGCGCCGAGGAGGCAGTTCCGCCTATGCGCGGTCCCGACGGCAAGATCATGCATGCTGACCTGAAGATCGGCGACTCACACGTAATGCTTGGCGAAGGCAACGACCAATGGCCCGCCTCGCCAACTGGACTCTACCTCTACGTGGAGGACGCCGATGCGGTGTACAAGCGAGCCGTCGCCGCGGGAGGCAAGTCGACCATGGAGCCGATGGACCAGTTCTACGGCGACCGTTCCGGCTGCGTGAAAGACGCAGACGGCAATCTCTGGTGGATCGCGACACACAAGGAAGACCTGTCGATTGCAGAACTGAAGAAACGCGGCGAGGAATTCTTCAAAAAGCAAAAAGAAAAGGCCGCCTGAGTCTCGAAGCGCATCGGCGGCTTGATCGATTTCACGAGGCGCGCGTCCCGCGGGACGTGCGCCTCGTGCGTCCGGCGCCTAGATCGACACTCCGCGCGCCATCATCGCCGCGAATAGAAGGATGAGTACGATCGCCGCGAGCTCCCAGTGGATGACCCTGCGGATGATCGCGAGCTTTTGCGCGGTGACGGCAGGCAGCTGCCCTGCCTGTACCGCTTTACGCCAGCGCAGAAATTCGATGGTAGGAACGATTGAGATCAGCGCGATGACGATGAACAGTCCGAACTTTCCCAAGAATGCGTGGTTTGAGAAATAGTAGACGTAGCCCTTCTCGAAATAGAACACACGCAACAACCCGACGACGAGAAGAACGCCAGCTGACGCGCCGAGAACGGCGTCCGTGATCACCAGCCGCCGCGCATTGTCGACGGTCAGATTCTGGCGGATCAGCATGAACTCGATCGCAAGCGCCGCCACCAACGTGAAGGCCGCGACGTGATGCAAAAAGGCAAAAACTGTGGACATTTGCTACCCCGTTTTCGGAAGCAGTTTAGCAACTCCGGCGTCATACTGAAGTCATCAAATAAAAAGGCCGGGCCCGAATCTTCGGGCCCGGCCAATCTTAAGTCACGCGTTGCGCTTTAGACGGGGCAACGATCGTAACTCCAGTAGTAACCCCAACCCTGCGGACCATAGATCCAGTCGTAACAAGGATGGGTGGAAATCGTCGCGTACCCGAACGGCACACCGATCAGGAACGCACCGAAGAAGCGATGCTTGTGGTGGCGATCCCATCCGCGATGCGCGAGGTGCGGCCGGTTACCCTTCCAACGCGAATAGTCCGCCTTTCGGTCACCGTCACGGTTGAAGCCGTCACCCTTGAAGTCACGCTTAACGTCACCGCTCTGGATGTCACGGCTTTTCAGTTCCCGGGTCTGCACTTGTCCGCGGGCGCGGAGATCGCCGTCGCCACGCTTGAACTCGCCGCGAGCCTGGAAGTTCTTGAACTCGCCACGCGCGTGGAAGTTGCCGCGATTTTCACCGCTGGTCTGGAAGTTGCCGCGTGGTGCCGAGAAGTTGCCGTGGCTCATGCCGCGGCCGCCGCCGTCACCGCTGCTGCGGAAGCTCATCGAGCCTCCTCCTCCGCCGCCTCCACCGCGACTAAAGCCTTGGCCACCACCGCCGCCACCGTTCCGGTCTCTCACCTGGATTACGTTGGCATCGGCTGCGCTGCCGAGACCCGGCGCAAGCTGAATCGCGCCCGCCGGCCCGGATGCAGAAACCGCGAGGCCGAGCGCAGCGCTGCTCGCCATCGCCAACAATTGTTTCCTCATGACTTACTCCTCTCGTGCGGTGGTGTGCGCACGGGCTCGAGCACCACCGCGGTTGATGTCGTTTGCGAGCAGGTTCCGGGAGTTGTTCACGCGAGGTTCATCTTCGCGGGCAGAACCAACGCGCCCCACAGAACCCCGTCACCGATTTAACGCACGGCAAGCGCGAGGGTTGCGGTGATTCCTGTGCGACATCGGAGCGTTTTCCGATGCGCGGAACCAGTTGCCCGCACGCGGATTGACAGGCGCTAAGGGTGCGACAGGTCAACGGAGGAAACACATGAAGATCCGCTTAGCGCTCGCTGCCGCCGCATTAGTTGCGGTCGCGACACCTGCTCTGTCTGCAGAGTTCTACGTTGTGCAGGACACCAGCACGAAGAAGTGCACGATCGTGGAACAGAAGCCGACGACGACAACGATGGTCGTGGTTGGCGGCAACAAGGTGTATGCGACCCGCGCCGAAGCCGAGGGCGCGGTGAAGACCATCACCGTTTGTAAGTAATCGCTGAGATAGGAGGGCCCGCCGGCCTCGTGCCGGCGGGCGCCTGCGCGCGCGTAAAGTTCAACGTTTCGGCCGCGGCGTCGCCAAAGTTCAGCGGTTCGGACTGCGGCATCCCAAACTGCCCGTACGGAATGCTCGGCATGAACGCGCCGATCGAGCCTGTGCTCTCGTTCATGTCGCGCAGCATGTTCACGTATGATTCGGGATAGAGGAGCGGCGACGGCGGTGCCTTGAGCCTCATGTACTCCGCGATCTCGCCGAGGAAGTAATTGCAGTTCTTGGTCGGCGCATGCCACTCCTTGGTCGTCATCTGCAGCCGACGGATGTAAGCCGCGACCCGGTTGTACTCCGCTTCATTCAGCACTACGCAGTAGCGCGCGGTGAGATACTGCTCGTCGAGGTCGCCGTCGCTCGCCCCCGTCTCCGCCGGCACCGGCATGACATGACCCTGCATATACACCGCCGGGTCGTCGCCGCGCGGATGCAGTCCCGCTACCTCGAACTTCGCGAACTTGTTGCCGCCGGCGAGTTTGCCGTGGAACAGGAAACTATGGCCGTAACTCTGCCGCGGTGCGCGAGCGGAATTCGACGAAGTACTGTTTGCCCGTTTCCGGCCGGCAGGCGGCGGCCTTGACTGGCTCCTTGATCAGCTTCGGCGCTGCGCTTTGCCCCTGCGCGGGCGCAAGTGCGACCAGCAACGCAGTAGCCGCCACAAACAATTTCAGAAAACTGTTCCGCATACTGCTCGACATGACAGGCCTCCCACTACGCGTGACAATGACCGCGCTCATGAGTGCTCAGCCAAGCAGGAAATACACTTGGCCGTTTGGCGCGGCCTTGGGCGAAAGGATTAGCCGGCGGCAACGAGCCGCCGACCATTCAATTTAGCGACGCAGAGTACGCATACCTCGGCCGATCGAGCCGATCCCTGCGCGAAGCGGTCGTCAGCCCTTGGCGACAACCGGCGCGGGAGGTGTTTTGCCAATCGGCGCTTTGCCCCAAGTGACACAGCCACCGAGGAGACCAGCCATGGAAACGACGACGGCCAAGGTAAGCAGCTTCATTGTTCGTCCCCTGATTTGTAACGGTAGCCCATTACAATCTAAGGCTTAGCCAGACTCTAGTGCTGGAAAGACACAGTCCAGAACTGATTTTACCGTCGTCTGCCTAGTGTTGAGTTTGCTTGGAAGTTGGCGCGCTCGCGCCGGCGTCAGCCCCCGCCATCCACAGGGACGGCCTTACCACCAGGTTCGCCTCGACGTTCTCGACGTGCTCGCGCGGGACGTCGGCGTGATCGGAGTGTTCTCCGACTGGCCCGCGACAACGACCTTCTATGCCAATTGCAGTGGACGCGATTAGGCGCCGGTGCTGAGTTTGCAGATGGCGACCCTCGCTAGGCGGCCAACTCGGTCCACGGCCGCAGCGGAACAACGTCGACCGCGCCGGCTGCAACGATCAGCGCGCTGAACTTCGGGACTTCCACCCAGATCTTGCTCGCGTTCTCTACCGCCCCCAGAGGTTCGGACACCACTGCGCGTGCGTCGTCGGAGAACGCGCGAACATTCGGAAAATGCTCGCGCAGCGTTTCGATGCTCCTGCTGTGAAAAAGCGTGCGGGACCGCCCTTCGCTCGAATAGCGAAATGCGTAAAGCGTTTGTCCATCCATGATCGCGAGCGTCATCTGCAGCGGATACTTGACGCCGTTTCCGCGGCCTATGCGCTCCACAAAGCCTGCCATTCTCTCGACGCCTGCGATCACGTCGTCTTCCAACCCGAAGGTCAACGCGAGAAAGAACATGATCTCCGAATCCGTGCTGCCGGTGATCTGGGGGAACAAGCTTGGAGCGATCGCCAGCACGAGGTCGCGTTTGATGCGCTTGAAGTCGTTGATCACACCGTTGTGCTGGAACAGCCAGCGGCCGTGCCGAAAGGGATGACAGTTCGTTTGTTGGACCGGCGTTCCCGTGGTCGAGCGTATGTGCGCCATGAACAGAGGCGATTTGATCTGCGAGCAGAGGTCGCGAAGGTTGTCGTCGCTCCACGCGGGCTGGACGCCCTTGTAGACTCCGGGAGTGGCCGCGGTCCCGTACCAACCGACCCCGAAGCCGTCGCCATTTGTGGTTGTCTCGCCGGCGCGCGCCGCCAGACTCTGGTCGATCAACGAATGCTTGGGTTTGAAGAGAAGCTCTTCCAGATAGACCGGCCCGCCGGAGTAAGCGATCCAGCGACACATGGGTCACCCTCTCGAGTTCGGACTACAAATCGGCAAGGCCGACACGCAGTCCTGCGCAACGCCTAGCCCCTCATGACGTTCGAGCGGAGGGCCGGCAATCGGGTGATCACCTCAGTCGCCCCGAGGCAAACGCAGAGACACTTTGAGCCGAACAGTCACACCCTTCGTGAACACGCGTCGCTCGTGGCTTCAGGCTGTGGAGAACCTAACCCGTTACCTTGACCACCTGCAGTAGAGTCACATGGAATGGCTCCGCCGATACGTCCAGGAGGTCTTCAATGCCCTCGTTGGAATCCTTGCGGCTTGAGCCCGTTCTCTCCCTACTCAAAGGCAAGTCACTGCGACGAGCCATCTTCGTCGGCTGGGTTGGCGCTTGCGGAGTATGGGCGGGAAGCGCCACGCAAGTTCATGCGCAAACGACCGGTTCGCTACTGATGCCGCCTACCTACGAAGAAGTTGCGGATCAGGAGCGTCCGTTCTGGACCCTGAAGAAATTTCCCTCGCAATCGTACATGAAGGAGATCTACTGGCAGCACCGCCCGGACACACACCCGTTCTTTCGCGATTCGTTGCTGCAGATCGTCGCGCGTACCTACTACCTGACGCGCGACAACTTTAATGGGACGAAGTCCGAGACCTGGGCGGGCGGCGGCTGGATCGCCTGGCGATCCGGCCTGATCGCAGACCTCTTCGGCATCCACACGGCGCTTTACACTTCGCAGCGGATCATCGGCGATCCCAGTGAGGACAACGCCAGACTCCTGGCACCCGGCCAAGATCCTCTCGGGATGCTCGGCCAGCTCTACGGGCGTGTGCAGGTCCGCGACCAGGAATTCCGCGGCGGCCGTATGCTCGTCGACACACCGCTGATCAATCCGCAAGACAATCGCATGGTGCCCAACACGTTCCTGGGCGTACAGCTCGTCACGCTTCCCGACAAGGAGCGAAACTACGACTACGCGATCGGATATTTGTGGGACGTCAAGCAGCGCAACTCGAATGATTTCATACCCATGTCCGATGCGTTGTTCGGCAGCAATGTCGTCGATCGAGAAACGCCATTCGCCATGTTCAGGTACCGGCCGACCCCTGAACTCACCTGGGTCGTGATGGACTATTACGTCCAGGACTTCATCAACACGGCCTTCGGGCAGATCGAGTACGACTTTAAGGTCCCGAAGGACACGCTGGACTGGATCGTGGGTGCGAACATCTACGACCAACGAAGTGTGGGAGCCGACCTGTTGACCGGTTTCCCGTTTCACACCTACCAGGCGTCGGCGAAAATTCAGACGTCTTACAAGGGGTGGACCTTGTTCGCCGCGGGCTCGATCACCGGCGACGAGTTGGTGATTTTCTCGCCATTCGGCAGCAAGCAGAATTACACGGACATGCAGCAAGTCTCGTTTGACAACGCCAACGAGAAGGCTCTCGGTGGCAGCATTGCCTACGACTTTGGCTCGGTTGGCCTCCCGGGATGGAGCGCCGGGGCTTGGTACACGCGTGGCTGGGACGCCATCAATCCGGCCACCGGGCTGGCGATCGCGGACCGAAAGGAATTCGACGTTTGGCTCCAGTACCGTCCAAAGGAAGGTCCGTGGAAAGGTTTCCGCTTCAAGACTCAATACGGAAAAGTCTGGCAAGACGGCAACGTCCGGGACAGCCAGCCGGAATTCCGCGTAATCCTCGACTACACGATCCTGTTCCGGCCCCCGCTGGAAGCGGAAAAGAAGCCGGTCGTCGCCAAAAATTGAGTTATCGAACAGATCGCATCGATTACGGGATCCCGGCAGAGCCGCACGCGGCTGCTGTGGGCCTGCGTTGAGTACTTTTGTGACGACGCGCGCTGCGTAAAATTTGACATTGTCCGTTTCCGACCTTCCAGCGGTGACTCTGTAGCTACGGACTCGGGTTGATGCCGGTTGCGTAGCGGACTTCTTCTGATGGGCTTGCCCGAAGGCAACGCTACGGTTTCGCACTGTAGCCGTCGCGCGACCGTCAGGAGGCACCCCATGCCGGAAAAGGAAGTCAACGACCGTTCCACCGGCATCGATCGACTGTTTGCCTCCCCGGGCGCACGGGCTGACAGGTGGCGCAAGCTGACCGAACTGTCGGAATCCTGGGCCAACAATTCAGGCAGCCGCGACAAAGTTCGAGACCGCGCTGGCGGAAATGGCGGCGACCGAAGAATTCCATGCCTATCCCGGGTCCCAGCTGCTCGCGACGCTGCGCGACCATGCCGCTAACGACGATCCGCAGGCCACCGCTTCCCTGGCTCGCCGTATCACCCGGGCCCTTCTCACCCAGTCGTTCCGGCAGCACATCCGGGGACTGGGACGGCCGACGAGGATAGCGAAGGCGTTGCGGCGGATGTGTTGCCGCCCGCGCTTGGTCGCTCGCGACAATGGTCGGCCGTATTTCGAGGTCCTGATCGTCACCGGCGCGCCCGCGGCACGTTGGCCTGCTCTTGCAACCGAGTGGCGCCGCCTGCGCCGGCCGCTGGACGCTTCGTCTATGAGCCGGTCTTCGTCGGCAGCTTCGAGGACGCGTTCTGCGCGACTCTGCTCAATGCTGATCTCGCCGCCGTGATAATCCACGAAGGCTTTCCGTTCCGCTCGCGGCACGACGCGCCGATCCTGCGCACGCTTGCCGAAGCTGCGGACCAGCACGAGAGTGCAGGACGTGTCGGCGTTGCATCTGGCGCAGGTGCTGAAGCGGGTGCGGCCGGAGCTCGACCTCTATCTTGTGTCCAACGGGCGCGTCGAAGGAGATCGCCGGCAACCCGAACGCCAACGCGTTGCGTCGCGTCTTCTACGCGGTCGAGGAACTGCTCGAACTGCATCTGGCGATCCTCGAGGGCGTGCAGGATCGATATGAAACGCCGTTCTTCGACAACCTGAAGAAGTACGCGCAACGGCCGATCGGCACGTTCCACGCGCTGCCGATCGCGCGCGGAAAGTCCATCTTCAAGTCCGACTGGATTCGCGACATGGGCGAATTCTACGGCCCGACGCTTTTTCTCGCCGAGAGCAGCGCCACGACCGGCGGGCTCGACAGCCTGCTGGAGCCGACCGGCAACATCAAGAAGGCGCAGGAGAAGGCGGCGCGCGCGTTCGGCGCCGATCACGTGTTCTTCGTCACCAACGGCACGTCCACATCGAACAAGATGGCCGTGCAGGCGCTGCTGGCGCCCGGCGACATCGCGATCGTCGACCGCAACTGCCACAAGTCGCACCACTACGGCATGGTGCTGGCCGGCGCGCAGCCGCTCTACGTCGAGGCATTCCCGATGACGGAATACTCGATGTACGGCGCGGTGCCGCTTCGCACGATCAAGCAGGCGCTGCTGAACCTGAAGGCGGAAGGCCGGCTGCACCGCGCCAAGATGGTGGACCTGACGAACTGCACGTTCGACGGCCACATCTACAACACGCGCCGCGTCATGGAAGAATGCCTGGCGATCAAGCCGGACCTGATCTTCCTGTGGGACGAGGCATGGTTCGGATTCGCCCGGTTCTCGCCGTTCCTGCGGCCGCGCACGGCGATGGGCGCCGCCAGCGACATCGAGGACTGGCTGCACGATCCGAAGTCGGTTGCCGAATACGAGAAGCAGCAGGCGGAGCTGGGCGCGAATCCCTCAGACGAAACTCTGCTGAACACGCGGCTGATCCCGGATCCGCGCAAGGTCAAGCTGCGGGTCTATCAGACGCAACTCCACGCACAAGTCGATGTCCGCCTTGCGCCAGGGCTCGATGCTGCTCGTGAAGGACGTCGAGTTCCACACCGTCGAGGCGCAGTTCCAGGAGGCGGTGTTCACGCACGCCTCCACCAGCCCCAACCAGCAGCTGATCGCCAGCCTCGATGTGGCGCGGCGGCAGATGGAGCTGGAAGGATACGGCCTCGTGCACAATGCCATCGAGGTGGCGTTGGCGATCCGTCAGGCCGTGGCCGAGCACCCGCTGATCTCGAAGTATTTCCACATCCTCGGCGCCGACAAGATGGTGCCGGACGGAGTATCGCCAGAGCGGCTTCACCGACTATCTCGATCCCAAAACGAACTGGGCTGTCGGCGCGCCGCAGCATGCAGGAGGATGAATTCTGTCTCGATCCCACGCGCATGACGCTGGTGTGCGGCACGGCGGGGTTCGACGGCACCCAATTCAAGGGACTGCTCGCCAATCGCTACAACATCCAGATCAACAAGACGTCGCGCAACTCCGTTCTGCTGCAATCGAACATCAACAACACGCGCAGCGACATCGCGCACCTGATCCGCGTGCTGGTCGAGATCAGCAGCGAGATCGACCAGCGTCTGGCGCAAGGCGGTCCCAACGTCCGCGCAGACATTCGAGGCGCGCGTGAAGAGCCTGATGACCGACGTGCCGGACTTGCCGAACTTCTCGCACTTCCACGATGCGTTCCGCAAGGATGCGGGCAGGCGAACCAACGAAGGCGACATCCGCGGCGGGTTCTACGCCGCCTACGACGCCGACGGGCTGCGAATACATCCGCGCTACGCGATCCGGAGATCGACCGGCGGCTGAAGAAGCGGCCCCGAGCTGGTCTCCG
Organism: uncultured Alphaproteobacteria bacterium; assembly: GCA_963711595.1. Classification (GTDB taxonomy): domain Bacteria; phylum Pseudomonadota; class Alphaproteobacteria; order Rhizobiales; family Xanthobacteraceae; genus JAUSIF01. Next base: position 478,937 of record CAVQER010000005.1, read on the forward strand.
CCAACTTCGTCATTCCCTATCCGCCCGGCTTCCCGATCATGGTGCCGGGCCAGGTGATCACGCAGGAAACGATCGACTTCATGCGCAAGCTCGATGTGAAGGAGATCCACGGCTACGACGCCGCGCGAAGGGCTGAAGCTGGTGCGCACCGAGGCGCTGGCGAAGCATGGCGGTGCGCCGCGCGAAACGTGCGGCATGAACGTTCGCTGCCGGGACAATACGGAGATCGTTAACGTGAAGGGGTGACGTCATGATCGAATGGTTCGTCCAGACGCTTCGCAGCTATCCGGAGATCGCGATCTTCCTGTCGCTTGGCGCTCGGGTACTACTTCGGCTCCTTCACCTATAAAGGTCTTGGCCTCGGCGCGGTGACCGCGACGCTGATTGCCGCGGTGATCATCGGCCAGCTCGGCATCACGATTTCCGGCCCGCTCAAGCCGACCTTCTTCCTGATGTTCCTGTTCGCCATCGGCTACGGGGTCGGACCGCAATTCGTGCGCGGCATCGCGAAGGACGGAGTCCCGCAGGCGTTGTTTGCCGCGGTGGTCTGCGTGTTCTGTCTGGCCGCCGCCGTTATCGGCGCCAAGATGGCCGGCTACGACGTCGGCTCCGCTGCCGGCCTCTATGCGGGTTCGCAGACGATCTCGGCGTCGATGGGCCTTGCGACCGACGCGATCAACCGCCTCGGACTGCCGCCGGACGAAACCAAGAAGCTGCTGGATGCGATGCCGGTCGCCTACGCCGTGACCTACATCTTCGGCACGGTCGGCTCCGCCATCGTTCTGGCGCTGCTCGGTCCAGCGCTCCTCGGCATCGATCTCGAGGCGGCGTGCAAGCGCTACGAAGAGAAGCACGGCGGCAAGAAGCAGGCGGCGGGCGGTCCCGGCACGGCCTGGCACCAGTTCGAGTTGCGCGCATTCCGCGTCGCGGCCGGAGGGCAAGCGGTCGGCAAGACGGTAGCAGAAGCCGAAGCGCTGCTGCCCGAGCACGGGTGTTCATCCAAAGCATTCGACGCGGACGGCGAGATCATCGAGGCGACGGCGACACCGTGATCCAGGCCGGGGACGTCGTGGCGGTGGCCGGCCGGCGCGAAGTGCTGGTGAACTTGATCGGTGCTGCCGCCGAAGAAGTCGACGACCGAGAGTTGCTGGCGGTGCCGATCGAAGGCGTCGACGTCTATGTGACGAGCAAGGAAGCAGACGGAAAGACGTTGACGGAGCTGGCCAAGCGTCCAGGCGCGCGCGGCGTGTTCCTGCGCAAGATCACGCGCGGCGCGACCGCGACCGATATCCCGATCCTGCCCGAGCACAGAGGTGCAACGGGGCGATATCGTTACGCTCGTCGGACGTACCCAGGACATCGCGGCCGCGACCAAGATGCTGGGCTATCGCCGACCGCGCGACCGACGTGGCTGACGTGGCGTTCATCGGTGCGGCTATCACGATCGGCGCGCTGCTCGGCGCGATCGTTTACAAGGTCGGCAGCGTGCCGCTCACGCTGTCCACCTCCGGCGGCGCATTGATTGCCGGTCTTTTCTTCGGCTGGCTGCGCTCGGTGCGACCGACGTTCGGGCGGATTCCGTCGTCCACCGTCTGGTTCATGAATTCGGTCGGCCTGAACGTGTTCATCGCGGTGGTCGGCATTTCTTCCGGGCCAGGATTCGTCGCCGGCCTGCAACAACTCGGCTTCGGCCTGTTCCTCTGGGGCGTTTTCGCAACGACCGTGCCGCTGATCCTGGCGATGTACGTCGGGAAGTATCTGTTCCGCTTCGACGACGCGATTGTGTTGGGTGCGTGCTCCGGCGCGCGCACGACGACCGCCTCGCTCGGCATGATCAATGACCGGGCCAAGAGCCAGATTCCCGGGCTCGGCTACACGGTGACCTACGCGGTCGGGAACACGCTGCTGACGATCTGGGGAATGGTGATCGTCATGCTGCTGACCTGAGCATCGCACAACGCCCGTCGCTGTAACAGTCTGAACAGGAGCAAGTCATGGCCGACATTCTCACCCTGCGCAAGTTCGAGGCTCTGAGCCCATTCGAGATCAAGAATGAGCTGATCAAGCTGGCCAAGAAGACTTCGCGGACCACGCAATCTGCGTTCCTGAACGCCGGCCGCGGCAATCCGAATTGGATCGCGACCACGCCCGCGAAGGGTTCTTCCTGCTCGGTCAGTTCGCCATCACCGAAAGCAAGCGGGTGATGGAGCAATCCCCGGGCATCGGCGGCATGCCGCAGGCCAAAGGCATCGCATCCCGGCTCGATGCATGGCTCGCGAAGCACAAGGATATGCCCGGCGCGGAATTTCTTTCCGTCGATGGTGCACTTCGCGATCAAGAAATTCGACTTTGATCCCGACGCCTTCGTTCACGAACTGGTCGATTCCATCATCGGCGACAACTATCCGGTGCCGGATCGAATGCTCGTGCACAACGAGCGCATCGTGCACGAGTATCTGATGTGGGCGATGTGCGGCGAGCCGCGCCCATCCGGCAAGTTCGATCTTTACGCGGTCGAGGGTGGCACGGCCGCGATGTGCTACATCTTCAAATCGCTGAAGGCCAACAGGTTGTTGTTCCCGGGCGACACGATCGCCCTCGGCACTCCGATCTTCACCCCCTATCTCGAGATGACGCATCTCGAAGACTACGACCTGAAGGTCGTGAACATCGCGGCGCCCCAGGAGAACCGCTTCCAGTACAGCGACGCCGAGCTCAAGAAGCTCGAAGACCCGAAGGTCAAGGCATTCTTCATCGTCAATCCCGGCAACCCGACGGGCATGGGCATGAGCAGGGAAACGATCGGCAAGATCGTGAACCTGGTGAAGACCAAGCGGCCGGACCTGATGCTGTTGACGGACGACGTCTACGGGACCTTCGTCGACGATTTCCGCTCGCTGCTTGGTGAACTCCCGCAGAACACGATCGGCGTCTATTCCTATTCGAAGTATTTCGGCTGCACCGGCTGGCGGCTCGGCATCATCGCGATCCATGAGGACAACATCTTCGACAAGATGATCGCCAAGTTGCCGAACAATCACCTGAAGGCATTGGACAAGCGCTATGGTCCGCTGACTCTCGAGCCCCGCAAGATGAAGTTCATCGATCGCATCGTCGCCGACAGCCGTGACATCGGCCTCAACCACACGGCGGGTCTGTCCCTCCCGCAGCAGGTGATGATGTCAATGTTCTCGCTGTACGAGTTGATGGATGAGAAGAAGGATTACCAGAAGGCTTGCAAGGAGATCGTCAATCGGCGCGCGTGGGCGATGATCGAGGGCATGGGTCTCCAGTTGAGCCCAAACCCGAATTACGACGCCTACTACGGCCTGATCGATTTCGAGTTCTGGGCGCGCAAAAACATCGGCGATGACGCCGTCGAGTACATGAAGAAAAACATCCACCCGCTGGATCTTGCGTTCCGCCTCGCCGAGGACCACGGAATTGTGCTGCTGAACGGAGGCGGGTTTGAAGCACCTAACTGGTCGCTGCGCGTGTCGTTGGCCAATTTGCCGGACGAGGCATACGAAGACATCGGACGCGGCGTTCGGACGATCGCTCGCGGCTACCGGGGCGCATTCGAAGCGTCGCAAAAAACTCTCGTAGGCGCCAAATAGAAACAGGCTGAAGACGCCGAGGTATTACAGCCGCAGGGGCGCTGATGGGCTGGGTAGATCACGTTGCCAAGAACGCACCCGAGATTTTTCTCTTGCTCGCGGTGGCACTTGGGACATTTGTCGGGCGCGTTCGAATCCGCGGGTTTGCGATCGGCGCGCCCGCCTGCATTCTGATCGTCGCCGTCATACTCGGACAGTTTGGGACGGTCGTTTTCCCGCCCGTGCTCAAGTCAATCTTGTTCGGCCTGTTCGTGTACACCATCGGCTATCGATCAGGACCGGAATTTTTTGCGTCGCTAAGCCTGCAAACGCTCACGCAAGTGGTGCTGCCCCTTGTGATGGCAGCGGCCGGCCTCGCCGTTATACTTACCTTTGCCTACACGCTGCATCTCGATACAGGCACTGCCGCCGGCTTGGGCGCCGGCAGCCTGACCCAGACCGCCATGATGGGCACCGCGTTGGGCGCCCTGGATACGCTCGGGTTATCCGGCGACGAGCTGAAACAGCAGCAGACAAATATCGCAGCCGGCTACGCGGTCACTTACATCCTCGGCTATATCCTGGTCTTGATTTTTGTACCGTTCGTCGCGCCCTGGCTGATGGGCGTCGACCTCAAAGAGGAAGCCAAGAAACTTGAGGCTGCGTTATCGCGCGGCGGCGGCGGGAAGCCCGGCAATCTCATCTACAGAAAATTCCAGGCACGCGCGTATCAGGTTTCGTATGCCGCTGGCCGAACAGTGAAAGAGATCGAGGCCCAGATCGGCCGACGCGCCGTCGTTGAGCGCATTCTCAGGGATGCTGGAGACGTAAAGCCAAGCCCTAACGCGAAACTCCATTCGGGTGACGAGATTCTGCTTGCCGGACCATCGGCGGTGATCGTGTCGGCAGCGCCGATGATCGGCCCGGAGATCGAGGGCGAAAGCGTCATGCGCTCGGTCCCCGGTGAAGTCGTCGAGGTGTACGTGACCGCACGTCACCTGCACGGCCGAGCCCTGAAAGACATTGTCGACGAGTTAGGCGATGCTACCAACGGTGTTTTCCTGCGCGCGCTGACGCGGCGGGGCGAGGAAGTGCCGGTGACGCCGAACACGCGAATCTATGTCGGCGACGTCATGACCCTTGTCGCACTCAATCGAGACCTGAAACGGCTTGTGCCAATGGTCGGGCAGCTGATCCGCGCAAGCGACCGGACCGACATTGCATTTTTGACGATGGGCCTGGCCGTTGGCCTGCTCGTCGGATTGCTCAGTTTCAGCATCGGACCGATACCGCTTACGCTCGGCGGCGGTGGAGGAGCGTTGGTCGCCGGACTGGTGTGCGGATGGATCCGCACGCAGCGGCCGACGATAGGGGCATTTCCGGCTCCCGCCCAGCAATCCCTCATGGATTTTGGACTGGGTGGATTCATTGCCGCCATCGGGCTTGCAAGCGGGCCGGCTGCTTTGGCCGCCATTCAAGCGAATGGGCTCACCCTGTTCGGCGCGGGTGTAGTCGTCACGCTGACGCCCTTGATTGTTGGCACGCTATTCGCTCAGCGCGTTCTGCGCATGAACCCGGTCGTCATCTGCGGCGCTCTCGCAGGCGCGATGACTGTCGATGCCGCTGTGACCACCAGCTGCGAGGTCGCGGAGAGCCAGACCCCGGTACTTGGCGTGGCCGTGCCCTACGCTGTCGCGAATGTCATGCTGACAGTGCTCGGACCGATCATTGTTGGACTAACGTTTGTCGGTTGAGCGGCGAGAGATGTCGCCGGTCCACAGAAATCGAGTTCCCGAGTCAAGTTCCGATTCACGGCAATTGTGTAGGCGACAGGGCAATAATTCCACTCCGCGCAGCACTTTCTCCTGATGGGTTGGCGGTGACGTAGGGCTACGGTCCAGTCGAGCTTTCGCGACCGGAAAGTCCCGGGCGCGCCGCAGAGGCGCGCAGCCTGAGGACGATGACAGCCGAATCTCGGCTTCGGCGCGCAAGGCCCCGCGAACAACAACAGGAGATTCCGATGCTCACGCTCAAGCACATTGCAGCTGGCGTCATAGGACTTGGGATTACGGCCGTGGTTGTGATCGACACCGCGGAAGCTCGCCGTGGCGGCGGCGGTGGAGGCGGCTTTCGAGGAGGCGGTGGAGGCGGCAGAATTGGGAACGTTGGTGGGGGCGGCAGAATCGGGAACGTTGGTGGGGGCGGCACGAGAATCGAGCGAACGTCGGTCGAGGCGGCCGATATGCGAACGTCGCCGGAGGCGGCCGGATCGCCGACATCGGCCGGCCCGGCAGACCCGACCTCGGCCGGCCCGGCATGCCCGGCGTCGGTCTGCCTGGCACACCGGGCAATAGGCCTGGCTGGGGCGGAGGTGGAAACTGGGGCGGAGGCGGAAACTGGGGCGGAAACTGGGGAAATTATCGGCCGGCATACGGTTGGGGTGCCGCCGCAGTAGGGACCGGCTTGGCGTATGGCGCATACGGCGCATACAACAACTACTGTGACCCCTACGATCCCTACTCCGGGCGCTACTGCAATTATGGATCATATGCGCCCGCGTCATCCCACTCGTACGGATACAGCCCCGGTTACTCATCGTACGGATACGCCCCCGGCTACTCCGGCGGCTACTGGGGAAATCGGTGGGGCGTCGGCCTTGGCAGGCGCTGGTAGGTCATACGACGCGCGGCAACGACTCCGCTGCCAAAACAAAAACGGCCCCGCCACCAAAGCGGGGCCGTTGAACCGTGGGCATCTCGGCCAATCAAACTAACGACGCCGCAGCGTTCCTCACGAGCCCGCTAAAACTTGCGGCGCCTCTTCGGCTTCCGGAATCAAATGCGTCTTCACTTCCGTGGCTCCGCATTGTGAGCATTTGTAAGTCACCGAGTAGCCCGTTGGCTCTGTCTCAATGACGACGGCGCGCATGACGCCGGGACAGCGTTCGCACAGAATGCTCGGTGGCATGGGGATCGAAATGCTAAGCATCACCCCTCAGCTTGCCCGAAGGTGTAAGGCTAAGACTGAATTTGCTGCGGGGTATAGTCAGTTCGATTCCGAACGCTTCTCCAGTAAAATCCTCTGTCCGCGATTCCCGTCCAAGCCATCAGGCACTCTTCCAAGTCGCGCGGGGCGTTCTGTCAGGTTGCGGCGCTGGCGCTCCGCCATTTGAAAACGTGTTCCGCGAGCGTCGCACCCCCTGAGCGAATGCATACTTCCGCCAATGCGGATGGGGATTCCTCCCGATATCCATGCTTCGTTCGGGGTCGTTGGCTGCAAGCGCGGCGAGCCGGCCTCGCAAACTAAGGGCCGCCTTCCATAAGCGCTCGTCCTCAACCCGCACAACAGGAGATAGGTCTCATGAGCAGGCCAAGTCATCGCCTCAGTAGAAGTGCACTCAAATGCATGGCCGGAGTATTGCTGGCTACGACGCTCGGTGTGGGTGGAAGTACAATTGCGAGTGCCGACGAAGCGACCGCCAGAAAGCAGCTGAAAGCAATGTCCGATTACCTGGCAGGGCAGAAAGCCATATCGTTTGGTTACGATGCCACATATGAGGTCGTTACCAAGGACGATCAGAAACTCGCTTTGGTGAGCTCCGGTGACGTCGTTCTCAACCGTCCGGATAAGATCCGCGCTACGCGCTCTGGCGGATTTGCGGACGTCGAATTTCTGTTCGACGGAAAAACGTTGACGTTACTTGGAAAGAACGCAAACACCTATGTTCAGATCGACGCGCCCGGGACTGTTGAAAACCTCATAGACGAATTGCGAGAGAAATTTCGTCGGCCGCTTCCCGCCGCAGACTTGCTCCTCTCGAATGCATACGACGAGTTGATGCTCGATGTTACCGATATCAAGGATTTGGGCAGCAGCAAAATTGGCGGTGTCGAATGTGACTTCCTGGCCTTTCGAAAAAAGGACGTCGATTTTCAAATCTGGATCGCACAAGGTGCGCGGCCTTATCCCTGCCGTTACATGATCACCTCGCGGGTCGTTGCCGGTGGTCCTCAATACAGCATCCAGGTCAAAGACTGGAAAGCTGGGAATGAGGTCGCATCGGGAGATTTCAGCTTCAAGAATGCCACGAACGCAAAGCAAGCTGATCTGCAGGATCTTCGCGACCGTATAAGTGACCTGCCCTATCATTTCGTTCCGGTTGGAGGTGCAAAATGAGAAACTCGAAGCAGGTGGGTGTGCTGCTGGTAGCCGGCATCCTTGGGCTCTGCGCTCTCGGAGTTGGGGTGCAACTCTCGATCCCTGGTGTCCCCAGTTTTGTCTCGACTGCGGAGGCTGTAGTCGGGCGGCCGTTGACACCTGTCAGCGTTGCCGGTTCGGCAAGGCGGACTTCGCGTCGCTGCGCAGCGGGCGTGTATGATTGCTAAGTGCGGCCGCCCGTCTGATCAAACCTGATCGGGATTCCGGACGGACACGGCGATTCCCTTTCGCTGACTTAAAGCCCAACCGGTTAGCCTCACCCGCGGGAATTCGCTACGGCGACAAGCGACCTCCGTCCGCGCGCCCTCATGTCGGATGCCCGACTCTGTAGCGGAGAAAATCGCCGCTCGCGCGGCGCTAGGTCGCGTACCGGATGAATTTCGCGAGCCAACTTCCGCCCGCGGAACGCCAAGTTCCGCCCGCGGAAAATGCTGTAGGCGAAGGTCGGAATATTTTCCGACCCGCTTAGCGATTTCTCCTGATGGGCTAGCGGCGACGTTTCTGTACGATCGATCTCGAGTCTTTCGCGACCGACAAGTCCCGGCGCGCCGCCGAGTTGCGCAGCCTGAGGCGATGACAGCCGAATCTTGACGTCGGCGCGCAAGGCCCCCGCGAACAACAAGAAGGAGGATCCAATGTTCGCACTCAAAGCACATTGCCACTGCCGTCATAGGATTTGGGATTGCGACCGTGGTTGTGATCGACACCGCGGAAGCTCGCCGTGGCGGCGGCTTCGGTGGAGGGCGGCGGTTTCCGCGGCTTCAGTGGAGGTGGCGGCAGTTTCCGCGGCTTCGGTGGAGGCGGCGGCTTCCGAGGCTTAGGTGGAGGAGGCGGCAGTTTCCGCGGCTTCGGTGGCGGCGGCTTCCGAGGCATGGGTGGAGGCGGCCGCTTCGCGAATCGGTGGCGGCGGCTTCCGAGGCATGGGTGGAGGCGGCCGCTTCGCGAATTTCGGTCCAGGCGGCCGAATCGGAAATATCGGTGGAGGCGGCCGCTTCGCGAACGTCGCTGGAGGCCAACGATGGGGCGGAGGCAACTGGGGCGGCAACTGGCGCGGCAACAAATGGGCCGGCAACTGTGGGCGGCAACAACTGGCACAACCACGGACACTGGAACAATTGGTGGCCGTACGCTGCCGCGGCGGTAGGAGTCGGCTTGGCGTATGGCGCATATGGCGCGTACGCAAACTACTGTGACCCCTACGACCCGTATTCCGCGTATTACTGCCCCGTCTACCCAGCGTACGGATATTACGGCTGGTAGGCTGATACGCGCGCGGCAACGAGCCCGCTGCCAAAACGAAAAACGGCCCCGCCCAAAGCGGGGCCGTTAAGCCGTGCGGGAGTCTCGGCTCATCAACCAACAAATGCATCGAGCCCGCCTCACTACCGAGGCCCGGCCGCACAGCTGCGCGCGGCGGCTCTGGCGGAACGTTACGAAAACAGAAGCGCCATTAACGTCCCAGGAAGTGAAAGGGCCCTACCCCTGACATGCTTCCGCGGAGCCGCGATGATTCATCATCGAATGTCCGGGCGCTGGATCGGAGCCAGGGCGGCGGTATAGTTTGGAGGGGACGATGGCCGCCGCGCCTCAAGATCAACGACAATCAATCGACTACGTCTGCAGGGAGGATGGCGGTGTTCCGCCTAGCGCAGAAAGCGGGGTCTGAGGAGGCTAAGGCTGTTTATTGGGCGCTTCGCGAGTTTTGGATTCGAATTGCGAACTCGCTTGAGTCTGCCGACATGACCGGGGTTCCGTCCCCAATCAAAGTGGACCCCGGAAAGTCGTTTCGTCTAGCGAGACTCCCGATAACGCCACCGGCAACATCGAGGGCCTCGCTTGAGCCTCATCAGCGAAACCCCGGCAAAAATGCTTCAGAACATCCGATCCGAGCCCGCGAGTGCTGTTGCGAAGCCAAATCGGTCGCCTCTGCACCGCGTCGAACCACAACGCGCGACGGAGGCTCGACCTTTCGCAGGAATTTCCCTCAGTGTCCCCCGCTGAGCACGAGAGTTCTGGATCGGAAGCAGCAGCGCGTGGATGCGCAGGATCAGTGCATGAACGAGGCCGACGGCATCGACTGCGTGAAGGGCGAAGCTGTGCAGCGTGCCTAGCTTTCCCGAATCGATCAGGTCGTGGTTGCTGGTGTAGGCGTTCGTGATGCAACTGCTGCCTGGCGTTACGTCCTCAAGGCCACCTTGGTAAAGGGGTTCGAGAAAGACGAGGAGGGTTCCCGGCTGCCTGACTTGCTGCGGGTCAATCAGTTGCTCGCCGCCACGGATCTGGCCCGCGGCGATAAAATCCTGCACCCCGGTTACCACCAACGGGATGATGGTCCACGGTTTCGAGACGCACGTGGCTTCTGCAACCATGCCGATCTTCATCACCTGCGCTTCGATCTGATTGAAGCCCGCCTGCATGACTCCACGGCCGGCGCTCTCCGGTATCAACACCCCGGCCGGCCGCATCATCGGGTTCACGATATCGCCGACCCGCAACACGAATTGCTCAACTCGCCCGCTGACGCCGGCACGGATAACTGTTTTCTCCAGATCGACCTCGGCTTGCGTCAGAGCGGCTTCGGCGCTGCTCTTTTCGGCAGGGAGGAGGGTCGAGACGCGCGCTTCGGCAGCGTCTTTCGCGGCGATAGCGGAGGCGACCGTCCCTTGGCGGCCCGAGACCATAACCTGGAGCTTCTCGATGTCGCGAGGCGCGGCATGACCCTTCCGCATTAGCTCCTCCTTCGTCCGCAGTTCGTCCAGTGACTGCTGCTCGGCGCCTTTTGCCTCCTGAACCTTGCCTTCCGCTGCCACCACATCGGCTCGCGCCGCGACCAGCGCCGCGTCGACCTCCGCGATCTTCCGGCGGGCGACCTCGACGGCCGCCTTCTGCTTGGAGTCGTCCAGTGTGAAGATGGGCGCGCCTTCCTTGACCGAGTCGCTCACGCCCAGGTGGACTTCGGCGACACGTCCGTTCGTTTCAGGAACGATCGGCACGGCTCTAAAGTACAAGGTGGCGTTATGTGTTGAAGGATGATTGTAAAAAATAACGGTAATCAACCCTATGGTCAGCATGAGGCAAGCAGTGATGCCGTACCTCAGCTCGAACCAAACCGAGTAGATCGTGATCTCTTTGCCGATTCGCTTTCCCTGCGCGTAGCGACGGTAGAGATAGTCGGGAAGGATTGTCAGCAGCGAGCAGATCATAAGCTCAAGCACGGACGACCTCCTTGGGTCCGCCGGCGCGAACCTCTGCCTTGTCTGGAGTCGCAGCAGGCTTGCGCCGCGGCGCGGCTGGGCCGACTTCGGGCGGCATTTCGGGGGCGATGCCGGGGCTTGACGGCTGACCGGCGATCTTCTCCAGCGACCCCGCCATTCTGTTGAACGATCCTCCGAAATCCGGGATCTCAATGAACGCGAGCAGCAGGGCTGCCACCCAGAAAATATGTTGGTGCGTAAAGAGGGCCAGCAGGCACAACACCGCCACGATCTCGAATTGCAGCTTATGGCCCTTGTGGGCCATGCGTTCGGGAAGGCTGTGCAGTCGAAGGAAAATAACACCGACCATCAGCACGGCGATGATCAGAAACACACCCACGCCCACCATCCAGTAATCGGTCTCACCCGGTGCCGTTATGAACGACGGCAGGTGATGGGGCGCAGCTGGATGAGTTGGATGATCTGACATCGTGATACCAAGCTTGCCTCGGGGCAGTTGGGCGATCCGAGATCGAATTGCGCTACCGCAATTGCCCCGTCGTAATCCGTACGATCAATCGCACTAACTGCGGAGACCCCCTGCGTTAACCTCCCAAGCAGCGAGATAGCTTGCACTCAGCAAAAACCCCGAGCAGTCCCCTCGGTCTTTCTTCTTCCCGCTAGGCAATCGCCTGATGCGTTCCTGCGGCCATGGGCGCACCGTGTTGGGCTGGACCATGCTTCGGCAACTCATCATCGCAGCCGTCATCAGCCTTGCGAATATTGCGGTTCATTCGATCGCGATGGCGGGCGTCATCCATGTCTTCAGACGCCGAGAGGCGGCTAGAAACTCCTTTGGATTTCAGGTCCACATCATCCTTCTAATGATCGGCGTTGTGACCGTTCTCACTACCGCGCACATGATTGAAGTCGCGGTCTGGGCTGTTACCTACAATGTCCTCGAGGTTGTTCCGGACGGCGTCGACCCGTTCTATTTCGCGCTGGTGAATTTCACGACGCTCGGTTACGGGGACGTCCTCCCGGTTGCGCGCTGGCAGCTGCTTGGCCCCGCGGCAACGATGAACGGGATCATCTTGTTGGGTTGGTCGACAGCAGTGATCTTCGCCGTCTTGTCTTCGCAGACCAGCTTTAGCGCACCAACGCGGTAGTGCTTCCGCCGTTCTCGTTGCCGGTCAGAATCGTGGGCTCGTCTGCCGTCACGCGCAATGCGACTGCATACGACCACCAACATCCTTCCGATCCTGAGCTCTCCGCGAATGTTCGCAGCCTTTCAGTCCCGTGCTCCATCGCCCATCCGACTCCCGTTGCAATTGCGCTCGACGCGGCGCGCGATCCTAAATCGCGGAGTAACGGTGAACGGTCCTGGATATGAATCTTTTCATTGCGGAACGCACTGTCCGGTTCCCGCCGCAGCTGTGCGATGAAATCGCCTGCATGCTGCCGCGGAAACTTCGCGATCTGTCCAAAAACCGCAAAGACGCATCTTTTTTTGCGTCCTCGACGATTTTCATCGAAACCGATTCAAATCGTAGCGACTTGATGATTGCTTGTGAGTAGGAGTTCGTTGCGTCAGGCGTAGTGTTGCGTGCGAAGTACGGCGCGTTGTGTGCCGGCGGACATGCTTTCGTCCGCAGCTTCCAAACCAGACGCCTCACCACCAACCGCCCCTCCTCACGGGCGAAGCCGGACCGGTAACCCGCCGCGATCCGGACACCGTAACCCGTTGCGTCATGTGAGGAGCGTCATGAAAAACAGAATCATTGCCGCGGCGATATTCGTCGCTGCCACAGCTGTCGCTTCCGGACCCGCCTATTCGACGGGGGCGTACCACCCACCCGCACCGCCACCCAAGGTCCACAAGTCCCCGACGGGTAGCAGCAGTACCGGCAAGATAGTCGTCGGCTGCATCATGGGCTCCGCACTGGGTGCAATTGGCTCCGCATTGAGAGTGAGCCGAACCGAGAATCGCGAGCTCACGCGGGATGAAGCATGGACGGCATTGAGCTTCTGCGGCCTTGGCGCGTTCGCGCTGGCCGTTCGTCCCGTGCAGGCCCAGCCGCAGCGCGTCGTCGCCCGGTATTGAGTACGACGACGTCAGAGCGAAACCTGTACGAGAAAGCCCGGCGCAACGCGCCGGGCTTTTTCGTCCCTCAGTTGGGCCAGCATTTCCGGCGCCTTTGCGCATCGGTTGACGGGCTCCGCTCTCGGACACCATGATCCGTGCAGCTCGTCGCCGTTTTCATTGAAGACGCCTTTCGCGAAAATTAGCCAGGGGGCACGAATGACACGCTCCGCTTGGGCAAAAGTCGCTGCACTTCTGATCGGTTTGTTTTTTCTCCTTCCGGGATTTGTACTGTTCGATTCCGCGCAAGCACAGACCGTAAGCTACGCCGAGGCCGCAGATCGTCTCGCCGCCGCCTGCGGCAAGGACATCGACGAATACTGCAGGGGCGTGAATCTCGGCAGCGGGAGAATGAAGAATTGCCTTTCGCAAAACCGCGACGGCCTCTCCGCCGAGTGCAAGGACACCTACACGCAGACCTTCATGTTAATTGAGAAGCGCGCGCAAGCACGCACGGCCGTGTTGAGGCTCTGCGATGTCGACATCCGCAAGCTCTGCTCCGGCGTCGCGAAGGGTGACGGCCAAGTCCTTGAGTGCATATTGACCGCTGCCGCGGGAGTGAGCCGCAAATGCAATCAGGCGATCACCGATGCGGGCTTTCGCTGAGGAAGAAATGCTGCGCCTCACACTCGTTTTCCTCGTTTTCCTCTTCGCGGTCCAACCGCACGCCTTGGCGCAGGCCAAGCTCGCCACCGACGAGATCGTGGACAGCCTGCGCGGCCTCGAAACCGCAGTCGAGCTAGACGCCCCTGCCCTGCATCAACGCGCGCTCGAGCGGATCAAGGCTGCGCCCGGCCAGACCCCGCTCAATCGCCCTTCGATCGCTGAAGAGCTGCGCAGGCTTCCGCAGTTGACGGTCGAGATTCAGTTCAATCCGGACTCCGATGTCATCCGACCGGAATCATACAAGACGCTCGGCCGCATCGCCGACGCGCTCTGGCATCCGTATTTGCTGGAGTACCGCGTGCTCGTCGTCGGCCATACCGACGCGACCGGTAAGCGCGAATACAATCTCAAGCTCAGTCAGCGTCGCGCAAGCGCGATCCGCGAGGCGCTCGTCACCACGTTTCGCATTCCATCTCGTCGCGTGATCGCCGTCGGGCTGGGCGAGGAGCAGCTGCGCGACGCCGCCAACCCGCGAGCGGCCGTCAATCGGCACGTGCAGCTGATCGTGATCGGAAAACTCGAACCCCTGGACCCTCGCAAGCCCCCCGACCTCCGCAAGAAGTGAAGAGTGCTCGAAACGCGTGCTATGAAAAGGACGAGAGCGTCCACACCCACGCGGGGACCACGGAATGAAAACCCACCGCATCGCCGCCATTCCCGGCGACGGAATCGGCACGGAAGTCATCGCGGCGGGTATCGAGGTCCTGCAGGCCTGCGCTGAACGGGAAGGCTTCCGCCTCGCCTTCGATCATTTCGATTGGGGCTCCGATTACTACGCCCGCAACGGCAGCATGATGCCGGAGGACGGGCTCGAGAGGATCCGCAAGCACGATGCGATCCTGTTCGGCGCGGTCGGCGCACCGGGCGTGCCGGATCACGTGACGCTCTGGGGGCTGCGGCTCGCGATCTGCCAGCCATTCGACCAATACGCCAACGTCCGGCCGACCCGCATCCTGCCCGGAATCGTAAGTCCGCTGCGCAACGTCAAGGGACCCGAACTCGACTGGGTGATCGTGCGTGAGAACTCCGAAGGCGAGTACGCCGGAGTGGGCGGCCGCGTACATCGCGGCCTGCCCGAGGAAGTCGCAACCGACGTCGCGATCCACACGCGCACCGGTGTCGCACGCATCATGCGGTTCGCCTTCGCCCTCGCCCGCTCTCGCCCGCGCAAGCTGCTCACCGTCGTAACGAAATCGAACGCCCAACGTCACGGCATGGTCATGTGGGACGAAATCGCCGCCGAGGTCGCGGCTGAGTTCCTCGACGTCACCTGGGACAAGATGCTCGTCGACGCCATGACCATGCGCATGACGCTGCGTCCGGAGACGCTCGACACGATCGTCGCGACAAACCTGCACGCTGACATCCTTTCGGATCTAGCCGCGGCACTCGCGGGCTCACTTGGTATCGCTCCGACCGCGAACCTCAATCCCGAGCGCAAATTTCCCTCCATGTTCGAGCCGATCCACGGCTCGGCGTTCGATATCGCCGGAAAGGGCATCGCCAATCCGATCGGCACGTTCTGGACGGCGTCGATGATGCTGGAACACGTCGGCGAGCCGAGGGGCGCGCGCCGCCTCATGCGCGCGATCGAGCGAACGACCGCGGACAAGGCATTGCACACGCCCGATCTCGGCGGCCGCGCGACAACGCGCGACGTGACGCGTGCCGTGTGCGAGGCGCTGGCAGGGGATAACGAGTAGCGAGCGGAGAGTACGCAGTCTGGGTCCTTGGTCTGCGCCCGGGACCCGCCTCGATTACGCAACGCGAAGCGGTGCGCCGCAGACCCGGGAAAAATCAAGAGAAAAGCCCGGCGCGTCTGCCGGGCTTTCCTTTTCCGCCCCCGCGAAAACGATTACTGCGGCTGGATCTTCGCGACCCGGATGTATTCCTTCCAGCGCTCGATATCGTCCAGGAAGTTTTTCTGGGCTTGCGCCTGCGGAATGATATTGGGATCGCCGCCGAAGCCGCCGAGAAACTTCTTCGTCTCTTCCGTGCCGACCATTTCGACGAACCACTTGTTGATCTGCTCGACGATCGGCTTCGGGGTGCCCGCCGGAACCATCGCCGCCCACCAGAGCGTGAGGTCCATGTCGACCCCCTGCTCCTTCATCGTCGGAAGCTCCGGATTCGCCTCAAGCCTTCGCCCCGTGCTCACGCCAAGAATCCGCAAGCGTTTCTCGCGCAGTTGCGCAAGCGCGAACACGGGGTCGTGCATACCGTAGTCGAGCTTGCCGCTCTGCAGTTCGTTCAGCGAATCCGCCGCCGTCTTGTACACGACCTCGATGGCCTGCACGCCGGTCGCGGCCTTGTAGAGTTCGCCCATGATCGTGCCTGCGGGAGCGCCGGTCGCATAGGTCGCCTTGTCGCCCTTCGCCTTCATCGCCGCGGTGAGTTCGGCCACCGTCTTGTGCGGGCTGTCCCACGAAACGACGAGCATGAACGGTTGGCGGTTGATCGTTGCCGCGACCTCAATCGCCTTGCCGACATCGATCGACGGACTCTTGAACAGGCTCATGGTAGCCGCGACCGCGTTCGCGCCGAGCAGCAGCATCGTGTGTCCGTCCGGCTTCGAGCGGGCCAAGTGCTCGATCGCGACCCAGCCGCCGGCGCCGACCTTCGTCTCGACGATCACGTTCTGCTTCACGTGCGGCCGAAGCTTGTCCGCGAAGTAGCGCACGAGCACGTCCGCTCCGCTGCCGGCGGGAAATGCGCAGACGAGCCGAATATCCTGGTTCGGATACGCCTGCGCGAACGCGCCATGCGGCGTGCCGAACGGCGCAAGTGCGGCGAGCGCACCAGCGCCCCGCAGAAATGCCTTTCGTGTAAGCTGCATCTTCCTCCCCCGATTTGTTACGCGGACCGGCAAGCGCCGCCGATCCCCGGCATTTGCCCAAGCTTCCCGGGCCTTTCCTCCAGTCGCAATAGAATTTGCGGAGACGTGCCGCCCTGCGGCACGCACGATCACCGCGTGAGGTGGTGAACCGTCACCGTGGCCTCGCCGGTATTGCCCCGGTAGAAGAAATCCACAATGCCCGGCACGCCGATCGCAGCGTCGTTCACATAGAGGAATAGCTCGCCGCTCCGGCGGATCCGGAATGCCGGACTGATCTCGGTCGCTGTGTCCTGCCCCTGCACCGTCGGTTTGTCCGGATCAAGGAAGTACTCGTCGCCACCGACGGGGCCGACCCGCGCGATGATCCGAAACCACGGTCTCAGGAAAACCCGGCGCAACGGCACACCGAGGAACAGGACCATGCGGTTGCCAACTCCGGTGGCCTCGGAAATCTCGAACCCGGCGAGATCGGTTTCCACCCCGTTCGGCGTGATGGGTGAAGCGTCCTTCCACGCCGGCGAAGTCTGCGAGACTGTCACTTGGTAGCGCCGGCCCTCGACCAGATGAATCCCCGTCGCCCAGCAAAAATCTCCGGCGCGGAACGTTCCTTCCGCCTTCACTTCCTTCGACCAGGGTACGGCCTGAACATTCTGGCTTTCCTTGCAGTAGAGACCGGCGGAATCCTGAATGTTGAACAGCAAGTGACTGGCGAGCGTAACCCCGCCGTACAGAAGGGCGATCACTGAAAAAAATGGAACGATGTGTCGCTTAAGTGCCCAGAGCACCCACTGATACGGAGCGCTCGAGCGCAATGCATAAACTCCGCCGCTTGGAAGCGATGGTATCCGCTCCGCCGGCGCCCACCAGATCTGCTTCATATTATCTCTGATCGACGCACCGAGACGCACCCCGATATAAATCAGCACGGCAACAAGCAGCGCCGCGAGGACAAATTTGCCCGGGTTGGTGGCGAACGAGTTCAGCCACCAATTGAAGAAATTCGGAAGGAAATTGTCGGCGAGCCGGATCAACTCCGATACGGTTCGCAGCGGCGTCGAGAACTCGGCCGCCCGGTCGCTCCCGTAGAGAAGCGGGAACAGCGCGAGATGCAGCGAAGCGGCGACCGTGGCGAAATATGCGACGCGTCGCCACCATACGAGATTCCACACGTGTTCCTGCCCGTCAGCGCGGCGTTCAGCGTGCACTAGCGGCTCGAATGGGTTTTTGTCTCCCTCCAGAATTTCGCCGTTGTCCATGACAGTCGCATACCGCGCGGGCAGCCCGATCGGCGCGTATGGATGCGCACCATGCAGGCTGCGACCGAACACGCTTTCGTGGATCTTCGGCACTTCGATACGCACCGCGTCGTCAGCCCGCTTGGAAAAGCGCATGTCGCCAAGCTGCGCGAGCTTCCGCGGGCCATACCGGTAGTAACCGCCGAGTCCAGGCCGGCTTTCGTAGAGCCGGCCGTCCTTGTCACGCGCGAGCCGGACCTGGCGCAATGCCGAAGGTTCGCCGGGCTTGTCGCCGGGCTCTGCCTTGAAGCGCACGCCGCAGTGGATGGCTTCCTGCATCATCCAGTACAGCGCAACATGGGCGAGCGAGTCGTCGGGATAGCCCCCGCCGACATTCGAGTGCGCACCGGCGAACCAGACCTGGCTGAGGCGCTCGTCCTTGGCGAACCTCTTGCCGTCGGCTCCGGCTGCGGCCGCAACTTCCCCCTCTTCCGTCCAGAGCACTGGATGAAAGGTCGTCCGCTCGTCATCGAGCGCGAGGGCATGACACGCGCGTTCGATGCGCTTGCTCAGAGCCCGATCCTGGAACTCGAGCGGCCATAGCCACTTGCTGACGCCGTGCGTCATCTCGTCGATCGGGAGCCCGTAGGCCGCGACCGTGTCCCAGACGCCGATGAACCGGATCTTTTCCGGGTGAGTGTTCTCGTCCTTGTGGCAGGGGCGGTGCCCCCGCATCCAGTTCTTGATCGCAACCAGGGAGTCGCGCACGGCGCGGAAGAATTTTTCAATGCGCAGGTATGAGTGGTAGCGCTCGCGCCGGTAGGCACGATAGGCGGCCTTCGCGCGGCGGTGCAGATCCGATTCCGACTCGAACCGCACCACCCCCTGGCTGACCACCACACCCATCACCACGCGGACGGTGAACGCACCGCGGCTGAAGCCAAGACCGTAGATGCGGCAGCCATCCTCGTAGTTACGGCACAGGAATTTGTAGAGATCGAGAACGTTGCGCTTGAGCCCCCAGCCGAAGGCGCCACCGAGCAACGCGAGCGGCTTAAAGGCCGATGTGCCGACCCCGTCGTCGTAGGATGCGACCTGCCGGGAGTTGGTGAGGTCCAGCGCCTGAAAAAACCGCCAGACGTTCGTGCGCCAGACTCTCGATGCGGCGTTGCCGGTACCGTCGGACAGCAGAATGATGTTCTTGACTGTCTGTGTCACGGCCGCCCCGTCCGCCAGGCTGCTGTCCACCAGACTACAACCGCGGAGAGAAAAACTTCAACCTCGGGGGGACCCCCACCTGCCCAGTGGCCGACCCGTGCAACTATTGGATCGACCCGACCGCGTCGGGAGCCGCGTAGATCGGAATGCGGCGATACTTGCTCAGCAGCTTGTCATGGACTTCGGCGACCGTACGCGGCCGCCGGCCGTCATAGAAAATGGAGCGATTGGCGCGGGCGGCACCGGCAAAATGCTTACGGGCGAGCGCGCGCGGCTGCTTGGCCACCAGACGGATCAATTGCACCCCGCCGGTCGCCCCGAGGAAGTGCGTGATGTAGAGTTCTCCTCCGCTCGCCTGCCGGCCGAGTTGACGCGCCGCAAACTCGGCATTTCGGCGCGCGAATGCGCCCGCCATGATCGCCGAAACTTCCGGGTCGTAGCGCAGGTTCAGGATCGCCGCTTCCGTCTCCGCGTCGACGATGTCGAATTCGCCCTTGCCGGTCACGTCGATCGCCGCTGCGAGATCTCCGAGGCCCACCTCCGGCCCCACCTCGCGAATCATGAGCAGCCAGGTCTGCTCGATGAACTGGAACAGGCCGACAGCACTCGAGGTCGTGGCTGCGGTGTTTTGGTTGAAGCTGCTCTCGAGTGCAGCCGTCTTGAGAAGAAATTCGAAATCGGCGCCGGTCACCGCGCTCGCTTTCACGATTGCGGTAACGATGCGCGCGGGCGCCGCAAACTTCGGCCCGGCCGGCGAGGAATCGGTCACAACTTCCGGCGGAGGACTGAAGCGACGCGCCGCCAATCCACGCAGCCCTGCAGGCAATCGATGCCGCGGCGCGAAGAACACCTCGGCCCATCCCCGGTCGTCGTCAACGATCTCGGTGCCTGCCTCTTCGCAAATGGGCGCGGCGATCTCGTTCGCCGCCGGATTTCCGGACGACGCGAAAGCGAAGATCATGACACTGAGCAGAAGAGCGGATGTTTTCATCTGCGCCCCGCGGGTGTACGGGGCGCTTAAAGCGGAGTGGCACTAACGTCCGGATAGGTTTGGGGACCGAGCTTCCGCTAGCACTCACAGAGACTCAAGAAGTTTGGTTGCGAAATTCACTCTTTGACTTGATTCAGAATTCTTAGCGGTTCGTGCACGAAGCGGCCGTTTAGGCGGGAGGCCGCACATGCTTACGGACCCGTTCCCATTAGCAAGTGACAGCCTGAAGTTGTTTACCTTGCCGGTTGATCCGGGGCGTCACCCCCGCACCGCGCTCGCGCCTTCCACGGTGACGTTCAGATCTTTCACCAGGCCATCGGCGACCGAATAGATCCAGCCGTGCACGCTGAGTTGTTGCCCACGTGCCCAGGCGTCCTGCACAAATACGTCGGAGGCGACATTGCGCACCTGGTGAATCACATTGAGCTCGCAAAGCCGGTCGAGACGCGCATCCTTGTCTGGAATTGCCTCGAGCTCCGCCTCATGCGCGAGCCACAATTCGCGGATCGGGTGCAGCCAATGATCTACGAGCCCGCGCCTCTTTCCGTCCACGGCCGCGCTGACGCCGCCGCAACGATAATGTCCGACCACGAGGATGTGTTTCACCTTCAGCACATCGACGGCGAACTGTAGTACCGAGAGGTAGTTCGCATCCTGCGGTGGCGCGAGATTGGCGACGTTCCGGTGCACGAACATCTCGCCAGGATCGAGACCGACGATCTCGTTCGCCGGCACGCGGCTGTCGGAGCAACCGATCCACAGGTACTCGGGGGCCTGCTGGCGCACGAGCCGCTGGAAGAAACCCGGGTCCGCGGCGACCTTTCCCGCCGCCCAAGCGCGGTTGTTGGCTTTCAGATCTTCAAGCATGGGCCGCGCTTATAGCGTGTTTTCCTAGGCCGTCACCGTCAGGCAAACAGCGTCTGACTTTGTGGCTAACCTCTAAATCACCACCAGCTTGTTCGGCAATTCATCCCGATTGATCGTCCCCGGCGGAAAGTGCTGCGCGAGAACGGCACCGCATCGCTCCACCGCAGCAATAAATCCATCCCCCGGCCGGCCATCCCCGATCGCGGTGACCATCGCGGCCACCGCATCCTCCCACACCTTCTGCGTGACTTTCTTGTCGATCCCCGCATCCGCAACGATCTCGGCGTAGTGCTCCGCGACGGATGCAAAGATCAGGACGCCCGTGCGCTCCTTCGTGAGATGCAGCCCGTGCGCGAGAAACTGGCGCCGCGCTTCTGCGTGCGCGCGGCTGTGCATCGCTTGTCTCGGAACCACGTGATGGCGCACCGCCGGCAGCGAGAGGATCGCCATCGCCGCGAGAAAGACGATGAGCTGCGTCATGTAGATCAGCCCTGCCGGCCAGATTGTGAAATAGATCAACGGCAGCGGTACCAGGAGCGCGATCAACGCCGCCCAGGCGACCGGCACGAGCCGGTAGCCGCTTGAAGCGTGCATGATCACGCAGAAGATCTCGCCCGCGGTTTTCGACTCGGCTGCGCGGATCGCCTCGACCACCCGATTTCTTTCCGCTTCAGAGATCATTCGCTACCAGCTTCCTGAGGCGCCGCCGCCACCAAATGACCCGCCGCCGCCGGAGAAACCCCCGCCACCCGATCCGCCCCAGTCCGACGATCCTGAACCGTAGTCCCAGGGAATCGGCGCCGGAACGATGACCGGCGCTCCGCGACCGCGCTTCTGCCCGCCCAGCATCGCCGGCGGCTGCCGCCCGGGCTGCGAGAGATTGCGGATGATCGAGTAGATCACGATGAATAGCAGGACGAGCACCAGGATGTTGACGAAGCCCGGATGGCTGTCCGGGCGAACCTTCGCGCGTTCCCGGAACTCATCGGCGCCGGTCGTAAGCACCTGGATGATGTCGTCGACCCCGCGATTGATTCCGCCGGCGAAATCGTTCGCGCGGAAGCGGGGAAGGATCGAGTTCTCGATGATCAGCTTCGAGACGGCATCCGTGAGGTTGCCCTCAAGACCATAACCGACCTCGATCCGCACCTTGCGCTCATTCGGCGCGACGATAAGCAGCGCACCGCTGTTCTTGTCCCTCTGGCCTATGCCCCAATGTCGCCCGAGCTGGTAGCCGTAGTCCTCGACCGAAGTGTCCTGCAGCGATTTCAGCGTAACGACGACGAGCTGGCCCGTGGTCTTCGTCTCGAAATCGGCGAGCTTCTGCTCCAGCGCCGTTCTCGTCGCCGCGTCAAGGATACCCGCTTCGTCGACGACGCGTCCGGTGAGTTGTGGGAAGGTAAGCGCGCTTGCCCCGATAACCGACACGAGCATGAACGCGACGAGCCAGCCGAATATCGCGGCTCGCCCGCGCCGATCGGTCGCGTCCATGCGCGAAGCCTCGCCGCCGCTTCAGAACTTCACGGTCGGAGGCCGGCTCATCTCCTCGGCGACCGTGAAGGTCTCCATCGGTTTGTAGTTTCGATAGAGCGTGTTCGCCCAGAGCATGCCGGGGAACGTCTTCAGCTCGGTGTTGTAGACCCGCACGCCCTCGATGTAGTCGCGCCGCGCGACCGAGATGCGGTTCTCCGTTCCCTCGAGCTGCGACTGCAGCGCAAGGAAGTTCTGGTTCGACTTCAGATCGGGATAGCGCTCGACAGTCACGAGCAGCCGCCCGAGCGCGCCGGTCAGCTGGTTCTGCGCGTCCATGTACTCCTTGAACTTCGCCGGATCGTTGATCGTGGACAGGTCGACCTTGATCTGACTTGCCTTCGCGCGCGCCTCGATCACCTGCGTCAACACCTCTCTCTCCTGCGTCGCATATCCCTTCACAGTCTCGACGAGATTGGGGATCAAGTCCGCGCGCCGCTGATACTGGTTCTGCACGTCGGACCATTTGGCCTTCGCCTGCTCATCGTAGGTCGGGATGTTGTTCACCCCGCAGCCCGACACGATGAGGCCGGCAGCGACGACAAAAAGCGCGTTGCGCAAGAAGCGTGAGGAATCCGTGAGAAAGGTCGACATGAGCAATTCTCCGAGATCTGGCCTGAAGCAATTCTAGCGATTGCCGATGGTTCCGCCTTGCGTACAGAAATATTTTCGTTGTTCTCGGTACTTACATCGTAACGAAGTCAGTTTTGTTGCAGGGCATGACGACGAAGGAAGGACCGGCCGCTTTCGCGCGCCCCGGAATGACGAAGGGTCATCAGCGCTGCGGGCCGGACGCACCGACCTCGTCGAACGCGGCGGCGAGGTCGCGCATGCCGCCCGCTTGCCCGGGACGAACCGTGCGCGATTCAATCGAACTCGATAAGTCCCGAAACCACGCCCGTACGCCGCGCGATGGGATTGCGCTCGTAGCCTTCCTGCTGGAAAAAGTTGGCCGTCGGAACGCGCCGGCGCAGCTCCGCCGGCATCGTCACCATATCGAAGCCGTTCCCGTCGCCGGTGAAATTCATCAGCTCGAGCTCGGCAGCGGTAAGCACCCGCGCGTAGCCCCGGCCGCGTGCATAGACGACTGAGTTCACGAGCTTCCGGGTCTGCAGCCACGGTCCGATGTCGAGATCGAGCACGGCCGCATGAATGCCGAGTCCGCCGCGCGTCGTCTTGGCGAGCCGGTCGTGCTCGCTCCACTGGAACGGCACCGTCCGGCTGAAGGCTATCATCCGACGTAGCGCGGCGATCTTTTGCTGCATCGCCTGCTTCGCCGGGTCTGAGAGCCGCTCGGCCTCGCGCGTTAGCATCTCGACGAGGCGGTCGCCGTATTCAGCGAGCAGTCCGACACTGTTGGTGCTGAGGAGCTGGTTGTAGCCGAGCGCCGGCGAGATCGCGCGCGTCCCGGAGCCGGTCAGTCCCGCCTGCGTGTCATAGGAACCATTGCCGCCGGTCTCGAACGCATAGACGCCAACCGCTTGCTCCTTCGTGATGCCGCCCTCAAGCGCCGCGCGCGCGTACGCACGCTTGAATTCGATCTCGCCCTTTGGACGACGTGGAACGAAGCCGAACTCCTCCGACGCCGCCTTAAGGAAATCCGCGACCACCGGCATTTCCGGCCTGCGTGGCTCAGGCGGCACGGCGGGGCCCGGCGGACGCGGCGGCCCCGAATAGACCGGCGGCTGCTCTAGGACGTAGTCGGAGAGCAGGATCG
Source organism: uncultured Alphaproteobacteria bacterium (assembly GCA_963711595.1). Lineage (GTDB taxonomy): Bacteria > Pseudomonadota > Alphaproteobacteria > Rhizobiales > Xanthobacteraceae > JAUSIF01. The sequence continues at coordinate 503,148 of CAVQER010000005.1, forward strand.
GCTCCTTGTCGCGGCGCTTGGCGTTCCGCACGCGGCGCTTCTCGGCGACGGACCGCCAATAGGCCGCCAACTCCTCGTCGAACGCCCGCCGGGCGCGGACATATTGGTCTGCTTGCGGGTCGCCCGGGCCGCTTTGTGCAAAACCCGGTGCCGCGGCCAGCAGGACGACCGTAGCGAAGAGGTTGCAGAGCAGCATGTTGCGCAAGAAGAATCGCATGCGACCGGATTGCCATAGGCGGCGCACAAGCGGCAAGCGAAAGCGGCCTTGTTTTCGCCAGGGGGTCCCCGACCCCTTCCCTTGTTCCCGGCTTGGACTACGCTTCGGTGTCTAAGCCGGGGGGTCGTCATGGACATCACAATGGTGGTGGGATTCGCCGCCGCGGGACTCGTGATTGCAACCCAGGCAATGCGAACGATGGTGCCGCTTCGCATCGTCGGCATCGCCAGCAATTTCGCTTTCATCGTTCACGGATTTCTCAGCGGCGGTCTGCCCACGATTATCCTGCATTCACTCTTGTTCCCGCTGAACACCTATCGCCTGTTCGGGATGCTCGAGCTCATCAAGCAGGTGAAATCGGCAAGCGCTGGCGACCTCAACATGGACTGGCTCAAGCCGTTCATGAGCAGACGCCCGATTACCAAGGGCGAGATCCTGTTCCGGAAGGGCGATGAAGCCGATCACATGTTCTTTGTCGTCGACGGACGGCTGCACCTGCATGAGATCGACGTGGACGTCCCGCCCGGCGCGGTCGTGGGCGAGCTCGGGATGCTGGCGCCTTCGCGCACGCGCACGCAGACGCTCGAGTGCGTCGAGAGCGGCTCGGTCCTGACGATCGGCTACGACAAGATCGAGGAACTCTACTACCAGAACCCGACGTTCGGGTTCTATTTCCTGCGCCTGTCATCCGCCCGCCTGTTCCAGAACATCGCCCGCCTCGAACGCCTGCTCGCGGAACGCGATGCCGAACTGGACCGCTTGCGCCCGCAGATTTCGACGGCGACGCTTTCGTAGGAAAATTCGGGCAAAAAAAATAGAAGGCCGCCGTTTCCGGCGGCCCCACAAGGGCATCAGGAGCCCGCTGATAGATTAAGGGTATAGCTCCGTTTCGCCGCTTGTGGTGGCACCCATCGTGTGTGACCGTCGGCACGATACGAACAACGGATGTCTGACATGTCATCTGACGAAGAGATCGGCCGCCAAATACTCGATATTTTCATGAAGCACAAAATTTTTCCGAACGGCGTACTTCGCCGCAATCACTTTATCGATGTGAGAGACGGCGACTTCCAACGAGGATTGAACAAGGCCGTCCAAAATAGCTGGATCAAGATCAGTTCGCGCGACCGCTATACGTATGAACTCACCGAAGCGGGCCTTGCCGCCGGTTCGAACGCCAGATTTTCGCCGAAAGCGTCGAACTGACCCTGCTCGCGCCGCAACTCCTTACTGTCATGGCCGGGCTTGTCCCGCGCGCCCGACGCCACAGCCTCTCGTCATCCTTCGAGGCTCGTCCGGCTACGCCCGGGCTCGCACCTCAGGATGACGCGCCAAAAAAAACAGAAGGCCGCCGTTTCCGGCGGCCCTCCATTATCATGGGGTCCCACATTGGCTCGGGCGATTGTCGCCTGCGCTTCCTTCGGACGCCTTTTTCCGAAGTCGCGGCAACTCGGGGACCGCTGCTAGTCGGGCCTATCGCGATCAGGGCACCGACCCGTCGCACTTCCACGATGCAAACACCCTAATCGGTGAATTTCCCAAGCGCGAGTGAAAACCGAAGCATGGGTGTGGAGTGTGGGGATGCCGCCGAGAGGTCGGATTCGACTTAGTTTTTTGCGCCGCTGACGACGATCGCCGGGATCGGCACCCGCAGCGTGCCACCGTTCGCGAACTTCTGGAATTCTTCGCGGATCGTCTCTTCGATGCGAGCCCGCGCGGCAGGTGCTTGCGCTTCGATCAACATGGTCATACGCACCGTCGCGCGCCGGATCCAGTCGACGGCGGAATCAGCCGGGCACTCCAGCACGATCGGCACTTCGACGAAACTCACGCCGGAGAAGCCCGCACCCTCCATCACCTTTCCCGCCTCGTTCGGATCGGCAAAGCGGAACGGCGGTGGTGCCGGCGGCAGGCCCACGTCCAGGGAGCCGTGCGTCGTAACGGCACCAATGATCGTGCCGAAGAACGGAGACACATCCGGCCCACGCCAGGTTGAAAACGCGTAGCGCCCGCCCCGCACCAGCACCCGCGCTGCCTCGGCGATTCCCCGCTCTGGCTCGGGCAGGTGCAGGATACCGAAGTTGCAGATTGCGCAATCGAACGAAAGGTCCGTGAACGGCAGCGCTTCCGCGTCGCCGGCGCGAAAATCGGCGGCGAGCTTTTTCGCGCGCGCCGCCTCTATCATTTCTTCTGAAAGATCGACCCCGATGACGTTCGCGCCGCGCCGGACAGCCTCCGCGGATGCGGTGCCGGGCCCGCAGCACACATCGAGCACCCGCGCTCCCGCACGCACGTCCGCCGCGTCGAGCAACGGCACGATCGCGTGGCTCGTCATTCGCGACGTGTAGTCGTCATAGAAACGCGCGCGCTCGTTCCAGCCCTCGTGCTCGAGCGACTTGAACGTGCGTTCCATACCCATCCCGAACCTATGCCCCATTTTTGGCCGCAATGTGCCGTGAAATTGATGCGACCGGGCACGTAAGAGGCCCGGTCCTGGAGGAGGAAAAAATGAAATCGTTGGAACGGATTGCAGTAGCGGCGCTTGCAGTTGGCCTCGTTTCAACCGCACAGGCGCAGACTCCGAACCCCGGAAATCTTGAACGGCTTTCCGAGTTCAAGACGACCGGGACGCCCATGGATATCCCGACGATCCCGCAGACGGGATCAAAGGCGGAGGCGATCAAAAAGAACCTCGCGCGCATCAAGCTCCCGCGCGGATTCAAGATCGGGCTCTACGCAATCGTGCCGGATGCGCGGCATCTTGCGGTCGGCCCGCAGGGAGTCGTGACGTTCGTCGGCACGCGCAAGAGCAAGGTCTGGGCCGTCACCGATCGCGACAAGGACCGCGTGGCGGACGAGGTCAAGGAGTTTGCGCCCTCGATCGGCTTCACGATCCCGAACGGCGTCTGCTTCTCCAAGGACGGCTTTCTGTTCCTTGCCGAGCAAAACCGCGTCCTCATGTTCCCCGCGGCCGAGTTCTTTTATGAAGGACCGGACGTCGCTGCTTTCAATATCGTAAAGCAGGGCGAACTGATCCCGACCGACGAGGAATCCTACAACCACACGGCGCGCGTCTGCCGGGTCGGGCCGGACAACAAACTTTACATCACGCTCGGTCAGCCGGTGAACGTGTTCGCGCCGGAGAAGATGGATCTCTACAAGAAGACCGGCATCGGCGGCATCGTTCGCTTCGATCGCGAAGGAAAGGACCGCGAGGTGTTTGCCTGGGGCGTCCGCAACTCGGTCGGCATGGACTTCAACCCGAAGGACAAGACGCTGTGGTTCACCGACAATCAGGTGGACGGCATGGGAGACGACATTCCACCGGGCGAAATCAATCGCGCCGACAAGCCGGGATTGAATTTCGGCTTCCCGTACTACGGCGGCGGCAAGACCCGGACGAACGAGTACAAGGAGCAGGCCGCACCGGCGGATGCGACGTTCCCGCAGGTGGAGATGGTGGCGCACGCCGCCGATCTCGGCATGGCGTTCTATTCTGGCCGCATGTTCCCGCAGAAGTATCGCAACGGCTTCTTCTCGGCACAGCATGGCTCGTGGAACCGGACGACTCCCGTCGGCGCACGCGTCATGTTCACGGGCGTCAAGGAGGACGGCACCGCGGACAAGACCGAAGTGTTCGCGGAAGGCTGGCTCACCGACAACGGCGAATACCTCGGCCGCCCGGTCGACGTCGCGCAGCTCAACGACGGCTCGCTCCTGGTTTCCGACGACTTCGCCGGCGCGATCTATCGCATCTGGTACGACGGCCGGTGATCAGGCGAACTGACGTCAATTGCACGAACGGAACAGCCTCCCCCGCTTCACGGCGGGGGAGGTTTCCGTGCGTCGCACGCCTTTCAATGATCGCGGCTGCGCTGCTGGCGTTCGCAGCCGCCCCAGCCCTCGGCGCGGACGTTGCCGCCGGGCGGCAAAAGGCGGTGCAATGTCAGGCCTGCCATGGTCTTGATGGTTTATCGAAACTGCCCGAGGCGCCTCACATTGCGGGTCAGCCCGAGCCTTACTTGGTCAAGGCGCTAAACGATTATCGCAAGGGCGTTCGGAAGAATGAATTCATGAGCCTCGTGGTGCAGCAGCTCAACGATCGGGATATCGCTGATATCGCTGCTTACTACTCGGCGATCGAAGTCACGGTGAAGCTTCCAAAGTAGATCGCCTCTGCAACACTTTCCTTATAAACCAACCTGCACCGGATGGCCGGGTGCCGACCGGCCATCCGGCCGCCGATCATGCAGTCGTTGGATCGATGATCGTCTGAACTTCCATGATTTTGTTCGCCGGAAAGCCGCTCTTCTGTGCGTGCTCGCGGACGATGCCCTCGTCTTTCGCGACGTACTCGCAGACGATCATGTCTTTCGCAACGAACGAATGAATCCACTGAACGTCCGGGCCGAGAGCGTGCAGGACCGCATTCGATTTCTGCGCTGCTGCCTTCAGGTCGGCCGGGCTCATTTTCTCCGCGCCGGGGATCTGTCGTTCGATGAGGTATCTGTGCATCTGCCTACTCCTTGGTTGCGGCGCCACGGCGGGAAGCCGGGAGCCCTGACACCATCCTTTACGCAAAGGACGGGCAGCCACGAGATGGCGGAAGCGACAAGATAGGGTGGCTTTTCCGACAAAGACGTCTCGCGTCGATGGCGTTTCCGCCAGCGCAGGATAAGTTGGCGCTTCGTAAGAGGATCAACCGATGCGACGAGTCACGGTGCTCTTTCTGCACGACGGCTGCGCCTCAGCCGCTGTCGCGCCTTTTGAGGTGTTCCGATTCGCCGGTGTGCTGTTCAACATGTGCGTCGGCACAACACCACAGCCTCGCTTTGACGTCGTAGCGGCATCGCTCGACGGGCAACCGCCGGTCAGCGACGGCGGGATCGCGGTCGTGCCACAAAAGGCGATTCGCGATATCCGCGAAACCGATCTCATCTTCATTCCCGACGCCGGCTTCGAGCCCCGTCTGATGATCGACAAACATCGCGCACTGATCCCCTGGCTGCGCAAATTGCATGCAGGAGGCAGTATGATCGCCGCGGTCTGCTCAGGCGTCGGCATTCTGGCGGCAACCGGATTGCTCGACGGTCGTCGCGCGACCACGCACTGGGCCATGACCGAGCCGTTCCGCCAGCTATTCCCCGAGGTGGAGTGGCGCACTGACGTCTTCATCACCGAAGATCGCGGTATCTTCACCGGTGGCGGCATCTATTCCTCAATCGACCTCAGTCTTTATCTCGTAGAGAAATTCTGCGGTCACACCGTCGCCGTCGAATGCGCGAAGGCCCTGCTGATCGACATGCCCCGCACCTGGCAGACTGAGTATGCGGTGCTGCCGCTCACGACCTCGCACACGGATGACGCGGTGCGCAAAGTGGAGCAATGGCTGCAACGCCGCTACAGCGAGGATTTCCGGATGGAGGAATTGGCCGACCGGTTCGGTATGTCCTCGCGTACCTTTGAGCGCCGCTTTCGCGCAGCCGTCGGGCAGTCGCCGATTGCGTATTTGCAGAAGGTACGGATTTCAGCTGCGCGACGCATGCTCGAGGACGGTAAGCGATCGATCCAGCAAGTGAGCAGTGCGGTCGGATATGACGACATCGCTTTCTTCCGCGCGCTGTTTAAGCGCCAGATCGGAGTTTCGCCGGCCGCATACCGGGAACAATTCGGCACGCCACCGGGTGCGCTCGTGCGAAGAGGGCGAGCACCAGCACGGGCAACGGCTTAGGAATTGCCGCCCGGTTGCGGGGAGATGCGAGGGCGGTCGGTCGCCGCGATCCAGATCCCGGCAAACACCGCCACGAGACCGATGATCAGGTCGATGCCGACGGGCTCGCCGATGACAAGCGCGCCTACGAGCGCGGCAAAGATCGGATTGACCGTGATGGAAACCGCGGCCTTGGTCGGCGTCGTGTGACTGAGCGCATAAACCCATAGATAGAAGATCACGGCACTTCCGAGCACGCCGAGATAGGCGACCGCGAGCCACTGCGCCGCGCCGAAATCGCGGACTGCGGAGAAGCCGCCGATCAGGATCGCCCATACGAGCAGGCACGCTGCCGCCGCGCCCATGCCTGCCGTGAGAAAAGTGAGCGGGTCCGCGCGCGCCATGAACGGCCGCGACCACACGTTATAGAGCGACATGCACAGCGTCGCGATAAGCATGACGAGCTCTCCCCGCCAGGCTCCCGCCGGCGCGTCGCCGAGGCCCGAGGCGAGCGCGAGCGCCACTCCGCCCATCGCGATCGCCACGCCCGTGCTCTTGCGCAGGCTCAACCGCTCCGCCCCGAAGACGGCGGCGACCAGCATGGTCATGACCGGCATCGTGGAGAGCGCAAGCGCCCCGCGTGCCGCCGTGGTCAGGCTGTAGGCGAGATTGAACAGGACGGAAAACGCGAAGAAGAACAGGATGCCGAGGAGCGCAGCCGCGAGCCAGTCGCGCCCTTGCGGCCAGCGCCTTCCCGAGGCGAGCGCGATCGGCAGCAGGATGAGGAAGCCGGTGCCGAAGCGGAACACGCCGAGCGTCACGGGATCCGTAGCGCCGATGACGAAGCGCGTGGTGCCGCCCGCAATCCCGCCGAGCGCGCTCGACAAAACCGCCGCCAGCACGCCGAGATGCTCGTGCATCATCTAATTCCTATGCGCGTTCTGGCTGGTCTCGCCACCGCGCGGTGCGCAATGTTAGCGCTCTTTCACGCTCAATCGAATGGATGGCGAAACCGTGCGAGTAGGCTAAGCTTACGTGGGGGCCACCGAAGTTTGTGACTGCCAAAGGCTGCTCAGTCAGCCGGGAGGAATAGATGGGTATCTTCAGCGACATCGTGAATAAGATTTTTGGGACCGCTAAAGCGGCCGGCGGCGCACTCGCGGACGCAGCATCGGGCCTTGGCGGATCAGCGCCACAGCCGATGACGCGGGAACAGGTCGAGGCGCAGATCCAGAAGAAGGCCGACGAAACCGGGCGCAAGAACTACAACTGGAAGCAGTCGATCGTCGACTTGATGAAGCTTCTGGATCTGGACTCCAGCCTGAACGCCCGCAAGCAGCTTGCCACGGAACTGGGATACACGGGAAAGCTCGACGGCTCGGCCGAAATGAACGTCTGGCTGCACAAGGAAGTCATGGCGCAGCTGATGAAGAACGGCGGCACCGTGCCGGCACATTTAAAAGACTGAAGTATCCGCCCAAACGAGCCGGCCGGACCCCTCGCGTCATCACCGGACCGCCGCGCCCCGCGCACAGCGCGGATTCGGCGCGGCGAGTCCGCGAACCTGCAACTCGGGAACCCGCTGCTAGTAGGGCCTGCTGACGTTTGTCAGCGGCGCGGCCCGAATGGTTAACGGTAAAGAAATACGTGTGAAATATCTGTGTTCGGCAGATCGTTGCTCGAGAATAGGTTGCAAGAAACTACATGTTCAGAGTTCTTACCTGCCTTGCTACTGAACATGATTGGCGCCTCGTCATTGTTGCGGGCGTCGTTTGCTTCCTGGCAAGCGTCACGGCCATCAACCTTTTCAATCGTGCCCGAGCGACGATGGGTCGTGCGAGCGCCATTTGGATCATTGCCGCGGGCGCTGCAACGGGCTCCGGAATCTGGGCGACGCACTTCATCGCAATGCTGGCTTACAATCCCGGATTTTCGATCGCATACAACATCGGGCTGACGACCCTCTCCTTCGTGGCGGCAGCCACCGTCACGGGTATTGGACTGAGCGTCGCCGTATACGGCGGCCGCGGGTCGGGCGCTGCGGTTGGCGGTGGAATTGTAGGTGCCGGCGTAGCCTGTATGCACTATTTGGGCATGTGGGCGGTCGAATTGCCTGGCCGCGTCACATGGTCATTGGATCTCGTCGCTGCCTCCATAATCCTCGGAATGTTGTTTGGAATGGCGGCGCTCGTCATCGCCGCAAGACGAAACGATGCGCGCTCAATATTGATTGCTGCGCTGCTCTTGACGCTCGCGATTGTCTCGCACCACTTTACAGCAATGGGCGCGGTCGAGATCGTTCCCGATCCAACTCGCGTGATAACCGCTCTTTCGCTCTCGCCGATTTCACTGGCCGTCGCAGTCGCGAGCGTGGCAATGGCGGTGCTCGGCATGAGCCTCGTCAGCGCCTTCGCTGACCGCCGCCTCGGCGAAAAAGGCTTGCTGCTCGCCACCGCTCTGAACAACATGACTCAAGGTGTTGTCATGTTCGATTCCGGCCAGCGGCTGGTCGTTTGCAACGATCGCTACATTGAAATGTACAAACTATCGTCGGAAATCGTGAAGCCCGGCTGTACGCTTCAAGACATTATTCAATATCGGATTGCGAGTGGAAGCCTTGCGCGCGACCCGGAGCAGTATCGCACCCAGGTGGTGTCTGCGATGGCCCGAGGACAAACAATGAGTTGGGTCGCGGAGCAATCGGACGGGCGCGCGATTTCAGTGGTAAACCGGCCCATCACTGGAGGCCAATATTGGGTTGGCACGCATGACGACATAACCGAGCGACGGATGGCGGAAAGGAAAAGCGCGTCGCTTGCCGAACAGGAAGATCGTCGCGCGGCGGTCGATGCTGCAATCCAGTCCTTCCGTGACAATGTCGAAACCGTATTGAAAGCCGTCGGCGACAGTGTTGCTGCGATGCGATCGATCGCCACCGAACTTTCAACTTCATCAGGCGAGACCTCCAAGAATACTGCTGGCGCCGTTCATGCTTCGCAAATGGCTTCTACTAACGTCGAGACCGCCGCGATTGCCGCCGACGAATTGGCAAAATCCATCATGGAGATCAGCCGGCAACTCAGTCAGGCGGCGGACGTGGTGCGCGGCGCGGTAGTCGAGGCAGAAACAACCAACGACGAAATTGCCAGGCTGGCGCAGGCGGCGCAAAAGATCGGCGATGTGGTCAAGCTGATCCAGAACATTGCCAAACAAACAAACCTTCTGGCCCTAAATGCCACGATCGAGGCGGCGCGAGCAGGCGAGAGCGGGCGGGGCTTCGCGGTGGTCGCCTCCGAAGTCAAATCGCTGGCCGTACAGACTGCCAAGGCAACCGAAGAGATCACTTCCCAAGTCCTGGCGGTGCAGGAGTCGACAAGTAGCGCTGTCGAGGCGATCCGACGCATCACCGGACGCATGCTCGAAATCGATCAATACACTTCAGCCGTTGCGGCTTCCGTCGAACAGCAGAATGCCGCGACCGGCCAGATTTCGCGCAACGTCACGAACGCCACGCAGGGGACAAGGGCTGTCGTCTCAGTTCTCGATAAAGTGGCCGGTGCCATCACCAAGTCGAGCGTTTCAGCGGACACGGTCCTGAAAACGTCACAGACAGTGGAAGCGGCTGCGACCACGCTGCGAGAGAAAGTCGAAGGCTTCCTCCGCAAAGTCGCGGCCTAGAAAGGCAGCGCTTTCTCAGCAGAGCGCTCCGTTCCTGCGTTGCCGCCAGTCGTCTACTGCCGCGCCACCGCCGCACAGGCCTTCAACCGCCGCAGCGCCGGCTCCACGCCCCCGCCCCATCTCGCAAATTCCTGTCGCGCGATCTGCTCCACGTTGCGCACCGAATAATCCTCCTTGAGCAAATGCTTCGTGGCGTCAAGCACGAGAATCGCCATCACGGCGGGCTGCTCCTTGCCGCGCGCGCTCCGCTTCAGATCGATATCGACGCCGTAAACACCTTTCACATTCATGACGGCTTTGGTGTCGCCGAGGAGCCGCTGATTGAACGCGATTGACCCCTCGCCGAATTGATCGAACGGCCCGGTGTCGGCGGCGATCCCGTACGCGAGCCGCTCCTGCCCTTCCACATTCAGATAGTCCACGACCACGTCGCCAACTCCCGCCTGCCCCAGGCGTCCCGCGGGCAGCACGAAAAACGGTACGTGTTCCGCGTCGATGAACGCGGTCGACGTGCAACTGTCCTTCGCATTGGCTTGCGGGCTGCTCAATGTCGTCGCCGAGATGAAATAGCCGGCGTGCGGCGATGCCGCCCCGTGGCGGCACGGATAGCCCTCGCTGTCCGCCGGAATGATCTCCCGGTTGAAGATCGCCGTCAGGTTCTGCGTCCGATCATGGAATCCGTAGTAGCGCTCGAGCGCTTTCTCGGCCGCGACTGCGCCGAGGTTGAACGCCCTGATTTTCCTCTCGCGGATGAGCGGCCAGATCTTCTTCCATTCTTCGGCGAGATCCGGACCCTTCGGGGTTTTCGCAATTTTGGCCAACCGGGTGGCGTCGAGAAAGAGACGAAAGCCCCCACTCGCGAGACTGTCGACCGCGCACACGCCGTGGAAGATGCGCCGGCCGTCGCGGCCGTCACCGATTGTGCACACCCCTTCGCCCAACGGATCGTCTGGGTGATACGAGCGGCCGCTGCCGTCGGCGTCGACGGTGAGGCGTGTGACACGCGCCAGAATATCCCTGGGCTCGGCCCCCGCTCCTCGCTGCCCGTCCACGAGAACCGGGAAGTCGCGGCGTCTCGTGTCCCGCGCCGTGGTCATGGTAGCCGGCGTCATCTGGCATTGTTCGGCAAACTGCTGGCCCAGCGCCGAGAAGCTCACGGTGGTTGCGGGAAAGCGCTTGGAAAACTGGGCAGCAATCGCGCTCAAGACTTTGGGCGGCGGAACGTCCTGAGCGTGCGCGCCGCCCGACGCGAGCGCCAAGATACCGGCCAAGACACTACAAAGGACGAATCTCAAATCACCGACCTACCGCAAATGCGCAAAATAATGCGCGAGCGCAACGATATCGTCCTCGCTCACGCCATGCATGATCTCCGGCATCGCGGCACCCTGCCCGACACGTTTGCCCGATTTGTATTCCTGCATCGACTTCACGAGATAGTCCTCACGTTGCGCGGTTAGCCGCGGCATCTGCTCGCGTCCCGAATAGTCCGGGTTGTGGCACGCGCCGCAGCCGAGCGCTTCGGCCGTTGCCTTGCCGCGGTTAAAGCGCGTCACGTCACGGCCTGTCGCCGGCGGCCGCGGAGGCGGCAACTTCGACATCGCTTCCGAGAATGCACGCACGTCGTCGTCACTCATTCCCTTAGCGAATTCGGTCATGGGGGAATCGCGGCGCACTTCCCCGCGGAAAAACACCAGCTGGTACATGAGGAACAAGAGCGGCTGCCCGCCGACGGAGGGTGTCTCGGGCATTTCCGACTGACCCCGGTTGCCATGGCATTCAAGGCAGCCGGAAAAGCGCTCGGCGAAAGTCTCGGCCCCGACAGGCAAGAGACTTGCGCACAGCGCGACGACCGCGAACGTCAAACGCCGCATATGCTTGAGTTTCCGGGGATAAGCCGGGAGCGGCGCTTGCCGCCCCCGGCGCAAACGTCACTTGCCGCTGTACGTGATGCGATAGATCGCGCCGTTGTGGTCGTCGGAGACCAGTAGCGATCCGTCCTTCCGCACGAGCACGTCGACCGGCCGGGCGAGATAGCCGTTGTTCTCGACCCAACCCGTCAGGAACGGTTCGACCGAAGCGATGGTGCCATCGTCCTTGAGGAACGCAACCTGGATGTCCGCCGCGTACTTCTTCGTGCGGTTCCAGGGGCCGTGGCGCGCGATGAAGATCGCGTTCTGGTACTTCGCCGGGAACATGCTGCCCGTGTAGAAGCGCATGCCGAGCGCGCCCGCATGCGGTCCAAGCAGGTGGATCGGCGGGGTCGCGTCGTCACAGCTCTTGCCCCAGCCGAAGTCCGGATCGGCAAAGTCGCCCTGGTGGCAGAACGGATAGCCGAAGTGCTGACCCGCCTTCGTGATGCGGTTCAGCTCGTCGTTCGGCAAGTCTTCCGACAGCCAGTCGCGGCCGTTGTCGGTGAAATAGAGCTCATTCGTCTTCGGGTGGAAGTCGAAGCCGACCGTGTTGCGCACGCCCTTCGCGACGGACTCCACGCCGCTGCCGTCGAGGTTCATGCGAAGGATCTGCGCGTACGGCTCCTTGTCCTCGCAGATGTTGCAAGGCGCGCCGATCGGCACGTACAGCTTCCCGTCGGGCCCGATCTTGATGAACTTCCAGCCGTGCGGCACGTCGCCGGGCAGCTTGTCGTAGATCATCGTCGGCTTGGGCATGCTGTCGAGGCTCGCCTCGATGTTGTCGTAGCGGGTGATGTCCTTCGGCGTCGCGACGTAGAGCGCGCCTTTGTGGAACTCGATGCCGTTCGGAAGCATCAGCTTCTCGGCAATCGTCTTTACCTCACGCTTGCCGTCCTTCTCCGTCACCGCATAGATCTTGCCGGCTACGAACAGCGAGCTCACGAACACGGTGCCCTTGTCGCCTTCGCGCATGCCGCGCGCGTCGAGGAGACCGCTCGCCCAAACCTCCGCCTTGAAGCCTTCCGGCAGCTTGATCTGCGCAACTGGCAGCTTGTCGGCCGGTGTCGCGATTGGCAGCGCCGGCACGGGCGCCATTTTCATGGCGGCGTCGCTCTTCGGGCGGCCGACCGCCCAGAACGGCGGTTCCTCTTTTTTCTCTTGTGCTGCGACGGGCTCCACTAGGATGGCAGTCCCGACGAGCAAGCTCACGCACACTGCGCTGCGTGCGATCAATTTCAGTGCATTCATGGTCCCCTCCCTAGGGCAGACACCTCTGCTCGCTGCCAGCGGCAGCGAGGGGCCGGGCGTCCTAGGAAACAAGACTTAGACTTAGTTTTGTCGAAACTAGGGAGAGTGCGGCAGCGCGGCTTCGTCATTCGCTGATGCGCGGCGATCCGCTTTCTGCATACGCCGGTACACATACGGCTGTTCGGCTTGCTCCGCGGCAAGCTGCGCAACGAGGCCGTGATCGGGCGCGAGATGACACACGGGATCGGTCGCGCGCGGATCGCCTGTCAGCGCAAAGGCTTGGCAGCGGCAACCGCCGAAATCGATGTCCCGCCGAGCGCAGCTTTTGCATGGCTCGCGCATCCAGTCCGTGCCCCGGAACGCCTGGAATGCCGGAGATTCCGACCAGACCTCCGCAAGCGAATGGTCGCGCACCGACCAGAACTCGAGGCCGGGAATGGTCTCGGCCGCGTGGCACGGCAATACGCGCCCCGATGGCGTGACGTTGAGCGAGCGCCGGCCCCACCCGCCGACGCAGGGCTTCGGAAAGCGCGCGTGGTAATCCGGTGTGACCGCATCGATAACGATCGTCCCCGCCCGACTTTGCCGCAACGCTTCGACCACGGCGGCAGCCCGCGCGACCTGCTCGGCGGTCGGCATCAAGGCCGGCCGGTTCTTCAGCGCCCAGCCGTAATATTGCGCATGCGCGATTTCGATGCGGCTCGCTCCCATTTCCACTGCGAGGTCGGTCATCTCGCCTATTCGGTCGATGTTGGCGCGGTGGACCACCATGTTGATCGTGAGCGGCAGGCCCATCCGAACGGTTTCCGCCGCCAGATCGCGCTTGCGCGCGAAGGCACCTTCGTAGCCCGCGATGTGATCGGCTGACACCCGCTCGCTGTCCTGGATCGAGATCTGCACGTGATCGAGACCGGCATCGGCGAGTTTTTGCAGCCTTGCCCCGTCGATCCCGACCGCCGACGTAATCAGGTTGGAATAGAGGCCGGCATCGCGCGCCGCGGCTGTGATCTCGACAAGATCGCGCCGCGAGCCGGGTTCTCCACCCGACAGATGCACTTGCAACACGCCGAGCGCCGCCGCTTCCCGGAAAACGCGCGCCCATGTCGTGAGATCGAGTTCCGTGTCCCGCCCCTCCAGCGCCAGCGGATTCGAACAATAGGGACAGCCCAGCGGGCAGCGATGCGTGAGTTCGGCGAGCAGGCCGAGGGGCTTCGATAACTCGTTCACCATTGCCATCTCAAAACTCGAGCAGCCGCTTTTCGGCCAGTCCCTTCAACATCGCACGGACGTCGGCCTCGATCCGCTCGCGCGGCGTACTGAATTCCGCGGCGAGTTGGTCGAGGATCGACGCGAGCGTCGCCTTGCCGTCACAGCGTTTCAGCACCTCGGCCGCGACGGTGTCGGCATTGAAGATGCGCTCAGGCGCGAGCAAGGTCCACTGCCCTCGCGCTGCGTCGCGCACGAGACGCACCCCTCGCCTCAGGCGGGGCTTTGCATCCAGCTCCATGGTCGTGGCTTCCGCCATTCAACGCTCCGGAACGAACGCACCCGGCGGAACATGCCTGGGCTCCACATAGGCGTAATGCAAGGCGTCGAGCATCGACCACAGCACGTCGCATTTGAATTCGAGCGCGGCCAGCACTGCCGCCTGCCGGTCGGGGCTCGTGGCATGGCGCTTCACGTAATTCAGCGCGAAGTCGGCGTCGCGCGCGGCCGCCGGCGGGCGGGCGCTGAAATAGGCGAGCGCCTCGGGCGAGACGAAATCGTAGTTCGCAAGCATGCCCTTCACGCGTTCACCGATGATCGCGGGCGAAAACATTTCCGTGAGCGACGAGGCGATCGCCTCGAGCAGCGATTTCTCCCGTACGAAGCGGACATAGGCATCGACCGCGAACCGCGTTCCCGGAAGGATTCCGCGGGTGGACACGACATAGTCGCGTTCGAGACCAAGGTGATCGGTGAGGGCCAGCCAGCGCGCGATGCCGCCCTCCCCCTCGCGCTCCCCGTCGTGATCCACGAGCCGCTGACGCCACTCCCGGCGCAGCGCAGGATCTTCGCTGCGTGCGATCAGTGTCGCGTCCTTTACCGGGATTTTCGCCTGATAATAGTATCGGTTGAGCGCCCACGCCTGCACCTCGCCCTTGCTGCAGCCGCCGCCGTGCAGGCGCTGATGGAACGGGTGCAGCCGATGATAGCGGCGCGCGCCGATCTCGCGCAGGCTCGTTTCTAGCTCCTCGGGCGTGCGCAGCTTCATAGCTGCAGCTCCATTCCGTCGTGGGCGACCTGCCAGCCTGCGGCCTCCACATGCCGCCGTTCCGGCGAGTCCTCGATCAGGATCGGGTTGGTGTTGTTGATGTGGATGTAGACCCGCCGGCTCGATAGGGCCGCGAGCGCGGCAAGCGAGCCGTCGGCGCCGTTCACGGGAATATGACCCATGCGGCGGCCGGTCTTCGTGCCGGTGCCGCTCCGGATCATCTCGTCATCGGTGAACACGGTGCCATCGAACAGCAGAAGATCCGCGCCCGCGAGCCGCGCCGCGAGCGGAGCCCCGACCGTCGCGGCGCCTGGGACGATCGCAAGCCGCGCGCCCTGCGCACGGACTTCGATCCCCACGTTGACGCCAGCGCCTGTCGCCGCTTCCGGCCGATCCTCGAGGTAGAGCGGCGGTTTTCCGGGCACGGCGAACATCTCCGCTTCCAGCCCGCCCGGTAGCTGGAAACTCTTTTCCAGCGCGATCGGCTTCCGCTGCACCAGTTCCTCGGCGAGCGCATGAAACATCGGGTTTGCCTCGACCGCCTGCAACGTCTCCGCCGTCGCGTAGAGAGAAAACGGCTGCCGCTCACGCAGGCTCAGCAGGCCCGCCGTCTGGTCGATCTCGGCGCCGGTGAGCACCACGGCCTCGATCGGGCTCGCGCGCAGTTCGCGCGGATGCAACGCGGTTTGCGCCGCGAGCTGGCTGCGCAGATCCGGCGATGCGTTGATCAGGACCCACGAGCGGCCGTCGCCCGAAACGGCAAGACCCATTTGGGTGCGCGCCCGAACGCGTCCGTTACCGGCGCGCGCGAGCGCACAGATCGAGCAATTGCAATTCCATTGAGGAACGCCGCCGCCGGCCGCGGATCCCAAGACGATCGCGGTCAGGCGGGGCATCGATAGTCGAAGAAGATCGGGACGTCAGCCCTCGGCTGGCTCGTAGCCGGTGACTTCCATTCCGATCGGGATCTCGACGAGGATCGGGGTGGTCCAGGGCATTCGATTCCTCCCTTACGGCGCCGCATCGAGGGCGCGAACACGGAACGGCATAAATCCTAGGCTCATTTTCTGAACGGGTCCACTGTTCCGCCGCGTGGCCCCGATCCCGCCAGGCTCGGCTCAAACCGCGTCAATTTCGAGACGGCAAAGAACCTCAGAGCCACTGCCAGTCGCAAACCCGGTACCCTCGGTACCACCAGCAGTCCCAATAACGGCGGCGCCAATGACGGTGACGGTGACGCCGTCTGTGCCGATGGCGCCTGCGGTGGCGTCTGCGGTGGCGCCTACGGCTGTGCACTTCGTGGAGGAATTCGTCGGTCGCGTCTGGCGGCAGCGTCTTTCCCACCGCAAGCGGTGCTGCCTCGATCGCATGTGGCAAGACGCTCATGCCAACGGCGAGGACAGCGGTGCCCGCCAAAGCCTTCTTTATCAACTCACGGCGATTCATCGCGGTCATGGATCACTCCCTGACAGAACCGGCCTTGCGGGCAATGGACAATTGCCGATGCGTCCCTGCCAGCTCAAACACTTGATGCCATGAATGCGTTCCCGCCGGCGTCGCAGATCTCGAGAAGCCAGCTGATGTTCCGCGCAGACCACGTCGATTTCGACGGCTTCCGATTTCGCGGAAGCCGCCCGTTCACGCTTCAGTCAACGCGAATGCTCAGTACCATCGCCAGTCACATACGCGGACCCCTCGCCGCCACCAGCACGCCCAACGGCGACGTCGACGCCAATGGCGCCTGTTCCACCGGCGGCCACGACGCCACCGTCGGCGATAGTGACCACGCCAGTAAACATCGCTGAGGAATTCGGATGTTGCGTCTGGCGGCAGGGTTTTCCCAATGGAGAGCGGCGCCGCCTTGATTGAGTGCGGCATCACGGTCACGCCGACAGCGACAACCGCGGCACCAGCCAGTGCCTTCTGAATCAACTCGCGGCGATTCATGATGGCCATGGGTCCTCCTTGCAAAGCTGACTTTGCGCCCGCAGCCATATTGCAATGCCGCATCCAGGAACACGGCATCAGGCGAAGCCTGCGGAGGACGCGGGGTGATTGCCGATGCGTCGCGGCAAGGCACGCAGACGCAAGCCGGCGTTTGGCTAGACGCCGAAGCTGCGGCGACTTCAAATTATTTCAACATCAAGCGGCATCTTCGCCGTCTCCCGCAATGTGCAGGCGACCGGGGAATGCTCGTCACCCCATTGCGCGATCTCTCGCAATTGATCGGCATCCGCGCCTTTCGCGCTAATCCTTACGCGAGTTCGCAAACCTGTCAGCGCGGCCGAGATGCTGTCGTCGACGCCGAGGAACCCACGATAGTCGGATTCGCTTTCCACGGTCACCTCCAGGGTGTCGAGGGCGACGCCGAGTCTCGCGGCGCGCATCGCAATTGTGGAGGCCGTGCACGACGCGAGCCCGGCGCGCATCAGCCAACTGGGCGCCGGGCCGCTCGCCGCACCGCCGACAAGCGATGGCATGTCCGTCTCGACCAACTCCCCGCGCGGACCGATGACGCGAAGCTTCAGGCCGTCCTGGAGCGTCGCTGTCGCCGGTGCATTTTTCGAGCGCCCTTTGTCGGGGTCGTCGGTGATGGTCTTGATGTACTTTTCCTGGGCGTCGCGAATTTCCTGAATGGCCATGGCGGGCTCTCGTTGTTCACGGCGGAAGATTATCACGCTTCTCGCTTTGCAGACCGCTCAGCCCGAACCAGACCAATACAGCAACCACGCCCCACAACAGCAGCGCCGCCGCTCCGAAGAAGATGCGGCCGATCCATTCGGTGCCGGGCACTTGGCCGAAGAAGGGAACGGTGAAGCTGAACTGGCGCGGACCGGGCCCGAAGGCGGCGAAGCTCGCGATCGTCGCCAGTGCCACCACCGCCGCAACCGCTACCAGAAAATTCAGCACGCGAAACAGGATCGGCACCCGCTGCTGAACCCTGCTTCCGATTCCGGTCCCGGAAAATCCGGCGAGCGCAAACACGCCGCCGATGCCGGCGAAGACGATGCCCGCGCAGACGACGATCCAGGACGTGACGCCCGGCCCAAGCTTTTGCTCGACGGGCAATACGCTGGTTTGGGTCAGGATGATCGCCGTGCCGATGGCAATGCCGAGCAACCCGATCCCAACGAATACTAGCGGCGGCCCGGTTTTCTCTTCCATTGGCAACTCAACGCTGACGCACCGCGAGTCTCACTTGCAGCCACGGATGGCCATTTCGCTCGCGCACCACTTGGGGCACCCGGACGTGACGCCGCCGCCCTTCTGGCAAGCGCTGACGCAGTTCTCCATGAAATTTGGATAGCACTTCCCCTTCGTGGCCGGCGGCGCCACTTGCGCCCGTACGTCGGCGACTACGAAGCCGACAACGATGAGAATGACGACTGCGAAAGACAATTTGTTCATGGCCAAGTCCCCCTGCCGCGATGTTGGCCGGAGCAAATTCTATCATCTTTCTCCGGAGATACACTTCCGCGCGGAGCGCCGCAAACATTCGTGCAGTGCGAGTTCATCAATCCCACGGAGGGGTCGCAGGTTCCGTGTTCGTGGTGGCGAAGCTCCGGCCCGGCTTACGGAAGTGCGCGCCATGAAGCAACAATCGAGGTCTCAGAACGTTAGGCAAGGCACGTACTTCGCGATCTGAGCCATGCCCCGCCCTGATGATCGTCCCGACGCAGAAGGAGCGAGCCGCCCATCGGGCGCCGCAACGGCCGGACGCCGAAGCCGGTCCCTGGAAGCCTGGGGCGAGTTTTTGCATGCCGTGCAGGCTGACACCGGCGCACTCATCGCCCGGCTGCGCAAATCGCGCGCCGCGCGGCCCTCGCGGCCAGGCCGCGCGCATCCGTACCGGCCGGTTCAACGCCTAGCCATCGGCATTCTTGCGTTCATTGCATTTGGCGCCCTGGCGCTGTCGGGAGCGATGCTCTGGGCTCTGAAAGGCATGCCCGCCGGACTGCCCACGACGGAATTGGGCCGGCCCGCGATCCTGCTCGAGGCGGCGGACGGAACAGCCCTCGGACGCGTCGGTCCGCTTCGAGCGCCCATGACAGCGCGCGAGGATTTTCCCAAGCATGTCGTGCAAGCAGTCCTCAGCATCGAGGATCGCCGTTTCTATTATCATTTCGGAATTGATCCGATCGGCATCGGACGCGCGATGCGCGCCAATGCCGCCGCCGGCGGCATCGTCCAGGGCGGCAGCACAATCACGCAGCAACTGATGAAGATACAAGTCGGCAATGACCAGACCTACACGCGCAAGCTACGCGAGGGGCTGCGGGCCATCTGGCTCGAGCTCAGTACCGACAAGGACGAAATCCTTACAAGCTACCTAAACACGGTGTACATGGGCGGCGGCGCGCATGGCTTTCCCGCGGCCGCCCGCCTCTACTTCGGCAAGAACGTTTCTGATCTGTCCCTCGCGGAGGCGGCGATGCTCGCCGGCATGATCAAGGCGCCGTCGAAGTTCAATCCGCTGAGCGATCCGCAGTCTGCACAGGCACGCGCCGATCTCGTCGTCGACGCGATGCTCGCGAACGAGGCAATCGATCAGCAGACCGCCGCGGACGCGAAAGCCCGTCCCGCGACCCTGCGAACCACACGCGATGTGCAGCAGGCCGGCTCTTGGTTCGCGGACTGGGTGGCACAGGAGACCGCGTCGATCACCGGCCCATCCACGCGCCGAGTGCGCGTGCAGACGACGCTCTCGCCCAAGCTGCAGCAGTTGGCCGAGCGCGTCATTTCAGACGAACTCGGGAAACGGACCAGCCGCTCAGTCTCGCAGGCGGCACTTGTGGCATTGCGGCCGGACGGTGCGGTGCTCGCCATGGTCGGCGGCCGCGACTACGGCGACAGCCAGTTCAATCGGGCCACCGAGGCCAAGCGGCACCCGGGTTCGGCATTCAAGCTATTCGTGTATGCCGCTGCCCTTCGCAGCGGGCGCAGCCTGAACGACACGATCGATGCAAGTCCCGTCGACATCAAAGGATGGCGTCCCGACAACTTCGGCAACGAAACCTATGGACGAATGCCGCTCGCCGACGCCTTTGCGCGATCCGTCAACACCGCCGCCGTGCGACTCGCTTTGGACGTCGGCTTGGACAAGGTGATCGCCATGGCGCGCGACCTCGGTATCGACGCGTCGCTCAGGCCGGTGCCGAGCCTTGCATTGGGCGCAACTGAGGTCAGCCTCCTCGATCTCACCGGCGCGTTCGCCTCGGTGCGCGCAGACAGAAAGCGTGTCGAGCCGTGGGGAATTTCAGCCTTCGCCCTGGACGATCAACAGCGGCTACGGACGCTCGGCCCGCATGCCGGGTCGGAGACGCTCGGCCAGTTCCAGAAGCCTCTGGTCGAACTTCTTCGCGCCGTCGTCGAGCGGGGCACCGGCCGCGCGGCGGCTCTCAATGAGTTTGCCGCGGGCAAGACGGGTACGAGCCAGAATCATCGCGATGCCTGGTTCGTCGGCTTCACGGAAAAGCTCGTCGTGGGCGTCTGGGTCGGCAACGACGATAACGAGCCGATGGACCACGTTGTCGGGGGGACGCTCCCGGCGACGATCTGGAAGCGCTTCGTGAGCGAGGGCAGCCCCCTGCTCGCGCCCGATAGCGCGCCCGCAGCCAGCCCGCCCGTGGCCAGCGCTCCCACCCCCGCGCCTCAAGCGACGAACGTTCACCCCCTTACGCAATCGAAGAGTATTCAGGATGTCGCGACGGAGCTTTCGGGCGGCCAGCGCGCCGAGTGCGACTACCGCGCCTGCGCAAACCAGTACCAGTCCTTCCGCGCTTCCGATTGCAGCTATCAGCCCTACTCTGGACCGCGCGCGATTTGCACACTCGGCGCGGCCGGCGGCGCGCAAACGCGGCCCGCGCAAACGGCGACGGATGCGCGTGCGACCGAGCAACGCCCAAGCGATGCGCGCTCAACGGATTCCCGGCCGACGAATGCACGTGCAACCGAGCAGCGACCAACGGATACGCGCTCCACGGATTCGCGGGCATCGGATACGCATGCAACGGAGCAGCGCCCAACCGATGCACAAGAGACGGATTCACTGCCAACGAACGCACGTGCAACTGAGCAACGCCCAATCGAAACGCAAGCAACGGATTGAGGCCAGCCCCCGCGTAGGGTGTGCGAGCGATAGACCGCGCGGCGTTTTCCAACTCGCGCGCGGCTCACTCACCTACCCGTCCCGCCGCCCTGGCCCGCATCTCCTAACGAAGTTCTGACAGCCCCGACGGCCGTTAACCCGTTGTTAACCATAGCCGCCCCTAATCGGTATCGGGGTAATCAAGCTCCCTGAGGGCCAGAAAGTGTCCGATCCCGCGCGCTCCCCAGGTGCAACGCGTTTCCGCGGCCGGTCCTATCTGGCCTTCGCACTCACGCCCGAGCCGCCGATCGCCGACTGGCTGACTGAGCTCGACAAGTGCATTGCCGGCGCCGCCGGCTTCTTCGTGGGACGGCCGGTGGTCCTCGATCTCTCCGGCCGTGACGCTGAGCCGGCACGCGATCATCCATCTCGTCTCCGAACTTCGCTCGCGCGATCTCCAGATCATGGGAATCGAGGGCGCCAACTCGTCCGAGCTCGGGCCGGAGCTGCCGCCGTTGCTCCGGGGCGGACGTGCCGCCGCCGCGGTCGAGCCGGTCGATCCCCCCTCACCCGAGCCCGAGCCCGCCGCACCGCAGGAGCCGGAGCCCGCCTCCCTCGTGATCGACACTCCGGTACGCTCTGGCCAATCGGTGTTCTTTCCCGACGGCGACCTGGTCGTGCTCGGCTCGGTTGCCTCGGGCGCGGAAGTCATGGCCGGCGGCTCGATCCATATCTACGGCGCGCTGCGCGGTCAGGCGTTCGCCGGTGCGACCGGCAACAAGAACGCGCGCGTCTTTTGCCGCAAGCTCGAGGCCGAGCTCGTAGCCATCGACGGCTACTACCTCACGGCCGAAATGCTCGGGACGGGCCTGCACGGCCGCTCTGCGCAAGCCTGGCTCAATGGCGGCATGGTGATGGTCGCGCCACTCGATTGAGACGCACTCGATGAAGCAGATGAGAAAGGAAACGCAGATGAGCAAGGTACTCGTCGTTACGTCGGGCAAGGGAGGCGTTGGAAAAACAACGTCGACCGCAGCGCTCGGCGCCGCGATCGCGCAAACCGGTCAGACCGTCGTGGTCATCGACTTCGACGTGGGCTTGCGCAATCTCGACCTCATGATGGGCGCCGAGCGCCGGGTGGTGTTCGACCTGATCCACGTGGTGCAGGGCATCGCGAGGCTCCCGCAGGCGCTCATCCGCGACAAGCGCATTGAGACGCTGTTCCTCCTTCCCGCTTCGCAGACGCGCGACAAGGACGCGCTTACCGAAGAGGGCGTCGCGCTCGTGATCGCGGACTTGCGCAAGAAATTCCAGTGGGTGATCTGCGACAGTCCCGCGGGCATCGAACGCGGCGCGACGCTCGCCATGCGCTATGCCGACGCGGCCATCATCGTGGCCAATCCGGAAGTCTCTTCGGTGCGCGATTCGGACCGCATCATCGGCCTGCTCGACGCCAAGACCGCGAAGGCCGAACGCGGCGAACGTATGGAGAAGCATCTCCTGATCACGCGCTATGACCGCGCGCGCGCCGCGCGCGGCGAGATGCTGTCCATCGAGGACGTGCTCGAGATCCTTTCGATCCCGCTGCTGGGGGTCATTCCCGAAAGCGAGATGGTGCTGCGTGCATCGAACCTCGGCGCGCCGATCACGATCAACAATCCGGCGAGTGCAGCCGGCCGCGCTTATATCGATGCGGCGCGGCGACTGGCCGGCGAGCAGGTCGAGATGACGATTCCGGTCGACAAGAGCGGCCTGTTCAACAAGCTGTTCGGACGGAGGGCCGCATGAGGTTCTTCGGCTTTGGAAGACGCCGCGGCTCCGCGCCCGTTGCACGCGAGCGCCTGCAGATCCTGCTCGAGTACGAACGCTCGCCGTTCTCCCACTCCGACCTGTTCATGGTGCTGCAGGAAGAAATCCTGGCGGTGATCAACCGTCACGTCACGGTCGACGCCGACAAGGTGCAGGTGAAGGTCGATCGCGGCGATACGGTCTCGCGGCTTGCGGTGGACGTGGAGATTCCGAACGCGCCGAGCGGCGCGATGTCGTTGCGGCTGCACGAGGAGTTCTTCGGCGCTGTGGCGCGGTGAGAGTTATGGGACGAGCGCCGAAAAATCGCTCGTCATGCCCGCGCTTGTCGCGGGCATCCACGTCTTCCGGCACCGAATAAGAAATGAAGGCGTGGATGGCCGGGACAAGCCCGGCCATGACAGCGTACCGACCGAACCGCATCGCTGATTCGTGCACAGCGATGGAACCGGAATGATTTCGAAATTTTGCCCCGACTTACGTTAAGACTGCTCTCTCCACGCCGGCGATGAGGAGAGCGGCTCATGAAGCTCGAGGAGGCGGTGGCGAAGCTGGCAGCCGACCACGTTGTCAAGGCTGACCGCCAGGCATGGGTGCGCGTTACGCGCTTGCGCAACACCGCACTCGCCATGGCCGCACTCGACGTCGCCGAAGCCATTCGCGCGCTGAAGGAGGAGATCGCTGAGTTGCGAGGCGCGACCGAAAATTTGGAGACCTGACGGCGACCCCTGCTCTTTCTCGCATCCGGATGCCTGATCAACGTCGCAACCTTCCCTGCCTCCTTCTCCGCGCGGAAGCCTGTTAATGGAACCGCGCACCGCGCATTGTCGGGAAAGAAAAAGAACCGCATATTCGGCAAATGTCCGACTTTGTGAAAATGCTGCTCGAGGCCACGCGCGAGCTGAGCCAAGTCCGCCGCAATTTGGCATGGCTGACGCTTGGTTGCGTTGCCTTCGCGATCGGCGTTGTTGCCTTCGGCTGGCTTAATTCCGGCGCATCGACGCTGGAGCCTCGCTTGGACGGACTAGAGAAGGCGCTGGCTAAAATTGAGACACAATTGGATACGCTCGTCGCGCGTACAGGATCAGTCGCAAGCCCAGATCTCCCGGAAAAGGCGACGCCCAAACCAACGCCGGCTTCCGATCCATTGTTCTATGTTGTGCTGGATACGAGCACGAAGAGATGCACCGTCACAGATCAGCGGCCTACGTTGACGACCGCCATCGTGGTGGGTGAACCCAAGGGGTATACGGCACGGTCGAGCGCCGAGGCAGCGACAAAGACCGTGGGTGTTTGTAGCCGTAAATGAAGCCGCAGCGCCGAACTGCGCGGCCACTACGCGTACTTCGTCTAGCAAGTCCGCTACTTCCAGTCCGTGAGCAAGACACCGAAGCCGACCGCACTCGCTCCCAGGACGCTGAACAAGAACACCAATGCAGGTCCTTGGCCCGCGCCCCCGATCGCGCTGAGGAAGACATAGATTGCCATGAACGCTGACACCCCGACCGCCAACGGCAGCCTGAAATCCTTCATACTCATTACTGCTGGTCCCCAAGTTGAAACGGCTTTGAAGCACGTCGGCGCGCTGGGGTAAGCGCTTTTCATCGTCGCTGGCGCTTTTGCCGCACCGATCGAGAGGGACAGCAAAAAACCCGGCGCTTGCGCGCCGGGCTTCCTTCTCAACAGTAACACCGCGGGGAGTCGCGGCCGGTGTCGCTCAGTACTTCGCCTTCACCACAGCCGGCGCCTGCTGCTGCCAGTTCAGAGCGAGTGAGCCCAGGCCGCAGAACGCCACGGCCGTCGCGGCCTCGTCGTTCGTCATCTCGAACTGCTTCTCGTAACCAGACTTCACGATCATCTCGTGCTCAGCCTGCGAACGCCAACGCAGCGGGTTGCCGAGGGCATTGCCCTTGCGGATGGAGGCGGTGATCGCGCCAAGCGCCGAGCCCATGATGCAGCCAACGACGATCTTGCCGTTGATGTTCTTGCTCGACCGGGAGTGCTTGACGTCCTTTTCGGCCTTGATCTTGATGCCTTGTCTCTTGATGTCGACGTGGACTTCCCAGCCCTGCTTGTGAAGCTCAAGACCCTGCTTCGTGGCCTGGATGACGTTCTTCAGCGACCAATTGTAGAAGTACTTTTGATACAGGGTCGTGGTCCAGTTCAGCGTTTGCGTGGTCGAGAACAGCGTGGCCGCGGCGATCGGACCGGCAATCGCGGGAACGATACTGGCAGTCGGCCCCTTTGGCTGAGACGAATCGGCGGATGCCGGCGTGACGATCATGCTGGCAGCAAGCGCGGCGGCCAGCACGGCTCCGTAGAATTTGAAAGACTTCATGATACTCCTCACTCGTTACGCGAAACAGGGAGCGAGAAGCCGCGACGCGAAGTCTCGCTGGCCCGGTGAGGAGATTTGTTGAGTGGCTGTCCCGAAGTTGCTTCAGGACACTTGTGCCGACGGGGCGAACATCGACCGCAGTCGGCGTCGGCCTCGCTCAACGAGCCGACATCCAACTAACAAAATACGAATCGAATTCGAGGCAAGCTTGATTTTAATGAGAAGAGTTAGGCTGAATATTCTTGCTTAACAGGCGCGAGGCTCGCGTTTCCTACGCGACCGCGTCGCGTACTTCGTCCTGGCCGCGGCGAGCGCGCGCGCCGTTCGGGATCGTCGGCGGCGCCTTGTTGAGTTGCTCGGTCGCGAGGCCCGCGGCCGCCTTGTAGCCGGCCATGAACTCGGCGCGCTCCTTGGGCGGGATGACATCGTCGATGTCGTCGAACGTGCCGCCGCAACGCTCGTCGACCATGTTGAGCAGCCCGAACGGTCCGGCGCCGCGGTTGCGCAGGACGAGTTGCGAGATCGGGCCGCATAGCTTGGCGTCGAAAGCGGCGAGCGCCCCCTGCGTGACCCCGTACTCGATGATTGCGGCCCCTAGAACGCGGGCATCGACGATCGCCTGGCTCCCGCCGTTGGAGCCGGTCGGATACATCGGGTGCGCGGCGTCGCCGAGTAGCAGCACCGGACCGTCGCGCCAGGTCGGCACCGGATCGCGGTCGATCATCGGGTTCTCGAAAATGCTGTCCGCATTTCTCAGCAGCGCGGGCACATCGAGCCAGTCCCAGATCCAGTCCTCGAAATGGTGGATGAAATCGTCGACGCCCACCTCCCGGAACCAGCCGCTCTGTTTCCAGCCCTCGGCGTTGTCCACCGTGACTTCCGCGATCCAGTTGATGATCGAGAGGCCGGTCTTCGGGTCCGGATGCGAGATCGGATAGAAGACGACCCGCTGACGATGCGTGCCGAGCCCAACGAACGAGGCGCCGCCGCGTATCGGCTTCCCCCACGTCGTGCCGCGCCACATGATCGCCCCGCCCCAGTGGATCGGAGGCTGGGCCGGGTGCATCTGCGCCCTTACCGCCGAGTGGATGCCGTCGGCGCCGATGAGCAGCGCGCCGCTCGTCTCGGAGGTCGAGCCGTCGGCATGTTCGACAAACACGCTCACGCCGCCGTCGGGAGTCTTTCGATAGTTGGTCACGCGGCTCCCGAGCCTCACCGCTTCCGGTCCAATCCGCTCCACCGCCTTCTCATACAGAAGCACGTGGAAATGGCCGCGATGCACCGCGTACTGCGGCCAGTTGTAGCCGGCGAGCAGCCCGCGCGGCTCGGAGTAGATGTCGTTGCCGTTCAGACCGACGAGCGCCCATTCCCTTGCGGGCAGGCCCACGCGGTCGAGATCCTGCTGGGTGAAACCGAGGTCATAAAGTTCGCGCACGGCATTCGGCTGCAGATTGATGCCGACGCCGAGCGACCGCATCTCGCGGACCGCTTCGAAGACAACGCAGGGCACGCCGATCTGGTGGAGCGTAAGGGCGGTCGCCAGCCCCCCGATGCCGCCCCCGGCGATGATCACGCTACTGTTCGTCACGCACGCGTCCGATTTGCTACCTGAGGAATTTGTCGGCGGAAAGAGATGAACTCGGTCACCTATCGCTGGGTCGAAACGATACCGAGAACTACGTCGCCTTTTTCGCTGATGAACGACATTGCCGCCGCCTCACCCGGTTTCGCCGTACGTAGCACCGCCTGAAAATTGGCTGGCAAGGTGCCAACATCCGTACCCTCAATTCGGACCGCGTTGAGCGCTAGGTAATGGGTCCAGCCCTTTTTGAATTCCGTCATCACCGTCGGTAGAAGTTTGTCTTGGAAGACGTACCAAGGCGTTGGTACTCGCGGCCCCTTCGGGCACTCGCCGCTCGTCTTACGAAGCAATTTGAATTCGAGTTCCGCTGTTTTCTGACTGCACATGAGAAAACTCACTCGATCGTTGTCTAAGCGAGCGGTTATCCAGCCGAGAACAGGGGCTCCGTCAAAATCGTAGGTGTATGGGCCCTCGATAGTGACGATTCGAGAATATTTCATCAGTGCGGCTTCTTCACTGGATATTTTTTCTTGAGCGCGTGATGCTTGCGTCGAAACGCCGATCACTACGAGCGGCAACAGCAGCCAGCGGGTTGGGGCCAGATCGAAGATCAAAAGGGCCTCCTCACATATCGAACGGAGACGAGTGCACTCTCTCGCAATTGATACACAACGCCCCCTTCTGTATCGATCAGACTTCGACACAAGAGGTAGAAGGCGGTTCCGTCGGCAAAGATTAGCTCGAGTCCTCTACGATCCGCACATCTTCGATAGTTTGCAGTCCAGTCATCGTCAGTACCTCCTTGGGTACGTACATCGATGAGTACGCCGTGGCCGGTCCACGCAAGGTCTGCGGCACGCTGCGCACTCCATCGCGCGATTGGAATCAACACGAGCAGCATTGAGGACGCGGCAACTAACAGCGCGACCGACCATTTTGTCACAGTAGGCACGCGCCACTTCTGACGAGAGCGCGAGGGCACACGCCGTCTAAGCCAGATCAGCGCCATGAGCGTCAACAAGGCCAGAGCGGCTATCTGAATCCAATAAGCCCTTAGGAAAATTTGCACAGGTGACGCTGAATAAATCAAGATGGTTGGGAGATCCAGATTCAGCTCGGAAATGTTGATTCCGAACAGTCCAAGATATGAACTGAGGTAGACCCAACCCAAAAAGTAGAACACGACCGCCGGGACGGCGACGACCAAGAAGTCGATGAGGGTTTGTCGCAAGTCTTGCACGGCTCGCAATGGTTACTTTTTTAGGTTGCATTGTCTAGCGAGCACACGGGAGTGCTAACCCGTCCGGTGCGTTGCGGAGCCGATCCGTCCTCATCGGGAAAGGACCGTCTTTTTGGGGTGCCTAGGCACCTCAGCCCTTCCCTATTCGGAGGTTTTGATTTTGCACGCACACGATGATGCGCATGACGAGTCGTCACAAGGCGTCACAACGGCAAATTATCGTGCTTCTTCCGCGGCCGCTCCGCGTGCTTGGTCCTGAGCATCGCGAGCGCGCGCGCCACGCGCCGGCGTGTGTCATGCGGCTCGATCACCTCGTCGATGTAGCCCCGCTCGGCCGCAACGAAGGGTGATAGAAACCGCTCCTCGTACTCCTGCGTGCGCGCGGCGAGCTTGTCCTTGTCGCGCGCTTCCTCGCGGAAGATGATCTCGACCGCGCCCTTTGCGCCCATCACCGCGATCTGCGCCGTGGGCCAGGCGTAGTTCACGTCGCCGCCGATGTGCTTCGACGCCATCACGTCATAGGCGCCGCCATAGGCTTTGCGCGTGATCACGGTCACGAGCGGCACCGTGCACTGGCTGTAGGCGAACAGAAGCTTCGCCCCGTTCTTGATCAACCCGCCATACTCCTGCGCGGTGCCCGGCAGGAACCCCGGCACGTCGACGAAGGTGACGAGCGGGATGTTGAACGCGTCGCAGAAGCGCACGAAGCGCGCGGCCTTGCGCGAGGCGTCGCTGTCGAGCACGCCCGCAAGCACCATCGGCTGGTTCGCGACGAAGCCGACCGTGCGGCCAGCCACACGGCCGAAACTCGTGACGATGTTCTTCCCGAACGCTTCCTGGATCTCGAAGAAATCGCCCTCGTCGGCGACCTTCGCGATCAGCTCCTTGATGTCGTACGGCTGGTTCGGGCTCGCCGGGATGAGGCTGTCGAGCGAAGGCTCGATCCGCTCGATGTCGTCGTGCGTCGGCCATTCCGGCACGCCGGCCTCGTAGGACAAGGGCAGGAAATCGAGCAGCCGGCGGATCTGCAGCAGCGCCTCGACGTCGTTCTCGAACGCGCCGTCGGCGACGCCCGAGCGCGTCGTGTGCACGCGCGCACCGCCGAGCTCCTCTGCAGTCACCGTCTCGTTCGTCACGGTCTTCACCACCTCAGGACCCGTGATGAACATGTTGCTCGTCTCCTTCACCATGAAGATGAAGTCGGTCATCGCCGGCGAGTAGACGTCGCCGCCCGCGCACGGGCCCATGATCACGGAGATCTGCGGGATCACGCCGGACGCGATCACGTTACGCTTGAACACCTCGCCGTAGCCGCCAAGTGCCGCGACCCCCTCCTGGATGCGCGCGCCGCCCGCGTCGTAGAGGCCGACGATCGGCGCGCGTGTCTTCAGCGCCATGTCCTGGATCTTCATGATCTTCTGCGCATGCGCTTCCGAGAGCGAGCCGCCGAACACCGTGAAGTCCTTGGCGAACACGAACACCTGACGGCCGTTCACCGTGCCCCAACCGGTCACCACGCCGTCGCCGGGGATTTTCGTCTTGTCGATGCCGAAATCGGTGCCGCGATGGGTGACGAAGGCGTCGAATTCCTCGAAGCTGCCCTTGTCCATGAGCAGATCGACGCGCTCGCGCGCGGTGAGCTTGCCGCGCTTGTGCTGCGCCTCGATGCGGGCGTCGCCCCCGCCCTTGTGGGCGGCCTGGCGTCGCCCCTTCAGCTTGTCCTGGATGTCTTTCATGCGGTTGCCCCCGCGTGAATCATCTGCGGAAAATAGCACGCGGCGGCCCCCCGGTCCGCTCTGAGTGGAATGGGGGACCGCCGCGGAATTCGGAGCGGCAAACGGTCAGAAGTAGTCGTACGCCGACGCCACCGCGAGCGACTTGAGATCGGCCTTGCGATGGAGATCGTCGATCGACATCCCGTTGTTGAAGTCGATCAGCGTTCCCTGTGGCTTCGTCGAGAACATGAACGCGCTGGCGATGATGAACAGCGGCGCGGTAACGAAGAGAATTCGATATGGATGCTTGACGTGCATGTGCTTTCCCCGCGGCTGGTTCAAGGATGTAGCTGGCAGAAAGGCGGAAGCGCCGTCACTCGTTCTTGCGCAGGTGCCCGTCGATCGAGAAGCGGCCGGCGCCCGTCACGAACAGGAGCAGTAGCCCGCCGAAGATCGACAGGTTCTTCATGAAGTGCGTGAACTGGATGTTCGCCTGCGCCGCCGGGAATTCCCAATACCGGTGTGCGAGCAGCGTCGCGATTGCCACGAACACGAGACCAATCAGGGCGCCGTAGCGTGTGGCGACACCAAGAATGAGTGAGATCCCCATGAGGGCCTGCGCGATGGTCGCGATCCAGGCGACCGCCATCGGTGCCGGCACCTTGAGCGCGGTCAGATAGCTCGCAAGGCCCGCCATATTGGTCAGATTCGCGAAGGCGAACACGATGAAGATCCAGCCGACGAGAATGCGGCCGACCAAGGCGAAGGCGTCGCCGGAAAGCAGTGCGAAATGGTCGAGGCCGTCGAATTTCTTCGGTGATGGCGTGATGAGTTCGTGTGTGTCGACACTCATTGGTCTCCCCCTCCACTTATGTGGCCAGAATTCCCCGCAAATTGCCTGGCCATAGGCCCGAACTATGGACCTACCCGCGCCGCGATCAAGTGAGCCTTTGCTGCGGTGCACGGATCTGGTCGGGGCCCTACCCGGACACCCCGCGCAGTGAGAGCTGTCGCAGGCCGTCGCCTTGAATCGTAAGTGGCCGTTTACGACCGGAAGCGCTGCCTGGCCGGGAACGACGGACCGTCCCGTCGTTGAATAGTCACGAAACGCACCTATATAGCTTTCAACGCCAGCGGACTGCGCCTGACCACGGAAGTACTGGAAGGCAGCGGCTGTAGGCGACGTGCCCGCCCGGGAGAAATCCCGCGGCGGGTTTTCGTTTGCCTCCCCCGGTCATCACCGGGCCGGTGATCCACGCTTTCACGCGTAGGAAGGCAGACGTGGATGGCCGGGACAAGCCCGGCCATGACAAAGCACTGGGTCCCCGCTTTCGCGGGGATGAGCGGAGGGCTGATTGCGCCCGCCCCGCCAGCCCCTCATTCTGCCCGCCCATGCGCTTCGCCGCCGAAGGCCTGCACCTGGTCGAGCCCTGGCTGAAGAGCTACGGCGCCTTCGCCATTTTCCTCATCATCTATTTCGAGTCGTTCGGGGCGCCCGTCCCGGGCGAAACTGCCGTGATCGCCGCCGCCCTCCTCGCCTCCCAGAGCGAGCTTTCGATCGTTGCCGTGTTCATCGCCGTTCTCGCCGGCGCAATTCTGGGCGACAGCACCGGCTATCTGATCGGGCGTTACGGCGGCCGGCGCGTGCTCGAGCGCTTCGGGCCCTACGTGAAGCTCACGCCCGAACGCCTGACCGCGATCGAAGAGCGTTTCCACCGCGGCGGCGTGTGGCTTGTGATGTTCGCGCGCTTCCTGCCGCTATTGCGGCAGCTGAACGGCGTGCTTGCGGGTTCGCTCGCGATGCCCTGGCATCTCTTTGTCGCGGCGAACGCGGCAGGCGCTGTGCTGTGGACATCGCTCTACGTGCTCGGGCCCTATTTCTTCGGACACCTCTTCCATCTCGTGCGTTGAAGCAGCGCATTGGGACGCCGGCACGAAACAGATAGCCTGTTTCGACAGGACGGGATCGAGCCATGAAAATCTGCATCTACGGCGCCGGCGCCATCGGCGGTTATCTCGGCGTGCTGCTCAAGCAGGGGGGCGCCGACGTCTCCCTCATCGCGCGTGGCGCGCATCTGAAGGCGATCCAGGACAAGGGCCTGAAGCTCCGGATCGGCGGCGAGGAGAAAGTGGCGAAAATGCCCGCCTCCGAAGACCCGAAGGAGTTCGGGCCGCAGGACTACGTGATCGTGGCGCTCAAGGCGCACCAGGCCTGGGAGGTCGCCGAGGAAATGAAGCCGCTCTTCAAGAAGGAGACCGCCGTCGTCACCGCGCAGAACGGCCTGCCGTGGTGGTACTTCTACGGCTTCGAGGGCCAGTACGCGAACCGGCGCATTGAGAGCGTCGATCCGGGCGGCCGGCAATGGGATGCGATCGGGCCCGAGCGCGCGATCGGCTGCACGGTCTACCCCGCGACCGAAGTCGTGGAGCCCGGCGTCGTCAAGCACATCGACGGCAACAAGTTCGGCCTCGGCGAGCCCACGCGACAACTGACGCCGCGTGTGCAGAAGCTCGCGGAGGTTTTCACGGCGGCGGGTCTCAAGGCACCGGTGATCCCGGAAATCCGCAACGACATCTGGCTCAAGCTCTGGGGCAACCTCTGCTTCAACCCGATCTCGGCGCTGACGCACGCGACGCTCGACATTGTCGCGACCGAACCGGGCACGCGGAATCTGTCGCGCAACATGATGCTGGAGGCGGAGAAGATCGGCCGCCGCATCGGCGTGCATTTTCGTGTCGACGTCGATCGCCGCATCGACGGCGCGGCCCGCGTCGGCGCGCACAAGACCTCGATGCTCCAGGACGTCGAGAAAGGCCGGCCGCTCGAGATCGACGCGCTCCTCACCTGCGTGCAGGAACTCGGCCGCCTCGCCGAGGTCGAGACGCCGCATATCGATGCGGTGCTCGCGCTGACGCAGCAGATGGCGCGGACGAAGGGGCTCTATCCGGTGTTTCCGGATTTGCCTGCGGCGGAAGACGATCTCGTAGTGGATTAAACTCTACGTTCCCCGCGCGGGCGGAGCGTCTCCGCTCCATCCTTATCTGTCATGGCCGGGCCGCGCTGCCCCGCGAGCCGTGGGCGAGCGGGCTGGCAGCGCGAGTCCCGGCCATCCACGCCTTCCTTGGAGGCATGCAAAGACGTGGATCACCGGGACTCGCAGCGTCGACCGCTCGCATTCGCTCGCGGGACGCTGCGGCCCGGTGATGACAATTAAGATGGAGCGCCCGTGCTACCGTTCACGAAACGGAGCACCCCATGCAAAACCCGAACGCGCCCGCCGTCGCGGGCCAGCCGCGCCTGATCCTGCGTCTCGAAGGCGGCGCGCTTTTCCTCGCGGCCCTGTACGCCTACTGGTTCACGGGCGGGTCCTGGTGGCTGTTTCTGATCCTGTTCCTTGTGCCGGATGTTAGCTTCGCCGCCTATCTCGTGAACCCGCGCATCGGCGCACTCGCCTACAACGCCGTGCACACGACCGTCGGGCCGATCGCACTCGCAATCTACGCCCTGTACTTCGCCGTGCCGCTCGCGCTCAGCATTGCCATTATCTGGCTCGCCCATGCAGGGATCGATCGCCTGCTCGGCTACGGATTGAAGTATCCGAGCGCGTTCACGGATACGCATCTCGGGCGGATCGGCAAGGCGGCGCCTGCGCGGTAAGCCCGGAGTTGCCATCTCTGCAACAGCGTGTTCTGAAACCGGCACGATGGCCCCCGACAGCAATACCCTGCTCGCCCAGGGACGTGATCTTTGCCGCGACGGCCGGCTTACCGAAGGCGCCGAGCTTTTCCGCAGGCTGATCGAAGCCGAGCCCGATCACACCCAGGCGCACAATTTTCTCGGCATGGCGTTGGACCGGCTCGGCATGCCCGCCGAGGCCCTCACGAGCTTCGATCGCGCCATCGCCGGCGACCCCAAGTTCGCAGAAGCGCTCGCCAACAAGGCCGACGCGTTGTCGGCGCTCGGACGTTTCGCGGAAGCGATTGAGTTCTATGACCGGGCCCTCGCGACAGCGCCGGATCCGATCGCCTGGTACAACCGCGGCATCGCGCTGTACGAGCTCGAGCGATACGAGGATTCGATCACAAGTTTCGATCGCGCGATCGCGCTCGACGCCGGCGCAGACGCAGCCTGTGCAGGCCGCACCAAATCGCTGATGGCACTCGGGCGGATGCAAGAGGCGCTCGCGAGCGCGAACCAGGCCATCGCCCTGCGCGGCGACTCGCCCGAGCATCACTCGGATCGCGGCCTCGTGCTCAAGGAGCTGGGGCAAACGGACGAAGCGCGCGCCGCATTCGAGCGGGCGATCACGCTCGACGCTCGGTTTGCTCCCGCGCTTGCGAACCTGGCCGGCCTGCTGCTCGCGCACGAAGAGCTGGAGGCGGCGCTTCCGTTCATCCGGCGCGCATTGGCGGCGGGCGAAACCGAGGAAGCAAAGAGCCTGTTCCTCGCCTACGTGTTGGCTCTGCCGACCCCGGACAAAACCGCAGACATTGGCGATCTGCTGCTGCGCGCTATCGCGGAGCCGTGGAGTTGTCCGCAGAGTTTCGCTGCCGCGGCCGCCGCGGCCCTCATCTTCGACAGGCCCTTCGGCTTGATCGTCGCCCGCGCCGTTGCGGCCTGGCCGCGCAGATTGCCGGCGGCAGAACTTTACGGGCCCTCCGGGTTCGCAGTCGTCGCGAAAAATCCTTTGCTGCGCGCGTTGTTGCAATCAGCGCCGGTCCCGAACGCCGCCCTCGAGCAATTTCTAACAACCGCTCGCGCGGCCATGCTCGAGGCTGCCTTTGCGGCACGCCCGGCGGCAGGACCCGCGGGCGAGCCGGAGCCCGATGCGATGGCGTTCTATTGCGCGCTCGCCCAACAGTGCTTCGTCAACGAGTACGTCTTCACGGCCACGCCCGACGAGAACGGGCGGGTGCGCATGCTCGAGGAAACGCTCGACGCTGCCCTTTCTTCCGGCAGTCCCATTCCGGCGATCTGGCCTGCTACCGTCGCAGCCTATTCTCCGCTCGGCTCGTCACCGGCCGGAGCGGTCCTTCTGGGAAGATCCTGGCCGGACCCGTTGCGCGCAGTCCTGCAGCAGCAAGTGATCGAGCCCAAGGAGGAGCAGCGACTTCGCCAATCGATCCCGCGGATGACGGAGATCGACGATCCTGTGTCCGAAGCCGTGCGGCAGCAATACGAGGAGAACCCTTATCCGCGCTGGATTCGCGCGGCCCCCGCACCCGCCGCCAAGCCGATCGACCGGCGGCTGCGCCAGATGTTTCCGCTAGCGCCCTTCCGTGAGCGCAGCTCCACCGGCGGTCTCGACATCCTCATCGCTGGCTGCGGCACCGGCACACAACCGATCGAGGAAGCCCGCCTGCAAGCAGGCGCGAAGGTGCTCGCGATCGACCTCAGCCTCGCGTCCCTCGCCTATGCCAAACGGCACACCATCGCCCTCGGCATTGAGAACATCGAGTACGCCCAGGCGGATATTCTCAAACTCGGCTCCTCTGGCAGGACCTTCGATTACATCGCGTCCACCGGCGTTCTGCATCATCTCGGCGATCCGCTTGAGGGCTGGCGCACTTTGCTGCCGCTGTTGCGGCCTCGCGGCTACATGCATCTGGGTTTCTACAGCGAGACGGCCCGCCGGCACGTTGTGGCCGCACGAAACTATCTCGCCGAGCGGAACTTCCGTCCGGCGTTGCCCGATATCCGGAGCGGCCGGCAGGAAATTTTCGCGCTACCCGACGACGCGCCAGCTCGCCAAGTGGTCCGGCTGGCGGATTTCTACAGCACGAGCGAGTGCCGCGATCTCCTCTTTCATGTGCAAGAACACCGATACACGTTGCCCGAGATCGCGGCGTTCCTCGCCGAGCACGAACTGGAGTTTCTCGGCTTCGTCGGTATTCAGCCTGGGGTATTCCGGCGGTACGAACGGCGCTTCCCCGAGGATCGGAAAAAGACCGACCTCGCGCTGTGGCACCGCTTCGAGGCGGAGAATCCCGACACGTTTATCGGCATGTACGAGTTCTGGGTGCAGAAAGGCTGAGCGCGAATTTTCGCTCGCGGCCTAGGCCAACGCCAGCACCTTCGCCGCCGCGTCGAACTCCGCGCGCCGCGCCGCGCGGCGCACCCCGGCCTCGGCATCCTCGCCCCACCGGGCGACGTTCCAGTCCTCGTCCACGTGCGCAGCTGCCCAGGCGGTATCCGCGGAGAGCCTTTCGCGCGCGAGTGCAAGCGCAATCAACGCCGAGCCCGAGAGCGCCGTGGCGGAGGCGAGCGCCGCAAGCGCGAGCGGCGAACTTGCTTTCGCGACCTCCGCACGCACGGCGGAAATCGCATCCAGCGGCTGTGCCACATGTTGCACCCCCTCGGCACAGAGGAAGCGCGCACCGAGCGCATCGCGTGCCCACTCGAGCACTGGGTCCCAAGCCGACTTCTGCGCCGCGACGAGGCCTTCCGGCTCCCCCGCGCGATAGCAGACGAGATCCGTTCCGGCGTATTTCGTGATTTCGCTGACAACGGCCCCCCGTTCCTCCGCCACGCGGTCGAGTGCTACATTGGCGAGTCTCGTCAGCGGCATTGCTCCGGGATTGATCGTTTCGCCCTGCGCGGCCCACTCCGCCGCGACCGCTTCCGCGAGCGGCCGCGAGGGCAGTACGAGCGCGCGCTTCGCCGGTGTCTGCGCGGGCTTCCCGTCGAGCCGCACCTCGAATCCGCCGCCACTCTCGGCAACGTTCGCCTCCTTGTAGAAGCGCTTTGGTAACGCCGGCCGCATGCCGCGCTGAACGCGCTGTATCGGGCCATCGGCGCTTGCGAGTTCTTCGAGAACGCTGCGCATTACACCATCTTACCCTCTCCCAGCCGAAGTCGGATGTTTCCGACTTCGGCCACTTCAATAGTTAGCGAACTCGGGAACACCCGAGTTCGCTGGGGAGAGGGTCACTTTTTGGATCGCCGCCGCCTGCTCGACCGGATCTTCCGCCGCCGACGGGGCCGTGCGGCACGCCGCCGATCGTCGTCCTTTTGCAGGCGCTCTCTCACCGATCTGACGATACCATCAAGGCCGGGAAAGAGTTCGGCGGAAGTAGCGTTCATCCGATCGAGCCGCCGCTGCAATATCTGCAGCTCAGCCTTGCTGAGCCGAAGTCGCAACTTGACGACGTTCGTGTCCTTCTCCCAGCCAGGCATTGCCGTGACGTTTCGGACGAAGCTCACCCCGACATTGCCGGGACAGAGATAGGTGCCCTGCTGAACGATCAGGCGCTCATGCAGATCGGCCGGCTTCTCCGGCAGGACGAACTTGCGCGCCCTGCTGCCCATGTAGATTTCCACGAATGAACGATCGTCCCGTGTTGCACGCGCAATGCGCGCCTGCACGCGCTGCTTTCCAACGATCGCGGCGGCCAATTCTTTGCACCAGCGGGTGTTGACGCACCAAATCGTTCCGCGTCCTCCGCCAAAATCGATTGCGAATTTCGCCGCGACAAACGGGGAGTGGGAACATTCCAGCAAGCGAGTCGGCATACGGTAGTGCTGCATGACGGAGAGGCAATAAAGCACGTCCGACCTGACCAGAACCTGGTTGTCGAACCGGTAGCGGCGCCTGAATTCCAGGATCGTTTGCCGCTCGACACCGGGCGCGTGTGCCATGTTGGCTTTCCAGTTGCCCAGCAGCCGCTCCAGCGAGCCCGCGAGCGGCCAGTTCTCGGATTGTCCGCGGTAAACCCATTCGCCTTGGTGCCGGGAAAGATAGTCGGTAAGCGCTCGTACCGACGAAATCGTTCGACTGGCGAAGGTTTTCATCGGCGCCTTCCGTCACTCCTCCGGCGCCTGTTCGATCGGATCGAAGCGCTTCGCGTCGAGCCCGAGTAAATTCCAGCTCTGCTGCATGTGCGGCGGCAGCGGCGCGGTGACGTCGAGCGTGCCCTTGCCGCTCGGATGCGGGATCACGATGCGCCGCGCGAGCAGATGCAGACGGTTCTGCAGACCGCCCGGAAGCTCCCAGTTCTCGATGTCGAAGTACTTGTCGTCGCCGATGATCGGATGGCCGATCGCCGCCGCATGCGCCCGCAATTGATGTGTGCGGCCGGTGACCGGTTTCATCGAGAGCCATGCAAGCTTCTGCGCCGCGTGATCGACCACCGCGTAGTATGTGACCGCGTGCATCGCGTCGTCATCGCCGTGTTCTGCGATCCGCATGCGCTCGCCACTCGGCCCGCCACCCTTGGCGAGAAAGCCGGAAACGCGGCCCTGATGCGGTCGCGGAACGCCGGCAACGAGCGCCCAGTAAATCTTGCGTGCGGAGCGCGTTCGGAACGTTTTCGCGAGCGTCGCCGCCGCAAGGCGCGTCTTCGCCACCAGCAAAACGCCGGACGTATCCTTGTCGAGGCGGTGCACGAGCCGCGGCTTCACCCCGTCCTTCGTACGCAGCGCCTCGAGCAACCCGTCGACGTGCCGGACCGTGCCCGATCCCCCCTGCACTGCAAGCCCCGTCGGCTTGTTCAGCACGAGCACCTCGCGGTCCTCGTAAAGCGTGATCGATTTCAGAAATTCGGCGTCGCTCTTCGCGCTCTGCTTTAAGTCGCGCCGAGGAGGGGAGGCCGGCTCACGAGTCGCGGGCAGGGGATCGTGCGAAGTTCGCGAGGAGGGGCCTGCGCCCTCCCCGCTGCTCTTAACCCTCCCCCTCTGGGGGAGGGTCGAACCGCGAAGCGGTTCGGGGTGGGGGCGCCCTTCGCGTTCCCCACGATCCGATCCCCCTACCCGGCCG
This sequence comes from uncultured Alphaproteobacteria bacterium, assembly GCA_963711595.1. GTDB lineage: Bacteria > Pseudomonadota > Alphaproteobacteria > Rhizobiales > Xanthobacteraceae > JAUSIF01. The sequence continues at coordinate 541,693 of CAVQER010000005.1, forward strand.
CTCGCTCGCGCTTGCGACCACCCTCCCCCTTTGTGGGAGGGAAATTTTTCGATCGGCGGCACGCGCACCTTCTGCCCGCTCGCGAGCCGCGTGTTCGTTTTCACGCGCCCGCCGTCCACCCTCACCTGTCCCGTGCGGAGAAGTTTCTGCAGATGCCCGAATGGCAACGCGGGGAAATGCTCCTTGAACCAGCGGTCGACCCGCATCCCCTCCTCGTCGTCGTTCACCCGGCGCGTTTCGACTGCCATGCTTCACCCGAGCGAGCGGACTGCGAACAGGCCGAGGAAGATCGCGAAGAGCGACAGGCCGACCGATGCAATTACGTATGCCGCGCCCTGCCCCACTTCGCCGCGCTCGAACAGTAGGGCAAAGTCGAGCGAGAACGCCGAGAACGTGGTGAAGCCGCCGAGAATCCCGGTCGCGAGCAACAGACGCATGTGATGCGCCATGCCGGTGTCGCGGAACGCGAAGTAGGCGGCGAGCGCACCGATCAGAAATGAGCCCAGCACGTTCACGATCAACGTGCCCCAGGGGAACGTGACCCCGAACGCTTGCGCGGATGCGAGATTGACGCCGTGCCGCAATGCCGCGCCGATGCCGCCGCCGAGAAAGACGAGAAATGTTGCGATCATGTGAGAACCAGCGCGTATGGCCGCGACGGTGATACGTGCCCGTTCGCGAACGGACAAGTGCGCGATTTCCCCTTGATCCCCTGCCCTGAAGCCGGTTCACTTTGGCCCTAAGTCGGGGAGGACGCCATGAGCAAGCCGGCCGCAGCCAAGCCAACCGGTGGCAAGATGCCCGCGGACATCGCAAAGAAAATCCAAGCGATCGGGCCCGTCATCGATCCGCCCGCGACGGCAGCCGTCTATGCGCCCCTGCACGCGAAGGAGCCCTACGCCGGCGTGAAGGTCACCCGCGACATGAAGTACGGCGCCGATCCGCGCCACATCCTCGATATCTTCGAACCGGCGCAGGCCGGCGGCCCGCGGCCGGTGTTCATCTACATTCACGGCGGTGGCTACACGGGTGGCCACAAGCGCGAGGGCGACAACTTCTTCTTCGACAACATCATGCTGTGGGCCGTGCGCAACGGCATGATCGGCGTCAACGCCACCTATCGCCTCGCGCCCGCGCACGCCTGGCCTGCCGGCCCGGAAGATGTCGCAGCGGTGGTGCGCGGCGTGCATGCCCATGTCGCGAAGCATCACGGCGGCGATACGTCACGCATCTTCCTTGCCGGTCATTCGGCCGGCGGCACGCATGTCGCGAGCTACGCGGCCATGCCGCAATTTCACGGGCCCGAAGGTCACGGGCTGCGCGGACTGATCCTGATCTCCGGCAACTTCGATATTTCCACCGTCACGAAGCCTGACGAGCGCTACGTCAGCTATTTTGGCGCCGACACCTCCAAGTACGGCGAGCGTTCCCCTTTCGCCGGCCTCCTCAAGACCGAGATTCCGCTGTTCATTGCCTATGGCGGCCTCGAACCGCCGCCGATACTCGAGCAGAGCGAGCGGCTCGTCGCCGCACTGACGGCCGCGAACCGCCCGGCCGAGGTGATCCAGCTGCCGGACCACGGCCACATCTCGATCACCTACTCCATCAATACGGACGATACCGAGCTCAGCGACGCCATGCTCGCGTTCATCGACAACAATCGCTAGGCGCGATGCCGCAGCGGGCGGGTTTGCGATGTCTGTTACCGGCGGCCGCCGTGTTCACCGCGTTTCCAATTGCAGCATTATTTGAGCGTGGCGGCAGCGCGAATGACGGGGAGGAAAGCATGAAGATCGATCAAGTTCAGTTGCTGCTGGCGAGTTGCGTCGCACTGCTCGCATTTGCGGCACCCGCGAGCGCACAGATGCCGGATGACATCGCGGCAAAGGTGAAAGAGATCGGCCGCGTGATCGATCCTCCCAAGACCGCCCCGCTGTATGTGCCGTTGCATCCGAAGGAGCCGTACGACGGGGTGAAGGTGACGCGCGAAGTAAAATACGGCCCAGACGCCCGCAACGCCCTCGACGTGTTTACCCCTGACAACCTGAGCGGACCGGCGCCTGTGTTCATTTACATCTACGGCGGCGGATTCGTCGGCGGCAACAAGCGCGGAGCGGACAGCCCGTTCTACGACAACTTCATGCTGTTCGCGTCGAAGAACGGCATGGTGGGTGTCAATGCAGGATATCGGCTCGCGCCGGCGAACCCGTGGCCGGCGGGGATCGAGGATGTCGCGGCCGTCGTAAAGTGGGTGCGCCAGAACATCGCGAGTCATGGCGGTGATCCGCAGCGAATTTTCCTGGCGGGAAGTTCGTCGGGCGCCGCTCTCGTTGCCGGCTACCTCGTCGACCCCAAGCTTCATCCGGAGCCAAACAACGCGGGCGTGAAGGGTGTCTTGTTGCTCGCAGGCACTTTCGACTTCACGCTGTTTCCCGCGGCACCGAACATCAAGCAATATCTCGGCGAAGACACCGCCAAATACGAAGCCCGCTCCCCGCTGATCGGCTTGTTGAAAAGCGAGTTGCCGATTTTTGTTGCGTGGGCGGAGTTCGATCCCCCGGACATCGCGCGGCAGTCGAGGATTCTCTACGCCAACCTTTGCAACAAAGGGCGTTGCCCCAAGCGCCTCTTCCTTCCGAAGCACAGTCACATGTCCACCGTGTACGCGGTGAACACCGACGACAAGCAGCTCGCCGACGGCATGCTCGAGTTCATCAAGGGGGTGAAGTGACGATCGTCACGGAGTGACGATCGTCATGCCCGCGCTCGTCGCGGGCATCCACGCCTTGATCCGCAAAGAAGGAAGACGTGGATGGCCGGGACAAGCCCGGCCATGACTGAGTGGAGTTACACCAACCCGGCAAATCCCAGTGCAGCCGCCTCCGCGAGCGCTGACGGATCTCTCAGTCATTCCGGGACGCGCCGAAGGCGCGGGCCCGGAATCCATATTCCAGTGCGGTGGCCATGGATTCCGGGCTCGCCGCTTCGCGGCGCCCCGGAATGACTCAGACAGTCCCGCAAATCCGATCGCAGCCGCCGCCGCGAGCGCCCACAGCGGATTGATCCGGCTCCAGAAGGCGATCGCTGCCGTTGCTGCGGTAATCGCAAACGCGACGAGGCTATTGTCCGCCGCGAGTGCCAGGAGATACGCACTCGCGGCGATGAAGCCGATCGTGACCGGCACAAGCCCAGCCTGCGTCGCGATCCGCCACGGCGCGTCGCGGAAGCGGTCCCACGCGCGCGTGACGAGATAGGCGATGGTGCATGTCGGCACGGTGAGCGCGGCGGTGGCGAGCATCGCTCCGGTAAATCCGGCGAGCTGCCAGCCGATCAACGTCACGAACAGGACGTTCGGGCCGGGCGCCGCCTGCGCGATCGCGAACAGGTCCGCGAACTGCTGATTGGTGAGCGCGCCCGTCACCTCCACGGTCTGGCGGTGCAGTTCGGGCACGATCGTGTTCACGCCGCCGACGGCGACAAGCGACAAGAGCGCGAGGTGCAGCGTGAAGCTCGCGATCGGGCTCTGCGCGTTCACCGGACTCTCCAGTAGCAGTAGAGAATGCTGACCGGCGCGAGCACGAGAACGACCCAGTAGAGCGGCAGCCGCAGCAAGCCCACCGCGATGAAACCGGCAACCGCAAAGAGCAACGGCGCCACCTGCCCTTCCCGGATCAGCGGCATCGCCATCTTGGCCGCCATGGCGACGATCAGCCCGGCGGCCGCGGCCGCAAGTCCCGCTAACGCTCCGCGGAGCGTTTCGAGTTCGCCGTAGCGTGCATAGAGCGCGCCGCAGGCGATCATGATGACGAGCGGAACGCCGACGAGGCCTGTGAACGCCGCCAGCGCCCCGGGAATCCCGCTGAATCGCGAGCCCACGATTATGGAAAGGTTCACGATATTGGGCCCGGGCAGGAACTGACAGAGTGCGAGGGCCTCGGCAAACTCGCGCTCACCGAGCCATTGGCGCCGCTCCACAAGCATGCGTCGCGCCCACGGCAGCACGCCCCCAAACCCCGACAGGGATATGCCGAGGAAGCCCAGGAACAGATCGGAAAGCTCGGGAGTTTTCGGAGTGGCGGGATCGCCGGCGAAAGATTCGGCCATGGAACCCGATCTTATCAACGAGGCGGTTCCCGTTCCAGCCGCACGCGGGTGGCGCGGTGGAACCAATTCGCGGGTTCCACGCTTCATCCTGCAGGCGGCGGGCGCGGATAAACACTCTTTTGGAGGAAGCGATGAAATTGACGAAACACGGTTTGTTGGCGGCGGTCGCCGCGACGGCATTGGTCGCCGGCGCCGGCGCGTTCGCGCAACAGAGCCCGAGCGCTCCGAGCGGCTCCGGCATTCAAAGCGGCAGCCAGATGGAGAAGCAGGAAACCAAGCAGGCTCCAGGCGGCGCTGCGCAGAAGGAGGAAACCAAGCAGGCTCCGGGCGGCGCTGCGCAGACGCAGCAGGCTCCGGGTTCGAAGCAAGAGCCGAGAGGCCAGGTGCAGCAACAGCAGCAGGACATGAAGCCCGGCCAGGCACAGCAGAAGCCAGGCGCGAAGGAACCGGGTCAGGCGCAGCAGCCTGGCGCGAAGGAACCAGGTCAGGCGCAGCAGCCTGGCGCGAAACAGCCGGGTCAGGCGGAGTCGGGTGGCAAGGCTGGCGCCAAGGGTGACGCCAAGTCGGTCGAGCTGAACAGCGAGCAGCGCACCAAGATCAGCACGACCATTAAGCAGCAGACAAATCTGAAGCGCGTCTCGCGGACTGAGGTGAACTTCACGATCAACGTCGGCGCGGTGGTCCCCCGGACCGTCGGCCTAGTCGTGCTGCCTGCACCGATCGTCGCGATCGTTCCGCAGTTCCGCGGCTATCTCTACATCGTGGTCGACGATCAACTGCTGATCATCCACCCGCAAACCTACGAGATCGTTATGGTGCTTCCGGCCTAACGACGCCGAACAAACAGAACGAAAGGGCGGCCCTCGGGCCGCCCTTTCCGTTTACGACGCGCAAAAATTTTTCAGCGCGTGACCGATCCTGTCGCGGCCTGCGGATCAATCGCCGCAGCAACCGAGCGATCGATCGCGCGGTAGTCGGAAAATTTTGTCGTCTCACCGGATCGCGGCCCGTACTGCGCGTTCACCGACAGAAATTTGTCCAATGTCGATGTCTGCGGATAGTTAAAGGGTGAAAGCAACGTGAAGGGAACAATCAGGAACACGAAAAGCACGAACGCAATGCACATGGCCGGATCGATCTCGGAATTGAGATTCTGATCCTGTCTGCGGGGGAAGCGCGGGTCCATCTGCACGGCCACATAACCGCATAACCGGCTGGGGGTTCCGCCGCGATGCGGCAAAACACTGATTTTCCTTCGGGATTGCCCTGCGACAAAGAGGAACCATCCCCTGGGGCCCTTGTTATTCAAGAACAACCAATCCCGGGCGGCGGAACTCAGTCACGCACGCAAAGGCGGAAGCCTCAATCTCGGGTGGTCCCATGAAACATCGAACGATTTCTGTATTGGCCTCCTTGGCCTTGATCGCGGGCGCGTTGGGCGCCTCTGCTCAAACGGGCGGCGGCGGATCCGCGGGCGTGGCGGATCCGCGGGCGGTGGCGCTAGCGGATCAGGTTCAACCGGATCGGGTTCGACCGGAGCAGGCTCGACGGGATCCGGCATGACGGGCCCGGGCTCGACAGGTTCAGGGCCGAGCGGCGCGCGTTCCACCTTCTCCCTTCCGAAGAGCTCGCGCTCGAGTCCAAGCGGAACAGGAACGAGCGGCACGCAGACTGGAACGAGCACGCAAACCTCTCCGCTCGGCGCCACCGGGCAGCCGGATGGATCCGCTGGCCAGCCGGGCCGGGCCACGGGCCAGCCCACGACGGGGAGCGGCACCGATCAGACCGGCCAAAGCGAGCAGACCGGCCAAGGTCAATCGGGCGTTTCGGGTCAGCTTCCGAGCCAACTGCGCGAGCAGCCATCCGCGCTGAAAACGGATCCGCAGAATCCGCAATTTCAAACCTCCGGCGGCGGCAAGGCGCAGGGCAGCGTCCCGGGCGGCTCCCTGGTCGCCCTTACGGAAGAAGAGCGGCGCAAGATCCGCGACATCATCCTCAAGCAGACGGCCGCGCAGGAGGCGCGTGCGAACTTCAAGGTGATGGTCGGTGCGAAGGTGCCGCAAAACGTTTCATTGCGGCCGATGCCGCAGGAAGTCGTGAACGTGGTGCCGAAATACAAAGATTTCGACTTCACGGTCGTCAACGACCGGATCATCGTCGTGCAGCGGAGTACGCGCGAGATCGACACGATGATTCCGATTTGACGCAACGCTGATTTGACGGAGTCGTTCGCCAGCGCGACAAGTCAGCCAGGTAAACGACCCCGAGTGTGCCGGCACCATGAAACGCAGATCGCTCCGGACGGTAACGGCTTTCCTCGTATTCGGAACCGTCGTCGTTCTCGCGCCCCCCGACGCAAGCGCAGAGAGCCGGCTTGGATACTCCGCCGGCCGGCCGAGCGTGCCCTTGGGCAGGCCGGGACGGACGCTTGGGCACCCGACGACTGAACTCGACGCGCCGCTGAGAAAACCCGCGATCGGCGCGGGGGTGCGCTCGCCCAGCGAACCGCGCCAGCCAGCGTCGCTCGCGCCCGGCCCGCGCGGGCAGGCCTTCCGGGGATCGGGGGGGATCGCAGCGGACGGGAGTGTTCCGGGCGGATCGCTCGTCGCGTTGACGTTCGAGCAACGGGGGAAACTCCGCGGCATCATCGCGTCGCAATCGGGCGCACCGGAACCGAGCGCAAAGTTCAAGCTGATGATCGGCGCAAAAGTCCCCCAAGGTGTGCCGCTGCGGCCGATGCCTCAGGAAGCCGTGGACCTCGTTCCGCGATACAAGGACTTCGACTTCGCGATCGTCAAAGACCGGATCGTCGTCGTGCAGCGAAGCACGCGCGAAATCGATACGATGATCCCGCGCTGAAAGGCGGGCGGGGGCGCCTCTTTTGCGTCCGATCGATCCGTTATATAGCCCTCACCATCGACCAGGCCGAAGAGGCGGCGTCGGCACGACATGCGCGTCTTCCAGTATTCCCTCATTGCTTTGGCGGTGGCCGCCGCGCTGGCGGTCAGCGTACTGCTCGTATTGCGGAATCTTCCGCCGGAAGCCGTGCAACAAGCGGCACGCGAGGAACTTGCGGTTCAGCCGGAAACCGCCCTGGCGGATGTTCCAACTCCAGAAGACACGGCTTCAATTGAAGAAGCGATTGCGGCGGCATTTGCCCTTCCTCAGCAGGCGCCCACACCGCCGACCGAGCCATTCATCGCAAAGCCGGCCGGCGCACAGGCAAGTCCATACGAGCCATTGATCCTGCCGCCATCGGGCGTCAGCGGCAGCATCACGATCGCTTCGCGAGAGGCGGAAAGCCTGCCCCCCGGCAAGGGCGGGACGCCGTCCGCTGGCGCACGCATCAGCCTGTCGCCCCCGCAGGAGGAAAAGGTTCGCTACATTCTGCAATCGCACAACATCGTGCAGAGCGAGGTGGCGGATTTTCCGTTGCGGCTCGGCAGCGCCTTGCCGAAGGAAATCGGTCTCTTGCCGTTGCCAATGGAGCTCGGCGGCGTCGTGCCGGACTATCGCTCCTACTCATACGTATTTGTGCAGGACCGGATCGTGATCGTCGCTACGAACAGCCGGGAGATCGGCTTGATACTCCCGTTCTGAGGACGCCGCAGGACTATTTCCTCTGCGCTCTGAGTTTAGCCCAATACTCAAGCCGCTTCTTGATTTCGCGCTCGAAACCGCGCTCGACCGGCTCGTAGAACGTCTGTCGACCGAGCTGCTCCGGGAAGTAGTCCTGGCCCGAAAAAGCCTCTTCCGCTTCGTGGTCGTACGCGTACCCGGCGGAGTACCCTTCCTCTTGCATGAGCTTGGTCGGCGCATTCAGGATGTGCTTCGGAGGAAGCAGCGAGCCCGCCTCCCTCGCCGTACGCATCGCGCGGCCGTAAGCGGCGTAGGCCGCATTCGATTTGGGTGCCGTAGCCACGTAGATCACGGCCTGCGCAAGCGCAAGTTCGCCCTCCGGTGAGCCGAGGAAATCGTACGCATCCTTCGCGGCGTTCGCGACGACGAGCGCCTGCGGATCGGCGAGCCCGACGTCCTCGATTGCCATCCGTACCACCCGCCGCGCGATATAGAGCGGATCCTCCCCGGCATCGAGCATGCGCGCGAGATAATAGAGCGAAGCGTCAGGGTCGGAGCCACGCACCGACTTGTGCAGGGCTGAAATCAGGTTGTAGTGCCCGTCCTGGGACTTGTCGTATATCGGCGCGCGCCGCTGGACGATGTTCATGAGCCGGGCGGCATCGAACACCTCACCCTTGCGCGCAGCACGCCAGACTTCCTCGGCGAGCATCAAGGCCGCGCGTCCGTCGCCGTCGGCAAGGCGGACCAGCACCTTCCGCGCCTCCTCTTCGAGCGGAAGCTTGCGGCCTTCGATTTCCTCGGCACGGACCACGATCTGCTCGAGCGCCTCTGCGTCGAGCGACTTGAAGACAAGCACGCGCGCGCGGGAGAGCAACGCCGCGTTCAGCTCGAAGGAAGGATTCTCCGTCGTCGCCCCGACGAGCGTGACGGTGCCGTTTTCCATGACCGGCAGAAAACTGTCCTGCTGCGCGCGGTTGAAGCGATGGATCTCGTCGACGAACAGGAGCGTCCCCTGCCCGGTCTCGCGCCGCGCGCGAGCCGCGTCGAACACCTTCTTCAGATCCGCAACGCCGGAGAACACCGCGGAAATCTGCTGAAAATGCAGATCGGTCTCTTCCGCGAGCAGCCGCGCGACGGTGGTCTTGCCCGTCCCGGGCGGCCCCCAAAAGATCAGGGAACCGAGCGAACGCGTCGCGAGCATCCGCGTGAGCGCACCGTCCGGGCCGACGAGCGCATCCTGCCCGACGATTTCGGAAAGCTTCGTCGGCCGCAGCTTGTCGGCAAGCGGGCGCGGCGCCTCGCGATCGAGACCGGCGGCCTCGAACAGACTGGTTTCGCGTTTGGTTCCTTGGGCCATCGTGGCCAAATCTACCCGTCATGCCCGCGCTTGTCAGCGAGCCGGTCGGACCCGGCTCGCAAACCTTTAGTGCCCGAACTCGGCAACAGCCGAGTTCGGGTGGCATCCACGCCTTTACGACCTCAGGGAAGACGTGGCTGGCCGGGACAAGCCCGGCCATGACGAAGAACGTGCGAATACGCCGTCAACCGCCGAGCGCAAGCGAAAGGCGCTGCCCGCCGCGCTGGATCTCGATGCGCCACACGCGCGCGGATTCCGCCGTCGCCCGTTCGAGATCGCGGCTGCGCGCAATCTTCTCGCCGTTGACCGTGAGCACAAGGTCGCCAGGCCGAAAGCCGAGCGCCGCGGCGGTCGAATTGTCCACGACATCGACGATCACGACGCCATCCGTAGACGCGTCGAGCCGCAGCTCCTCGGCGAGCGCGGGCGAAAGATTTGCCACCTTCGCGCCCTGGAATGGCGAACGTGAGCGGATCACGACCTCCTCGCGCGGCCGGTCCGGAGCGGCCTCGAGCTGGATCGTGACATTGCTGACCTTGCCCTGCCGCTCGATGCCGAGCCCTGCCCGCCCGCCCAGCGGCTTCGTCGCGAAGCGGTAGTCGAACGCGTTCGGATCATCCACTGCCTGTCCGTCGATTGACAGGATCACGTCCGTCGGCTTGAGACCGGCGCGGGCCGCTGGACTATCCGCCGTGACAGCAACGACGACGGCCCCCGACGGGCGCTTCAGCTTCAGACTGTCGGCAATCTCGGAAGTCACGGCTTGCAGCTTCGCGCCGAACCAGGGGCGCCGCACCGCAGCACTCCCGCCCCGCGCGGACTCGACGACGACCCGCGCCATGTTGGCGGGAATCGCAAAGCCGATCCCGAGCGATCCGCCCGTGCGCGAATAGATTGCCGTATTGATGCCGATCACCCGGCCTGCCATGTCCACGAGCGCACCGCCCGAGTTGCCCGGATTGATCGCGGCGTCGGTCTGGATGAAGAACTGGTAGTCGGAGATACCGACCTGCGTGCGCGCGACCGCCGAAACGATGCCCTGCGTTACCGTCTGCCCGACACCGAAAGGGTTGCCGATCGCGAGCACGATGTCGCCGACCTCGATCGCGTCAGAATCGCCAAGCTCGACCGAGGGAAAGCGTTCACGCCCGTCCTGGATGCGCAGCACCGCAAGATCGCTCCGCTGATCGCGCAGGAGAACCGTCGCCTCGAACTCGCGCCGGTCAGCGAGAGAGATACGGACCAACTCCGCTCCTTCGATCACGTGGTGGTTCGTGAGCACGATTCCGCTCGGATCGACGATCACGCCGGAGCCGAGCGAGCGCTGGGCGCGCTCGCCCGGGATACCGAATCCCTGGCCACCGAAGAAACGGCGGAAAAGAGGATCGTTGAAAAACGGGTGGTTCGGCCGCGAGGTTTGCTGACCGTAGACGTTGACCACCGCGGGCGCGACACGCTTCGTGATCGGCGCGAACGATAGCTGCAGCTCGGCACGCGACGTGGGGGGCTGCTGCGCCACCGCCGGCGCGACGCACAGCGCTGTCAACAAGAGAGCGAACGGAGTCCGGATGGTTCGGATCATGACCGCAGGTATAGAGCGGGCAACATCGCGGCAAAAGCCCTGCCCGTCAGCACGCGCACGAAAAGTAAACGCCCCGGGCCGGATGCCCGGGGCGTGCCTCGTCCCCCGCTGCACGCGTTCAGAATTTGTAGTTCAGGCCCATCCGTACGATGTGGCTCTTGAGGTCGACGTTGTAGGGACCCGCCGGGGTCGTGTAGGCGCCCTTGTCGCCGAGATCGGCGTAGAGGTACTCGACTTTCGTGGTCCAGTTGCGTGTCACCGCGGCTTCGACTCCCGTGCCGACCGTCCAGCCCACGCGCGTCTTGTCCTTGCTGGTAAAACCAGCCTGTCCGCCTTCGACGCCACCGAACGCGGCACCGCCGGTCACGTAGAATAGGTAGGCGTCGAACGCGAGGCCCGCGCGTACGCGGCCAGTGCCGAGCCAACTCACTTCCGTGCTGCACGCACCGGCGCACGCGGCTGCGTTTCCGCCGGAGCCGTCAGCGTTCGCCCACGCGAGATCGGCCTCGACGCCGGTGACGAACGTGCCCGACTGCCAGTTCGCACCGACGGTACCGCCGAGCAGCACGCCGTTTGCGTCGATATTTCCCGAACTCGCACCCGTTGCGGAATTGGTGTGCGTGGAATCTCCCCACGCATAACCGCCCTGCACGCCGTAATAAAAGCCGCTCCAGTTGAAGAGCGGCGCCGCGACTGCCACTGGCGCTTTGACCGGACCCCTGACTGGCGCATCGGCCGCGTATGCCGAGATGCTGCTGAGGACGATCACAACGCCAGTGCACAAACTTTTCTGCATGAAGTCACTCCGTGCCGCCCAGCCCCGGAATGATTCGATACGCGCACTTAAGGACGGCGAACGTGGCGATTTCTTGCCGAGAAAAAGAAATTGCGCCGCCGTGGCAGTGGCGCAACTGGAACTTTGTCGATTCCGGGGTTCGCGATCAGGCCGCGGCTTCGGCGGCCTCTTTCGGTCGCGTCGCCTCGTGGCGCGCGAGATCGCCCTTGCCCTTCGCTGCGACGTCGCGGTCGACGAGTTCGATCACCGCAACTGGCGCAGAGTCCCCGTAGCGGAACCCCGCCTTCAGGATGCGCGTGTACCCGCCTTTCCGGGATTTATAGCGCGGGCCGATCACCTCGAAGAGCTTCTTCACGGCCGCATGGTCTTTGATCGCGGCAATTGCGCGGCGGCGCGCATGCAGGTCGCCCTTCTTGCCGAGCGTAATCAGCTTCTCGAATAGCGGGCGCAGGTCCTTCGCTTTCGGCAATGTAGTCACGACCTGCTCGTGCACGATGAGCGAAGCCGCCATGTTGGCGAACATCGCCTTGCGGTGCTCGGCGGTGCGATTGAGTTTGCGATGTGCTTTACCGTGACGCATGACCGATTTCCTCTGAGCCCGCTTCCGTCATGCCCGGCCTCGTGCCGGGCATCCACGCCTTTCTTCCGACCGATTAAGCCGAGGATGGCCGGGACAAGCGCGGCCATGAGACGTCATCGATCAGTAATGATCTTCAAACCGCTTCGCGAGCTCTTCGATGTTCTCGGGCGGCCATCCCTGAACTTCCATGCCGAGATGCAGCCCCATGGAGGCGAGGACCTCCTTGATCTCGTTCAGCGACTTACGCCCGAAGTTCGGGGTGCGGAGCATCTCCGCCTCGCTCTTCTGGATCAGGTCGCCGATGTAAACGATATTGTCGTTCTTCAGGCAGTTGGCCGAACGCACCGAAAGCTCGAGCTCGTCCACCTTCTTGAGCAGCGCCGGATTGAACGGCAGCTCCTGGATCGCCGGCGCCTCGATCTCGCGGCGCGGCTCTTCGAAGTTGACGAAGATGTTGAGCTGGTCCTGCAGGATACGCGCGGCGAACGCGAGCGCGTCTTCCGGCGTGATCGAGCCGTTAGTCTCGATCGTGAGCGTGAGCTTGTCGTAGTCGAGGATCTGCCCTTCGCGGGTATTTTCAACCCGGTAGCTGACCTTGCGGACCGGCGAATAGAGACTGTCGACCGGGACGAGACCGATCGGCGAATCCTCCGAACGGTTGCGATCCGCGGCGACGTAACCCTTCCCGGTATTGACGGTGAATTCCATACGGAGCTCGGCGCCGTCGTCGAGCGTGCACAGCACGAGATCCGGGTTGAGGATCTGTACGTCGCCGACCGTCTGGATGTCGCCGGCGGTGAGCTGCCCCGGTCCCTGCTTCTTCACGACCATGCGCTTCGGACCTTCGCCCTGCATCTTCAGCGCGATGTCCTTGATGTTCAGCACGATGTCGGTGACGTCCTCGCGCACCCCGGGGATCGACGAGAACTCATGCAGCACGCCGTCGATGTGGACCGACGTGACGGCCGCACCCTGCAGCGAGGACAGCAGAATTCGGCGCAATGCGTTGCCGAGCGTCAGGCCGAAGCCCCGCTCAAGCGGCTCGGCGACCACGGTCGCGGTCCGCTTCGCGTCCTGTCCGCCGCTGACCTGCAGCTTCTCGGGACGGATCAATTCCTGCCAATTCTTTGGATTGACGACGGTGTTCACGTGCTCATCCTTCGCGCTATCTACGCGAGCTCTCGTCTCGCGCTCCCGCCTGTGACGGGATGATTATTGCCGGCAGTAGCCGGTATGAAATTCAGACGCGCCGGCGCTTGCGCGGCCGACAGCCGTTGTGCGGGATCGGCGTCACGTCGCGAATGGACGTAATCGTGAAGCCGGCCGCCTGCAACGCGCGTAGCGCCGACTCGCGGCCCGAGCCGGGTCCCGCGACCTCGACCTCGAGCGTACGCATGCCGTGCTCCTGCGCTTTGCGCGCCACGTCCTCACCCGCAACCTGCGCGGCATAGGGCGTGGATTTGCGCGAGCCCTTGAAGCCCAGCGAACCAGCCGACGACCAGGCGATCGTGTTGCCCTGTGCGTCGGTGATGGTGATCTTGGTGTTGTTGAAGCTCGCACTCACGTGGGCGACGCCCGACGCGATATTCTTGCGCTCGCGCCGGCGAACGCGGCCGCCTTGCTGTGATGTTGCTGCAGGTGCTTCCTTGCTCATTCTCGATCCTTATGGCCGGCCGGGCGCCACTACCCCTTCGGCGCCATTTTCTTCCCGGCGATCGCCCGTGCCTTGCCCTTGCGGGTGCGCGCGTTCGTGTGCGTGCGCTGACCATGCACGGGCAGGTTCTTGCGGTGCCGGAGCCCGCGGTAGCAACCAAGATCCACGAGGCGCTTGATGTTCATCGAAACTTCGCGACGCAGATCGCCTTCGACCATGTAATCGCGATCGATCGCTTCGCGGATTTGCAGAACTTCCTGATCGGTCAGCTGACTCACGCGCCGCTCGAACGGGATGTTCAGATTCGTCATGATGTCGTGCGCGCGCTTGCCGCCGATGCCGTGAATGTATTGCAGCCCCACGAGCACGCGCTTGTTCGTGGGAAGGTTCACACCAGCAATTCGAGCCACGATTTACTCTCCATCCCGGGCGTTTCGGCCTATTCGCAGCAATGGCGCGGCCGCGCTCCAGAGCATTCCATGCGTGAAAACGACGCCCCCCTTCCACGGAAGGTCCGGCATCGCTGTAAATGTACCGACTGACCGGGAATATCTAGGCAATACGATCAAGGGCGTCAACCTCCGCTATCGCCGCACGCGGGCGGATTTCCGCCGGCGTACAGCGGTCCGGCGTACCCTCTTCGCCTTGGCGCCCCGTGCGGCCGTCTTGCGTTTACCCTGCGAAACCCGCCGCGCCTTGGGTACCTTCCGGCGCGCACCGCGCGCCTTTGTTCGTCCCTTGGGAGCCTTGCGGGAACCGGCTATCTCCGCAGGGCGCGCGACCAGGCGGCCGATCACCGCGGATACCTCGTCGATCGACGCCATGCCGTCCACGCTCCGGAGCACGCTCTTGGCGCGGTAATGGTCCACAAGGGGGGCAGTCTGCACCCGATAGGCCGATAGCCGCTGTTTGAGCACCTCCGGGTCGTCGTCGGCGCGCACAGCCTCCCCGCGGGCCTTCGTCTCCCCCACGCGGGACTCGATCCGGCGCAGCAGGATGCCCTCGTCGACCTTGAGTTCGATCACAGCGTCGAGCTTGAGCCCGCGCTGGGCGAGCAGCCGCTCGAGCGCCTCGGCCTGGGCCACCGTGCGCGGGAAACCGTCGAGAACGAACCCACGCGCGGCGTCCGGCTGCTGGATCCGCTCGGCGATGATTGCGATCACCACCGGGTCCGGCACGAGCTCGCCGCGTTCCATGATGTCCTTGGCCTTGACCCCGATCGGCGTCGCAGCGGCAACAGCCGCGCGCAGCATGTCGCCGGTCGACAGGCGCGCAATACGGTGGCGTTGCGAGAGCCGTTCCGCCTGCGTGCCTTTTCCTGCACCCGGAGGCCCGAGCAGGACGAGCCTCATCGACGCGACCCTCGAAGCTTCGCCTTCTTGATCAGGCCTTCATATTGGTGCGCGAGCAGATGACCCTGCACCTGCGCAACCGTGTCCATCGTCACGCTGACGACGATCAGGAGCGACGTGCCCCCGAAATAGAATGGCACCGCTGCATAGGACACGAGCAGCTCAGGGATGAGACAGACGAGTGAAAGATACGCCGCGCCCACGACCGTAATGCGCGTCAGCACGTAGTCGATGTATTCCGCCGTACGTTCGCCGGGCCGGATGCCGGGAAGAAATCCGCCATGCTTTTTCAGATTGTCCGCGGTATCGACCGGGTTGAACACGATAGCCGTATAGAAGAACGCGAAGAAGATGATCATCCCGATGTACAGAGCCATGTACAGCGGCCGGCCGTGGCCAAGATAAGTCGTGATCGTAGTGAGCCACTCCGGTCCCTGCCCGCCCGAAAAGGTCGCGACGGTCGTCGGGACGAGCAGGAGCGATGAGGCGAAGATCGGCGGAATCACCCCCGCGGAATTGAGCTTCAGCGGCAGATGCGAAGTCTGGCCCTCGAACATCTGATTGCCGACCTGCCGTTTCGGATACTGGATGAGCAGCCGCCGTTGCGCGCGCTCCATGAAAACGATGAAGGCAATCACGGTGACGACCATGACTAGAACGACCAGGATGAGACCGGTGGAGAGCGCACCCTGACGGCCGAGTTCGAGGGTGCCCGCAATCGCCGACGGCAGCTCGGCGACGATGCCCGCCATGATGATGAGCGAAATGCCGTTACCGATGCCGCGCGCGGTAATTTGCTCACCGAGCCACATCAGGAACATCGTTCCACCGGTGAGCGTGATCACCGTCGAGATGCGGAAGAACCAGCCCGGATCGGCAACGATGCCGCCGCTGCCTTCAAGACCGATCGCAATTCCGTAGGACTGGAAGACGCAGAGCACCGCCGTGAGGTATCGCGTGTACTGGTTGATCACCTTCCGGCCCTGCTCGCCCTCCTTCTTGAGCTGCTCGAGGGTCGGCGAGACCGTCGTCATCAGCTGGAGAATGATCGACGCGGAGATGTAGGGCATGATGTTGAGCGCGAAGATCGCCATGCGCTCCACGGCACCGCCCGAAAACATGTTGAAGAGGCCGAGAATGCCGCCTTGCGCCTGCTGAAAGGCCTGGGCGAACGCGTCCGGATTGATGCCCGGCATCGGGATATAGGTGCCGAGGCGATAGACGATCAGCGCCCCGAGCGTGAACCAGATGCGCTTCTTGAGCTCTTCGGCCCGGCCGAGGGCGCCGAAATTGAGATTCGCCGCGAGTTGTTCCGCTGCCGAGACCATCTAGCGCTCCGTTGGGCCCCCAACCCTTCGAGGAGGCAATGCGGCCGAAATCCAACTTGGGGATCAGGCCGTCGCTTCGCCACCCTCTTGCTTGGCAGGTTTCTTTTCCGGCTTGGCCGGCTTCTTCTCGGCCTTCTCCGGCTCGGCCTTCTTTTCGCGCAGCACCTTCACGGTGCCACCCGCCTTTTCCACCGCCGCAACGGCCGACTTCGACGCACCATCGACCTCGAAGTTGAGCTTGCCCTTGATCTCGCCGTTGCCGAGCAGCCGCACCCCGTCGTGCGCGCGCTTGAGCACGCCCGCCTTGACGAGCGACTCCACGTTGATCGGCCCGCTCGCGCTGAGATGACCTTTGTCGATCGCGATCTGCACACGGCCGAGATTCACCTCGCCGAGCCGGCGCGCGAAGATGTTGTTGAACCCGCGCTTCGGCAGGCGGCGATGCAAGGGCATCTGGCCGCCTTCGAAACCCTTGATCGAGACACCGGTGCGCGACTTCTGACCCTTGGTGCCGCGGCCTGCGGTCTTGCCCTTGCCCGAACCAATGCCGCGTCCGACGCGCATCCGGTTCTTGCGCGAGCCTTCGCGGCCAGCGAGTTGATTGAGTTTCATCGCCTTCTCCCTTACTCGCCGTCCACCACGCGCACGAGGTGCTGGACCTTCGCGATCATCCCGCGCACGGCCGGCGTGTCGGTGAGCGTCCGCTTGCGGCCGCGCTTCGTCAGCCCGAGGCCGATGAGCGTCGCCTCCTGATCCGCCGGACGCCGCATCGGGCTGCCGATCCGCTCCACGGTCACTTTCTTGCCGCTGGCCATGATCTACCTCGTGACGCTTTAATCGGTCACGTCGGCGTCGACTTCGCGCCGCCGCGTCTGCAATTGGGAAACCTTGAGGCCACGGCGGGCCGCGACCGAGCGCGGCGCATCCTGATGCTTCAAGGCGTCGAAGGTCGCCCGCACCATGTTGTACGGGTTCGACGATCCGAACGACTTCGCCACCACGTCCGCCATGCCGAGCGTTTCGAACACCGCGCGCATCGGGCCGCCCGCGATGATGCCGGTACCGGCCGGCGCGGCACGCAGCACGACGTGCCCCGCGCCGTGGTGGCCGGTGACGTCGTGGTGCAGCGTGCGCCCTTCGCGCAGCGGCACGCGCACCATGCCGCGCTTCGCGGCATCGGTCGCCTTGCGGATCGCTTCCGGCACTTCGCGTGCCTTGCCGTGGCCGAAGCCGACGCGGCCCTTCTGGTCGCCGACGACGACGAGCGCAGCGAAGCCGAAGCGCCGGCCGCCCTTCACCACCTTGGCGACACGATTGATGTGGACGAGCTTGTCGACGATCCCGCCCTCGCGGTCGTCGCGGTCGCGTTCCCGCTCGCGACGACCGCGTCCCCTGCCGCCATGCCCGTGTCCGTCCGATTGTCTCTCTGCCATCGGTGCTTCCTCAGAATTCCAGTCCGCCTTCACGCGCGGCGTCGGCCAACGCCTTGACGCGCCCGTGATACAAATATGAGCCGCGATCGAATACGACCTGCTTCACGCCTTTTTCTTTCGCACGCTCAGCGAGCCGCTTGCCAACCGCCTTTGCGGCATCGACGTTAGCGCCGGTCTTGCGGCCCCCGCGCACCTCTTTCTCCATGCTGGACGCCGCGGCGACCGTCACGCCCTTCGCGTCGTCGATCACCTGCGCGTAGATGTGTTTCGACGAGCGAAACACGGAGAGCCGCGGGCGTCCGTAGGCCGTCCGCTTCAGCGACCGCCGCACGCGCCCCGTCCGGCGAAATACTCGACCCTCGATCTTAGCCATGACCAACCGTCACTTCTTCTTCCCTTCCTTGCGGAAGATGTGTTCCTCGGCGTACTTCACGCCCTTGCCCTTGTAGGGCTCCGGCGGACGGAAGCCGCGGATTTCCGCCGCCACCTGCCCGACCTTCTGCTTGTCGATGCCGGTGACGACGATCTCCGTCGGCTTCGGCGTCGCGATATTGATGCCTTCCGGGATCGCGTAGACCACGTCGTGGCTGTAGCCGAGTGCGATCTGGAGCTGCTTGCCCTGCACCTGCGCGCGGTACCCGACGCCGCTGATCTCGAGCTTGCGCTCGTAGCCCTTCTCCACGCCGCGAATAAGGTTCGCAACCATGGCGCGAGTGAAACCCCAGGCTGCCTTGTGCTGCTTGCTGTCGCCGGTGCTCGTCACCGACACGAGGTCGTTTTCGACCTTGGCCGAGACCTTGTCGCCGAGCAGGAGCATCAGCTCGCCCTTCGGGCCCTTCACCTTGAAGGTTGTGCCCTCGACCCCTGCAGTGATCCCTTTCGGGACCGGGACGGGCTTCTTGCCGATTTTCGACATACCGCCCTCCTCAAAACACCGTGCAGAGAATTTCGCCGCCCACGTTTTGCTCGCGAGCATCATGGTCGGCCATGACGCCCTTCGGCGTCGACAGGATCGCAACGCCAAGGCCGTTGTTCACCCGCGGCAGCGCCTTGACGGACGCATAGACGCGCCGGCCGGGCTTCGACACGCGCGCGATCTCGCGGATCACCGGCTCGCCATCGAAATACTTGAGCTCGATCTCGAACTCGGTGCGGCCGTCCTTGTGCTCGGTCATCGAGTAGCCGCGGATGTAGCCCTCGTTCTTCAGCACGTCGAGGACGCGCGCGCGGAAGCTCGAGCCCGGCGTCGACACGCGCTCCTTGGCTCGCATCTGCGCGTTGCGGATGCGGGTCAGCATATCGCCGAGAGGATCGTTCATCGCCATGACGATTGCCCCCTTACCAGCTCGACTTGACCAGGCCGGGGATCAGGCCCTGCGAGCCGAGCTCGCGCAACGCGATGCGCGAGAGCTTCAGCTTGCGGTAGTTCCCGCGCGGCCTGCCGGTGAGTTCGCAGCGATTGCGGATCCGGCCCTTGGCGGAATTGCGCGGCAACTTCGCGAGCTTGAGCGTCGCCGCAAAGCGCTCCTCGATTGGAAGCTTCTTGTCGTGAACGATCGCGCGCAGCCGGTCGCGTTTGCCGGTGTACTTCTTCGCCAGCCTGCGGCGCATCTCGTTCTTCTCGATCATGCTCTTCTTGGCCATCTCGGCTCCTTCATCTCCGCGTTTGAGGAACGTTCCTCACTGCCGGAAGGGAAAATTGAATGCCGCGAGCAACGCCTGCGCCTCGTCGTTCGTCCTCGCAGTCGTGCACACGACGATGTCCATGCCCCAGACGTCTTCGGTCTTGTCGAAGTCGATCTCGGGAAAAATGATGTGCTCCTTGATGCCGATCGTGAGGTTCCCGCGCCCGTCGAAGCTCTTCGGGTTCAGGCCGCGGAAGTCCCGCACGCGCGGCAAGGCGATGTTCACGAAGCGGTCGACGAAGTCGTACATGCGCGACCCGCGCAGCGTGACTTTCGCGCCGATCGGCAGGTTCTCGCGCAGCTTGAAGTTCGATATCGCCTTGCGCGACTTCGTGACCACGGATTTCTGGCCCGCGATCAGGGTGAGGTCGTTCGCGGCCGCCGTGACTTTCTTCTGGTCGCTGACGCCTTCGCCGACGCCCATGTTGATCACGATCTTGTCGAGCTGCGGAACCGCCAAACGATTCGAATAGCCGAACTGCTCGACGAGCTTCGGCACGATCACCTTGTCGTACTCGGTCTTCAGCCGGGGACGGTACGCGTTCTCAGGCATCGATCTGCTCTCCCGAGCGCCGGGCCACCCGCACCTTTTGGTCGCCCTTCAACGTCTTGAAACCGACGCGGGTGGGCTTGCCGCCTTTGGGGTCGGCGATCGCCACGTTCGAAACGTGGATCGGCGCTTCCTTCTGAATTCTACCGCCTTGCTGCGCGGCGGTTTGCCGTTGATGCCGTGTGACCATGTTGACGCCGCGAACAAGCACGCGCCCTTCCTTCGGCCGCACCTCGATCACTTCGCCGGTGCGACCCTTGTCGCTTCCAGTGATCACGACGACCTTGTCGCCCTTGCGGATTTTCGCAGCCATCACAGCACCTCCGGCGCGAGCGACATGATCTTCATGTGGTTCTTCGCGCGCAGCTCGCGCGGGACCGGTCCAAAGATGCGCGTGCCGACCGGCTCCATCTGGTTGTTCACGAGCACCGCGGCGTTCCGGTCGAACCGGATTACCGATCCGTCCGCACGGCGGATGTCCTTCCTGATGCGCACGATCACCGCCTTGATGACTTCGCCCTTCTTCACGCGGCCGCGCGGAATCGCCTCTTTCACGGAGACCACGATCACGTCGCCGATGGTCGCGTACTTGCGCTTCGAGCCGCCCAGCACCTTGATGCACATGACGCGGCGCGCGCCGGAATTGTCGGCGACGTCCAGGTTTGACTGCATCTGAATCATGGTGCGCTACCTTCAATCTGTGACCGGTCTTCAACCGGCTTTCTTCTGTGTTTCGTTTTCCTTGACGATCCAGGTCTTCGTCTTGGAAATCGGACGCGTCTCTTCGATCCACACGCGATCACCGACCTTGCAATCGTTGGTCTCGTCGTGCGCGTGATATTTCTTCGTACGCCGTACCGTCTTCTTGAACAGCGGGTGCGTGAACCGACGCTCGATCTCGACGGTCACCGTCTTATTCTGTTTGGTGCTCGTCACGACGCCCCAGAGCATGCGTTTTGGCATGGTTTACCTACTTGCCCTTGGCCGCCGTGGCGGCATGTTTCTCGCGCGACACCGTCTTCATTCGAGCGATGTCACGACGGATCACGCGTACGCGCGAGGTATTCTCGAGTTGACCCGTTGCGCGCTGGAAGCGCAGGTTGAATTGCTCCTTCTTCAGCTTGAGGATTTCATCCTCCAGCTGATCGACGGTCATCGCTCGCACATCTCCGATTTTCATCGCCGGCGCTCCCTCACACCACTCGCGCTATGAAGCGCGTCCGCACCGGCAGCTTTGCCGCAGCGAGGCGCATCGCCTCGCGCGCCGTCGCCTCGTCGACGCCGTCGACTTCGAACAGGATGCGTCCGGGCTTCACGCGTGCCGCCCAGTACTCAGGCATGCCCTTGCCCTTGCCCATGCGGATTTCGGTCGGCTTCTTCGAGATCGGCACGTCCGGAAAGATGTTCACCCACACGCGGCCCGCACGCTTCATGTGATGCGTGATCGCGCGGCGAGCCGCCTCGATCTGCCGCGCGGTGATGCGCTCCGGCTCGAGCGCCTTCAGGCCGTACTGGCCGAAAGCGAGCGTGTTGCCGCTCGTCGCCAGGCCGTGGATACGGCCCTTGAACCCCTTCCGGAACTTTGTGCGATCGGGTTGCAGCATGGTTCAACTCACTCCGTCAGGCCGCGTCGCGCCGCGGACGCCCGCCGCCGCTTGCCTCGGCTTCGGCGAGGCGCTTGTCCTGCGCCATGGGATCGTGTTCGAGAATCTCGCCCTTGAAGATCCAGACCTTGACGCCGCAGGTGCCGTAGGTCGTGAAAGCGGTCGCCGTGCTGTAATCCACGTCGGCGCGCAGCGTATGCAGCGGCACGCGGCCTTCGCGGTACCACTCCATGCGCGCGATTTCGTTGCCGCCGAGCCGGCCCGAGCAGTTGATGCGGATGCCGCCAGCGCCAAGGCGCATGGCCGATTGCACCGCGCGCTTCATGGCGCGACGGAACGCGACGCGCCGCTCAAGCTGCTGACCGATCAATTCGGCGACGAGATGCGCGTCGATCTCCGGCTTGCGGATCTCGACGATGTTGATGATGACCTCGCTGTCGGTCATCTTCGCGACCTGCTTGCGCAGCTTGTCGATGTCGGCGCCCTTCTTGCCGATGACGACGCCCGGCCGCCCCGAATGGATCGTGACGCGGCACTTCTTGTGCGGACGCTCGATCACGATCTTCGACACGGCGGCTTGCTTCAACGCCTTCATGAGGAAATCGCGGATCTTGATGTCCTCGTGCAGGAGCTTCGAGTACTCGCCCCTGCGCGCGAACCAGCGCAAATCCCATGTGCGGTTGATACCGAGCCGCAGACCTACCGGATTAACCTTTTGACCCATCAGACTTTCCCCTCCACCTCACGCACGACGATCGTGAGGTTCGAGAATGGCCGCATGACCGGGGCAACGCGCCCGCGTGCACGCGGATTGAAACGTTTGATCACGAGCGCCTTGCCGACGTGCGCCTCGGCGACGACGAGATCATCGACATCGAGCTGGTGATTGTTTTCGGCATTGGCGATCGCCAACTCTAGACACTTCTTTACGTCCTTCGCGATGCGCTTTCGCGAAAATTGGAGATCAGCAAGCGCACTCGCGACCTTCTTGCCGCGGATCAGACCCGCGACGAGTCCGAGCTTCTGCGGGCTCACGCGCAGCATGCGCGCGACCGCCTTGGCCTCGTTCTCCTTCAGCGTGCGTTCGCGCGCGGGTTTGCCCATTGTCGGCTCTCTCAGCTCTTGGCCGGCGCTGCGGCAGGTACAGCGGTGCCGGGCGCGCGGCGGACCGGACCGCCCTCGCCCTCCTCAGCGCGCTTGGCGCTGCGGATTCCGGAGTGGCCATGAAATGTGCGTGTCGGCGAGAACTCGCCGAACTTGTGACCGACCATTTCCTCGGTCACGTACACCGGTATGTGCTTCTGGCCGTTGTGGACGCCAAAAGTCAGCCCGACGAACTGCGGTAGGATCGTGGAGCGCCGGCTCCAGATCTTGATCATTTCCGACCGCCCGGACGAGCGTGCGGCATCCGCCTTCTTCAGCAGATGACCGTCGACGAACGGACCTTTCCAGACTGAGCGCGCCATTTTGCTCTACTCCTCAGCTCTGCTTCTTCCGCGCGTGGCGGTTCGAAACGATGAAGCGCTCCGTGCGCTTGTTTTTGCGGGTCTTCTTGCCCTTCGTGGGGAAGCCCCATGGGGTCACCGGATGCCGGCCGCCCGACGTGCGTCCCTCGCCGCCGCCATGCGGATGGTCAACCGGGTTCATGGTGACGCCGCGGTTGTGCGGCATGCGACCCTTCCAGCGATTGCGGCCTGCCTTGCCGATCGAGATGTTCATGTGATCGGGGTTCGACACGGCGCCGACGGTCGCAAAGCAGCGCCCGTGCACGAGCCGCTGCTCGCCCGATTTCAGACGCAGGATGCAGTAGCCCTGGTCGCGCCCGACGATCTGCACGTACGTTCCGGCCGAACGGGCAAGCTGTCCGCCCTTCCCGATCTTCATTTCTACGTTATGCACGATCGTGCCTACCGGCATGCTCTCGAGCGGCATCGCATTGCCCGGTTTCACGTCGACGTTCTCTCCCGCGATAACCGTATCGCCGGCCGCGAGACGCTGCGGCGCGAGGATGTAGGACAGATCGCCGTTGCCGTACTTGATGAGCGCGATGAACGCCGTGCGGTTCGGATCGTATTCGATCCGCTCGACGGTCGCCGGTTCCTCGCGGCGCGCACGCTTGAAGTCGATATTGCGCAACGCGCGCTTGTGACCGCCGCCGCGGAAACGCACCGTGATGCGTCCAAGGTTGTTGCGCGCGCCGGTCGCACGCTTGCCTTCGGTAAGCGCCTTGACCGGCTTGCCCTTCCACACTCCCTCGCGATCAACGAGGACGAGTTGGCGCAGGCCCGGCGTCGCCGGCTTGTATGTCTTGAGCGCCATGTGTCTCTCCGTCGTCGCCTCAGAGCCCGGTGGTGATGTCGATCGAGTGGCCCTCTTCGAGGGTCACGATCGCTTTCTTGACGTCGCTGCGCACGCCGACGCGTCCGGCGAAGCGCTTCGTTTTGCCCTTCAGGATCAGCGTGTTGACACCCTTCACTTTGACATTGAAGAGCTTCTCCACCGCTTCCTTGATTTGCGGCTTGTTCGCGGTCCGCGCGACGCGGAACACGACCTGATTGTGCTGCGACGCGGTCGTCGCCTTTTCCGTGACGACCGGGGACAGGATCACGTCGTAGTGGCGCGGGTCCTGAACGCCCTTTTTGGCTGTCTTGCTCATTTCAGGCGCGCCTCCAACGCATCGAGCGCGGCCTTCGTCAGCACGAGCTTTGTGCGGCGCAGGATGTCGTAAACGTTGATGCCTGCGACCGGCAGCACATCCACGTATGCGAGATTGCGCGCCGCGAGCCCGAAGTTCTTTTCGACCTCCGCGCCGTCGATCACGAGGGCGGAAGTGACACCGAGCTTCTCGAAATTCTTCACGAGCGTCTTGGTCTTCGGATCCCCGAGCTTCAGCGCGTCGATCACGATGATGTCCGAGGTCTTCGCCTTCGACGAAAGCGCGTGCTTCAGTGCGAGCGAACGCAACTGTTTCGGCAGATCGGTCGCGTGGCTGCGCACAACCGGACCGAACGAACGGCCGCCGCCGCGAAAAAGATTCACCCGCGCCGAGCTGTGCCGTGCGCGGCCCGTACCCTTCTGCGCGTACATCTTCTTTCCGGTGCGCCAGATTTCCGAGCGGCCCTTGGTCTTGTGCGTGCCACGCTGACGCTTGGCGAGCTGCCAGTTCACGCAGCGATGCAGGAGATCCGCGCGCGGCTCGAGTCCGAAGATTTCGTCGGCGACCTTGACCGACCCCGACTTTTTGCCGTCGAGAGACAGAACGGTGAGTTCCATCACTTCTTTCCCCCACTCTTCGGCTTGGCCTTGGCCTTTTCCTTAGGCTTCGGCTCCGCCTTGGCAGCAGGCTTCGCTTCCGCAGCCTTCGCCTCGGATTTGGGCTCGGCTTTGGCTTCGGATTTCGCTTCCGCCTTCGGCTTTGTCTTCTTCTCGGGCTCCGGCGTGTATTCGGTCGGCTCGCGGAACTTGCCCGGCTTGGGCGCTTCCTCCGGGAGCGGGCGCTTCACCGCATCGCGCACGAGAATCATTCCGCCTTTCGAGCCCGGCACCGCGCCTTCAACGAGCAAAAGTCCGCGCTCGACGTCCGTACGCACGACTTTGAGATTGAGGGTTGTCACGGTCGCATCGCCCATGTGGCCGGCCATCTTCTTGTTCTTGAACACCTTGCCGGGATCCTGACGGCCGCCGGTAGAGCCATGCGAACGGTGCGAAACCGAAACACCGTGCGAGGCGCGCAGGCCGCCGAAGTTGTGCCGTTTCATCGCGCCGGCGAAGCCCTTGCCGACCGAAGTGCCGGTCACGTCCACGAACTGACCGACCACGAAATGATCCGCAGTCAACTCGGCGCCGACCGGGATCAGGGCATCGGTAGACACGCGGAACTCGGCCATCTCGCTCTTCGGCGCGATCTTGCTCGCCGCGAAATGGCCGCGCATCGCCTTCGAGACGTTCCGCGTCTTGCGCGCGCCTGAGCCGAGCTGCAGCGCGACGTATCCGTTCTTTTCAACCGTGCGGTGCGCGACGACCTGGCAATTGTCGAGCTTCAGCACCGTGACGGGCACGTGCTCGCCTGCGTCTGTGAAGACGCGGGTCATGCCGAGCTTCTGTGCGATCACTCCGGAACGCATTGTCGTGTCTGTCCTGTGCTCAGAGCTTGATCTCGACGTCGACGCCGGCGGCGAGATCGAGCTTCATCAGCGCGTCCACCGTTTGCGGCGTCGGATCGACGATATCGAGCAGCCTCTTGTGCGTACGCATCTCGAATTGCTCGCGACTCTTCTTGTCGATGTGCGGCGAGCGATTTACCGTGAATTTCTCAATCCGCGTGGGCAACGGAATTGGCCCACGCACCTGCGCGCCCGTGCGCTTGGCGGTCGCCACGATCTCGCGCGTCGACGCGTCGAGAATGCGGTGATCGAACGCCTTAAGGCGGATCCGGATGTTCTGGCCGTTCATATTTTTCTCCAGCGCGCTTGCTCAGCCGAACTCCGAACTACTCGATGATCTTCGCGACGACGCCCGCGCCGACGGTCTTGCCGCCCTCGCGGATTGCGAAGCGAAGCTTCTCTTCCATCGCGATCGGCACGATCAGCGACACCGTCATGGACACATTGTCCCCCGGCATCACCATCTCCGTGCCCTGCGGGAGTTCAACCACCCCCGTCACGTCCGTCGTCCGGAAATAAAACTGCGGACGATAGTTCGTGAAAAACGGCGTATGCCGCCCACCCTCTTCCTTGGTGAGAATGTAGGCCTCCGCCGTGAACTTCGTGTGCGGCGTCACCGAGCCCGGCTTCGCCAGCACCTGGCCCCGCTCCACCCCCTCGCGCTCGACACCGCGCAGGAGGCAGCCGACGTTGTCGCCCGCCTCGCCCTGGTCCAAGAGCTTGCGGAACATCTCGACGCCCGTCACCACCGTCTTCGTCGTCGGCTTGATGCCGATGATCTCGACTTCCTCGCCCACCTTGATGATCCCGCGCTCGATCCGGCCCGTCACCACCGTGCCCCGGCCCGAGATCGAGAACACATCTTCCACCGGCATCAGGAACGGCTTGTCCTTCGGACCGCTCCGGCTGCGGGATGCTCGCATCCACCGCTTCCATGAGCTTCAGGATCGCATCGTGCCCAAGCTCAGGCTTCTTGCCTTCCAAGGCCATCAGCGCCGAGCCGCGTACGATCGGGATCTTGTCGCCCGGGAAGTCGTACTTGGAGAGCAGCTCCCGCACCTCGAGCTCGACGAGGTCGAGGAGCTCCGGGTCGTCCACCATGTCCACCTTGTTCAGGAACACGACGATCGCCGGCACACCGACCTGGCGCGCCAGCAGAATGTGCTCGCGCGTCTGCGGCATCGGACCGTCCGCGGCAGAGACCACGAGGATCGCCCCGTCCATCTGCGCCGCACCCGTGATCATGTTCTTCACGTAGTCGGCATGTCCCGGGCAGTCGACGTGCGCGTAATGCCGCTTCTGCGTCTCGTACTCGACGTGCGCCGTCGAGATCGTGATCCCGCGCGCCTTCTCTTCTGGCGCCTTGTCGATCTGGTCGTACGCCGTGTAGGTCGCCCCACCCGTCTCCGCCAGAACCTTCGTGATCGCCGCCGTCAACGACGTCTTGCCGTGGTCGACATGCCCAATCGTCCCCACGTTGCAGTGCGGCTTCTTCCTCTCAAACTTTGCCTTCGCCATCGCACTCTCTCCACGTCTTCGGCCGGCTCAAAAAATGCTTAGAGGTCTCAGGCGTATTTCGCCTGGACCTCTTCAGCGACATTCTGCGGTACGCGCTCGTAGTGATCGAACTGCATCGTGAACGTAGCTCGACCCTGGCTCATCGAGCGCAGGGTATTCACGTAACCGAACATGTTTGCGAGCGGCACCATTGCGGAAATGACGTTCGCGTTGCCGCGCATGTCCTGGCCCTGAATCTGGCCGCGTCGCGAATTGAGGTCGCCAATGACGCCGCCGGTGTAGTCCTCGGGAGTCACCACCTCGACCTTCATGATCGGCTCGAGTAGCACCGGACCGCCCTTCTGCAGCGCCTCGCGCACCGCGGCGCGCGAAGCGATCTCGAAGGCGAGCGCCGACGAGTTCACGTCATGGTAGGCGCCGTCGATGAGCGTCACCTTGAGGTCAACCACCGGGAAGCCGGCGAGCACGCCGGACCCGAGCACGCTCTCGAGGCCCTTTTCGACGCCCGGTATGTATTCCTTCGGTACCGAACCGCCGACGATCTCGTTCTCGAATTCGAAGCCGGAACCGGGCGCACCGGGCTCCGCGACGATCTTCACGCGCGCGTACTGCCCCGAGCCGCCGGTCTGCTTCTTGTGCGTGTAATCAACCGTCGTTCGCCTCGTAATCTTCTCACGATAGGCGACCTGCGGCGCGCCGATGTTCGCGTCGACCTTGTAGGTGCGCTTCAGGATGTCGACCTTGATGTCGAGGTGAAGCTCGCCCATGCCCTTGAGGATCGTCTGTCCCGATTCCTGGTCGGTCGAGACGCGGAACGACGGGTCCTCGGCCGCGAGCTTCGCCAGCGCGACTCCGAGCTTCTCCTGGTCGGCCTTCGACTTCGGCTCGATCGCGATCTCGATCACCGGATCCGGAAAATCCATCTTCTCCAGAATCACCACATCGTCCGGATCGCTCAGCGTGTCGCCCGTGCGTACTTCCTTGAGACCCGCCAGCGCGACAATGTCGCCAGCGAAGGCCTCCTTGATGTCCTCGCGATTGTTTGCGTGCATCAGCAGCATGCGGCCGATGCGCTCTTTCTTCTCGCGCGTCGAGTTGTAGACGCCCGTGCCGCTCCGCAACGTGCCCGAATAGATACGGCAGAAGGTGATCGTGCCGACGAACGGATCGTCCATGATCTTGAACGCGAGTAACGCGAGCGGCTCGTTGTCATCCGGCTTGCGGATGAGTTCGTTGCCCTTCTCGTCGATGCCCTTGACCGGAGGCACTTCCACGGGAGACGGCAGGTAGTCGACAACGGCGTCGAGCAAGGGCTGCACGCCCTTGTTCTTGAAGGCCGAACCGCACAGCACCGGATAAAAAGCGCCGGTCACGACGGCCTTGCGGATGAGCCTCTTCAGCGTCGCCTCGTCGGGTTCTTTGCCATCGAGGTAAGCTGCCATTGCCGCGTCATCGAGTTCGACTGCGGCCTCCACGAGCTTTTCGCGGTATTCCTTCGCCTGGTCGGCCATGTCGGCTGGAATATCGACGTCGTGAAATTTTGCCCCGAGCAACTCATCGTCCCAAATGACGCCCTTCATTCGGACCAGGTCGACGATGCCCTTGAACTGCTGCTCTGCGCCGATTGGAAGCTGGATCGCCACCGGCTTTGCGCCTAGACGATCGACGATGTCCGAGAGGCAGCGGAAGAAGTCAGCGCCGATCTTGTCCATCTTGTTGGCGAATACGATGCGCGGGACTTTGTACTTGTCGCCCTGACGCCACACGGTCTCTGTCTGCGGCTCAACGCCCTGGTTCGAGTTCGAGCACGCATACGGCGCCGTCGAGCACGCGCAAGCTGCGCTCGACTTCGATCGTGAAGTCTACGTGGCCCGGCGTATCGATGATGTTGAGGCGCTTGTCTTTCCAGAAGGCAGTCGTCGCGGCGGACGTGATCGTGATGCCGCGCTCTTGTTCCTGCTCCATCCAGTCCATGGTGGCCGCGCCGTCATGGACTTCGCCGATCTTGTGGCTCTTGCCTGTGTAGTAGAGGATCCGCTCGGTCGTCGTCGTTTTTCCGGCATCAATGTGCGCCATGATGCCGAAGTTGCGGTAGTCCTCGATTTTATGAACGCGCGGCATATCCGGGAATCCTCTGGGTCCTCACCAGCGATAATGGGAGAAGGCGCGGTTCGCCTCCGCCATGCGGTGAGTGTCCTCGCGCTTCTTGACGGCGTTTCCCCGGTTATTGGACGCGTCGAGCAATTCGCCCGACAGCTTATCGACCATTGTTTTTTCGTTGCGTTCGCGCGCTGCGTCGATGATCCAGCGAATCGCGAGCGTGGTGCGGCGCTCTGGCCGTACTTCGACTGGTACCTGGTAGGTGGCGCCGCCGACGCGGCGTGACCGTACTTCGATCGCCGGCGCGACGTTTTCAAGGGCTTGTTCGAAAACAGCGACCGGGCTCTGCTTCACTTTTCCTTCGATCTGATCGAGCGCCCCGTACACGATCAACTCCGCAACCGACTTCTTGCCCTGCTTCATCACGGAATTCATGAAGCGGCTGACGGTCAGGCTGCCAAATTTCGGATCCGGCAGCAGTTCGCGACGTTCGGCTCGGTGACGGCGGGACATCGTTCAGGCCTCTATCTCTCTTCTTTGTCTCGCGAGATCCCGGGTCTCGCTGCGCTCGCCCGGGATGATCCTCGCTACGCTCGGATCATTTCGGACGCTTGGCGCCGTAAAGCGAACGGCGTTGTTTGCGGTTCTTGACGCCCTGGGTATCGAGGACGCCGCGGAGAATGTGGTAGCGCACGCCCGGCAGGTCCTTGACGCGGCCGCCGCGGATCATGACGACCGAGTGCTCCTGCAGGTTATGTCCCTCACCGGGGATGTAGCCGATCACTTCGAAGCCATTGGTCAGGCGCACCTTCGCGACCTTGCGCAGCGCCGAGTTCGGCTTCTTCGGTGTCGTCGTGTACACGCGCGTGCACACGCCGCGCTTCTGCGGACTCGCCTGCAGCGCCGGCGCCTTGTTCCGGAAACGCGGAGCAACCCGCGGCTTACGGATCAGCTGATTGATGGTCGGCATTCTTCCGAACCTTCCTCGAAGTCCCGCGTCCGCCTGACCGCGCATGCGATGACGCAAACGAAATGCGCACCATCCGCGAACTGGCGCGGAGGGTGCTTGTTCGTTGCACCGGGGACCTCAGCGCAGAATGCGCCGGGGGCCGCATACACAAGCCTGACAGTGGCTGTCAGAGGCAGCGTTTCGGGGCCCTTGGTCGATGCTTGACGCAACCGACCGGCGGCTCCGACCGCCTGCCGCAAAGTTGGGGGTTTCTAACCGCCTGAGTCGCGCCGCGTCAAGCAAAAAGCCGCGAAAATAGGGAGATCTTCCGCCCGCTCGCGTCGTTTTTGCAGCAGCGATCGCGAAAAGACCGCGACTCTCTGCCCGGGCTCTCAGAAGACAAAAGGAAGGGTCTTGAGGCCCCTCGGTGCTGCCATGATCGCCACGGCCCTAACCCTCTCACTGCCCGCCCGACGAAATACGCATCGGTATGCGCCGGATATCGGCGTTCATCGCGTTGTCGTTGACGATGATCATAGCCATGACGGTGTAATCGCCGGCATCAAGCTTGCCGTTCAGATCTATTTGGAACGTCGATTCCTCGTCCAATGCGGCGACGCCCTCGAACGCAACCTGGCCCTTGTCGTCCGTCACGATGTAACGGCATTGAGGCGCTGACCGTCGCACAACGTCACGCGAAATCGACTGGATCGACGCTCGTTCGATCCTGTAGTTGCGAGCAAACTTGACCACCGTCTCGATGTCACCGAACAGCTTGAGCCGGTTCTCGTTTTGCTCGACCTTGGTGACAAAGCCGCGTCGCGGCACAGCGTAGGCATCGTATGATCCGACCCCAAGCGGGTAGGTCAGGTCCCGGAACGCCTCGAGCGTAACGCTGTCCGCCGACCAGCGTTTTACGCGGTACGGCCCGTTCGTGACCAGGAAGTGTCCGTGCTCCTTGTAGAACGCCGCGAGCGCAGCCCAGCGCCGACGTGCCTCCTCGGCGCTCACGAGCGCCTGCAACGCCTCGGGTCGATAGCCCTCGCGCTCGAACGTCTCGACGAGCGACGCCCAACGTCCGCTCAATTGCTCGGAACGGACGAGATCGAGCCATGCGACGCCCAGCCGTACGGACTCGCTCCGCGAGAATGCCGCCCATCCGCGGCCGACGGTTTCCTCCATCAGGACGACCAAATGCCAGGGAACCGTGCTCCAGGGTGGGAGCACCGTGGCATCGGTTTCCGGGTCTTCCGGCGCTGTCGTCCCATAGACCTCGATCGTGAACAGCTCGCGGACGAAATTGACGTCGCCAATGCGAAACGACCTCGAGACTGCGTCGCTTCCGATCGCCCGCAAGCCGATAAGTTGCCGGCGCAAGGAAGCGGTCGCGACATCGACGTCCGGATCGTAGCGCTGGCTAGGGTCGCCTCGCCTGCCCCAGCGAAAGGCAAAACTGTACGCGTATAGAATGTCCGCGAAGCTCGTCTTGGTGCCGTCGTGGAATGCGGAGCCGAGCACGCGATAGGTCAATTTCACCTTGGCGACTTTGTCCGGTCCGACCGGTCGCAGGAGACCCGTCCCGGCCTCCGGCAACATGGCGTCGCCGGGAACGGTGACCTCGGCGGCCACCACCGACGATGGCTGCGCCGGCTCGCGCCGTTCCACGATCGGCTCGGCCAAGATCGTAAGGCTGACGAACGTGTAAACCACCATCAGCGCGGTAAGTGGAATCTGCGATCGCAGCACAACGCCGCGTAGCCGCGGCGTCCGCATCGCGACCAAGTGCGCCAGATAGACGGCAACGATGTGCCCGACGACAACCGCGGCAACTGCCGCGTACCAGGCGAAGCGCGCCCCGACGACGGCGATATCGACTCGGTAGCCCGCTGTCCCAAAAAGATTCCATCCCCATCCGAACGGATCGGATATCAACGGAATGATGTATTGCCCCTGGATCAGCAGAAACACGAGATAGTGCGCGAGGTGGTAGCCGATCGCGATCGGCACCAAGGTAAGGGCGAAGCGCTGCGCGATCTCATTCGGACTAAGGCGCGACGACGCGGCCGCACTCATGAGCGCGCTGATCGCCACGTAAGCGCCGAGGAACAGCAGCCAGAATATGACCAGGCCGGCGGTTCTGATCGCGATCGACCCGAGTTCGCCCAGCCCGCCGAGACGTGCTGCAATCGCGCTCTCGAAACTCGCAAATTCCGGCGAACTCAGCAGGCCATCGTATAGGACGGTGGAAAGAAGCAGGAGCACGAACGCCGTCATCGACGGCGAGCCGGACCGCTCGTCGAGCAGACCCACGCTGAATGGCCGCAGAAGTAAAGCGGGCCGCCTGCCCGCGCGCGGTTCCGTCGGCGCGAAACGCGCGAAAGTGCCGAAGACGACCGAAAACACCTCGCCGTGCCGCAACCAGATTTCGCGGCCGAACGCGGCCATGCCGGCCCAAGTGAGCACCGAGTAGCCGACTGCAAAACACGCAATCTGCGCAGGCACTGCCGGGGTCGGATAGACGAGCTCAATCCAGGAAAAGGCGAGCAGCAGGACGACCGCGGGCCAGACGCCGAGGGCCTCGGGGTAAGTCAAGCGAAGCGACAGTTCGGGTCGGCCGCCGGGCCTGCCGGAGAGCTGCTCCGCCCACCCGTATATCGTCCGCCATGGATTGATTAACGGCCAGATGTCGCCGACGAACGCGGAAACGTAGGCGACACCGATCCAGACAATGACCCACACAAGCGTCGGCGCGAGATTTTGGTACGGGTTCTGGTTGCCGAAGAAACCAGCCGCCACGGCGACGAGGAACACGCCGACCGAGACGAGCCTGATCGCAGAAACGAGTGCCGGATGCGCGAGCAACCTTCCGCCAGACAGACCGAGCAGATTGAGACGGGAACGGTCGCGCGCCGGCGGGACAGGCCGGACGAACAGGCCGGCCATGATGAACGTAACGATGACGACGGCGGCCGCGCCGTAGAGATAAAGCGCGAGCGGCAACGGCAGATCGTAGCGTTGGCCAAAGCCGTGGGCGCTTGACGGTGTCGCAAACGCAAGCACAAACAAAGCCGCCGCAAACGGCAACAGCGCGCCGGATGACCGGCGACGCACCGTCTCGCTAGCGCGGAAGAACCTCGAGCTGAACAATGGGGGCTCCGTGCGTGTGGCCGCCGCCCGCCGCCTGCGGCTTGTGCTCCTGAACCGAAAATCTTCCCGTTGCCTGCGCCGTGAACTTCATTTCCGAGATGGCGCCCGGCTCGACTTTTTGTTCGATATCGTAGCCATGCAGGTGCAGGGCGATGGGTTGATCCGAGCTCCAACGCAATCTGACGAGATCATTTTGCCTGACGCGGACGAGCCGCGACTTCGCCGGCACTTGTCCGCGCTCGATGCGCAGATCGAAGGTCACGTCGTCGGCCTTCGCACCAGTACCCGCAAGGACCGGCCCCAGCGTCAGCGCAAGCGCTGCGATGCCTTGTACGCACCAGGCAGAGGCGGGGATCATGAATGCCCACCCTCGCTTCATGGTGTCGCGCTCGATTGAACGTCGGTGACACGATTGAGCATCCACGTGGATTGGTTCGGCGACGGAATGAGCGCCGGGTCGCCGACCGCGGCCCACATCAGCTGCCCGAAATCGTCGCCAAATCCGGCGATCGGATTCCAGGCGGCGGAGGGACGCCCGTCGAGCCCGAGCGCGAGCCAGCCGTTCCAGGGAAAGTCCTTGAGCTTCACGGTACGGATGAACATCGGTGAATTGAATCCCGTGAAGGAATCGTAGGCGATGTTCTCGATTCCGGCGGTGAACACCGTGCTGAAATATTCGCGCTTCACCGTGTAGCCGGCGACGCGCACGCCGCAGGACCTGGCCAGCGCCGAAACAAGTGATCGCTCCAGATTGATGCGCTCGACCGCCCCGTCATAGTCAAAGGCGCGGAGGCGCTCGACATCGCCCGTGATGCGCTCCGGGTCCGCACCTCCGCCTTGCCTCCCCAGAAGAAGATAGGCGTGAAACCACCCGGTCCTGATCCAGGGCGGACCCGCCCAGCCGTTCGTCGAATGGCGTGCCGCCGTGATCAATGCCGCGGCGTCGACCTCCGCCACTTCGAAGTCCCAGTCGGAATCCGGCGCAAGCCATTCGGGCCGCACCAGCGAGCGCGCTAGAGTGCCGTCGGCCCTCACCCGTAATCCGCGTACGGGGACCCCCGAAACGGCAGGCTCGGCGAGCACGCGGGCCTTCTCCGCTTCCGCGCGATCGATATGGTGCAGGTAGTCGCCGTGAAACGGTGTGACCGGATAGGGATGCAGCACGACCGCGTCGCTCTTGTCGCGAAGATCCCGCACGACGGCTTCGGCGGCCGCACAGGCGGATTGTTCGTCGCCGGTCAGCGGTGACGCCGGGTTGATCCGGACCAGTAGAAAAGATCCGAGCGACTGGATGCTCTCGATCGTCGCGGGCGGCGCGCCGGCGAAGCGCGGCGCGCTTCCCACATAGGCCTGGATCTTGCCTGCAAGCAGCAACTCCGCAGCGCGATCCGGAGCGACGGAAGAAAATTCGATCTCATGCGGATAGAAGGAAGGATAAACCGGCAATTCGTGGCCGCTCTTCGCAACGGTCGCGATGGCGCACATGATCGCACCGAGGAGAACTGCGCGGCGTCCGTTCATCCACGCAACGCCTTCACGACCTTCTCGTTGGCGAGCGCTTCCTTCGGCGTGCCGTGGAAGATGATCTCGCCGCGATCGATGGCGTAGAGCCGGTCGCCGATGCGCGTTGCCGCCGCCAGATGCGACTCCGCCATCAGGATCGAGACGCCCATCGCCTTGATCTTCATCACGGCTTCGGTGAAGCGGTTGACCACGACCGGCGCCAATCCCTCGAACGCCTCGTCCAGCAGCAGCAGTGTCGGCGACAGCATCATGGCGCGCGCGATCGCCACCATCTTGCGCTGGCCGCCGCTCAGATGCAGCCCCTGGCGCTGCAACAGGGCCTGAACCTCGGGAAAAACGCCGAAGGCCTGCGCCTCCGGATTCGCGCGCTCCTTGCCGTCGCGTTTTCGTGCGACCTCGTCGCCCAGCCAGCGGCTGATCATCAGATTCTCGTCCACCGACAGCTCGGGGAACACGCCGCAATCCTCCGGCGAATAGCCGATGCCGCGTTTGGCGCGCTCGTGCGGCGGCAAGCTTGCTCAGGTCCTCGTCGCCGAAAATGATCTGGCCGGCCCGCAGCGGCAGGAAGCCCATGATGCTTTCGATCGTGGTCGTCTTGCCGGCGCCGTTGCGCCCGACCAGGCACACGACCTCCTGCTTGTCGACGCTGCAGCGACACGCCGTGCAGGATGTGGGCGGGCCCGCGGTAGGTATCGATCGCTTTGAGCTCGAGCACGGTCAATCCTTTCGTGTGAAGGCGTCCGGCCCGGAAGAGCCGAGCAGGACCATCGCGACCTGATCGTTGTTCCTGATCTCGTCGGGCGTGCCCTGGGCCAGGATCGCGCCCTGGTGCATGACCACGATCCGGTCGGAATACTTGAACACCACGTCCATGTCGTGCTCGACGATGACGGCGGTGATGCCTTCGCCGCGCACGACCGAGGCGATCGTATCCATGATCTGGCCCTTGTCGCGCGTGCTGACCCCGCTCGTCGGCTCGTCGAGGAACAGGAGCTTGGGTCTCAGCGCGTAGGCGAGCGCCACGTCGAGCAGCTTGCGTTCGCCTTGCGCAAGATCCGCGCGCCCGCTCGTCTGCGTTTGCCCGTCAGGCCGAACTGGCTGAGCACGGTGTCGGCCTCGCGCGCTCACCTCGTCGTCGAGATGCGCGAGCGCCGCCAGGTTGCTGGTCTTGCCCTGGCGAGAAAAGATCGCCAGCGCCACGTTGTCGAAAGCGGTCAGGTCGTCGAACAGGTTGACGATCTGGAAGCTGCGCGCGATGCCCGCCTTGACGCGCTCGGTCACGGTGGTCTGGGTGATGTCATCGCCCTTGAACAGAATCTTGCCCGAGTCGGGCGGCAGCAACGCGCTGATCACATTGACGAGCGAGGTCTTGCCGGCGCCGTTGGGGCCGACCAGCGAGACGAACTCGCGCTCCTCGATGGTCAGGTTGACGTTGTCGACCGCGCGCGTTTCGCCGAAATATTTCTTCAGATTGATGGTCTGCGAGGAGATTCATCGTCATCCCCTCTCTCTCAGCTTGTCGACAATGGCGCGACAGGGTTCCGACGATGCCGGTCGGCAGCACCATCACCAGCACGACGAGCACCGCGCCGAGCAGGAATTGCCAGTATGCGGTGCTCGCGACAGCGTAGACCTTGAGATAGTTGAAGACGATCGCGCCGACGATCGGGCCGGTGAAGGTGCGGAAGCCGCCGAGCACGGTCATGAACACGATCTCGCCGGAGAACGGCCAGTACAGAATGTCGGGCGTGGTCAGGCCGTTGAGCGGCACCCAAAGGATGCCGGCGAGCCCCGTGAAGCATGCCGGAGATCACGAACGCGAACCAGCGATAGCGCTGCATCGGGATGCCGACGAAACTGGCGCGTGTCTCGTTGTCGCGGATGGCCTGCAGCGCCTTGCCGAACGGCGAGTGCACGATCACCCACATCAGCACCGTGCAAACGCAGAACAGGAACAGCACGTAGTAATAGTAGGACTAGCACGAACGTCTGGTACGCGCCGCGCCCTTTGAAATCGATCAATCCGCCAAGCAGCGTCAGATTGGAGAAGGCCACGCGGATGCCGTCGGTGCCGCCGGTCACCCAGAAGAATTTGAAGGCGAGGCTCCACAGCACCTGCGACAGCGCAAGCGTCAGGATGCCGAAGAAGATGCGGGTGTGGCGGACGCAGACGTAGCCGAACAGCGCCGAGACAAGAGCGGTGATCGAGGAGTCCGCCCAGGATGCACAGCTCCATGGAGCTGATACCGAGATCGCGCACCATGAAGGCGACGGAATAGGCGCCGATGCCGAAATAGGCGGAATGACCGAACGAAAGCAGGCCCGTGTAGCCGAGCAGCAGGTTGAACCCGAGCGCGGCGATGGCGAAGATCAGTCCGTAGGTGAGCAGCTGCGTCTGATAGACATCGACAAATCTCGGCAACGCGCATGAGTCCGACCAGAATTGGTATCGCGCACGCGAGGATTAGGAGGGTCGAGGGACCGGTGCGGGACGCGTTGTTCTGCATGTTCACGCCCTCCCGAACAGGCCGGTCGGGCGTACCAGCAGGACAGCGGCGGCGATCAGGTACAGCACCGCGAGTTCGATCTCGGGAAAGAACTGGATGCCCGCCGTGCGCACGAAGCTCACGATCAGCGCGCCGACCAATGCGCCCTCGAGGCTGCCGAGCCCGCCGATGACGACGACGACGAACGCCAGGATCAGCGCTTCGACACCCATGCCGAGCACGGCGGCCTGCGCCGGCACGACGACTGCGCCGCCGAGCCCCGCCATGAAGCAGCCGATGGCGAATGCCTGCACGTAGACCCGTCCGACGTTGAGGCCGAGCGCGGAGGCCATGCGCCGGTTTTGCGACGTGGCGCGCAGGATGACGCCGAACCTCGTGCGGTAGATGAACCCCAGAGGACCGACGGCGGCCAGCGATGCCGATGACGATGACCAAGAGATTGTAGACGGGATAGAGCAGGTTGCATGACCCGCATGCTGCCCATGCTGTCCATGATCGCGCCCGCGCGTCAGCGGCGTGCCGCCGAACAGGAAGCTGCATCACGTCCTCGAGGATCATCAGCAGCCCGAAGGTGATGAGCAGTTGGTATTCCTCCGGCCGATTGTAGAGCGGCCGCAGCAGCGTCGGCTCGATCACCGCGCCGACCGCGGCCACGGCGACAGCGCCCGCCGGCAGCAAGCAGGAACGACACCCAAAGCGGAGCACCGGCGGCGAAGCGGTACCGATCGCCCAGGCCGTGACATAGGCCCCGAGCGCATACAGGCTGCCGTGCGCCAGATTGACGATGCGCATGACGCCATAGATCAGGCTCAGGCCGGCGGCGATGAGGAACAGGATGCAGGCGTAGAAAATGGAATTCAGAATTTGAATAATCAGGATATCCATTTGCCCCCCGCCCAATTTTCTTGGTCCCCGTGGAGACGCACCGTCGACCCCATGTCCGACTAGCCCGGAGAGCCCGTCGCGCCGATGCGGAAGCGCAACGACTTGACCGATGGAACCATGGAATTGCCGTCGAGGAAAATGGCGAGGATGACCGTGTACTCGCCCGGCGGCAGGCGTTCCGGCAGGTCGATCGTGAAGCGCCCGTCCTTCTCCCAGTGCATCTTGTCGAGGCTGCGCACCTTGCCGTCAGGACCGATCAGAAGATAGCGCGAAACGACAAGCAGTCCGAAGGTCCCGCGCATCGTAGTCCGCAACAGCGGCTCTTTCGTAAGCCTGTAGTCACGGCCTGCCTTCAAGACGATTTCGGCGCTGGCACGGACGGCGATCGTACCACCGTCCAGTGTGGCCGATTCGATCACCGCGCGCGGCGGATTGACGAAGCGGTCGAACGTGCCGAAGCCCAGCGGATACGTAGCCTCGCGGACCGCGTCGCAGCACGACCGACTGGGAATCCCATTCCTTCAGCCGATAGGGCCCATTGGTCACGAGGAAATGGCCGTTCTTCTCGACGAAGGCGGCGAGCGCACGCCAGCGCGCTTGCGCCTCTTCGGCCGTCACGAACTCCTTCAGTGGTTCCGGGCGATAGCTTTCCCGCTCGAACTGCCCGATCAACGATCGGCAGCTTTGCCCGCAGGTCCCGGTCGCGAACGAGGTCCATCCACGGGATGCGCCGCCGCGCCGCCTCCCCTTCGGAGAAGGCGGCATAACCCCGTGTGACCGCCTCTTCCATCAGCACCAGCAGATGCCACGGCACCGTGCTCCACGGCGGCGCCAGCGGCCGCCACCTGCCGCTCGTCGCCCGGAGCGTCTTCGAAGATAGACTTCGACCACGGGCGTGTTCGTGAAGATTTCCCAATCCTCGGCGATGGCGTGCTTCGTCCGTTCGACGCGCACGACCTTGAGCCCGACCAGGCGTTCCTGCATCGCTGCGAATGTCGAGGCGAGACGCGGCTCGCGCGCGTCCTCTCCGGCGCCCGCCTTCGCGCCCCAGCGATAGGCGAACACGAACGGATAGATCACGTCGGCCACGGCCCATCTCGGTGCCGTCCTCGAACGGCGAGGCGAGCACCTCGTAGACCACCTTCGCCGAGGCAACGGTCCGGTGCGCCGACGGGCTCAAGCAGCCCCGATTCCGGGCTGCGGATCGAAATGCGTCGGCCGGCACGCTGATGCCGCCGGACTGGCCCTCCACCCTGGTGACGTCCGACTGCACGCGGTTGGGCATCCAGCTTGCGTTGAACGGGAAACTGAATCATGGCCGGATCGCCGATCGCGGACCAGATCAGCCGCCCCATCGGTCGGTGAAGCCGGCGACCGGATTCCAGGCGCCCGCTGAACGCTCGCGCACGCCGAGGTGCAGCTTGCCGTTCCACGGGTAGTCCTTGAGCTTCACGGTGCGCAGAAAAACGGGACGTTCAGGCCGCTGAGCGAATCGTAGGCGACGTTCTCGATGCCCGCCGGG
Organism: uncultured Alphaproteobacteria bacterium; assembly: GCA_963711595.1. Lineage (GTDB taxonomy): Bacteria > Pseudomonadota > Alphaproteobacteria > Rhizobiales > Xanthobacteraceae > JAUSIF01. The sequence continues at coordinate 581,615 of CAVQER010000005.1, forward strand.
TAGGCAGCGTCTGATGAATTCGTCTTTCACCGCGTAGCCGACGACCATGCGGGCGCAGCCCTCGGCAAGCGCTGTCACCAGGCGCCGCTCCAGGTCCGCTCGTTCGGCGAGGCCGCGCGTTTCGCCGCGGATCAGGCGTGTCGTACGTGTCCTCGATCTGCTCGCGCGCGGCGGCGTCGAGCGCAGGCGCCAGCAGCCGGTGCGCCTGGAACCAGCCTTCCTTCGCCCACGGCGGCCCCGACCAACCGTCGAACGGCAAGCCCGTGCTCGGCGAGCAGGTCGTCGACCGGCACTTCCTCAAGCACGACATCGGCGCCACTGGCTGCAAGGCTCCACCGCGCGCGCACGATCGCCGCGGCGAGCTGGCCCTTGGCGCCGAGCTTCTCGGGTCGCTCCGGCTCGATCGCACCGACGACCTCTGCCATCGCTGCTTCGACACGGTCCAGATGATGCAGGTAATCGGCGTGATAGGGCGTCACCGGATAGGGGTGGAAAACGAAGCCGCCCGCCTTCTCCTTGCGTAGTGCCGCCAGGATACCCGCGTGCGGCAGCGCAGCGGGCATCGGCGGAGGCGAAGCGCGGCGAGCCCGTGTTGAAGGAGAGGATGAGGAACGATCCGAGCGATCGTCACCGACTTCACGTGCTTCGGCACCGGTCCGGCGAACGCGGGCGCGGCGCCGACATAGGCGTGCAGCGTTTCCTCGGTCAGGCCCTTGGCCGCGGCCGCGGGGTCGACCGCTTCGATGCGGATTTCGTCGGGGTAGTAGGAGGGGAAGTGGCCGACCGAATGCCCGGCGCTCGCCCTGGCCGCCAGCGACGACCAGGCCGGCCAACCATGCCGACTGCGCTTGACGACCCGCGACCGACGGACGCGGGAGCAATCCGGGACGCGGGCGTCCCGCCGGCGCATCTGCCACGGCACATCGCAGATCTTCCGTCCGTTCGCAAGGAGGCGGCCGTGTCGATGAAACACGGCCGCTCTCTCGATCAGGTCGCGTCAGGCAAGCCAAGTGGTCTTCAGCCAGTTGGCCGCCGCCGTCGACTCGTTGTGCGACGTGCCGGGCTTCGGCCAATTGGGCGGCGCCGTGATGTCCCGGATGGGAATCGTGAGGATCGACTGTCGGATCCCAAACGGGGAAGTCATATTTGGGATCGTTCTTGGTCATCCCGATCACGGCGTCCTTGTAGCCCTGGTGGTTGTCGGGCCGGATGTAGGTGTAGCCCGACGGCGCATCGATCCCCATGCCTTCGAGCATGGCGATGATGACTTCGTCATCCGGCCAGCCGCCTACGAGCTGGTTGGCCTTCTCGACGGCCGCCTTGATCAGGTAGAGCGAGGTATAGGCGCCGTCCGACTCGAAGCTCGGATATTCGTTCCAGCGCTTGAAATAGCGCTCGACGAACGAGTCGTTGATCGGCCAGCGCCCCTTGGCGGGGAACGTGAAGAAGTAGTTGGCGTGCGCGCCGGCGAGCACGCCCTCGGGGTGATCCTTGCCGATGGCGTGCGGCTGGCCGCCGAAGGCCAGCGTGGTGGCGACCTTCATCTTGTCGAACAGGCCGTAGCGCAGCGCCTGCTTGTAGAACGCCACGTAGTCGCCGCCCCATACGCCGCAGATCAGCACGTCCGGCTGTGTCGGAAATCAGCTTGGTGATGTGCGGAGTGAAGTCGGTGGCGCCGAGCTTCGGCCACGCCTCGGAGACCGACGGTCGAGCCGGGAACGAGCTTCTGGTAACGCCAGCATGAAGTGTTCATGCACGTTGCGGCCGTAGCTGTAGTCCGGCTGGATCGAGCCGACCCGCTTGGCATTGGGCCAGGCCTTCGCAGCGCCGACCGCCGAAGTGACGCCGTCCGCCGACTGGATGTTGGTTACGCGGAACACGTATTTCGGCTTGGGCACCGCCTTGTCGAACAGGAAGTCGGTGCAGCCGTCGTTGAACATCGTCAGCACGCCGCAGTTCCTCGGCGACCGGGCCGAGCGCCGGCGTGTTGCCGCTGGAGATGATGCCCGTGAACAGGTCGATGTTCTCCGAGAGCTTCATGCGGCGAAGCTCCTTGACGTTGGCGTCGGTGCCCGCGGCTTCGTCGGCCATGATGGTCTCGATCTTGCGCTTGCCCAGGAGTCCGCCTTCGGCGTTGATTTCCTCGGCCGCCAGCAGGTGTCCCTTGCGGCCGGGCTCACCCAGGAGGTTGGCGGGGCCGGTGAGGAACGTGATGTGACCGGTCTTGAACGGTTTGTCCGGGATGTTTCCCTTTGGCCTTGAATTGCGCGTGTGCGGGCCGCGGTCCGGCGAAATAGGTAGCCGGCGCGATGGTCGCCGCAGCAGCCGCGGTCGCACCGACGGTGTTCAGGAAGTTTCTGCGAGTCAGATTGTTTGCCATGAAGCTCCTCCTCCCGAGGAGTGTGAAGTAGAAAAAATTCTTCTTGACGGAGCTCGTTCGTCAGCTCGTTGCGATAAGTCTATGCCGGTCGCAACGAGCTAGTCCAGATAAAGAAAAGCAGGCCCCACTCGAGCCTGCGGCCCGCTGCGCAGGATCAAATTGTCGTGTCGCTGAAATGACCGGATTTGTGCGTGCCTTGCACTAGGGAGCTGCCTGCCGCGCGACCGCGGCGATCGCCGCGCCGGCGGCAGCAACGCCCGTCTCATACGCCCCGTGGGTCGTCGAGAAGCTCGCCGCGGAACACGCTTCCCCGGCAAAGAACAGCCGGTCGTTGACGGGGGCGGCCAAAATCGCCCTCGCGTGGGCCTTCCCCGGCAGAGCATGTGAATAGGAGCCCTGGGCAAACGGATCCCGGCTCCACGCCGTTGCTGCGAGGGGCGTAAGACGTGCGCGGATGCCGTTCCCGAGCTGCGCCGCAAGCTCATCGACCGCAAACGCAGGCAGCGCACCGTCGCCTTCCTGCTCCAGTTGTCGCGCGAGGCTTCCGCCGAAAAACCCCTCGATCAATGGCCGGCCGAATGGGCGCAGGTGATACGCGCCCGTCCCGGTCCGCGTGGCGTTGCCAAACAGCCGCGCCTCTTGCGGCACCGCCTCGGGCCGTTCGAGCCGGAACAAAACCTTGTCCGCGAGCCCAAGCGGCAAGCCGGTCGCCGCGTCCACCTTTTCCGGCAGCGGCGGCGTGAAATGCACCTGTTCGGAAGCGATCACTGTCGTAGGCAGGGTCACGATCGCCGCGCGCGCGTCGATGCTCCCCTTCGAGGTTTCGATGCGCACACGTTTTCCGCCGTGGTCGATCCGCGTCACCGGGCAATCGAACACAACCGGCAGTTCTGCGCCGTGCGCGGCGATCGCGGCGCCGAGCCCCTCCTTCACGCGCCAATTCACCCCTGTTGTCGCCGTACTCCGCTGCATCGCGTACCGATACCTGATCGAGCTCCGCGCCGTTCGCGTAGGTGCTGATCGCGTTCAGCAATTCATTCCAACGGCCGTTCGGATCGAGAAAGTCGCTTGCCGGCCGATCGTGATGGTCCTCCGTCGCGCGATCGAGCCGGTCGTAGAATTCCGCAGACGCCCGCTGAAAGTCGCGCCGTTGCTCCTCCGAGAAGCTCAGGTCGCGCTTGTTGCTCGTCCAGGGCGCGGGCGTGCGGTCGATGGTGAACCCCGCCGCCTCCGCGATTTGAGCCCACGGGTTGCGATCGGCCGAATGCAGCCAACCGCAACCGAGGTCGAGCGGAAAGCCGTCATGCGCCGCCGTCCAAGCACGCCCGCCGAGACGCGACCTGCCTTCAAGCACCACGAAACGGATCGGCGCGGCTGCCGCGAGTTGCCTGCCCGCGGCGATGCCGGCCGCACCCGCGCCTATGATGGTTACGTCGACTTCGCCGCTCGGGATCGATCTTGTCTTCGGCATGGTTCCAGGAATCTGGCGAGGCGCCGGCAATATGGAAAGGGCCGCCCGCGGGCGGCCCTTTGCTGTTTGGTATCAGTCGGTCTTCCGCCTATTCGGCGGCCCCGACCGGACCTTCGATCAGCTTTTCCTCGCCTGCACTGGCCGCCGCCGCCTGTTCCTTCTTGCGCTCCGCGAGGATCAGCTCGTCGCGGTGCGTCGCGACGCCTCTGAGCTTGCCCATGGTCGAGCCCGTGCCGGCCGGAATCAGCCGACCGACAATGACGTTCTCCTTGAGTCCGTCGAGCGTGTCGATCTTGCCGTTGACCGCGGCTTCGGTGAGCACGCGCGTGGTCTCCTGGAACGACGCGGCCGAGATGAAGGAGCGAGTCTGCAGCGACGCCTTGGTGATGCCGAGCAGCACCGAGTGCGCCTTCGCCTGCTTCTTGCCGTTCTCCTTCATCTTCACATTGATCTCGTCGAACTCGATCTTGTCGAGCTGCTCGCCTTGAATGAGCTCGGTCTCGCCCGGATCAGTGACCTCGACCTTCTGCAGCATCTGCCTGACGATCACCTCGATGTGCTTGTCGTTGATGGTGACGCCCTGCAGCCGGTAGACGTCCTGGATCTCGTTCACGAGGTAGGCGGCTAGCTCCTCGATGCCCTTGATTGCCAGGATGTCGTGCGGCGCCGGATTGCCGTCGACGATGTAGTCGCCCTTCTCGATCTGATCGCCGTCCTGCACGTAGATGTGCCGGCCCTTCGGGATCAGATACTCGACGGGTTCCTGTTTTCCATCGGCCGGCACGATCGAGATGCGGTACTTGTTCTTGTAGTCCTTGCCGAACTGGATCGTACCGCCGACCTCCGCGATGATCGCCGCTTCCTTCGGACGCCGCGCTTCGAACAGCTCCGCCACCCGCGGCAGACCGCCGGTGATGTCGCGCGTCTTCGCAGCTTCGGTCGGGACGCGCGCGAGCACGTCGCCGGCCTTCACTTGCGCGCCCGGATCGACCGACAGGATCGCGTCGACCGGTAGCGTGTAACGCGCCTCGCCTCCGCGCCGGATGCGCGTGATCTTCGAGAGCTTGCTGTCGGCTCCCGTGATCACGATGGCCGGATGCAGGTCAGGCTGCGCACGCGAGCCTGCCGTGCGCCAGTCGGTGACCGAACGCTTGGCGATACCAGTCGCCTCGTCGATGCTCTCCGCAAGCGACTGTCCGTCCACGAGGTCGTGGTACTGCACCGCTCCGTCAACCTCGGTGAGGATCGGCCGCGTGTACGGGTCCCATTCGGCGATGCGCTGGCCGCGCCGGATCGTGTCCGCGTCGTCCACCTTGAGCCGCGCGCCGTAAGGCACGCGGTGCACGGCACGTTCCGTGCCGTCCTGGTCAATGATTGCCACCGACAGGTTGCGGCTCATCGCCATCAGCTCACCGTCCGAGTTCTTCACGACTTCTCGGTTCTTGATCTTCACCGTGCCCTCGAAGTTCGACTCGATGAACGACTGCTCGGCGAACTGCGCCGCGCCACCGATGTGGAACGTACGCATCGTAAGCTGCGTACCCGGTTCACCGATCGACTGCGCGGCGATCACGCCGACCGCCTCGCCAAGGTTCACATGCGTTCCGCGGGCAAGATCGCGCCCGTAGCACTTGCGGCAAACCCCGTTGATCGTCTCGCAGGTCAGCACCGAACGAATGCGTACTTCCTGCACTCCCGAATTGGCGACCGCTTCGACTTGCGGTTCTTCGAGGAGAATACCGCGCTTGACAACGGTCTTGCTGGTCTTCGGGTCGACGATGTCCTCGACCGTTGTGCGGCCGAGAATCCGGCTCGCGAGCGAGGCCACGATCTGGCCCGCGTCCACGATCGCCCGCATGCGGATGCCGGCCTTGGTGCCGCAATCGTCTTCCGTGACGATGCAGTCCTGCGCCACGTCCACGAGCCGGCGTGTGAGGTAGCCGGAGTTCGCGGTCTTGAGCGCGGTGTCGGCAAGGCCCTTGCGTGCGCCGTGTGTCGAGTTGAAGTACTCGAGCACCGATAGCCCTTCCTTGAAGTTGGAAATGATCGGGCTCTCGATGATCTCGCCTGACGGCTTCGCCATCGGGCCGCGCATGCCGGCAAGCTGCTTCATCTGCGCCGGCGAGCCGCGGGCGCCCGAATGCGACATCATGTAGATCGAGTTGATCGGCAATTCGCGTCCGTTCTCTTCCTTCCGGACAGCCGAGATTTCCCGCATCATTTCTTCGGCGATACGGTCAGTGCACTTGCCCCAAGCGTCGACGACCTTGTTGTATTTTTCGCCCTGGGTAATGAGACCGTCGTTGTACTGCTGCTCGTATTCCTTCGCGAGTGTGCGCGTCTCGTCGACGAGGCTCCACTTCTTGGACGGCACCACCATGTCGTCCTTGCCGAACGAGATGCCGGCCTTGAATGCGTGATAGAAGCCGAGCGCCATGATGCGGTCGCAGAAGATCACCGTCTCCTTTTGCCCGCAGTGGCGGTACACCGCGTCGATCATGTTGGAGATTTCCTTCTTGGTCATCAGACGATTGATGACGTCGAAGGGGATCTTCGGGCTCTTCGGCAGCACTTCGCCGAGCAGCAGACGTCCCGGGGTGGTGTCGTAGATCTTCGACACCTTGACGCCTTTTTCGTCCACCGAGATGTAGCGGCCCTTGATCTTCGTGTGCAGCGAGACCGCGCCAGCCGACAGGGCGTGCTCAACCTCGCCGATGTTGCCGAACGCCATCCCCTCGCCCGGCTCGGCGTCGCGAACGAGCGACAGGTAATAGAGTCCGAGCACGATATCCTGCGACGGCACGATGATCGGCGAGCCGTTCGCCGGATGCAGGATGTTGTTCGTGCTCATCATGAGCACGCGCGACTCGAGTTGCGCTTCGAGCGACAACGGCACGTGCACCGCCATTTGGTCGCCGTCGAAGTCCGCATTGAATGCGGCGCAGACAAGCGGATGCAGCTGGATGGCCTTGCCTTCGATCAGCACGGGCTCGAACGCCTGGATGCCGAGGCGATGCAGCGTCGGCGCGCGGTTCAGCATCACCGGATGTTCGCGGATCACCTCGTCGAGAATGTCCCAAACCTCGGGCTTCTCCTTTTCGACGAGCTTCTTCGCCTGCTTCACGGTGGTTGAGAGGCCCTTCGCGTCAAGCCGCGAGTAGATGAACGGCTTGAACAGCTCGAGCGCCATCTTCTTCGGCAGGCCGCACTGGTGCAGCTTGAGCTCCGGACCGACGACGATCACGGAGCGGCCGGAATAGTCCACGCGCTTGCCGAGCAGGTTCTGACGGAAGCGACCCTGCTTGCCCTTCAGCATGTCGGCGAGCGACTTCAGCGGACGCTTGTTTGCGCCCGTGATCACGCGTCCACGCCGGCCGTTGTCGAACAGTGCGTCGACGGCTTCCTGCAGCATCCGCTTCTCATTGCGGATGATGATGTCCGGCGCCTTCAACTCGATAAGCCGCTTCAGACGGTTGTTGCGGTTGATGACGCGGCGATAGAGGTCGTTCAGGTCCGACGTCGCGAAGCGGCCGCCGTCAAGCGGCACGAGCGGCCGCAGGTCGGGCGGAATGACCGGCACGACGGTGAGGATCATCCATTCGGGCTTGTTGCCCGAAAACTTGAACGCCTCGACGAGCTTCAGGCGCTTTGCGAACTTTTTCTTCTTGATGTCGGAATCGGTGTTCTCCAGATCCTCGCGCAGCGACACCTGCAGCTTGTCGATGTCGATCGCCTTCAGCATGTTGCGGATCGCTTCGGCGCCGATCATGGCGGTGAAGCTGTCCTCGCCGAACTCCTCCTGCGCCTTGAGGTACTCCTCCTCGGACAGGAGCTGACGCTCCTTGAGCGCCGTCAGACCCGGCTCGATCACTACGTAGTATTCGAAATACAGGATCCGCTCGAGATCCTTCAGCGTCATGTCGAGCAGGAGCCCGATGCGCGAGGGCAGCGACTTCATGAACCAGATATGCGCGACGGGCGCCGCGAGCTCGATGTGGCCCATCCGCTCGCGCCGCACCCGCGACAGCGTCACCTCGACGCCGCACTTTTCGCAGATGATGCCCTTGTACTTCATGCGCTTGTACTTGCCGCACAAGCACTCGTAGTCTTTGATCGGACCGAAGATGCGCGCGCAGAACAAACCGTCGCGCTCCGGCTTGAAGGTCCGGTAGTTGATCGTCTCGGGCTTCTTGATCTCGCCGAACGACCACGACAGAATCTTTTCGGGACTGGCGATCGAAATTTTGATGTGATCGAACACCTGGGTCTGGACCGTCGGTCCGAAAATATTCATGACCTCTTGATTCATCATCTTCTCCTTCGGTCCGGACGCCGGAGCCCTGCTGCTCCGCGCCGGTAGGAATTCGTTTGCATTTGACGCCCGATGGCGCTGGCGACGCCGGGGTTGGCGACCCCGGCGCCTTGATTATTCGGCGGCGATATTTTCCTCTGGCCCCGACAGGGCCTGTCGGTTCTTGGTCGTGACCAATTCCACGTTCAACCCGAGCGAGCGCATTTCCTTCACGAGCACGTTGAAGGACTCCGGGATACCCGCCTCGAACGTGTCGTCGCCACGCACGATTGCTTCGTACACCTTGGTGCGGCCGGCCACGTCGTCCGATTTCACGGTCAGCATTTCCTGCAGTGTGTAGGCGGCGCCGTAAGCTTCGAGCGCCCACACTTCCATTTCGCCGAACCGTTGGCCGCCGAACTGCGCCTTGCCGCCCAGCGGCTGCTGGGTGACGAGCGAGTACGGACCGATCGAGCGCGCGTGGATCTTGTCGTCCACAAGGTGATGCAGCTTCATCATGTAGATGTAGCCGACGGTCACTTTACGATCGAACTGCTCGCCGGTGCGACCGTCGAACAGCATGACCTGGCCCGCCTTGTCGAGACCGGCGAGTTCGAGCATGTGCTCGATGTCGCTCTCTTTTGCTCCATCGAACACCGGCGTCGCGATCGGGACCCCGCGCGAAAGGTTATCGCCAAGTTCGATCAGCGCCTCGTCGTTGAGCGACGCGATGGTGTCGTCCTTGCCGTAGATCTTCTTCAGCGCGTCCTTGAGCGGCCTTGCATCCTGCTTTGCCCGATATGCGTTCACAGCCCTGCCCACCATCTCGCCGAGGCCTGCGCAGGCCCAACCGAGATGCGTTTCGAGGATCTGCCCAACGTTCATGCGGCTCGGAACGCCGAGCGGATTGAGCACGATGTCGACATGCGTGCCGTCGTCGAGGAACGGCATGTCCTCGAGCGGAACGATCTTCGACACCACGCCCTTGTTGCCGTGGCGGCCGGCCATCTTGTCGCCCGGCTGGATCTTGCGCTTCACCGCGACGAAGACCTTGACCATCTTCATCACGCCGGGCGGCAACTCGTCGCCGCGCTGCAACTTCTCGACCTTGTCAAGGAAGCGCTGTTCCAGCCGCTTCTTCGACTCGTCGTACTGCTTGCGCACGGCCTCGATCTCGCCCATGAGCTTTTCATTGGGCGAAACGAACTGCCACCATTGCGAGCGAGGATACTCCTCGAGCACCGACTTCGAGATCTTCGTGTCCTTCTTGAAGCCCTTCGGGCCCGCGATGCCGGTGCGGCCCTCGAGCATCTCCGCAAGACGTCCATAGACGTTGCGGTCAAGGATCGCCTGCTCGTCGTCGCGGTCCTTCGCGAGGCGTTCGATTTCCTCGCGCTCGATCGCGAGCGCACGCTCGTCCTTCTCGACGCCGTGCCGGTTGAACACGCGCACCTCGACGACCGTGCCCTGCACGCCGGGCGGGACCCGGAGCGAGGTGTCACGTACGTCTGCGGCCTTCTCGCCGAAGATCGCACGCAACAGCTTCTCTTCCGGCGTCATCGGGCTTTCGCCCTTCGGCGTGATCTTGCCGACCAGGATGTCGCCGGCGCGCACTTCGGCGCCGATATAGACGATGCCCGCTTCGTCGAGGTTCTTCAGCGCCTCTTCCGAAACGTTCGGGATGTCGCGGGTGATTTCTTCCGGGCCAAGCTTCGTGTCGCGCGCCATCACCTCGAATTCCTCGATGTGGATGGACGTGAACACGTCGTCCTTCACGATCCGCTCGGAGAGCAGGATCGAATCTTCGAAGTTGTAGCCGTGCCACGGCATGAAGGCGACGAGCACGTTGCGGCCGAGCGCGAGTTCGCCGAGCTCGGTCGACGGACCGTCGGCGATGATGTCGCCCCGGCGCACGAGATCGCCCACGCGCACCAGCGGACGCTGGTTGATGCACGTGTTCTGGTTCGAGCGCTGGTACTTCTGCAGCCGGTAGATGTCGACGCCCGACTTTGTGGGATCGAGATCTTCCGTTGCGCGGATGACGATACGCGTCGCGTCGACCTGGTCGATAACGCCGGTCCGGCGCGCCGCGATTGCGGCGCCCAAGTCGCGGGCAACCACATCTTCCATGCCGGTGCCGACGAGCGGCGCCTCGGCGCGCACGAGCGGAACGGCCTGACGCTGCATGTTGGAGCCCATGAGGGCCCGGTTCGCGTCGTCGTTCTCGAGGAACGGAATGAGCGCCGCGGCTACCGAAACGAGTTGCTTCGGCGACACATCCATGAAGTCCACGCGCTCAGGTCCGACCAGAAGCACGTCGCCTGCGTGACGGCAGACGATCAGGTCCTCGGTGAACTTGCCACGAGCGTCGATCACCGCGTTTGCCTGCGCGACGTAGTACTTCCCCTCCTCCATGGCGGAGAGATAAATGACCTCGTCGATCACGCGCCCGTCCTTCACCTTGCGATAGGGCGTCTCGATGAAGCCGTACTTGTTGATACGCGCGAACGTCGCAAGCGAGTTGATCAAGCCGATGTTCGGGCCTTCCGGCGTTTCGATCGGACAGATGCGGCCGTAGTGCGTCGGGTGCACGTCGCGCACCTCGAAGCCCGCGCGCTCGCGCGTGAGGCCACCCGGTCCGAGCGCCGAGAGACGCCGCTTGTGCGTGATCTCGGAAAGCGGATTGGTCTGGTCCATGAACTGCGAGAGCTGCGACGAGCCGAAGAACTCGCGCACCGCCGCCGCCGCCGGCTTCGCGTTGATCAGGTCCTGCGGCATCACCGTGTCGATATCGACCGAGCTCATGCGTTCCTTGATCGCGCGCTCCATGCGGAGGAGCCCAATCCGGTACTGGTTCTCCATGAGTTCGCCGACCGAACGTACCCGGCGGTTGCCGAGATGATCGATGTCGTCGATTTCGCCCCGCCCGTCACGCAGGCCGACCAGCGTCTTGATCACGGAAATGATGTCGTCCTTGCGCAGGATGCGCACGGTGTCGTCGACCTTGAGGTCGAGACGCATGTTCATCTTCACGCGGCCGACGGCCGAAAGGTCGTAGCGTTCCGGGTCGAAGAACAGCGACTTGAACATCAGTTCCGCTGTCTCGACGGTGGGCGGCTCGCCGGGGCGCATGACGCGATAGACGTCAAAGAGCGCGTCCTCGCGCGTCAGATTCTTGTCGACGGTAAGCGTATTGCGGATGTAGGCGCCGACCGTGACGTGATCGATATCGAGCACCGGGATTTCGTTGTACCCGGCTTCGATCAGCAGATCGATGGTCTTCCTGTCGAGTTCCTGGCCCGCCTCGGCGAAGATCTCGCCGCTTTGGCGGTTTACAATGTCCTCGGCGATGTATTGTCCGAACAGATCCTCGTCGGCGAGCTTCAGCGCCCTCAGGCCCTTCTCGGCGAGAAGCCGTGCAGAACGGACGGTGAGTTTCTTCCCGGCCTCGATCACCACCTCGCCCGAGTCGGCGTCGCGGAGATCGGTCGTGGCCTTGAAGCCCTTCATGCGCTTGGGATCGAACGGCACGCGCCAGTGCTTGTCCTTGGTGCGCTTGAACACGACGCGGTCGTAGAACGTGCGGAGAATCTCCTCGCCGTCCATGCCGAGCGCGAACAGGAGCGACGTCACCGGGATCTTGCGCTTCCGGTCGATGCGCGCATGCACGATGTCCTTCGCGTCGAACTCGATGTCGAGCCACGAGCCGCGATAGGGAATGATGCGGGCGGCGAACAGGAGCTTGCCCGAAGAGTGGGTCTTGCCCTTGTCGTGATCGAAGAAGACACCCGGCGAGCGGTGCATCTGCGAAACGATCACACGCTCGGTCCCGTTGACGATGAACGTGCCGTTCATCGTCATGAGCGGGATGTCGCCCATGTAGACGTCCTGCTCCTTGATGTCCTTGACGGACTTCGCCTGCGTCTCCGGATCGACATCGAACACGATCAGGCGCAGCGTCACCTTGAGCGGCGCAGCAAACGTCATGCCGCGCTGGCGGCACTCGTCAACGTCATACTTCGGCGGCTCGAATTCGTAGCGGACGAACTCCAGCATCGCGGTCCCCGAGAAATCGGAGATCGGGAATACCGACTTGAAGACAGCCTGCAGGCCGTCGTCGTGCCGCTCGCCCTTCGGGTTCTCGAGCTGCAGGAACTGGTCGTACGACGCCTTCTGAACCTCGATGAGGTTCGGCATCTCGGCCACTTCCCGGATCTTGCCGAAGAATTTGCGGACTCGCTTCCGGCCGGTGAAGGTCTGCGCCATCTGAATCCTCGCTTCTGTCAACGACTACGCGCCGCCCAAACGCCGTCGCTCGAACTGTGCCCGCTCGTTTGGCGGGCGTGCCGGGCGGCATGAACGCCGCCCGGTTTTGCTCCACGTCATGGCCGGGCTTGTCCCGGCCATCTACGCCTTTGCTCGCTCGATCCCCGGGTCTCGCTGCGCTCGCCCGGGGATGATCCTCGCGGGCCGAAGCCCGCTCGGATCACTTGAGCTCGACCTTGGCCCCAGCCTTCTCGAGCTGGGCCTTGATCTTCGCCGCCTCGTCCTTCGACACGCCGTCCTTGACGGTCTTCGGCGCGCCCTCGACGAGGTCCTTTGCTTCCTTGAGGCCGAGGCCCGTGATTGCGCGGACCTCCTTGATGACCTCGATCTTCTTGTCACCCGTGCCAGCGAGGACGACCGTGAACTCGGTCTTCTCCTCGACCGCCGCAGCAGCCGCGGGCCCGGCCGCGACCGCGACCGCAGCAGCAGCCGACACGCCCCACTTCTCTTCGAGTTGCTTGGCGAGGTCGGCGGCTTCCAGCACGGTCAGTTTGGAAAGCTCATCAACGAGCTTGGATAGATCAGCCATTTCCTTCTTCCTTTCGGTTCGAACCCGATTTACCGGAACCGCTACGCGGCTTCGCTCTTGGCGCCGTAAGCCCCGAACACACGCGCAAGCTTCGCAGCCGGCGCGTTCACGACCTGCGCGATCTTGGTCGCCGGCGCCTGGATCAGGCCCAGCAACTTCGCGCGCAGTTCGTCGAGCGACGGCAAGGAGGCAAGCGCCTTGACGCCGTCCACGTTCAGAGAAGTCGCACCCATGGCCCCGCCGAGGATCACGAAACGCTCGTTCGCCTTGGCGAAATCGACGGCGATTTTCGGCGCCGTCACCGGATCGCCCGAATAGGCGATGACGGTCGGTCCCTTGAGCAAGGACGCAATGTGCGCGACTTCGGTGCCTTCGAGAGCTTTCTTGGCGAGCCGGTTCTTCGCGACCTTAACTCCGGCCCCCTTTTGCTTCATCTGCCGGCGCAATACCGACATCTGGGCAACGGTGAGACCGGAATAGTGAGCGACCACGACCGCCTGGGCGTTTTTGAAAACGCCGTTCAGCGCCGTGACCTGCTCCTGCTTTTCCGCTCGGTCCACTTTCTCTCTCCGGTTGGCGACGGAACGTCCGCCGCCGGTTTCACCTTGCCGGCCCGCGACCGTCGGTTGAGGGACCGGCGGGAACGGATCGGCGTTCCACTTGCCCTGTCCCCAGGCCGAGCCGGCCAAGGTGGTTCGAACCGAATCGAGGGCTTGCGCCCGAAATCCGGTCGATCCCCGTCTGTGCAGGCCCCTAAGGATTAAGCGTGGCTCGCGCCGCGCGCCTGCAGTCTCGGACAGGACGCCGGAGGAAAATTCCCTTGTGGGACTCTTCTTCCGGCCTCTCCCGCAGGTGACGCCTTAGCCACCTGCGAAACTTGTTGCGGGTAGTTCCCGAAGATTCGGAAACGACTCGCGAAATTCTTCTCAGCGTCCTATAGGCGCGGCTTTGTCCGCGGCCGTATTTTCATCTTCCAAAGACGCTGTTGGTCTCCACGCGAACGCCCGGGCCCATCGTCGAGGAAACTGAAATCCTCTTGATGAAAGTGCCCTTCACGCCCTGCGGCTTTGACTTCGCCACGGCGTCCGCGAACGCACGAATGTTCTGCGCGAGCTGCTCGGCGGTGAACGAAGCCTTGCCCACACCCGCCTGCACGATGCCCGCTTTCTCGGTGCGAAACTCGACTGCGCCGCCCTTCTGCGCCTTGATCGCGGCGACGAGATCGTTCGTCACCGTGCCGACCTTCGGATTGGGCATCAGACCGCGCGGGCCCAGCACCTTTCCGAGCCGCCCGACGAGCGGCATCATGTCGGGCGTCGCGATGCACCGATCGAAATCGATCTGTCCCGCCTGCACCTTCTCCACGAGATCCTCTGCACCCACGACGTCCGCACCCGCCGCCTTCGCTTCGTCGGCCTTCGCGCCCTTGGCAAACACCGCCACGCGCGCGCTGCGGCCCGAGCCGTTCGGCAGCGTGCAGACGCCGCGCACCATCTGATCGGAATGACGCGGGTCGACGCCGAGATTCATCGCCACCTCGATCGACTCGTCGAACTTCGCCTTGGCACGCTCCTTCACGAGCTTCACCGCGTCGTCCAACGAATAGGACTTGATCGGATCCACTCCTTCCGCAGCTGCACGAAAACGTTTTCCCGGTTTGCTCATCGCTTCACTCCATCACCTGGATGCCCATGGAGCGCGCGGAGCCCTCGATCATCCGCATGGCGGCGTCGACGGTATCGGCATTCAAATCCTTCATCTTCTGCTGCGCGATTTCCTTGACCTGCGCCTTTGTCACCTGCGCGATCGGATCGCGCCCCGGCGTGCCCGAACCCTTCTCCAGCTTCGCTGCCTTCTTCAGGAAGTAGGAGACGGGAGGGGTCCGCATCTCGAAGGTGAAGGATCGGTCCTGGTATATAGTGATGGTGACGGGAACCGGCATCCCCTTTTCCATCTTTTGCGTCTGGGCGTTGAACGCCTTGCAGAATTCCATGATGTTCAGGCCGCGCTGACCCAGCGCAGGCCCGATCGGCGGGGCCGGATTGGCCGCTCCTGCCGGCACCTGGAGCTTCAAAAAACCCGTAACTTTCTTCGCCATCACTCACTCCCGTTGCGAGACGGATGCCCGTCTCTGGGTTTGTGGTCCGGTCCGGGTGCCTTGGCCCAGCACCCCCGCCTCCCACAAAATGATTCAGCCCTTCTCAACCTGGCTGAACTCCAATTCCACCGGGGTCGCCCGGCCGAAAATCGAAACCGCCACCTTGAGACGCGAGCGGTCCTCGTCCACTTCTTCCACGGTGCCGTTGAACGATGCGAACGGCCCGTCCGAAACGCGCACTTGTTCCCCCACCTCGAAGGTGATCGACGGCTTCGGCCGTTCGATGCCTTCCTGCACCTGCGTCAGGATGCGGTTCGCCTCCGTATCCGAGATCGGGATCGGTTTCTTGTCGGCGCCGAGGAATCCCGTGACCTTCGGCGTGTTCTTGATCAGGTGGTACGCTTCGTCCGTCAGCTCGCACTTCACGAGCACGTAGCCCGGGAAGAACTTGCGCTCGGCATCGATCTTCCGGCCCCGGCGCACCTCGACGACCTTCTCCGTCGGAACGAGAATCTCCTCGAACAGATCGGCCAGCCCACGGCTCTGCGCCTGCTCACGAATGGAATCCGCGACCTTCTTCTCGAAGTTCGAGTAGGCGTGCACGATGTACCAGCGCTTGGCCAAAATCGTCTCCGTTAGCGCAGCAAGCCGAGAAGCAGGCTCATGCCATTTCGGATCACGAAGTCGACGATCAAAAAGAAGATCGCCGCCGCCGCCGTGAAGACGAAGACCATCACGGTCGTAATCAGAGTCTCGCGCCGCGTGGGCCAAGTGACCTTGGACACCTCGTTGCGCACCTGCTGAAAGAACTCGAACGGACTCGTCTTCGCCATCTCTGTTCCGACATCCGGACGCGCATGCCATCGCGCCCTTCTCCACCCATTTTCGCCGCTACGCTTTGGCCGTCTGCGCCTTCTCCGCTCCCCTGCCTTCCGGCTGGCAGGAGTGGAGGGACTCGAACCCCCAACCCCCGGTTTTGGAGACCGGTGCTCTAGCCAATTGAGCTACACTCCTATGTCAGCGGCCCTCACTCGATGATCTTCGCGACGACGCCCGCGCCGACGGTCTTGCCGCCCTCGCGGATTGCGAAGCGAAGCTTCTCTTCCATCGCGATCGGCACGATCAGCGACACCGTCATGGACACATTGTCCCCCGGCATCACCATCTCCGTGCCCTGCGGGAGCTCAACCACCCCCGTCACGTCCGTCGTCCGGAAATAAAACTGCGGACGATAGTTCGTGAAAAACGGCGTATGCCGCCCACCCTCTTCCTTGGTGAGAATGTAGGCCTCCGCCGTGAACTTCGTGTGCGGCGTCACCGAGCCCGGCTTCGCCAGCACCTGGCCCCGCTCCACCCCCTCGCGCTCGACACCGCGCAGGAGGCAGCCGACGTTGTCGCCCGCCTCGCCCTGGTCCAAGAGCTTGCGGAACATCTCGACGCCCGTCACCACCGTCTTCGTCGTCGGCTTGATGCCGATGATCTCGACTTCCTCGCCCACCTTGATGATCCCGCGCTCGATCCGGCCCGTCACCACCGTGCCCCGGCCCGAGATCGAGAACACATCTTCCACCGGCATCAGGAACGGCTTGTCCTTCGGACGCTCCGGCTGCGGGATGCTCGCATCCACCGCTTCCATGAGCTTCAGGATCGCATCGTGCCCAAGCTCAGGCTTCTTGCCTTCCAAGGCCATCAGCGCCGAGCCGCGCACGATCGGGATCTTGTCGCCCGGGAAGTCGTACTTGGAGAGCAGCTCCCGCACCTCGAGCTCGACGAGGTCGAGGAGCTCCGGGTCGTCCACCATGTCCACCTTGTTCAGGAACACGACGATCGCCGGCACACCGACCTGGCGCGCCAGCAGAATGTGCTCGCGCGTCTGCGGCATCGGACCGTCCGCGGCAGAGACCACGAGGATCGCCCCGTCCATCTGCGCCGCACCCGTGATCATGTTCTTCACGTAGTCGGCATGTCCCGGGCAGTCGACGTGCGCGTAATGCCGCTTCTGCGTCTCGTACTCGACGTGCGCCGTCGAGATCGTGATCCCGCGCGCCTTCTCTTCCGGCGCCTTGTCGATCTGGTCGTACGCCGTGTAGGTCGCCCCACCCGTCTCCGCCAGAACCTTCGTGATCGCCGCCGTCAACGACGTCTTGCCGTGGTCGACATGCCCAATCGTCCCCACGTTGCAGTGCGGCTTCTTCCTCTCAAACTTTGCCTTCGCCATCGCGGTCGCTCTCTTATTCCTGTGTCGCCGTTCTCAGTTCTTTTCTTCGTCTGCCTCGTGCAACCAACTTGGAGCGGGTGAAGGGAATCGAACCCTCGTCGTCAGCTTGGAAGGCTGCTGCTCTACCATTGAGCTACACCCGCGAAGGACCGACGCGAGAGCGGCTGGTGGAGGGGGTTGGATTCGAACCAACGTAGGCTAAGCCAACGGATTTACAGTCCGTCCCCTTTAACCACTCGGGCACCCCTCCGGAGACTCCACCGTTGATCGGTACCAGCGTGGATCGCATCTGTGGCTGGGCGGCAAACGAAAACGCCCCGCCGGAGGGGCAGGGATTCCGTTGCGGTCTTATGGGGATCGCGCGTTCCGGAGTCAACCCCGGCTAGAGCCGAAAACCCTTGCAATGCGCGGGTTGGGACGGCCGGAAACCGATCCGGACAGCAAATTGCCAAAGGTGGGGACGCATGACAAGAACCGCCCATGGCCGGACAATATAAAGGTGGCGGCAAGCGGCACGGACGCGATCGCCCTTTCCGCCGCGGAGCCGGCCCCCGGCGCGGCGGTCGACCCGACCGCATCCCGCGCGATCTAGCCGTTCTCTATGGGTGGCACTCGGTTCTTGCAGCGCTCGAAAACCCTTCCCGTAAAGTCAGAAGATTGCTTGTGACCGAGAACGCAGCCCGCCGGCTCGAGGAAGCGGGGGTATCCCTGAAGTCGCCGCCCGAGATCGTCCGGCCCGAAACAATTGTCGGCCTCCTTTCCCCCGACGCCGTGCACCAGGGGCTTTATCTCGAAACGGATCCCCTCCCCGTGCCCGGCCTCGACGAAGTCGAGCCGGGCCTTGTGCTGGTACTCGACCAGATCACGGACCCGCACAATTTTGGGGCGATTGTCCGCACCGCTTCCGCGTTCGCCGTAACGGCGATCGTGACGACCGCGCGCCACTCGCCTGAGGCGACAGGTGTACTTGCGAAAAGCGCGTCCGGCGGCCTCGAGTACGTCCCGCTTGTCCTCGTGCAAAACCTCGCGCGCGCCATGGCCGAGCTGAAGGATCGCGGATTCCTGCTCGTCGGCCTCGCCGAGGAAGGAGAGACCGACCTCGCCGACGCGCCGCTGCGCAAGCCGCTCGCGCTCGTGATCGGCGCGGAAGGAAAAGGCCTGCGACAGCTCACGCGCGAGACGTGCGATATGCTCGCGCGCATCGACCTGCCGGGCGCGATCAAGAGCCTCAACGTCTCGAACGCCACCGCGCTCGCGCTGCAACTTGCGACACGGCGGCTCGCCGCCGACAACCGCTAACCCGGAGCGCTCGATGGACTCCTTCGACTTCAAGGATCGCGTTGTGTTCGTCGCCGGTGGCACGAGCGGCATCAACCTCGGGATCGCCCACGCGTTCGCGCGCCACGGCGCGCACGTCGCTGTTATCAGCCGTTCACCCGAGAAGGTCGCTGCCGCGACGACCGATCTGAAAAAACACGGAGCAAAAGTCTTCGGCGCAGCGGCCGACGTACGCGACGTGCCTGCGGTATCCGGCGCGCTCAAGGATGCGCACGCCGCACTCGGGAATTTCGACGTTCTGGTCTCCGGCGCTGCAGGCAACTTCCCCGCGGCCGCCCTTGGCATGTCGACGAATGCCTTCAAGGCCGTCGTGGACATCGATCTCCTCGGCACCTTCAATGTCCTGCGCACGGGACATCAGTATCTGCGCAAGCCTGGCGCCGTCGTCATCAACATCTCCGCGCCGCAGGCGATGCATGCGCAGCCTCTGCAGGCACACGTCTGCGCCGCCAAGGCAGGCGTCGACATGCTCACGCAAGTGCTCGCGATCGAATGGGGAGCGGACGGCATCCGCGTAAACTCGGTCATCCCCGGACCGATCGCCGACACCGAAGGCATGGCCCGCCTTGCCCCGACCGACGAGACGAAGGAATTTGCCCGGCGTGCCGTGCCGCTCGGCCGCTTTGGCACCAAGGAGGAAGTGGCAAACGCCTGCCTGTTCCTCGCCTCACCCCTCGCCGCCTACATCACCGGAGCAATTCTTCCCGTCGATGGCGGCGTCACCGCCGCAGGCCCGCGCGGATTCAATCAGGCGCTGGCGCAGCAACTTGCACGCGCCTGAGACGCCGTGCTCGTTACTTGTGCTTGTGCGGGTGTTTCGAATGCCCGTCGACGCGCGGCGCCAGGATCACCGGGGGCGGGTCGAAGGGCGCATAGACCGTGGGCGGCGTCGAATTCGGCGGCTCGGACTCCGCACCCCACCAACGCGAATACGGCTCGCCCGGAGGGCCGCTCTTCTCGGGCGGACGCCTGCGGTACGCGCCAGGATCGTCCCGGTTGGTGGGAAAGAAGTAGCCCGTCGTGCTGAGCGGTGCCGCGCCGATCACGGCCGGACCGACGACCCACGGCACGACCGCGCCCGGCCGGTACAGACCCCAATCGCCGTGCACGACCGATCCATCGGGCCGTACATAAGGTAGATGGTCGGCACGGCCGGCGCTGACCGCAAGCAGAGGAACCGCCAAACCCGACGCGAGCATTACGGCGACAAACAAATAGGCAGAAAGCTTCTGGGCCGACACGCGCGCCTCCGAACGCCTCACCTCATACACCTGCGGGTGGGTCGCTCGTTACTCTATGGTTAGAACGTCGCTATATGGTTTATGAGTTGGCGCCGCATTTACCGCCGATTTGGCGGGCATTCGCGGCACCGGCCGGCTTAGCTCAGCTGGTAGAGCACCCGCCTTGTAAGCGGGAGGTCGCAGGTTCAATTCCTGCAGCCGGCACCAATCTCTCGCGGGGTAAAAAGTCAGGGCCGGGAGGCGTTAGATCAGTTGGCCTGTTCGGAGATTTTGGTTTCGTTCCGTGTGTGCGAACGCCGGTCCTGAAACCGTAGCGCGCGAGTAGCGCGGCATTTTGACGATGGCCACGCATGCTCCGATGCGCGCCCGTACTTAGCGCGAAGAAAAGCCCCGGCGCGATGCCGGGGCTCTCGTTTCCAACCGTGGCCTCCACGGAAGGCCTTCCCGCGATGTCAATTGATGATCTGTATTACCTTTCGGCTGGAAGGTTCGACGAGCACGACTTGATTATTCCAGTATACGTAGCGGTATCTCGTAAATGCCGGTCCCCAGACTGACGGAACTTCCACGAGTTGGACTTCCGCCGGCAGAGAACTTCCGACGCGAACCTCGCCCTGGATCGTGACTGGCGCCACGTTCTGCTTGACGACGTATTCCCTAATTACGGTACGCTGCTCCGGGTTGACTTCGACAGCGACTGCCTGAGCAAAGCTCTCACCGCTTGCTGTCAAGGCGAGCGCGGCGATGCCGACGATCAATGCATTTCTCATGAAGGTGCTCCTTGGGACGTTGTTGCCCGAAGCGGCAATGCCGCAACCACGAAGGTTGTTCCGGTCTGCCAAGTCGTACCGACCCGCGAGCACTTTGTTTGTTATGTGGGAGCGGTTGTCGGCCTGACAGGTTCGTCTGGGTTCCCAGACCGCGACGGTTGCGGGGGGCGAGCGCACCAAGAACCGCTACGACCTTACGCAGCTACTAGCACCAAGAACCGCTACGACCTTACGCAGCTACTTCAGTGGAGCTCGACAACGCACCAACCCCATTCATCCAGCGTACAGGTCGGAGATGCGATGAAATCGGCGGCCTGGGCGTACTGGCATCCCCGACCCCAACCAGATTCAGGCCTAAGTTGGCCCCGCTCGAACCCCTCGGGCGGGGTTTATCTTTCAGTGGGTCGTCGTGCGGGTCGGAGCGGCGCATGAGGAAGTTAATCCTGCCGACACCTGCCCCGCAATGCCAAACGGCGCGCGCCCAGTCGCAGAAATGAAAAGCCCCGGCTGATTGCCGGGGCTTTTACGTCACCCCTCCCCTTCAACAAAGAGACAGCGGCGCCAGGCGCCGCTGTCTCTTCTTATTATGTGTCGTTACCTCAGCGGATCACTTCGACGATCGTGTGGTCCCTCGGATCGACCAGGACGACCTGATCCTGCACGAGGAAGAAACGATAGGGTCGAAGCACGCTCACCTCGCTCACCACCGTATCCTCGAACGGGCACAACTCGATCTGCTGCGGGATCGTCGCTCCTACAGCGAGATCGAAGTCGGTCTGCGCGAGCACGGTCGCGCAGTCGCTTCGCGCGAAGTTGAGGATGCGGGCACGCTGCGCGCTGGTGAACTGAACCCGATCAGCTGACCGCGCGCCGGTCGCGACGCGCGCCGAACCGCGGCCTTGGAGCGGGATCACCTCGACGACACGGAACGTGCGCGGATGCACGATCACGATCTCTTCTTCGACCACCACGTAACGGAAGTCGCGATAGTGCGGAACCACTGCGATGATCGAAGCCGGCAACGGCGCTAGCCGCACAGATCGGGGAAACGTCGCGCCGATCGAAATCGAAACGTTGATGTCGGATCGCGACACGACATTCAGGTTTCTTTCTCGCTGGAACGATTGTTAAATCGTCGTGTGTTGCCGTTCCGAGAGTTTGGGCGCATTGGCCTCGCCGGAACGGGCCTGCGTCTCAGACTGTACGTCGGAGCGAGCAGGTTGCTGGGTTTTCGCCTGGCCCTTTGACTGCCCACTCAATTCGTCACGCTTTTGTGCCGTGCCAGGCTGCTTCGTACCCGGCGTGCGCTGGTCCTGCGCCTGACCGCGCGGCTCGCGCTGCTGCGTACCCGTGGTCCGTTGCTTCGACGGCGCCTGGTCCTGTGCCTTGCTCAGATCACGATCCTTGCCCTCCGTGCTCGGAGCGCGATCCATCTGCGCCGAACCCTTTTGCTGATCCTGCGTCGCATCGGATTTCTGATCCGACTGCGCGCTGCTGGGCGCCTGGGTCGACGGCCGCTGATCGGATTGTCCCGGTCCCACGACGCGGGGAGATTGCTCTTTACCCTTCTGCTCGTCCTGGGCGGAACCGCCGGGCGCCTGGGTCTGACCCTGGATCCCGGGTTCCATCCGGCGCGGATCTGTCGTCTGTGCGCTTGCCGTAACCGTGCCGGCCGCGAGCGCGGCTGCAGCAACGGTACTCAATAAGAGTGACCGCATAACGTGTTCCTCCATTTGCAGCCGTCCGCTGCGGAGAAAACGTCAAGCGATAGGGTCCGTTCCCCAATTCGGGAACAAGCTCAACGCAGATTTCGTACGAGCGCGCCGATCAGGTTCGAGTAATCGTCGGTCCACACCCATTGGTCCGGATCCGGTTCCACCACCGACCAGCTCTTGCGTGCGGCGATCTCACCGAAATCCGCGTCGGTACGCCCGACCACGGCGACCACGCTCGTGAAGCGATACGCGGAGTCGTCATACTCGTCCTTGCGAATCTCGGCGTCCTCATCTCCGGTAAAATACTCCCGCGTGACCGCTCCGTTTGCGGCGGCGACTCCCGCAACCACGGAGGTCAGCTCCAGATGCCGGTTGGACACGTGCATGACGATCAAACCTGTGTGCGCCGTCTTTTTCAGATAGATCGCCATCGCTTCGCGCGTCACCAAGTGAACGGGGATTGCATCCGAGCTGAACGCATCGACGATGATGATGTCGTAACGGCCGTCGGGCGCATCCGCCATCGTCAGCCGCGCGTCGCCCAATATGACCGAGGCGCTCGGCGCACAATTGGCGATGAACGTGAAGTAGTTCTCTTCGCGCGAGACGCGCACCACCGTCCGGTCGATCTCATAGTAGTCGAGAGAGTCGCCGCTCTCGGTGAGGCACGCGATCGAGCCCGTGCCCAGGCCTACCGCGGCGACACGGATCGGCCCGCCTTTCCTGTCTCGTACGGCCTGGATCGCCTGCCCGATCGGCGAATTCCGTGTGTAATAGGTGATCGGCTCGGGTCTCCCGCCAATGGGCTTTCCCTCAGCATCGCGGATACGCTGCGCGCCGTGGATCGTCGTGCCGTGCATCAGGACACGATACTCTCCGCTGGGGATGTCGAGAATCTTGTGTACGCCGAAGAAGCTGCGGAGTTGCGTCCGCCCAGCGCTTTCCGTGTCGTAGACGCGGATGAACATGAAGGTAAGTGCGATCAACGCAGCGAACTTCAGCGGCTGGCTCGAAAACACCAAAGCCGCCGCGAGCAGAACGAAAACCACGCCGCCATATGCAACGTGCGTGAACTCATAGCCGAAGACGAGGCGCGGCACGAGGAACAGCAGGAGCAGGACGAGTGCGCCGATCCAGAACTGTTGGGCCGTACGGCCTTCCGGCAGCAAGAAGCCCGGCCGGCACAACACTGCGGCAAGCAGAAGCAACGGGTATTCCGCGATCCAGTTGAAGATCCTCGGCGCGATCAGACCGGCGAAGATGCCGCCGACGACGCCACCCACCGCCATCCACAGATAGAACGCGGTCAGATAACGAGCGGGCGGGCGCCTGCGCGCGAGTTCGCCGTGGCAAACCATCGTCGTCACGAAGAATGTCGCGATGTGTACCGCGAGCACCACCAGAATATTCTGGCCGTGATCGATCGCGAACGTGCCGATCAGCACGGCGATCAGGATCGGCTGACTGTTGATGAAGACCCACTGCGGGATGATGGGGTTGCTCTGGAACACGAGCACGAAACTCAGGAGATAGAGTGCAAGGGGAATGACCCAGAGAAGCGGGGCCGCGGCGATGTCAGTCGAGATATGCGACGTGACGGCGACCATCAGCCCTGCCGGCACGGCAGCGAGCGCCGCCCAAATCAATCCATCGCGTGCGCTGGGCGCCGCGAGCCCGAGCCCGCCGACCGCCGCCGAACTCGGCGCCACGTTCTTCGAGCGCATCATGAGCACGCCGCAAAG
Organism: uncultured Alphaproteobacteria bacterium; assembly: GCA_963711595.1. Lineage (GTDB taxonomy): Bacteria > Pseudomonadota > Alphaproteobacteria > Rhizobiales > Xanthobacteraceae > JAUSIF01. Next base: position 605,734 of record CAVQER010000005.1, read on the forward strand.
TGCGATGAGCAGGATGAGGACATAGAACAGGCCCGACCAGAACTGCGTCTGCTGGCCGAGGCGCGTGAATGGCTCGACGAGAAACGGGTAGCTGAGGAGCGCAAGAAAACTGCCGATATTGCTCCCCGCATACAAGAAGTAGGGATCCTTCGACGACGGATGTCCTGTTCGCGCGTACCAGGCCTGCAGCAACGGCGCATTGGCTGAGAGCGCAAAGAACGGCAATCCGATCGAGACCGTAAACAATCCGATCAGCCAGAATTCCGTGCCCTGTGCGGGCGGCCGTCCCCACACGCTGGCTATGCCGAGCGGAAGCGCGATGGTCGCGGCGAGCATAACGATCACGTGCACGATTACCGACGGGCGGCCCGGCAGATAGCGCGTGAGGAGATGCGCGTAGAGATAGCCCGCGAGCAGCGCCGCCTGGAAAAAGACGAGGGCAACCGACCAGACCGATGGCGCACCACCGAGCGTCGGCAACACGATCTTGGCGAAGAGCGGCTGGACGGCGAACAGCAGGCCGGCACTTACGAAGATCGCGATCGCGTAGACGGCGAGCGTTACGTCGTGCCTCTCGGCGACTGCTGACGCCGGCAATCGCCTCTGCTTCTTTTTTTCCCTTGCACTAAGCGCCATGCGAATCCCGTCGGTTCATTGTCTCATATGACGCAGAAGCGCGCCCACGATGTTCGAATAGTCGTCGGTCCAGACCCACTGGTTGGGATCGGGTGCCACGATTTCCCATTCACCCGAGGCGAGGAGCGCCCCGAAATCCTTGTCGCTGCGCGCGACCGCGGCGACGCTCGATGCAAAAAGATAGCGATCGTTGTCGTATTCCGAAGACTGGGAATGACGGGTAACGAGTCCGTTCGACGCGGCAATCCCGGCGACGACGGTCGGAAGCTCGAGATGCCGGTTCATCACGTGTGAAACGACCATTCCGCCGGGAGCAAGTTTCTTCAGGTAGAGCCCCATTGCTTCCCGCGTCAGCAAGTGGACCGGCACGGCGTCGGATGTGAACGCGTCCATCACGATCAAGTCGTAATACGCGTCCTGCGCGTCTTCGAGCGTGAGCCGAGCGTCCCCCACCGTGACACGCGAATCCGGTTTGCACTTCGCGACGTAGTCGAAGATCTTGGTATCGAGCGCAATGCGCACGACCGTCTGGTCGATTTCGTAGAAATGAAGCGTGTCCTGGGGGCGCATGAAGCAGGCCACGGTACCCGCCCCGAGACCAACGACGGCGACGCGCATCGGACCGGCCTTGTTCGCCTTCGTCGCATCGAACACGCGCGCCATCGGCGAGCGCGGACCAAAATAGGTGGCCGTTGACGGACGGCCTTCAGGGGTGCGTGCGTGCGGCCCATCGACGATCTGACCTCCGTGGATCGTTGTGCCGTGCATCAACACGCGGACAGTCGAGTCGACCGTACTCACGTCGTAAATCTTGTGCACGCCGAAAAAGCTGCGGATCGTTCGTTCATTCGCCCCGGCTCCGAGATAGCCGTAGATCGCGACAAGCACGCAAGCGAACGCGATCGCCAATTTGAGCGGATCGGACCAAAGGAATGTGATCGAGACGACTAACGCAACTCCGACCAAGCCATCGAAGGCCGTGCGATCGGGCCAGATGCGCAAGTACTGGAACGCCACAATCGCCAGGACTGCCGCCAGCACCATTCCGGCAATGACCGCCCATGATCTGGAGCTCCGCCGGATTCGCAGTCCGGGCCGACAAAGGATTCCGGCCACGATCAGCAACGGATACTCGGCCACCCAATTGAACGCATAGGGCGCGATCAGCCCCGTGAAGATTCCGCCGATCATGCCGCCGACCGCGATCCAAAGGTAGAAGGCCGTGAGGTGCCGCGCGGCCGGCCGCCTGCGTGCGAGTTCGCCATGACAGACCATCGCCGTGACGAAGAACGCGCCGAAGTTGATTGCGGCAACCAGCGAGATGTTGGTCCAATAGGGAACGATCAACATGCCGATCAAAAGCGCGATCGCGGCCGGTTGAATCTTCAGGAAGACCTCGTGCGATATTATGCGCTTCGTCTGAAAGACGATCACGAAGGTCAACAGGTAGAGCGCGAGTGGAATGACCCAGAGCAACGGCGCCGCGGCAATGTCCGTCGAGATGTGCGCCGTCACGGCGATCAGGAAAGCGGACGGTACCGCGGCAAGCCCAACCCAGATCGCCGCGTCGCGCCACGTTGGCTCCGCCTCTTCCGCCGCATCTGATTTCTGTGCGGGTAGCGCGTTGCGCGAACGCAGAAGCAACATGCCGCACACAGCGATCATGACGATCAGCAGGTAGAACAGAATCGACCAGGTCGTCGTCTGCTGTCCGAGTCGACTGAACGGCTCGACGAGGAACGGATAGCTCAGGAGCGCAAGAAAACTGCCGACGTTGCTCGCGGCATAGAGAAAGTATGGGTCCCTCGCCGAGGGATGGCCCGTCCGCGCGAACCAGGCCTGCAGCAGCGGTGCGTTGGCCGACAGCGCGAAGAACGGGAGCCCGATTGAAACAGCGAAGAGTCCGATCAGCCACAGCTCAGCACCTCGGGCCGGCGGCCGTCCCCAGCCAGCGGCGATGCCGAGCGGCAGGGCTAGCGTCGCCGCGAACATGACAATCAAATGAATGATGACCGACTGCCGGCCCGGCAGGTGGCGAGTGAGCAGATGCGCATAAAGGTAGCCGGCTAGCAGCGCACCCTGGAAAAAGACGAGTGCTACCGACCAGACCGCCGGGGCGCCGCCGAGTGTCGGTAGAACGATTTTCGTGAATAGCGGCTGCACCGCAAAAAGCAGGCCCGCGCTCAGAAAGATCGCCAACCCAAACACGCCGAGCAGCAGTTCCGGGCGCACGGATGCAGCGCCCGCCGACTTCTTGTTTCGGCTCGCTGCCACAAACACTCTCCATTACGGGTGAATTCGCTGGTGCCGCCGCCAAACGGGCCGGACGAAGCCCGATTCGCGATCAACTTGAAAGTACGTCGGGCGCGGATCATCGCGGAACACATGGCGGGGGTCCAGCCCCTGCCCTACCGGAATGAGGCGGATCGTCCGCGCGCGCCCGCCCGACATCTGGCTGCCGCGGAATAGCCAAAAGCTGCCGGTGTTCAACCCATCGTGAATACCTTGGCCGATGGCGGCCATCGTGCCTGCCGCCGACGGCGCTAAGATCGCGATATTGCTCGGACGAAATCAAAAAGCATTCACGCCAGGGAGGCGATGCCATGAAGGAACTCAATCGTCGGACATTAATCGCTGGGGCAACCGCTCTGGGTGCAACCACGATAGCTCCGGGAAGTATGGCGCCCGCCCGGGCCGCTGCACCTCCTGCAGGCAAGCAAGCGGCCGCCTTCTACCGGTATAAGGTCGGCGACTTCGAGATCACCGCGATCAACGACGGCGTGTGGCTTCCGGATGTCGCCCAAAATCTCGTACGTAACGCGACCGTCGAGGACATGAAGAAGGCGCTCGCTGAGCAGTTTCAGTCCACTGAGAAGCTACACGTTCCTTTCACACCACTCATGGTCAACACTGGCTCGAAGCTGGTGCTGATCGACACCGGCTCTGCCGGCATGTTCGTCCCGACCGCTGTGAATTTCTTGGCCAATCTGACCGCAGCAGGCTTCGACCCGAAGCAAGTCGACACGGTCGTGATTTCTCACTTTCACGGCGACCACATCAACGGCATCCGCACCAAGGAAGGCCAACTCGTCTTCCCGAACGCCGAAGTGATGGTGCCCGCGCCGGAATGGGCGCATTGGATGGACGATGCGAAGATGAACGCGGCCCCGGAAGCGGGACGCGGAAACTTCAATAACTCGCGCCGTGTGTTCGGCTCGATCGCGGACAAAGTGACAAAGTTTGAACCGGGTAAGGAAGTGGCGCCGGGCATTACGTCGATTCCCGCACCTGGTCACACGCCGGGCCACACCGCATTCGCCATTGCCTCGGGCAATCAATCGATGATCACGATCGTCGATACGACGAACAATCCATACCTTTTCGTCCGCAATCCCGAGTGGCAATTCAGCTTTGATATGGACGGGCCGATGGCCGTCGAGACGCGGAAAAAGCTTCTCGACCGCGTTGCCGCCGACAAGATGCTGGTCGCCGGGTATCATTGGCCGTTTCCTGCCACCGGCTACATCACGAAGGAAGGTGGCGGATACCGTCTGCACCCCATTCCCTGGAATCCCCTCATCTAAGAGATCGGTTCCCCCGCCCCCGCGGGAGGCTGCATCGCAAGGTCGATGCAGCCTTTTTTTTTACGCTCACGACATTGCGATCCGCGATGCACGGAATACCCAATTACGGCTGGGGTTGGACTGTTCAATCTCGTGTCTTCGCAATGCTGTGGTCACCAAGGGAGGAAGAACGATGAGATTGCTGGACCGGCGTACTGTTCTGACCGGCGCGACCGCCGTCGCGACGTCAGCGCTCGCACCATCACTATCAATTGTGCCGGCGATGGCGGCTGCGCCCCCTTCTGGCAAGCAGGCGCCATCGTTCTATCGGCACAAAGTCGGCGACTTCGAGATCACCGTGCTTTCGGACGGGATCTTCCAAACCAAAATGGAAAGAAGTCCTGCTCGGAACGCCTCCCTCGAGGAGGTGCAGGCGGCCCTCTCCGCCTCGTTCATGCCTGCCGATCAGACCGTTTTTCACTTCAACCAGAACGTGGTGAATACCGGATCGAAACTCGTCCTGATCGACACGGGCAACTTCCCGGGCCGCCCCGGCACCGGCCTGACGCTGAGCAACCTTACCGCCTCCGGTATCGACCCCAAGGCGGTAGACGTCGTGATCATTTCCCATTTCCATCAGGATCACATCGGCGGTCTGCGCACCGCGAACGGCGACCTAATTTACCCGAACGCCGAGATCATGGTCCCTGCGGTGGAGTGGGCGCATTGGATGGACGACGCGAAGATGAATGCGGCGCCCGAGAATGCGCGTGGCGGATTCCAGAATGTGCGCAAAATCTTCGGACCGATCGCCGACAAGATCACGAAGTACGAATGGGGCAAGGAGCTCGTTCCTGGAATTACATCGATGGGTACTCCCGGACATACACCGGGTCACACGTCGTTCGTCGTTGCTTCCGGATCCGCCAAGACGGTAATCCAAAGCGATGCGACACCCGGTATGTCGTGGCTGTTTATCGCGAGGCCGGACTGGCTTCCGAACGCCGATACGGACGCACCGCTCGCGCAGCAATCGCGTCGCAAGCTGTTCGACATGATCGCGACCGATCGAATTCTATTCGGCGCCTATCACATGCCCTTCCCCGGCCTCGGCTATTTGGAAAAGGTCGGAGACGCGTACCGGTTTGTGCCGGCGCCGTGGAATCCGATCGTCTGAGCAGTTTTTGAATACCCGAACTCTTCCCGACCAGCGGGAGGCTGCATCGCAAGTCGATGCAGCCTTCTTTTTCTTGTACCGTCATCCTGAGGTGCGAGCGGGCGCAGCCCGCGAGCCTCGAAGGATGACGCTTAAGATTAGGTGCGATTACTCCGCCGCGACCTTCGGCACGGCGGCCGGGTCGTAGGAAAGGATCGGGGCAAGCCACTTTTCGGCTTCGGCGATCGTCCAGCCCTTGCGCTTCGCGTAATCCTCGATCTGATCGCGATCGATGCGGCCGACACCAAAATAGGCGCTGTCCGGGTGCGAGAAATAGAGACCCGACACCGCAGCACCAGGCCACATGGCGTAGCTTTCCGTCAGCTTCACGCCGATCGCGCGCTCGGCGTCGAGCAACTCGAATAATGTCGCCTTCTCCGTGTGGTCCGGTTGCGCCGGATATCCGGGCGCGGGGCGAATGCCGCGATATTTCTCTCCGATCAGTTCTTCGTTCGAGAGGTTCTCGTCAGGCGCGTACCCCCAGAATTCCCTGCGCACACGTTGATGCAGGCGCTCCGCGAAGGCTTCCGCGAGCCGGTCGGCGAGCGCCTTGAGCAGGATCGCATCGTAGTCGTTGTTCGCGCCCTTCAACGCCTCGGATTTTTCCGCCTCGCCGATGCCCGCCGTCACGACGAATGCTCCGACGTAATCGGCTACCGCGCTCTCGCCCGGCGCGACGAAATCCGAGAGCGCGAGGCACGCGCGGCCGTCGCGCTTCGGCATCTGCTGACGCAGTGAATGCAAGCTCGCGACCACATCGCGCCGCGTCTCGTCCTTATAAAGCACGATGTCGTCGCCGACGGCATTGGCGGGGAAGAAACCGATCATGCCGCGCGCCGTCAGCCACTTCTCCGCGACGATCTTGTCGAGCATCGCCAACGCATCCTCGTGCAGCTGCCGCGCCGCCTCGCCGAACTTCCTGTCCTTCAGGATGTCGGGATAGCGGCCCTGCAGATCCCAAGTCGCGAAGAACGGCGTCCAGTCGATGAGCCGTGTGAGCTCGGAGAGATCGTACTTGTCGAACCGCTTGCTGCCGAGGAACGTGGGCCGCGGCGGCAGGTAACTCGAAAAATCCGGTTTGAAGCGGTTGGCGCGCGCCTCCCCGATCGGCAGCCGCCGCGTGTCGGTTTGCGCGCGCGCATGCGTCTCTGCGATACGGCCGTACTCGGCGCGCACCTGCGCGATCGTGCGCATCCGCACCTCCGGATTGAGCAGGCCCGATACGACGCCGACCGCGCGGCTCGCGTCGATCACGTGCATCGCCTGACTTTTCTTGTAACGCGGCGAAATCTTCACCGCGGTATGCACCTTGCTCGTGGTGGCCCCGCCGATGAGCAGCGGCAGGTCAAACCCTTCGCGCTCCATCTCCTCCGCAACGTGGCACATCTCGTCGAGCGACGGAGTAATCAGCCCGGACAGACCGACGATATCCGCATTTTCCTGCCGCGCAGTCTCGAGAATCTTGTGCGCGGGCACCATCACGCCGAGATCGATCACTTCATAATTGTTGCACTGGAGCACAACGCCGACGATGTTCTTGCCGATATCGTGCACGTCACCTTTCACCGTGGCGAGCACGATCTTGCCCGCGGCCTTGCCCTGCTCGAGGCCGCTCCGTCGCTTCTCCTCCTCCATGTACGGCATGAGATAGGCGACCGCCTGCTTCATCACGCGCGCCGACTTCACCACCTGCGGCAGAAACATCTTGCCGGAGCCGAACAGGTCTCCGACCACATTCATCCCGGCCATCAGTGGCCCTTCGATCACCTCAAGCGGCCGCTTCGCGGCTTGCCTCGCCTCCTCAGTGTCGGTCTCTATGAACTCGGTGATGCCGCGGACGAGAGCGTGCTCGAGCCGCTTCTGCACCGGCCACTCGCGCCAGGCGAGATCCGCCTCTTTCTTCTTCTCGCCGCCGCCTTTGTAGCGCTCGGCCAAGGCGAGCATGCGCTCGGTCGCATCTTCGCGGCGGTTGAGCACCACGTCTTCGCACGCCTCGCGCAGTTCGGCGTCGAGGTCGTCGTAGACCGGTAGCTGACCGGCATTGACGATGCCCATGTCCATGCCGGCCTTGATCGCGTGATAGAGGAAAACACAGTGCATTGCTTCACGGACGCGCTCGTTGCCGCGGAAGGAGAACGACAGGTTCGAGACACCGCCCGACACGTGCGCGCTAGGGAGTTTTTCGCGGATTTGCCGCGCCGCCTCGATGAATGCGATGCCGTAGCCCGAGTGCTCCTCGATCCCGGTCGCTACCGCAAAGATGTTGGGATCGAAGATGATGTCTTCCGGCGGGAAGCCGACCTCATCCACCAGAATCCGATAGGCGCGCTGCGCGATGGAAACCTTGCGCTCGAGCGTGTCGGCCTGCCCCTTCTCGTCGAACGCCATCACGACGACCGCGGCGCCATACCGGCGCACGAGACGCGCGTGCGCTCGAAACGCGTCCTCACCTTCCTTCATGGAAATCGAGTTGACGATTCCCTTGCCCTGCACGCACTTGAGCCCCGCCTCGATCACCGTCCACTTCGAGGAGTCGACCATGATCGGCACGCGCGCGATGTCGGGCTCGGCGGCAATCAGATTCAGGAAGGTGACCATCGCATGCTCGGAGTTGAGCAGGCCCTCATCCATATTCACGTCGATCACCTGCGCGCCGTTCTCGACCTGGTCGCGGGCGATGCTCAGTCCCGCGCCGTAATCGCCGCCCGTGATCAGTTTGCGAAATTTTGCTGAACCCGTGACGTTGGTCCGCTCGCCGACGTTGACGAAGGGGATAGCCTCGGTGAGTTCGAACGGCTCGAGGCCGGCGAGACGTAAACGGGGCGGCAGCTTCGGAACTTGGCGCGGTCTCTTGCCGGCTACGATCGCTGCGATTGCACGAATGTGCTCCGGTGTCGTGCCGCAGCATCCGCCGATGACGTTCACAAGTCCGGCCTCGGCAAACTCGCCGAGCATGTTCGCCATGAATTCGGGGCTTTCGTCGTAACCGCCGAACTCATTCGGCAGCCCGGCGTTCGGGTAGGCGCAAATCAGCGTATCCGCCACACGCCCGATCGCATCGATGTGCGCGCGCATCTCGCGCGCGCCGAGCGCGCAGTTGAGACCGACGGAGAACGGCCGCGCGTGCGCAATCGAAATCCAGAATGCCTCCGGCGTCTGGCCGGAAAGCAGCCGTCCGGCCCGGTCGGTGATGGTGCCGGAGATCATGATCGGCAGCCGGACACCGAGCTCCTCGAACAGGCTTTCGATCGCGAAAATCGCCGCCTTGGCGTTGAGCGTATCGAATACGGTTTCGATCAGCAGGATTTCCGCGCCGCCGTCGATCAATCCACGCGCCTGCTCGCCATATGCCCCGGCCAGCTCGTCGAACGTCGTGGCGCGGAAGCCCGGATTTGAAACGTCGGGCGAGATCGACGCTGTCCGGTTCGTCGGTCCGATTGCACCGGCGACGAACCGCCTGCGCCCGTCTTCCTTTTCGGCTATCACAGCCGCTTCGCGGGCGATCAATGCGCCGGCCACGTTCAATTCGTACGCGACCTTCTCCATGCCATAGTCGGCCTGGGCGATCCGTGTGGAAGAAAAAGTGTTGGTTGCGACGATGTCCGCGCCGGAACGGAAGTATGCAAGGTGAATGTCGCGAATTGCATCGGGCCGGCTGAGATTGAGGAGATCATTGTTTCCCCTCACTTCCCGGTTCCAGGCATCGAAGCGCGCGCCGCGATAACCGGCTTCGTCCAGCTTGAACGACTGGATCATCGTACCCATCGCGCCGTCGAGCACGAGGATTCGTTCCGCCGCGATCGCTCGCAGCGCTTGCTCGACTTCGACGCCGTCCACTTTCTTCGGTTGAGGGGGCACTGCGGTCACTTTCAGGCCGCTGCCTGCGCTGCGGCGGGCCGCAAGCCGAGCTGATGACAGATCGCAAACACGAGTTCTGCGCGGTTCATCGTGTAGAAGTGAAAATCCTTGACCCCCTGGGCGGCGAGACCGAGCACCTGCTCGCTTGCCACCGCCGCCGCAACGAGCTTTCGGGTCGCTACGTCTTCGTCGAGCCCTTCGAAGCGATCCGCGAGCCAGCGCGGAACCGAAGCGCCAGCGCGCTCGGCAAAATTTTTCGCCTGCTTGAAGTTCTGCACCGGGAGGACTCCCGGAACGATCGGGATGTTGATTCCGCTTGCTCGCACGCGGTCGACGAAGCGGTGATAGAGATCGTTGTCGAAGAAGAACTGCGTGATTGCCCGGCTCGCTCCGGCATCGATCTTGCGCTTCAGCGCGTCGAGATCCTCTTCGATTGAACGGCTTTCCGGATGCTTCTCCGGAAACGCTGCGACGGAAATCTCGAAATCGCCGGCACGGCGGATTCCGGCGACGAGGTCGCACGCGTAAGCGTAACCGCCAGGGTGCGGCTCATATTTCGCACCGATCCCTTCCGGCGGATCGCCCCGCAAGGCCACGATATGGCGGAGGCCCGCTGCGCGGTACGCGCGCACAACTTCGTCGACCTCGCCGCGCGTCGCCGCAACGCAAGTAAGGTGCGCGGCCGGCACGAGCGCCGTTTCCGCGAGAATGCGCTTCACGGTCGCGTGCGTCCGCTCGCGGGTGGATCCTCCCGCGCCATAGGTGACGGAAACAAAGCTTGGATCGACCGGCGCGAGACGCGCGATCGATTCCCAGAGCGTGCGCTCCATCTCCTCGGTCTTCGGTGGAAAAAACTCGAACGAGACGCGCAGCCGTTTCGGCGAGCCGCTACGGGACTCTTCGAGTTTCAACTGCGCCATGGCGGCAACTCCAAACCGTGCCGCGTGCAACGCGGGGTGGGCCAATAGAGTTTCGAGGATCAGGACTCTTGAACCAATGAATTTAGTTGTGCCACAGATTTATTTAAGTACCTGTTATGACTATATTTTAGCTGTGGGACCGATGATTGGGATGGAAGTTGGGATCAACCCTGCTTGGGATATGGCCCAACAGCCGTTGAATTTGCTCTGAAATTTTCTCGGCGGCAGTCCGCGGCTTGACCGACTCCTCGCGCACAGATTTGATTGACGTCGATGCAGGTGGTCCGACCGCAAGGCCGGACCATGGGAACGCGGTGACGCCCTCTTGGGCCATTCCGCGGCTGCCCCCGCAACTGTAAGCGGCGAGCCTCTTCCGAAAAGCCACTGGGCGCGAAGCGTCCGGGAAGGTGGAAGCAGGTGATGACCCGCGAGCCAGGAGACCGACTTGCATCGGTCACCCTTCCGGCGTGCGGGGAGCGCGCACGGGGCGGTCGTTCCGCAGCGGTGACGTTCGAGTCAACCGTTGCGGAGTGCCACGTGGGGCGGCTTCCGAAATCCGAGTACGACAGCGCGCGGACCAGAGGTCCGTTCCGCGATCGTGTCTCCGCGACTTGTCATCAATCGACAACGAATGGGGGCGCGCCATGGCGCGATCGAAGTCTCTTGCCTGCTTGTTTCTTCTAACGACCTCTCCGCTTCCGGCTTTCGCGCAGCTGCGCGACTTGCCCGAGGTCGTCATCTACGCAAACCAGGCGCCCACCGAACTCAGCAAGGTCGGCGCGGCGGTCACCGTACTGCGCGGCAGTGAGCTGCTCGCACGCGGGATCGACACGGTCGCCGCCGCGTTGAGCACCGCGCCTGGCGTCGCCGTGAATCCCCTCGCCGGCCGTGGAAGCTTCACACAAGTCCGCGTCCGCGGATCCGAGGCAAACCACGTGCTCGTGTTGATCGACGGAATACCGGTCAACGACATCACGGACGGCGACTTCAACTTCGCTGATTTTCCACTCGAGGCCGTGGATCGCATCGAGGTGATCCGCGGACCACAAGCGGGCCTGTACGGTGCGAACGCCCATGCGGGCGTTATTTCGATCGTGACGCACAGCGGGCGCGGCCTCACGAAGCCGCGCGCAGAAGTTCGCGCTGAAGGCGGCTCCCGACGTTCGGGCGTCGTCGCCGCAAATGCCCGCGGCGCGAGCGGCCCGTTCTATGGCTCGGCGACCGTTAGCTACAATCAGACGGACGGCTACAACCAGGCACTGAACGGTTCAGAAAAGGATGGAAGCCGCGGCCTCGTCGCAACGCTGAAAGGCGGCGCGGATTTGTCGCCCTTCTTCAATGTCGAGGGCATGCTTCGCTACGTGAATCGGCACACCGAGTTCGACGCGCAGCCCTTCGCCGGTCCGTTCGAGGGCCTTGCCTTCAACTCGCCCTTCGACTTCAACAACTTCTCGAGCCTGGCTGGACGCGTCGCCGCGACCCTCACGTTGTTCGAAGGTGCGTTCGTGCAGCGCTTCAGCGCAAGCCGCTACGAGCAGAATCGAAACGATGACGATGCCGTCTTCGGATTCTTTCGCTCGCAGGGCAAGCGAGACAACCTCGAATACAAGGCCACCCTCACCGGCAACACGAACGCGATCGGCGGAGAGCGGCACACACTGACCTTTGCCGCCGATCGTCAGTTTGAGTTTCTGACAATCAACTCCGCCTCCTTCATGTTCGACCCGGGGGCCGCACTATTTTGGGCAAACGGCGCAGAGCGCGCCCGCACGGGCCTTGCAGGCGAATACGGCCTCGACCTGCCGACCGGCACGACGCTCACCGCTGCGGTCCGCCACGACTGGAACACCGGCTTTGTCGACGTGACGACCTGGCGCGGGACCGCCTCGCAGCGACTTCCCGCCGGCGTCCGTCTGCATGGCAGCGCGGGGACCGGCGTCACCAACCCGACGTTCATCGAACAGTTCGGCTTCTTCACGGGCACTTTCATCGGCAACCCTGCGCTCAAACCCGAGCATTCCTTCGGCTGGGAAATCGGTATCGAACACACCTTGTTCGGCGGCCGACTGGTGACCGACGTCACTTATTTTGCGTCAAACTTCGAGGACAAGATCGTGCTGGTCGGATTTCCGTCGACGCCCCAGAACGTCCCGGGCATCAGCCCGCGCCGGGGCGTCGAGATTTCCGCCAAGATCATACCGGTCGACTGGCTGTCGTTTGCGGCCAGCTATACCTACACAGACTCGCGTCTTGCCGATGGGACTCCGGAAGTCCGGCGACCGCGGCATTCTGGGTCGGCATCGGCGACTGCAATGTTCGCCGGCGGTCGCGGACGCGCGACTGTCAACGTCGTGTACAACGGTTCGATGCCCGACACCTGGTTCAAGTTTCCGGTCGTCCCGGTCACGCTCGCGTCGTACACCTTGGTCGGCGGCATCATCTCGTATGACCTGACACCCACGACGACCGCCTACGTTCGCGCGGAGAATATTTTCGACGCAGACTTCGAAAACGTCTTCTCCTATCGGGGGCCCGGGTTTGCGGCGTTCGCGGGGCTGACGATGCGGCTCGCGAACTGAGCGGGAATACCGCTTTGGAGCCGGTGTTACCGGTGAGTGACCCGATCACAAATGCGGGTTCGGCGACTCACGGATAGCCGCCGCACCCATGACACCGCTATCATGCGCGCGAACGAACGAGGCCTCACATGAACCGCCATCTTGCAGCAGCCGCTCTGTGCATCTTCGTCGTTGCGAGCACGCCGGCTTTCGCCGTCCCCGCCGACAACCCCCCAGCCCCACCGCCAAGCGAAGACAAGGGAAAGCAGAAGGGGAGCAAGGCCACAAACCAAAAGCAGAAAAGCTCCGAGCAAGAATTTCGCGACGGTTATCGTCGCGCCCACGAACTGATCATGAAGGGTGATTACGTGGCCGGAATTCCCGCGCTGCACGCGCTCGGATACGACGACCATCCGGACGTCGCCAACTATCTGGGTTACGCCCACCGCAAGATCGGCAGCTACGCGGACGCAAAATATTGGTACGAGCGCGCGCTTGCCGCCGATCCGCAGCACGTGCGCACCTGGTCGTACTACGGCATGTGGCACGCCGAGCAGGGCAATATCGGCCTCGCCGAAGATTACCTCGCCAAGGTCCGCCTAATTTGCGGGAACGAGAACTGCAGGGAGTTCAAGGACCTCAAGCGCTCGATCGCGGGCGAGATTACGTACTAGGCAGGCGGATCACTTCGCGCCGGCCGTCTCTTCCAGAATCCAGCCGACATAGTCCTTGTCCCCGCCCGCGGTGGGCAGGAACACGATCGCCGGCGTCGCGAATGGATGCGTCTCGCGCACCGTGCTTGCAACGCGGTTTTGCAATGACTCGCGGGTCTTGATGATCATCACGACCTCGCCCCCGCGCTCAATCAGGCCCTTCCACCGGAATATCGAGACCATTTCCGGCAGAATATTAACGCAAGCGGCGAGTCCGGCCTCGACCAGCGATTGCCCCGCCTTCTCCGCCTCGACAAGCGAAGGATAGGTCGTATAGACGAAGGCCGGCGCGTCCATTGCATTTCTCCTCTTGGCCCGGCGTTGCCGGATTCCGATGAACAAGACCGTCACACGCTACGACAAGATCGCGTTCGTCGCGAGCGCGCATGACGAGGCGGAAGCCGCGCGCGGCGAGCTTGCCGCGCGCTACCGCGGCGTCGAGGTCGAGAACGCGCAGGTGGTGGTCGCTCTCGGCGGCGACGGCTTCATGCTGCAGACGCTGCATGGACTGAAAAACGCGAACACGCCGATTTACGGAATGAACCGCGGTTCGGTCGGCTTCCTGATGAACGAGTACGGGGTCGACAAGTTGAGCGAACGCATCGCTTCGGCCGAGCGCGTCGTAATTCATCCGTTGGTGATGGAGGCGATCGACACCGCCGGCAAGACGCACCGTGCGCCTGCCTTCAACGAGGTGTCGCTGTTGCGCCAGTCCTACCAGGCAGCGAAGCTGAAGATCACGATCGACGGGAAGGTACGGCTCGCTGAGTTGATTAGCGACGGTGTGCTCGTCGCGACACCGGCGGGGTCCACCGCGTACAATCTCTCCGCGCACGGGCCGATCCTGCCCCTCACAGCTCCGCTCTTGGCGCTAACCCCACTCAGCGCATTTCGCCCGCGGCGTTGGCGCGGGGCTCTCCTCCCCGATCGCGCCCGGATCGAGCTTTCGGTCTTGGAGGCGGACAAACGCCCGGTGAGCGCGGTTGCCGACCATTTCGAGGTGCGCTCGGTGATGCGGGTTTCGGTCCACATGGACACCACCACTTCGCGGGTCATGCTGTTCGACCCGGGCCACAGTCTCGACGAGCGCATCCTCGCCGAACAGTTCGGATACTGAGCCGAAACCGGCACGCAACGGATTTTTAAGGCTAACCGTTGCTAATAGGGTGCCCAGTTCCGGGTACCGCTTTGTTGCGTGCGCGGGCGCCATGATCCGTATTGATTTTCACCGTTTGCGTTTTCTGATCGTGGACGACAACGCGCATATGCGGCGTATCGTGCGCCAATTGCTGCACGGCTTTGGCTCGCGCGAGATCTACGAAGCCGAGGACGGTGCTTCCGGCCTCGAAGGCTTTACCGGACACAACCCGGACATCGTGATCACCGACTGGGCGATGCCAATCTTCGACGGCATCGAGCTGACGAAGACAATCCGTCAACCTGGCAGCAATGCCAACCCGTTCGTGCCAATCATCATGCTGAGCGGCCACTCCGAGAAGCGCCGCGTGATGGAAGCGCGTGACGCGGGCGTCACCGAATTTCTCGCCAAGCCGATCGCAGCGAAGGCGCTCTACGAGCGCGTCCTCAGCGTCGTCCTCAACCCGCGCCCGTTCCTCCAGACAAAAGGCTATTTCGGCCCCGACCGGCGCCGCAACGTAATGTCCAACTATGCCGGCCCCGAGCGCCGAAAGGGCGCGGACGGCGGCACGGTCATTCCCGTCACCGCACTCGATGCCCGCCTGAAGCCGCGTCCCGACGGAACTGGGGGCGCTACCGCGCAACCCGCACCAGCGCCCGAACAGGTCGCTGCCGGCGCGTCGTCAAGCTGAGAAACGGGTCACGCAATGTCGAAAACAAATCCGGGCCCGATAGAAGAGACGCACTACGGCGACCATTCGGTCATCGTACCGCCGCATCGGCTCAAGGGCGCGGTGATCATGACCTCCGAGCCCGGCGACATCGCAATGGATGCGATCGAAAAGGCGGAAGCCGCGCTCGCCGCGCTGAAGGGCGAATTCTCCGGCTGGATGGACTCCGAGTTCGAGAGGCTCGAGGCTGCGCGCCAGGCAGTGCACCACGCCGGCGCATCGGCACCGACGCTTAAGGTGCTCTTCCTCGCCGGGCACGACGTGAAGGGCGACGCCGCGACGCTAGGCTATCCCCTCGCCGGCCGGATTGCAGGAAGCCTGTGCCGACTGATCGACCACCTCCCCCATCCCGCCCGCTGCCCCATGGTGCTTGTCGATCGTCACGTGGAAGCGATCCGCGCGGCAGTTCGCGACAGCCGGCGCGGCAAAGCGGATGCGATCGGCGCTGAAGTCGCCGAGCAGCTCGCCATTCTGGTTGAAAAGTTTCTCGCGGCCGAGCTCAAGGAAGGTTATGCCGAGATCGCGGGCGACGCCCACGTCCAGATCGACTATCCGGGCCGCGACATCGCCGCTGCCGTCTAGGCCGCCGCCACCAGGTCGGCCGTGTAATAGCGCGCCTCTTCGCGGGCGGCTTCAGCCGCAAACCGCTTCAGCATCGCGAGTAGATGATCGATCTCTCCTTCGGAGACGCTCTCGTAGCGCGTAAGCACACGTTCGATCATCCGCCGCTTCAGCGTTGCAGCCCCATAGGCGTCGCCGACGAAACCGGTCTCGTTCATTACTTCGATCGCAACTCGGAATGCGCTGAGCGCCGCGGGCGGCAAGCCCGCACGTTCATAGAGTGCGCGAAATCCATGCGCATTGCGGTCGCATAGGATCGCGGCGACCCGTTCCGTGCGCAGTCCTGAGAGCGCTGCGAACGCTTCGATCAAGAATTGCGTGTGGCCGCAGAGCAGCGCACGCAGCAGAAGGTTGCCGGTAAGCTGGCCGCTCGCCACGAGATGCTGCACGAGCGAAGCGACTTCGACCGCTTCCTTGCCGGCAGCGATGACGACGGTCGCCTGGTCGCACGCTTCACGCGTGACCCGACGCGCTCGGTCTTCCGAGATCCAATCGCGATCGGTCACAAAGCGGGCAAGCGTTTCGGACAGCCGCGCAATCAGTGCCTGACGCGTCTCAGCCGGCAGGTCCTCGCGGGCGAGCAGCGCCTCGCGGACCGCCGATAGCCGTCCATGACGGTCGGCAATGCGCGCAAGTGCATTGACCCCGAGATCAGCATGCGGATTCTCGATCAGCATCAGGCAGGCAGCGGCGCCGGCGACTTCCGCGATCGCACCGGCAAGCGCCCGTGACACCATTTCGCGGCCGGCGACCGCGGTCTGCACGCTGATCCCTCCGGCGGCCAGGAGATCGACAAGCTCGGCGTCGCACAAGACGGGGGAACGACCGATCACGATCGTTGCGATGTCCGTCTGGTCGTGCGCGAGCCCGATGATCACTCCGTGCGGCGCGTTCGGGGAATTTCCCAGTGCGTCGGCGAGCGCGAGCCGAACGAGCGGCGACGGATCGTCGAGGAGCACCGTCATGGCCGCGTCTGCCGCGAGCCGATCCTCGTCCGTCAGGTCCGAATAGAGATACGCCCGGGCCAGCGCGCTCGTCGCTTCAGCGCGATCACCGGGCGGAGCTGTCTGTATCCATCGCAGGAATTGACGCACGATCATTGAGACGCCCCCGGCCCGCGTGCGCGCATCATTGTCGCCGGACGCTTAAGAAAGCGTTCACCGTAATTATTTGGAATTGATTAAGGATTCGAGCGCGCGAGGGAGTCAGATCTTGCTACGCCGGACGCTTTGCTGAACCGACGGCTTCATGTGATCGAGCAGGTTTAGCGGCGCGCCAAGACCCGGAGGACTGAGCGTCGTGTCCGAGCTGGTCGCCGCGAGCCGCCGCGGCAGGCCCTCGCCTTTGCCCCAGAGTTCACGCACGCCCGGCGAGAGCGCGCCGTGCGAAACGCCATCGCGGAACAGGGCCTGGAACGCCGGGCCGTCTTCGGCGGCGAACGCCGAACGGCCCGGGTTGATCGGATGCTGAAACACGACCTTTGGCGGCATGGTGGCCTTGTTCAGTTTCGCGAACGGATCGGAATTGAACGTCGGACGCAGTTCCGCGAAGGCAGCCGCGGGCGGTGTCGGCAGAACCGGTGCACCGTTGTGATGCTGCGTAAGAGCCGCAAGCACGTCGGAGGCAGTGCGCGCCTTGCCGTTGCTTTCGTAGAAGACGGACTTGTTCGCGCGGGCAGCTTCCGGGAACGCCGCAACGGCCGAAGCGCCGGGATTGTTGCGCTTCAGCGCGAGCAAGCGCTTCGCGCCGCTCGCGCCGAGGAAGTGTGCGAGATAGAGTTCGCCCGCAGTGGGCTTGCGGCCGAGAGTGTGCGACAGCTCCTCCGTGTTCCGCTTCGCAAGCGCGCCGGCCATGACCGACGACACTTCCGGATTCTCACGCAGCTTCAGGATTTGCGCGCGAACGGCGGGATCACGAACGAAATATTGCCCGCTCGAGCCCTGCTCGATCGAGGCCGCGTGGCTGCCGAGACCGTATTTCGGTCCCTCTTCCTTGACCATGGCGAGCCAGGTCGAACTCGATGAACTGGTACAGCCCGCGCGCGGACGAGGATTTCGCCGCAGCGGCCGGATCGAGCGACGACTCGCGAATTGCGGTGCGCAGCAGATAGTCGAACGTCGTCCCGGTGGTCCGGCTCGCAGACCGGATCGCCGTGGTAACGCGGTCGCCCGCTGCGGCAATCGCCTCGGGGCGCATGGCACCTTCCCGGGCCCGCGGTGATTTGAGAGAATTCGGGCCGATGGCCCTGAGCCTTGGGCTGCTATGGTAAATGAATGCTTAAGGCCCGACCCGATGGAGGAAGTGATGCCCGCCGAGCCCGCACGCCACCCGAGAGGGGGCATGTACTTCGAGGATTTCGAGACGGGCCGCGTCTACGAGCACAGGCTGCGCCGCACGGTGACGCAGATGGACAACATGCTGTTTTCGAACATGACGCTCAATCCGCAGCCGCTGCACATCGACCGGCACTTCTGCGAAACCGAAACGGAGTGGGGTCAGCCGTTGATGAATTCACTGTTCACGCTCGGCCTGATGATCGGCATCTCCGTAAACGACCTCACGGTGGGCACGACGATCGCCAATCTCGGCATGGCCGAGGTGAAGTTTCCCAATCCGCTGTTCGAAGGCGACACGGTTCACGCCTCCACCGAGGTGATCGGGAAACGCGAGTCGCGCTCGCGGCCGGACGCCGGCATCCTTGAATTCCATCACCGCGCGTTCAAGCAGGACGGCACGCTCGTTGCCGAGTGCAAGCGACAGGCATTCATGAAGAAGCGGCCAGCTTGATGCGCTCGCTGCTGTTTGTTCCGGGCGACAGCGAGAAGAAGCTCGAGAAATCCATGAGCGCCGGCGCGGACGCGCTCGTGCTCGATCTCGAGGACTCCGTCGCACCGGCTGCGAAAGCCGGCGCGCACAAGATCGTCCGCGATTTCCTGAAGAACGCGCGCGGCGCAAAGCAACGCCCGCTGCTATACGTGCGCGTCAATTCACTCGACACCGGTCTTCTCGACAGCGATCTGGATGAAGTGCTTCCGGCCGCGCCCGATGGAATCGTTCTGCCGAAATGCACGAGCGGCGCCGACGCGATCCTGCTCGATGCAAAACTCGCCGCACGCGAGGCGATCGCCGGCCTTCCCGACAATTCGACGCGCGTGATTGCGCTCGCGACCGAGACACCCGCGTCAATCTTCTCGCTCGGCACGTACCGCGGCGCGAGCAAGCGACTCGCTGGATTGTGCTGGGCGGGCGAGGATCTCTCGGCGGCGGTGAATGCGGAATCAAACCGATTTCCTGGCGGCGACTATACCGAACCCTATCGCGTCGTTCGCGCACTCTGTCTCTTCGCCGCCGTCGCAGCGGAACTGATGCCGATCGACTCCGTGTACACGAACTATCGCGACCTCGACGGATTGCGTGCCGAGGCCATGGACGCGCGGCGCGACGGCTTTGTCGCGAAGCTCGCGATCCACCCAGCACAGGTTCCAGTGATCAACGCCGTGTTCACGCCAACCCCGGAAGCAGTAGCCCACGCGAAAGCCGTGGTGGCCGCGTTCGCGGCAAATCCAGGTGCAGGTGTCATTGGGCTGGACGGCGCGATGCTCGACCGGCCGCATCTCATCCGCGCCGAACGCCTGCTTGAGCGGGCGAAGACGGCGGGCGTCGCTTAGTCACATCACCGCGCCGACCTGCCAGGGCACGAACTCAAGATCGCCATAGCCGAGATTCTCCGACTTCGTGCGCTCGCCGGAGGCCACGGCCAAGACTTCGATCGAAAATCTCCCGCCCTTTGTCCTCGATCGACACCCCGTCGAGGACGTCACCACAATTGATGTCCATGTCGTCGCTCATGCGGTGAAAGATGTCCGTGTTGGTCGCGAGCTTGATGGAGGGCGTCGGCTTGCAGCCGAAAGCGGAGCCACGGCCGGTGGTGAAGCACATCACATTGCAGCCGCCCGCAACTTGCCCTGTCGCCCCCACGGGGTCGTAGCCCGGGGTGTCCATGAACACGAAGCCCTTCTCCTTCACCGGCTCCGCATATTCGTAGACGGCGCGCAATGTCGTCGAACCGCCCTTGGCGGCAGCGCCCAGCGATTTTTCCAGGATGGTGGTGAGCCCGCCCGCCTTGTTGCCGGGTGTGGGGTTGTTATTCATCTCCCCCCCGTTGCGCTTGGTGTAGTCCTCCCACCAGCGAATGCGCTCGGCGAGCTTTTCACCGACAGCACGATTGACGGCACGCCGCGTAAGCAGGTGCTCGGCACCGTAGATCTCCGGGGTCTCGGCAAGTACGCCGGTGCCCCCATGCTTGACCACCAGATCGACCGCCGCGCCGAGTGCGGTATTTGCGGTGATGCCGGAGTACCCGTCCGAGCCCCCACACTGAAGCGCGAGGACGACATCGGATGCGGGCCGCGTCTCGCGTCTCGCGCGCGCAGCGATCGGCAGCATCGCCTTCACGCGCTCGATGCCTTCAGCCACGGTTTTTTTCGTGCCACCGGTGGCCTGGATGGTCATGGTCTGAAACTGGTCGCCTTCGACCAGATTGTATTCGTCCTTCATACGATCGATCTGGAAGACCTCACAGCCGAGACCAACCATCAACGCGCCGCCAAGATTGGGATGCGTGGCGTAGCCCCATTGCGTGCGTCGCAGGAGGTCGAAGCCTTCTCCATAAGCAGCCATGCCGCAGCCGGTGCCGTGCACGAATGCAGCGACGCCGTCGATCTCGGGATAGTCTTCAAGCAGGTCCGAGCGGTTGACCGCCTCGGCAATGAATTTCGCGACCGTGGCTGAGCAATTCACCGAAGTCAGGATTCCGATGTAGTTGCGGGTGCCGACCTTGCCGTTCGGCCGCACGTAGCCTTCGAAGGTCGCTCGCAATTCGGGCGGGAGAATTTCGTCGTTCCGCGCTGCTTCGGCAAAGCGATAGTCGCGCGTGAACTCGCGCAGCGTGACGTTGTGCTCGTGCACCCAGTCACCGGGCGCGATCGGCTTTGCGGCAAAGCCGATGATCTGCCCGAACTTCTTGACCGGCTCGTTTTCGTGAACCGCGGCGACGGCCATCTTGTGGCCACGCGGAATGCGTTCGCGCGCAGTCACGCCGGCAACCGCTACCCCCTGCGAGATCTGATCGATGGCGACCACAATGTTGTCGACGGGCGAAAGATGCAGCGTTCGGGGGACAGCCATTCGTCTTACCGGAAGATGAGCGTCGGAAGCCAGAGCGTGATGAACGGAACAAATGTAATCAGAGCCAGCACCATTACCAGCGGAAAGATAAACGGGGCGCAAGCACGAACGCATTGCTCGAACGGAATATTTGCGACGCGCGTCAGCACGTAAAGCACCATGCCAACCGGTGGAGTGAGCAGGCCGATCATCAGATTGAGCACCATGATCAGGCCGAATTGCACCGGATCGACGCCAACCTGCACGGCGATGGGCAGCAGCACGGGCGTCAGGATGGTGATGGCCGCAATCGTTTCCAGAAAACAGCCCACGACCAACAACAGGACGTTGATCAGCAGAAGGATCGCGTAAGGGTTGGTGGTCAATGCCAGCAACGATTCCGCAAAGGCCTCGGTGACCCGCGTTGTTGCCAAAATCCACCCGAAAATCGAGGCGCCCCCGACAATGATGAGGACCACGGCCGTAGTCTCGATCGTGTCCATCGAAACGCGCACGAGCTGCCGCCATGACAGCGAACGATAGACGATGAGGCCGAGAAACAGCGCCCAGACGCAGGCGGCGATCGCGGCTTCCGTGGGCGTGAATACGCCGAACACCATTCCGCCGAGAATGATCACAGGCGTCATCAACGGCATCCAAGCGAGCTTGAACGCCACCCAAAGCGCACAGAGATTGAAAGTCGCGTCCGGCTTCCATCCGCGCCGATGGGCATAGATGAACACCATGCCCATCAAGATCGCCGCCATGAGGAGCCCCGGCACGAAACCTGCGGCGAAAAGCTGGCCGATCGAGACTCCACCGACGACGCCGTAGATCACCATCGGCAGCGAAGGCGGAATGATCGGACCGATGGTCGAGGAGGCTGCCGTGAGACCGACGGCGAAATTCACGTCATAGCCATGATCTCGCATGGCCTTGATTTCGATCGTGCCGAGGCCGCCGGCATCGGCGACGGCGGTGCCGGACATGCCGGCAAAGATCACCGAGCCCAGTACATTGACGTGACCAAGGCCTCCCTTGGCCCAACCCACCACCGCAAGCGCGAAATCGTAGATCCGCTTCGTGATGCCGGACGTGTTCATCAGGTTTCCGCAGAAAATGAAAAACGGGACCGCGAGCAAGGGAAAGGAGTCGACTCCATTGACCGTTCGGTGAATCACGACAACCGACGGCACGCTGACCTCACCGGTCAGATATCCCAGAACGAGATAAAGCAGCGAAGAGCCTGCCAAGGCGATCCCGATCGGCAATCCCATGATGATCAGGGCGCAAAGCGAAATAAGGAGAACGGCGATCAGCATGGTCTAGTCGATGCTGAGCGATTTGATCACGTCGGCCTCGCGACCCTGCCACCGCCGAACCAAACGCAGACCTGCATAGAAGGCCATCGCCACGAAGCTCGCGCAGACGACCCAGTAGACGATGGCCTTTGAGACGTTGATCGTCACCATGAACTGGTTGGTGCGCAACGACAGTTGCGCCGCGGTCACCGCGAGGAAAATACAGAATAGAACGACGATCAGGTCGATCACCAGCAGAAGCTGGTGACGCCTCGGAGGCGACAGGTATTTGAACAACGCCTCGACAGCGATGTGCGTGCCCTTACGCATCGCCGTCACGGAACCGATGAAGGTCACGCCAATCAGAAGATATCTGGCGATTTCCTCGGTCCAGCCCGGGGAATCGTTGAGTACGTAACGAGCGAAAAGCTGGAGAAAGACGACGGCGAAGAGAACCCAGAAGACGACAAAGACGATACTGTCCCAGGCGTTGAGATCGGAGAGATCGACCTTCGCCTCCTCCTTCTCCCAATCCTTGAAAAGAGCGTCGACCTCTTCGGAGACGGACGGTGCGCCGCCCGTCTCCGTGCCTTTCACCGTCATGGCTTCGCCCCGAACGGCTTCAGTTCGTGGCCGAGCCCAAGCCTTGCAGCTTGTCGTAGGTGGCCTTGTCCCAGGTGGCGTCGGCGCCGTTATGCAGCTTGACCACCGCCTCGCGGAACGGCTTGCGATCAACCGCGGCCACCGCCTTGCCCTGCTGCTTAAACCAGTCGACGAGCTCCTTTTCCGACTTCACGATGTCGGCGGTGCATTTGTCGGCTGCCTCCTTCAGGATCGTCGTAAGTGTCGTGCGCTCATCGGCGCTGAGCTTGCCCCAGGTCGGTCCGCCGACGATCGTCAGGAGCGCGTCAGTGATGTGCCCGGTCAGCACGATGTGCTTCTGCACCTCATAGAACTTTTTCGCCTGAATCGTCGGGAGCGGGTTCTCCTGCGCATCGACCGTGCCACTGGCCAGCGCGAGATACACTTCGGCAAAAGCGATCGGCGTGGGATTGGCTCCGACCGCGCGCGGGAACATGGTGTAGAGCGGCGCGTCGGGCACGCGGATTTTCAGCGCCTTCATATCCTCCGGCTTGTTGATTTCGCGATTGGATGTGACGTGGCGTTCGCCGTAATAGGTCAGCGTGATCACCTCGTTGCCGGTCTTCTTTTTGTAGCCCTCGGCCAGTTCGCGGAACAGCGGCGAATTGCGGAAAGCGTTCCAATGGCCGTAGTCGCGGAACATGAATGGCGCACCGCCGATGGCGAGCGGTCCATGGCTGCGGCCTGCGAAAAGCTGCCCGGTATAAATGATGTCGACCGTGCCGAGGCCGAGGCCTTCGTTGATGTCGGTCTCCTTGCCGAGCGACGACGCGGGGAAAACCTGAATTTCGTATTTTCCGTTGCTCCGCTTCTTGAACTCTTCGCCCGCCCAGACCGCCCACTTGTGATAGGGCTCGGACGTTTCATAGACGTGCGCCCATTTGAGCTTGGTCTGGGCGGAGGCCGGCATGGTCACCCCGACGAGGGCGACCGCGAGCATGGCGCCGAACACAATCCGGCGCTTCCAGTTTGACATGTCATTCCTCCCGATCGTTGTTTGGTAACGGCGCCGCCGCGGCATTCTCAACGGCCCCGCCGGCGAGCCCACTTGAACGTGGGTTTGCACTCCGACCACAGGTTACATGGATGTACGGGACAGTCCATATCGCCTCTCCCGGAGTTCAACGAAGCGAGGAACTAGGTCTCAAAGCCAAGTCACGATGTCATCAAGCTTCGGTCGCGGGCGATCATCGAGTGCCGCAGTCGACTTTCCGATATGTACCCAGCCCGCGACCCGTTCATTAGGTGCAACGCCGAGCAGATCGAGACAACTCCGATCATAGGCGGCCCAACCGGTAACCCAATTCGCGCCGTAACCGAGAGCATGGGCGGCAGTCACGAGATTCATGCACGCCGCCCCCGCGGACAGGATCTGTTCCCATTCCGGAATCTTCGCGTGCGGCCCCGCACGCGAGACCACGCCGATGATCAGCGGGGAATTGGCGAAGCGCGCCCGCTCCTTTTCGATTTGGTCCGGTGTCGCCTCCGGGTGATCGGCCTTGAAACAGCGCGCTAGCGCTTCCGCGAGCGGCGCTCGCCCTTCCTTGCGCAGCACGAGAAAACGCCACGGCGTAAGCTTGCCGTGGTCCGGCACCCTTGAGGCAACGGTCAAGAGCGTTTCGAGCTCCGAGTCGCTTGGGGCAGGTTCGGCAAGATCGGGAATGCGCGGGGAGCGGCGCTTCTTCAAGAGTTCGATGGCTTCGGTCATGGCGGCTCGCCTAGCATGGGCATCGGAAGCCTCCAACGGGCGGTCTTGCTTTCGTCCGGTCGAAGCGCGAAAAGACGCCATGCCTCGCGCCATCGTTCGGATCGCGGTCAGCGGGTCCTGTCGCGTCGCCGCTCTCGCGGGCGGGCTGTCGTTGCTCGTCGCCACTCCGGCAACCGTCCTCGCGCAGAGTGCCCCGTTCGCCGCGCAGCCAGGCCAGGTTTTCTCACCGCCGCCATCGCCTCCCTCACAACCGTTGGCGCGTCCGGCTCCCGGTCCGCAACGTGACCCACATGCCAGTGTCCCCACGATGCCCGCGGGCAAAGTGGCGCTCGCCCTCGCCGCGCGTTTCAGCGACGGCGGTCCATTCATTCCGCGTGGAATGCAGTGGCGCGTCTTCGTCGCCAAGAGCGAGCCCAGCGGCCCGCCGGCACTTGCAGGCGAAGCGACCGACGCGTTCCCGGTTTTTGCGCTCGCACCCGGTGACTACATCGTGCATGCCGCGTACGGTCTTGCGGCAGCGACCCACCGGGTGAAGCTGAAGGACGAAGCAAGACGCGAGACCGTCATCGTTCCCGGCGGCGGCCTCCGTCTCCAGGGTCGCGTCGGCGACGCGGTGATCCCGCCGCAGCGTCTGCGGTTTGAAATTTACGAGGGCAGCTTTCTTCAGCGCTCGGGTTCCGGCATGCCGACCGGCGGGCGTGCCGAACGGCCGCCCGTGCTTCGCAACGCTAACGCCGGCGATCTCGTCCTGTTGCCTGCGGGCACGTACTACGTGCAATCGATTTACGGTGAAGGGAACGCCGTCATCCAAGCGGACGTACGCATCGAGCCCGGCAGGCTGACAGACGCGACCGTTCACCACCGCGCTGCGCAGATCACGCTCAAACTCGTGAACGCCGGGGGCGGCGAAGCGATTGCCAACACCCAGTGGTCGGTGCTTACCCCGGGCGGCAACTCGATCAAGGAGTCGATCGGCGCATTTCCTAGCGTCGTTCTTGCCGAGGGCGAATATCTCGCCGTCGCACGCCACGACGGGAAGACCTATCAATCGACTTTTCGCGTGCAGTCCGGTCGCGACCGCGAAATCGAAGTGCTCGCACGCTAGCGCGTGATCCCGAAAAAGCCTGCCCCGGACTTGATCCGGGGTGGGAACCGGTTTTCGGAAAAAGATCACGCGCAAGACAAAGCGTGACTGAGCCTGCGCGTAGGACCCGCGATGCATCGACGCAATTTTTTGCTCGGCTCGCTCGGCGCCGCGATGGCATTTCCTGCGCGGCAAGCGGAAGCGCAACAGCCCGCTCCATACAGCGATGTTTTCTTCCGCAGCGGCACATTCAACATTCAGGCCTATCTATACCGACCGAAGCTCGATCGTCCCGCTCCGCTTGTGATCTACAACCACGGTTTCCGCCCCGAAGCGCGCGCATCATTTCCATTTCTGTTTATCGGCCGCTTGTTCACTGAAGCGGGTTTCGCCGTATTGGTCGTCGAACGGCGCGGCTGGGGACGATCGGACGGACCAGCCTATCGATCCCTGGTGTCTCGCACTGAGGTCGGTGAAGCGCTCGTCGAGCGATTGCGGGCAGAGTCCGACGACGTCATCGCGGCACTCGAATTCGCTAAGCGTTTGGAGGACGTCGACGCAAGTCGTGCCGGGGTGATCGGCTGGTCGATCGGCGCAATCGTCACGATGCTCGCGATCTCGCGTACCGGCGGCTTCAAGGCCGCAGTCAATCAAGCCGGTGGCGCCTTGCTCTGGAATCGCAGTCCGGCGACCCAGGCCGCACTCGTCTCCGCCGCGAAGGAGGCCAAGGCGCCGGCCCTGCTGATGGTCGCTGAAAATGATCGCACTACCGAAGCAGCTCGAGCCGTTGCGTCGACCATGACCGCAGCCAATCTTCCGCACGCATTGAAGATCTACCCGCCCTACGATCCGCCGAAGCCCGATCCGGACTCCGCTCCGGGGCATCTGTTGTTCGGCACGGCGGGAGTCGGGATTTGGGGCGCGGATGCAGTCGAGTTCTTCCGCCGGCATCTCATGGCGTAGTTGACCGGCCGCTGCGAAAGGCGGGGTCGAAGCCAAACTCCGATCGCGCTTTCTCGATCGACACTGTCCCGTCGTCTTCGGCGATATTGTAAATTCCTGGCCGCCCCCGCTCGACCGCGAGCAGTGCCGCGTGAGCGGCGGCGTCGACGTGCACCGACCCGCGAGCCCGAAGCTTGTCGGCGCCACTGCCCGGCCCGTAGAACCAGCCGTACCGCAGCACGATTCCATCGATCCCCGGCGTCTTCGTCACTTCGCGCTCGAGCGCAACGATCCCCTCTACCGACCGCTTGAACCGCGGATCGGCATTATTGAGAACATCACTCTCCCGGTGCGGCTCAGGGCCGGGCGCGTACACGAACGAGATGCTCTGTGCGATCAGCCGCCGTGCGCCGGCCATTAGCGCCGCCGCAACGAGGTTCGCTGTGCCTTGGGTCCGAATATGCGCGTTACGTTCAAGCGCCTCGGGACGCGTAGCTGCGTCCGTGAACAACACGAGATCGGTAAGTTGATGCATGACGACTTCCGGCGCTGCGTCCGCAACTGCAAACCGCAACGCGACGGCGTCGAATACATCGACCACCACCGGCTTCACGCCGGCGCGGCGCAGGGACTCGGCCCGCTCCGGCGAGCGCGTCGTCCCGGTGACGCGATATCCCGCTTCGACCAACATCGGTGCGAGCCGACGGCCGATGACGCCGCTCGCGCCAGCGAGAAAAATCGACTTCGCCACGGCTAGGCTAGCGCGGCGAGCCGGCGGGCGAGCCCCTCTCCGCCCCAGCCCATCACGACACCATGGTTCCAGGCGAATACCGGACGCGCCAACGGCGCGACGAAGCGCATCCAAGGCTGGGTAACTTCAACCCGCCAGTCGTAGCGCACGCGGGTCATGACTCGGTCCCCGTCGACCGTCCAGCGGCCGACGCCGGACAATTCGCCCTCCGCACGACCCTCGATCACGGTCATAGGCTCCACCCGCACCGTGCGCATGTCGAATGTCAGCGAGTACGGGAGCGCCGTGCGCCACGTCATGCGTCTGAGCGCGCCGACGCCGTCCGCATCGCCCGCTTCGAGCAATTCGACGCGCTCGACGACGCGCCACCACGCCGGCCAGTCCTCCGGCTTCGTCAGCTCCCGCCAGACAGCCTCGCGCGGAGCAGCTAGCGTCCACTTCGTGGTCAGATTGAATTCGGTTGCCGACACCGCCGGCTCCTACGCCATCTCTTGCGCGCGCTTCAGATCCGGCGGCGTCGCCTCGGCGGCCAGTGCGGCAAGGGCGGCATCGAGCGGCATGACGGTCTGCTTCTCGCTGCCCATTCGCCGGATCGAGACGGCGCGGTCGGCGGCTTCCTTCTTGCCCACGACGAGCAACACGGGAATTTTCGCAAGTGAGTGCTCGCGGACCTTGTAGTTGATCTTCTCGTTTCGGACGTCCGCCTCGACGCGCAGGCCGGCCTTCTTCGCTGCCGCGACGACGTCCCCGGCGTACGCGTCCGCGTCCGACGTGATGGTGGCGACGACCGCCTGCTTCGGCGCGAGCCAGAGCGGGAAATGCCCGGCGTGGTGCTCGATCAAAATGCCGATGAAGCGTTCAAGCGAGCCGCAGATCGCGCGATGCACCATCACGGGCTGCTTTTTCTCGCCGTCGGCGTCGATGTAGAACGCGCCGAAGCGCTCCGGCAGGTTAAAGTCCACCTGCGTCGTTCCGCATTGCCAGTCGCGCCCGATCGCGTCACGCAGCACGTATTCGAATTTCGGCCCGTAGAAAGTGCCCTCACCCGGATTGATGCCGGTCTTGATGCGGCTGCCGGAACGCGCGGCGATCGTGTCGAGCACACGGCGCAGCACGTCCTCGGCGTGATCCCACATCGCATCCGTACCGACGCGTTTCTCCGGCCGGGTGGCGAGCTTGATCACGATGTCGCTTTCGAAGCCGAAATCCGCATAGACCGAGAGGATCAGGTCGTTGATCTTCAGGCATTCCTCGGCGAGCTGGTCCTCGGTGCAGAAGATGTGCGCGTCGTCCTGCGTGAAGCCGCGCACGCGGAGCAGCCCGTGCATCGCGCCGGACGGCTCGTAGCGATGCACGACGCCGAATTCAGCAAGCCGAATGGGCAGGTCGCGATAGCTCTTCAGCCCGTGCTTGAAAATCTGCACATGGCCCGGGCAGTTCATCGGCTTGAGGGCGAACCAGCGTTTATCTTCCGCCTCGTCGCCCGCCGACTGCGCGGCGAACATGTTCTCGCGGTACCAGTCCCAATGGCCCGACGTCTCCCACAGCGATTTGTCGAGCATCTGCGGCGCGTTCACCTCGTCGTACTCGCCTTCGAGGCGGCGGCGCATGTAGGCAAGGACCGACTGGAACAGCGACCAGCCCTTGGCGTGCCAGAACACAACGCCCGGGCCCTCCTCCTGGAAGTGAAACAGATCGAGCTCCCGGCCGAGGCGCCGGTGATCGCGCTTCTCGGCCTCCTCGAGCCGATGCGTATAGGCGTCGAGTTCTTCCTGCTTCGCCCACGCGGTCCCGTAGATGCGCGTGAGCATCGGGTTCTTCGAGTTCCCGCGCCAGTACGCGCCCGCGATTTTCATCAGCTTGAACGCATTGCCGACCTTGCCGGTAGACGTCATGTGCGGCCCGCGGCAAAGGTCGAACCAATCGCCCTGCTTGTAGATCTTCAGTTCCTCGCCGGGCGGAATCGCGTCGACAAGCTCGACTTTGAAGTTCTCTCCCTTCTCCCGGAACACGCGCGTCGCTTGATCGCGCGACCACACTTCTTTGGTGAAGGGTTTGTCGCGCGCGATGATCTCGTGCATCTTCTTCTCGATTGCAGGAAAGTCTTCGGGCGTGAACGGCTCGTTGCGGAAGAAGTCATAATAGAAGCCGTTCTCGATCACGGGCCCGATCGTCACTTGCGTGCCGGGCCAGAGCGCCTGCACGGCCTCCGCCATCACGTGCGCCGCATCGTGCCGGATCAGCTCCAGGGCCCGCGGGTCTTCGCGCGAGATGAATTCGATCTTCGCGTTGCGTGAAATCTTGTCGGTGAGGTCGGCGAGAGCCCCGTCGAGCGCCATTGCCACCGTGCGCTTGGCAAGCGAGGGCGAAATCCCCTTCGCGACCTCAATACCCGTGATGTTGTCTGGATAGTCCCGGCGTGCGCCGTCGGGAAAGGTCAGCGCGACCATCATTCACTCCTATGCTCACTCGCTGCCTACGAATGCAGGTAAGCGTGGGTACCGGCTGAGATACCGGTCCTAAAAACCACGAAATTCGCCAAATGTCATCGTACGCGCGCGCAACCCCTCGCCCGCGATGGAGCCGGACCAAGAACGGGATCGGAGGCTCTTCAAAGTATTGAGCCGGTCGAAGGCCATGCGAGCGGATTCAAGGCAGCGGCACGCGACAACCCTGACATTTCCCAACCTAGGGACGCAGGATTGCGGCAGACGGTCTGAACTTCAAAGGTGCACGGCGCCGATAAATCCAACGGCGCGTCACGGCACTCAGTTCGCTTCGGCGAAAATTCCTATTTCGTCCAATGCCGCGCCGTTCAATCATACCGCCACGTAGCGCTGCCTGAATCGAGCGGCGGAAAAACACGCGCCGAAATTTCTCCTGCCGAACAATACCCCGCGAGCGCCACAATCGTTGCGAACTAGCGTCACAATTGCTGAGAAGATTCGCCCCCGGAACAAAAGACAAAAAGAACCTCATACCGGCCGAAAGTAAGAAGCCGGAGCGGGCAAAAAAAAGCGGGGTGGCGCAGCGGTCTTCGGGGCAAAGGGACCGTTGCCAGTCAGGGAGCGGCTTAGTGTGGGGCGCAAGCCTCAACGTGCCGGCGTGGCGTAATGCGTGCAAAAGTAGCGTCTGCTGCTGCAATAGTTTGCGTTTTCAGCGTTCTATCCATCCCCGCCAGTGCTCAGGATTCTCGACCGCTCAAGCACACCCGTGCCGACGGACCGGTCGCGAATAACCTCGGCTATCAAGTCAACAAAGATACGGTCGGGATCATTTCGG
Source organism: uncultured Alphaproteobacteria bacterium (assembly GCA_963711595.1). Classification (GTDB taxonomy): domain Bacteria; phylum Pseudomonadota; class Alphaproteobacteria; order Rhizobiales; family Xanthobacteraceae; genus JAUSIF01. The sequence continues at coordinate 636,563 of CAVQER010000005.1, forward strand.
GCAATCCCAACGGCACGTACCTCCGCCTTGCGTACGATATGGCGGCGGTCCTCGACGACGAAAAGAAGGGCGTCCGCATCCTGCCGATCATCGGCGCGGGCGGCGGCGGAAACATCCGCGACGTTCGCTTCCTGAAGGGCATCGACCTCGGCATTACGCAGACGGTGCTGCTCAACCGCTATCAACGCACCAAAGAGATCGGCCCGATCGACGACAAGATCGTCTACATCGCCAAGCTCAATAACGAGGAGATGCACCTGATCGTGCGCTCCGACAGCGGCATCGAGACGATCGAGCAGCTTGCCGGCAAGAAAGTAAACTTCAGCGACATCGGCAGCGGCACGCAACTCTCGACCCAAGAGATCTTCGAGCGCCTGAAGATCAAAGCGATCGAAGTGAACATGGGCCAGGCCGACGCTTTCGAAGCGATGAAGCGCGGTGAAATCGCGGCCAGCATCCTGATCGCCGGTAAGCCGACAGGCTCGACACGAACCCTCAAGGGGGCGGATGGCTTCAAGATCTTGCCGGTCCCTTACACCAAGGCTCTGCAAGAGGACTTCTTCCCGACTGTCCTAACGAACGAGGACTATCCGGACCTGATCGCGAAGGGGCAGACAGTCGACACGATCGCGGTCGTTTGCGTACTCATTGCCTACAACTGGGACAAGAGTACCGACCGCTATCAGCGTATTGCGCGCTTTATTGACGCCTTTTTCCCCCGGATCGCCGACTTCCAGAAAGCGCCACGCCATCCGAAGTGGAAAGAAGCCAATCTCACCGCGGTCGTGCCCGGCTGGAAACGCCACGAAGCCGCTGAGGAATGGATCGGCAAGAATCTTCAGCCGAAGTCGGACGCCGAGCGCAAGCAGTTCGAGGAATATCTCGGAGCGCAACGCGGTCCGCGTGCCCAGGCGTACGCACCCGACCAACGCGAGCAGCTGTTCGAAGAATTCCTGAAATGGAGGCAGACGCGCGGACGATAGCCCGGGAGCCACCGCGGCCAATCCTTGAACTCAATCCGTTCCAGGCAAAGGGAGGCACCCATGAATTACCCACATCACGGCTACCGTCCAGAAGAACCGCAACAGTCCGAAGAGACGCCTTGGGAGGAGCATCCTCCGGTCGCTCACGACGCGCCCACGCTTCGCGCTGAGGAGTTCGATCCGGTCTGGGTCGCCGAAACCGAAGCGCAACAGCGTGAAGCGATGACGCAACATGATCTCGATCGTCTCGAAGAGATCATCACGTCGGAGCACTTCCGCACTCGGCGTCCACGTTCGCCGAACTACGTCCCGCCCCCGCCTTCACCGCTCACGCGGCGACACGGCGGACTGAAATGGACGGTGGGGACTTTCACGGCGCTTGTCGTCTCGTCCTCGCTCATCGCGCTTTACACGACCGGGCGCCTCCCGTTGCTGGACGAATGGCAGCAGGGCGTGGCGAACCAGGGCAGTCGCCTTGCTTCCTTGGTCACACCGGAATCGCAATCGCAAACCCCGGCCAAGACAGCGGAGAATCCTAAGCCGCGTCTTGTGGTGAAGGGTGCGAACGCGGAGAACAACGAGGAGATCCTAGTCGGAGTCACGGTCGAGTCACCGCGCGACGGTGCCACGGGCGTGATCAGCGGCCTCGCGCAGGGCACGACGCTCAGCTCGGGCAAGCCGTGGGGATCGACGGGCTGGACACTTCCGGCCTCCGAGCTGGCGACCACGTATCTGCGTCCGCCAGCAGGATTCACCGGCGTCATGGAGTACACCGTGGCGCTGCAACTGGCGGACGGCACGATTGCCGATCGTCAGACGATGCGTCTCGAGTGGACTTCGCCTGTGGCCGCGCAAGCGCCGCAAGGTCCGCAGGCGCCCGCAGCCGCGCAAGCGCCGAAAGCTCCACAGTCACCCGCGCCGGCGTCGCTGCAATCGCAGGCACCCGCCCAGACGCCCGCGCCCGCCATGCAGTCCGGACGTTCGATGGACCAGGAAGAGCTCGCCTCGATGGTGAAGCGCGGTGAAGAATTGTTGAACACCGGCGACATCGCAAGCGCGCGCCTGCTTCTGCGGCGCGCAGCGGAAGCGCGTGACGCTCGCGCGGCGTTCGCGCTTGCCGGGACTTATGACCCGACCGTGCTCAAGCGCCTCGGCGCATACGGCTCAACGCCGGACGTCGCGGCGGCACGCGATTGGTACGAGAAGGCAAGACAGTACGGATCCAGGGAAGCGCCTCAGCGGCTCGAGTTGTTGGCGAGTCAGTACCGCTAGGGTGCCCGGACGCGCCGGCGGCCCCGCCTCGCGCCGCCGGCGCGTTCTTCTACTCCGCGCCAGCGGCCGTAGCGCCATGGCAGGTACCAATGCGAGCGCGCCGGCAATCGAGTCGGCACGAAGTCCAATCCCGACGTTCCCCAAGGATGGCAGCGGCAGACGCGCGCGAGCGTTATCCAGCCGCCTGCCCAAAGACCGTGTCGGTCGAGCGCTTCGTCCGCATATTCAGAACAGCTTGGCAGGTGCCGGCACGTTCGACCGACCAGCGCCGACAAACTGTAGCGGTAAGCCTTGATGAGTCCGCGGAAGACGAGTTCGCGGGCTTTTTGCCGCAGCGGCCAAAAGCGCTTCGGACGATGAACGTTTGTTCATGTGACGCTCGGATGACGGCGGCATCACTCCGCAGCCTGTCCTCGCCGCTTGGCCTGGATCTCGTCGATCGCAGCAACCACCGCGTCGAAGGTCAGCATGGTAGATGCGTGGCGCGCCTGATAGTCGCGCACCGGTTCAAGCACCGCGAGGTCGATCCACTTTCCGCCCGGCGGCGTGCCCTTTTCCTTGAGCATGCGCCGCATCTGCTGCCGGATATCGCGCAATTCATCGGCCTTCGAGCCGATGACGTTTCTGGCCATGATCGACGAGGAAGCTTGGCCAAGTGCGCAAGCCTTCACCTCGTGCGCAAAGTCAGTGACGGTATCCCCTTGCATCTCGAGATCGACGGTTACCGTCGATCCACAGAGTTTGGAATGGGCGGTAGCGCTCGCACCGGGCGCCGGTAGCCGCCCCAGCCGGGGGATGTCCGCCGCCAGTTCGAGAATCCGACGATTGTAAACATCGTCCAACATGGTTCGGCCGCAGGTAAGGATTGCCAGCAAGACCCGGGCCAATAGATAAGGCCGTCGACGAGCGTTTGCCACCGGCGGTACGCCGTTAACGCTGCTTGAATTTTGCCTTGATCGGCCACTAGATATCAGTCAACGCAGGGTTTGCGATCCTGCGGGTGGGCGTCGAAAGGGTGCGATCCCCAAGTCGATTTCGTGGTCGCTAGGGACAGGCGGAAGGCTCCGACACGCGTCGGGGTTCCCTCTGCCGAGGATTAGTGCGGTCGTTCGTCTGGTCCCGGACGGGCGTCGAATGAAATGGAACGCCGAAGTCAGTCGGCCGTTATCTACCGGTCGAATGGGGAGCAGGATCGTCATGGATGCCGTCGTTAAGTCGTTTCCGCCGCGCGTAGATAGTGTCGCCAAGCCCGAGCGCGTCGAAAAGCCGACGCGCGAACACGCGGAGGCTGCCGCACGCACGCTCATCGCCTGGATTGGTGACAATCCGAATCGCGAGGGCTTGCTCGACACGCCCGAACGTCTCGTTCGAGCGTACCAAGACTTTTTCTCCGGCTACGAAGAGCGGCCGGAGGACGTCCTCGATCGCACGTTCGGCGAGATCGGTCATTTCGACGATCTCGTGCTCGTGCGCGATATCCCGTTTTATTCTTACTGTGAGCACCACATGTTTCCGATCGTCGGACGTGCGCATCTCGCGTACTTCCCGAACGAGCGTGTGGTGGGACTTTCGAAGATTGCGCGCGTGATCGACATGTATGCGCGCCGCCTTCAGACGCAGGAGCATCTCACGTCGCAAGTGCTCTCTGCGATCGACGACAATCTCAAGCCGCGCGGTGTTGCACTGATGGTCGAGGCCGAGCACATGTGCATGGCGATGCGCGGTGTGCAGAAGAGCGGTACCTCAACGGTCACGACTCAGTTCAGCGGAATCTTCCGCGACGATCCGGCCGAGCAGGTGCGCTTCATCACACTGGTTCGCCGCAACGGCGCCTGAGCTTTCGTCTTCGTCCTTCGACGTGACGGCCCCGGCGCAAACCGGGGCCGTTGTTTTTTCTATGACGAATGCGTTATTGCCTGCGGCACGGAGCCTTCGATGACAAATACCGAACTGGAAACCACGCACGACTTCCTGCCGCATTACGACGAGCATGGTCTCGTCACCTGCGTCGTCGTCGACGTGGGCGACGGTGCCGTGCTGATGCTCGCACACATGAACTCTGAAGCGATTGCGCGCACGATCGATTCGCGCGAGGCGTGGTTTTGGTCTCGCTCGCGTCGATCGCTTTGGCGCAAAGGCGAGTCGAGCGGCAATACGCTCCACGTCGAGGAGATGCTCGTCGACTGCGATCAGGACGCGATCCTGCTGAGGGTGCGCGTCGGCGGCGCGGGAGTGGCGTGCCACACAGGACAGCGTTCCTGTTTTTATCGCCGCCTACCCCTGGGGCCCGGGAACGCGAAGGCGAATTTGGAGTTTATCAACGGGTGACTCTGTTCTGTCACGGTCACTAGCCGGAGGGCGCCGGTCGCGCTCTAATACCGGCATCGATCGTGGTTCGAGGACGGTCACTGCCGAGGAGCCGGTATGTTGTTCCGACTTTGGACGAAGCGGGAAGACACCGTTCCCGAATCCAACACTCCGGTGGATCGCCAGGAAACGCAAACGCCCGGTCCGAGTATCGGCCTCGCACTCGGTGGCGGCGCTGCACGTGGCTGGGCGCACATCGGCGTCATACGCACGCTTGTCGCAGCGGGCATCGTTCCGGACGTCATTGCCGGAACGTCGATGGGTGCGCTGGTGGGTGGTGCGTGGGCTGCCGGCCGCCTCGACGCTCTGGAGGAATGGGCGCGGCTGATCACCAAGCGCCGCGTCCTGACGCTGCTCGATTTCGGAATCGGTCCGGGCCTCATTCGCGGTGACCGCCTCGCCGATCTCATGGTGCGCAGTCTGGGCGACACCAACATCGAGGATCTCGACACCCGCTTTGCCACGATCGCGACCGAGCTCGGAACGGGGCATGAAATATGGCTGTCGCGCGGCCGGCTCATCGACGCTATCCGCGCAAGTTATGCGCTCCCCGGAATCTTCAGCCCGGTAAAAGTGTCCGGCCGTTGGTTGATCGACGGCGCACTCGTCAATCCGATTCCGGTGTCCCCCGCCCGGGCCCTAGGGGCCCGCGTGGTGATCGCGGTCAATCTCAATGCCGACGCGTTCGGTCGCGGTACCATAATCCAGTCGCAAGGGCCTGAGCCCGAGCCGGCGTCTGAACCCGACGAAAGAAAAGGGACGCGGCTGCGCTGGTTGCTGCGGAAGGAAGTCTTGCGCGACCCGACCGGACCGCGTGGCATAGGGTCCGTGATGATGGACGCGTTCAACATTACCCAGGATCGCATCGCCCGCTCGCGGCTTGCAGGCGATCCGCCTGACGTGATGATTTCGCCTCGTCTCGGCAATCTCGGCTTGTTCGACTTCCACCGCGCGGAAGATGCCATTCGCGCGGGCGCCGAAGCGACCGATCGCGCACTCGGCGAGTTGACCGAAGCCGTCGCCGCGCTGCGCTGACGCGCTACCGTTAGGCCGTAGCGATATAAGTCCTTAGCGCTTCATGCTCGCGCTCGAGTTCGGCCAGCCTATGTTTCACCACGTCGCCGATCGAGACGATGCCCGCGAGCCGCCCGCGGTCCATCACCGGCACATGGCGGAATCGGCCGGACGTCATGCGCTGCATCAGGTTCGGGATGGTTTCGTCTTCGGTGCAGGTCACGACCTCTCGCGTCATTGCGCTACTGACTGGCTGCTCAAGCGCCTTCTGGTCGCCCTTCGCAACCGCCCGAACGATGTCGCGCTCCGAAAGAATACCGGCAACGCGCCGTTCCGCGCCCGTGATGACCACGGCGCCAATCCGCTTCTCCGACAACAGACGCGCCGCCTCACCGAGCGTCGCATCCGGCGAGATAGTAACGCAGTCCCGACCCTTGAGTGTAAGGATGGCGCGGACAGTCATGGCTCTCCTCCGTGCGCCCGGCCCCATGCAATTCTGAATCCGATCGGGGACGATCGCAAGCCCTTATTCGGAGACTTCGACTGGATCGAAAAGCGGAAATAGAAAAAGCCCTGCAAGCAGCCCGCCGAAATGCGCCTCCCAGGCGATCGTGCCGTTGCCCACTAGCTCCGGCGGCGCACCCAGGCCAAAACCGATGTTGATGAGAATCCAGACGGCAAGGAAAACAAACACCTGCGGGTGACGCAGCGCCCTGGAAAGCGGGGCTGCCGGCACCCGGTAGGATTCCTCCGAGCCGTCGCGCAGCAATCCGAGCGGACCACCGGCTTCGAAAGCGAACCGCATCGATGCCGCCATCATGCCCGAGATCGCCGCTGACGCGCCGACGAGCGGCGCAAGCTCGCCCCAGTGCGTAATGAGATGCGCGGCCGCACCTGCTGCGGACGTCACCGCGAAGAACGCGAGGAACCGAAACGCGCCGAAGCGGCGCGCAACAGCCGTACCGAACGCAAGAAACCAGACGAGATTGACGAGCAAATGAACGTAGTCGCCATGCAGCAATGCGTAGGTGACGAAGGTCCACACATCGGCTGCCTCGCCGCCCGGCAGGGGAAGCTGCGTAGCCGATCCCGAATAGTACCGGGCCGGCACGAAAGCGAACCAAAGCAGGATCTCGACGTCCGTCCACTCATCGACCAGCGCACGGACGACGTGAACCAGCACGAGCAGCGCGCTGATCGCAGCGACGACCATCGGTACATTCAAGATAGGTTGGGAGGATCGGGCCACGCGGGGGTCCGGAGCTGACTTGGTGACATAGGCCGCGACCGTGGCACGGGCAAGGCTGCTCTCGCCGTCCCGGAAACTCGCGCAGCGAGCTATCCAGGACCGTTCTCGGAGAGCTTCCAGCGGACGGTCCCGGGTCTCGCGACGCCGCTTGCGTCACTCGCCCGGGACGACACTTCAAAATGATAGCCCGCGGGAAGTTATTCCCGCGGGCCCGTCACGTCCCATCTCCCCGTCGAGGAAGTCGAGGTGCAAGTGCGTTCGCCGCCGCACTTAGGCGTGCCCTCGCCATGACGCCAGCAATCATCACGCGAAGCGGATCAAAAGCGCCGCTTAACCCTAATTTCGCGAGGCGCACCCTGCCCCGACGTTCGCGCGCAATCGGCACAGCTCCTGCTCAGTACCTGCTGGATTGATTGTTTCGTCCCGCCCCGGGGCGATCCGTCGCTTGGAGCAACCACGTGAAGAACTCGGCCACCAAGGCCCTTCATGCGTACTGGGATCAACTGCGCGGTGCCCGCAGCGCGCCCGATCGTACCGATCTCGATCCGGGCGCGATCCGCGACCTGCTTGGCGACGTGTTTCTGCTCGAACTTGGGGGCATGGGCCGTCACATCGTGCGGCTTGCCGGGACCCGGATCTGCACCCTTTTGGGACGCGAACTTAAAGACCGGCCGTTTGCCGAGACTTTCGCGGCCGAAGAATGGCACGATCTCTTTGCGCTTCTCGACGGCGTTGCCGGGACCGCAGTGCCGGTCGTCGCGGGCGTGGTCGGAGAAACCGCCGACGGCCGAACGCTCGATCTTGAACTTCTCGTGCTTCCGCTGCGGCACCGTGGCCGCACGCACACGCGCCTGCTCGGGTCGCTGACTTCTGCGCAATGGCCCTATTGGGCGGGCAGCCACGCGGTTATGCGCCTTCGCCTGGTATCAACGCGATATCTCGCCGCAAATGCCGGCGACGATATCGACCTAGTCGCGGCTTCGGTGCGCGCGGTGGGTGCTCCGTTACGTCTGCTTCCTGGCGGCCGCGCCTGAAACCGTAAACCCTTTGGTTGGCCGATTAACCGGCCGTTACGCACCGTTAACCACGGGTCCTTACGCTCCGGTCGGGAAGGCGCGAAAGCAACGGCCGGGCGAAATGGGCGACATGAGGCATGCGGTGGTGCTGCCGCTCAATCAGGAGCGGCGCCGCCACCAGCGCGTGAGGGTGATTCTTACCGGGCGCTTCATGCGCGAGGACCGGCAGGAATTCCCATGCCAAACCATCAACATGTCGCCGGGTGGCGTAACGCTGAGCACGCCGACGCCGCCACGCGCGGGCGAGCAAATTGTCGCCTATATCGATCACATCGGCCGCATCGAAGGACGTTGCACCCGTGTCTTCGACAACGGGTTCGCGATGACGATTTCCGCCACGCTGCGCCGGCGCGACAAGCTCGCCGATCAGCTCACCTGGTTCGCCAATCGCAATACTCTGGGTCTGCCTGAGGACCGTCGCCATAAACGCGTCGAGCTGCGCAATCCTCGCTCCATGCTCACCTTGCCGGATGGGAACACGATCGAGTGCCGCGTGGTCGATGTGTCGCTGTCAGGCGCCGCGGTCGCGACGAAGGCAAAGCTTGCACTCGGCTCGCCGGTCACCCTCGGCCGCACCCCTGCCCGAGTCGTGCGCCATCTCGATATCGGCTTTGCACTCGAGTTCAGCCGCCTGCAGAGCCCGGACACGCTCGAGCGCGACGTAAGCGTCGACTAGCCCCACTCCGAACTTTTTCCCTTCTCAACCTCTCCTGGTTCGCGTTCGGCACGGTGCGTGCGATTTATCGCGCGAATCGCCATGCACCAAGCCGCTTTCCGCGCATGGTTGATCGATCTTGAATTCGTTCGATACAAATTGAATCGAACTAGGATCAAATAGAGAGAAAATAGTCCTACCGGACTTAGAGCGACTGCAAGCCGTGCCTGCCTACAGTCCCCGTCACGAACGGGAAGGGGTAGCTCATGCACGGGATTTTCCGCGACAGGAAACGAGGCATCGCGGCCGCGCTTATTGCGCTGGCGGCAACCGCTCTCGTCGCGGCCCCCTTGGCGGCCGCTCCACGCGAGGCATCGCTACCGCGCGAGCGCTTGCTCTACGTTTCGGTCGGCGAGACTTCCCGTCCCCCGATCGGCTGGGTGCAATTTTGTCAGGATCGTCCCTGGGAATGCCGGGTCGAGCCGACTGAAGCGCGCGACGTGGATTACACGCCCGATGCGCAGCGCGAACTGGAGCGCGTCAACCGTTACGTCAATGAACGCATCAAACCGCTGACGGATCTCGAGCAGTACGGCGTCATCGAGAAGTGGACATATCCCGAGTCGGGTTACGGCGACTGTGAGGACTATGTGTTGCTCAAGCGCCGCATGCTGGTCCAGCTCGGTTGGCCGCGCTCAGCTCTACTCATCACGGTGGTTCGTGACAGGAAGGGTGAAGGCCACTCCGTGCTGACGGTCCGCACCAACCGCGGCGAGTTCATCCTGGACAACCAGGTCGAGCCGATCCTGCCGTGGGCGGATACTGGCTATCAATACACGAAACGCCAATCGCAATCGGATCCGAATATCTGGGTTTCCCTCGGCGATCCGCGACCTACGCCGTACGTCTCGGCACGCTGAAGGAGCGAGAACGCAACCCCGGTCACGTCCCCACCCCTCCCCGTCCCCGGACCGGGTTTGCGGAGGCCGGCTCTTCCCCCAAGGAGCCGGCCTCACCTTTTTCAAAGGGGAAAACTTCGGGCAAACCATGGACGCGCCCGTGGATGCCCCGTGACGACTATCCGATCGGCTTCAGGCCCTGGGCGTAACGCGGCCACCGATCGAGATACGCTTGTGCCGCGAGCTTGAGCATCTCGGTTGCCTTGGCATCCAGCGTTCGGATCGACCGCGCCGGGGCACCGACGACGAGCGAGTTATCCGGAAATTCCTTGCCCTCGGTGACCAGCGCCCCTGCGCCGACGATCGAATTCTTGCCGATCTTCGCACCGTTCAGAATAATTGCCCCCATCCCGATGAGACTGTTCTCGCCGATCGTACAACCGTGCAGCACCGCGCGGTGACCGATCGTGCAGCCTTCGGCGATATCGAGCGGAAAACCGGGATCGGTGTGCAGGACGCAACCGTCCTGAACGTTGGACCGCGCACCAACCGTGATCCATTCGTTGTCGCCGCGCAGCACCGCGGTGAACCAGACGCTGACGTCTTCTTCGATCCGCACTCGCCCGACAAGCACCGCATCGGGTGCTACGAAACAGCGTCCAGAGGCAGGCAATGCGGGACTGATGCCGTCGTGTGAATAGATGGCCATGGTTTTCTTGCGAAGTTGGGACCAGAGGGTGTCTCAGGCCACGCCCTACCCGCCGGGATTGATGTCGATATCGAGTACCGCCATTTCAAAGGTCCAGGTGCGGCCCGATGCGTCGTCGCGAAACAGGACCGCGATATACTCGTCGTCCAGATAAATTTCCGAGGAATCGGTCTTCTTCGGGCGCGGTACCACGCGAAGCTTCGGATTGCCGAATTTGCCACGCACGACTTCATTCAGGTTCGGCGTCGGGGAAGGCGTCTCGATCGGAATCGTCACATTGTACGCCCGCTCACCGTCTTCATCGTCCACCGTGACGCGGCCGATCAGTTCATCGTTCCGAATGATTTCCGCCATATCGTCGCGACGCGCCCGCGCAGCGAGTTCGATTTCCGGACTAAGCGTCCGACGCAAGTAGGCTTGCAGGCGATCGAGTTCCTGGCGGTCCACGGGAATCTCCGGGCTGAAATGCAAAGGCGCGGGCCAACCTACCCGCGCCATGCGTCACCCGGCAAGCAGGGAGAATCGTCAGATCGCTTCGCCCGCGAACGGCGGCATCTCAAAGAGATGATCCATCGTGCGCGCGGGTGCCGAGTTCGGCGCAATCCGACTTGCCCACGACGCGGGCGGGAATGCCAGCGACCGTCGTATTCGGCGGCACCGGCTTCAACACCACTGAACCTGCGGCCACGCGCGCGCACGCGCCCACTTCAATATTGCCGAGAATCTTCGCACCGGCTCCGATCAGCACGCCCCTGCGAATTTTCGGATGGCGGTCGCCGCGCTCCTTACCGGTTCCACCGAGGGTCACACCCTGCAGCATGGAAACGTCATCATCGATCACGGCGGTCTGTCCGATCACAATACCGGTGCCATGGTCGATGAAAACTCCGCGACCGATCTTCGTGTTCGGATTGATGTCAACACCGAAGACCGACGAAGCGCAACTCTGCAGATAGAGCGCGAAGTCCTTGCGTCCGCGATGCCACAGGAAATGCGCGAGACGGTGCGTCTGCAATGCGTGGAAGCCCTTGTAGTAGAGGACCGGCTCAATATGGCGTGAGGTGGCCGGATCGCGTTCCACAACTGCCGCGATGTCGGCGCGGAACACCTCGCCGGTGGATGGATCGCCGTCGAACAGGTCGTCGAACGCCTGCCGGATCAATTCCCCGGAGACGTTCGGGTGCTCAAGTCGGTCGGCGATGCGCTGGGCGATCGCGTGCTCGAGCAAGTCATGATTGAGGACGGTTGCGAAAATGAAGCTCGCGAGCAGCGGTTCGCGCGCCGCGATTTCTCCTGCGTCCTCGCGCACACGCGTCCAGACCGGGTCGACGGTCGTGATCGCGGCCTTAGCTTGCCGTTGGGCCATGGGCTGCTCCCTGGCAATGTCGGATAGGTTTTTAGCACACTCCGGGTTAACGCGGTGAAGCACGATTTCGGCAGGAGTAAAGCCTCGAAAACGTGCGGCGGAATCTTCAGCAGAGGATCAATTAACAGTTTCCAACCGCGAATTGATCCGCCGGATCCGGTTGATTCAATTTGGGACGGAAGCGCTCGCTCGCAAGAACCTCTAAATCGGCGCCTGAAGCACCGAACCCGCCGGCTCAGTGCACGTCGCCAACCGATTCAGCCGAACTCGCTTATTTGCGTTTCGGCCGGGAGTTCGTTGAGAAAATCGAGGATCGCGGCGGTGAAAACGTCGTTCTGGTCGCCGGCCACCATGTGACGCGCACCGGCGACGTCGACGAACCTGGCGTGCGGCACCAGCTCAAGAAATTCCCGAGCGTGCTCCTCGCGCACAAGCTCCGAGGAGCCGCCCCGGACAAGCAACGCCGGAATGCGCAACGTTCGGGCGGCCTCGATGCGTGCTGCCTCTTGTTGCTCGCGCTGGCTACTCACCGGCGCCGGCCCGTCAAAGAATGCCGGATCCCAATGCCAGCGCCAACGGCCATCGTCATGCAGTCGCAGATTTTTGCGCAATCCGTCATTTGAACTTGGCCGCGGCCGGTGCGGCAGATACTCGGCAACGGCATCAGCCGCTTCTTCGATGCTGGCAAATCCGTCGCGAACGCGTCCGCGCATGAAGCCGCGTATCTTCATCGCGCCTTCCGGATCGATGCGCGGCGTCACATCGACGAGGACGAGTGCGGAAAAGATCGAAGGGAGACCTTTTTTAGCCGCCTCGCCTTCGCAGATCATCGACGCCATTCCGCCGAGCGAGGCGCCGATAGCGACCGGCGGAGCGCCGTAGCGTTCGAGCATGATGGAGGCGACGCTCGCCGCGTCATCCGCGAAATCGAGCATCTGATAGGAGCCGTCGACCACCCATTCGGAGTCGCCATGCCCTCGCTGGTCAATGGTGATGGCGGTCCAACCCGCGGCCGCGAGCGCCACCGCCGTGCCGGCGAACGCGTGTCGCGTCTGGCCGCCACCGTGCAGGAGGATCGCGGCGCGTTTTCCGTTGCCATAGCGGTCGCCGACGAGCTTGTTACCCGCGGCACCGGCGAAATTTTCCGAAATCGGCGTCAGGTCGGACATCAGGGCCTTTGCGCCAAGAAATCCAGCACACCTTGCTTGAATACCGGATCGCCGACAGCGCGCATATGGTCGCGTCCAGGGATGTCGAGATTCTTCGCGCCCGGAATAAGCGCGGCGAGCTCGGGGCCGGATCCGGCAATGTCGTCCTTCGTACCTGTCGCAACCAGTACCGGAACACGGATTGCAGCGGCGGCTTCGCGCGCGATCGTGCGGTTCTGATTCCGCGCACAGGCTGCAAGGGCCTTCAGGTCGCTTTTCGTTTGCTCGGCAAACAGGCGGAAGCCGAGCGGCAGCGGCTCTTTGATGTCTGCAGCGCTCGGCGCCTCGAGTGCCCTCGCGATTGTCTCGCCCTTTCCCCCCACGACAGTCAGCCGAATACCGATGCCGCCGATGATCGCCGAGCGCACACGCTCCGAAAAAGTCGACGTCACGTAGCCGGTGATCCTTCCGCCCATCGAGTAGCCGAGGACGTCGGCACGATCGACGCCGAGATGATCCACGAGCGCGATTACATCGCCGCCCATTTTGTCGATGCCGTAGTGTTGCGGATCGTAGAATTTCGTCGAAGCGCCGTGGCCGCGGTTGTCGAGCGCGATCGCTCGGTAGCCGGCCCGCGTGAGCGTGCTCACCCAGCCCGGTTGCGCCCAATTCGCCTCCTTGTTGGAGGCGAAGCCGTGTACGAGCAGAACCGGATCGCCCTGCCCTTCATCCAGGTAGGCGATCTCGATCCCGTTGCGAAGGAAGCTCGGCATGCGCCAGGACTAAACAATTGCGGCAACGACGCAAGTCACGCAGACGGGTTAGTTGCCGCAGCGATCTTGACGGTGGCGTAGCGTCCGTACCGCCACGCGAAACGACTTGTGCGCCAGAGCCCGCGAACCGCGCTTGCGAAAATAGTGCAAAGGGCAATTACGAGAAGAAAGATATTCACCGCCGCACCCATGACCCAGAGCGCACCGGTGAGCGCTCCGGCGCCGAGCGCGATCGCCCCACGACCGAGCGTCTTCAAGATCGCCAGCGTCGAACGTCCGTTCTTTTCCGCCAAGCGGCTTACGCGCGACAGATCCGCGACATCGTCCACGTGACGCATGCTTTCGAGCGCGGCCCGCGTACCGGCCTTGCTCTCGATGCGGCCGATATCAGCAATCCCATTGATTGCTCGCGCACCACCGCCCGTGCGTACGAGCCGCCCGACATCCGCGGCAAGACCGGCGCTCATCTTGCCAGTACGTCGCGCCGCCTTGAACAATGAGACCCCGGTTCGCGCGGGCGCGCTCGCGCCACTTGTGAAATAGGTGGCCGCCGTAACGGCGAGCCCGACCGATGCGAGCCCGACAATCAGCGGATCGACCGCATCGCCGCGTATCCCGCGCCAACCTTCACGCGCGAGATCGCGGACATCGCCGTACACGAGCAGATCGCCCGTCGCGGCACCCGCCAGTCCCTCGACACCTTCCGCATTGCCGGTGATGAACCCCCGACTGAAGCGGAGTGCAGACCGGCGAACTTGCTCTCGAATAGAACCAGCGACCGCCACCTGCCGCCTCAGCTCGGCCGGAATTTCGATCCCGCGCGAGTGCGCAAGGGAAAGAAAACTCTCCGCGAGCTCGACGTCGCCCGCCGCCAAGGCTTCGCCGATTTCGCGCGCGACTGTTGCGGGATCAAGTGCCTGGCGCAGCCGCAAATCGGCAAGCCGCTCCGGTTCGTCGGCGGCCAGGCGCAAAGCAAGCGCGAACCCGGCGCGCGGCCCGATATAGGCGGCACTGCCGGCAAGCAATGCCAGCGCTGCAACAAGACAGACTAGTTTCCGCATCCTGCCGGTCGCTTGGCAGTCAATTGCGGCGGCGGTGCGATGAAGTCCGGTCAGACCCGTTTCGTCGGCCTTGCCCTAGGCACGGTGCTGCCGGATGGCTATGGTCCGCGCCTATTTTCCCGCAGCCGACGGAAAAATCCCATGGCCGACCGCGTCGTTCCCCACTTCCACAATGAGCCAGGCGTTCCGTCGATCGAAATCGGTGCGCGCGAGTTCAAGTGCATCGGCGCCCTGCCCCCCGACGATCACCCTCACGTCTATCTCGATATGGGCGACGAGAATGCGATCGTCTGTCCCTATTGCTCGACCCTTTACCGGCACAACCCCGCACTCGCCCCGAACGAGGCCCGGCCGCCCGAGTGCGCGTTGATCGACGAGGCGGCCTGATCCCGCCCGGACCGTGGCGCGCTCGCGCACCATTCTGATTGCGGGCGCCGGCATCGGCGGCCTGGCTGCGGCCATCTCGTTCGCTCGATCCGGGTTCCGCCCGCTCGTGATCGAGCGCTCTGCGCGGTTCGAGGAGGTTGGCGCCGGAATTCAACTCACCCCGAACGCCTGCCGGGCGCTCGAGCGGCTCGGCGCACTGGACGCGGTCAAGAAGCGCGCCGTAGCAGCGGAGGGTCTCGTTATCGGTTCGTGCGAAAGCGGCAAGGAACTCGCGCGGGCGCCGCTCACTGACATCGTTGGCCGCTTCGGCGCGCCCTGGCTCCTCACCTCGCGCGCGGACTTGCATCGCGCGCTCCAGGAGGTCGCAAGCGACCTCGTCGATATCGAACTGGAACTGGGTACGGAGGTCACCGACTTCGCCGCACACGCGCGCGGCACGACCGCGCTCACGATGCACGGAAAGAAAAACGATGAGAAGTTCGGCATCGCGTTGGTCGGTGCCGACGGACTATGGTCGCGCATCCGTACCCGTCTGCATGGGGCGGAATCGCCGGAATTCCACCGACTTGTCGCTTGGCGGGCGATCGTCCCCGCCAAGGGACTTCCCGATTCATATACCGAGCCGGTCGTACGACTCTGGCTCGGCCGCGAAGCGCACGTGGTGCACTACCCGGTTGCAGGCGGAGAGCAGATCAATCTAGTCGCCGTATTCCACGACGATTGGCAGGGCGAAGGTTGGAGCGGCACCGCGGATTCCGGGAAGTTGCCGTCCGCTTGCGAACGCTGGGCGGTGATGCCGAGGCAGATCATCGCCGGCGCCAGGAAATTCGGCCGCTGGGCACTGGCAGACCGCGCGCCGCTTGGTTCCTGGGGAAAGGGCCGCGTCACATTACTGGGCGACGCCGCCCACCCTATGCTGCCGTTCCTTGCGCAAGGCGCGGGCGCTGCTCTGGAGGATGCGGTCGCGCTTGGTCGCCACCTCAAGCACCGGACCAACGTCGATGGCGCACTTCGCGCCTATGAGGACGAGCGAGGGCCGCGAACCGCGCGCCTGCAACGAACCGCGCGATTTACCGGGCGAGTCTACCACGCAACCGGGGTTGTGCGCTGGGCACGCGATCTCAAGCTTCGGTGGGACGCCGACAGAATCATCGATCGTCATGCATGGATCTATCGGTATCGGGTGAGTTAGGGGTCCCCTGCCGGGTTATTCCGGCACGCGGTTGATGCTAAGTTCCGCAGTCCGGGAAGTACGGGAGGAGCAAGAATGAAAGCGGCCGAAGTAATGGTATCGCATGTAATCAGCGTGCGGCCGGAGACGACTGTATGCGACGTTGCTCGGGAGCTCGTCGCGCGGAAAATCAGCGCCGTTCCAGTCATCGACGAGGACGGCAGTCTGGTCGGCATCGTCAGCGAAGGCGATCTGATCCGCCGCGTTGAGGCTGGCACTGAAAAGCATCGCTCCTGGTGGCTGGAACTCCTCACCACAAACGCACAACTCGCGACCGATTACGTGAAGTCCCACGCGCGCTATGCGAGCGAAGTCATGACTCGCGAGGTCGTCACCGTGCGCGAGGACACGTCTCTTGCGGAAATCGCCAAGCTTTTCGAACACCACAACATCAAACGGGTGCCGGTCCTTCGCAATGGGACCGTGATAGGGATCGTTAGCCGTGCCGATCTGTTGCATGTGCTCGCTGAATTGCACTCGAAGAGTGCGCCGATACCGGACGATGCTGGCATCCATTCGGAAATACTTCGCCAGTTGAAGTCGGAGCATTGGTTCTCTTCCGCTCAGGTCGAGATCTCCGTGCGTAACGCAGCCGTCACCATCCAGGGCATCGTCATGTCGCAAGAGCAGCGCACGGCGATCCACGTTGCCGCCGAGAACGTTCCCGGCGTACGGTCGGTGAACGATCAAACCGTTCTGAAGCGACTAGTGGGCGAGTAGCCGGCCCAGGCTAGAACTTAACGCGGTCGGCACCCTTGAGGCCGAGGATCGCACGCGCCTCGGCGGGTGTGGCCGACGCGTAGCCGAGTTCCTCGATGATCCGTTTGATCTTGGCGACCTGCTCCGCGTTGCTCTTGGCGAATTTTCCGCGGCTGATGTACAGGCTGTCCTCCAGTCCGACGCGGACATTTCCGCCCATCATGATGCTCTGGGTGCAGAACGGGATTTGATGTCTGCCTGCACCGAGCACGGACCAGTGATAGTCGTTCCCGAACAGCTTGTCCGCGGTGCGTTTCATGAACAGCAGATTGTCGAAGTCCGCGCCGATGCCGCCAAGAATGCCGAAGATGATCTGTACGAAAACCGGCGGCTTGAACATGCCGCGGTCCACACAATGGGCAAGATTGTAAAGGTGGCCGACGTCGTAGCACTCGTGCTCGAACCTGACCCCGTGCTCGCCGCCAAGTCTCGAGGCGATCAGTTCGATATCGCGAAATGTGTTCCGGAAAATATTGTCTGCTGAGCCGCGCAGATACTTCTCTTCCCACTCGTATTTCCAGCTCTTGTACCGGTCGGCCATGGGCGCGAGCGAGAAATTCATTGAGCCCATGTTGAGTGATGTCATCTCCGGCGAGAATTTCACCGCCGCAGCGATGCGGTCCTCCACACTCATGCCGAGCCCGCCACCCGTCGTGATGTTCACAACCGCTTCGCACGACTGCTTGATGCGCGGGAGAAACTGCATGAACACGCCGGGATCAGGGGTGGGTCGGCCGTCCTTTGGGTCGCGTGCGTGCAAATGCAGGATCGCCGCGCCCGCTTCGGCGGCCTCGATCGCCTGCGTTGCGATCTGATCCGGAGTTACCGGCAATGCCTCGGACATCGTCGGCGTATGGATTGCGCCGGTAATCGCGCAGGAGATGATGACCTTGTTGCTAGCCTGGTCGCTCTGGCTCATCGATTTGAACCTCGTTCGCCGATCCGGATCGCCGGGATTGTAAACCGTCATCAGAAGAATTGCTCCGCGGCTTTGTGTTCAAGCGCGGCCCAGCCGTGCTAGTTCGGGATCGCCTGCACCAACTCAGCGAAGTCATCGGGGATCGCGATGCTAACTGACGTGCGCCGCTACCTCCCCGGACTTGGCTTGGCGGCGGCGGTCGCTTTGATTGCCAAATTTCTCGATCAAGGCGGTTTCGGCTCGGCACTCTTGTTTGCGCTCCTGATCGGGATGCTTGCGCGCCCGCTCAGCGAAATGCCGCTTACCGCGCCAGGTGTGGACTTCTCAGCGCATCATCTACTGGCGGTCGCAGTCGCGCTCCTCGGTGTGCGTCTATCGCTCGCGGATGTCGCTGCCATCGGTATACTGCCAGCCATCGTCGTTGCCGCTGCGGTCGCAGCGACAATCGCGTTCAGCCTGATCGCCGGGCGGGTCCTGGGGCTTTCGACAAATTTTGCGCTGATCGCCGGAAGCGGCGTTGCCTTCTGCGGCGCCTCAGCGGCAGTCGCGGTTGCCGCAGTACTGCCGAAAAAGGCGAAGGTCGAGCGCGATACCGCTCTCGTGATCGCCGGTGTCATCGGGCTGAGCGCGATTGCGATGGTGCTCTATCCGGTTTTCACGACCTTTGTCGGTTTCGACGAGGTCGAAGCCGGTTTGTTTCTCGGCGGTTCGATTCACAACGTGCCGCAGGCGGTGTCCGCGGGCATGACGGTCTCGGAGGCCGCCGGCAGCATGGCGACCCTGACCAAGCTGTTTCGCATCTCTTTGCTTGCGCCGTTTGTCGTCGGCTTGGCGGTCGTTTACGGCAAGAGCGCGGGCAGTTCGACCGGTTGGCTCAATATCCCGTGGTTCGTGGTCGCGTTCGCAGCACTTCTCGTCGCCGGATCGTTCGGGTTCATCCCTGAGGAAGTGAAAGCCGCCCTGCTCGTACTTTCAACCTGGCTAATGCTTCTTGCGGTGGCCGCGATCGGGATGAAAACCTCGCTCGAGGCGATGCAAAAAGTCGGCGCCGGCGTGCTCATGCTGCTCGTCATGAATACGCTGGTGCTTGCCGTACTCCTCTTTCTCGCCGTCCAATTCGTTCCGCTTTGGTAGCGCTACGAGTCCAGTCCGCCCAGACGCCGATACACTCGGTGGGCGACGACAAAGTCGTGGTGGTCGACCCCCATTCCGCGACATGCGTTCATCATCTCGTTCGCCGCGGCAGCGAGCGGCGCGTAGCTGCCCAGTTCGCGCACAAGATCGAGGACGAGCAACATGTCTTTTTGCTGCAGCGTTACGTCCGCGAGCGGTACGTCCGGCATCTTGCCGTCGAGAATGAACGGTCCGCGATATCCGAGCACAGGCGAAGCAGCGACACTCTTCAGGATCGCGTCGAGCGCGACATCGCGCGTGACCCCGCCCTTCTCTGCAAGCGCAACCGATTCACCGAAGGCAATTACCTCGACCATGAGAAGTGCGTTTACGCAGAGTTTCATGTGAGCGGCGTGTCCGCTCGCGCCGATGTAGGTGGCTTTTGGCCCGATCAACGCGAGCACCTCGCGCATTCGTTCGAATGTCGGCCTGTCGCCGCCGATCATGAACGACGCCTCGCCCTTGTTGACCGTCACGGGACTCCCGGAAATCGGTGCGTCGAGCATGAACATGCCGCGCTTCTGAAACTCGGCCGCGACCTCCTTGCTGACCGCGGGCGCGATCGTACTCATGTCGATGAACACCCCGCCCTTCTTCATGCCGGCGATGACTCCGTCCTCGCCCAAGGCGACTGACTTCACCGCTTTGCCGTCGGTGACGATGCAGAATACGGCTTCCGACTGCTCTGCAACGGCGCGCGGACTGTCGGCCCATTTCATCCCGGCCTTCACGAGGCCATCGGCGCGCGCCTTCGTGCGGTTCCAGCCCGTGACTTGATGGCCGCCCTTCATCAGGCGCGGGACCATGAGCTCGCCCATCGCGCCGAGGCCGACGAATCCAAGTTGCAAGATGCCCTCCCCCGAAAACGCGTTGCGCCGGAAACTACTGGTATATCAAAGTACTGCAAACTTCGCGGACGCCAAGGTCGTTTTCCCCGGCTCGTGTAAGCTCGCGCCAAGACGCCGGGCGACGCTCGCGCACCTGCGTCCTTCAACGACGAATAAGAGGGATCAATGTTATCCGGCCCCGCGACCGCTTTCTATGAGCCGATCGAGACGGCTGCCATCGACGAGCTTCGCAAACTGCAATTCGCACGTCTGAAGGAAACGCTCACGCGCGCCTACGAACACGTTGCCCATTACCGCAAGAAGTTCGAGTCCGTGGGCATCAGCCCCAGCGACATCAAGTCCCTCGCCGATCTGCCGAAGCTTCCTTTCACGAACAAGGAGGACCTGCGCCAGAATTATCCGTTCGGCATGTTCGCGGTCCCAATGGAAAAAGTTGTCCGCGTGCATGCGTCCAGCGGAACGACGGGAAAGCCGACCGTCGTAGGTTACACCGCCCGTGACATCGAGACGTGGGCCGAACTGGTCGCGCGTTCGATCCGAGCCGCAGGCGGCAAGGCCGGCGACAAGGTGCACGTGGCTTACGGCTACGGACTCTTCACCGGCGGACTCGGCCTGCACTACGGTGCCGAGCGCCTCGGCTGCACGGTAATACCGGTCGGCGGCGGATTCACGGAGCGGCAGGTCCAGCTCATCACCGATTTCAAACCCGATATCATTGCGGTGACGCCGTCTTATCTGTTGGCGCTCGCTGACGAGTTCGATCGTCAAGGCATCGACTCCCGCAAGACGAGCCTCCGCATCGCCATCTGCGGCGCCGAGCCGTGGACCGAGGGCATGCGTGCGGAGATCGAGCGCCGCATGGGCATCCGCGCGGTCAATATCTACGGGCTCTCCGAAGTGATCGGTCCCGGTGTCGCACAGGAGTATGCCGACACAATGGACGGTTTGACGATCTGGGAAGACCATTTTCTTCCCGAGATCATCGATCCGGAAACCGGCGAGGTGCTCCCCGACGGCGAGGAAGGCGAGTTGGTGTTCACCTCGCTCACGAAGGAAGCGATGCCGATCATCCGTTACCGCACGCGCGATCTCACTCGCTTGTCACCTGGTACCGGCCGCGCGATGCGCCGTATCGAACGCATCAAGGGCCGCAGCGACGATATGCTCATCATCCGCGGCGTAAACGTATTCCCCTCGCAGATCGAGGCCGTGCTGGCCGCCGAGCAACAACTCGTGCCCCACTATGTGCTCGAGGTGACTCGGCCGGAACATCTCGACGAACTCGGAGTCGTTGTCGAAAGCCGCGGGCCCCTTGCTCAGACCGAGACCGAAGCGCTCGCGCGGCGCGCTGAACACCTCATCAAGGCGCACATCGGTGTAACGACGACCGTTCGCGTTGTTCCTCCGGGCACGGTGGAGCGCTCGCAAGGAAAGGCGAAGCGCGTGATCGACAAGCGCCCAAGAGGCTGACCATGCACGCACCCGTCCCCATCGGCCTACTCGTTTCCGCGGGCCTCGCTTCGAGCACCGCGACCGCCTGGGCCGCGGCGGAGCCGGCTGACACCGCTGATTTCGCCACGGATCGTCGGTCCTATGCCGAATTCTGGTCACAGGCCGCGCGGCTGCTCGCGAGCCTGCCGAAGAAACCGCGCCGCAACGAGCTCGAGCGCCCCGCTGCTGAAGCGATTTTTTCCGCGACGCGCGCGGCACGTGATCGCTTTCTCGCGGCACACGCTCCTACCGTCTATGGCGAACTGACTGCCGGCTGCACGCGCTTCGTTCGGATTGAAGAGCTCGTCTATCTCGCGGCCAAAGCGTTTCCGGGGTTGGTACCCTCTCGTGATGAGGTCGACGCCAAGGCATCGCTTGATCAGCGGGACAAGGACGGAATCGAGATCGATCAGGGTATTTTCCTGAGTTCGCGTGCTCGCCGACGAGCGAGCGGGGCTGCATCTTTGCCACGCAATGCTGCTACCGCGGGCGGATAGCGGCGCGCACGGCGCGACATTCATTGCAAAGGGAATACTCGATCTCGGCGCCGCACGGCTCGAACGTAAGGGAAAGGCTGTCTACTTGACGGCAGGCAATCCGCGTTTCCTCAATGCCGAGGACGACACAACTCTCGATGCCATGGAGATCGCCGTCGACGTGGCGATCCTGGATGGTGCGTCCGAGCTCGTCGTTCTGCGCGGCGACAAAGTCGAGCATCCGAAGTACCGGGATCGTCCGGTCTTCGGCGCCGGAATTAATCTCACGCATCTCTATCGCGGGAAGATTCCGTTTCTCTGGTTTCTCCGCCGCGACCTCGGCTACGTGCACAAGATCCTGCGCGGTGTCGCGCGACCCGAGTCGATTCCGGACGACGTCAATGGGTTTGGCACCGAGAAGCAGTGGGTGGCGGCCGTCGATACGTTTGCGATCGGCGGCCATTGTCAGCTTCTCCTGGTCATGGACTACGTCCTTGCCGCTGCCGACGCGTTCATGACCCTCCCTGCCCGCAAAGAAGGGATCGTTCCGGGTCTCGCGAACCTTCGGCTGCCACGCTTTACCGGCGACCGCATCGCCCGGCAGGCCATCCAGTACGGTCGCCGGCTGGACTGCGACAGTCCCGAAGGCCGCATGATCTGCGGCGAGATCGTTCAGCCGAAAGAAATGGACGCGGCGGTCGAGCGCGTCGTTTCTGGGCTGACGAATGCCGGCCCCGTGAGCGCCGTCGGCAACCGACGCGCGCTACGGGTCGGCCAGGAGCCGGTCGACTTGTTCCGGCGCTATTGCTCGGTCTATGCGCGCGAGCAGGCCTACTGCCACTTTAGTCCGGCGCTCATCAAGAATCTCGAGCGCAACTGGGACGCGAAGAACCGCAAGATGTGAATGGGAACTTCAGGCCACGCCCTGGGCGAACGGTCCGAACGCCCGCACGAAGTCCTTGTCGAGCTTCGCGCTCATGCCCTGCAGGATCTCATAGGCCACCGCACCCGAATACGGCGGCTTGTATGCGCGCCGCTCGATCAGTGCGCCATAAATATCGGCGATGGTCATGACGCGGACGAGATCGGAAATCTCTTTTGCTTGCAGGCTGTGCGGATATCCCGAGCCGTCGAGATACTCATGGTGATGCACGACCATGTCGAGCATGTCCGGCTGAAGACCGGGCGAATCCTTTAGTACCTCGAACCCGATCGTTGGATGCTGCCGCAGGACGGCGGCTTCCTCGTCGTTGAGGGCCGCCGGCTTTTCAAGAATTTCTATCGGGATGCGTGCCTTGCCGATGTCGTGCAGCAATCCTGCGGCGGCAATCCGGTTCTTATCCGTCTGGCTAAACCCAAGGTGCCGCCCGAACGATACAGCGACGGCGGTGACCACGAGTGAATGCTGGTAGGTCTGGCTGTGGTGGTTTCGCACAACGTCGAGCCAGCGTGACAGCCCCTCCTCCTCGAGACTCGCCACGACTTCCGCGCTCGCGGCGGTAATCGTCTGCAATTCTGGCGTCGCACCGGACAAGGCCGCCGCGAACATCTGCTGCAGCGCATTCACTCCGGCGGAAATGCACTTGTCCGGTCCTTCTCCGCCGTCATCCGACTCGTTTGCGATTGAACTGATACCGCCCGACAAGCGCCAAGCAAGCAAGCGCGCGTCGACCGGCCGGCGGACGGCATCGGTTGCGCCGATCGCAAATGCCTGCACCGACTCCGCGTGGGTATCGCGGCCGACGGCGAAGATGGCGCGGCCATTCGCGGGCTTCAGTTTCAGCCAAGCCCTGAGCGCTATCACCTTGGCCGGATCACGAAGATCGATATCGACCAGGGTGAATTGCCCCGGCGGGACCGACGGGAGTCGCTCGAGTGGAAAAACGTCCGTGTCGAAAAATTCCGCGAGTCGCCCAGCGAGCTCCGCTGCACGTTCGGTGGTTTCGGAGATGACAGCCATGCGGCGCATAAAAAATCCGCCGGGCGGGACAACTGCCCATCGACAGCACAATTATAGGTGGCGGAGGGTTGTCGTCCGGTTACCGTAAGCCCACACGCAACAAATGGCCGCAAGATGGGCATTGCAGCCTCGGCCGGAGCAATCGACGATCCAAATTCCCTTTCGGTCCCGGTTCCTTTGGTGCCGACGGCAGGAATCGAACCTGCACGAGGGGTTTCCCCCTCAACGGATTTTAAGTCCGATGCGTCTACCGTTCCGCCACGTCGGCCCACGACATTGATAGGCGTGGGAGCCATGCGTCGGCAAGCATGTGGGCTGCGTCCCGTAGATGGCACAAAGGGTGCGCTTGCGTAACCCCTTCCGCTAAGATCGCGCCTCTTCGCAGGGGCACGAAATGTTCGAGACGTCGATCGCCGGCAGTTTGCCGAAACCTTCGTGGCTCGCCGAGCCGAACAAACTTTGGGCTGCCTGGCGTCTCGACGGCCCTGAGCTGGAAGCGGCCAAGGCCGACGCGACCCTGCTCGCCCTCAAGGGGCAGGAAGACGCCGGCATCGACATCGTCACCGACGGCGAGCAATCACGCCAGCATTTCGTCCACGGATTTCTCGAGTACGTCGACGGGATCGACTTCGCGCACAAGGTCGAAATGGGGATCCGCGCCGATCGCTACAAGGCGATGGTGCCGCAGGTGACTGGCGCGCTGCGCCTCAAGCGCGGCGTACACGAAACCGAAGCGCGCCTCGCACGCGCCCACACGCGGAAGAAACTCAAGTTCACCCTTCCCGGTCCGATGACAATCGTCGACACGGTCGCGGACCGCCACTACGGCGATCGCGTGAAGATGGCGATGGCGTTCGCGGGCCTCCTGAATCAGGAAGCGCGTACGCTCGAATCCGACGGTGTCGATGTGATCCAGTTCGATGAACCTGCGTTCAATGTCTACATGAGCGAGGTGAAGGATTGGGGTATCGAGGCGCTGCATCGCGCGATCGACGGACTGAAATGCACGACGGCCGTGCACATTTGCTACGGCTACGGCATCAAGGCCAATATCGACTGGAAGAATTCGCTCGGCGCGGAATGGCGGCAGTATGAGGAGATCTTCCCTGCGCTCGCCCGGAGCCGCGTCGACCAGGTGTCGGTCGAATGCATCGACTCTCACGTACCGATGAGCTTGCTCAGGCTGCTCGACGGCAAGGACGTGCTCGTCGGCGCGATCGATGTTGCGACGGACGCGGTGGAAACGCCCGAGCGCGTTGCCGAGGTACTCGGGGAAGCGACGAAATACGTCGCGAAGGACAAGATCGTGGGCTGCACGAATTGCGGCATGGCCCCCATGCGCCGGGATATCGCGATGGCGAAACTATCCGCGCTGGCGCAGGGCGCGGCGCTCGCACGGAAGAAATTCACCTGAGTCGGTCCGCATTCACGGGAACGGGATTCGTGGCGTCGGCATTATCGAGATAATGTAACCGGCCACGGACCCGCCGACGCAATCTCCAGCATCCGCCAGGGAGAACCTTCAATGGCATTCATCAAGAGTTTGATCGTGATCATTGTGTTGGCCGCCATCGCCGGATTCGCGGTGATGGTCACCGGCGTCTTCAACGTGGCCGCCACCTGGAAGGACCCTCCCGTCGTCGTATGGGCCGTGCACAACACCTTCATAAATTCTGTGAAGGCGCGCGCAGGCAGCATCAACCCGCCAGCCTCCTTCACCGATGAGCAAGTGCGTACGGGCTTCCGCCACTACAACGAGACCTGTGTCTATTGCCATGGCGGGCCGGGCAAGGATCCCGGCGACATCGGCAAGGGCCTCAATCCCGAGCCGCCCTATCTCGTGGACACGGCGGTCAACTGGAAGGCAAACGAGTTGTTCTGGATCGTGAAGAACGGCGTGCGCATGACCGGAATGCCTGCATTCGAACCGGTTTGGAAGGACGAGGATATTTGGGCCGTCGTCGCGTTCGTGCAGAAACTTCCGGGCATGAAGGACGAAGACTACGCGAAGTTCGAGAAAGAGGCGCAGTAGTCTCCGCGGAGTGCGGCGAGCTTCAGCGCTCCGCCCTGCCGAGCACATCCATCAATTCGGCGATCTTCTTCCTCTGCTCCGTGGCGTTGCCGCTCTTGATCGCTCCGTCGACGCAGTGGGCGACGTGGTCGCGCAGGATCTCCTCCTCCGCCCGGCGCAGCGCGGCGCGCACGGCGGAGATTTGCGTGATCACATCGATGCAGTACCGGTCTCCCTCGACCATGCGCGACAATCCGCGCACCTGCCCTTCGATCCGTTGCAGACGTTTCAGCACCGAACCCTTGGCTTCCTTTCGCATGAGGTCTATATACCCCTATAGGGTATACAACGCAACCGCTGACGATCATGCCGCACGGCCACGAGCATCATCACGACCACAAGGGCGGCATCACGCCCCCTCGTCTTGCCGTCGATCCTGTGTGCGGCATGAAAGTCGATCCGCACACGGCAAAGCATCGCACTGAGCACGCGGGCCGGACCTACTATTTCTGCTCCGCCGGCTGTCGCGAGAAATTTATCGCGGACCCGCTGCGCTATCTGCACAAGGATCAAAAGCCGCCGGCCGCCGTGCCGGAAGGCACGATCTACACCTGCCCGATGCATCCGGAGATCAGGCAGGTCGGCCCCGGCTCGTGCCCGATCTGCGGCATGGCGCTGGAACCCCTGCTCGCGACAGCCGACAGCGGCCCAAATCCCGAACTCGTCGATATGACGCGACGCTTCTGGATCGGTCTCGCGCTCACGCTCCCCGTCCTCGTGCTCGAGATGGGCCAGCACGCCTTCGGATTGAACCTGCTCCCAATGCAGGCCTCGAACTGGGTTCAGCTAGCGATCGCCACGCCCGTAGTGCTGTGGGCGGGGTGGCCGTTCTTCGTGCGCGGCTGGCGCTCGGTCGTCACGCGAAATCTCAACATGTTCACGCTGATTGCCATGGGTACCGGCGTCGCCTGGCTCTACAGCGTGGTGGCGACGCTCGCGCCCGGCATCTTTCCCGACGCCTTTCGCGACCATCACGGCGCTGTCGGCGTCTATTTCGAGGCGGCGGCCGTGATCACTGTGCTCGTCCTCATCGGCCAAGTGCTCGAACTGCGTGCGCGCGAGCACACCTCCGGCGCAATCAAGGCGCTGCTCAAGCTCGCGCCGAAGACCGCACGCCGCGTCGCCGATGGCGGAATCGAATCGGAGGTATCGCTCGATAGCGTCGTCACGAGTGATCGCTTGCGCGTGCGGCCGGGGGAGAAAGTGCCCGTCGACGGCGAAGTGCTCGAAGGCCGCTCGTCGCTGGACGAGTCGATGGTCACCGGCGAATCCATGCCAGTGACCAAGCAGGCGGGCGACAAGGTGATTGGCGGCACGCTCAACCAGTCCGGCGCCTTCATCATGCGCGCCGAAAAGGTCGGCCGCGAGACGCTGCTCGCACGCATCGTGCAGATGGTGGCTGAGGCCCAGCGTACGGCGGCGCCGATCCAGCGCCTCGCCGATCAGGTCTCCGCTTGGTTCGTTCCGCTCGTCATCGTGATCGCGATTGCGGCGTTCGTCGCGTGGGCGGTCTTCGGGCCCGAGCCGCGTTTCGCGTACGGTCTTGTCGCGGCGGTGACCGTGCTCATCATCGCCTGTCCGTGCGCGCTGGGGCTCGCAACGCCAATGTCGATCATGGTCGGAGTAGGCCGCGGCGCCGAGCTCGGCGTACTTGTCAGGAATGCAGCAGCACTGGAACGTATGGAAAAGGTCGACACGCTCGTGGTCGACAAGACCGGCACCCTCACCGAGGGTAAACCCGCCGTGACCGCTGTCGTCCCCGTAGCCAACCAGGATGAAAAAGGGTTGTTGCGTCTGGCCGCGAGTGTCGAGCGCGCGAGCGAGCATCCCCTGGCGTCGGCCATTGTCGCGGCAGCCACTGCGCGCGACATCGAGCTCGCGGACGTGTCGGATTTCGACTCCCCTACCGGCAAGGGCGTTGTGGGAAAGGTTGACGGAAGGCGGGTGGCAATAGGCAGTGCCAGGTTCCTCGCGGAGCTCGGCGTCATTGTCGGCGTGTTGAACGCCGACGCCGACAAATTGCGAGCCGAGGGCGCGACGGCGATTTTCGTGGCGATCGACGGCCGGCCCGCCGGCATCTTTGCGATTGCGGACCCGATCAAGCCCACGACCAAGGACGCCTTGACGGCGCTCGCGAGCGACGGAATCCGAATTCTGATGCTCACCGGCGACAATCGGACGACCGCTGAAGCGGTGGCACGGCAGCTTGGTATTGATGAAGTGCGCGCCGAGATCCTTCCCGATCAAAAAAGCGCCGTCGTGAAAGAGCTGCAACAGCAGGGCCGCATCGTAGCAATGGCTGGCGACGGAGTGAATGACGCCCCGGCCCTCGCGGCCGCTGACGTCGGCATCGCGATGGGCACGGGTACGGATATCGCGATGGAGAGTGCGGGGATCACCCTTGTGAAGGGTGATCTTTCGGGCATCGTGCGTGCGCGGCGACTTTCCGTCGCGACCATGCGCAACATCCGCCAGAATTTGTTCTTTGCGTTCGCGTACAACGCCGCCGGAGTGCCAGTCGCTGCCGGAGTGCTCTACCCCTTCTTCGGCATTCTGCTATCGCCGATCATCGGTGCGGCCGCCATGGCCGCATCGTCCGTCAGCGTCGTTGCCAATGCGCTTCGCCTGCGCAACGCGAACGTCTAGCGACCCGCGCCCCGCGTGTTAACGCAACCGCTTAATCCTAACCCGCGGTCGCGATTGCCGGAACGATGCTCTTCGATGCATGTCACCTGCGCGGCGGGCCCCTCGGCCGCGGAGGCTCATCAATGCTCGATCGCAGACGCGCGCCTCGGCTTCCCAGCCTGAAATCCGCGCGCATCGATTTCAATCCGCACTGGCCGCCGATCGATTGCGTCGTCCGCAATTTCAGCGATCTCGGCGCGTGCATCGAGATGGCCGGCGGGTTCAACACGTCGATCGAATTCGACCTTACGTTCGTAAGCGCGCGCGAAACCCGTTCGTGCCGCCAGGTGTGGCGGCGCGACAACAGGCTCGGCGTCGCTTTTCGCTAGTGCTGCGGCCCTTAGAAGACCGCCAGATATCTCAGCAACGCCAGGATACCGATGATGATGATGATGATCCGCACGATTTGGCGCGTGCGGCCGTCGAGCGGAATCCGATCGACGAGATAGAGGATAAGTACGACGACAAGAAACGTGATCAGAATACCGATCAGAATGTTCATCGGCACGCCCCTTTCCGGTCTCAGCCAAACATAACATATTCCACGCCGCCAAGTTCCATCACAGCCGCACGGATTCGATGGCGTCTATCGCCTTGCCGGCTATTCCAGTTCGATCGACCCTTTCACTTCGTAGGTGAGATCGACCTGCCCGAGCGTCAGCACTACCTTCGCCGGCAGCGTCTCCTGACCTTTCAACCGCCCGCTGGCGATCCCTTGTCTCACCGCCTTCTCGATTTCGCGCTGCGACGTGACCCCGACGGTCTTCAGGAATTTCCTGATACTGTTGTTTAGAACGTCCTCGTTCATCCGAACCTCCCTCGACTTTGGCGACCTAGCCGAACATTCCAGCCGCGAAATACGTGATAGCGGCGATCAACCCCGCCGCCGGCATCGTGATGATCCAGGCATACACGATCCCCTGCGCGACGCCCCATCGCACCGCGGAGACCTTCTTGGCCGCCCCGACGCCGATAATGGAGCCGGTAATCGTATGGGTCGTGGAAACAGGAATTCCGAGCCATGTTGCCACGAACAGCATGGTTGCACCGCCCGTTTCGGCACAGAAGCCCTGGACGGGCGTGAGCCGCGTGATTTTGGAACCCATGGTCTTCACGATGCGCCATCCGCCGGCCAGCGTGCCCAATCCCATCATCAATTGGCACGTGATGACCACCCAGAACGGCACGTAGAACTCCGCGCCGAGCATGCCCTGCGAAAACAGCAGCACGGCGATGATACCCATGGTTTTCTGGGCGTCGTTGCCGCCGTGCCCGAGAGAATAGAGGGATGCCGACACGAACTGCAGCGATCGAAACAAGGTGTCGACCGCATATGGCGTCGTTCGGATGAACAGCCACGACACGATCAGCATCAGGAACAGCGCAAGGAAAAAGCCAAGAAGCGGCGAAAGCACGATGGCCGCAGCGGTCTTGGCGACACCCCAAACAACCACTGCCGAAGTACCCCCTTTTGCGACCCCGGCCCCGATCAGACCACCGATCAGCGCGTGCGAGCTGCTCGATGGGATGCCATAGGCCCATGTGATGAGATTCCACGAGATCGCTCCCACCAGCGCGCCGAAGATTACCCGCGCATCGATCACATCCGCCGACACGATACCAACGCCGAGCGTCTCGGCGACATGCAGGCCAAAGAAGAGGAACGCGATGAAATTGAAAAACGCAGCCCATGCGACTGCCATATGCGGACGCAGCACGCGCGTCGATACGATGGTTGCGATCGAGTTCGCCGCATCATGCAGTCCGTTGAGAAAGTCGAACGCGAGCGCGACCACGATCAAGCCGACCAGGATCGGCAGCGAAATGATGCCGGCTTCCATTTCTTGCGCCCGCCGCTAGACGTGCTCGATCACAATTCCATGAATCGCGTTCGCGACGTCATCGAACCGGTCCACCACCTTCTCCAGATGGTCGTAGATTTCATTGCCGATGAAAAAGGCCATTGCATCCGACCGCCCCTGCTCGAGGTACAGCGCACGTAAGCCGGTATCGTGCATCTCATCAGCCTTGCCCTCGAACTGGGAGATCTCGCGGCTGATCTCGGTGAGGCGGTTCGCCTCCCCACTGATTGATCGCAACAACGGCATCGCTTCCCGTACGAGTCGCGAACACTGGACGATTGTATCGCCCATGTCCTTCATCTGCGGGGTGAACTTCTTGACGTCGAATAGGATTATGCCCTTGGCGGTCTTTTGCATCTGATCGATCGAATTATCCATGGACGTGATGAGGTCTTTGATGGCGCCGCGATCGAACGGGGTGATGAACGTGCGCCGTACGGCTACGAGAATCTCGCGCGTGACATCGTCCGCGTCATGCTCCCGATCCATCACAACCTGGAAGTTATCGGCGATCGAGTTTCCGCCGTTGAGCATCGCCCGCAGCGCCTCTGCCCCGTGCTCGACGGTGAGCGAATGCTGCTCGAACAACTCGAAAAAGCGCTCCTCGCGGGGGAGCAAGGCTTGAAACCAGCCCAACATAGTTCGGCTCCTTGGCAGGTACGGCTGGGAGGCTTCGTCAGCGGGACGTCGGTCGAGCCTTCTGGCGCTATTGCATCGGCCCAAAGGCGTCAATTACCGCAGACAAATTCGCGGGGGATTGCCGCATCTTGCTAAGAAGCATGCGGAAATTCGAACGCAGGGCGGCCTCGGATTCGAGACGACCGCCCCCTTGACCGGCCCTTTAGGCGGTCCGTCACCGCGCCCACCCGACTTTGCGTGCGAAATTGGCGGCAACCCCGCAACCAAAATTAAACGCAGGAATTGCGTCGAAACCGTTCTTCCGAGCGGGTTCTCGCCCCCCGTCGCCAATTTGCGACAAACTTTCAGAAAGCCGGCAATAAGTCCTTCAATCGCCGGGTTGAACCTCGCGAGACACACATCCATCTCGTCAGGAGGCGACGATGGGCAAGTGGATGGTAGTTATCGGAGCCGTATCGGCCGTGTTCATGTACGATCCGCCGTGGGCCATGCAGCAGTTCGACTACTGGATGCGCCTGATGCGGATGTGGTGAAACGCTGCGGACCTAGAGTCCCGCATCGTTGATTGGCGGTTGGAACGCGAGCCCGGTGTCCCAGGGGAAGTAGATCCAGGTGTCTTGCGACACCTCGGTGACGAACGTATCGACTTGCGGGCGGCCCATCGGTTTCGCATACACCGTCGCAAAGTGTGCCTTCGGAAGCATGTCGCGCACGAGCTTCGCGGTTTTTCCCGTATCGACAAGATCATCGACGATCAGCACGCCTTGGCCTCCGCCTCCGCCGGCCTTCACCACGTCGTCCGCGATTTTCTTCAACACGATTAGATCGCCTTGCTTCTGAAAGTCGTAGCTCGAGACGCACACAGTCTCGATGATACGTGTCCCAAGTTCGCGAGCGACGATCGCAGCCGGCACGAGGCCTCCGCGCGTGATACAGACGATCGCCTTGAACGGCCCCGCTTCCGCGAGCCGCCACGCGAGTGCGCGTGCATCGCGGTGAAACTGGTCCCAGGAAACAGGAAACGCCTTTTCGGCTGACTGCGGCGTGGCCATGGCTTGTCCTCGTGGCACTCTTGTCCGTCGAGCTTTAGCCGACCCGCCGTGCGCATGCGAGGGGCCTCCCGCCGCAGCGGCGACCTGTGGATGGCGCCTCAGCCGGTTTCGAGCACGAAGTCGAAGCGCCCCTGCACGGCTTCGCCGCCCTTGGTGACGCGCAGCAATAGCTCCGGCCTGAAAAGCGCGTCGCGCGCGTTCTGAGGCTGGTCCGGAAAGTACAGCTGCGTCGTCAGTACCGGCTGGTTCGGCGCCTGCACCTTCACGTGGATGTGCGCCGTACGGCCCGTGTACTGCGCCGGCATGATGGTGCGCAGGCGGTAGGTACCCTCGCGGGTCGGCAAACTGGTGTCCGCGCAAGCGGAAGCCAGAGTTGTCGTACGCGCCGGCTGCATCCGCCTGCCAGAAATCGAGGAGTGCACCTGGCACTGGCTTGCAGTTTCGCGTGACCACGAGTCCGATCAATTCCAGCGACCGTCCCTTCATCCCGGGCTCGAGCAGCGATTGCCGTTCCGGCGATTTCGGCGTGAAGAACGGACCTTCGGTTTGCCGCGGCGTAGGTGTGCCAGCGACGTCGCACGCGGGAGTGGGAGTGAGTTGTCCCTGGGCCAGGAGCTCTTCGGCGAGCATCAACCCGCTCGCGGCCATGGCCCCACCCAACATGATTTTCCGGCGCGTCGGTCGATCGGACATTTTCATCTCCTCGAATGCGCCCCCGACGTTTAGGGCGCCGGTTTTCGCCGGCGCCCTCCTCACCTCACGCTCGATCAGAACATACCGTTGTTGTTCGCAGCCTTCTCCGGGATCGGCTGAACCGCGTCCCAATGCTCGACCACTTTTCCGGCGTCGTCGAGGCGGAAGATATCGACGATCGCATTGCCGCGATCGCCTGGCGTGCGGACCGCGTGCACGTGCACGATCACGTAGTTTCCGTCGGCGAACACGCGCTTGATATCGCTCTTGTTGTTCGGAAACTTGTCCTTCAGGAACCCAATGAAACCCTTGAGCCCTTCCGGTCCGTCCGCCGCTACCGGATTGTGCTGAATGTAGGTCGCGCCGAGATACTTCGATGCCTTCTCGAAGTCCTTTTCATTGAGCGCGGCGTTGTAGAATTCAACGACGTTCTTCTTGTTGATTTGCATTTGCTTTGCATCGATTTTCGACACCGAGTTCGACTGTCTGCGCCATTGCTTGCGGCGCCGCGAGCGCGACCAACCCAAACGCGGCGACCGCCAGAATCGTCCTAAGCATCTCTTCCCTCCCGTGATTTCTGCTCGGTTCTTGTTTGCGCGAACACCTGGCAATCTTGGTCGATCGGCGGAAATTTGTCGACGGACTTGCCCGCCTCTAGGCCTGCTTGCGCGCCGCACTGGCAAGATCGGCCTTGACCTTCACAAGCATTTGTTCGACCGCCTGCTTCGCCGCAGCGAGCTTCTGCGGATCGCGCGAGCGCACTACGACGTTGGTATTTGGCCCACGCGCGTCATCGAAGAACGGGTAACTGCCGATCGAGACATCGGGATTCGCTTTGGCGATCTCGCCGAGTGGCGTTCCAATATCGCCTTCACGCGTATCGGCGCGAATTGTCTCCGACAGCATCTTCACGCCGGTCTCAAGCAATGGTGCGATCGCATCGAGCATGGCCTGCATGATCGACGGCACCCCCGCCATGACGAACACATTGCCGATGCGAAAGCCCGGCGCTGCCGAGACCTTGTT
Source organism: uncultured Alphaproteobacteria bacterium (assembly GCA_963711595.1). Classification (GTDB taxonomy): domain Bacteria; phylum Pseudomonadota; class Alphaproteobacteria; order Rhizobiales; family Xanthobacteraceae; genus JAUSIF01. The sequence continues at coordinate 670,407 of CAVQER010000005.1, forward strand.
GCGGATGAGATCAGCGCCGGCGGGAATGCGGGTCATGCGCATGCGTGCTTCGTTCAGCTCGCCGCCCTGAAACCGTTCCTTCAAAATTGCCACTGCTCTCGCGTCGTAGTCGATCGTCACGCCAAACGCCTTGGCCACGCAGTCGGCGGTGATGTCGTCGTGGGTCGGGCCTATGCCGCCAGTGGTGAATACGTAGGTGTAGCGGCTACGCAATGCATTGAGCGCCTCAACGATCTCTGCCTCGACATCGGGAACGACCCGCACTTCCCTCAAATCGATGCCGATGTTCGTTAGATACTCGGCGATGTACCCAATGTTCTTGTCCTTGGTCCGGCCCGACAGGATCTCGTCCCCGATCACGAGGAGCCCCGCGGTAACGATGCCACTCTTGCCGTCCGCCATCCGCTCCTCCGGCCGCCGAACTTCGGGGCACGCTGCTCACTTCCCGGGCACACGGCGCCTCGAGGCGGGGCATTGCCGCCTTTTTGCGCCACCGCCCCAGTGCTGGCATGGTCCTTGTAACCGACCTAACCCCAGGAATGGAATTGGCCGCGCGCAAGAGTTCTGAGTTTGAGCCGGTAGCGTATGACGAGATGCGCGCGCCGGACGGCACGGTTCGCGCTGCCTATGCCGCCCTGGCCGAGTGGCTCAAGGGCACCTCGCAAGAGACCCTCGACCACCGGCGTCGCGAGGCGGAGTTCATTTTCCGGCGCATCGGTATCACTTTCGCCGTGTACGGCGAGGCCGATTCCCAAGAGCGCCTCATCCCGTTCGACATCATTCCACGCATCCTCACGGCCGGCGAATGGAAGCGTCTCGTTCGCGGTCTCGAACAGCGCGTAAAGGCGATCAACGCCTACGTCCGCGACATTTACGGAAAGCGCGAGATCCTGCGCGCTGGCATCGTTCCCGAGGAGTTGGTCTATCGCAACGAGGCGTTTCGCCCCGAGATGAACGGCCAAAAGGTTCCGCACGACATCTACGTGATGATCGCCGGCATCGACGTCGTGCGCACTGAACCGAACGAATTCTATGTGCTCGAAGACAATACGCGCATTCCGTCCGGGGTCTCCTACATGCTGGAAAATCGGGAGATCATGCTGCGGTTGTTCCCTGAGCTGTTCGCCAAGCACATGGTCGTGCCCGTCGAGAGCTATGTCGATGATTTGCTGGCGACGCTCATCTCCGTGGCGCCCGCGACCGCGCCGAGCGAACCGAACGTCGCGCTGCTGACGCCCGGCATCTACAATTCCGCCTACTACGAACATTCCTTTCTCGCCGACAAGCTCGGCGTCGAACTGGTCGAGGGCCGCGATCTCTTTGTGAAGGGCAATGTGGTATACATGCGCACGACCGAAGGTCCGAAGCGCGTCGACGTCATCTACCGCCGAGTGGATGATGACTTCCTCGACCCGCTCGCCTTTCGGCCGGACTCCGCGCTTGGCGTGCCCGGCATCATGAGCGCGTACCAGGCGGGCAACGTCACGCTGGCGAACGCTGTCGGTACCGGCGTTGCGGATGACAAGGCCGTCTGCAGCTACATGCCGGAGATCGTGAAATTCTATCTCGGTGAGGCGCCGCTACTGAACAACGTGCCGACCTGGCGTTGCCGCGAGGCGGAACATCTTAAATACGTCTTGGACAATCTCGATGAGCTTGTCGTGAAGGAAGTGCACGGTTCCGGCGGCTACGGCATGCTGATCGGCCCCACCTCCGACCGAAACACGGTGGAACTGTTTCGCGCTAAGCTGAAGCAGAATCCTGCCAACTTCATTGCGCAACCGACGCTCGCGCTTTCCACCTGTCCGACCCTCGTCGAAAAAGGTGTGGCCCCACGCCACGTCGATTTGCGACCGTTCGTTCTCACGGGTCGCGACCGTATTCGCATTGTGCCCGGCGGCCTTACCCGCGTGGCACTTGCGGAAGGATCTTTGGTCGTCAACTCGAGCCAGGGCGGCGGCATCAAGGACACTTGGGTGCTCGATCGATGACGGCGCGGCGCAACAAACTTACTTCCCTCTCCCCGCCTGCGGGGAGAGGGTGGCGAGCGCCGCAAGCGCGAGCCGGGTGAGGGCTTTGCGAGCATGAGCGCGCCGCGATGCCCCCTCACCGGACTTCCTCGCTTCGCTCGGAAGTCGACCTCTCCCCGCATGCGGGGAGAGGTGATGAGGATTGATCGCCCGGGGAACGACTAAATGCTCTCCCGCACCGCCGACAATCTTTACTGGCTCGCGCGCTGTATGGAGCGCGCCGATGCGACCGCGCGCATTCTCGACACGGCACAACGTCTCGTCGCGATACCACAAGTCGTCGGCACTTCGACGAACGAATGGGAGTCGGCTGTCGCGACGGCAGCGAGCATCCCCGCGTTCCAGGCAAAGTATCAGGAGGCCAATGCAAGATCGGTGACCGAGTTTCTCGCCTTCGCCCCCGAAAATCCCGCCTCGATCCGTAACTGCTTCGACACTGCTCGTCAGAACGCGCGCGCCGTGCGCACCGCGCTCACGGGCGAAACCTGGGATGTGATCAACAGCGCCTGGCACGAGATGAAGCGCTTCGACCCGGCACGCACGGAGGGCGAGGAGCTTTCCAACTTCATCGCTTTCGTGAAGGAATCTTCGCTGCGCTTCGACGGCTCCGCCTTCCGAACGATGCTTCGCAACGACGCCTATTGGTTTTCGCGACTCGGAATTCTCTTGGAGCGAGCCGATGCGACCGCGCGCATCCTTGACGTGAAGTATCACGTACTCTTGCCGGAGCATGCGCAAGTCGGCGGTCCGCTCGATTATTTCCAGTGGGTATCGATCCTGCGCTCGGTGTCAGCGCGTACGAGCTACAACTGGGTCTATCGCGACAGCGTGAAGCCCTGGCTCGTAGCCGACCTGCTTATGCTGAACCGGCAGATGCCCCGTTCGCTTGCGAGCTGCTACGAAAACTTGAGCCGCTATCTCGACGATCTTGCCCAGTTCTACGGTCGCCAAGGTACCTCGCAGCGTCTCGCTCGCACGATGCTGAACAAGCTTTCGAACGCGAGCATGGAGCAAATTTTTCAGTCCGGCCTGCATGAGTTCATCGGCTCGTTCATCGCCGAGAACAACCGCCTTGGCGGCGCAATCACCGAACAGTATCTCGTCTGACCATGCGGCTCCGCATCGCTCACGAAACCGTCTACCGTTACGACACGCCGGCCAAGTCGGCGATCGAACTATTGCGCCTGAACTCCGCGGGATCACGACGGCCAGTACGTCGTTCGTTGGCGCATCGACGTCTCCGAGGATTGTCGCCTCGAGCCGCACGAAGATGCGTTCGGGAACCTGACGCACACATTCACGGTCGATGGACCTCTGACGGAGCTCCGCGTCGGCGTCACCGGAGAGGTTGAAACTCAGGATCTCGCCGGTGTCGTACGCGGCACTCTTGAGCGATTTCCGCCGTCGCTGTTCCTACGCGAGACGCCGCTGACGAAGGCGGATCAACCGATCATCGAGTTTGCGCAGGACGTCGCCCGCCCGGGTGACGGCGCTCTCGCCCAGCTTCACGCCCTCACCTCGCGCATCTACGAAACATTCACGTTCGATCCAGATCCGACGCATACCGGGACTTCTGCGGCCGAAGCGTTCGGGCTACAGCGCGGCGTATGCCAGGACTACGCCCATGTGTTCGTCGCGGCCGCCCGTCACCTTGGCATTCCGGCGCGGTACATCGGCGGTTACTTCCTGAGGGTGGACGGCCAGAACATTCAGGAGGCTGGACACGCCTGGGTCGAAGCCTTTGTGCCCGATCTCGGCTGGGTCGCGTTCGATCCGACAAATGGAATCTCCGTGACAGATGCGCACGTCCGGGTCGCGGTCGGGCTCGACTACCTCGGTGCCGCGCCAATTCGCGGTGTTCGTGTAGGCGGCACCGGGGAATCGCTTGGCGTCACCATCCACCTGGATCAGGCGAGCCGTCAGGCGCAGAATTAGTTCTCCCTCCCTCCCCCTGAAAGGGGGAGGGTCGCCCCATTCGCGCTGGCGAGCGAAGCGAGCGGCCAGCGCGAACACCCCACAAGTTGCCGCGCCGGACCCTCGCTTCGCTCGGCGGCGCGGCTCACCACCCTCCCCCTTTCAGGGGGAGGGAAAGAGTTCGGACCAGACTCGCCGCGTTCCCTCGCCTTGCCGCTGCCCCGCGCGACGATAGACTGCGCCTCCCATCCGCTCCCCGGATCGCCCTGATGACCTATTGCTGCGGCATTCTCGTCCGCGACGGCCTGGTGATGATTGCCGACACCCGCACCAACGCCGGGCTCGACAATATTTCTACGTTTCGCAAGCTCCACGTATTCGAGGAGCCCGGCAAGCGCGTAATGGCCCTCGCCTCAGCCGGCAATCTGTCGCTCTCCCAATCCGTCGTCAGTCTCCTCAACGAGGGAATCGAGAATCCCGAAACGGGTGAACGCGAACGTCTCACCGACGCGCCGTCCATGTTTCAGGCGGCGCAGCGGATCGGCCGCGCCGTACGCATCATCCATGGCAACGATGCGGGGGCACTGGAGGAAGCCGAACTCGAATTCGACGTTTCGTTTCTCTTCGGCGGTCAGATCGCGGGCCGCCGCCTGCGGCTGTTCATGATCTACTCCGCTGGAAACTTCATCGAGTGCACGGTGGATACGCCGTACTTGCAGATCGGCGAGCACAAGTATGGCAAGCCCATTCTCGATCGCGCCGCGCAATTCAATACGGATATCTACGACGCGTTGAAGATCGGGCTGATCTCGATGGACTCGACCATGCGCTCCAATCTCGCGGTCGGGTTGCCGATCGATCTCGCGGTGATCAAGCGCGATGCGATCCGCAGCGAACTGAATTATCGGATCGAGCCTGGCGAACCCTACTTCACCGATCTGCGCGAGCGATGGTCATCGGCCCTGCGTGAAGCACACATCGCCATTCCTCGCCCGCCTTATACGAACGGCGCAAAGCCGGCGAATTAAACCGAAACCAAGGGAGTCTTCGATGAGTTCCGCACAGAAAGTGGCATTGATTACCGGTGGCGGCACCGGCATCGGCAAGGCATCGGCGCTTGCGCTTGCCAAGGATGGCTACGCGATCGTGATCGCCGGCCGCCGTAAGGAGCCGCTTGAAAAAACCGAAGCCGACGTGAAAAAACTCGGTGTGAAGACGCTCGTCGTCGTAACCGACGTCGGCAAACCCGATCAGGTGAAGGCTCTGTTCGAAAAGACGAAGCAAACTTTCGGCCGCCTCGACGTGCTCTTCAACAACGCGGGGATGGGCGCCCCGGCAGTGCCGATCGAAGAGCTTCCCTTCGAGAAATGGCAGCAGGTCGTCGACGCGAACCTGACGGGAATCTTCCTCTGCACGCAGGAAGCATTCAAGATCATGAAGGATCAATCGCCGCGAGGTGGCCGCATTATCAACAACGGCTCGATCTCCGCGCACGCGCCGCGGCCGAGCTCCGCGCCGTACACATCAACGAAGCACGCGGTGACGGGCTTGACGAAGAGCACGTCACTCGACGGACGCAAGTACGATATCGCCTGCGGCCAGATCGATATTGGCAACGCGCACACCGAGCTTGCCGCCCGCATGGCGAATGGCGTGCCGCAGGCGGATGGCTCGATCAAGGCGGAGCCGCTGATGAATGTCGACCACGTCGGTCAGGCGATCGCCTTCATGGCGAGCCTGCCGTTGGAATCGAACGTGTTTTTCCTGACGATCATGGCGACAAAGATGCCGTTCGTGGGGCGGGGCTAACTCTCACCACGAGCTACGACCGCGCCGGAACCTCGGTCACGTTCTCTTCAATGGCAGGCAGGATCGAGGGCGCGCGCCGCGTCGTGCGCAGGAGCGCGTTTCGCGCGTGCGAAGCCGCCGCCGGATCGAGCTCACCGAAAACTCGCACCTCGCCGGCCGCCAAGTCGGCCATCGGCACACCATTGCGGTACAGCAAACGATTGCCGGTCAAGGCGGGCAAACGAGGCCCGGGCGTGAGGACGCCCGCAAGATTGAGCGGGTCCGCACCCGACACCGCAATCCATTCGTCGTCCGGCCTCTTGCGCCGCTCGGCGCGGAGCGCCGCGACCGCCTCGGGCAGCGCGTACTGCTCGCCGGCAAAGCCAGCCACGAACCGGCCGCCGCGAATTTCTCCCCGGCTTTCGAGTTTGCGATAGACCTGAAGGAGTTCGCGCCACGGCGGCAACGACGCCGCTTCACGCTGTAACAATCGCCAGAACACGACGCCGTAACGGGCGAGCAACGCACGTGCGATGTGTTCCGCTTTCGCGGCTTTCGTCTGCGCGTCAGCAACCGTCTTCGGGCCACGTACCAGTCCCCAGCGCCCCGCGTCCTCCATTTCGAACACGGAGCTGCGGCGCCAGCCGCGATGCCTCGCAATCCGCCGCTCGCTCGGCGGCGTCAGCAGGGCACGCAAGCCTGCAAAACTGTCGGACCGCACCAATCCCACAGCGACCAGTTCGGCAAGAGCCTCTTCGAGCTCGGCGCGCAGGAGGCCCGTGCCCTCGCGCAATTCCTCAAAGAACGATGCGCCGTGTTCTTCGATGTACTCGACCACGGCTTGCGCACGAGAACCCAAGGTCGCGACCTGTGCGCCTTCGCTTGCCGACCAAAGGGCCTCGGCGCGACGCGGAAGCAGCGCGATCGGCGTCGCCCGCACCGGGGCGGGTTTCGCACTTCCGTCAGTGCGTCGACCGTTTGGCCGCAAACGCGCCCAAACTAGATGACCGGCAAGGCACCGCTCGTCGAGCCACCCGGATTCGTAGCCGGAAATCCGAGTTGGCAGAATTTCGCGCTCCCACGCCGACGCGGCGGCTTGGACGCCTTCGAGCTGGGCCACGACGTGATCGAGCGCTTTCGGTCCTTGCATGCGTGTCGCCGGAGTGACGTGCTGCCAAGCGAGCAAGAAACGCATGAAATCGCTGGCGGGCACCGGTTCGATCTCCGCACGCAAGCGTTTGATCGTGTAGTGGTTGATGCGTGACAGCAGCCGCCGCTCGCACCATTCCTCGACATCCGCATTCGCTGTGAAACGGCCTCGCATCGCGAAGCCCTCGCGCTCTAGCGCTTCGAGAGGCGCTGCGCTGTCGTCCGGCGCGATACCGAGCGGCATCAAGAGCGCGTCCTTGGTGACCGGCCCGAGGCCCTCAAGTCGGCCGCGCACGAGTTCGACCAACGCTTCCTCTCGCGACAACTCTTTATCCTCGAGACTCGCGGGCGCGACGATCGCCGGCTCCATGCGCAAATCGGGCTTCAACGCCTGAAATTGCAGCAAGCGCTCAGCGGGAACCCAGATCGAGGAATTCCGGAGCAGTACGCGCGTAGCGCGCCGCTGCGCCGTCAGATCCTGCAACCAGTTCTCCCACGCGGGTTCAGCGGCGACCTCCTGCTCCGAAAGAAAACCGAGCAATACCAGCGCGTCGTGCAGTTCGTCCGCGTTTTCGGCAGCCGGCCACGCCTCGGATCGCACGCGCTCGATCGCGTCAGGATCCAGTCGACCGAGTTCGGATGCGCTCTCCGGAGACATCCAGCGCCTGGACATGACCGCCTGCGTGCGGCGTTCTTCCAGCGGCGCGTCGTCCAGAAACGCATATGGCCGAGCCGACAAGACCTCTGCGGCAAGCGGCGACGGTTGCGTCAAGTCCCGCGCGACCACGCGAACGGCGCCGGATTCCAGTCCGTGCAACAGACGCTCCAATCCCTCGACGTCCATCGCCTCCGTCAAGCTGTCATGAATGCTCTGACGCACCAGCGGATGGTCCGGTATTTCCCGCTCACCAACCAGATTCTCGGCACACGCGATCTGATCCGGGAACACCGCGCCGAGCAGATCCTCTGCATTCATGCGAGCAAGCTGTGGCGGCACTTTCTTGCCGCCGCGAAAGCGCGGCAGCGCCAGCGAAACCCCCGCAACCCAGCGCCAACGGGTTGTGAACATGGGGGAGTCAAGGAGCGCCTGGGTCAGCACCGTCCTAGCCGACGCCGAATGCAGATAACGGGCGACTTCCTCGAGCGGAAAGCTGTGAGCTTCGGTGAGCGAGATGACGATGCTGTCTTCCGTGGCCGCCGCCTGGAGCTCGAAATTGAATTTTCGGCAGAAGCGCTTGCGAAGCGCGAGCCCCCAAGCGCGATTGATCCGGCTCCCGTAGGGGGAATGGAGGACCAGCTGCATCCCGCCGGCCTCATCGAAGAACCGCTCGAACACGATCGTGTCCTGCGTCGGCAAGGTGCTGAGCGCGGCGAATGCCGTCTTGAGATACTCGAGCAACTGCTCGGCCGCCGATTGGCTTAGAACGAGTTCGTCCGTCAGCCAGCGAAGCGTCGCGTCCCCGCTCGGATCCTCGTTCAGTTGATGCAGGATCGTCGCTCGCAGCCGCGACACAGAACTTGATAGCTCGTCGCTGCGTCCCGGTGCTTCGCCGAGCCAGAACGGAATGGTCGGTGGAGCCCCATGCGCGTCTTCCACACGCACCACACCGCGCTCCACGCGCCGAATCTGATAGCTGCGGTTGCCAAGCTGAAAAATGTCACCCTGGATGCTTTCAACCGCGAAGTCCTCGTTCACGGTACCGACGAAATGATTTTCCGGCTCCAGCAGAACCTGAAAATCGGCATTGTCGGGAATCGTGCCGCCGCTTGTGATCGCGGTCAGGCGCGCGCCGCGCCGGCCGCGCAACAAATGATTGACGGCATCGTGGTGCACGAGCGCGCCGCGTCGCCCACGACGCGTGCTGAACCCCTCGGCAAGCATCTCGATGACGCCCGCGAAGTCGCTCCAGGCGAGATTCCGGTAAGGCCACGCCCGCCGTATCGTGCCGTACAGCTCGTTTTCGCTCCATTCGCGCGCCGCGACTTCAGCCGCAATTTGCTGAGCGAGCACGTCGAGCGGCTGTGACGGCATCTTGAGCCGATCGAGTTCTTGCCGCCGCACGCTGTCAATGAGTGCAGCGCATTCGACCAGTTCGTCTCGTGAGAGTGGGAACAACCTCCCCTTGGGCGTCCCAACAACGGCGTGACCGGACCGGCCCACACGCTGCAGGAAGCTCGTGATCGATCGTGGCGACCCGAGCTGACAGACCAAATCCACGCTGCCGATATCAATACCAAGCTCAAGAGAGCTCGTCGCGACCAGCGCCTTGAGCGTCCCGTGCTTCAACCGTTGCTCGGCGCTGAACCGATGCTCTTTGGCTAGGCTGCCGTGATGGGCAGCCACGTGCGCCTCTCCGATCAAATCCGAAATCTTTCGGGTGACGCGCTCGGCCAGCCTTCGCGTATTCACAAAGATCAGCGTGGTCGTGTGCTGCTCGATCAGTTCGGCGAGACGCTGGTAGACCTGCTCCCAGACCTCGGCGGACATGACCGCTTCCAGCGGCGCCTCGGGAAGCTCCAGAGCCAAATCGCGATCGCGGCGATGGCCCAAATCGACGATCGCACAATCGGGCGGAACCTCGTCCGGCGTTCCCGCTCCGACCAGGAACTTTGCGACATCGGCGATGGGATTTTGCGTTGCGGACAAGCCGATGCGATGCAGCTTCCCACCGCACAGCGCCTGCAACCGCTCCAGCGATACCGCGAGATGCGTGCCGCGCTTGTTCGGGGCAAGCGCATGGATCTCATCGACGATCACGGTGCGGGTCGTCGCCAGCATCGATCTGCCCAATTCCGAGCCAAGCAGGATGTAAAGAGACTCCGGAGTCGTGACGACGATGTGGGGCGGTCGCCTTAGCGCGCGTTGGCGCTCAGCCGCGGGCGTGTCTCCCGTGCGAACCCAAGTCCGAATTTCGACGTCGGGCATGCCGCGGCTTTGTAGTGCGCTGCGGATGCCTGCCAGCGGCGCGACCAGAATTCCGTTGAATGTCGTTGGAGAGCGCCTTCAGCGGCGAGATGTAAACGACTTGGGTCTCGTCAGGCAGCTTCCCGTTCACACCCTGTCGGAATAAATCGTCGAGGACGGAGAGGAACGCGGCGAGTGTTTTTCCCGATCCGGTCGGCGCAGAGATCAAAGTATGTCGGCCGGATTTGATCTCCGGCCAGGCTTTCGCCTGGGGAGCGGTCGGAGCGCCAAAGTGAGCGTCGAACCAGCCGGCGACAGCCGGGTGGAACAGGGAACCTGAGTTCATTTTTGTGCTTTGGGCACGAATACTTGAAGCCACGTAAGGCGATATGGCGGCCCGCTTCTGCCGCTTCAAGCCTAGCTCGGACCACGAACGTGGCGCGAATTAGACCGCATCCCAGTTGAAATATTCGGACGTCCCTTCCAACGGCGTGAGGGCGTCGCGGAGCTCCGCGCGTGCGGCTGCAGCAATCAATTCTGGCGTCCATCCTTTCGGTTGCTTCAGCGTCCTGACCGGTCGCGGCTGGCTGAAAAGATAGATCTCGTTCCTGCGCACGCCGAAAATCTGTCCCGTGATGTCCGTAGCCATGTCTGATGCAAGGAAGACCACGAGCGGCGCGATCTGCTCAGGTTTCAGCGGGCGCGTGCGCTCGATTTCCGTTTTCATGAGTTCGTTTTCGGCCGGGATCGCCTCGATCATCCGGCTCCAAGCGAACGGCGCGACACAATTCGAGCGGATGCCGAAACGCGCAAGGTCGAGCGCGATCCCGCGCGAGAGTCCGACGAGCCCCAACTTCGCAGCGGCATAATTGGCCTGGCCGTAGTTGCCGATGAGGCCGGACGTCGAAGTCATGTGCACGAACGCCCCACTTCCCTGCTCGCGGAATCGTCTCGCGCAAGCGACGCTCATGTAAAAACTGCCGTTCAGATGCACGGCGAGCACCTCGCCCCAATCCGATACGCTCATCTTGTGGAAGAAACGGTCGCGCAGGACGCCCGCGTTGTTCACGAGGATGTCGACGCGGCCGAACGCGTCGAGCGCGCTGCCCACGATCTTGTCGGCGTTCGCCGGATCCGCGATCGAAAGCGTGGAGGCAATCGCTTCGCCTCCAGCAGCCGTGATCTCATCGGCCACAGCCTGCGCGGGGCCTTTGTCTGCGCCGGAGCCATCGATTGCGGCGCCCACGTCCGCGACTACGACGCGAGCGCCCTCCTTTGCCATGAGCTGCGCAATGGCGCGGCCGATCCCGCGGCCTCCGCCTGTGATGATGGCAACTTTACTTGTGAGGATGCCGGTCATTGCGAGATTGCCTAATTCCCTCTCCCCGCTTGCGGGGAGAGGGTGGCGAGCAGCGAAGCTGCGAGCCGGGTGAGGGGGTCGTTCGGTCGTGCAGTGGCTCGACGCCCCCTCACCCGACCTCGCTTCGCTCGGTCGACCTCTCCCCGCACGCGGGGAGAGGTAAAAAGAGAATCCTTACACATCACCCCCACACCTCATCCGCGATCTTTACGACGTGCCGCAACTTTGCCCACTGCTGTTCTTCCGTGAGTACGTTTCCTTCCTCGGTGGAGGCGAATCCGCACTGCGGCGAGAGGCACAACTGATCGAGCGAGACGAACTTCGCGGCTTGGTCGATGCGTCGCTTGATTTCGTCCTTGCTTTCCAGCTCGGGAAACTTCGATGTGATCAGTCCGAGGACAACCCGCTTGGTCTTCGGAAGAAAGCGCAGCGGCTCGAAACCGCCAGCGCGCTCGGTATCGTACTCCATGAAGTACCCATGCACGTCGATGCCTCCGAGCAAGACCTCGGCAATCGGCTCGTAGCCCCCGCTGCCCACGAAAGTTGAGCGGAAATTTCCACGGCACAGGTGCATCGTCATCGTCATATCGGGTGGAAGGTCTTTGAGCGCGGCGTTAATCACGCCCGCGTAAATGCCTGGCATCTTGTCCGGGTCATCACCCCGCGCCTGCAATGCTTTGTGCTGCTCCGGATCGCACAGCAAAGCCATGAACACTTCGTCGAGTTGCAGGTACCGGCAGCCCGCGTCGTAAAACGCGCGGATCGCCTTCTTGTACGTTTGGCCGAGATCGTCGAAGAATTCGTCGAGATCCGGGTAGGCCTTCTCGCTGACTGCGACGCGGCTCGCCGCGCGCCCGTAGAGCGCGCTCGGACTCGGGATCGTCATTTTCGGCGTCCGCTGCGTGCGCGACTTCACGAACTTGAAGTGCTCGATCATCGGATGACCGGAAAATCCGAGCTTGCCGACGGTGCGAACGCCCTTGGGCTTGGTCTTTACGCCGTGGAACTGCACGCCCTGCGGCATGTCGTAGGCTTCCGTCCCGTCAAGCGCTTCGAGGAAGTCGAGATGCCACCAGGCGCGCCGCTCCTCGCCGTCGGTGATCGCGTGCAGGCCCGCCTCCTCCTGCTTCCTGATCACCTTGGGGATTTCCCGGTCTTCGACCTCTTTCAACTGGGCCGTCGTTATCTCGCCGCGATCCCGCTTCGCACGCGCCTCCTTGATCGGTCCGGTGCGCAGGAGACTTCCCACGTGATCAGCGCGAAACGGAGGCTTCTGTCGTTGCATGATTCCCCGCCTTGATGTGAGCGGCAACGCCGAAGTCAGCCGATCGCCGTCACCTTGATCTTCGTGCCCGCGCGTACGCTCTTCAGCGACTTCACATCGCCGAGTGCTTTCGCCCAAATATTGCAGGGGCTCGCCAGCCGGCACTCATCGCCCTTGGAAATCGGCGTACGCCCGAAGCCAATCGCAATCGCGTTGCCGTCGGGCCAGTAGGCGAGCTCGCCCGGCGTGACAACGGCGCGTGCATCCTTCTCGCGCGCCACCTCCACCGGAACCTCGAAGTACACCTCCTCGCCCCAGGTCAGCGCGCTGGCGGTGATCGGCAGTGCTGCTGCGATCGCTTTGGCGGTCGGCGTGCTCAGAAGCTCGGCGTCAAGCTGCACCGCGCCGAAATCGAACCGAATCCGGGACATGTACTATCGCTCGCGCTCAACGAGTCATGGCCGCGTAGACCATGTTCTTAAGCACATTGCGATAGTGCGCGCGATGCTTGGGCGACTGCATCATGTAGATGACGAACATCTTTTCCTTGGGATCGACCCAAAAATAGGTGCCCGCCGCACCGCCCCACGAGTAGTCGCCGACGCCACCCGGAAGGCTCGATCCGCCCTGCCGCTCGCGCACGGCGAAACCAAGTCCGAAGCCATATCCCTCACCTGGCGCATACGCGCCGGCGCGGCTCGCGGCGCCGAGCTGATCCGCGGTCATGTAATCGATCGTCTTCGGGCTGAGGTATCGCTTTCCCTCAAAGACGCCGCCATCCAGCAGCATCTGCAGGAAGCGCGCATAGTCGATCGCCGTGCCCGAAAGTCCAGCGCCACCGGCCTCCGATTTGTAGGCGACTCGAGGATCGTGCAGGTTGACGCCGGGTACGATCGCGCGATCGCTCGAGTACGGCTCCGCTATTCTGGCATGGTGCACTGCGTCGACGACAAAGCTCGTGTCCTTCATCCCGAGCGGATCGAAAATCCGCTCTTTGAAGAACTCGGAAAGTTTTTTCCCCGAGATGACTTCGATCAACCGGCCGAGCACGTCGGTGGAGTGGCTGTATTCCCACAGAGCCCCGGGCTGCGCCATCAGCGGCATTGCCGAAATGCGTTTCACGAATTCCGCGTTGTCGATGTCGAAATCACCCGCCAGACCGCCCTCGCGATACGCACGCTTGACGAGATTGTCGCCAAAGATCCCGTAGGTGAGACCTGACGTATGCCGCATCAAGTCGTGAACGGTGATTGGTCGCCGCGCAGCCACGAGATCGAGCGTCGGCTTGCCGTCGGCGCCGGGCTTCTCGACACCAACCTTCACGTCCTTGAACTCAGGAAGATACTTCGCGATTGGATCGCCGAGCCAGATCCGACCTTCCTCGACAAGCATCATGACCGCAACCGATGTGACCGGCTTGGTCATCGAATAGATGCGGAAGATTGCATCCTTCGACATCGGCGCCTTCGTCTGGGGATCGACAGCGCCAAGCGAGTCGAAAAGCGCAATCTTCCCTTCGCGCGCGATGAGAACGACGGCGCCCGGCAGTCCGCCCTCTCCGACGTCCTGACGTAACGTCTGTGTAAGCCGTGCGATCCGCTCTGCGGAGAAGCCGAGTTCTTCGGGTGTGCCTTGCGGCAAACTCTGGCCTTGAGCGAGACCGGCGGCCACCGAGGCGGCGACGAATGCTAGTGCCGGAAGCCAGCGACGCATGACGTTTCTCCCTGCGAAACGGGGGGATTTTTGGTTAGCAGCACGTTGCCATGCTGCGCAGCATTGCGCCAGACCGTGCAACGCTGCGACTGATGCGGCCGTGCTATAAGACTTGGAAATTCGAGTTGGTATTGGGCGAGCCAATGAAGGAACGGCGTTCCGCAACACGAAAGAAAAGCTTTCTCAAAGGCACCATCTATTTCAACAACCGAAGGTCGAGTTTGGAGTGTTTGATCCGCGACTTTTCGGAAACCGGCGCGCATCTGGAATTTGCCGCCGCCGCCACCTTGCCGGATGTTGTCGAGCTTTTCATCCCGACGCGCGACGAGACGCTGCGGTCTCACGTTCGCTGGCGTCGCGACAACTCGGTCGGTGTCAGCTTCGGGGATGAGGTCGCGAACGAGCCTGCGTCAAGTACGCTCGCGAGACGCGTCGAAACGCTCGAACATGAGCTTGGAAAACTACAAAGACAGTTTCAGGAGTTTCGCGCCGACGTGCGCCACAAGCGCGGGGAGGACTGACCTCCGGGAGCCGCTGCGTGGCGTCAATGCAGTCGAAACTCCGCGCCCACGTTTCGAAATTCTGAGGGCTTGATCAGCCGCGCGTGCGCAACAGTCACCGAATGCACAGGGCCGTCCAGCTCGCGCCGCCAGAAATCCAGAAATCGGCCGAGCACCGGGAATTCAGGCCACATGTCGTAGTCCTGCCAAACGTAGGTTTGGAGCAACCGGCGATGATCCGGCAGCCGGTACAGGATGCGGGCCGTAGTTAGTCCATAGCCCTCGAGCTGCCGCTTGAAATCCTCCGAGACCATTCGATTCCTCCTTGGCCTGAGGAAACCAGTGTCCGCGGCGAAAGTTTCAGCGACAAGCGTAAAGGATGGATAAATTGTTTATATTCAAGGTGTTAGCAGCAATGCCTAGAATCTGCTAACAAGCCTTGGCACTCTCTCGAAATGAGTGCTAATAAATTTTCCTAGGCCTCTTGTGAGGCCGATGCGGACGCTTATGTCCGCAGGGTGCGGCGGGAGCCCTCCCGCACCGTTCACAAACGAGTGTCAAATCAAGGCTTTGGAGGAATATCTATGCGATTCCGTCCACTGCACGACCGCGTTGTCGTGCGCCGCGTAACGTCCGACGAGAAGACCGCCGGCGGCATCATTATTCCTGACACGGCGAAAGAGAAGCCGCAGGAAGGCGAAGTGCTCGCCGTCGGCCCCGGTGGCCGCGACGAGGCCGGCAAGTTGATCCCGATCGATCTCAAGGTCGGCGACCGCGTGTTGTTCGGCAAGTGGTCCGGCACCGAGGTCAAGCTCGACGGCGAAGAACTGCTCATCATGAAAGAGTCCGACATCCTCGGCGTCATGCAAAAGACCGTGGCCGCCAGGAAGGCCGCGTGAGGCTGTCTAACTTTCAATCAGAATAACGAAGTCACCAATCATGGCTGCCAAGGAAGTAAAATTCTCTGTCGAAGCGCGCGACAAGATGTTGCGCGGCGTCGACATTCTCAACAACGCGGTGAAGGTCACGCTTGGGCCCAAGGGCCGCAACGTTGTGCTCGACAAGTCGTTCGGCGCGCCGCGCATCACCAAGGACGGTGTCACGGTCGCGAAGGAAATCGAGCTCGAGGACAAGTTCGAGAACATGGGCGCGCAGATGGTGCGCGAAGTGGCCTCGAGAACGTCCGACCAAGCCGGCGACGGAACCACCACCGCGACCGTGCTCGCGGCTGCGATCGTCAAGGAAGGTACCAAGGCCGTCGCCGCCGGCATGAACCCGATGGACTTGAAGCGCGGCATCGACCTCGCGACCGAGGCCGTGGTCGAGCACCTGAAGGCCAACTCGAAGAAGGTCACCTCGAACGAGGAGATCGCCCAGGTCGGAACGATTTCCGCCAACGGCGATGCCGAGATCGGCAAGTTCCTCTCCGAGGCGATGAAGAAGGTCGGCAACGAGGGCGTGATCACCGTCGAGGAAGCGAAATCCCTTGAGACCGAACTCGACGTGGTCGAAGGCATGCAGTTCGATCGCGGCTACATCTCGCCCTACTTCATCACCAACGCGGACAAGATGCGTGTGGAGATGGAAGATCCCTACATCCTCATCAATGAGAAGAAGCTCTCCGGCTTGAACGAGCTGCTCCCGCTCCTGGAAGCGGTCGTGCAGTCGAGCAAGCCACTACTCATCATTGCCGAGGACGTGGAAGGCGAAGCGCTCGCAACCCTCGTCGTCAACAAACTGCGTGGCGGCCTCAAGGTTGCTGCCGTGAAGGCCCCGGGCTTCGGCGATCGCCGCAAGGCCATGCTCCAGGACATCGCAGTCCTCACGGGCGGCCAGGCGATTTCGGAAGACCTCGGCATCAAGCTCGAGAACGTGACGCTCGCCATGCTCGGTCGCGCCAAGAAGGTCGTGATCGAGAAGGAAAACACCACGGTCGTCGACGGCGCCGGCAAGAAGAAGGACATCGAAGCGCGTATCGCCCAGATCAAGGCACAGATCGAGGAGACCACCTCCGACTACGACAAGGAGAAGCTCCAGGAACGTCTCGCCAAGCTCGCGGGCGGAGTCGCCGTGATCCGCGTCGGCGGTGCGACGGAAATCGAAGTCAAGGAGCGCAAGGACCGCGTGGATGATGCCATGCACGCGACCCGCGCGGCTGTCGAGGAAGGCATTCTTCCGGGCGGCGGCGTTGCCCTCCTCCGCGCGACCGAAGCGCTGAAGCGTCTCCGTCCGGAAAACGAAGATCAGCGCCACGGCGTCGACATCGTGCGCAAGGCCTTGCAGGCCCCGGTGCGTCAGATCGCGAACAACGCCGGCGAAGACGGCTCGATCGTGGTTGGCAAGATCCTGGACAAGGATCAGTACAACTGGGGCTTCGACGCGCAGTCCGGCGAGTACGGCAACCTGGTGTCGAAGGGCATCATCGACCCGACCAAGGTCGTGCGCACCGCACTCCAGGGCGGCGCGTCTGTCGCCGCGCTCCTCATCACCACCGAGGCGATGGTCGCCGAGCTGCCGAAGAAGCAGGCTCCGGCAATGCCCGGCGGCGGTGGCGGCGGCATGGGCGGCATGGACTTCTAAGTCCTTCGCGTATCGATCCGAAAAAGCGAGAGGCCGCCGAAAGGCGGCCTCTCTTTTATTTTCAGTCGGATCAGATCGTCAGCTTGCCTGCCTTCGCGTCGGCGTAGCGCTTGTTGATGGTGTCCCAGTTCACGACGTTCCACCAGGCCTTAAGATAGTCGGCGCGGCGGTTCTGGTACTTCAGATAGTACGCGTGCTCCCACACGTCGTTCCCGAGGAGCGGCATCTGACCATCCATGATCGGCGAGTCCTGGTTGGGCTTCGACACGAGCGCGAGCTTGCCGCCCTTGTCGACGGTTACGAACACCCAGCCCGAGCCGAACACGCGGCCGCCCGCGCCGTTGAACTGGTCCTGCAGCTTTGCCAAATCGCCGAAGCTTGAATCGATCGCGGCCTTCACATCGCCGCTCGGCGCGCCGCCCGACCCACCCATCAGCTGCCAGAACATCGTGTGGTTGGCGTGGCCGCCGCCGTTGTTGCGCACAAGCGTGCGGATGGATTCCGGCACGCTGTTCAGGTTTGCAAGCAGTTCGTGCAACGGCTTCTGGCCGAGGATCGGGTTATCCTTGGCCGCGCCGTTCAGATTGTTCACATAGGCGGCGTGGTGACGATCGTGATGGATTTCCATCGTCATCGCGTCGATATGCGGCTCGTTCTTGTTGTTGGCGTAGGGCAGTGGGTCGAGCTTGAACGGCCCGGCAGGCGCTTGCGCGAAGACGGAAGGGCTGCGGACTGTGGCGTAGGCGCCGGCCGCGGCCGCGCCGACGAGTAGAGCACGACGGCTGAATGGTTTCATGAGAACCTCCCGGCGCGATTGATCTTGTGTTGCGAACGCCCGGCGCGCCTGAGCCGCGTTCGACGCCGCAAGCATAGTACGCGGCGACCCGTCCGATAGATGCGCCAACAATCAAACTTTTGCGCTCGCCGGATAACCGCGCCCCCTTCCTCCCTGCCCCGGCCATGATTTAAGCTGTTGCCATGCCTCCCCTTTTTACCATCGGGTACGAAAAAGCGGCCCAGTCCGACGTGTTGGCCGCACTAAAGCAGGCGCGTGTCCAACTCTTGATCGATACCCGAGCGGTGGCCGCCTCCCGCCGTGCCGGCTTCTCGAAGCGCCAGCTTGCGGCCGGTCTCGATCAGGCCGGCATTGCTTATCTGCATCTGCAAAAGCTCGGCACGCCCGCCGAAGGTCGCGAAGCGGCTAGGGCGGGCGATTTCAAAACCCTGTGGCGCATCTACGACAAGCATATCAAGACCGCCCCAGCGAAAGCCGAGCTCGACGAGCTGGAGAAGCTTGCTCGCTCCGGCCAACGCATTTGCCTGCTTTGCTATGAGCGCGATCCGAACGAATGCCATCGCTCGCGCATTGCAGAGGTAATGCATGCGCGGACTAGACAGAAGATTGAACACCTGTTCGCGTCACCGCGGGGAATCTGACGGGATGCCAATGTCCACTCGCAAACCCCAGGTGTACGTCGGAGTCGGCGGCTGGACCTATGCGCCCTGGCGCGGCGTGTTCTATCCGAAAGGTCTGCCGCAGGCGAAAGAGCTTGAGTACGCGAGCACGCATCTCACATCGATTGAAGTGAACGGCACTTTCTATCGCTCTCAAAAGCCCGCGACGTATCGCAAATGGGCGTCGGAGACCCCGGAAGGATTCGTCTTTTCGCTCAAGGGGCCGCGCTTCGCGGTGAACCGCCGCGTCCTCGCGGAAGCCGGTGACTCGATAAAATACTTCCTCAATTCCGGCGTAACAGAGCTCGGTGGCCGTCTCGGCCCCCTGCTCTGGCAGTTCGCACCGACAAAAAGGTTCGAGGAAGCCGATTTCGCAAAATTCCTGGAGCTCTTGCCGCCCGAATTCGACGGGCACCGCCTACGCCACGTCGTCGAAGTCCGGCACGACAGTTTCTGCGTGCCGGCGTTCATTGCCTTGCTGCGCAAGTTCTCGATTTCAGTCGTCTATGCCGAGCACGAGATTTATCCGGCGATCGCGGACATTACCGGCGATTTCGTCTATGCGCGGCTGCAGAAGGGCAAGGATTCGATCAAGACCGGCTACCACACCAAGTCGCTCGATGAATGGGCGGCACGCGCTCGCGTGTGGGCAAGCGGAGGAATGCCCACAGACCTCACCCAATTCGACAAGACGAATGCAAAGAAAGAGCCGCGCGACGTCTTCATCTACTTTATTCACGAGGGAAAGAAACGCGCGCCCGCCGCTGCAATGGAGTTGATTGAGCGTTTATGAGAGTGCGTCCGACGGACTGGGCACCGAGATTGCGTTTATCGCGCTTGCCGTTCTAATCAGGCGAGCGGCTTTGCTGGGGAGAGTTTCATGTCGATCAAGATCAGCGAGACCGGAATCCTGTGTCCTGAATGCGAAGTCCCGCTCGTGCACATTCCGAAGGGAGTGGCCGCGACGGATCTTGCTGTTTGCCCCGACTGCGGCCTCGGAGGCGACTACACCGAGGTGGTGGAAAAGGGTGGAAATCTTTCGAAGTCCACATTTTCCGTCGCCCAAATCCGCGAATTGCTGAAGCAGTACGGCTTCACGCGCGGCAGCTAGCCCGGCGAGGTTTCGCGGCCGCTCGCGTCGGCCATCGCCGGATTATTCTCGATCAGCCGCCCAACGATGAGCTGGAGCAGCGCAAAGGCAAACGAAGGATTCTGGAAATAGAGCTCCTTCGCCTTGCCTTCGCCTAGCTCATAGAGCTCGCACTCGCTTTGACAGACGATCGAGGCGGTACGTTTGCGATCCGCGGTGAACAACCCGATTTCCCCGATCACCTCACCTGGCCCGAGCTCCTTGCCGATTTCCTCGATCCGTAGCTTCCCTTTCGAGACGTAGTAGAGCCGGTCCGCTGTGTCGCCCTTTCGGAACAGCACCGTCCCTGCCGGAACGATCCGACGCCCCATGAGCGGCAACAGGTTCTTGAAAGAAATGCCGCCTCCCATCGCCGTATCGATCTGGCGAATCAGCAATTGGATTTGCACCAGCCGGTAGACATTGATGGGAAAGAGAATCGAATGCAGGATCAGGATCGGATGGACTTCTGCGAGGAAGCCGTAGGCGCCGAATAGCAGATTGCTCGCGACCGCCAGAATGCGCAGCGGCATCATCGTTGTCATGCAAAAGGTCGCGAAGACCGTTCCCGCCGCCGCGTATCCAAGAATATCGAGCCACGACATCTTGCCACCTCGCGATCGATGCGTTTCCGTCGGCTAGTCTAGCGTCCTCCTGAACCGGGTGATCGCGATCGACATCGCGACCAGCATCAAACAGAACAACGCGATTGCGTCGTATTGCAAATTGCCGATTGTCGCGCCCTTCAGCATGATTGCGCGCACGATCCGGAGAAAGTGTGTCAACGGCAACGCTTCGCCGATCCATTGCGCCCACGTCGGCATTCCGGCGAACGGAAACATGAAGCCGGAAAGCAGAATGTTCGGCAGGAAGAACATGATCGACATCTGCACCGCCTGCAGCTGGTTCTGCGCAACCGTCGAGAACGTGTAGCCGATCGAGAGGTTGGTCGCGATGAACAGCGTTGCGAGCAGCGCCAGCAGAAACAGGCTGCCGACCACCGGCACACCGAACAGGAGAATGCCGAGCCCCACGATCAGCGATGCCTGCACGAACCCAATCAGGATGTAAGGCACGATCTTGCCGAGCATGATTTCAATCGGCGTGATCGGCATCGACAGCAGGCTTTCCATCGTCCCGCGTTCCAGCTCGCGCGTCACCGACAGCGCCGTGAACATGAGCATCGTCATCGTGAGGATGACGCCGACCAGGCCCGGTACGATGTTGAGCGAACTGTTGCCAGCCGGATTGTATCGGGCGTGCGTGCGAAACTCGAATGGCGGTCCCGTAGTGTCGGGAATTGCACGCTCATGGGCGAGCGCGGTTTGCACCACCTGCCCGAGTGCGCTGAGCGCCGAACCCGATGCCACCGGGTCGGTCGCGTCGGCTGCGATCAACAGGGCGGGACGCTCCCCGCGGCGAACCGCGCGCTCGAAGCCCGCAGGAATCTCGAGCGCAAACAGCACCGTGCCCGACGCGAGCAGCTTGTCGAATTCCGCCGAGTCCTCGAGGCTATGCGTAACCTTGAAATACTGAGTGTTCTCCAGCGCCCGGACGATGGAGCGCCCAAGATCGCTCCGCTCCTGCAACAACACGGCCGTCGGAAGATGGCGCGGCGTCGTGTTGATCGCGTAGCCGAACAGCACGAGCTGCATCAGCGGAATCATTACGATCATCGCGAACGACACGCGATCGCGGCGGAGCTGGACGAACTCCTTGATCACCATCGCCCGGGTCCGGGTGCGGAAACCGGCGCCGCCGAGGCCGCGGAAGATGCTCATTGGAAATTATCCTGCGCTTTGGCCATCAGCGTGATGAATACGTCTTCGAGCGACGGCTCTGAACGCGTCCAGGTGAGACCGCGCTGCTTGCGGTAAGGTTCGATCGCCGCCTCCAGCGTCTTTTCGTCGCGACCGGAGACATGCAGACTCGTGCCGAACGGCGCGACCATGTCGACGCCCTTGCTGCGGGAAAGTTCGTTCTGCAGCCCGTTCAGGTTCGGGCCGCTCACCGTGAAGGTGGTCAGTCCTGCATGTTCGATCACTTCGTCGACCGTTCCGTGCGTGAGCAATTCGCCGTAGGCGATGTACGCAATCTCGTGACAGCGCTCCGCCTCGTCCATGTAGTGGGTGGAAACGAGCGCGGTCAGACCCTGCGAAGCGAGCGCATGGATCTCGTTCCAGAATTCGCGCCGCGCCTTGGGATCGACGCCGGCGGTCGGCTCGTCGAGCAGGAGAAGTTGCGGCCCGGACAGCGTGCAGGCGCCGAGCGCTAGTCGCTGCTTCCAGCCGCCCGACAGTTCGCCGGCGAGTTGCGTTTCACGTCCATTGAGACCGAGCCGCTCGATCATCTCGCGGGCGGCACGTACAGGATCGGGTAGCTCGTAGAGGCGCGCGACGAATTCCAGGTTTTCGCGCACCGACAAGTCTTGATACAGGCTGAAGCGCTGCGTCATATAGCCGACACGTCGCTTGATCTGATCCTGCTGCGTGCGGATGTTGAAGCCGAGGCAAGTGCCCTCGCCCTCGTCGGGCGTCAGTAGACCGCACAGCATGCGGATCGTGGTCGTCTTGCCCGAACCGTTCGGTCCGAGAAAACCGTAAATGCTGCCCCGCCGCACCGTCATGGACACGTTGCGAACGACCGCGCGCCCATCGAAGCGCTTGGTCAGGCCGTGCACATCGATCGCGATGTCCGGCGACTGCGCCATCAGCTGCCTCCGGGCGGCTTCAGCGTAACGCTCACCGGTTGCCCGACCCGAAGGCCGCTCGAGGAATCCGGTCGCGCCTCGACCAGAAATACGAGCTTTTGCCGCTCTTCCAGGCTGTAGATCACTGGTGGCGTGTACTCGGCCGAGCCCGCAATGAACGTGACCTTCCCAGCGATATCCTGCGGGCAACCGTCGCAGCGTACCGTAACCGGATCGTCGATCTTGATCGTCGGCAGAACTGCCTGCGGAACGAAGAAACGCACCTTCACATTTCCCGGTGGGAGCACCGAGATCGCGGCGCGCGCCGCCGGCACGACCTCGCCCTCCCGAAAATAGACCTGCTGCACGACACCGCCGACCGGGCTTACGAGTTTTCGGCGCACGAGACGCGTCCGCGCCGCGTTCAGTCGCGCCTCGGCTTCACGCAGGCCGGATTCAGCTTCGTCGAAGTTTTTCTGGCTGCCGGAGCCGCTCTTCAGAAGTTGCTGCGCGCGATCGAACGCCTGCTTCGCGTTGGCGAGAACCGCTTCCGCGACCTTCAGGTCCGCTTGCTGCAACTCGGCGTCGACCGTGAACAGGACGTCGCCAGGCTTCACGGTATCCCCTTCGCGCACGGCAAGTTTTTCGACACGCCCGGCCTCGTCGGGGCCGACGAACACGAAAACGCCTTCCGCCCAGCCTTGGTAGGAGTTCGAATTGCCGTTGCCGCAGCCGGAAAGCGCGAGCCCCATGATCGACATCACCAACAGGATCCGGATCTGGCTCATCGCTTTGTCTCCAGCGCCGAAAATAGAAGATTGAAATGCGCACGCATTAACGCCTCGGCATCGAGCTTTTCGAACCGGTCGAACAGCCCATCCCAAATGATCGCGACAAGCGCGGGCGCCATGATCAACTGCGGGAATTTTCCGATGGCGTCGCTTGAAATCTCGCCCCGTGCGACCGCCCGCTGCACGAGCCCGCGCACCGCGGCCATCGCGCGACCGACCACCTCGCGGTAATAGAACTCGGCAACATTGGGAAAGCGCCTTCCCTCGAGGAGCACGAGACGGATGATGTTCTTGCGATTTGTCCCGTAGACATCTCGAACAAATCTCGACACGAGCCCCTCAGCGACCGCGCGCAGCGGCAGATCCGCAACCGACGCGGCCTCGATCGTCGCAACGAATGGACTGAGCGCCGAACGGATCAATTCCTGGAACAAGGCTTCTTTGTCTCGGAAGTGCAGATAGATCGTTCCCTTCGCGACCCCCGCCCGCCGCGCCACGTCGTCGAGGCGCGTGGCGGCGAAGCCGCTTGTGGAGAATTCATCGAGCGCAGCGGCGAGAATGGCCTCGCGCCGCGCTGCGCTTTGCTCTGCACGTTTGCCGGTTGATTGCGCACGCTTGCGCGCAACGGCAGTCGAGCGCCTGCGCTCCCTCGCACCTCCTCGTTGTCGGGCAATCTTGTTTACTCGCGTGGCCATGACCAATCGCAAAATGACTGACTAGTCAGTCATTATCAGCTTTTAGCGGGCACGTCGAGGAGACCTGTAACCGCCTGATCAAATGACGATTTTTGACCCGCGGATCTACTCCGCGGGCTGCGCCGCCCGCACTTCGCTTTCGACCCGGTTGGCGAGCAGCGCCACCACAAGAGCCGCCACGGCAAACACGGCAGCACATGCTGCCGTCAGTGCGAGCACGAGGAAGAACCCTCCCCTGCCGTGCAGCGCCGCGATGATCCCGATCGCTGCGCCGCTCGAGATGAAGGCAAGAAAGAAGCGCACGGCATAGATGCGACCACGCCAACTGTCGGCGGTGTATCGCGCAATGACCACGTCGCCGACCGTGACTTGCGCATAAATTCCGGCGATCGCGATGGCGAGTGCGGCAATCAACGCCGGCCCTCCGGCAACCGTCGCCCAGGCAAGCCCGAGCACTTGAATGACACCGATTGCGACAAACAGGATGTGCGGAGGATAAATCGATACCAGACGACCGACCGTGAGTTGGGCGGCGCCGCCGAACAAAAGAACAAAAGTCGCAACCGACCCAATCAACGTAAGAGGAACGTCCGTGGCGAGCTTCTCGTCCACGATTTTCGGGATCGCCACGGTGACGATGTTGAACACGAGCCCGCCGGCGAAAGAAATCACTGCGAACGCCCCGAACATCGCTGCTGCGACATAGAACGCAAGCGGCACCTCAGCGCCCTTGGCCGGACCCGACTGTTTGTCGCGGCGTTCGCGCGTCATCAGAAGATACGTGACGCCGATTGCTCCGCTCACGATCGCCGGGAGAATGAACGCTGCACGCCAGCCAGCGGTTACGGCGACCGCGGCAGTGATACCCGGCGCGAACGCCACGCCGAGATTTCCGAACACGCCGTTCGTGGCGAGATCGCGCCCGCGATCGCGCGCGTTGGAAATCAGCACCGGAATGCCGACGGGATGATAGATCGCCGCGAAAACACCAAGCGCGAGCAGGGCGACGGCAAGCCAGAACATGTTCGGCGCCGCGGCGGCGGCCGCGAGCGATACCGCGCAGCCGAAGAAGAAAATCGCCATAAGCTTGCGGCGGCTCCAGTGGTCGCCGATCCAGCCCCATGGCAACGAAAACAGTCCGAAGGCAACGAAGCAGGCGGTCGAAAGCGCGATGAGCTCGCTATAGGAGCGGCTCAACTCCGTCTCGAGCCCAATCACCACGGTCGGGAAGATCAGGAGCACATAGTGATCGACGAAATGCGCGGCATTGATGAAGCCGAGCTGACGCCTGGAACCGTCCATTTGACCGCGACTCCGGATTGAACGCCCCACTATAGCGCCCCCCGCTTTCTCCGCGCGCGCCGATTCCGCATATCCTCCATGCAGTTCGAGGACAAGCACCCTCGCCCGCCCGCTACTTATCCACAGGCCGGAGCGGGTGAAATACCGCCCGCATCTTCAATCTTCGATTGCATACTAGGCGGTTACAAGATGTCGTCACGGTCGCAACACCGTCGACAAATTGCGGCGAGCGTGAACGGTGAAAAGCCGACACGCCGGGGGCGGCTGGTTTCGGCCGAATGTTTTCATGCGTGCGAGCTCGCCGGGCATACAGGCCCGGACGTTTGTTCTGTTGTTTTGGCTGTCGAGCGCGCCCGCCTTCGCTGGTGACGCGTCGATCCGCCCGGATTTTTTGTCGACCGATCCGGTGAAGAACCGCATTTTCTTTTTCTCTGGCTTGGACGTGGCGCGCGATTCCGCGTTTGGCTGGGCAGGAGTCGCCGCCGCCCCTTTTGGCGGGCTCGAAGAAGACGGTTTGCGCGTCCGGATCTCCGGTGGCACCGGCCGATATCGATACCGAACTCCCGCGACGTCTTCGGGTCTCAACGAAGCCAATGTCGCCGCCGGTGAACTCCTCGCCGGCTTCCAACGATCATCCGCGAATAGCGCGATCACGATCTATGTCGGACCGCACGTCGAAGAGCAGCGCCTTGCCGAGCCTGACGCCGGCAACGCTGCCGCCGGCACCGCGTTCGGTCTCAAGGCCGCAATCGAGGCCTACGCTCGCCTCGATCCTGTCTGGCTCGCGAATGCGTCGGCATCCGCTTCCACCGTGCATCGCGCCTATCACGTACGGGCGGCACTGCTGCGCGAGCTTGCTCCCTTCGCGATTGGCATCGAAGGAGCGGTGTACGGAGACGTGCGCTATGTCGAGCCACGGGCCGGCATCTACGCAAGCACGACGTACGGGCGGACCATTCTCATGCTCGCCGGCGGCGCCCTTTCCAATTCCGACAAGGGTCGCGGCGTCTATGCGACGCTGTCCCTCTACGCGCCGTACTGATCCGAGGTCAGCCGCGTCCGAAGAATGATTTCTGGTGGTTCGGCAGCACTGTTGCGTCGAACAGATTTACTTCCGGCGGGAGAGCGCACATGAGCACGGCGATGCGCGCGATGTGCTCCGGCGCCATGAGATATTCCGGTGGAGTCGCGCCGGGACCCGGCGCCCTGCCCTTGGTGAAGCCGGTCGCGGTCGCGCCCGGATGGATTACCGAAGCGACCACACCATATGCCCGACCATCGTACGTCAGCGAGCGCGTCAGGGCTTCGACTGCAGCCTTTGTCGATGTGTAACCGATCGAATGCGGACGCGGTGACCAGGCGGAGATGCTGCCCATGTTGATGATGCGCCCGCCGCCTTGGGCCTTCATCACCTTGAGTGCCTCACGGCTGCAGAGGAACACGGCCGTGAAGTTAAGGTCGACGATTTCCTGCCACTCCTTCAGCGACATTTCCTCGGTCGGCTTGAAGTTCGGCACGCCAGCATTGTTCACGAGGATGTCGACGCGGCCGTATAAGCCCTTGGCCTTCAGAAATAGCGCCTGAACATCGGCCTCTTTCGTCACGTCGGTCGGCGCTACTGTAGCGGTGCCACCCCTCGCTCGGATTCCCGCCGCGACTTCCTCGAGCACGTTGGCGCGCCTCGCCGCCAGCACGACCTTGGCGCCCTCTTCGGCAAATGCCTCCGCGATCGCCCGGCCGAGCCCGCTGCTCGCTCCTGTCACCACCGCAACCCGATCGTGCAGCTGCTTCATCGTCCGTCCCCCAATTCCGGCGCTTCAGGATTTTGCCCGCTTTGCGTTGGCTTGCGCCAGTGCTTCGGGCGTATCGATGTCGAGGAAGGCACCTTCATCCTCAACCGGAACTTCAATTACCGCTTCGTTGTTCTGGACGATCAGGTGACGAGCGCCGGTATCGCCTTCCAGTCTTGCGAGATCCTCGAAAAATCTCCGCGACCAGGCAACCGGGTTTCCGCGCCGCCCGTCCCGCGTCGGAACCGCAACGAGCGCACCGGCCAGGGGATTGATCGCTGCCGCAAGCTTGTCGATCAGTGCGCCGGTCACGTCGGGCATGTCCCCGAGCGCAACAACCGCGACGTCGGTGTCCGGCGGGAGCGTCCCAATCCCCGCCTTGAGCGAAGTCGACAACCCCTCTGCGTAATTAGGATTGTGCACGCACATTGCGTCCAGTCCTTTGACGGCCGCTGCGACGCGGTCGCCTTCATGCCCGGTAACGACGATGACCGGCCGCGCGCGCGAGGCAAGTGCAGCTTCCACCGCATGCCGGACGATCGGCTTGCCTCCAAAATCGGCCAGCATCTTGTTCGATCCGCCCATGCGCGTGCCGCGGCCCGCGGCCAGCACTAGCGCGGCGACCTTGCGCGGCACTTCCACCGCCACCGCTCCCTCACGCGGCTGCGGCCGCGTGATGATCTCCATCAAAAGGCCGCCCACGCCGAGACCCGTCACGTCTGCGCTGCGCACTGGCAGCCTCGCGAGCATGCGCGCAAGTAACCAGTCGAAGCCGTTTTCCTTGGGGCTCCGGGCACAGCCCGGCGCGCCGATCACCGGCGTGTTTTCGATCGATCCGATCAGCATCAGATTTCCAGGATCCACCGGCATGCCGAAATGCTCGATGGCGCCGCCCGCTTCGATGATCGCCGACGGGATCACATCGCGCCGGTCGGCGATCGCGGAGGCTCCGAATACGACAACGAGTTCGCTGCCGAGCTTGAGGGCTTCCTGTATTGCTTTCTTCAGCGCACCCCCTTCGTGCGGGACCCGCGTCTCGCTCACGATCTCCGCACCGGCCGGCGCGAGCCGGTCGCGCATCACGCGCAACGTTTTCTCGACAACCTTCGGCGCAAGTCCCGGCAGCAGCGTTGAGACGACGCCGATCCGCTTCAGCCGATAGGGCGCGACGAAAACGAGCGGCCGCGCAGCCGCCAGCGCGGCCGTATGCACCGCACTCGAGATTGCGAACGGAATGATCTTCACCGTCGCAATCATCTCGCCTTCCTGCACCGGTCGGAACTCGGGCAAGGTCGCGAGCGTGACCAACTCGTCCACGCGATTGATTCGATCGACTGCCTCTCGATCGATAACGAGCACGCCTGCGCACTCGGAATAGAGGTTTGCGCGTCCAGTGAATGCGTCGTCGACGCGAACGCCCTCCCCCTTTATCGCCTGCGCGATTTCCGCTGCCGCCGTGTCTTCGCTGACGTCGCCGTCTTCCAGCCGGGCAACGACGATCCCCTTGACGCCGGCGCGTTGGAGAGCGGCGATTTCAGCCGCACCAAGTCGCGTCCCTTTCTTAATCAGCCGGTCTCCAGTGCGCACCGAATGCACGACAATCGCGCCCGTGGCATCTTGCACCTCAACCTGGCCGAACTTCACGGCTTTGCCTCCGGTCCGCGCCGCAGGCGCATCGTGATCTCGGCGAGGATCGCAAGTGCGATTTCGGAAGGACTCGCTGCCCCGATGGAAAGACCGATCGGCGCGTGGATACGCGCGAGCATCTGCTCGGACATGCCCCGGCTCTTGAGGCTCTCCACACGGCGCGCGTGCGTCTTCTTCGATCCAAGCGCGCCTACGTAGAAGCAACGCGATTTGAGCGCCGCCTCGAGCGCAGGCTCGTCGATCTTCGGATCGTGTGTGAGCGCGACGAGCGCTGTCCAGTTGTCGAGCCCGACCTTGGGGAGTGCTGTGTCCGGCCATTCGGCGACCAGCGGCACGTCGGGGAAGCGTTCCGGCGTCGCGAACGCGGTGCGCGGATCGACGATCATTACGTCGTACCCGAGAAGCTTTGCCATTGGCGCGAGTGCCTGGCTCACGTGTACCGCGCCCGTGATGACGATGCGCGGCGGCGGCATATGCACTTCGACAAAGAATTGTGCGCCGCCCTGCTTGATGACGCCGCTCTTGCCGTTGCGGAGCTGTGCCCGCAGATCGGCCGCCAACGGATCCTTTTCGAGTTCGGATTCACGAACGAGGCGCTGATTGCCGCCCGCAAGCTCGGTCACGACCGCGGCTGCGCGCCGCGCGGCGCGCTCCGTGTTCAATGCAGCGAGAAGGTCGAGGCGCATGCCGGTTTGTAGCACCTCTCCGGCACGGAGAGGCGGAGGGGCGCTAGTCCACTTTCTCTACGTAGACGCGGATGTTGCCGCCGCAGGAGAGCCCCACACGCCAGGCGGTTTCATCGGCGACACCGAACTCGAGCAGCCTCGGCACTCCGCTTTCGATCACTTCGCCGGCGGCCGCAATGACCTCTCCTTCGACGCAGCCACCGGAGACCGATCCGAGAAAATTCTGCTTGTCGTCGATGATCAGATGGCTGCCGACCGGGCGCGGCGCGGACCCCCAGGTTTCCACGACCGTTGCGATCGCAACGCCGCGACCCTCGCGCTTCCAGTCTTCGGCGGTGGCAAGAACGTCGTCGCTGGCGCTCATCGAATCCTCATGTGTCGCCAACTATGTAGGGTGCAAGAACGAGCCGTCTAGCCGGCCGCCATGCGCACCGCCCGCCGCGCCATCACGTTGATGAGATGGGCGCGGTAGTCCGCAGCGGCGTGAATATCGGAAACAAGGCTCGCCGAATCGACTTTGACCTTGGCGATCGCCTCGGCATCGAACCGGTTGGAAAGCGCCCGCTCCATTTCGGCGACCCGGAAGACACCGCTCTGCCCCGCGCCGGTTACCGCTACGCGGACATCGCCACGCTGTTCCGCTACGAACACGCCGACGATCGCATAGCGCGATGCCGGATTTCGGAACTTCGCATAAGCCGCACGTCCCGGAGCGGGGAAAACCACGCGCAGGATGATTTCGTCGGCTTCGAGAGCTGTCTCGAAAAGCCCGGTGAAGAAACGGTCGGCGGAAATTTCCCGCTTGTTCGTGACGATCGTCGCTGCGAGTGCGACGCAAGCGGCCGGATAGTCGGCCGCCGGATCGTTGTTTGCGATCGACCCGCCGATGGTTCCGCGATTGCGCACGGCCGGATCGCCGATGCCGTCCGCGAGCGCAGCGAGGGCGGGAATCGCCAACTGCACGTCGGGCGACGAGGAGACGTCGGCGTGGCGCGCGAGCGCACCGATCGTGAGCGTGCCGCCGCGCAGCACCATCGCGCCCTCGGCCTTCCCCATGACCAGGCTGCCGCCCGTGTGCTCGATCGCGGAGAGACCGGACACCGCGCCGAGATCGATCAGCGCCTTCGGCGCCGCGAGCCGCTGCTTCATTGTCGGCAGCAACGTCTGACCGCCTGCGAGCAATTTCGCGTCGCCGTTGCCGCGCAGATGATTGGCCGCCTCGTCGATACTCCCCGGGCGGTGAAACACGAAATCATACATCGGACGTTTCCTCGCGAGTTATTTGATCTTGGTTGCAGCCTCGACGGCGCGGCGTGCCATCACGCCGACAAGATGGGCACGATAATCGGCAGCTCCATGTAAATCCGAGATCATTCCTTTGGGATCGGTCTTGACTCCTTCCAGCGATTTCGGCGCGAACTTCTTCATAAGCGCGCGCTCCATCGCGGTCATGCGAAAAACGCCGCTCTCGCCTGCGCCGGTCACCGCAACGCGCACGCCTTCCCCGTCCTTCGACACGAACACACCGACCATCGCGTAGCGCGAGGCAGGGTTGGGAAACTTCGCGTATCCGGCTTTGATCGGAATCGGAAGGCACACCTGCACGATGATCTCGTCTGGCTGCAGAGCGGTCTCGAACAGACCTGTAAAGAACTTGCCGGACGGAATCTCCCGTTTGTTCGTGATGATCGTTGCGTCGAGCGCAAGTGCCGCCGCGGGATAGTCGGCGGACGGATCATTGTTCGCGAGTGAGCCGCCAATCGTTCCACGATTGCGCACCGCCGGATCGCCGATGTGACCCGCCAATTCGCAAAGTGCCGGGATCGCCTTGTTGATCACACCGGATGTCGCGACTTCCGCGTGGCGCGTCATCGCGCCGATCACGATGTTGCGGCCCTTGCGCTCAATGCCCGAGAGACTTGCGATTCCGGAAAGATCGACAAGATCTTTCGGTGCGGCGAGCCGCTGCTTCAACGTCGGAATGAGCGTCTGGCCGCCGGCAAGCAACTTTGCGTCCTCGGACTTGAGGAGCGACGCAGCACCGGCAAGATCCGGCGGCCGATGAAAATTGAAATCATACATCGCGCTTGCCTTCAGGCCGCCCGACGCTTGCCCTTCATCGCTCGTGCGCCCGCCGCAATCGATTTCACGATGTTGTGGTAGCCGGTGCAGCGGCAGAGATTTCCTTCAAGCCCCTCGCGGATGGCCTGCTCCTCGAGCTCATTGCCTTCCCGGTTCACGAGATCGATCGCCGTCATGATCATTCCGGGCGTGCAAAATCCGCACTGCAAGCCGTGGTTCTCGCGGAACGCCTCCTGCATCGGATGCAGTACGCCGTCCGGCGCGAGACCTTCGATTGTGAGCACACGCGCGCCGTCTGCCTGAAGCGCGAGCACGGTGCACGATTTCACGGCCTTGCCGTCCACGTGAACGACACAGGCGCCGCACTGGCTGGTATCGCATCCGATGTGCGTGCCGGTCAGACGCAGATTCTCACGCAAGAGCGTGACGAGCAGGGTGCGCGCCTCGACATCGGCCGACGCAGCCTTTCCGTTCACGGTCATACTCACTTTCGGCATGGGGATGCTTCCGGGTTGGGTGGCGATCTGGAACTAAACCAAGTTCAAGCCGGGCCGAGCGCCGCGGTCAAGCCTTGGGCGCGCCTCCGAGTGCGGTGGTAAAGTTGTTGAAGAACTTGTCGGCAATCTTCTTGGCCGATCCCGCCAGCAGCCGCTGTCCCATTTGGGCGATCTTGCCGCCCACGCTGGCCTCCGCCCGGTAGGCGAGCTTCGTCCCCTCGGGCACCTCGGACAGCGACACTGTGGCGCCGCCCTTGGCGAAGCCGGCAACCCCGCCCTCGCCTTCGCCGGCGATCCGGTAGCCGTTCGGCGGGTCGAGATCCTCGAGCCGAACCTTCCCTTTGAAACGAGCCTTCACCGGGCCGAGCTCCACGCGGACAACCGCCGCGAACTCTGTTCCAGACAGTTTCTCCAATTCTTCGCAGCCGGGGATGCAACGTTTGAGCATGTCCGGATCATTGAGCGCCGCATAGACCTTTGCACGCTCGAGCGGCAGCACGTATTCGCCGGTCATTTCCAGAGCCATGCTTTCCTCCGTGTAGTCCATGTTAGCGGCGATCGGCCAGAATTGCACATGCGCAGGGCTTCCTGCGGCGAAAAGCGGGGCGTAAAGTCGCGAATCCGCTCAATCGACTCGCAATGATCGATCCCTCGACTCTCCTCGGCCCCATGTTCGCCTCGCGCGATATGCGCGCGTTGTTCTCGGACCGCGCGACCTTGGGGCGGATGCTCGCGGTCGAAGCGGCACTCGCGCGCGCCGAGGGCGCCGTGGGCGTGATTCCGCGCAGCGCCGCTGCCCCCATCGCCGCCGCGTGCAATCCCGCGCGTTTCGACATCGAGGCCATCGCCAATGGAGCGCGCGGCGTCGGCAACGTCGCGATCCCCCTCGTCAAGGCACTCACAGCGGCCGTCGCGAAGCGCGACGAGAATGCTGCGCGCTTCGTCCACTGGGGCGCGACAAGCCAGGACGTCATCGATACGGCCACCGTGCTGGCGATCCGCGACGCCGAGGAGTTGCTCGGCCGCGATCTCGATCGAGCGATCAAGTCGCTCGCCGTTCTCGCCCGGCGTCATCGAAAGAAGCCGATGGCCGGTCGCACCTGGCTTCAGCAAGCGTTGCCGATCACCTTTGGACTGAAGGCTGCGCGCTGGGCCGCGATGCTCGCGCGTACGCGTGTGCAGTTGGGAGAAGCAGCCTCGGCTGCTGCTGTCCTGCAATTGGGTGGCGCAGCGGGCACCCTCGCCTCGCTTGGGAGCAAGGGCACCGCGGTGGCCAAGCGTCTGGCCAAGGAACTCGAGCTCGAATTGCCGGACGCGCCGTGGCACGGCGAGCGGGATCGCATCGCGTCCGTTGCCGTCGCGCTCGGTATCGTGATCGGCGCGGCAGGTAAGATTGCCCGCGACGTTTCCCTGCTTGCGCAGACCGAAGTCGGCGAGGCGCTAGAGCCGGCAGCCCCGGGCAAGGGCGGCTCGTCAACGCTGCCACATAAACGCAACCCGGTCGGTTGCTCGCAAATCCTCACGGCTGCCACGCTCGCACCCGGACTTGTCGCCGGCGTCCTCTCCGGTCTCGTGCAGGAGCACGAGCGTGCGCTCGGCGGGTGGCAGGCGGAGTGGCTCGCGCTGCCGCAATTGTTTCTGCTCGCCTCAGGAGCGGCCTCGCACGTTGCCGAGATCGCAAAGGGCCTCGACGTCGATCCAGTACGCATGCGCGCCAACCTCGACGCAACCAACGGTCTGATCATGGGCGAAGCAGTGCAGATGGCGCTTGGGGAAAAACTCGGCCGCCTCGAGGCCCATGAGCTGCTCGAACGCGCGAGCAACACCGCCGCAAGCGAGCACCGAAGTCTCAAGGAGGTGCTTGGCGAAATGCCCGAGGTAACCGCGCTCTTGCCATCGCGGCGGCTTGAAGGCCTGTTCAATCCCCTAGCCTATCTCGGGAGCGCTGACGAGTTCATTGAGCGTGCACTCAAGGCCGCCGAGCGCGCGGTAGCTACCACCCAAAAAAGGAAGCGTTGATGCCGGTGATCGACGCGGACGGAACGCCGATCAATGTCGAGATTGGAGGAAAGGCGGATGCGCCGCCTTTGCTGTTCTCGAATTCGCTCGGCACGAACCTTCACATGTGGGACGACCAGGCCAAGGCGCTCTCGAAGCACTTTCGCGTCATCCGCTATGATCAGCGCGGGCACGGTAAATCCGGCGCACCGGACGGACCCTATTCGATCGAACGGCTCGGCCGCGACGTGATCGCTATTCTGAATGCACTGCAGATTCCGCGCGCGCATTTCTGCGGCCTGTCGATGGGCGGCATGACCGGCATGTGGCTGGCGCGCCATGCCCCCGAGCGATTCGACAAGCTCGTCCTGTCGAACACCGCACCAAAGAGTCAAACGCCTGACTCCTGGAACACCCGCATCCGCAACGTGCTCGCGAAGGGACTTGGCGCGATCGCCGAGACCGTGCTCGGGATCTGGTTCACCAAGGATTTCCGCGAACGCTCGCCTCAGATCGTCGCGCGCATGCGCGAAATGATGCTCGCGAACAATGCCAAAGGCTATTGCGGGTGTTGCGCCGCGATTCGTGACATGGACCAGCGCTGGCCGATCGCCAACATCACCCTTCCCACGCTCATCATCGCCGGCAAGCATGACAATGCGACGCCCCCCTCGGCTTCCGAATTCATGGCTTCCCGGATTTCCGGCTCGAAGCTGATTTCAATGGACGCCGGTCACATCGCGAATGTCGAGCAGACCGCCGCATACACGGCGGCGCTGGAGAAGTTTCTCCTGAAAGGATGAGTCATGGACGAGCGTGAACGCTTCGAGCTTGGCACCAAGAAGCGTCGCAAGGTATTGGGCGACGCCTGGGTCGACCGCTCGAACGCGAAGAAGACCGAGTTCAACGCCGAATTCCTCGATCTGATCGCCCGTTACGCGTGGGGCGAGATCTGGACGCGCCCGGGTCTCGACGACCGCACGCGACGTCTGCTGGTGCTCGGCTCCATGATCGCGCTTGGCCGTTGGGAGGAGTTCAAGCTGCACGTCCGCGCCGCGATCACTGAAGGCGGCATCAGCAAGAACGACATCAAGGAAGTGATCCTGCAGCAGGCGATCTATTGCGGCGTCCCCGCGGCAAACACGGCCTTCCACACGGCCGAGGCGACGTTCGCCGAAATCGAGAAAGGCTGAGCGCTATTCGGCTGCGTTCGCCGCGCGCAAGCGGATTGCTTCGCCGCGAAAGGCTTGCGGTGTCGTGCCTGTCTGCTTCTTGAAGAACCGTCCGAAGTGCGAGGGATCCGCGAACGCAAGATCGTAGGCAATCTCGCCGACCGTGAGGCGCGTGAATACGAGCTGCCGCTTCGCCTCCGTCAAGATCCGCTGACGCAGCAAATGCCCCGCCGTCACTCCGGTTGCCCGCTTGACGTGATCGTTGAGCCGATCGGGCGTCATTGCGAGTTTGCCTGCATAGAAACCGATGTTTCTCTCGGTGCGAAAATTCCCCTCGATCAGCCTGCGCAATTCCTCGACGGTTGGATCGGCTGCGCTCAGCGTGACGGAACCGCTACGGTTGCGGCTTGCAGCCAATCGCGCGACCTCGATACCGATCAATGCCATGTAGGACCGCGCTGCAACCTCGTACCCTTCGCGCGCCAGCGAAGTCTCCTCGAACAGGTCGCGGCACAGCCGGTCGAGCCGCACGATGTCCTCGCGAGCCTTCAGCGAGACCAGAGGATTCGACGCGATTGATCGCAGCCGCGCGAGAGCGGCGCCGCCGCTTTCACCGAGCGCGCCGGCGACGTCCTCCGTGAAGCTGATGACGAATCCTTCGGTCACCGAGGGGCGAAAGCGAAATCCGTGCGCGACCGTTGGCGCGAGCGTGATGACAGCAGGCGCCTCGAAGCGGATGGCGTCCGCTTCCAGGTCGAGCAGTCCTCCGCCACGCTCGATGAGGAGAATCTGAAACAGATTGCGGTGCCGATGTGGGCTGATGGTCCACTGATGCACGGACGAGCGCGAGGAGATCGTCTCAGCGTGCACGAAGTCGAACGCCTGATCGTCCGGCGGATCGCCATAAAGATGAAACAGAGGCAACGTGGTCGCGCGGGCCATGCTCAGATCATAGCGGAGTGGCGCAAACGAAAACACGCTGCAACGCGACAAAGCAAGAAGCCCCGCCGTTGGCGGGGCTTCCTGTTTTCGCAGCTAACTCACCGAACCGAACTTAGCGCTGACGGTCCTGCTGTCCGCCCTGCTGGCCGCCGCCCCCCTGCTGGCCACCCTGACCGGGCTGACCGGGCTGCTGTTGCTGCTGACCAGGTTTCGGGTTTCCACCCTGCTGCTGTTGGCCCGGCTTCGGTTGGTTCTGCTGCGGGTTCTGATTTTGGTTGCGCGGATCTTTGTTTGTCATCCTTCTTTCCTTCCATGGAATACCCGCCCCTTGCGTGGTCAACGCGCGAGGACGACGCTTGGTTCCATGTGCGCGGAACTTTGCTCAGTGAGACAAACGCGCTAGGTGCCTAACGGTTTCATAGTTGTTTGTACGTGCGCCCGTGATAAACGAGCGCCGGCACATCGCGGCCTTCACGCACAGCTACGACGCCGCAAAAATAAACGTTGTGCGAGGCGACGGCCTTCCACTCGATCAATCGACAATCAAGACTCACAACCGCCGACCCGAGCACCGGCGCGCCGGTCACGAGCTTCGTCCACTCGCCCTGCAAGAATCTCTGCGCGCCGTAGAGACCGGTGCGACCGGCGAAAACATCCGCGACCGGATCGTCTCCCGCGCACAGCGTGTTGACGCACAGAACTCGATTCTGGTGCAACGCCGTCGTCACGCGACTGCGGTGATTGAGACACACAAGCAAGGTTGCCGGCTGATCCGACACCGAGCTCACCGCCGTCGCGGTGAAACCATGCTTCCCGCCCGGGCCATCCGTGGTCACCACATGAACCGCAGCCCCCATCCGGGACATCGCCTGACGAAACGCGAGCGGCTCGACGGTGGCGAAGCTGACCGGCGGATCGACAGTGAATGCACCGCCGGTCGCATCGTCGGGTCGCTGTTCATGCCAGTTCATGGCGCAATACTACCACTCGCCGATTAACGGGCGATCTATCGGGTCTTCCGCTGCCCGCACGTGCCTTGTGCCGTCCGGGTTTATCCAGGTGTCGGTGGTCCAGCCATTCTCGTCGTAGTCGGCAAGACACCGGTCCACGAGGGCGATCATTCCGTCCATGTTGCCGTTGCGCCAGGAGCCGGAAAGCGTCTGGATGCGGATGTCTTCGTGATTACCCGCGTAGTTGCGCTCGTAGAGTTCGTGACGTCCGCCGAATTCGGTGCCGACCGCGTCCCACAGCAGCTTCATGACCTTGATCCGCTCTTTGTAACCGATGCCGTGCGAGCCGCGCACGAAACGAGCGAGATACGGATCGATTTCCGGATTGCGGAAGTCCTTCGCCGATGACGGTAGGTAAATCAGCGCGGAGGCGATGATCTTCTCCACGATCTCGCGCACGCGCGGCCAGGCGTCGGGTGCAAAGACACGGTACGACTGAGCCGCCTGCAGATTCGGCAACACGGCGCTGCCGACCCAGCTTGCCGGCGTGTTGGCCATGCAATCCGAAAGCGACCAGAAGAGGTTCCGCCACGCGACGAGTTCGCCGAGCATCGCTTGATTGCCACGGAATTCATCGCCGCCTGTCGCTCGGAGCGCCTTCGCGACGAGTCCCACCATGAAATCGAACTTCACGGCGAAGCGGGTGCAACCCTGGAAGCAAAAATTCTGCAGAAAGCCGGATTGGAGATGAAAACCCAGAATCTTCTCCGTGTCGCGATAGACGAGAATGTCCTCCCAGGGGATCAGCACCTTGTCGAGCACGAAGATCGCATCGTTCTCGTCGAACCGGGATGACAGCGGATAATCGAAGGGTGTGCCGACCGTCGCGGCCATCTGCTCATACGACGTGCGACAGAACAGTTTGACGCCCGGCGCATCCATCGGGAGGATGAACATGATGGCGAGGTCAGGGTCGGCGACCGCGCTCGCCGCGTTCTGTCCGAGAAAATTGTAGTGCGTGAACGCGGCTGAAGTCGCAACCACCTTCGCGCCGGACACGATGACACCCGCGTCTGTCTCCTTCTGCACCGTCACATAGACATCTTTCACTTCGTTCGTCGGACGCCCGCGGTCCACCGGCGGGTTGACGATCGCGTGGTTCATGAAGAACACGGCTTCTTGCGCGCGCTTGAACCAGCGGCGCGCATTGTCGGCGTACTTGCCGTAGTACTCGGCATTGGCACCAAGCGTGTTCATCAGCGATGCCTTGTAATCGGGTGTGCGACCCATCCACCCGTATGTCATGCGCGACCATTCCGCGATGGCGCGCTGCTGCGCGACGAGATCCTCGCGCGACTTTGCCGGACGAAAGAACTTGTGCGTGTAGCCGCCGGATCCGGTGTCCGTCGGTGAGGTGAGCACCTCTCTGGCGTTCGGGTCGTGGAGCGCGTCATAAAGGCGCCCGAGCGTGCGCACGGAATTCCGGAAGGCGATGTGCGAGGTCACGTCCTTGACCCGCTCGCCGTTGATATAGACGTGCCGGTCGTCTCTAAGGCTTTCCAGATATTCCTTCCCCGTGAAGGGACGGGCAGCCTCCGCGATCACATCCTCCGGTCTACGCGGTGTCATGACCTGCTCCTTGGTGCCGGGTTGTGCTGGCGCGCATGCTCAATTTCGCAGTCTTTATACCCTTCCCCTTCCGCGGAAGGTATCGCAGCGGGATTTTGCGGAACCGTCGCGACCGCGCTGCGCCGCTACCTGTTGATTTGTCCCAATCCGCCCCGCACTCTACGTTTGAACGTGCCGAACCCGGCCGAGCGGCGCTCCGCGCGCAGCGCACGGAATCGGTGTCCGCGCGGGGGAGACCACGAAGCGTGGACTATTTTCTTCAACAACTCATCAACGGGCTCACGCTCGGCTCGATCTATGGGCTGATCGCCATC
Organism: uncultured Alphaproteobacteria bacterium; assembly: GCA_963711595.1. Lineage (GTDB taxonomy): Bacteria > Pseudomonadota > Alphaproteobacteria > Rhizobiales > Xanthobacteraceae > JAUSIF01. The sequence continues at coordinate 709,378 of CAVQER010000005.1, forward strand.
GGTTACACGATGGTCTACGGCATCATCGGCATGATCAATTTCGCCCACGGTGACATCTTCATGGTGGGTGCATTCATCGCCCTGATCGTATTTCTGGCGCTTGTTGCGATCGGCATCACCGCCGTGCCCCTCGCTCTCCTTCTCGTGCTTCTCGTCGCCATGTCGTTGACCGCGCTCTACGGCTGGACGGTCGAGCGCCTGGCCTACCGGCCATTGCGCAATTCGTTTCGTCTCGCACCGCTGATCTCGGCGATCGGCATGTCGATTGCGTTGCAAAACTACGTTCAGATCTTTCAGGGCGCGCGCGTGAAGCCGCTGCCGCCCATCATCAGCGGCGGCTACACATTGATGGATGACGGCACCTTCCCGGTTCTGATCTCCAACATCCAGATCATCGTGATCATGGTCACGCTCGCACTGATGCTCGGGTTTTCCTGGTTGATTTCCGCGACACGACTCGGACGCGACATGCGTGCCTGCGCACAAGACCTGAAGATGGCTTCCCTCGTCGGCGTAAACACGGACCGCACCATCTCGGTGACGTTCGTCATCGGCGCGGCGCTTGCTTCGGTCGCGGGTGTAATGTTCCTGCTTTACTACGGCGTGATCGACTTCTTCATCGGCTTCCTGGCCGGCGTGAAAGCGTTCACCGCGGCCGTGCTTGGCGGCATCGGATCGCTGCCGGGCGCGATGCTCGGCGGTCTCTTGATCGGTCTGATCGAAACGTTTTGGTCCGCCTACTTTTCGGTCCAGTACAAGGATGTCGCCGCGTTCGCAGTACTCATCCTCGTCTTGATCTTCATGCCGACCGGTATTCTGGGCCGGCCGGAAGTCGAAAAAGTCTGAGCGAAAAACGCCGCCCATGCCACATCAGGGCGCACGTGTTGACCAGACTGAACCCGACAACAACTTCGTCGGCGCGCTCAAGGATGCGGCCCTTGCCGCCCTCGTCGCGCTCGGAATGTTCTCCTTTATTCTTGGCTTCCGCACCGAGCAAAGCGGTCTGACCAGCCAGCTCGAGCTCTTGCCGCGTCCGGGTTTGCTCGCCGGCGCGGTTGCTTTCGTTTTTGCAGGCCGCTTGCTGATCTCCCTTCTGCTGCGGGGCGGATACTTGCGCGATCCGGCAGCTTTCATTCCCGCGCGCGTCCGTGAAGGGGCGGACCAGCTAGGGGCCTTCGTCGGCGTCGGCCTTCTTGCATTCGCTATCGCGATTCCTTTCTTCTTCTACTCCAATCGCTACATCCTCGACCTTTCAATTCTCGTACTCACCTACATCATGCTCGGCTGGGGATTGAACATCGTTGTCGGTTTGGCTGGCCTCCTCGATCTCGGTTACGTGGCCTTCTACGCGGTTGGCGCGTACTCGTACGCGCTGCTTGCACAGAATTTCGGCTGGTCGTTCTGGTTATGCTTGCCGCTCGCGGGAATTCTCGCGGCGTTCTGGGGAGTCCTGCTCGGCTTCCCCGTCTTGCGCCTGCGCGGCGACTATCTCGCGATCGTGACCCTCGCGTTCGGTGAGATCATCCGCATCGTCTTGATCAACTGGCAGTCCTTTACGGGCGGCCCGAACGGCATCGCCAGCATTCCTCGGCCGTCCTTCTTCGGGCTCCCTTTCACCGCCGATGAAAATGGATTTGCCGCGACGTTCGGTCTGGAATTCGACCCAAGCCATCGCGTCGTATTCCTGTTCTACGTGATCTTTGCGCTCGCACTGTTGACGAATTTCGTGACGATCCGCTTGCGCCGCTTGCCCATCGGCCGTGCATGGGAGGCACTTCGCGAAGATGAAATCGCCTGCCGCGCGCTCGGGGTAAACACGACGCACACGAAACTCACCGCGTTCGCGATCGGGGCGATGTTCGGCGGCATCGCCGGCGGGTTCTTCGCAACGCGTCAGGGATTTATCAGTCCGGAGTCCTTCGTCTTCATGGAGTCCGCGACGATCGCCGCCATCGTCGTGTTGGGCGGAATGGGATCCCAGCTCGGCGTGGCCGTTGCAGCCGTGATCATGGTTGGCGGATTTGAGTTCTTTCGGGAGTTTGCGGAATACCGGATGCTTGTATTCGGCCTCAGCATGGTTGCCATCATGGTCTGGCGGCCGCGCGGACTGATCGTGCGGCGTATGCCCTCGGTCCATCTTGCCGAGCGCAAAGTGATCCCGGCCGAGATCGTCGAGGAGGCACGCAAGTGAACGCCCCCGGCATTCTGCTGGACGTGAAGCATCTCACCATGCGCTTCGGCGGTCTCGTCGCGGTCGAGGACCTTTCGTTCACAGCGCGCCGCGGCGAAATCACAGCAATCATCGGCCCGAATGGCGCGGGCAAGACTACCGTCTTCAATTGTATTACCGGCTTCTACCAACCGAGCGAGGGCATGATCCGCCTCGTGCATCCCGACGGGACCGAATTTCTGCTCGAACGGTTGCTCGATTTTCGCATCGCCCAGCGCGCCCGCGTCGCTCGCACGTTTCAGAACATGCGCCTGTTCTCCGGCATGACCGTTCTCGAGAATCTGATGGTGGCCCAGCACAACGCCTTGATGCGCGCATCCGGCTTCACGCTGTTTGGACTGCTCGGTCTTCCAGTCTACGCCAGCGCCGAACGCGCGGCGATCGAGAAGGCGCGGCATTGGCTCGCCAAGGTCAATTTGGTGGGAAGAGCCGATGATCCGGCCGGGGACTTGCCCTACGGCGCCCAGCGCAGGCTCGAGATCGCCCGAGCCATGTGCGCGGATCCCGTCCTGCTCTGCCTCGATGAACCTGCGGCCGGCTTGAATCCGCGCGAGTCCGACGAGCTCAGCGTTCTGCTCACGGAGATCGCAAGGGAAACGGGCACTTCGATCCTGCTGATCGAGCATCACATGCATGTGGTGATGGAGATTTCGCATCACGTCGTCGTGCTCGACTACGGCCAGAGGATCGCGGATGGCCCGCCGCAGTCCGTGCAAAACGATCCCCGGGTCGTGGCCGCGTATCTCGGAGTCGAGGAAGAGGACGTGGGAGCCGTGATCGAGGGAGCCGGCGCATGAACCAGCCGCTGCTCGAGGTGCGCGGCGTCAAGGCTTTCTACGGCAACATCATGGCTCTTGCCGGTGTCGACCTCCACGTCGACGAAGGCGAGATCGTCACGCTGATCGGTGCGAACGGTGCCGGCAAATCGACGTTGATGATGACGATTTGCGGCACGCCGCCTGCACGCGAAGGTCGCGTCATCTTCGACGGCCGCGATATCACGCGCCTCCCCACCCATGAAATTGTTCGCGCCCGAATCGCACAGGCGCCCGAGGGGCGACGCATCTTCCCGCGGATGACCGTGTTCGAGAATCTCCAGCTCGGTGCGGCCACCACCGAATTTGCGCACTTCGACGAGGATCTCGATCGCGTGTTTCAGCTTTTTCCGATCCTGGCCAAGCGACGCGATCAACGCGGAGGAACGCTCTCGGGCGGAGAGCAACAGATGCTTTCCATCGCCCGCGCCTTGATGAGTCGGCCGCGTTTGCTTCTGCTCGACGAGCCGTCGCTCGGGCTGGCACCCCTACTCGTGCGGCAGATCTTCGGTGCGATCCGGGCGCTGAACGAACGATCGCGATTGACCATCTTTCTCGTCGAGCAAAACGCGCACCACGCACTCAAACTCGCGCATCGCGGCTACGTGCTGGTAAACGGCCAAATCACGATGCACGGAACGGGTCGCGATCTACTTGCCGAGCCGGAAATACGCGCCGCCTACCTCGAGGGCCGCAAGCAGCCGGAGAAAGCTTGATGGGCTCCCTCTACGAGACCGAGACCTTGCTGCAGGTTCTATTCGTGACCGGCATCCTCGGCGGTGCGGCAGCCTGGGCGACCGGCCACGCCCTTGCCGAGACCTGGCGCCCATTTCGGCAGCTCGCTGCCTATGTGCTGCTGCTTGGTGGGGCGGTTCGCTTTGTGCACTTCGCACTGTTCGGAGGGGATTTGTTGTCGGTTCCGTCCTACCTCGCCGACATGTTGTATTTGTTGCTGGTTGGCAGCCTCTCCTGGCGCATGACCTATGCCCGACGCATGGTCACCCAGTATCGCTGGCTTTATGAGCGCACCAGCCCGCTGACTTGGCGCGAGCGCCCTGCCGAGGTTGGTCACCGCCCCAAAGATTGATCAGCTTTCGGATGACATCGCCGGAATTTCCGCCACAATAGTATAGGGACTGCGATACGTCCGTCGGCCAAGACGGCCGAAGTCGGTTCATTGCAACGGGAGAAGCAAATGAGAAAAACGTGGCTTGGCGGTCTTGCACTCGCGGCGAGCGTCATGCTCGGCGGTGCGGCCGTAGCACAGGACATATCTGTCGGCGTCGCCGGCCCGATGACCGGCGGCGAAGCCGCCTTCGGCGCACAGCTCAGGAATGGCGCCGAGCTCGCGGTCGCAGACCTCAACGCCGCCGGCGGCGTTCTGGGAAAGAAGCTGAAGCTTGAGGTAGGAGACGACGCCTGCGATCCGAAGCAAGCGCGGGCGGTCGCCGAGAAGCTGTCCAGCATGAAGGTGCCGTTCGTAGCTGGGCACTTCTGCTCTTCGTCGTCGATTCCGGCCTCGGAGCCCTACGCGGAATCCGGCGTGCTGCAGATCACTCCGGCCTCCACGAATCCGCAATTCACCGACCGCGGCCTTTGGAACACGTTCCGCGTCTGCGGCCGTGACGACCAGCAGGGTCTCGTGGCGGGCGAATATCTGGCCAAGACGTACAAGGGCAAGAAGGTCGCGATCCTTCACGATCGCACCACCTACGGAAAGGGCCTCGCCGACGAGACCCAAAAGTCCATGAACAAGAGTGGCCTGAAGGAAGCGATGTATGAGTCCTACACCAAGGGCGATAAGGACTTCACCGCCCTTGTCACCCGTATGAAGGCCGCGAACATCGACGCCGTCTATCTCGGCGGCTACCACACCGAGGGCGGACTCATTCTCCGTCAGATGCGCGACCAGGGCATGAAGACCATGCTCGTCGGCGGCGACGCGCTCGTCACCAACGAGTTTTGGGCGATCACCGGCGCAGCCGGCGAAGGCACTCGAATGACGTTCGGTCCCGATCCGAGAAAGAAGAAGACGGCCGAAGCCGTCGTCGCGAAGTTCAAGGCAAAGGGCATCGATCCCGAAGGTTACACCCTTTACACCTATGCGGCCTTCCAGATCTGGGCGCAGGCGGTGGCTAAGGGTGGCACGACTGACGCCAAGAAGGTCGCGGCCACGATCAAGGCCGGAAAGTGGGACACGGTTCTCGGTCCGCTCTCGTATGACAAGAAGGGCGACATCACCGGAATCGATTACGTCTGGTACACGTGGAAGAAGGACGGCACCTACGCTCAGGACTCGGCCGCGACCAACTGATCGCCCGTCCCGGCATTTTGACAAGAGCCCGCCGCAAGGCGGGCTCCTTTTTTCAGCCAAAGGTCTGCAGTGAGGGGAAGGTCTCGAGCAGCCAGAAGCTCGCCTGCGTGACCCAGCCCATCAGGAACGCGATCCCGGTGAGCACGAGCATTCCGCCCATGACTTTCTCGACGATGTGCAGCCGGCTCCGTACGCGGCCAAGCGTCCTGACGAATGGGCCGATCGCGAACGCGGCAAGAATGAACGGAATGCCGAGCCCGAGCGAGTAGACCGCGAGCAACCCGGCGCCCTTGGCGACCGTCGATTCCGCAGCCGCGACTGCGAGGATCGCCGCGAGGACCGGCCCGATGCACGGCGTCCACCCGAAGGCAAAGGCCAGACCCATCGCATACGCGCCGAGCGGCCCGATCGGCTTCGCAACGTCGAGCCGCGCCGTGCTGTGCAGAAAGGGAATCCGGAACACGCCGAGGAAATGCAGACCCATGATCAGGATCGCGACTCCCGCAATGGTCGCAAGCAGATCCGAATAGGCACGTAGCAGTCCTCCGACCGCAGACGCACCGGCACCGAGCGCGACGAAAACCGTCGAGAAACCCGCGACGAATAGAACCGCCGTCATGACCTCCTTGCGCGCCACGAGCGAACTCGGCTCGCGTGCGATCACGTGCTCGAACGTGGTGCCGGCAAGAAAGCAGAGATAGGGAGGAACCAGCGGAAGCACGCAGGGCGAAATGAAGCTTACGAACCCCGCGAACAACGCGAGCGGTAACGAGACATCGGCCATGACCGCCTAGATGCAGCGTGCGGGAGGCTACAAGCAAGCCCCTTCCCTGAAAGGTGACTTGGCCGTGATCGAGCAGATTGACGCCCTTGGTGAAATCGTCTCCCGTCGCGCTTCAAGCCTGCGGGGTCCGCCTTGAAGAATCTCATTACCGACGTCCCTGGCATCCGCGTAGGCCACGCCACCGACGCGAAGCTCGGCTCCGGTGCAACCGCTGTGATTTTCGACGAGCCGTCGGTCGCAGCTGTCGATGTACGTGGTGGCGGTCCCGGAACGCGCGAGACGGACTTGCTGGCCCCAGCCACGAGCATCGATCGTATCGACGCGGTCGCACTGTCGGGCGGCTCTGCGTTCGGTCTTGAAGCGGGGTCCGGCGTCGCTGCATGGCTCGCCGAGCAAGGACGCGGCTTTGTTGTCGGCAGCGCCCGCGTGCCGCTGGTGCCCGGAGCGATCCTGTTCGACTTGCTCGGCCCTGGCGAAAAGAGTTGGGGCCGCTTTCCGCCCTATCGCGAACTCGGCTACGCCGCCGCGGCGGCCGCAACGGCAAACTTCACGCTCGGCAGCGTTGGCGCCGGCACCGGTGCGACGACGCAGAACCTGAAAGGCGGACTTGGTTCGGCCTCGGCGCGCACGCCATCAGGTCACATCGTCGGCGCCCTTGCCGCCGTCAACGCGGCCGGCCGGGTCACCGTCGGCGACGGGCCGCATTTCTGGGCCGCGCCCTTTGAGGTCGGCTCTGAGTTCGGTGGCCGCGGCCTGCCCTGGCCGCTACCTCCCGAAGCGCTTGCACCTCGGATGAAAGGACAGGTCATCGCGAGCACGACGCTATGCGTCGTCGCGACCGATGCCGCGCTCACGCAACCACAAGCGGCCCGCCTTGCAACAATGGCGAGTGCTGGGCTCGCGCGTTCGATCGATCCGATTTACTCGGCGCTCGACGGCGACATCGTATTTGCGGTGGCGACCGGCCGGCGACCGGTCTCCGATGCCATCCATGGCCTGTCCGCGATTGGCGCTGTAGCTGCCCACGCGCTCGCCCGCGCCGTCGCGCGCGGCATCTACGAAGCGAAAGCTCTTGCCTTTCCTGGAGCGCTGCCGAGCTGGCAGGACAGGTTCGGCGCGTGATCCCAAAAATGCCTGCCCTCGGACTTGATCCGAGGGTGGGAACCGGTTCTCGGAAAAGATCACGCGCAAAATTTCCCGCTAGAACCGATCGGCGCGAAATGGCGCCGGATCGAAGATCGGCTTTTTCCCTGTCATCATATCGGCGATGAGATGTCCTGTCGGCGGCCCCAGCGTGAAGCCCAGGTGCGCGTGACCGAACGCGAGCCACATGCTGGGACGGTCAGGCACCGGTCCGATGATCGGCAATGAGTCCGGTGTCGCGGGCCGCGAACCCATCCACGGCTTCTCGTCGAGTGCCTCACCGAGCGGGAACAGCTCGCGAGCGAGCGGGATCACTCGCTGGAGCTGTACCGGCGTCGGCGGCGAGTCGCGCTGCGCGAACTCGACGCCCGTGGTCACGCGGATGCCGCGGTCCATCGGCGCCAGGGCATAGCCCACGTCCATGTCGATGACGGAACGCCCGAGGGTCGCGTTTCCGGAGGGGGCGAAGTGCAAATGATAGCCACGCTTGACTGCGAACGGAACGCGAAGGCCGAACTTGCGCGTGAGATCCGAGCTCCAGGGTCCTAACGCGATCACGACGCGCTTGCCGTCTATGGGCCCCGCGTCGGTCTCAACCCGCCAGCCGCCAGAGAATTCATGCAGCGTGAGTGCGTCGCCTTTGACGAACACACCACCGAGCTTTTCGAACAGTTGCGCGTAAGCCTTGGTCAGCGCACCCGGATCGGGACAGCTTCCGGTTTCTGGCCAATACACGGCCTTGCGGAAGACCGGACGAAGATGCGGCTCCTGTTCAAGCGCCGCGTCGCGGTCAAGAACTTGATACGGCACGCGGAGGTCGTCCGCGAGCGCGCGATCGCCCTCGGTTTCAGCAAAGCCATGCTCCGTGCGAAATACCTTGAGCCATCCGCCCTTGCGCACGAGGCGCGGCACTCCTGCTTCCGCCGCGAGTGCAGCATGCTCATCGGGCGCAGCCGCGAGCAGCGGGCGCAGGGCACGCGCCGACGCCTCGAGTTTGTCCGGACTTGATGCAGCCCAGTAGCGCAACAAGAACGGAACAAGCCCGGGCAACGCACTCCAATGAAAGCTGCTTTGGGTTGCTCGGCCGAGCGCGTGGCGCGCGAGCTCGCGCAGATCGCGTGGAAACGCGATCGGCAGCATCCGGCTCGCCTCGATCATGCCGGCATTGCCGTAGGAAGTTTCTTCGCCCGCGCCGCGGCGGTCGATCAACGTCGCCGCGATGCCGCGCTTCGCGAGATGCGCAGCCACCGACACACCGATCATCCCGGCGCCAAGGATGAGAACTTCGCTGCGCGGCACGGCGTACCCTTTCCTCGATTCCTTGTCTCAACGATACTGCGCGGCCCGCCCGGGTAGCACATTCGCGCTCCCAGCGACGACCGCGGAGATGGATATGGGGATGACGGACCGCGCCGGCGAGGCTCTGGCATGGCTTGGCCGGCAGGGCACGCGCGCCGTCGCCGCCAGTATTTTCGTGGGCCTGGCAGTGCCCGCGCTCGCGGTGCTTTTCAAGCCGCTCGTCGGCCCAACCATTTTCTGCCTTTTGACGCTTGCGTTTCTGCGGGTCGAGCCAGATGCGTTGCGTGATCAGTTCGCGCGCCCACGCCTACTCCTCATTGCGACGCTTTGGATCATGGTGGCGACGCCGCTAATTCTCGGCTTCGCCTATATCACCTTCGGACGGGGCCAAATCTGGAACGAGCTGTCGCTAGCGTTGATCCTGCAGGCAGCGGCACCGCCGATTACTTCGGCCCCCGCATTCGTCGCGCTCGTGGGACTCGACGTGGCACTCGCGCTTGCCGCGCTAATCACGACTCACGCGATCACGCCGCTCACCGCGCCGTTTTTCGCAGCGACCTTTGCGCCCGAGGCGCTTCCACTTGACGCGACGGCTTTGGCGGTACGTCTCACCCTCTTCCTCGGTGGGTCCTTTCTCCTTGCACAACTTATCCGTCGGCTCGCCGGTAGCTCACGCGTAACCGGCTGGCGTGAACAGATCGACGGAACGAACGTAATCTTGCTTTTTGTGTTTGCGGCTGCGCTAATGGAAAGCGCTTCGGCGAAACTATTCACCGACCCCTGGCTTGTGCTCGCGCTGCTTGCGCTGAGTTTCGCCGTGACCTTCGGGTTGATGGCGGCGACCGCGGTTCTACTTTGGCCCGCCGGCGCAGAGCGCGCACTTTCACTCGGCATGGCGAGCGGCACGCGCAACATGGGCCTAATGCTCGCGGCGGCTAGCGGTGTGTCCGACACCGTGTGGCTCTACTTCGCGGTGGCCCAGTTTCCCATCTATTTCGCGCCCCAGATCATGTCCCCATTGGTTAGCCGTATTTTGCGTTCGCGATTGCCGCCCGGCCGATGAGCGTGGTACTTGCCGGGCGGATTAGCCATGCCGAGTCGTCCCCTGCTCGTCGCGCCCTCGATCCTGGCCGCGGACTTTGCGCGCCTTGGCGATGAAGTGCGCGCGGTCGACGCCGCCGGCGCTGATTGGATCCACGTCGATGTCATGGACGGGCATTTCGTCCCGAACATCACTATGGGTCCGTCCGTCGTGCAGGCGATCCGCCCGATCACGAAGAAGCCGCTCGACGTCCACCTGATGATTGCGCCGGCCGATCCCTATCTCGAAGCGTTCGCCAAGGCGGGCGCCGACATCATCACCATTCACCCGGAAGCGGGTCCGCATCTCGAGCGCTCGCTAACGGCGATCCGCGCACTCGGCAAACGTGCGGGCGTGGCCCTCAATCCCGGTACGCACGAGGGCACAATCGAGCACGTGCTCGACAAGGTCGATCTCGTGCTCGCGATGACCGTCAATCCCGGTTTCGGCGGACAGTCGTTCATCTCGGCGATGATTGAAAAGGTGCGCAGGCTGCGCGCGATGGTCACCGACCGTCCGATCGAACTGCAGGTCGACGGGGGCATCACCCAGGAAACCGCGCCGGACGTGGTATCCGCGGGCGCGAACGTGCTCGTCGCCGGCTCGGCCGTGTTCAAGGGCGGCAAGCCTGAAGTCTATCGCAAGAACATTTCAGCGATCCGCAATGCTGCGGCGCTCGCACGCGGCGAAGCGGCCTAGGATGATCCCGCGGTACAGCCGGCCCGAGGCCACCGCAATCTGGTCTCCCGAAACGAAATTCCGCATCTGGTTCGAGATCGAGGCCTACGCCGCCGAGGCCATGGCCGAGCTTGGCCAGATTCCGAAGGAAGCCGCGAAGAAGATCTGGGACAAGGGAAGCACCGCGAAGTTCGATATCGCACGGATCGACGCGATCGAGCGCGAGGTACGCCACGACGTAATCGCATTTCTGACGCACCTCGCCGAGTTTGTCGGACCCGAGGCGCGGTTCGTACATCTCGGCATGACGTCCTCTGACGTGCTCGACACCTGTTTCGCCGTACAGCTCACGCGGGCCACCGATCTCCTGAACGCCGACCTCGTGCGTCTGCTCGATGTGCTCAAACGGCGCGCGCTTGAACACAAGGAGACACTCTGTGTCGGACGCTCGCACGGCATCCACGCGGAACCGACCACCTTCGGCTTGAAGCTCGCATCCGCTTATGCGGAATTCTCGCGCGCTCGAACTCGCCTCAGCGCCGCACGGCGCGAGATCGCGACCTGCGCAATCTCAGGCGCGGTCGGCACGTTCGCCCACGTCGATCCGCGCGTGGAGATTCACGTCGCCAAGAAACTTGGTCTCGAGCCGGAACCTGTCTCGACCCAAGTCATCCCGCGCGACCGCCACGCGATGTTCTTCGCGACTCTCGGCGTGATCGCCGCATCCGTCGAGCGCCTCGCGACTGAAATCCGTCACCTGCAACGCACCGAAGTGCGCGAAGTGGAAGAGTATTTCGCAGTGGGCCAAAAAGGCTCATCCGCGATGCCGCACAAGCGCAATCCGGTGCTCACGGAGAATCTCACCGGCCTCGCTCGGATCGTACGGGCCGCGGTCGCCCCTGCCCTCGAGAACGTCGCGCTTTGGCACGAACGCGATATCTCGCATTCATCCGTCGAGCGTATGATTGCGCCCGACACGACCGTGACCCTGGACTTCGCGCTCGCCCGCCTCGCCGATGTCGTCGACAAGCTCATCGTCTATCCGGAGAACATGAAAAAGAATTTGGAGTCGCTCGGCGGGCTCGTCCACTCGGAAGATCTTCTGCTCGCTTTGGCGAAAAAGGGTCTCGCGCGCGAGGCGGCCTACTCGCTCGTGCAAAGGAACGCGATGAAGGTGTGGACCGAGAAGGCGGACTTCCGGACGCAGATCGAAGCCGATCCGGAGATCGTCAAGGCGCTGTCAAAGCAGGAAGTCGCAGCCTGCTTTGATTTGAAGCATCACCTGGCGCAGGTCGATACGATCTTCAAACGGGTCTTCGAGTTGCGCTGAGGACCGCAGCTATTTTCCGGTTTTGATTTCGTCGACGGCTTTCGCGAGTAAGTCGTTCATCGCCGTGCGAATTTCGCGATCCGATATCGTGTTCAAGCCTTTTGCGTCGAAGTCCTTACGTACCTTGCTGAACACGTCTTCCTCGCCCGGCTGATCGAAGTCCGCGACGACCACCGACTTGGCATATGCCTCCGCTTCCCCACCGGAAATACCGAGCTTCTGCGCCGCCCATTGGCCAAGATATTTGTTGCGCCGGGCCATTGCCTTGAACCGCAACTCCTCATCATGCGCGAACTTCTTCTCGAATCCTTCTTCGCGCTTATCGAACGTCGTCATCTGCTGTGCTCTCCAGGCGGGTGCGGCGCTAGGAACTCTCGCGCCGCGGATTTCTGCATATAGGGCCGCCGCCGCCCGATCAACAGTCGCCCTGCCGCACCGGAACCGGCTCGCTCGTTGCCCGTCGACTGAGCGATTCGGAGAGCGCTTTCACGCGCTCGTAGCCTGTTTGTACCGATCTTCGTCGCGGCGCCGTGCCCACAGCCCTTGCATTGTACTCCCGGAATCGATCAGCTAGTGTCGATGAAGGGCCGATGCAGCGCAGCGATTTTGCTGAGGGTCGGCAGCCTTCGCCGTCCCGCCGTTATGCTTTCCGCGGGTGAGTCTCACCGGAGTCCTCGCGCGCTATGGATTTTCTAAAACCACGGTACACGCCCATGAGCCGCCGTCGTCGCATTTATGAGGGCAAGGCGAAGATCCTTTACGAGGGTCCGGAGCCTGCGACCTTGATTCAGCATTTCAAGGACGATGCCACTGCCTTCAACAACAAGAAGCACGAGGTGGTGGACGGCAAGGGCGTGCTCAACAATCGTATTTCCGAGTATGTCTTCCAGCGCCTGAATGACATCGGCGTGCCGACGCACTTCATTCGCCGCCTCAACATGCGCGAGCAGCTGATCCGCGAAGTCGAGATCATTCCCCTCGAGGTCGTCGTGCGGAACGTCGCGGCCGGATCGCTCGCGACCCGTCTTGGCATCGAGGAAGGCACGCAGCTCCCGCGCTCGATCATCGAGTTTTATTACAAGAACGACCAGCTCGGCGATCCGATGGTCTCGGAAGAGCACATCACCGCGTTCGGATGGGCCACCACCCAGGAAATCGACGACATCATCGCGCTGGCCATTCGCGTGAACGACTTTCTCACGGGTCTGTTCCTGGGCGTCGGTATCCGCCTCGTCGACTTCAAGATGGAATGCGGCCGGCTTTGGGAAAACGACATGATGCGCGTCGTCGTGGCCGACGAGATCAGCCCCGACACCTGCCGGCTCTGGGACATGAAAACCAACGAGAAGCTCGACAAGGACAGATTCCGCCGCGATCTCGGCGGCCTGATCGAGGCTTACACTGAAGTCGCTCGCCGTCTCGGCGTGATGGCGGAGAACGAGCCCGTGCAGGGCACCGGCCCCATTCTCGTAAAGAGTTGATCATCGCGATGTCGCTCGCGCGAACTTCGTCCGTGCGAGCCCCGAAAGCGCCCGGAAAATCGACCCGAACCGGCAAGTTATGAAGGCCCGCGTCACCATCACCTTGAAGTCCGGCGTGCTCGATCCTCAGGGCAAAGCCATCGAGGGTGCGCTCAGGTCCCTTGGTGTCGAAGGTGTCGAAAGCGTGCGCCAGGGCAAGGTATTCGACGTCGAGTTGTCCGCGAGCGACCGCACCAAAGCCGAAGCTGCGCTGAAAAGCGCCTGTGAAAAGCTCCTTGCCAACACCGTGATCGAGAACTATCGCGTGGAGGTGCTGAGCTAGCACCGGGAACCGCATGACGCGCCGTTCGATCCTCACAGCCGCTTGCTTTGTTGCGCTGATTTTCGCGCCGCTTGCCCCTGCCGGCGTCGCGAGCGCCCAGACTCCCGAAAGGGCTGAACCCCTGAAGCCCGGCGCCTTCCGTCTGAAGGTCCGGCCACCCGAGCCGGGCAAATGGACCGTCCAACGTGACGGCAAGACCACGCGCACGCTCTACACGTGCAAGCCTCTTGCCTGTCCGGACGCCGCCCTGCGCGTAACCGTTTTCGCGGCGCGCAGCCCTATGCGCACCCCAGATCCCGAAGATCTGGAGAGACTTGCAACCATTGACTTGCCGAAGGCAGCGCACACGTCCAGCGCCGCGCGAGAAATCAGTCCGGACGGCGTGGAGAAGATTGAAACCGTGGTGAGTGAAACCGCGAAGTATCACGGGTACCCGGCGGTGAACAATTTGACAAAATACTCCAAGGCTGACGCGGTTGTGTTCAAGGCTACCGCCCTGATTTTTGCGGGACCTGCCATGATCCGCGTCGAGGCGACCTCCACCGTCGAGAGTTCTGGTGAAGGAAACGATGGCCGGGTTCATAGCCGGAATGCAATTCGAGGAAGGGCCCGCAGCGCCGAAGAAACCCACCGGCATCACGATCTAGCGAACTCCGTTTCCTATGAAATCTGCCGTCATCGTCTTTCCGGGATCGAACAGAGAGGGCGATGTCGCGCGCGCAATCGCGCTGGTTTCGGGCAAGAAGCCCGAAATGGTCTGGCATGCGGACACCTCATTGCCCGCACGCACCGACCTCGTCGTCCTGCCGGGCGGTTTCTCTTACGGCGACTATCTGCGTTGCGGAGCGATCGCGGCGCGCGCCCCGATCATGTCGGCTGTACGATCGCATGCACAGAAAGGCGGCCTCGTCCTCGGCATCTGCAACGGCTTTCAGATCTTGTGCGAGGCCGGGTTGCTGCCGGGCGTACTGATGCGCAATGCACGACTGAAGTTCATGTGCCGCGAGGTGTATCTGCGCGTTGAGCGCTCCGACACACCTTTCTCGCGCCGCTACAACGCAGGTGACGTGATCCGCGTGCCGGTGGCTCATGGCGAAGGAAACTACGCGGCCGATCCGGAGACGGTGGCACGGCTCGAGGGCGAAGGCCGCGTGCTATTTCGTTATGCGTCGCCGGACGGAAAGTTGGATGAAAAGTGGAATTACAACGGCGCGACGAACGCGATCGCCGGCGTTCTTTCCGACAAATTGAACGTGCTCGGCCTGATGCCACACCCGGAGAATCACGTCGACCCGATCGTCGGTCCGGTCGATGGCCGCGGCTTCTTCGAGAGCATCCGCGCGACGCTGGAAGCCGCGTGACTTCACTCCGATGATCCGCAACGAACCGAAGATCACGCCCGAACTCGTGGCTGGCCACGGGCTCAAACCAGACGAATATGCGCGCTTCCGCACGCTGATCGGCCGTGAACCCAGCTTCACCGAGCTCGGCATCGTCTCGGCCATGTGGAACGAGCACTGCTCGTACAAATCCTCGAAGGTTCACCTGCGCACGCTGCCGACGAATGCGCCCTGGGTAATTCAGGGGCCCGGCGAGAACGCCGGCGTGATCGACATCGGGGGCGGGCTCGCCTGCGTGTTCAAGATGGAGAGCCACAACCACCCCTCCTTCATCGAGCCCTATCAGGGCGCAGCCACGGGCGTGGGCGGAATCTTGCGCGACGTCTTCACGATGGGCGCACGGCCGATCGCCTGCCTCAACGCGTTGCGTTTCGGATCGCCCGATCATCCGAAGACGAAAAGCCTCGTCGCGGGCGTGGTCGCTGGCATTGCCGGTTATGGAAATTCGTTCGGCGTACCGACCGTGGGAGGCTCGGTCGGATTTCATTCGCGTTATGACGGGAACATCCTCGTCAATGCCATGGCGGTCGGAATCGCCGAGACGGACAAGATCTTCTATGCGAAGGCCACCGGCGTCGGCCGACCCGTCGTGTATCTCGGCTCGAAGACCGGCCGTGACGGCATCCACGGTGCGACCATGGCGTCCGCGGAGTTCGGCGAGGACTCCGACGAGAAGCGCCCGACCGTTCAGGTCGGCGATCCGTTCTCGGAGAAACTGCTGCTCGAAGCCTGCCTCGAGATCATGCGCAAAGGATGTGTGATCGCGATCCAGGACATGGGTGCTGCCGGTCTCACCTGCTCGGCCGTGGAGATGGGCGCGAAGGGCGATCTCGGCGTCGACCTCGATCTCAACTCCGTGCCGACACGCGAGGAAGGGATGAGCGCCTACGAGATGATGCTCTCGGAATCGCAAGAGCGCATGCTCATGGTGCTAAAACCGGAGAAGGAAAAAGAGGCTGAAGCGATCTTCCGCAAGTGGGGACTCGACTTCGCGGTCGTCGGCGAAACCACGAATACCAAGCGCTTCATCGTTCGCCATGGCGGAGACGTTATGGCGGATCTGCCCATCAAGGAGCTCGGCGACGAGGCGCCGGAGTACCAGCGGCCGTTCGCCGAACCGAAGAAACACCCGGTGCTGGACGCGGCCGATATCCCCTGCCCGATTTCGATCGGCGAAGCGCTCGAGAAACTCGTTGGCTCACCCGATCTTTGTTCGAAGCGCTGGGTCTGGCAGCAATATGATCACCTCATTCTCGGCAACACGGTGCAGCGCCCCGGCGGCGACGCCGCGGTGGTCCGCATCGGCGAGGGACCGCGCGCGCTCGCAATGACCACCGACGTGACGCCGCGCTACTGCGAGGCGGATCCATTCGAAGGCGGCAAGCAGGCTGTTGCAGAAGCCTGGCGCAATCTGACCGCCGTCGGCGCCCGACCGCTCGCCGTCACCGATAATCTCAACTTCGGCAATCCCGAGCGCCCGGAAATCATGGGCCAGTTCGTCCACTGCGTGCGGGGGATCGGCGAGGCGTGCCGTGTGCTCGACTTCCCGGTCGTGTCCGGCAATGTCTCGCTCTACAACGAAACCAACGGACGCGCGATTTTGCCAACGCCGGCGATCGGCGGCGTCGGTCTGTTCGACGACCTCTCGAAGTCCATGAATCTGGCGTTCAAGAAGGTGGACGAAGCGATTCTATTAATTGGCGAAAACGGCGGGTGGCTCGGCCAATCGTCGTTCCTCGCGACGATCCTCGGCCGCGAGGAAGGCGCTCCGCCGCCCGTCGACCTCGCCCAGGAGAGAGGCACAGGCGATCTCATCCGTTCGTTGATTGGTGAACGATTTCTCACCGCGACACACGATCTCTCCGACGGAGGGCTGCTCGTGGCGATCGCAGAAATGGCGATGGCGTCCGGCATCGGAGCGTCACTCGAACCAGTTCCCGCCGGCCTCCCCGCCCACGCCTTCTGGTTCGGGGAGGATCAGGCGCGTTACGTCGTCACGGCCGCCTCCGAGAACTTGCCCAAAATCGGGACATTGGCCGCGCAGGCGGGCGTAAAGCTGCGCCAATTGGGCAGAACTAGCGGCAGCCAATTGACGCTTCCCGGCGAGACCCCAATATTGGTCTCGACTTTGCAGGCGCGTCACGAGTCGTGGCTGCCGGAGTTCATGGGCAGCCCCGCCTGAACGCGCGGAGACCTGCGATGGCGATGCCGGCGAACGAGATTGAGAAGTTGATCAAGACCGCCATACCGGACGCGCGGGTCGAGATCCGCGATCTCGCGGGCGATGGTGATCATTATGCCGCCACGGTCATCTCCGAGAGTTTCCGCGGAAAAAGCCGGGTGCAGCAGCACCAGATGGTCTATGCTGCGCTCAAAGGGTCGATGGGCGGCGCGCTGCATGCGCTGGCCCTGCAGACCACCACCCCCGACGGGCGCTGACGTGGCGCCACATCGATAGGAACATGAGCATCCAAGAGTTCATCGACAAGGAAGTGAAGTCCAACGAGGTCGTGCTTTTCATGAAAGGCACGCCGCAATTCCCGATGTGCGGCTTCTCCGGCCAGATCACGCAGATCCTCGACTATCTTGGCGTTCCCTATAAGGGGCTGAACGTGCTCGAATCCGACGAACTTCGTCAGGGCATCAAGGATTATTCCAACTGGCCGACCGTTCCGCAGCTCTATGTGAAGGGTGAATTCGTCGGCGGCTGCGATATCGTGCGCGAGATGTTTCAGGCAGGCGAGTTGCAGGGCTTGCTGAAGGAAAAAGGCGTACAGCTGCGCGAGCGCGCGCAAGTCTGACCTCCCGCCAGCGTCAAAAAGAAAAAGGCCGCCCACCGGGCGGCCTTCGCTTTTCCGTATCGTTGCCGCGTTATCGCATGCGCTGCACGACGAGGAGAATCAAGGCGAGCACGATCGCGATGCCGACGAGACTTTGCGTCGGCAGGGCATTCGCGAACGAGAGCACGTTGTCCGCCACCGACGTGATGAAGGCACCCGAATCCTGCCCCATGATCAGGTAGATCAGCATCAGGGACAGGATTGTCAGGAAACCAAGCTCGACGAACGTCCAGAGTGCCCGCCTCGTCTTGTCGAGAAAATCCATCATGACCTACTCCCGACCCTTGGGAGGGGCCACGCCCCGCCCAAGGTTGCCGTGAATGTCTCGAACCGGTCGCGCTATGCGATCTGGCGTCTTGAGAACAGCCAGATGATGAAGCCGAGCACGATCAAGCCGACCAGGCCGTTCGCGCCAAGATCCTTGACGAGGTTAGTAAGATTTCCGACGACGCCACCGAAGAACGGCAGGTTGGCGCCTACGAGCAGAGCCGCCACGATCGCGAGTGCGATCAGCATCAGCCCAATTTCCGTGAGCGCTCCGATCCATCCCTTGACTGTGTTCAGAAAGTCCATGAGCCAGTCTCCCCTGTATCAGTACTCGGTCTTACGACTTTCGGCGCACGCGGTACTAACGCTGGGCAACTGATCAAGAATTGTACAACATGCTGTAGGTATCGCAGTGCAGCGGCACGGCTTTTGCCCAAATTCGGGGCTTTTGCCCTGGGGACAACACGCCCTCACGGCCGCCATGCCGCAGTGCACTCGCCCCAACTGAGTCGCGGCGAGTTGGCGTATTCGGCCAAGAGATTCGGAATTCCTCGCGCTTAGCGCGAATAGAACTCGACGACGAGGTGCGGCTCCATCTGAACCGGGTACGGCACCTCGTTGAGCACCGGCACGCGAGCGAATTTGGCACTCATCTTCTTGTGGTCGACCTCGAGATAGTCGGGCACGTCGCGTTCGGCTGATTGCGACGCCTCGAGGGTGATCGCAAGCTCCTTTGCGCGATCGCGCAGCTCGATCACGTCACCGACTTTCACCCGATAGCTCGCCACCGTTACGCGCTTGCCGTTCACGTTGACATGCCCGTGACTGACGAATTGGCGCGCCGAAAAGACCGTCGGCACGAACTTCGAGCGATAAATCACCGCGTCGAGGCGGCGTTCCAGAAGCCCGATCAGGTGCGCGCCGGTGTCGCCTCGCATGCGCGACGCCTCGCCGTAGATATTGCGGAACTGCCGCTCGGAGATATTGGCGTAATAGCCCTTCAGTTTCTGCTTCGCGCGCAGCTGCACGCCGAAGTCCGAGAGCTTGCCCTTACGGCGTTGGCCATGCTGGCCCGGTCCGTATTCGCGGCGATTGACGGGGCTCTTCGGGCGGCCCCAGATATTTTCACCCATGCGGCGATCGAGCTTATGCTTCGCCGACTTGCGCTTCGACATCGCGGATCCTCTCTGGTTGGATCGCGCCCTCCTCTGCCGGAAGAATTCCGGCCGACAGGCGGGAAGCCGAGCGCCGCAGGAACTGCCTGCGAAACAAGCCTCGCCGCCGCGGGTGCGGGAAACACCACGCGGGCCCGTAGGCCCGCGCAGCGGCATGCAAATACCCGCTCAGTCAGGTCGAGTTCAAACCGGCACGCGGATCGGCTCTTCCTCGACTGAAGCGATCCCGAAGTCCGCAAGCGCCCGCGCCAACGCGGGAGAAACACGCGTTCCGCTCGTGAAATACGCCCTGCCCGGCCTGGCTTTTGCGGGCCGTTGCGGACCCAGGAGTTGCGAGGCTCGACGCGCGATAGCCGGCGCCGGGTCGAGCCAACTCACGGGCCAGACAGCGACCCGCTCGAGCCGGTCGAGGATGAGCGGATAGTGAGTGCAGGCGAGCACGACCGCGTCCGTACGCCCGCCCTCATCGACGAAGCACGTCGCGACCTCGTCGCGGATCAAATCATCGGCGACGGCTTCACCGCGCAACAGCGACTCGGCGTATTCGGCCAACTTCTCTGATCCGACAAGCGTCACATGACACTGACTGGCGAATTCGCGGATCAGCTCGCGCGTGTAGTCGCGGCGGACCGTTGCCGACGTCGCAAGCACACTGATCCGTTTCGTCCGGGATTGCGCGCAGGCGGGTTTCACCGCCGGGACCGTGCCGACGAATGGAATGGAAAAACGTGCGCGCAAGGCGGGAAGTGCGAGCGTCGATGCGGTGTTGCAGGCAATGACGACAAGACTCGGCTCTAGCGCTTCAATGAAGCGCTCCAGTACGAGAACGACGCGATCCGTGAGTATGCGATCA
Organism: uncultured Alphaproteobacteria bacterium; assembly: GCA_963711595.1. GTDB lineage: Bacteria > Pseudomonadota > Alphaproteobacteria > Rhizobiales > Xanthobacteraceae > JAUSIF01. The sequence continues at coordinate 729,390 of CAVQER010000005.1, forward strand.
TCGAGCCGGGCGTACGGAAACGCGGCGTCGTCCGCGACGAGGCACAGGTCAGTATCGGAACGTACGCGAGCGATCTCGCGCAACACGGTGAGCCCGCCAAGACCTGAATCGAACACGAGCACTTTCGCGAGCTTTGCCGGAATCGCTTGGTCCATTGCTACCCCGTCTCGTCGTCGCCGTTACGCCACCGTCAGGCCGCTGACAAGCGTCGTTAGGCTCCTTCGGCAAGCGCCGTATCCAGCTGATCGAGCACCCGCCGCACGTCCGCTTCGACATCGCCAGCGGTCACTTCGACCACACGATAGTCCCGTTCCGACAGCCACTGCCGTTTCTCCTTGCGCGCCTCGAGGGCGACACCCGACTCCTGAGCCGGCACGACATCGATCACGGTTCGCAACGGAAACGACACGAAGTCGGCGATGTGCGGACCGACCGGGATTTGCCGCTTGAAACCGCGGCCGGCGAAGCGACGGTCGTTCACCAGCGCGACCCAGAGCCGCCGCTCGGCTTCGGTCGGGTTGCGACGAAGAAGCCGCGCGAGCCCGCGCACCGGTCCCTGCTCGGACGGAACGCGGCCGCTTCCGTGCTCGGCGAGCAGTCCCCGCAAGGCGGTTGCCTCTGCGCTCTCAAGCACCCCTCCGCGCGCCGGTCCCTTCCGCCCGGTCGCAATGGCCATGATCACGCCGTGCAGCGATTGCACGTCCTGCTTCGTCAGTTGGATACGATGAAAGATGTTGCGCAGATTGAGTGCCATCGTGGCGCGCTTCTCCGGCGGGCGGAAGAACTCGACGCGTTCCAGCTCGCGTTCCAACGCGTCAAAGAAGGCCTGCAACTGCTGTTTCGGTGCCGCTCCCGACTTCACTTGCGTCTTGAATGGCAACGCACCGCCAGAGGCGAGTTTGAACCACTCATAGCCCATGATCAGCACGGCCTGCGCGAGATTGAGCGACGAGAAGGCATGATTGACCGGCAGCGTCACTATGAAATCCGCGAGACCGACACTATGACCGTCAAGGCCGGTCCGCTCCGGGCCGAACAGGATGGCGACCATCCCCCGGCCGGCGATGCGTGGCTGCATCTGCCGCGCCGCCTCCTCGGCACTGATTACCGGCTTCATTTGTCCATGCACGCGGGCAGTGGTCGCGAGCACGAACGTACAGTCGGCGATTGCCGCTTCTACCGACGAATAGAGCCTTGTGCCTTCGAGCACCCGGTCTGCGCCCGATGCCGAGCGCACGGCTTGCGGGTTGGGCCACCCATCCCTGGGGCGAACGAGACGCAAGTCTGTGAGGCCGAAGTTCGCCATCGCGCGCGCCGCCGCCCCGATGTTTTCCCCGAGCTGCGGCTCGACAAGAACGACTGCCGGGCCGCTGAACTCGGGCCACGGTTGGCTGCTGTCGGTGCCGGCGCCGGGCATGCGAACTCCTGGATGCGGCCTGTGCCGGACCCCGCTTTGCGCGTCAAGTTGCCGTCAGTCGCCCCACACGTCTTTGTCTTTCTCATTCCGAACGCCTTTGCTATAGCGCTCCCGCCCGCCGCCCGGTGGCGCGAATCCCCTACTGTTCTGAAAGAGCCGCACGATGGCGAAGATCAAGGTCGCTAATCCGGTCGTTGAGATGGACGGCGACGAGATGACCCGCATCATCTGGAAGCTGATCAAGGAAAAGCTGATCCATCCCTATCTCGACGTCGAGTTGCTCTATTTCGATCTCGGCATTGAAAAGCGCGACGAGACCAACGACCAGATCACCATCGACGCGGCGGAGATGACGAGGAAGGTCGGCGTCGCGGTCAAATGCGCGACCATCACGCCTGACGAAGCGCGCGTGAAGGAATTCGGCCTGAAGAAGATGTGGCGCTCGCCGAACGGCACGATCCGCAACATTCTCGGCGGCGTCATCTTCCGCGAACCGATCATCTGCAAGAACGTGCCGCGCCTCGTTCCCGGCTGGACGAAGCCCATCATCATCGGCCGCCATGCCTATGGCGACCAGTATCGCGCAACCGACTTCAGGTTTCCCGGCAAGGGCAAAATCACGATCCGTTTCGCCGGCGACGACGGCCAGGTGATCGAGCACGAGGTGTTCCAGTCACCGACATCGGGCGTGGCGATGGCCATGTACAACCTCGACAACTCGATCCGCGACTTCGCCCGCGCCTCGATGAACTATGCGCTCTCGCGCGGCTACCCACTCTATCTCTCGACCAAGAATACGATCCTCAAGGTCTATGACGGACGCTTCAAGGACATCTTCCAGGAGGTGTTCGACGCGGAGTTCAAGGCCGAGTTCGAGAAGAAGAAGCTTACCTATGAGCACCGCCTGATCGACGACATGGTAGCGGCTGCGCTCAAGTGGTCCGGCGGCTACGTGTGGGCCTGCAAGAATTACGACGGCGACGTGCAATCCGACACCGTCGCGCAAGGTTTCGGATCGCTCGGCCTGATGACGTCCGTGCTAATGTCACCCGACGGGAAGGTGGTCGAGGCCGAAGCCGCCCACGGCACCGTCACGCGTCACTATCGCGAGCATCAGAAGGGCAAGGAGACTTCGACGAACTCGATTGCGTCGATCTTCGCGTGGACCCGCGGCCTTGCTCATCGCGCCAAGCTCGACAACAACGCCGCACTCGCGAAATTCGCAGCGACGCTCGAGCGCGTGTGCGTCGATACGGTGGAAGCCGGCGCGATGACGAAGGACCTCGCGTTGCTTGTCGGCGCGGATCAGCCCTGGCTTTCGACGACGGGATTCCTCGAAAAGGTGGACGAGAACCTGCGCAAGGCGACAGCCTGACGTTGGTCAGGTTTCCGAACGCCTGCGCTTCCTAGACTTCTTCACCGCGCCGACCCGGCGCATGGCTTCCTTGATCTCACCCTGCTCCAACTCGGACGCGACGATGTCACCGCCTGTGCCGCGACCGTCGCGTCCGCGCAGCGCTTCCTGGATGCGTTCGGCGATTCGCTTCTCGCGTTCCATCAGAGCTTCAAGATCCTGCGCATCCAGGATCAGAAGATTCGTATGGGTCGCGGCAGTAACCGTCGCCATCCGCCGCGCGCGGCCGAGCACCGCCACTTCGCCAAAGAAATCGCCGGCGCCAAGCCGGACCCGCTTGCCCGGCAATTCTACTTCGACGTCACCGTTGGCGATGAAATACATCGAGTTACCGCTTTCGCCGCGGCGCACGATCATGGTACCGGCCTCGACGGTTTGCGCGCGCAGGAGCCGCGAGACGTCGGCGATATCCGCGGCGCTCAATCCCGCAAACAGCGGCACGCGCGCGACCATGCTCCAGGTGACGACGAAATCGCGCCGGTGGATCTCGCTCGCGAACGCGGTCGCGACGATGCCAACCGGGAGCGCGATGATGATGAGGCTCGCGAGGATGTAGAGCGCAGTCAGCACCTTGCCGAACGGCGTAACAGGTGAGACGTCGCCGTAGCCGACCGTCGCGAGCGTCACGATCGCCCACCACATCGCGTCGGGTATCGTGCCGAATTTTTCCGGCTGCGCCGCCCCTTCCACCACCTGCATGATCGAGGCCGCGACCAGCGTCGCGCCCATGACAATGACAAGGCAGCCGAAAAGGGCACGCCGCTCCATGTAGATCGCATCGAGCAGCGAGCGCATTCCCGGCGAATAGCGGGCGAGCTTGAGGAACCGCACCATGCGGAACACGAGCAGGAAGCGCAGGTCCGCATCGCTGAACAGCGTGATCCAGAACGGCGCGACGGCGAGCAGATCGACGATGCCGATCGGGCTGAACACATACTTCAATCGCGCCCGAGTATCGCCGACGACATCGGCCGCGACCCACACGCGTAGTACGTACTCGACGGTGAAAAAGATCAGCGACAGCCATTCGATGATCGTGAACACCGCCCCAAATCGCGCGTCGAGCGAGGGCACCGACTCGAGCGTCGTAGCAACCAGGTTGATGACGATCATCACCACGAGCAGCTGGTTCACTGCCCGGCCCGTGGCGTCGCCGAAGGGGCCTTGCTCGAGAAGCTCGTGAGTGCGGCGGCGAAGTGCGAGGGCGTCGAACGCTAGTTTCGCCATCGGTCTCAGCCGCGCCCGAGCGCGGCCTCCACGGCGGCGAGCGCGGCTTCCGCGTTCCCGCCGTCGGGCCCGCCGGCTTGCGCCATGTCCGGACGGCCGCCGCCGCCCTTGCCGCCGAGCGCCTCGGCAGCTTTCTTCACGAGCTCCACCGCGTTGAAGCGCTTGGTCAGGTCCTCGGTCACTCCGACGACAATGCCCGCCTTGCCTTCATCATTCACCGCAACCAAAGCCACGACACCCGAGCCGATCTGCTTCTTGCCCTCGTCGGCGAGACTCTTCAGATCCTTCATGTCGATCCCGGCGACCGACCGCGCGAGGAGCTTCACGCCGGCCACCTCGCGCACGTCGTTGGCCGAGGTGGCTGAGGCCGCGCCGCCGCCCATGGCGAGCTTCTTTTTGGCGTCCGTCAGCTCGCGCTCGAGCCGCTTGCGTTCGTCGAGCAATTGCGCGAGCCGCACGTCGATTTCGCCGACCGGAACCTTCAGCAGGCCAGCAAGATCACGGAGCTTGCGGCTTTCGCTGGAGAGATGCTGCCGCGCCGCGTCGCCCGTCATCGCCTCCACACGGCGCACGCCGGCCGCGACTGCTCCCTCCGACACGACCGCGACGACGCCGATGTCGCCGGTGCGCGCGACATGCGTGCCGCCGCAGAGCTCGACCGACCAGCCCAAAGCATTGCCGCCCATTTGCTGGCCCATGGCCACGACGCGCACCTCGTCGCCGTACTTCTCGCCGAATAAAGCGCGCGCACCCGACGCAATGGCGTCGTCGACCGCCATCAGCCGCGTCGTGACGCGCGAATTCTCCAGGATCCTCCGGTTGGCGATGTCCTCGACTTTGACGATCTCATCGTCGCCGATCGGTTTCTGGTGCGAGAAATCGAAGCGCAGCCGATCGGGCGCGACAAGCGAACCCTTCTGCGCGACGTGATCGCCGAGTACCTGGCGGAGCGCTTCGTGGAGGAGATGGGTCGCGGAATGATTGCGGCGGATGCTCGATCTGCGCGCATGGTCGACCTTGAGGACGAGCGCCTTGCCCGGCTCGAGCGTACCCTTCTCCACTTTCCCGAGATGCACGAGGAGCTCGCCGGCCTTCTTCTGCGTATCGGTGACACGAAACAGAACGCCGTCAGCTTCGAGCATGCCGGTATCGCCAACCTGCCCGCCGGACTCCCCGTAGAACGGCGTCTGGTTGAGAACGACGGCACCCTCCTCGCCCGTCTTCAGCGATTTCACCTCGCTGCCGCCCTTCACGACTGCCTTCACCACGCCCTCGGCGTTCTCAGTTTCGTAACCGAGGAATTCGGTCGCGCCCGTCTTCTCCTTCAGCCCGAACCAGACGGTTTCCGTGGCCGCCTCGCCCGAGCCTGCCCATGCCGCTCGCGCTTTTTCGCGCTGCTGCTGCATCGCGCGCTCGAACGCCGCCGTATCGACCGCGATTCCTCGCGGCTTCAACGCGTCCTGAGTGAGGTCGAGCGGAAATCCGTATGTGTCGTAGAGGGCGAACGCGGTTTCCCCCTTGAGCTTGTCGCCGTGCTTCAGGCTCTTCGTCTCGTCGTCAAGAATGGCGAGCCCGCGCGTAAGCGTCGTGCGGAACCGCGTCTCTTCGAGCTTCAACGTTTCCTCGATCAGCGCCTGCGCGCGGATGAGCTCCGGGTACGCCTGCCCCATCTCGCGCACGAGCGTCGGCACGAGCCGCCACATGAGCGGATCCTTCGCACCGAGCAACTGCGCATGCCGCATCGCGCGCCGCATGATCCGGCGCAGCACGTAGCCGCGGCCCTCGTTCGAAGGCAGCACGCCGTCCGCGACGAGAAACGACGACGCACGCAAATGGTCGGCGATCACGCGGTGGCTGGCCTTCGCCGCGCCCTCCGCCTCGACGCCGGTCGCCTCGACGCTCGCGCGAATGAGCGCGCCGAACAGATCGATCTCGTAGTTGTCGTGCGTCCCCTGCAGCACCGCGGCAATGCGCTCGAGCCCCATGCCAGTATCGATCGACGGCTTCGGCAGGTTGACCCGCTCGGCGCCCGGCAGCTGCTCGTATTGCATGAACACGAGATTCCAGATCTCGATGAAACGATCGCCTTCGGCGTCGGCCGAACCGGGCGGCCCGCCGGGAATCTTGTCGCCGTGGTCGTAGAAAATCTCGGAGCACGGCCCGCACGGGCCCGTATCGCCCATGGCCCAAAAATTGTCCGAGCCGGCGATGCGGATGATCCGCGATTCCGGAAGTCCCGCGATCTTCTTCCAGAGATCGAAAGCCTGGTCGTCATCGATATAAACGGTCGCCGTAAGCCGATCCTTGGGCAGCCCGAACGTTTCGGTGACGAGCTTCCAGGACAACTCGATCGCCACATCCTTGAAGTAATCACCGAACGAGAAATTTCCGAGCATCTCGAAGAAGGTGTGGTGACGCGTGGTGTAACCGACGTTGTCGAGGTCGTTGTGCTTGCCGCCTGCACGCACGCATTTCTGCGAGGTTACCGCCCGCTTGTACGGACGCTTCTCTACGCCCGTGAACACGTTCTTGAACTGGACCATGCCCGCGTTCGTGAACATGAGCGTCGGATCGTTCCTCGGAACGAGCGGGGACGACGGCACCGGCTCGTGGCCGTGCCGCGCGAAATAGTCGATGAAGGTCGACCGAATTTCGTTGACGCCGCTCATGTCCAATCCAGATCCGCCGCCCGCGCGGCCGGAAGGCCGGAGCGCCGGACGGCGGCGTGGCAAGGTCAAGCCAAGGTCGAGCGATGTCTAGCGACCGGCTGGCAGCATGTCGAGAGAGTGAGCCGCCAAGGCCTTGAACGCGCGCGCTTCTTTGCGTCTACAAGTGGCACCGGCCACAGGATGTGACACGGCCCACCGCGGGCGGGGGACCGGCGGCAGGCCGTGTTTGGCCGAGGCTGTTCCGGCAGCCAGAGAGGCGTGGGGGACGGCCGGAACGAGGGTTACGGGCCGGATCGGACGGCCCGTCGGCGGGACCGCTCAGTCCTCGGCGTCTTCGTCATCCGATTCCTCGCCTTCCGTCGGGCCGAGGATCTGCTCTGCAATCAGTCCGGAGTTCTGCCGGATCGCGGCTTCGATCTTCGCGGCGAGCTCCGGGTTCTGCTTGAGGAAGGTCTTGGCGTTCTCGCGTCCCTGGCCAATCCGCTGGCTGTCATAGGAGAACCACGCGCCCGATTTTTCCACGACGCCGGCCTTGACGCCGAGATCGATCAGCTCGCCATTCTTGGAAATGCCCTCGCCGTACATGATGTCGAATTCGACTTGCTTAAACGGCGGCGCGAGCTTGTTCTTGACGACCTTCACGCGCGTCTGGTTGCCGATTACTTCGTCGCGTTCCTTGATCGCGCCGATCCTGCGGATATCGAGCCGCACCGACGCATAGAACTTGAGTGCATTCCCGCCGCTGGTGGTTTCTGGCGAGCCGTACATGACGCCGATCTTCATACGGATCTGATTGATGAAGACCACCATCGTGTTGGAGCGGGAGATCGAGGCCGTCAGCTTGCGTAGCGCCTGGCTCATGAGCCGCGCCTGGCTGCCCGGCTGCACGTCGCCCATCTCGCCGTCGAGCTCAGCCCGTGGAACGAGCGCCGCCACCGAATCGATCACCAATATGTCGACTGCACCGGATCGCACGAGCGTGTCGGCGATCTCGAGCGCTTGCTCGCCGGCGTCCGGTTGGGAAATCAGCAGATCGTCAATATTCACGCCGAGCTTGCGCGCATAGGTCGGATCGAGCGCATGCTCCGCGTCGACGAACGCGCAGGTGCCGCCGCGCTTTTGCGCTTCGGCAATGGCGTGCAACGCGAGAGTGGTCTTGCCGGAGGACTCCGGCCCGTAGATTTCGACCACCCGACCACGCGGCAGGCCCCCCGTTCCGAGTGCTATGTCCAACCCGAGGGAGCCGGACGGGATCGTCTCGATTTCGACGCGCTCCCGTTTGCCGAGGCGCATGATCGAGCCCTTGCCGAAGTGACGCTCGATTTGGGAAAGCGCGGCATCCAGCGCCTTGGACTTGTCCATTGAGTTGGCTTCCACAACTCGTAGTACTGGCTGCGCTGACATTGCCGGGCTCCCGATTTAAAGCTAGTTAGAACGGAACCTGACCAATGTACATGGTTTGTTCTTAATGGCAAGTTACTTTCTAACTACATGGGATCACACACGGATTGCCACAAGTTTCCCGATCCGTTCCCCGCGCTCGCATCGGCCCATCGGGAACTGGCGCCGAATCTCGCTCGGTCGTGACAATTTGGCCCCCAGCGCGGAGCGATTTGGCACTAGCGTCCGATTCTCGGCAAACTCGCCAAATCGCTCTTCGTGCATCGGAGTTCCTCAATGGCGCTCCGCTTCGGACCCATCGAAAGCGCCCTGTTGCTGGCGCTCTTCACCGTGAGCGCATCGCAAGCGGCGGAAAAATTCGAAAGTCAGTACACCTCGGTCGCGGTTGATTCGTGTCGAACCGTCGACGAAGCAAAGCCAGGCGAAGGTGAGTGGCACATCTGGTCGTGCAAAGGGCTCGCCGGCCTCATCGTCGTGCGCGCCGAAGCCGATCTGCGGGAAATTGTCTCCGTCGGCCGCACGGTTGAGGCTGCACGCGACGAACCCGCGGCGAAAACCTGGTTCGGCCCGTTCAACCTTGCCGGTGACACGATCGAGTGGCGCAGCGTGAGCCGCGAGAAGGCGCCCTTCGCGATCATCCAGCGCTGGACCGTTTCCGACAGCGAAAATCCCGACGCGAACGGCGCGCCGAAACCCTTCGAGCTCATGATCGTTACTCAACTCCCGCCTGGCCCTGTCTGCCACGTGGCTCTCATCGACGTGCGGGAAAACGCGAACCACAACGCGCTCGCACGCCACGCGGCGGACGAGATCGCTCGCGGCTTTCGTTGCGACGCCGACCAAGTCAAGGTGATCGGCAAGCGTGGCCGCGCGATCGAGTTGATCGGTCCGTAGAACGTTCCGCGGCCACCACCCTTCAAGTTCAGGTATTACCCGAGCTTAAAAAGTCTCAACGCGTTGCCGCGACCGATTTTGAAGCGATCCGCCTCGTCGATTTTGGCGTTGTCGAACCAGTTCGCCGCGTGGTCGATGTTCTCGAACGGCCAGTCGGTCGAGAACATGACGCGGTCGACGCCGATCTCCGACATCGCGCACAGGAGCGTCGGCGTGTGGAAGTTGCCCGAAGTCGTGAGATGGAAGTTCGACCGGAAGTAGTCGCCGATTTTTTTCTTCGCCGCGTATGCGTGCCGCGTCTTGACCCACGCATTGCAGTTGTCGACGCGCCACATCGAGTACGGCAGCCCCTCCCCCAGGTGGCCGAGGATGATCTGGATACGCGGGTACTTGTCGAACAGCCCCGACGCCATGAGTTCGAAGCGAATGGACCGCGGTTTCCTGCGCGAAACCCCAAGCAGGCCCCAGCATCCATTCATGCCCCTCATAAATCTTCGATTGGCTCGCGAGCGGCGCGCGCGGATGCAAATAGAAGGGCACGTCGAGCCGTTCGAGCGCTTCCCAGAACGGCCAATACTGCTTGAGATCGTAGTAGATAGCGCTGTCCGCCTTCCCGGATTGTGAGAAGCCATTGACGAGCGCTCCCTTGAAGCCAAGATCATTTACGCAGCGCTCGAGCTCGCGGATCGCGCGGTCGGGATCCTGCATCGGAAGTGCGGCGAGCGCCTGAAACCGATCGGGACGCTTGTGTACGACGTCGGCGAGAAAATCGTTCGCCTTGCGCGCGATCCTATCCGCCTCATCGACGTCCGGCATCCGCTGGATCGCCGGCGCGTTCAGCGACAAAACCATCATCTCCATTCCGTGGTGATCCATGAGACGAAGCCGCTGATCGTGCATGTCGACCATGCGCCGGCTCAGCTCTGCCCATTCCTCGTCCGGAAACAGGCCCTTCGGATCAGAGACGGTTTCTTCAATCGCGAAATGCTCTTCGAGCCCGATCTTGCCCTTCATTGTCAGCGTCCTCCCCGACCGTTGTCCCTGCGCGAGCCCATTAAAAAGCGTGCGCAATCGTAATCAAATGAGGCCGCCCAGTTTAAGTGCCCGTCAAAAACGCGGGGCCGACACTTCGTGCGCAAAACACGGAGCGATCCATGACCAGGACTCTCACCACCCTCACCGCGGCAGGCGCGCTCGTCGCCGCGACTTTGGTTACCACGACACCGGCCCGCGCCATGGATCCATGGACGGCCGCTGCTTGGTTCGTCGGCGGGGCGGTTGTCGCCGGTCTGTTCTGGGCGCCGTGGGTTCAGGCGCGCCCCTTGGGCTACAGCGCCTACGGCTATGCCCCCGGGTATGGTGCATATGGCTATGCCCAGCCAGTCGGCTACGCATCTCGCAGCTGTTACCCGGCCCAGATCTGGCAGGGCGGCTTCCCGCGAACCGTCAGCATCTGCTACTGAGCAGGTATCCGTCATCAGCTCGACCGTTGCCCTGGCGCGACGCCATTAAAATGCGCGGGCAATCGTAATCAAATGAGGCCGCCGAATTTAAGCGCTCGTCAAAAACGCGGGGCCGACACTTCGTGCGTAAAAACACGGAGTGGCCCATGACTAGAACTCTCACCACGCTCACCGCGGCGGGCGCGCTCGTCGCCGCGACTTTGGTTACGACGCCGGCGCGTGCCATGGACCCATGGACGGCCGCGGCTTGGTTCGTCGGCGGCTTGTTCGTAGCCGGACTTTTCTGGGCGCCGTACGCCCGCGCAGCGCGCCCGTACGGCTATGCCGGCGCTTACGGATACGCGCCTGGATCCGCCTACGGATACTCAGCCGGATACTCACCCGGATACTCCACCGGATACGCGTATCGACCCACAGTAGGCACGGTAGGAATGGAACGGAGACAGGCCCGTCGGTCTGCAAGGCGCAATCTGTACTGAGCGCACGATTTTACCTCCGAAGCTGATGCGCCCCGGCCTTCACCAGCCGGGCGCACAGTCTTTCTCGCGGCCCTGCGCATTAAGCCGCCGTCAATGTCGTGACCGCATATTCGTCCCGCGGCGATCGGGGGCGATTCATGTCGAAGACATTGGTGGCGAAGTCAGTCGTTTGCGCGTTGTTGATCGCGACCGCGTTTCCGACTCCCGCGCGCGCCATGGACCCCTGGACAGCTGCGCTGTTTTGGATCGGCGGCATCTACGTCGGCAGTCTGTACGGGATGCCCTACGCCTACGGCGGCGGAGCCTATCGCGCGGCGCCCTATGCTATGCCGCCGGCGTATGGATACCCGCCGCCCCATGCCTATTCCGCGCAGGCCGCTTACGCGCCGCCTCCTCCGCCGCCGCCGGGCTATGAAGGCCGTAGCGACAAGTCCCCGGACCGCTGCATGCCGGCGACCATGTTGATCGACGGCGCCGAGCGGCAGGTCCGCATCTGCTACTGAAACGCTCAGGCCTTCATCGTTTCCTTCACCGCCGCGACCAACTGCTTGAGCGTGAATGGCTTCGGTAGGAAGCTGAACTTTTCGCCGGGCGGCAAATTCTTGCGGAACGCCTCTTCCGCGTAACCTGAGACGAAAATCACCGCCACGTCCGAGCGCCGTTTGCGCAGCTCCTTGAGCAGCGTCGGCCCGTCCATCTCCGGCATCACGACGTCGGAGACCACGAGCTGCACTTCCTTCGCGTGCCGGTCGATCAATTCCAGCGCTTCGACGCCGCTTCCGGCTTCCAGCACCGTGTAGCCGCGCGAGGTGAGTGCGCGCGAGGCGAATGCCCGCACGGCCTCTTCGTCCTCGACGAGCAGCACCGTGCCGCGCCCAGTCAGATCGGCGTCTGGCGTCTCCGGCTCGGCGGGCCGTGCCGGCTTCTCATCCGGCGCCGCAACGTGGCGCGGCAGGAACAACTGAAACGTGGTGCCCTTGCCGACGACGCTGAGCGGATAAATGTATCCGCCGCTCTGCTTCATGATGCCGTAGACGGTGGAGAGTCCGAGGCCTGTGCCCTTGCCGAGCTCCTTCGTCGTGAAGAACGGCTCGAAGATCTTGTTGAGGTCTTCCGGCGCGATGCCGGTCCCCGTGTCCTCGACTTCGACAAGCACGTAGTCGCCGGTGGCGAAGCCCACATAGCCGAACGTCTTCACTTCCTCGCGCGCGACGTTGCGCGTCCGGATCGTAAGCTTGCCGCCGTGGGGCATTGCATCGCGCGCGTTGACGGCAAGATTTACAATGACTTGCTCGAGTTGATTAAGGTCCGCCTTTACCGGCCACAGATCGCGAACGTGCTTGAGCTCGAGCTCCACGGTCTCGCCGATGATGCGCTTGAGCAGTCCGATCGAGAGCTCCGAGAGTATCTCGCCGAGCGCGAGCACTTGCGGCCTGAGCGTCTGCTGCCGAGAGAAGGCGAGCAGCTGCCGCACCATGCTCGCGGCACGGTTCGCGTTCTGCTTGATCTGCATCAGATCCTGGAATGACGGATCCGTCGGCCGGTGGTTCGAGAGCAGCAGGTCCGAATAGCCGATGATCGCGGTCAGAACGTTGTTGAAGTCGTGCGCGACGCCACCAGCGAGCTGGCCCACCGCCTGCATTTTTTGCGCCTGGGAGAATTGCGCCTCCAGTGCGCGCTGTTCCGTGATCTCGAGCGCGTACACGATCGCCGCGTCGTCGTCCTCATCGCCGTCCACCGGCGTCACGAAGAAGCGCGCAACGCGTCCCGGCGCCCCGGCGAGTCCCACCTCGACGTAGCCGTTCGATGCTTGGCCTTCGAGCGCTTCGCGGATGAACAGGTCGAGTACCGGCCGGTCGCGCTCCAGCACGACGGAAAGGATCGAGCGTCTTTCCCCGCTATCGCCCGAGCCGCCGGACAACCGCGCGAAGCTCGGATTGGTCTGGCCAATTCCCCCTTGCCGGTCGATCATCGCGATCGCGACCGGCGTATGATTGAAGAAGCGCGCGAAACGCACTTCCGCTGCGCGCAACGCGTCCGGCACATCGCCACGCGCGCGATTGAGCACGAGCGTACGTGACGCGCCGCCGGTCCCGTCGGCGGCGAACGCGACGCGATGATAGAGCCGCACCGGCAGGCTCTGGCCGTTCTTGCGTTTCAGGTCGAGGTCGATGACTTCCGATCTGACCTCCCCGGGTATGGGCGGCAGATGGCGGATCATTTCCGCGCCGGGACCCTGCACGAGATCGGTGATTGAAAGTCCTTGCGGGGTGAACTCCGCGAGATCGAAGCCGAGCCAGCTCGCGAGCGTCGCGTTGAGATAGAGCACGCGTCCCGCGTGGTCGATCGAGAAGAATCCAGCCGGCGCGTGATCCAGGAAATCGATCGCGTGTTGCAGCTCGAGGAAAGTATTTTCCTGCCGCTCGCGCTCGCGCGTGACGTCCGAGACGCCCCACGCGGATATGCGCGCATGCCTCCCGTGCCGCGCGAGTGGCCGGACACGCAGCCGCAGCCAGCGTGCCGGAAGGTCGCCGCGACCCGCGATGCGGATCTCTTCCGTCAGCGATTGCCCTTCGCGTGCCGCCTGCGCGAGCCGATAGATCGCGTCCGCGACTCCCGGGTCGCTCGTGAAGAGCCGCTCCACCGGCCGTACGTCGTCCGGCCCCTCCGCGTCGGTGATGTCGAGATAGGCGCGGTTCGCATAGAGCACCCGGCCCGAGGCGTCGACGAGTGCAATTCCCTCGGCGGCACCGTCCGAAAGGGCCTGGGTGAGATCGTTCTTCCCCTTGCGTCCCGCGAACTCGAGGATGCCGGCTGCAGCCGCAAACAGAGCAAACACGCCCACTACCGCGAGCACGGCCAGCACGGCGATGATGTAAGGGCCTGCCCGCTCCTGCCCGATCAGCAGGAGTGCGACCGCAAGCGCCACGAGCGCTACTGCGACGAGGACCACGAGGCCGATACTGCCCGTGGCCGCACTGCGGTCGACCGGCGCTCGCTCCTCGATCTGGGTCATGCCTGCGACCTCTGCTGCGGAACCCGACGCAGCCCGTGCCCGCGGCCCGAATCCCGTTTGCCCGAGAATACCCTGCCTCTGCAAGCTCGGCTTTGTGACGCCTCCGTCCACGACTTCTCCCCCTTAGTGCCGCACCCCACGGCGCAAACGCATGACGTAGCCGATGACTTCGGCGACCGCCCTGTAGTGCTCGGGCGGGACTTCCTCATCGATCTCCACAGTCTTGTGCAGGGCGCGGGCGAGCGGCGGGTTCTCCACGACCGGCACCCGGTGCTGTTCGGCGACCTCGCGGATCCGGAGCGCGACCGCATCCTGGCCCTTGGCCACGCAAAGCGGTGCGTTCATCCCCTTTTCGTACTTGAGCGCGACCGCGAAGTGGGTCGGGTTGGTGATCACCACGGTCGCCGACGGCACTTCGGCCATCATCCGCTTGCGCATCCGCGACTGACGAATTTGCCGCAGCTTCGCCTTGATGGTCGGATCGCCTTCGGTCTCCTTATATTCCTCACGAATATCGCGCACCGACATGCGTTGACGCTCGTACCAGGTGTGGTGGGTCCACAACCAATCCAGCGCCGCCACCACCGCCATCACCGCGACGACGGCGATCAAGAGGCGCAGAGCGAGCGTGTTCGCGACCGGCAGGATCATCGTGTAATCGGAAGAGATCAGCCGCGTGATCGTGCCGACCTCCGGCATCATCACGGCGACGATCACGGCGCTCACGATGCCGATTTTTGCAAGACCCTTCGCGAACTGCACGAGTGCGTGCTTCGAGAAAAGACGTTTTGCGCCGGCAGCCGGCGAGATGCGCGACAGTTGCGGCCTCAGCGACTCGCCCGTCCACAGCCATCGATGCTGCACCAGGTTTCCGCCGAACGCGGCGATGATCGCGAGCAGCAGGAGCGGCCCGACCGCGATCATCGCGTCGAGCAAGAGGCTCCCGCTCAGGCGGATGATCGCGCGCCCATCCAGACCGACGACGTGCGAAGTCGCAAACAATTGCGCGAACGTGCGCGCGAGGTGCTCGGCGGCGACGCCGCCGAACGCGAACAACGCGAGCGTCCCGCCCGCCAGCAGGAACCAGGTATTGACCTCCTGGCTCTTGGCGACATCGCCGCGCTTGATCGCGTCTTCCAGCCGTTTTGGCGTTGGGTCTTCTGAACGTTCCTGATCGTCGTTTGATTCTTCGGCCATGATCAGCGGTCAGCTTTGCGGGCCGATCTGCTCGAATACGCCGCCGAGATAACTGATGAAGGTACCCATCAGCACCCCGACGAGCGCGAGCAGGATGGCGAAACCGATTAGGATCGATGCCGGTAGGCCGAGGAAGAATACCTGCAACTGCGGCATCAGCCGCGCGAGCACGCCGAGCCCGACGTTGAACAGGATTCCGAACACGAGGAACGGCGCGGCGAGCTGAATGCCGACACGAAACGCGCCCGAGACCGTCGTGATCATCAACTCCGCGATATCGCCGGTGGGAAGTGCTGCACCGGGTTTGAACAGGTTGTAGCTCTCGTCGAGTGCGCCGATCGCAAGGTGATGCATGTCGGTCGCGAAAATCAGGGCGACACCGAGCATTACGAGAAAGTTCGAGACGAGCACGCTCTGCTGGTCCTGCGTCGGATCGATTGCCATGCTGAAACCGAGACCGAGCTGGAACGCGATCGTGGTGCCCGCGACGACGAGCGCCGAAAGCGCGAGGCGGGCCGTCAGCCCAAGCACGGCGCCGATCAGGACTTCCTGAAGTAGGACGCCGAGGATCGGCGCGAAGCCCGCGTTCAGATCCGCCGCGTAGACATTGCGATGGATGGGCAGCAGCACAAGCGTGAGCACGAGCGCGATCACGAGGCGGATGCGCATCGGAACGCCGCGCTCGCCGAGCCCCGGCATCAGCATCACCATGGTGCCGAGTTGCGCGAACATCAGCAGGAACACCGCCGCGAGCGACGGCAGGAACGAGATGTTGACGGTCATTGCCGGATCGGATTTCAGCCGGACGCGATACGATCGGCGATGCGCGCCATATAGGCCTGCAGCACGTCGCCCATGAACGGCAGCGCGAGCAGAAGCGCGATGAACACAGCAAGGATCTTCGGCACGAACACGAGCGTCATTTCCTGGATCTGCGTCAGCGCCTGCAAGAGCGAGATCGCAACGCCGACGATGAGCGCGACGAGCAGAAGCGGGCTGGACACGAGGATCAGCGTGAAAATTCCGTCGCGGGCGAGATCGAGTACTTCGGCGCCGTTCATGTATTTTCCTCGGTTCTTCTCCCTATCCCCGCTTGCGGGGAGAGGGTCGGGGTGAGGGGCGACTTGCAGTTCGCTCGACTCGCGAAGCCCCCTCACCCGGCTCGCTTCGCTCGCC
The DNA here is from genome assembly GCA_963711595.1 of uncultured Alphaproteobacteria bacterium. GTDB lineage: Bacteria > Pseudomonadota > Alphaproteobacteria > Rhizobiales > Xanthobacteraceae > JAUSIF01. Next base: position 745,743 of record CAVQER010000005.1, read on the forward strand.
ACCCTCTCCCCGTAAACGGGGAGAGGGAAGTTCAAATCGGCATCCGGAATATCTCTTCATACGCCGCGATCACCTTGTCGCGCACTGAGACGAGCGTCTCGACCGCGACTTCCGTTTCCGCGACCGCAGTCACGACGTCGACGAGGTCGGACTTTCCGGCGACCATCTGCATCGCCTTTCCGTCAGCCTCGTGCCCGCGCTCGATCATCGTGTTGACCGCGCGCTCGACGAACGCGCCAAAGTTCTGACCAGGGGTTGCCGTGTTCCCGCCGAGGCTCGCCGCGGCGGACGGGTTGCCCGCGCCTGTAATGCGCGAGAGTGAGGCGTAGGCGTTGGCGGCGGAGATCGGCGAGACCATTCAGCGGCTCCTTCCCGGAAGCATGTGTGCCCACCCGCTCATTCCCGCGAAAGCGGGAATCCAGCGGTGGCTCTTTCTGGGTCCCCGCTTACGCGGGGACGAACGGAAGGCGGATCGATTCAAGCGAGCAATTTCCATTTCTATATGCGCAGCAGGTCGAGCGTGCGCGCGATCATTCGGCGCGTCGCTCCAATGACGTTGATGTTCGCCTCGTACGACCGCTGCGCCTCGCGCATGTCCACGGTCTCGATCAGCGGGTTGACGTTCGGATATTTCACGTTGCCGCGATCGTCCGCGGCAGGATGCCCCGGCTCGTTTCGAATCGTGAAATCGGTACGGTCCGCTTGCACGCGGCCGAGCGAGACGACCTGCGCCTCGAGCTCGCGGTCGAAGCCGGAGCGGAAGCTGACGATGCGTCGCCGGTAGGGATCCGCGCCCGGCGCCTGCGCGGTCGAGCTCGAGTTCGCGATGTTCTCGGCGATCACCTTCATGCGCCCCGACTGGGCCTTGAGGCCGGACGCTGCAATCGCGAGCGTCTTCATGAAATCCATGGGCGCCCTCGCCTACTTCCTGCCGAGCGCTGTTTTCAGCAGCCCGAGCCCGCGCGAATAAAGTGCGGTGACCGCCTGATGATCCATCTGGTTTTGCGCGACCTTCATCATCTCGTCTTCGAGCACCACTGCGTTTCCGCGCGGCGTCGTCTCGAATCCGCCCTTCCCGTCGGTGGGGAAGCGTGTGCCGTCGCTGATCCCGCTGCCGGCGAGATGGCCGGGCGCGGTCGCCGCGAGCTTGACGACGTTCGCTTGCTTCAACGCGTCGTGAAAATCGAGCTGCTTCAGATCGCGGCCGCGGAAGCCCGGCGTGTCGGCATTGGCGACGTTCTCGGCGAGCACGCGCTGGCGCTCCTCGAGCCAATACATGCGGTGCTTGAGCATCGAGAACAGGGGAAGATCGTGGACCGGCATCGCCGCTACTCCTCGTGCGGCAATTCTTGCCTGCCGTATGGTTAAGGCGCGGTTAATGCCGTCTTTCCGCGTTTTTCGAGCGGTTCCGGATCTCCTGCGGCATCGCGCTTTTGCGTTATCGGTCCAAGTTTATTAACGCTTTGTTAGGCATGGGGGCGGCAATTCTTGCCGTGGCCGTTAACCCTTCTGCTTCGCCGCGGCACCAGGGACGGGAGTGAGCAATGGGATTTTTCGAGTCGATCTTCGGCACCGAGCTTGGGCTGCCCGCGCGCGCTGTCGTCGCGCTCGTGCTCGTGCTCGCCCTCATCGCACTGACGGTCTGGCTGATGCGCCGCTTCGGCGACGGCCGCATTTCCGGCGGCGCGTCCGGCCGCAATCGCCAGCAGCGGCTCGCGGTGCTCGATTCGGCGGTGGTCGATGCGCGCCGGCGCCTCGTGCTGATCCGCCGCGACAATGTCGAGCACCTGATTCTGATCGGCGGCCCGAGCGACGTCGTCGTCGAACCGAACATCGTCCGCGCCGCACCCGCGAGCGGCACCTCGCGCCCCGGTGCACGGCCCGGAGGATTCGAGGACGAGGACGCTTCGATCATTCCCGAACCTGCGCCGGGCGAACCCGAACGCACGCCCGCCGCGCCACGGTCGAGCGAGCCCCCGCGCACGATGCCCCGCCCCGCTCCGCAACGGATCGATCCGCAATACGCGGACATGGCCCAACGTCTCGAGCAAGCGCTGCGCAAGCCCGCAGGCGAGCTCGACGTGCCGCGCGCACCCGCGCCCGCTCCGGCCGCCCGGCACCGCGCGCGCCGGAGCCGCGCATTCTCGAACCGCGTCCCGCGGTCGCTCCCGTTCCGCGCGCGCCGGCTCCGCGCGCACCCGAGCCGCGATCGGTCGAGCCCGCTGCTCCGCCCGCGCCGCGTCCGGTGCAACCGGTGCAGATCGCACAACCTGCACAGGGACAGCAGAGTGCCGCGGATGTATTCGGCAGCCTCGAAGAGGAGATGGCGAGTCTCCTGCGTCCCGGGGCCAAGAAGGAAAATAAATGACGAATGCCATCCCGGAAGCCGCGAAGCGCCTCTCCGGGAAAACAAGTCGCACGATCGCGCCGCTGTTCATTGGCGGCGCGCTGCTTCTCGCGGCACTGTTGCCTGCGCAGGCGCAGGATATCTCGATCAGCTTCGGCCAGGGCGCTAACAGCGGCACCGGCATCACGGAGCGGGCGATCCAGCTTGTCGCGCTCATCACGGTGCTCTCGCTCGCGCCCGCGATCCTCGTAATGGTGACGTCCTTCACGCGCATCGTCGTGGTGCTGTCGCTGCTCCGCACGGCAATCGGCCTGCAGACCGCGCCGCCGAACGCCGTCATCATCTCGCTCGCACTCTTTCTCACGGCTTTCGTGATGGGGCCGGCGTTCCAGCAGGCCTACGACCAGGCGGTGCGGCCGCTCGTTGCCGGCGAAATGCAGCCCCAAGCCGCATTCGAGAAGGGTTCGGAGCCCTTCCGCGCCTTCATGATCAAGAACGTGCGCGAGAAGGACCTCGGCCTCTTCATGGACATGGCGCGCGAGGCGCCACCCGCGGCGCCCGAGGCGACACCGCTACGCATTCTCGTCCCGGCCTTCATGATCTCGGAGCTGCGCCGCGCGTTCGAGATCGGCTTTCTGTTGTTCGTCCCGTTCTTGGTGATCGATCTGGTGATCGCATCGGTGCTCATGTCCATGGGCATGATGATGCTTCCGCCGGTGATCGTCTCGCTCCCGTTCAAGCTGATCTTCTTCGTGCTCGTGGACGGTTGGAGCCTCGTCGCGGGCTCGTTGGTGCAGAGCTTCGGATCCACTTGAGAACGCTCACGCACGCGCTGCTCGCGGCCGCAATCTGCCTACTTGCGGATCCGGCTCTCGCCGAGCGCCGCGAGTCGCTTCTGGTCGTGAGCCCGTCGCGCGCCAGCGCCCCGAAGATCAAAGTCGAGCTGCTCCTACCCGACGACGCCACCGAGAAAGTTCCCGTCATGATCATCATGCACGGCTCGAGCGGCGTCCGCGACGTGCGGGAATTCGCCTATGCCCGGGAATTTCTCAAGCTCGGGGTTGGCGGCGCGATCGTCGACAGCTTCGGCAGTAGGGGCATCGTTTCGACGGTGCGCGACCAGAGCCAGCTCGCCTCCGTCGAGATGATGGCCGACGCGGTCGATACGCTGCGCGTACTTGCCAAACACCCCGCGATCGATCCCAGCAGGATCGGGATCATCGGATATTCCAAGGGTGGTACCGTCGTGATCAAGTCGGCGTTGCGCCGCTATCTCGAGCCCGTCGCAAAAGGCGAGGTGCGTTTCGCGCTGCTGATCGCAGTCTACCCGTGGTGCAACGAATTCCCGCTCGACATGCGTGGCACCGGCACGACGCTGCACATGTTGAACGGTGCCGACGATACTTACGTGAGCATCCCGGGCTGCGTCGAATACGCAAAGCGCATGCAGGATGCAGGCGCCAAGGTCGTGGTCAAGACCTACAAGGGCAAACACGGGTGGGACACGCCCGGCGCACCGGATTGGACCGACAAGCAGGGCGAGAATCACAGCCAGTGCTTCTACGATGAAACCGGCAAGGGCACGTGGGTCGAGCGAGGCAGCAAGATCACCGTGATGGACAACAACAAGCGCACCGCGGACGCGGGCAAGGCGACCGCCAAATGCATGACGCGCACCGTCTCCGGCGGCTACAGCCGCGAGGCGCACACCCAGAGCCAGGACGACATTCGCGGCTTCATGCGCGAAGCGTTTCGCCTTCGGTAGCCTAGCGCTGCGCCGCGCGGGCACGCGCCCGGCTGATCCCGAGCGCGAGGACGCGGTTCAGAAGCGTTGGATAGTCGATGCCGTCGTGTCTTGCCGCTTCGACGAATTCCTCGGACTTCGCGATATCGGGAATTGGGTTCGCTTCGATGAAATACGGAGTCCCGTCTTCCGCCAGGCGGAAGTCGATCCGGCAATAGCCGTCGAGCTGAAGCGTCCGGCAAATTCGTTTCGCGTAGCGGACGAAGCGTGCACGCAGCTCCGGTGAGATGTCCTTGGCGGGGCCCGTCACGATCCCGCGGCTCTCCTGATATTTCGGGTCCAGCTTCACCCGCTGCGTGGCGATCGGCAGCGCACCCTGCGGCATGTCGGTGAAGCGGAGTTCCCAGACCGGCAGCACGCGCAGTCGCTCGTTGCCCAGCACGCCGACGTAAAGTTCACGGCCGTCGATGTACTGCTCCACAATCGCCGCAGTACCGATGCTCTCGTGGATGAATCGCACGCGCTCCTCGAGCTTCTCGTCGCTGTTGACGACGGAGGCCTGCGCGATCCCCCATGACGAAGTCCTCGATGAGGCTCTTGACGATGAGGGGAAAGGCGAGCCGCCTTGGACGCCTGATTTTGCGTCCGATCGGGAAGACCGCAAAGTCCGGCACCGCGATGCGATGATGGCTCACGAGCTGCTTCGAGAGATCCTTTTCGCGGGCGAGCACCATGCCGCGTGGATTGCAGCCCGTGTAGGGCATCCGCATGAGTTCGAGATAGCTCACCACGTTCTGGTCGTGCGTGACCTCGCCCTGAAACTCCACGAGCAGATTGAACACGACATGCGGCTTCCAGTTCTCGATTGCTTCGCGGATCGGGCGCAACTCATCCGACACGCCGAGCGGGTGCACTTCGTGCCCGCTGGCCCGCAACGTGCTGACCACGTCGTACTCGGTCTTCCAACGGTAGATCTCCAATTCGCTGTAGCCCTTGAGCGAACCCGGGGGCATCAAATCCTTGTCGAGGATCACCAGGACGCGGAGTCGCTTCACAGCGGGACCCAGCGCCGTCGTGCGGAGCTGTAAAGGGAATGCACCATTTTCCCGGTCAGCAGCACGGTGAATTCAAGCCGCAGTTTCCGCTCGGAGCCGACGGCGCGCAGATTGAGTTCGCGGCAGCGGGCGATCATGTCTTCCAACACCGCGTCGAGCGTGAGCTGGTATTCGCCGGTCCACTTGGACACGACCTGCCTGATTCGGCGGCGATTCTGCCGGATGAAGGTCGTCGCGGCCAGCGCCCGCCGGTGCCGCGGATTGTCGGAGAACAGGCGACGCAGATCACGGTCGTAGATCTTCGGCGTTCCGCCTCCGTACTGCGCCTGCCGCCTGCGGTAGTGCTCCTCGAGCGTCGTCGAGAGCCGGCTTGTCGGGTCAAGCCGGAAGCGGCGCATCCGCGCCGGCCGCTCGCGCGCGATCTCGGCCATCAGCTCGTCAACGTATTCGAGCTTCTTGAGCGCGGGCCATGCCTCGTAGCGCTTGCGCCAGCCCGAGCGCGGGTTGAGCCACACCGCGAAGGTCTCGGCGAAGTCCTCCGCCGGATGCGCTTGCGCGTACCACAGCCGCAGGTGCTGCACGTATTTCCGGCTCGCCGGGTTCGGCCGGTAGTAGCTCGGATAGTGGCGCGACGAGGGCCCGAACAGGCGCTGCCAGCGGCGCCGACGGTGCAGCTTGTAGGCCTGCTGCACCACGTGGCCCATTTCGTGCCGCATGATGCGCAGGCATTCCGTGCGCGTGCCGCCCTCGACCTCCATGATCTTCTTGCGCTCGAGTTGCATCAGGCGCGGATGCGCGAGGTAGAACGGAATCGCAAATCCCGGCGTGTCGTCCGGAGTGAACCACTCGTCGGAGAGCCAGACGTGCGGCCGGATGCGGATGCCCCGCTGGTCGAGCTCGTCGAAGAGATCGCGCAGCCGCCGGTCGAGCCAGGTTCCCTCGATCCTGAGCTTGAGGTCGCGGAAGCGGAGTTTCAGCAGCCGCTCGTCGGGCAGCGACGCCCAAGAGGATTTTCTTGCCATTCGGACCGGCTCTCCGGAGAGGCGTGGCGGACAGCGCGGACGACAATGCACCGGCCGTTCGCGAGGCGGCAACTCTCGCCGTCATGCGCGGGCTTGGCACCACTTGGGGCGCACGGCCGTACGAACGGGATCGGGATAGCCGGGACAAGCTCGACGGCTGTGTTTTTCGCTCATTCCCGCGCCGCGCGGGCGAGCGTAGCGAGCGGCCAGCGGGCCACTAATGGAAACGGGGAGCCCCGGGCTGGATTCCCGCTGGAGCCTGTCCTCGGGCGAGCCGAAGGCGAGACCCGAGGACGGGAACGAGCGGATGTATTCCTGCTGTCCTCTGCTGGTCATCCGCCGCCCTCTTTTCCCGGATCACGGAACCGGACCCCGCACCCGGCGTTCGCCTTGGCAGGACCAATTCATCCGCGGACCGGCTGACAAAGTCCGGTACCGCGCCAACTGGGAGGCCCCCAATGAACAGCAGAACCGAACGTTCCCGTTCCTCATACGAAGACACCCGCCACAGTCTCAATCGAGGCATCAGCAGCACAAAGGCTGCCGCCGACGACGCCATCGAATCGGCCGACGAGCTGGTCGAGCGCACGCGCCGCGCGGCATCCAATGCCGTGGATACGGGCGCCGAGTACGCACGCTCGGCAACGCGCCAGGCGAGTTCCTTCGCTTCCGAATTCGAGGATGCGATCCACCGGAACCCGCTGATGGCCGTCGGCATCGCCGCGTTCCTCGGCTGGATGTACGGCCACTTCCGGCGCCGCTGATGCTCCGCTCTCTGCTCGTCGCCAGCGGCGTCGCGCGCCTGGTCGGCGAGGCAAAGCTCAAGCTTGAGCGGAAGGCAGACGCCGCGGTTGATCAGGTGAAGAGCATCGCAATGCGCATCGCGATCGCCGCGGTACTGGCGATTGCTGCGGTGATCTTCACTTTGCTCGCCATCGTGACCGGCCTCGTCCTGCTGTTTGCCTGGCTCGAACCGGAATACGGTGCGATCACGTCGCTCGCGATCATCGCGGGTTCCCACGTTGCGGTCGCGCTCGTTCTCGCGCTTGCCGCAGCGCTCATCGGCCGCGGCCGATCCGCCCGGAAGGCGAAGGATGAGGATCTCGCCGAATGGGCACACGAAAGAGAGGAGCTGCCGGCCTACGCCCCCCGGTCCAGCCGCGACGCGCTCGCGCCCCTTGCCGGCGTCGCCGCACCGACGCTTGGCGACCTGTTCCGGGCCGACCCGACGCGTCCGCGCACCGACTTGCTTACGCGCGTGCAGAGCGGCGATACGCGCACCACGGTCGCAGTGCTCGGCGCGCTGTTCGCGGTCGGCTGGCTCGTAGGGCGCACGCTGCCGGTGGCGGAAAGCCGCTATTTCTTCCGGCGTTGAGGCGGCCAGCATTTAGTATTTCGTCATTCCGGGACAGCGCCAACGGGTCCGCGCGAAGCGCGGCCCGATGACAAGCTCCACGCTGCGCCCGGAATCCAGACGGCTTTGATTTCTATCGCTGATTCCCTTTGGATTCCGGGCTCGCGCCTTCGGCGTGCCCCGGAATGACTCACCCCACCCGTTCGCCGACCGTATCTGCCATTGTCGCGCCGCGCTTCCCCAACGGCCTTGGCGCGCCGGTCGTCGTGTCGCGGGCCGTCTGATGCTCGATCTCGGCATTCAGTTCCGCGCCAAACAGCACCGCGATCGTCGATAGCCACATCCACATCATCAGGCCGATGCCGGTGCCGAGCGAGCCGTAGGTCGCGTCGTAGTTCGCGTAATTCCGCAGATAAAACGAGAACAGCGCGGAACCCGCGAGCCACAGAAGAGTCGCGGCGACGCTGCCAACGCTCAACCATTTCCATTTCGCCCGCGCGCGGCTCGGCCCGTAGCGATACAGTACGGCAAGTCCCAGGAGAACCGTGAGGATCAGCGCCGGCCAGCGGCCGAACTCGATCAGACGCTCGGTGAATGCGCCGAGTCCCACGCGGTCGAGCAGCAACGGAACGACGACCACCGCACCGATCGCGACCAGCACGGCCACCACCGCACCCAGAGTGAAGGCGAGCGAGACGAGATTGAGCATGAAGAAGCCGCGCTTTTCCGTCTCCTCGTAGACCACGTTGAGTGCGTCGATGATCGCCTTCATGCCCGCATTGGCGCTCCAGAGCGCAATCGCAAGGCCGAACACAAAGGCGAAGCCGAGCGTGACCTCCCCCTTGGCAACGAGCCGGCCGATCTGCTCCTCGACGACGGCGACCACCTGTTCCGGCGCGAAGGCTGAGATCAGGCCGATATGTTCCGAGATCGTATCGGGCCGCGCGAACAGCCCGTACATGGAGACGATCGCGGTGATCGCAGGGAACAAGGCGAGGAGCGCGAAGAATACGACGCCCGCCGCGATCGCAAGCAGCCGGTCTTCCTGGATTTCCTGGTAGGCCCGCCAGAAAATGTCCTTCCAGCCGCGCCAGGGAATTTGCGTTGGCCGCGTCGCCGCGCGTCCCCGGCCCGTCTGGGCGGCGCGGCGCGCCTGCAATTCGGCGGGTTCCTCAGCGCTCGACCGGCCGCCGATCCGCGCCTCTCCGCCGTCGCGAGCAGGGGGCGAGAGCAAGGCATTCACCGCCGCAGCGGCCGCGATCAGCCCGACCGCCTTCCACAGCGAGGGCGAATTTTTCCCGTGTTCGTGTTGCATAACCGACATTGGCGTTGGCCCTCCCTAAACGCCGTGGACGGCGTTCCGTTCGGGGACGCAAAAATCCGGCCGCGGTTGCGCGAGGTCGGGAACGCTTCCGCCCGCTCGAAGGTTGTCCGAGGGAAATCAGGGAGTCGTGACATGCAACAGAACCGAAGCCTGGCCGGCACGGCGGACGCGATCGAACGCTCGAAGAACGCCGGAAGCGACCTCGCGGACGAAGCCAAGGGAATGCTGGACAGCGCGACTGACACGGCGAAACAAGCGGTCGAAACGACGCGCGATGCGGCCCAGGCGGTCGCGAGCGACGCATCCGAGTTGGTCAGCGATGCGTATCGGACCGGTGGCTACTATGCGCGCCGTTATCCGCTTGAGTCGCTCGCCGCGGTCGCGGTGATTGCCTTCGCGCTCGGCTGTCTCGTTCGCCGCTGATTAGCGAACGCCCATTAACATCGAGCGTTTCCGGCACCTCAGGCCGTCGCCGGTATCCTAGCCGGCAGCGGCATCGCGTGGGTCTTCACTTCAGTCGCACCGCATCGCGAACAACTGTAGGTCAACGAATAGCCGGTTGACTCGGTCTCGATCACGACAGCGCGCATCACGCTGTGACAGCGTTCGCACATGATCGCCGGCGGCATGGGCAGCGCCGAAATACGTGGCATGGGCAAACCTCTTGATCAGCCCGACTAAAGAATTGATTCCCCAAAACTTCGCGCGTTGCCACAAGAGAGTCGGTACGGATTCGTACCTGCTCAGGCCATCAGCCGGCGCAACTCAGCTTCCGGCACGCCGTAGTAGCCTTGCGCGATTTTCTCCAGTCCGGTGCGATCGAGCACTCTGACGTGTCCGCGGTTGGCCTTGATCACCTCACGCTTTTCCAGCTCATTGAGCGCAACCGTGACGCCGGCGCGGCGCACGCCCAGCATCAGTGAAAGGAATTCGTGCGTCAGGGGAAGCTCGTCGTCGTCGACGCGATCGCGCGCCATCAGCACCCAGCGCGCGAGACGCTGCTCGACGTTCGCGCGGCCGTTCGCAATCGCAGTATGCGCGGTCTGCACCATGAACGATTGCGCGAATTTGAGCAGGAGCGTCCTGAGCGTCTTGCTCGCACCCAGCGCCTTGCGGAGTTCGGCGGCACCCATTCGCTGTGCCTGTCCGCGCACCTGTACATAGACGTTATGCGGCGATTGATGGTTGCCCATCAGCACGACGAGGCCCGTCATGCCCTCGCGGCCGATCAGACCCACCTCGATTTCCTTGCCGTCGTCGCCGGCGGCAACGACCGAGGCAATGCCCTCTTCCATGAAATAGACGTGCTTGATCGGCTTGTTGCGTTGCTCGATCGGATGGCGGAGTGCGAGGGAGAGCGATTCAAGATGTGGAGACAACAGCTTGAGGTCGCGCGCCGAAAGCGCCCCGAGAAGCCGGTTATGATGTGAGTTGGTCTTTTGCTGGGGCATCCGCCCTGCTCCTGCCTTGGGGCAAGAGCACTGACGTGTCTCCTAGCCATCTGCGCCCTATCGGGTCGATGCAGACGATACTCGGCATATAGGTCGGATTCAGCCAAACACCAAGCTCCTTGAATTAATTGTACGAAATCGTACCATTGTGCCGGAACGATCTTTTTGTTCGGTCATTCTCATCGAATACACGCGCTTCGACACCCTGCCATGCGTTCCAGTCCGCAAAGGAAGTTGTCCAAGGGGTGAATCGAAATCGACTAGGACCCGCTCGACCACGAGCTCTGTTGGTCCATCAGGAAGCGCTACCGGGCCCGCTCCGCGCGAAAGGCGCGAGAAGACCAAGGGCCTCATTCATAAGCGAGCCGGCTCCGACGCATCCATTGCGCTGGATCCGAGAACGGATTTGCTGTGGCCAAACGTGAGCGCGATCGCGTGCCAACCATCCTCGTCGTGGAAGACGAATGGATGCTGCGTGACATGGTCTGCAATTATCTGCGCGAGGCAGGTTGGGCCGTGTTCGAAGCCGCGAGCGGTGAAGAGGCGCTGATCAAGCTTAACGCCCTCGCAATCGACGTCGTGTTCACCGACATCCGACTGAACGGGTCACTGAACGGCTGGGACGTGGGCGAGGCATGCCGCCGAAAAATCGCGGATTTTCCCGTGATCTACACGACCGGACATACGATCGACCCGCCACGCAACGTCGACGGCAGCTTGTTTTTCAGCAAGCCATACGACCCAGAGCAAATCCGCGTGGCTTGCGAGCGGATAACCGCCGCTCGTGGCTGGCGCGTCCAATAGTTGTCATTCGAATTCCATTCCTCGTCATTTTCCGTCCCAGGCGCGCACGTTTTTCGCGAACGCGAGGAAATCCCCGCGCAGCGAGTCGTTCGTGCGCGTGACCGAAGTTCCGGCGTAGATCCTGAGGAAGAAAAAGCGCCCATCGCGCCGCACGGCGGCGAGGACCGGCTGGTTGCTGCCGGGCTGCTCTGTCCAGAGCACCTCGCCTCCCGGAATTTCTGCGCGCCGCACCTCGCCGATCTTCAAGCTGGCGTTCTTCTCGAAGTAGCCGGTGATGTCCGCCAGCGCCTTGCCGGTGTCCGCGAATTCCACGGGGGAAGGGTAAACGTACATCCACGTGTTGCTTCCTTCCCCACAACCTTTCGGATTTGGCCAGCAGGCGAAAGCGATGAAGCGACCGTCGGACCTGGTGTACCAGGAATCCGTATTGGGCCGGTCGACGGCGATCCGCAGGCTTGGATGGTAGATCACCGCCGACTCTGGAACGTCTCGCAACGTTTCGGCGATGCGCAGGAATGCGGCCTCGACGACGCTAACATCAATTCGCGGGGTCCGTGTGTCGAGTAACGACACGCTCAGCACCTTGGAGCCGATCGTCGCCTCGCCGGCGAACACGTAGTGAATGCCGTCCCAGCGCAGGCCCGCTTTCCATCGCGCCGCAGCGCCGCTCGGAAACGTGCGCCGCTGGTCGCGATCGAGCTTGCCCCAGGCGCGGTCGAAAGCATCGTCTGGCGTCTTTCGCGAACTCACACTGAATCGATTCGGGCTCGCTTCCTTGCCTTTTTCACCGGATTTCGTCGCGAGGTGCTGGATCGTCGTGGCGAATCCGTTGAACTCCGTCCACTCCCATCCCGCGGGAATTTCGTAGCGAAGACCCGATAGCGTTCGCACGATTGGCGCGCCGGTCGGGGCTGTCGCGGGCACAATCGCCTTAGACGACTGCGAGGGCACATATCGCCTTAGACGACTCCGCGGGCGAAATCGCCTTGAACGACTGAACGAAGTAGCGGGCGGCTTTCTCGTCGCCGCCGTCCTTCTTGTACAAGGCAAGCGCCTGATACACCCACTTCCCTTTCGCAAAGTATCTGGTCTCGGCGCGCACACCCTCGTTGCAATCCGTTCCACGAAACTCTCGACCGCGACCGCCGGAAATGCTCAGCGGGGTGTCGCTGATCGTGGTCTTGCAATTGAGAACGCCAAAACCGCGTTTGGCGACAACGTCGAGATCGGGCGCTTCCGTGAAAAGCGTCGCGCTGAGAATATAGGCAGTGGTCGCGTTTCCCTGTACGTAGTTGGTCGATCGTACAGTGGTTTTTTTCGCCTCGGCGCTTAGCTCCGTCAGCTTGATCTGCACGTCGCCGGAAAACTCCACCTCGAAGCCATCAGCTGCATACTGATGTTTTTTCCATGATTGCGCGCGCACATCGGCAGCACACGCGAGAAACAAGACAAGGCATGACAGCAGCAAATATTTTCGATGCGATGACATGCAACCCCCAATGCCCAACGAACGACCCCAGCTTCGCGCCAACATAGCATGGGCCAACCCGTCGCCAGCCGCCGGAAATCCAACCTGACCGCGTTCCGTTCCTCGTCATGCAGCGAATTTACTCCGCGGCGACACGCGTTTCTGCGCGCAGATGCGGCATGACCCCTTGCGCGAACAATTCCACCGAGCGCAATGACTCCGCGAGCGTGAGATCGCCGAACGCGAAGCGGCAGCCGAGATAGTTCGCGCCCGATTCCACGAGCTGCCCCTCGAGCGCCGCGCGCACGTCGGCCGTCGTGCCGACCACCGCCATGCCGCTTTCCAGGAAGCCGTCGATCTCGGCCGGGTAGTTCACGCCGACCGGCGGCGTCTTGTGATCCCACCAGAGCTTCATGAAGCTCGCGTACCAGCGCCGGTAGGCGCGGCGCGCGATCGCAAGTGCCTCCGCCCCTTCTTCCGCGATCACCATGTGCCGGTTCATGCCGAGCTTCGGTGATTTCATCCGCGCGGCGGACGCGGCCGGCCAATAGGCTTCACCGAGCCCGCGCACGATCTTCGCCGGAATGTTGCCGACGACGTTCATGCCGCGCTTCGCCGCCCGTGCCGCGCTCTCCGGATTGTTCGCGCCGTACCAGATCGGCGGATGCGGTTTCTGAAAGGGCTCGAGTGCGAGCGGAACATCCTGGAAGCGGTAGTAGTCGCCCTCGAAGGTCAGCGGTCCCGCGTCGAACGCCTTCATCATCAGCGCGTAGGATTCCGCAAACATTTTTTCGGAGTGGGCCGGATCGACGCCGTAGTAGCGCGTCTCGATCGGCGAGATGCCCTTCCCCACCCCGAACTCGAGCCGCCCGCCACTCATCTGGTCGAGCATGCAGATTTCCTCGACGAGCCGGAGCGGGTGATAGAGCGGCAGTGCGTAGACGAGCGGCCCGAACCGCAGCCGCTTCGTGCGCTGCGCCACGGCCGAGAGATACACGGACGGCGACGGCGCCATGCCGAGCGGCGTCATGTGATGCTCGGCCACGAGATAGATGTAGAAGCCGGCGCGGTCGTAGGCTTCCGCGAGCTTCAGGCGGCTCTCGTAGAACTCGCTGAGCGTGCCCGCGCCGCGGTCCACGTGGTCGAACACGCCGAAATAGAGAGACATTCCCCCTCGCCCCGATAGCGCACGCATCCTAGACCTCGTCATGCCCGGGTCCGAGGCGGGCGTCCATCGACAGGTCGGCCGTTCCCACCCTCTCGCGACACGCAACCGCCCACCTCCGCAATGCTCCGCAATTTCCCCACGGGTTTCGCCTGATGGCGCATCGCTGCACATCACAATGAGATGCGCTCAACGCCTCAGGGTTCTCCCTGAAGCTTCTCTTTGACGGGAGAAGGGTCGTGCGGATCAGTTTTGCGCAGGCGGCGGCGTGCACCCTGATCTGCGCGTTCGCCACGACGGGCGCGCAGTCCGCCTGGGCGCAAGTCGCGCCGAAATGGGCCAGGCAAGTTGCCCCCAAACCCGACGATCAGACGATCGCCGACGCCTACACCTATCTTCTCGGCCGCGCGCTCGTGATCCGGCAGGAGCTCAACGACCTCCGCGAATCCGGCTACAACGACATCAAGTACACCGCTCCGGGTGCCTCGAATTTCGTCAACCCGAATTCGGACATCGCTTTTCTCGAGGCCTGGATCGCCGTCGACCCGTGGTCCCCCGCTCTGCTCGAAATCCCCGAGATCAAGAGCCGCTACTACACGGTACAGATCCTCAATGAGTGGGGCGAAGTCGTCACCAACATCAACGAGCGCACGTTTCCGTCGAAGCCCTTCGGCAAGTTCGCGCTCGTCGCGCCCGGCTCGACGGCATGGATCCCGCCGGATGCCGTGCGCATCCATCTGCACTCGAACAAGGCCAAGCTGATCGGACGCGTAGAGTTCAAGGACGATCGCGAAAGCGCGTTCTTGTTGCAGCGGCAGTTCAAGCTGACGACGATCGGCAAGCCGGTGATCAAACCGCCGCCCGCCATTCCCATGTTCGACAACAGGCATCTCGCGGGCGTGGCAATTTTCGACAACGTGAACGCAAAGCTCGCGAGCGCGCTCGACACCTCACCCGTTGCAGCGGAAATGCAGCAGAAGATCCGCTCGGTCGCGGCCTACCTCGCAACGGACAAGCGAGCACGCGCCGCGATCGACAAATCGCTGCGCGAAAAAGCTATCCCAGAGTTTCGAGAGTACGCCGCCTCGAAAACCGCCCCCGATCGCGATCACTGGATTGGCGGAGGCCAAATGGGCAACTACGGACGCGACTTTCGACTTCGGACCGCCGTCAATTTCGCGGGCATCTGGGCAAACACGACCGATGAGGTCGTCCATTTTCTCGCGTCGCGCGACGCAAAGGCACAGCCGCTGAACGGCAGCCGCAGCTATGTCATCCACTTTCCGGCCAACAAGCTTCCGCAATCCGCGGTCAATTCCTACTGGTCCGTGATTCTGGTCGGAATTCCCGACTACCGGCCGGTGTCCAATCCCCTCAATCGCTTCACCCTCGACAGCAACTCGTCGCTGCAGAACGAGGCGGACGGCTCACTAAAGATCGCAATTGGCCCGAAGCCAGTCGCGGGCGTGCCTGAATCGAACTGGCTGCCTTCGCAGGAGGGCAAACCGTTCTCGCTGACCTTCCGGACCTACGTGCCGAAGGAAGCGGTGCGGAGCGGCGCATGGACGCCGCCGGCGGTGACGCAATTCGGTGAGGCACGCGCGATCGGCGTGCAGAGGTAAGTCAATTCAAAGGAGGATCCTCATGACCATCAAGCAAGCGCTACTCGCCGGCACAACGACACTCGCGTTGCTGACGGCCTCGTCGATGGCACAGGCGCAACTCGCGCCGTCGCCGGACTGGACGATGGTGATGCCAACGGGCCCGATGCCCGGCACCAAGATGACCGAGGCATATGTGAAGCAGATCGGCGCCCTCGCCTACGTGTGGGCGTACCCGATGGTGAACCTGCAAGCGCGGCTCGAAACCTTCCGTCCGATCAAGGAAGCCATGATGTATGGCGGCGTACTTCCTGTCGGACCAGTAAACGAAATCACCATGCTCACGGACTACATCGAACCCGCCCAACGCGCGGTCGCGGCGCCGAACCAGGACGTGATCTATGGTCAGGCGGTCCTCGATCTCTCGAAAGAGCCGGTCGTGGTGCAGGTGCCGCACTTCGGCCAACGCTTCTTCGTCTATCAGGTGGTCGATCAGCGCACCGACGCGTTCGCCGAGATCGGATCGATGTATGGCACCCGCATCGGCTACTACCTGATCGCGGGCCCGGACTGGAAAGGAACCTTGCCGAAAGGTATCGCGCAGGTGTTCCGCTCGCCGACCAACATCGCCTACCTGATCCCGCGCGTGTTCACGGAGAACACGCCGGAGGACAAGGCGGAGGTGCAGAAACTGGCCAGCTTCATCCTGAGCTACCCACTCAGCAAGTACGACCGCATTCCGAAGCAGCGCGACTGGACGAAGCTGCCGAAGACCCCGGCGCAGGCCGAGGGCGCGGAGGAAACCAAGTGGGTCAAACCGGAGCAGTTCGCCGACATGCTTCCCATCGTTCTCGACGGGGTGAAGCCGATGCCCGGCGAAGAGACGCTGCACGCCTTGTTCAAATCGGTAACCGACGCAGCGGCCAAGGACCCCAAGCTGAAGGAAGCGTTGAAGCAAGCGGCCGTCGAAGCCGACAAGTCGATCATCTCTCCGCTGATGGAGTTCCGCAATTTCGGCGCGCAGCTCCCATATAACTGGACGACGGTCACCAACGGCGCGGAGTTTGGTTCCGACTATTTCACGCGCGCGGCGGCGGCGAAGGCAAACATCTTCATCAACAAGCCGAATGAGACCCGATACTTCACGCAGGATCTCGACGAGAGCGGGCAGCGCCTGAACGGCAAGAACCGCTACACGATCACCTTGAAGGATCGGGGCCCGCCTGTGGCCGGCTTCTGGTCGCTGACGCTCTACGACAAGAACCACTTCTTCGTGCCGAACGACATCAAGCGCTATTCAGTCGGCACCAAGAACAAGGACCTGAACTACGAGCAGGACGGTTCGCTCACCGTGTACGTTCAGCCGGACCCGCCGTCCGATCCAAAGCAACGTGCGAACTGGTTGCCAGCTCCGAAGGACGGCGACTTCTCGCTCTACATCCGCGCGTACTGGCCGCGCGTCTCAATCACCGACGGCTCCTGGGCGCCGCCGGCGGTCAAGAAGCTCGAAGGCCGCGCAGTGGGCGGGCAGCAGTGAGCAAGGACGGCGAACATTTCACACACGCGGAGAAAAAGCCGATGACCAAACTACAGTCGCGCGCCGCAAGAATCGGGAAAGCCAGTATTGCGCTCGCCGCGGTCCTCGCCGTCACAGCGACGTCCGCGCTTGCGCAGAGCATGTCCCGCTCGCGCTATAACTACGAATACACCGCGCCGAGCGATCAGCAGCATTGGAACGACCGCAACTCGGCGGACTTCAACACCTGACGTTTCAGCGAGACGGATGACCCACCCGGCGGCCCACCCGACGTTCGGCGGGTGGGTCTTTCCTTTGCTGCGTCCGCTTCGCCCTTGTTGCGTGCGCTGCGGGAACCCGCGCCGCCACCTGCCCTGACGCCGACGTCCGCTTCCGCGTCTGTGACCCTACCGACACACCTCCGGCCTTATCCACCGCCAAGCCCCGTTTTTTGGGCCGGGAAGGTAACAAGGTAGGAAGTCGGAGGTATTATCCTCCCAATCCTAAATCATTGGCCTAATCAAAAGGAGTGGGGACGATGCGGTACCCGATCAAATCTGCCTTCGTCGCGATCCTTGGTTTGTGCGCCATCGGCCAGGTCGCCATGGCCGCTGACATACCGGTCCGTAAGGCGGCGCCGGCGCCCGTCTACGTCCCGTACAATTGGAACGGTTGGTATTGGGGCGCTCACGTCGGCTACGGCTGGGGCGACGACGTCAACGGCTTTCTCGGCGGCCTGCAAACCGGATTTAACGTCCAGTCCGGCAACTGGCTCTGGGGCGTGGAAGGGCAATTTTCCTGGACCGGGATAGACGGCAGCTTCGTGGGGCCGGTCGGCCTGGGTCCGGTCAATTTCGATGTGGACTGGCTCGGAACGCTGGCGCTCCGCCTCGGCGTCGTGCAGGACCGCTGGCTTTGGTACGTCAAGGGTGGCGGCGCTTGGGGCAAAGCCACGCTGAGTGTGCCGGGCGCCTCTGCTTCCGACAGCGACTCCGGATGGATGCTTGGGGCCGGCGTCGAATACGCCTGGGGCAACGGTTGGTCGTCCAAGCTTGAGTACAATTTCATGGACTTCGGCGACCGCAGCATAACAGTCGGCGCGGTCACCGGGACGTTCGACGCCCAAGTTCACGTCGTGAAGGTCGGCCTGAACTACAAGTTCGACTGGGGCAAGACCCCGGTGGCAATACCGGCACGGTACTGATCCGAGCCTGATCTTATTGCGCAAAACGGCCGCGACGCATGACGTCGCGGCCGTTTGATTTTTGCCCACTGTCGATTCTTCCCTGCCCTTCTGCGGCGGGATTTGCGACCATCACGTGATGCGCGCGCAGAAAGCAAAGTTCGACGTCGGCAGCAGCGGAAAGGTGTCCGGCCTGCTGCTCCTGCCCGAACGGGCGCGCGCATGCCTTGTGCTCGCGCACGGCGCGGGCGCGGGGATGACGCATCCTTTCCTCGAGGCACTTGCCCAAGGCCTCGCGAGCCGCGCCATGGCGACCTTCCGTTTCCAATTCCCATACATGGAGAAGAAGACACGCCGTCCGGATCCGCCGCCGGTCGCCGAAGCGTGCGTGCGCTACGCGGTGGAAGAGGCCGCGCGGCTCTGTCCGGGCCGGCCGCTCTTCGCCGGCGGCAAGTCATTCGGCGGCCGCATGACATCGCAAGCGCAGTCGAAGGAGCCGCTGCCGGATGTCCGCGGCATCGTCTTCCTTGGCTTTCCACTGCATCCGTCCGGCAAGCCATCCGACGCACGCGGGGTGCATCTCGCTGACGTCAAAGTGCCGATGCTGTTTCTCCAGGGAACGCGCGACACGCTCGCGGAGCTCCCGCTATTGAAGCCGGTCTGCAAGCGGCTACGTAACGCGACACTGCATATCGTGGACGAGGCGGATCATTCCTTCCACGTGCCGGCGCGAACCGGCCGCAAGGACGCGGACGTGCGCAGCGAACTCGAAGAGACGATCGTCGGTTGGGCCGATCGCATCCTGTCGCAGTCCTAGATCCGGGCAATCACCGCAACTCCCCCTCGGGTTTCGCCTGATGGCGCATGGCCGCAAGTTCCAATGACATAGCAAAACACCTGACGCATCGCACTGAAGCGGCGTTTTGCAATGAGAGAGCCGCAGGGACCGCTTTGCGCATGCCAGGTACACGATCAAGGAGAGAAGTAATGAATGTTCTTCGATACCGAGCAACCAGACTCGTGGCGGGCATCCTCGCGCTCGCCGCCATCGTCGTCTTCAGCCCCACTCCCCCGGCCCAAGCGCAGGGCTATCTTCGCGCAGCGCCATACGGCTATGGCGCGTACGGCTTCGTCGCCCCGTTTGGCTCCTACATGTCATACGGGTACGAATATTATCTCCCGGCCGAGCAGCACCGCGCATACGACCGCAACTCGACGGATTTCAATTCTTGAGTTCCTGAGTCGGTTAACGCAAAAAAGAAGCCCGGCAATTGAGGCCGGGCTTCCAAGTGCGCGCAGCGTCCGGGGGAACGCGAGCGCGCTAAACACTCTCTTCGCTAGGGTAATTGCGAAGAGTCATCGCCGGCCCAAGCGGGAGCACCGCGGGAGCTGACGTCGTGATTCGCGTGTCTGCAAGAATTGACCTGGCCTTGGCTGTTCACGGCTCCAGCCTCCGCGGTCAATGCACTGAGCAAGTCAACTGCCCAAAATTTACCGCACGTTAAGTCGAGAATGAGTCCAAGGGCGGTATCCACATACGATGCCGTAAGGGTGCGTCAGCACGGTCACACTTCGACACGGCGCGCGATTATGTCGCGCACCGAAAAGTTGCGCTGCGCCTGCTTGGGCCGACGCCGGCTCGCGCAGCGATTGAGCATGCGCACTTGCGCGGCAGCCTGAGTCAGAAATCGCTCAGCGCTCGTGCAATTCGCTCGACCGCACAAAACTCGTCGCAAGCGCAAAACGAAAAAGGGCGGACCGGCGTCCGCCCTTTCGTCGCTGAATTCGTTCGCCGCTCAGTACTTGTAACTGAGTCGCGCGAGCACGGTGCTGAACTTCAGGTCGGCGCTTTGTGCCGCGGGCAGGACGGTCGAGTAGACGCCGCCGATCGTTTCCCGGCCGAGGTCGTAGTAATTGTACTCGACGCCGAACACCCAGTTCGGGCCCGCGAGAACTTCCAGCCCCGCGCCGACGGTCCAGCCGAGGAAGCTGTTCTTCGCTGTGAATACGCCCGCAGTGGGCTCGACCGCGGTTGTCCCGGCGCGCGCGCCGGCCACACCGCCCTTCACGTAGAAGAGCCAATTGTTGCTGGTCCACCCGAGCCGCGGCGTGGCCGACGCAATCCAGTCGACGTCCGTGCGGATCGAAGTCGGTGCTGCGCCTGAGGTCGAACCGTCCATGCCGGACCAGGCGATCGACGCCTCGAGGCCGACGAGCCAGTTTGGCGAGAGCTGCCAGTTGAAGCCCATGTGGCCGCCGAAGATGCCGCCGTCGATCTCGTGCGAGCCGATCCCCGATCCGAACAATGCGTCGTTGACGCCGAGGGTTCGATTGGCATCGCCCCAGCCCCAGCCGCCGTGGATGCCGGCGTAAAACCCGGTCCAGTTGAACATCGGCGCTGCGATCGGCGCCCGCATGGGTATTGACGGAAAATCCGCCGCGCGCGCCGAGCCGACGCCAACGCCAACGATGATGCTTGCGATCAATGCCGCAATTCTCATGATGACTCCTCCCGTTGCCTATTCCTGGCACCCTGCTACCGCGGCAACCGTTAGCGCCGGCCTTTCACGGCGGCCTTGGGCGAAAGTCCGGGCGCGAGTGACCGCTCCGCAACAGGCAAATTTTTAACGATGGGGATTCATCCGCCGCTGCGCTTTGCGTGCGCGCGAGCAAAAAAGAGCGGACCGAAGTCCGTGCCCTGCCTGAAAAGAATCTGTCTTGCTTAAGTATTGGTAGCCGGCGCGACCATACGTTTCTGTGCAGTCACGACCGCCTCGGCATCGGCTCGCAAATCAATCCGAGGGCATCAACGAATGAGCCATGCCGACCGTGCATCCCCACGGCCACTTCGCCGCGCGGACAGGGGGATACGTACTTGCCGGTGTATCCTCTCGCCAACAGGGAACTGTCGCGCAATTCCGTTTTCGTCTTGGAGCCGTATTGCCTCCAGCCCTCATCGACGCTGGTCGGCGAGAAGCACTGAAAGTCGATGTGATGCATTACATCCGTCGGTCCGTCGCCCTTTGTGTCATAGAGCACGATCTGCCCGATGAAGTTCGGACAGGAAACCGAAGCCGGCCCGCCGCCCTGCGACGCGCCCGCCTGAAAGGCGTGCGGCACACGGTTTACGAGTTGCCGCCCATCCCAAGTTGCGCAGACCGGGCGAATGTTATCGATCCATGCACCGACGCGGCCGGTGAAGCCGACCATGTATCCTCCGGCGCACTGGGCGCGGAACGGACCGCCCCTCCCAAAGCCCTGCACCTGAAGATCGATTGCTGGCGCCGGCGCGGCGAAAGAAACGGCGAACGCACCCAACAATAGGGTGAGTGCGATGGAAATTTTGCGAGTCATGCTGTCCTCTCGATCGTGTTGGATGCAGTCGTCATGCGTTTCGCCAAGAACTTCAGTCCTTCCGTGAGCGCCGTCACCGTCGCGTGCCGCTCCAGGTGCCCTGGAGATAGTTCGGGTCGGTCAATTTGGGATGCGGATTGGCGCGATAGTCGCCGGAGAATGAATTGCCATCGGCTGCAAGGGTGAATTGGCCTTTGCCCTTGAAGCCGCCTTCCTGCTCCCAGTTGAATTCCAGAACGTTCGCGCCGAAGCGGCCCTTGATCCGACCTTTGGACCCGTCCTGCGCAACAAAAGTGCCGTTCACCTCGCGGCCGTCCTGAATGAAGGTGATCGTGTACGCCCAATTCTTGTCGGTTTTTGTGTTCCAAGCACCTGTGAAGCCTTCCTGGGTGAGAAGTGCGGCCTTGGCCTCGGCGGCCCGCTGTTCCTCACGCTGCTTTTTCACCCGATCGATATTGATCAGACGCAAGGGCTTGGGCTCCGCCGCGGGTGCGGGCGTCGCTGCCTGCGGCATCGGAGCGGCCGGCAGCGGTACGCAGATCAGACCGATGGCATCAACGAACTTTCCGGACCGGCCGTGCAAGCCGATCGCGAACTCGCCGCCCGGGCAAACCGATGGGTCGTAACCTGCGCTTCCAAACGGCGTGCCGAGTGGACTGAAGGGCTTGCCGCGCTGTTCAGGAGTCGACAGTGGTCCGAAATGGCGAGCCACCCTCTCGGTGCCCACCGTTGCCGCGCATGTAAAGCCTATCGAATGCCCCACATCGCTGGGCCCGTCGCCTTTTGTTTCCTGATATTGGATTCCGCTGATCGCCCATCCCGAGGGGCACGCCGCCGACGAGGGTCCACCGCCGCCCGAAACGCCGATCGTCGCGGCGACGGCGAGCGGATTCGTCAACTGCCGGGTGCTCGCGTCGAACGACGCGCAAACGATCCGGAAATGGTCGATCCAGGCGCCGGTGCGTCCTTCGAAGCCGGTCATGAATGATCCGCCTGGGCACGCGATCCGGAACGGACCACCGCGGCCGCTACCCTGCACGGGAAGGTCAATGGATTGCGCCGGTGTGGCGAGGGAAGCGGCGAACGCGCTTGCCAGCGTGAACGCGATTGCGCGTGAAGCCTTGCGGATCATTTCATTCTCCCGAGATCGGATTTGACGACTAAGCCGAGTCTTATGGTTGCGGTCGCGCACCGCCGCGTGCCGCTCCAGGATTTCCGGGAGACGGTTTGGATCTGTGGGCTTCGGATGCGGGTCTGGCGCGGTAGACGCCGAAGAAGGTTCTGCCGTCAACGGCGAGCGCGAACTGGCCGGTACGGCTCATTGTTCTTGCCGAATGTGGATAACGCTACGCCCAATTCGATGCCGCGTATACGCCGCGTTCGCCCGAATCTCGTCAATTTCGGCTGTAACTGGACAAATCGTCGACTGAACGATGCCAAAGACGCCGTCGCGGTCAGTACCCCCACCCAATTTGCCAAAGCGTGATCACGATCTCGAACACGATCAGCAGCACGATCATCAGTTCGAGGCGCAATCCGCGCTCGGAGTCCATGAGATCGGCGAGCGCACGCGCCGTCTCCGCGATCACAGCGATCTTGTTGTTCAACCCCTCGACGCGCTCGGCGAGCTCATACTCGTCCTTCAACCGCGAATAGAGCCGCTCGAGATCGGGGCGGTCCCAAAGCACGTCGGGATCCTCGCCGACGGCGACGCGTCCGGAAAGCCGGTGCTGCACCAGGAGCGCATTGCCGATGTGCTTCAGGATCGTGCGGCGGCCGCCCGAGGTGCGGCCGTGCTCCGCAAGTCCGCGCGCGAACGGCTCGATGCGGTCGAACACAGCCGACACCTCACGCTCGTCGTGCGCGAGCACGACGCTGTCGGCGAGCGCATAGGCGACGAGCAGCAGCCGCTCGAGCGACATTTCCTTGACGCCGATCGGGCCGCCCGGCGGGATCTGGTCCTCCGCGGCGGCCTCCACCGTCGCGCTCTCGTCTTCTCGCGTCTTGAACGGCCCGCTGATGCGGCCGCGCAAGGTGCGCAGGTATTCCTTTTCTTCCTTTGCCTCCATGTTGACGAACACGACCACGCCGTAGCGGAACAGCACAACGATGCCTTTCGCTCCCGCACGAAAAGCGAGCGGTGTCGTTGACAGCGCGTCGCCGGTTTCAAGCGCCGCGGTATCGATGCGGTCGCCGACGAGCACGGCGCGCGCGGGCGCGCGTTCGCCGAACGGCGGAGGTTTGGTGGCGGAGTCCTGAGCCTTTGGTGCGGAGTCTTTGGCCATGCGACGCCGAGCCTATCCGATCTTGTCGTCAAGGACATGAACGCGGATCGGGGCCGGATTGGTCCGCCAGAGCGGTGGGTGTCAGCTCGATCTCGTCAATCTGACGTGACGCCGAGACTCTGCAAACTCTTCCTCGCTCCCTGATCGCCGGGATTGAGCTCGAGCGCCTTGCGGAAGTCGGCGATCGCCTGGTCGCGGCGGCCCATGCCGCTGAGAATACCGCCGCGCAATTTGTAAGCTTCAGAATTCTTCGCATCCAGGCGAATGGCATCGTTCGCATCCACGAGCGCCTTGTCCGGCTGCTTCGTGAAGAAATACGCCGCGCCGCGCTGCACGCGCACGTGCGCGTTTTGCGGATCGATGCGTAGTGCCTGATTGAAATCAGCAATCGCCCGGTCGAACTGACGTTCGAAGAAATAAGTGAGGCCGCGATTGAGATAGGCGGCGCCGAAGTCGGGATCGAGCTTGATCGCATGATCGAGGTCGGCCCGGGCCTCGAGGAAACGGCTCGTCGCCAGGTAGAGAGCGCCGCGGCTCGAAAGGGCGTCCGGATTTTGCGGATCGACCTTGACCGCCTCGCTGAAGTCCGCGAGCGCGAGGTCGACCTGGCCCTGCAGCTGTCGCGCGCTGCCGCGGCTGATGAGCGCGTCGACGTGGCGAGGATCGGCCTGCAGCGCCGCGTCGAATTCGGTGATCGCCGCGTCCCAATCGCCCATCTCTCCATGCACCCGGCCGCGCGCATGAAAACTTTCGGCGTCGTTCGGGTTGAGACGGATCGCTTCGCTCAGGTCGGCGAGCGCCTCCTGATACCGGCCTTGCAAGGCCAGGGTGGTGCCGCGGTTGCCGTAGGCCTGCGCCCGCTTCTCCTCCGGTTGCCCCGCGAGTTCGATGATGCGGGTGCAGGCGGGAATGCCTCGCGCCGGATCGCCGCTCGCGCAGTCGGTCGCGTCGTCCGCCGCGGCAGAAATCGCGGCGCCGAGCAGCAAGCCGAGACCGACAGCGAGGCGACGCATCATCATGGCCTCTAGCTGAAATTCGATTTCGGCGGCGGCGGCTTCGGGTTCGGCGGCGTCCATTGCGGCGGCCTGCGCGTGCCGAACGCGTCCAGCGGCGTTCGGCCTTCGGGCGCGGCATCCTCGCCCGGCGCACAGCCCACGGTCAAGAAAGTGCAATCAGCGCGCGGTGATCCGCTTGCCGATCCCGGCGGTGGTGGGAGTCGGATCGGGTGGTAGCGGCCGCTCCGGATACCGCTCGCGGTAGACCTTGAGGAAGCTGCCGAGACTGTCGAACGTCGCGAGCGCCTTCGACGCTTCAGCCAGCGTCTTCGCGCTCGTGCCCTCGGGTGTCACCAGCAGCGCGAGCACCTTGCCTTCCGGCGTGTCGCCCATTCTCGGCGCAAACTTTTCCTTCAACCGCGCGAGACCGATCATCTCCTTGCCGATCGCATAGGCGAGTGCCGCGCGCAACGCGTCGTGTCGGTCGGTGGCCTCGAGCGTGCCCTCGCCCTTCCAGCGCTCGCCGAGCAGCTTCTCGATCCGCTCGCCCGCCTCGCGCCAGTTCTTCGCGGCCCAGGCGATGTCTGCGCGCAGGCGCTCGGCTTCCGGCCCTTTCAGGTTCTCGATCAGCTCAGCCGCGACTTCGTTGCGGCCGGTCTCGGAGAGAGCGCGCGCCTCGATGAACATGCGCTCCTCGCGCAACTGCTGCGGCAACTGCGGCATGCGCGTCCCGATCAGGATCCGCACGGCGTCGGTCGGCTTGTGATTCATCAGATGAATCACCGCAAGCTTCGCCGCGACCTGTGCCTTCGCGGCGCCCGAGAGCCGGTATTGCACCTGGTGATCGAGCAGTTCCGTCGCCTGATCCAGGAGGTCGACCGAGACGAGCCGGTCCGCAAGCCGGCGGATCAGCTCGTCGCCGCGCCGTCCGATCGGCGTGAGCCGGCTGAAATCGTAGTAGAGCGCGAGCGCGTCCACCGGCGGCAGCGTTGCCGCCTTGCCGGTGAGGAAAAGATCCTCGAACACGCCCGCCATCTCGGTGTGGAAGTCGACGGTGCTCTCCGCCTCCGGATCGACGAGGAGCGCCGCGTCGAGCAGCTTGAACGCTTCGCGATAGCGGGCCTCCGCCACGTGGAGCCGTCCAAGCAGCCGGATCGTTTCGAGCTCGATGCGGTCGCCGCGCCACATGAGCGCAAGCGTCTCGAGCCGGTCGATCGCCTTGGGCCGGTCGAGCTCGCCACGCGCATGACGCATCGCGATCGAACGCAGCCGCGCCTCGGCGCCGGCCGGCCCGACGTCGACCTCGGCGATAGCGTCATAGAGCGATCTCGCCCGCTCGAAGCGGCCTACTCCTTCGGCCACGCGTCCCGCGAGCAACGCCACCGTCGGCTTTAGCGAGGCCGGCGTCTCCATCACTTCCAGATCGTTCATGATTCGGCTGGCTTCGACGAAGTCGCGCACTTCGATGGCCGAACGCGCGGCAGCAAGCACGACTTCGCGCTGAAATTCCGCCGGCAGATTCGGATAGGCATCCGCTCCGACCCGCAGCGCGTCCCGCGCCGCGCTCCAGCGTCCGAGTTCCGCAAGGGAGATCGCGCGCAGAAGAGCGGACTCGTTCACCTCGCTCAGCTGGGCGTTGTTGAACTGGGCAAGCGCCTCCGTCGAGCGGCCGATCGAGTACTCGGAGATACCGCGCAGCAGGTAATAAAGGGGGCGGCTGAGCAGCTGATTGTCCTCTCGGACTCCGGCTTCCAGCACGCCTTTCGCCTCCGCCGCAAACCCGTGCGCGAGATAGAAGCGCCCGAGCATGAGGCGCGCCTCGGCCCGTTGACCTGCGGGGCTTGTGGCGACCGAATGCACAAGTGCGGCCTCGCGTTCATTGAACGGCGTCGCCTGCTCGGCTTTCCAGATCTCGACATCGAGCGGCGTCGACTTTCGCTGCTCCACCTTCTTCGCCGCCGGCGGCAGCGACGGCAGATCGGAGATCGCGAGCCCCGCCGGCCTGCGCAGGATCGCGCCGTCGGCGATGAGCGTGAGGCTCAAGTCATCCGCGACCGGCGCAAAGGCCAGCCCGTGAATCGACGGGAGCACACGGAATTCGGCGAAGGTCTGCCCGCGCAGGATCCCGCGCGCCGGCGGCTGCGCGGTGACCACGAGCATGCCGTCGCCGATCTCCGGATCGACGATGCGGTGGATCTGCCCCGGCGCCTCGAGCGGGATCAGGATCGCGCCTCGCTCATCGGCGCCCTGTGCGCGCCGGAGCGGCAGCGGTCGGCTCGGTGTGGTGACCGAGTTCGCCCAGCGTCACGACCCAGGTATTTCCCTCGCGCTCGACGCTTGCGAGCCGCGTGCGCGCGAGCTTGAGGCGCAGCACCGCCCCGGTTTCCGAACGCATCAACTCCGCGCCGATCACCGTACGTGTAGGCTCGGCGACGAGTGTCGCCGCATCGATCGTGCGCGGCGTGTCGAACACGAGCCAGATGTTGTCGCCACGCGCGAATACGGCGGCGGGCACCAACTCCGAGAACGCAAACGACAGACTGAACTGGCCGGCGTGACGGCCGACGAGCGGGACGATGGTGCTGTTGGCGACGCCGCCCGGGCCCGTCGTCAGATCGAGCGGCGCTGCTGCTGCGTCGTTGTCGGTACCTTCGGCGAACGGCGGCATCGCCTTGCGCGCCGCCTCCATCGCGGCACCGGCCTGGGCGGCAACCGCGGCTTCCGCCTTCTCTTCGCTCCGCGCGACATGGGCGTCCGCAGCGGCGGCAAGATCCAAAGCGGGAGCGGAAGTCGGGGCGGCGAGCGGCGGCGGGGTTATGTCGACGAGAAAATTGCGCCCTTCGCGGAAGTCGCGCACCTGCGCGTTCGGCGCGAGCACGAGCGTGACGGTGGAGCGAGCCTCATCGAAAGCGACGTCGAGTCCGACGACCCCCGTCGGCAGCTGCGTCTTCGCCTCCGCGATATCGATTCGAACCGGTGCCTGGAACTGCAGCCGCAGCTCCTGCCCGTCGCGCTCCAGCTCAACCGCGATCGGCTCCAGCATCTCGAACGCGAAGCGGGAGAACGTGGGTGCGTTCGAAACGCGCAGGCGGATCGGCAGGACCGGCACCTCGGCCGTGGGTACCATGCGCTTCGTGCGCGCGAGCCGCTCCGCCTCGCGCGCGCGCTTCGCGAGATCGTCGATCACGTCTTGCGGCAGGCCAGGCGGCAACCCGCTCCAGCTTTCCGGCAGAAGATCGATGAATACCTTCTCGCCCGCATCCATCACGTTGACGCGGACCTTGCGCGCTAGCGAAAACCGCACGGCGGTGCCGTCCGGATCGCGGCGGGCCGCGTTCAGATAGTTCGGCAGCTTGCGCTGGATTCCGTCGAGCGCGACCGCGACCGGCTGGCGGAAACCGACGATCAGAATTCCGTTCGAGACCTGCACATCGGCCTTGGTCTCCTGCTTGAAGGTGAAGATCAGACGGCCGTGGCCGTTGTTCTCGATCGCGGTCATCTCGCCGCGCTGCTCGGCCGCCGGCTCCTGGCTGCGCGCGACTTCCGCACCCGCAATGACATAAAGAATGAGCATCAACAGCGCGAGAAACGCGCGCGAGGCGATCTTCCACGCACGCCGCACGATGCTTCGCTGCTCCAGCGTACTGCTGAGCTCGCGCATGTCGATACTCGTCCGCAACCGGTCGTTCCGCACTCGGGCCGGCGGCGAACCTAGACGGGCAAGCTTAATGCGGGCTTACGGGGTTAATGAGAGATTTAGTGGTTACAGCAGCCGTCATTCCGGGGCGCCGCGAAGCGGCGAGCCCGGAATCCAAGCGGAATCGAAACAGCTCCAGAGTCCCCTTGGATTCCGGGCCCGCGCCTTCGGCGCGTCCCGGAATGACTCAAAATGAGGCCTTGAGGGCGACCGGCCGGCCTACCGTGCGTTTTTCGCATCGATCCGGCGCAGGTCCGTTGTCGGCAGCGCTTTATCCGCTCCCGGCTTGCGCCGCGCCATCTCCACCGTGAGTCGCTCAGCGGCTTCCGGCTGCATCTTGGCAAGGATTTCCGAAACCTTGCGCGGGTTCATCTGATTGGCGAGCTCCACGAGCGTCTTCGGATCCATGCGGTCGAACACGCGCGCCGCCTCCTTCGGGCCCATCAACTCGTACATCACGACGATGTTCTTGATGCGCGCGGTGGTCTCGCTACCCGTTCCCTCGAGCTCCTTCAGCTCCTCGATGCGCGTGTCGAGCTGCTTCTCGGCGGCCTTGATCAGGTTCTCGCGCATCTCGAGATCGCGCGACTTGGCGTCCAGCTCCTGCCGCCGCTCCTGCAGCCGCTCTATCAGCGCACGTTCGGACGCCGACTGATTCGGCGCGGCCTGATCAATCGTTTTCGTGCCCGGTGTCTGGGACTTCGGGAGCGCCGCCATCGGCGGCTGCTGCTGTGGCGGGGCCGCCGGCTTCGCCTCCGGCGTCGCGCCCGTGAACAACACCTCGTCCGCGTTCGACGCGCGCGCCGCGATCCGGCGCCAGGTCTGTCCGCTCGTATTCGCCTCCGAAGCCGCAGGCGCTCCGCCTCCAACGAATCCCACGGTCTTGATTGCGAGCAAACAGATTGCCGCGAACAAGACGACCGGGATCAAACGGAGGTTCGGCATCGTGGCGCCGCGACGCTACGCAGCCTGACCGCTGCGTTGACGCGTGCGGTTTGCGATCGCTTGCGCCGCCGCAACCGTCTCGGCGACCCGTGGCGCGGTCGGCGCTGCCGGTTTTTCCGCGAGCGTAGGCTCGGGCAGCGGCCGGTCGGTGCTGCGCGCCGCAACGGCGATGCGATGGATCCGCGTGATAATCTCGTCGCCGCGCCGCAGTTCGCGCGACAGCTCGCCCGACATTCGCTCGGCGGTACGCAGCCGCTCGCCGAGCGTCGCGTCGCATTCGCGCACGGTCGTTTGCAATCCCTCGATCGCCCGCTCGGCGATCTGTGTCGCCGAGACAAGCTCGGCGATCGTGGCGCGGAGCGACGACTCGTCCGCGCGCAACCGCTTCAAGCGGCGGTTCAGGATCAGGCAATAGCCGATGGTCAACGTCAGCAATACCGCCACCAGGCTTTCAATCAGCAATCCGAGAAATGGTTCGCTCACGTGGCCTCCACCCGTTTCATCATGGTTCCGGCATTTTCGAACATGGCGAGCGTGGTGCGCGGACGCCGCAGCGGCTTCGCGACACGCACGGCGATCCGATCGCCCATGCGCCCCATGCGGCCCTCGGTGAGTGCGACGTCGCCGCAGCGCACCTTGACCAGCGCATCGGGCTTGAGCTCGAGCATCAGCGTGTCGCCGACATCGAGATCCATCAGCCGCTTCAACGGCAGCATCTCTTCGTAGAGCACCGCGTCGACCTCGACTTCCGCCTGCGAGATTTCCGTGGCGAGATGCCCTTCCCAGATTGGGTCGCGGCCGAACTTATCGCCCATGAACGACTGCAGCAGCGTCTCGCGGATCGGCTCGATCGTGGCGTACGGCAACAGCATCTCGATTGCGCCACCGCGGTCTTCCATGTCGATGCGGAGCCGCACGAGGATCGCCGCGTTCGTCGGGCGTGAGATCGCGGCGAAGCGCGGATTGGTCTCGAGACGGTCCACGTTGAACTTGACAGGTGACACGGGCCGGAACGCCTGCTCGGCGTCGGCGAGGACCACCTCGATCATGCGCTTGACGAGGTTGGTTTCAATCGTGGTGTAGGGCCGGCCATCGACCCGCGTCGCGGTCTGGCCGCGCCGGCCGCCGAGCAGCACGTCAATCATCGCGTAGATGAGATTGGAATCGACGGTGAACAGGCCGAAGTTCTCCCACTCCTCCGCCTTGAACACCGCGAGGATGGACGGGAGCGGAATCGAATTCAGATATTCGCCGAATCGGACGGAAGTGATGCGGTCGAGCGAAACCTCCACGTTGTCGGACGTGAAGTTGCGCAAGCTGGTTGTCATCAAACGCACCAGCCGGTCGAACACGATCTCGAGCATCGGCAGGCGCTCGTAGGAGACCATGGCCGAATTGATGATGGCGCGGATGCCCGA
Organism: uncultured Alphaproteobacteria bacterium; assembly: GCA_963711595.1. GTDB lineage: Bacteria > Pseudomonadota > Alphaproteobacteria > Rhizobiales > Xanthobacteraceae > JAUSIF01. The sequence goes on from CAVQER010000005.1 coordinate 776,471, forward strand.
ATGGTCGGCGACCGTAAGTTCGGAGAGACTAAACCCGAGCAGGCTGTCGATCTCGTCCTGATTGAGAACGCGCTCCGCCCCCACCTTCTCGGCGGAGGGCAAGCCGCTGTTGCTCTCGATCATCGCCGCCCAGTCGGCAGCGACTTCCTCGTCGCCGGAGCGGCGCGGCACACCCTGCTCGACGCCGGCGGTTTCCAGCTGCGGCTCTGGCGTATCTGCAGGCGGCTCTTGTTCGTCGGCCATGGATTGTGCCCGCTACTGGACGACGACTTCGCGGAACAGCACGGCGCGGATCTTCGCGGGCGCGATCGCGTGGTTGACACGTCGCGTGAGCTCCTCGCGTAGCCGGAATAGTCCGGCCGATCCTTCCAGATCGACGCCGCGCAATTCGCGCAGATGAACCTGAAACGTATCGACGACGCGCGGCAATGCCGGCTTCAGAATTTCGACGACCTTCGCGTCCTCGACCTCGAGCGTCACCCGCACGCGAAGATACTGCGGCCGCTCGTTACCCGCCGCGAGATTGACAATCATTTCTGGAAGCTCGTGGTAGACGGCCTTGGGCGCCGCCACCTCCTCCTTGTTCTTGCCGCCGCCGAGAAACATGAGCGAGCCGAGCCCGCCGCCGATCACGAGCAGCAGTGCGCCGCCGTAGATCATCATCTGCTTGCGGCTCATTCCTTTGAGGCGGCCGAACAGCCCGCCGATGAAGCCGCCCTTCGCGGGCTTCTTCTCTGCCTGGCCTTCTTCGTCCTCGAGTTCCGTTGGAGCGGTGGTGACCTTGCTCGCCATGACCCGCGACCTTCCCGGCGTCGAGGGTGCGCGGCTCCCCAGCCGCAAGGCGCTCCCCCAACGCACCTGAAGGCAACGCTAGGGGCAACATGGTTAATGAATGTTTGACACCGGCAATTCTTGCCGGGTCGTTACTGCAAATTGCCGGGCCTCGCCAGCGCCAGGACTCGGCTAAGCCACTGCGATCGCTGAAGGATGTACGTTGGCACAACTCCTGCGATGTACCTCGCGGGCCAAGCTGGGGAGCTGTGGGTCCAAGGGGAGCAGACGATGGAGAACGCGCTTCTCGTCGGTCTATCGCGGCAGGTCGCCCTGCGCCGCGAGCTCGACGTTATCGCGAACAATCTCGCGAACCTCGGCACCGCCGGGTTCAAAGGCGAGAATGTTCTGTTCGAGCAATTTCTTTCTTCCGGCGCGCGCGCCGACAACTTCGAGTCGCCGATCGACCGCCAGATCGCGTTCGTGATCGATCGCGAGACGCGCACCGATCTTTCGCAAGGCGCCTTCGAACAGACCGGCAGCCTGCTCGACGTCGCGATCGACGGCCAGGGATTCTTCGTGGTGGAAACGCCGCAAGGCGAACGCTACACGCGCGCCGGAGGTTTCTCCATCAACGCGACGGGCGAACTGGTCACGCCGGCCGGCTTTCGCGTGCTTGGCGAAGCCGGGCCGATCGTACTCGATCCGAACGATACGAATATCGCGATCGCGCGCGACGGGACGATCTCAACGCCCGCCGGCGAACGCGGCAAGCTGCGGCTCGTTCGCTTCGACGACCCCTCGCAACTGACGAAGTTCGGCGAGAGCCTGTTTACCAGCCAGGCCCAGCCCAATCCGATCGATCCGCGCACGAGAGTCGTTCAGGGCTCGATCGAGAAATCCAACGTACGTCCGATCCTCGAGATCGGCCGCATGATCGAAGTCACGCGAGCCTACACGACGCTCGCCAATCTCATGAGCCGCAACGACGAACTCCGCCGGAGCGCGATAGAGCGCCTCGCCGACGTTCCCATGTAATGGCGCATTGACAATCAGGGGAGATAGAAATGCGCGCACTCTATACAGCAGCGACCGGGATGATGGCCCAGGAACTCAACGTCGAGGTCATCTCCAACAACATCGCCAACATGCGGACGACGGGATTCAAGCGCCAGCGCGCCGAATTCCAGGATCTGCTCTATCAGAACCTGCGCCGCGTCGGCACCGTGACATCGGATCAGGGCACACGACTTCCGGTCGGCCTCGACATCGGCGCCGGCGTCAAGGTGGTCGGCACCCCGCGCATCATGACGCAAGGCAACGTCCTGCCGACCGAGAAGCAGCTCGACGTCGCCATCCGCGGCGAAGGCTTTTTCCGCATTCAGATGCCCGACGGCCGCATCGCCTTTTCGCGCGCGGGCTCATTCGAAATCGATGCCGAAGGCCGCATCGTCACGCCCGAAGGTTTCGTCGTCGATCCGGTCATCACCGTCCCGCAGGACGCCGCCGGCATCTCGATCAACCAGCAGGGCGTCGTCTCGGTGCAGATCACCGGTCAAACGCTGCCGTCCGAGATCGGGCAACTTCAACTCGCGCGCTTCGTCAACAAGTCCGGTCTCGAGCCGATCGGCGACAATCTGTTTCTCGAGACGGCGTCGAGCGGCACGCCTCAGCTCGGCAATCCGGGCGTCGATGGTCTCGGCACGCTGCTGCAGGGGCATCTCGAGCAGGCCAACGTCAACCCGGTCACCGAGATCTCCGACCTGATCGCCGCGCAGCGCGCCTATTCGATGAACGCGCGCGTCGTCACGGCGGCGGACGAGATGCTGCAAGCCACCGCGCAGATGTTGCGCTGAGGAGCCTGGTCATGAACGCAAAACTCCTCTTCGTCGCGATCCTCGGACTTTCCTTCCTGCTCATCAGCGGCGCAGGCGCGGAAGTCCCCTCGCCCGTCGTCCCGGCAATGCGGGCGGAAGCCACGATCGCGGGCGATACCGTCCGCCTCGGCGACCTCATCGACAATGCCGGTCCAACCGCCACCATTCCCGTGTTTCACGCGCCCGATCTCGGTGCGAGCGGGACCATTCAGACGCACCGCGTGCTCGAAGTCGCGCGGCAGAACGGCATCGCGCATCTCGATACGCGCGGTCTGCAGGAGATCACGATCTTCCGCGCCACACGCATGATTCCCCTTGCCGATCTCGAAGCCGCCGTCGCCGATGCCGCGGTCCGTCATCTCGGGCTCGCAAAAAGCGCCGACGTGACAATCCGCTTCGACCGCGATGTGCGCGCCCTACAGATCGAGCCCGGCGCGAACGAGACGCCGCGTATCGTCCGCTTCGCCTATGACACGCACACGTCCCGTTTCGAAGGCTTTGTCGAGGTGCAAGGCAGCCTTTCCTTGCGGCGCAGTCCGGTCCGCGTCAGCGGCTCGCTCGTGGAGACCTCCGAAATCGTAGTCATCGCGCGCCCACTCGCGCGCGGCGAGACCTTGCGGGACAGCGACATCCTGATCGAACGCCGTCCCCGTTCCGAAGTCGCCTCCGACGTCGTGACCAAAGTCTCCGCGGTGGTCGGCCAGGCCGCGCGGCGCGCATTGCGCCCGGGCCAAACCTTGCGACCCGCCGATCTGATGAAACCCGACCTGGTCGGCCGCAACGACGCCGTCACCATCGTTTTCGAAATGCCCGGCATCACCCTCACCGCACGCGGCAAAGCTGTCGATGCGGGGGCTCACGGCGACACCGTGAGCGTCCTCAATCCGCAGTCGAAGCGTGTACTGCAGGCGACCGTCCGCGGGCCCGGCCTTGTCGTGATCAGCCACGGCGCGGCGACGATCGCTGACGCCACCGGCAGCACGAGATGAGATCCAACCGTTGTTCTGAACACTTGCCCAGCGAGGCGGCCATGTCTGCAAGTCCGCGCCCAAAAAAACTTCTGCTCGTTGCGATCAGCGCCGCACTATTGGGTGGTTGCAGCGCGGTCGACCGTTTCGCCACGATCGGCGCACAACCCGCCTTGAGCGCAATCGACAACCCGACCACGCAAGCGGGCTACCGTCCGGTGCAGATGCCCATGCCTGAGGTGATGCCGGCGGCCTACAGCCCGAACTCGCTCTGGCGAAATGGATCGCGCGCCTTTTTCAAAGATCAGCGCGCGCATCAGGTGGGCGACATCCTCACCGTGAAGGTGAAGATCGCCGACAAGGCGGAGATCGACAACGAGACGAAGCGCAGCCGCAAGAGCGAGGAGGACGCCGGTGTCGACGATCTCCTCGGCCTGAGCAAGGTGCCGTTTTTCAAGAAGGTGCCGATCCCCGGCAAGATGATCGACACCACCTCGACCGCGAGCACCGAAGGCAAAGGCTCGGTCAATCGCAAGGAGGACTTGCGCACGAATGTCGCCGCCGTCGTCACCCAGGTGCTGCCGAACGGCAATCTCGTCATCGAAGGCCGCCAGGAGATCCGAGTGAACTACGAGCTGCGCGAACTCGTGGTCGGCGGAATCGTACGTCCCGAAGACATTGAATCCGACAATACGCTGGAGTCCTCGAAGATCGCCCAAGCACGCATCGCATACGGCGGCCGCGGCCAGATCACCGACGTTCAGCAACCTAGATACGGCCAACAGGTACTCGATATCATCCTGCCCTGGTGAGATTCCGAGCATGATCCCGAAAAGTCGGAACCGGTTTTCGGAAGATCGTGCTCAACGCAGTAGTGCGCGTGATTCCGAAAAACGCGCGACCAGTTTTTCGGAAACGATCACGCGCAAGTGTACGGAGGACGGCTGCCATGACGCGGCCCTAGACCTCCGGCCGTTCCCGCTCCCCGGGACGGCTATCGCGCGGCTCCCGCAGCTCCCCGCGGGGGCCGCGCTCTCTTTTCGCCACACTTCTCTCTGATTTCGGGCGAGTCCGCTGATTTTTGGTAATGGAATGGAACCGGGCGCGGGCCTTACCGGTTGTAAGTCCCGCGCGGCGACGAGGGGATCGAGTGACTTATATCTATAAGGGTGTTGCAGCGGGGCTGATGGGCGCACTTGTGCTCTCGGCCTACCTGCTTTTGAACGTTGAGACCGGGTGGATGCCCGCGCTCGATTTCATCTCTCTCATGGGCGGCTTGACCGGCACCGGCATCACCGGCGGCTGGATCATTCATTTCATCGTCGGCGGCCTGCTCGGCGCGATGTTCGCCTGGCTCGATCCCGATCTGCCGGGCGACAGCCTGCGTCAGCGCGGTATGATTCTCGCAAGCCTCGCCTGGCTGCTGATGATGTTCTTCCTAATGCCGTACGCCGGCTACGGCGTATTCGGATTAAAGGAAGGCGTGCTGCTGCCGGTCGGTGCGCTCGTGCTGCACCTCATCTTCGGCATCATCATGGGTGGGACGTACAGCTGGCTCGTCCTCCAAGGAATGCCGCTACGTTACCGGCACGCACGCGAGCGCACACCGCCACGACCGGTTCGCACGGAAGAAGTCGCCGCTCCGGCAGAATTCAAGCCGAGCGCTGTGCATACCGCGGAGACGCCCGAACCTGCCGTCCACGTTCCTCCCACCGTGGAGGTCGTGCGGCCTTCCGCGGTCCCGCTCGTCCCGAACAAGACCGTTGCGGCTACAGGACTGAAACGGCAGCGGTCAGGCGCGCGCCGGCAGGCGAACGGCGCTTCGGCTGCAGGGCCCGACACGCGGCCGCGGCCTGCGCCGCTCAATGGCGGCCAAGGCGGCGCCCCGACGAAAACTGCGAGCAGTGAGTTTCCGGCCCAACGGCCTCCGAACGGATAAGAGTCGCACGCGTCGCTTGCTGAAAACGAATGCCCGGCTCAATCGCCGGGCATTTTCTCATCCGTTTCCTGAACGAGCAGGATTTCACTGGTCGCGATAGACCCGCTCGCGCCGCTCGTGGCGCTCCTGGGCTTCGATCGACAAGGTCGCGATCGGCCGCGCCTCGAGACGCCGAATCGAGATCGGCTCGCCGGTCTCTTCGCAGAAACCATACGTACCCTCTTCGATGCGGCTCAGCGCGGCATCGATCTTGGCGATCAACTTGCGCTGGCGGTCGCGCGCGCGAAGCTCGATCGCGCGATCCGTCTCCGACGATGCCCGATCCGCGAGATCGGGATGGTTCTCGTTTTCGGTCTGCAGATGCTGCAGCGTCTCCCGGCTTTCGCGCAGGATGTCATCGCGCCAGCGGATCAGCTTCGCGCGGAAATACTCCCGCTGCACTTCATTCATGAAGGGCTCTTCTTCTGACGGCCGATATTCACAATCGATCAAGGCGACCATCGTTACTTTCCTCACCCACCGACCCCGTTGGCGCGGGCTTATAACGAGGCGGATCGCACCCGACAACAGCGAACCGCGTCGCCGGGGCGTCACGAAACTTTTTTTCGTTGGGGCTTGGAATAAGGCCTTTGCTAGGCCGCGGATGCCACTGCCGGCCTGCGCTTGGCGATTTCCACGGCCACCCGCACGCCGATCGCGTCCAGAACGTTGTCCAGGCCGCCCTCACCGCTCCGCTCCGCGAGCATTTGGAGGGTCACCTCGAGGCGCCGCAGTGTGTCCAAGCCGACACGGCCTTCCAGAATTTCTACCTTTAGCGCATCGAGGAGGTCGAGGGCCGAGGAACCCCGTCGCGCGAACCGGCGCCGCCGCTCGGTCGCGTCCTCGACCCCCTGCAGGGCGAGCAACGCATCGACGCTTTGAATGCCGAGCGCCGCGCCCGCGGCCGAAGGCGATTTGGCTTGCGCCGATCCATCGAGCGAGAATCCATTGCCACTGCCGACTCGGCGGCCGGAACTGACAGCAGCAGCGCTATTTTGCGCTGCGGGATTGATGCGCATCGATGCCCCCCGGATCTGGCGTTGATACGCGAGACCTGAGCGCAAGGTTCGGCCTTTATGGTTAATCCCCGGTTAATGCTTGCGGCAATTCTTGCCGCCCCGGCAAGGCGCGCCGAGTGCAAAATGCGGCGCGCTCGCATCGCGCGCGAAAAAATCCAGCGCCGTCAATCGCTTGAGTTAGGGCCACACTTGGCACGCCGCTCGCATGGCACTTGGCGGTCAAGTCCGACCATCGACCAGCTGGGGAGCCATGTCGATGCGCTTCAAGAATCTGACGCTCTACGCGGCAACGCTGTTTTCGGCACTCGCGATTTTATCCGGGACGGCCCAGGCCGGCTCTCGCATCAAGGATCTGGCCGACATCGAGGGTATCCGCGACAATCAATTGATCGGCTACGGCCTCGTCGTCGGACTCAATGGAACCGGCGACGGACTCAACAACTCTCCGTTCACGCGCCAGAGCCTCCAGGCGATGCTGGAGCGCCTCGGCGTCAATATTCGAGGCGCGCAACTCCGCACCGGCAACGTCGCTGCGGTTATGGTCACCGGCAATCTGCCCGCCTTCGCAACCCAAGGCACACGCGCCGACGTCGTGGTTTCCGCCCTTGGTGATGCGAAGAGCCTTCAGGGCGGCACCCTGCTCGTCACGCCGCTGCTCGGCGCCGACGGCAATGTCTACGCCGTCGCGCAGGGAACCGTGGCCGTCGCCGGGTTCCAGGCGGAAGGTGATGCGGCGAAGATCGTGCGCGGCGTGCCGACCGTCGGCCGAATTTCCAACGGCGCTCTCATCGAGCGCGAAATCGATTTCGCGCTGAACCGCATGACAAGCCTGCGTCTCGCGCTCCGCAATCCGGATTTGACGACCGCGAAGCGCATCGCCGGCGCGATCAATGATTTTATCGGCGCGGACGCGGCCGAGCCCATCGATCGGGCCACGGTGTCGTTGACCGTGCCGTCCAAATTTCACGGGAACATTGTGGCCCTGCTCAGCGAGATCGAGCCACTGCAGGTCGAACCCGACCAGCCTGCCAAGGTCGTGATCGACGAGCGTTCCGGCATCATCGTCATGGGCCGAGACGTGCGCGTCGCGACGGTCGCCGTCGCGCAGGGGAACCTCACCGTCACCATCAGCGAAGCGCCAGTCGTGAGCCAGCCCGCCCCGTTTTCCGAGGGCCAGACACGCGTGGTTCCACGCAGCCGCGTCACTGTGCAGGAGGAAGGCCGAAAGTTCGGCGTCGTGAATGAGGGCGTGTCGCTGCGCGAGCTGGTCGACGGCCTCAACGCGCTCGGCGTGGGTCCGCGCGACCTCATCTCGATCCTTCAGGCGATCAAGGCCGCCGGCGCGATCCAGGCCGAGATCGAGGTGATGTGATGCCGGCGCCCCTCACCGCCGCCCTTTCCGCCGCGAGTTCGGTCGCGTCGGCCCTTGCTCCTGCGGCCCAGACGCTCAGTGCGGACCGCATCAAGGCGGTGAGCCAGGAGTTCGAATCCATTTTCTTAAGCAATATGATGGAAGAAATGTTTGCGGGCGTCGAAGAGGACGGCCCGTTCGATTCCGGTCCGGGCAGCAGCGCCTGGCGTTCGCTTCGCACGGAAGAGTTTGCTCGCACAGTCGCGGCAAGCGGCGGCATCGGTCTCGCAGATCATGTGCAACGGCAGCTGATTGCCCTGCAGGAGAAGTCGTTATGAGTACTGCACAGCCGGTACGGACGCAGATCACCACGCACCATGACGCTGAAGCGCTTTTGAGCCGCATCGGCGACAGCATGGTCGCCCTCGTCAAGATTTTCGAAGAGGAGACGAGCCTCGTGAAGGCCGGTCGCCTTTCGGAGGCTTCGAGCCTGACCGGAGAGAAGGCAGCGCTGGCGAGCCAATACCTGCGGGAAATAGAGATTCTCAAGGCGAACGCGCCTTTTCTCGGCAGCGCCGTGCCTTCGCTGATCGAGGAATTGCGCAAGGCACACGCCGCTTTCCGCGACATCCTCTCGCTCAACCTTCGGGTCGTCGCGACGGCGCAATCCGTGGCTGAAGGCATTATGCGGGGAGCCGCGAGCCAGGCGGCCGCGCGGGTGGCTCCGAAGGGCTATGGCGCCGAGGGACGGATGAACTCAAAAATCCCGACGCGCCCAGTGATGCTCAACCGCTCCAGCTGAGCTCTTAACAAGAGCTTGCCTCCGAACGCTGACGTTTGCGTTCTGTTCATTTCTTCCTGTCCGACAAACGCAGCGCGGTAACTCGCCGTTAGCTTCGGCATGCGAGAACGCCCGCGACTACGGCCCCCAGAAGGGGTGGGCTCAGTCATGTGTAACTCCTAGGAAGGGACACCGTTTATGGCAAATGTCACTCTTTCTGCGGGCATTCGGCAGAACCTTCTGTCACTGCAGAACACGGCAGCGCTGCTGGGTCAGACCCAGGAACGCCTCGCCACGGGCCGGAAAGTCAATTCGGCCCTCGACAACCCGAACAACTTCTTCACGTCGCAAAGCCTCCAGGCTCGTGGAGGCGATCTTTCCGCGCTCCTCGACTCGATGGGCAATGCCGTGCAGACGATTAAGGCCGCCGACATCGGCATTGGCGCGATCACCGACCTCGTCGAAGCGGCCAAGGCGCTGGCCAACCAGGCGATGGCCAGCAACGATGCTGCCGTTCGCGCGGACCTTGCCACCCAGTTCGACGACCTGCTCACGCAGATCGACGAACTCGCGACCGACGCAAGCTTCAACGGCGTCAACCTGTTGGATAGCGACGACCTAACCGTCAACTTCAACGAGGACGCGACATCCACGCTCACGATCACCGGAGTTGACGCATCGACGGGCGGCGACCTCGGCATTGCGGGGGCGGCTGCCGCGTGGGTTGCAGACGCAAACATCCAGGCCGCGCTTGACGAGATCAACGGGACCACCAGCGGTCTCGGCTGGCTCCGCACGCAGGCCGCGACTTTCGGCTCGAACCTGACAGTCGTGCAGGCCCGCCAGGACTTCACCAAGAACCTGATCAACGCGTTGCAGGTCGGTGCGGACAACCTCGTGCTTGCCGACATCAACGAAGAGAGCGCCAACATGCTCGCCCTGCAGACCCGCCAGCAACTTTCCACGGTTGCCTTGTCGCTGGCTTCTCAGGCCGACCAGGCAGTGCTCCGCTTGTTCTGATCCGCTTCGAAAAGAAGTATCCAAGAACGGCGGGGCCACGGCTCCGCCGTTTTTCTTTGGCGTCGTTCTGTTACACCAGCGAAGTGATTTGCCTACTGTAGGCGAGCGCGCTTTCGGAGGACGCTCCGATGGGTCTCAAGGTAGAGCTGAAGCCGCGGGAACGAATAATCGTCGGCGACTCAGTCATCACTAACGATGACCAGCGAACCCGCTTGTTCATCGAGGGTGAGGCCCCGATCCTCCGCGAGAAGGACATTCTCACCGTCGACCAGGCCGACACACCCTGCAAGAGAATCTATTTGATGGTGCAGCTGATGTACCTGGCACGCGACCCGACGCGGCACCATCAGCTCTATTTCGACCTCGTCACTGACGTGCTGGCCGCCGCGCCTAGCACTCGCCCGTATTTCGACACCATCAATAATTCCATATTAACCGGTCAACTTTACAAAGCTTTGAAGGATACGCGGCGGCTTATCGAGTACGAGCAGGACCTTCTTGATCATGCGCACGGCGGCGAAAACCTACGCCAAGACTGCCCAGGCCACCGGGAGTCCGCGTGAACTCGAGGCCCAGCTCCTTTTGCGCGCTGCTGCAAAGCTACAAGGAGTGCGGGACGGCGAGACGGAAAGCGAGATCGCCTCGGCGGTCCGTTACAATCGCCGCCTGTGGCTCATTTTCGCCGACTCCCTTGCGCGGCCCGAGAATCCACTGCCGCGCGAGATCAAACAAAACGTTGCGAGTCTCGCCGTTTTCGTGATCAAGCATTCGATGAGCATCGAGACCTCGACAGCGCCAGCACTGGAGCGTCTCGGCGTATTGATCAATATCAATCGAGAGCTCGCGGCCGGCTTGCGCGCAGCTGCTTGACCTTACCCGATCAGCAGAGTTGGGTTCCCACTAATCGCGAAATCTCGCTGCGGCTATTCAGGCCGACTAGATGTAATTCAACAAATTGAACTGCGACAGCATTGCCGTCGTCTGTAGCGTAGCCTGAAACCGCGTGTTGAGCTGAAGTAACATCGCGCCGACTTCTTCGAGTGGAATGCCCTCGATTGCGTCGACCATTCCCTGCAGCACCGGCTTTCGGTCGGCCAATCGCTCACCAGCAGCGTCGGCCGCGAGTTTTGCACCGGCAATTTCCGTCTGGATTGCCTCAAGCCGTTGCACACCGCTCGGGGGACTGAGCGCCGTGCCGACACGGTTGAGCAGGGCGGAGTACTGGTCGCGCGCGTCGGGATCGCTCGACGAAAACGTCATCGCTGCGAAGACGGCGATGTTTTGCACCGTATGACGGATTCCCTCTTCATTCGCGCGCGCGCCGTAACCAATCGTGATCGCATCGTCCACGCGTGCGATCGAGGTCATCCGAGCATTGTCGGTTGCGTCGTCGCCGATATACCAAAACACGGTATCCGCTTCCGTGCCATCAATCATTGCAGTCGCGGAGTTGAAGGGTGGACCATCGATACGCTGCGGTGGATTGTCTGCATCAGTCGCAAAGAAATCGTGTCCTGCTTGCATCGCCGATGCAGCAACAAGGTCGGTGCGTGCAAGAGACTGAATTGACTGATCGATTGCCGCGGCAAGATTTTGGGCCGTGTCGTCTACGGTCGCTCCAATCGCGAATTTTCCGGTGGGGACGGGGACATCGCTGGTCGCCTGAAGCTCGATGTTCACGGAAGAGCCGTCAGGCAATGTTAGCCGTAAGCTTGCGCGACCGCCTTCCGGCGGATTGGTTGCACCGAGGTCGATCTGCATTGTAGCCGGTGCCCCCGCAGGCCCGACTATAGTTGCGCCGAAATCGGTGGTCGCAGAGGCAAGCTTGAATCCGAACGGATGACTGCCGTCCTCGTCCAGCGTGACAACGCTACCTGCTGCTGCCGGAGTCAACAGCCGCCCGCGAAGATCCGCACCTTGATCCGCCTGCAGCCGTTCCGCAATTAGCTGCCTGAGACCCGCTCGCGCGCCTTCGCCGTTGAGAATCCTGCCGGAAGTCTCGACAGCAGGCCGATCACCGGCGCGGCCCGAGAGAAGATAGCGCTCGCCCGCCTTCTCATTGAGAAGGCTGAGCGCCTCTCCAAATCGGACTCCCGCCGAACGCTGAGCGACGGTTTGGCCATCGGCCACCAGTTCGAACGCCAGCGGCGATCTCGCGTCGGCGCGCGTTTCTGTGGCAAGCTCCCGAAGGCGCTCCAGTGCCGTGTTCAACAGATTTACTCGCAGATCCACAATCTGAATTGAGGTCTGATAGTTCTCCACACGCGACAAGCGCAAACGCAGCTCGACGTCGAGGCCGCGCTCAATTCCGAGGCCGGCATATGTGGTGGATTTCTTTCCGGTTGCGAGTTGGCGCTGCAGTTCGTCGAGCTGTTGCCGCATATCGGTAATCAACAGCGAGGTCAGGGCAGCTCGATTGGCAAATGCTGGAATTGTTGCCATGGCGTGCGTCAGATCTTCATCAGCATGTCGATCATTTCCTTGACGGCGGAAAATACTCGAGCGTTGGCTCCGTAGGCGGTCTGAAGCTGGAGCAGGCGCGCCATCTCCGCGTCGATGTTGACGCTTGAGCGTTCGGAGTACCGCTCTTGCAGCGCATTCAGTACGATATCCTGTCCCTCGTTCAGCCGTTCCGCGTTTTCGGCGGCTGACCCCTGCATGGAGATGGTCTGCCGGATGAAATCATTGAGCGCGCCTTCGTATGGCTGAGTGTCCGTTCCAATTCCGCTCGCCGGTGAAAACAATCGTGCGGCGGCGGAAAGCTGTTGATCGAGAAATTGCGGCCGTGCCGGATCGCCACCTTGAGTGCCCGGTGCATAGAGAACCAGCCGCGAGGAATCGGCCTTCAGCTCGGGGTTGACAGCGATGCGTGCGGCAAAACCGAGTTTTTGTGATCCCGTAGCCGTAACGAAGTTCGTGTAGGGGGAATTCGATCCGCCGTCGGCGAAAAACGGAAGTGACAAGTCGCCCACGTTGAACGCGGAGGCGGTAATCGAAGCGCTGAACTCGTCGACGTCCACGAGATCCGGCGCGCCATCATCGAGTACGCGCAGGACGTCACCGGACGGATTGTCGAATGACAGACCGGTTGCGCCAAGAGCAGTGTTGAGCGCAATAACGACCGCGGCCATTCCGCCGGAAAAATCGACACCAATCACAGTGTCGTTGGGATCCGCGGTAAACTCAGCGTCGAGCGGCAACGCGCCCGGGTTGTCGACACGGACGATCGTCACCCGTTGCTGTTGTCCGCCCACGTTGTCGGTGTAGGTAAGGCTGATCTCATTGCCGTTCTTTAATTCCGCGAGATCAATTTGAAGGCCTGCCGCCGCGCCGCTGGTTGTAACGTCCCCAGTTACAGTGGTATTTGACAGCGCTAACGCCAGAGCGTGCGCAATTTCGTCGAGTTGCGCTTGCGCCTGCACCAAGATCCGATCGCGCATTTCCAGATTTGCCGCGATTTCCCCCGACCGGATCGCTTTGTCAGCAATTAGGTCGAGTTGGTAGCCGCTGGGCGTCACAAGCTTGATGGTCCCGACTTTCCGCAAGTCGGGGTCGATATTCCACAGCGACTGCGGGCCAATGGTATCGCGTCCATCGAACGCGAGGTGCGCGGCTTTGTGGTCGAACAGGCTCACCCCGGAATTGGTAAAGATCGAGATTTGCCCGCGCTCAAGCTCCACGACGCGCACGTCGATCAGTTTGGAAAGCTCTGCGATCAAGGTGTCGCGAGTATCAAGCAGGTTGGCAACCTCGGCGCTCGCAGGTGTCGCCGAAACTAGTTGGGCCGAGATCCTTTCAACGCTTTGCAAAATTTCATTGACCCGGTCGACGGCGGCGTCAATCGAAATCTCGGCCTGGGTGCGCAACTCCTGGATGTCACCGGACATCGCGTTGAGCTGTTGAGCGAGTACGGCCGCCTGGTTGAGAACATCAGTCCGCATTGCGATCAACTCGGGGCTGGTCATCAGCGATCGCAGCGAATTGGAGAAATTGTTATACAGCGTGTCGAGCGCGTTCAATCCACCCGGCTGCCCGTAGATTTGGGCGATGCGCTGGTAATAGTCGTTCACTTTGCCTGCGTAGGAAGCGCCAGCCAGTTCCGCTCGCAACTGCCGCTGCACGAAGATGTCGAGTTCGCGCGTAACGCCGAGAAGCTGCACGCCACCGGCGTTGGACGCGGCACCACTCTGAAGCACCGACTTGCGGACGTGGCCGGGCGTTTCTGCGTTGGCGATATTGTCGGCGACGAGGCCGACGCCGGCCTGAGTGAGCTTCAGCCCGGAGAGCGCAGCCGAGATCGCGTTTGAGAAACTCATGACGAGGTCCTTAGGCAGTGGCCGGACGCGCTCGGCTTTAGCGAACCATATTCAGCGTTTCTTGCAGCATCTGATCGCTCGTCGTCACGATTTGCGTGTTGGCGGCGTAGGCCTGCTGCGTAACGATGAGCTTGGTGAATTCGTCGGCGATGTCGGTATTGGATCCTTCCAGCGCCTTGCCGATGATCTTGCCGCTCGCGCCGAACTGCGGCGGACCCGATTCCGAGGTCGCTTCGAACGCGCCGCCGTCGAGCCGCTTCAGCGAATTGTCGGCGTTGAAGCTTGCGAGCACGATCTCGGCCATCTCGAGCGTACGCCCGTTCGAATAGCTCGCGATGATCCGGCCCTTTTCGTTGACGGAAATGCCCTGCAAGTTCGCCTGCCGGAAAACCGTTCTGCCGCAATAGGTTGACCTGCGCATTGCCGTTAACGTCGGCGAACTGCGTGATGCCCGCGTCGCCGTGGTTGATCGTGACATTGCCGAGCGAATCCGTTGATCGTCACGCCGGTCAGCGCAACGACCTCGGTCCGGAGATCATCTGCCCGCTGGCATTGAACTCGTAGGTCACGCCGGCATTGCGCCAGGCCACGTCCGTTCCCGTCGCCGTGGAATTTTCGAGATAGAACAGCTCCCACTGAGCGGTACCCGATGGGTTGAAGGTTGCGGCGGCCGAGCCGAGGTCAGTCCCGATCCCCGCATCGGAATACGCGATCGAGAAATCGACCGACGGCGTGTCACCCGAAATCACGAGCTGATTGAGCCCGTTCAAGCCGGCAGTGATTCCCGCGATCGCATCGATCGCGGCAATCACCTCGTCGGAATCCGACATGGCGCCGGTGTCGATCGTGATGATGGTGGGGGTGCCGTCGACGGTGATCGTGATGGTGTCAGTGTCGTAGCTCGCCCCAAGATCGACCGGGTCGAAAGGTCGCCGTGCCCACCGCAGTGGCGCGCCCGTCACTGATTTTGGCCCAGCGCAACTGGATGTTCACGGGCGATCCGACGGATCGAAGGCGGTGATCGCGCCGCCGGAGATCGTTTGCGCAAGGAACGTGGGCTCGTCGTTGGCGACGACAGTGCCGGTACCCGCAACCGTCGGGTCGACGGAGAACGCCGGATGGGCTCAGCGATCGGAGCCGGGAATGTCGGGATCGGCACTGACCGGTTCGCGGAAAGCTTGCGAGGTTCGCGCGGTACTCGATCAACGTCGTCGGCTGCGCCGGCAGGAAGTCGTTCGAAAACTGCATGACCTCCGGGACGCTGCCGATCACGTTGCCCGTCGCTCCGTCGACCTCGAGCACTTTCAGGTAATAGCCGGTGCCGTTGACGAGGAAGCCGTCCTTGTCGAGCTGGAAGTCGCCGCGCCGCGAATGAAAGGTCGACGCCGGTGAACACAGGTATGTCCATCCGGGAAGGCGGACGGCTTTTGCACGATGAAATAGCCGTCGCCGTTGATGGCCATGAACGTGTCGACCGAGGCGTTCTGGATGTCGCCCTGCACGTTGTTGGTGCCGCGTGAGCGTGCGATCACGCCACCGGCGAGCTGCAGTTGCGGCGCCGAGTCCGGCACGAGATCGGAGAAGCTCGTATCGACCCGCTTGAAGCCGGTCGTCTGTGAATTCGCGATATTTCCCGAAACGTTTTCCAGCGCGAACGCTTGCGCTCGCAGACCGCCGACCGCGGTCGTCATGGCACCGAAAAGACCCATTACACCCTCCATCATCGGCAGCGCCTGCGCGAACGCGCACGCTGCGGCCCGCCGCGGATGTGGCAAGCCGCGTGCCACGAAATTCGTCGAGTTGCTTCAATGAGTTAGGGGAATGCCGGTGCGAAACGGCCGGTGCGCTTCTGCCGGGCTGCGGCAACTTTTGCCGGGCGGGTGAGAATTCTACGATACGCTTGCCGGAAGGAAATTCAATGCGACACCGTTCATGCAGTAGCGCAACCCGGTCGGCGGCGGCCCGTCCTTGAATACATGGCCCAGGTGCCCTCCGCAGCGACGGCAATGCACTTCCGTCCGCGGCACGACCAGCTTGTAGTCGGTCGAAGTGCCGATGGCGTTCGGCAACGGGGCGTAGAAGCTCGGCCAGCCGGTCCCACTGTCGAACTTCGTCACCGACGAGAACAGCTCGAGCCCGCAACCTGCGCAGGCGAATACGCCCGCGCGCTTCTCGCGGTCGAGCGGACTTGTAAACGCCCGCTCAGTGCCGTGACCGCGCAGCACGTCGAATTGCGCAGAGGTGAGCCGCGCGCGCCATTCGGCGTCGCTGCGCGTCACTTCGAACGCTTTGGCTTCCGCATCGCTGCCCGTCCACCAGCGCCACGCGGACGCGCCGGCGAGCACGGAAGCAACGGCCGCAAACAAGGCCCGTCTCGTCATGAAGACTCCATTGGATTCAATTCTAATACGCACGCGCGCGCCTTCCGTTACACATGCTCGACCCTCACTCACAATCGCGCGACCGCGCGCTACCGGCGCATTTGCGGCGGTTCCATCGGCGAATGAAACGCTTCTCAAAGCGGATTCGAGGCGTAGACTTGCGATCGCACTGGGGGGCCGCGGCTGTTCCGCTGGCCGGCACGTGCCTGCCTTTGGCCGCGGCCGTTTTGCCCGCACGCTGGAGGCATGACCGATGGCTCGAAATTCCGCGATCGCCCAAGCCGCCCCGACGGCTGTACTTCCTGAAGTTCGCACGATCCGGCCCGCTGACCTCTACGACGTCCTTGCCAAGGGGCTTGATGATTTCCGGGCCATGCCAAGCCACGTCGTCTTCCTCAGCTTGATCTATCCCGTGATCGGATTGCTCTTCGCGCGACTGGCGTTCGGTTACGACCTGCTGCCGATCCTGTTTCCGCTGATCGCCGGCTTTGCCCTGATCGGCCCGCTCGCTGCAATCGGGCTTTATGAGCTGAGCAGGCGACGCGAGCTCGGCCTCAGCACGTCCTGGAAGGACGCCTTTGGCGTGCTTCGCTCCCAATCGATTCCGGCAATTGTCACACTCGGCTCACTGCTGATGGCGATTTTTCTTACCTGGCTGCTCGTCGCGGAGCTGATTTATGCCGCGACTTTCGGCGGTGCTCGTCCGGTGTCGCTCGGGGGATTCATCGAGGACGTGTTGACCACCCGACAGGGTTGGACGCTGATCCTGGTCGGCAACACGGTCGGCTTCTTGTTTGCGTTGGTCGCCTTCACGATCAGCGTCGTGTCCTTTCCGCTGCTGCTTGATCGCGACGTTGGATTCGCCGCCGCAGTGACCACGTCCGTGCGCGCGGTGGCGGCCAACCCCATTCCGATGGCGATGTGGGGACTGATCGTCGCGGCTTTGCTGGCGCTCGGCTCGCTTCCGTTTCTGATGGGCCTCGCGATTGCATTCCCGGTTCTCGGGCACGCGACCTGGCATCTGTATCGCAAGGTCGTCGAACCGGGCGCGACACCGCGAGCCGGCTATTGGGCGCCGGCAAAAAGAAAGCGCTATGCGGCAGATTTTCCGTCCGTGCTATTTCCGTGGACGCGAGAAGACCGCTCCTAACAGCGCA